>CAWFVJ010000016.1:0-470620 GCA_963819175.1 uncultured Acidobacteriota bacterium
CCATGAAATTCAAAACTCCAAGTGCGGTCGTTTAGGAACCAGAAAGCCTTTCTCTCGTTGTACCGAAGTTGTACTGAGATTTCAGCGTTGCGGATGCAGGGGTTCGCCTAACGTCTCGAGGAGGAAGGGCGTATCCGCTGTGATCAAGTTTCTTGGTGCTGTGCCAATTCAGTCCTCGCCCTCTCAGCTTGTGCGGGTCGACTCTGTCGAAGCCTTATGCGGACGCGCCCGCCAGAGCTGAGCAAGACCCTGCGGCGCAAAGATGATGAAAATTACCAGAAGCACGCCATACACCATGAGCCGGTAATCGCCGAGCCCTCGTAGCCCCTCGAGCCCGAAGGTCACCAGGAACGCGCCGACCAGCGGGCCGAAAGCCGTGCCGATACCGCCGACCAGGGTCATCACCAGGATGGTGATCATGATGGAAACGCCGATCGCGGAATCGGGCGTCAGGATATGAAGGTAATGAGCGTAGTAGGCGCCGGCAATCCCGGCGATGAAGGAACTCACAACGAATGCCAGGAGCTTGTAGCGCATGGGATCGACCCCGAGACTATCAGCAGCTATCTCAGAATCCCGGAGTGCCTTGAGCGCCAGACCGGAACGGCTATTGGTGAGCCAGATCAGAAATCCGGCGGAGAACACGAGCAGCACGAGCGCAACACCGTAGTAGGCGGCCTGATCGCCGGCACCGAAGGCGACAACACCAATTCCCGGAAGCGCAAAGGATGTGAAGGGAGGGATGCCGCCGAGTCCAAGGGTACCGCGCGTGAAGTCAGTCCAGTTGGAAACGACGGTCTGCACAATGACAGCGAACGCCAGGGTGACGATCGCGACATGTGCGATCGAGCGGATGCGCAGCACGGGGAGCCCGATGACAAGGCCCGCGATTGCAGCGAGAAAGCCGCCAAACCACAGCGTAATCCACGGGCTCAGCCCAGTTCGCATTGCAAGCAGAGCGGAGCCGTAGGCGCCGATGCCAAAGAAGGCTTGGTGACCGAAAGTGAAGAGGCCGGCGTAGCCGTTGATCAGGTTCCAGCTTGCGGCCAACATGGCATAGAGCATGCTCAAGATGAAGAGGTGCAGCACATAGGGACTCTGCACCACGAAGGGAACCACACAGAGCAGCGCCAGGGCCGCTGAGAGGATGCCATACTTGTGCGAGAATTTGGCTGCCAGCGCCATGATCAGTTCCGCTCCTCAACGCCGAATAAGCCCCAGGGCCGGACCCAAATCACCAAGATCAGGAACGTAAAGGCGATCACGTCGCTCCACTCGGTCGACGAATAGAGCACGCCCAGGCTCTCGACGATTCCCAGCAGCGCACCGCCGACGATGGCACCGCCGAAGCTGCCAAGTCCGCCCAGGATGACCACCATGAAGCCCTTGAGCAGCGGGCTCAGACCCATATAAGGATTAACGGCGGTGATGGGCGCGAGCATGGCTGCGGCCAAGGCCGCGAGCGCAGCGGAGAGCCCGAAGGTGAGAGTATAGATCGAGAAGATGTTGACGCCGTAGAGTTGCGCCGCGTCGGGATCTTGCACCGTGGCCCGAAGCGCCATTCCCATACGGGTGTGCTTAAGGATGAACCACAGCGCCGCCATCGAGACACAGGAGACGCCGAGAATCAATAGGCGCTGGTAGGCGATCCGGATGCCGAAAAGCTTAAGCACGCCCTCGATGAAATATGGCACGTTCTGGAAATCTGGCCCCCAGATGTGGAGTGCCAGGTTCTGCAGGAAAATCGAAACTCCGAGTGTTGCGATAATGGTAGTGAGCTGCCAGGCAGGGCGTGACAGCAGATAATGAAGCACCGTGCGCTCGACCAGCACTCCGAGCAGAAAGACCACCACGACTGCTATGACGGTGGCGAGCGCCGGATTGATGGCGCGTACCGCGGAACAGTAGTAGACGATGTACCCCGCAAGCATGAAGAACTCGCCGTGGACAAAGTTAAGCATCTTCATGGTGCCCCAAATGAGCGTCAGGCCACTCGCAAACAGCGCATACATCGATCCCACGATGATGCCGTTGACGATTTGGGAGAAGATCAACTGAATCGGCAGGTGCATGGCCTCAGACTCCGAGATAAGCGCGACGCACAGACTCGTCCGCCAGAAATTCCGTGGTTTCGCCAGCCTTTACGACTGAGCCATTTTCCAGGAGGTAAGCGCGCGATGCTGCTTTAAGGGCGAGCTGTGCATTCTGTTCAACCAGCAGGACGGCGACGCCGCGACGGTTAATATTCTGAATGATAGAAAGTATCGTCTCGACTATTTTGGGTGCCAGGCCAAGCGAGGGTTCGTCAAGCATGAGAAGTTGCGGCCGTGCCATGAGCGCGCGCCCGGTTGCCAGCATCTGGCGCTCTCCGCCCGACAGGGTACCCGCGAGCTGCCCAATGCGTTCTCTAAGGCGGGGAAAGAGCGTGCAGACCTCTTCGATCAACTCTGTGCGATCTTTCCAACTCGACGCGCCATAAGCGCCCATCAGCAGGTTCTCGCGAGTGGTCATCTGAGGAAACAGTCGCCGCCCCTCTGGCACATGGGCCATGCCGAGTCGAATGAATTGATGCGCCGGCACCTTGTTGATCGTCTCTCCCTGGAAGCGGATGCTACCCGTACGCGCACGAATCAAGCCGGAGATGGTGCGCAGCATGGTGGTTTTGCCGGCACCGTTCGGGCCGATGACCGCCACAATTTCGCCCTCGCGCACCTCCAGGCTGATCTCGCGGAGGGCGCGCGCGTCGCCGTAGTAGCTGGAGACACCTTCAAGGGTGAGCAGCGCCATCGAGAGCTCCCCCTAGAGTAGGCTTCGATCACTGCCGGATTTCGCGATACCGTGCCCGGCGACCCATCGGCGATCAGCCGGCCCTCATGCAAGACTATGATCCGGTCGGCGATCGCCATCACTGCGCGCAACACGTGCTCCACAAAGATCACCGCGATGTTCTCTCTCTTCAGTCCGCGCACGATCTCGGCCACCTCGTCCACCTCTTCCGGCGCAAGGCCGGCCATCACCTCGTCCAGCAGAATGACTCGCGGCTCGGTCGCGAGCGCGCGGACGAGTTCAAGTCTTTTGCGCGCGCCCAAGGGGAGCTGTGCTGCCGGTGCGTGCATCCAGCGTTCAAGCCCGGCACGCTCCAGCCAGACGCGGGCAAGATCTCCATCCCCGGGACGCTTGTGATGTCCGAATTCGAGTGCCACTTCCACGTTCTCCAGCACGCTTAGGGTCGCAAATGGTTGCGGAATCTGGAAGGTGCGGGCGACTCCGAGGCGGCAACAGGCATGTGGGTCCAGCTTGGTGATGTCGCGGCCGTCCAGGCGAACGTGGCCGCCGGAAGGCGGCAGCGCACCTGCAATGATGTTGAACAGCGTGGTTTTGCCCGCACCGTTCGGCCCGATGAGGCACAGCATTTCGCCGCTGAAGGCCTCGAATGAGACATCGTTGAGCACGAGAAGGCCGCCGAAACTTTTGCGCACGCCCTCGATTGTCAGAATGGGCTGTCTTGCCAAATCGTATTGCCTTTTCGGATCTTCCTAGCCACAGCCGCGATTGGCGCTCATGCAGGCTAGCCAGCAGGTCAAATGCTGGACGAGCGGCGCCCCATCCGCCGCTCGTCAGTGGGTCCGCGCTCGCTGGAACTATTTCATCCAGCTCGGCACTTCGTATTTGCCCTTGGCTACGCTCTCCGGCCAGATGATGACGTTCTTGCCATTGCGAATCTGGGCTGTCGGGATCGGGATGTATTCCGCCCCATACTGCACCGTGTGGTTCTTCTGGTCGAAGACGTAGCGGCCAAGGGTGCCCTTATAGTTGGTTGCCGCAAGCACCTTGACCACTGCGTCAGGTTTGATCGTCTTGGCTGTCTTGAAGGCGCTGAGCGCAATGTTCATGCAGTCATAACCAAATGCATGGTCGCTGGTTCCACCGGTACTGAACTTGGCCTGAATCTTGCTGTCAAGCGCTTTGGCAGCCGGCATCTGGCTCGGATCGAAGATCAGCGGCGCCCACATCAAGCCTTCTCCGGCCTTGCCCGCTCCCTTGAGATACGCCGGCCGGGTCGGATAAAAGATCGCGAATTGGGAAGATTTGAGTCCCTGCTCGATGAACTGCTTCGACAGCGCCACACCTGAATCCACCGAAGTAAAGACTGAAACCAGCACCTCCGGATTCTCATAATTGAGCTTGGCGAGCACCGCGCTGAAATTCGTACTGCCGAGCGGGACGGTATTGTTGGCGATCAGCTTCCAACCGTCGTTCTGGAACAGAGTCACTGCGTTTGCCGCGATCGAGCGACCGTAATCGGTATCCTCTACCAGGAAGGCGACGGTTTTCTTTGGCGCTTTAACCTGGCCGCTCTTGACGAGCGATGCATAGGTTCCAAAGATTGTCGCGCCATAGCCCTGACTATTGAAGTCCGCTTTCCAGAAATATCGATATTTCTGCGGATCCTTCTCGACCTTGGCCGAAATCGCGCCGCTTACCGGCTCGCAACTCATGATCGGGATCTTGTACTGATCGGCAAGATCCATCTCCGCCATGGTCACGGAGCTCGCAAAGGCGTCTCCGATTAGAAAATTAACGTGATTGTCGGTGATCAGCTTCTGAGCAGCGCTCACCCCCTGAGCCGGATTATCCTGGGTGTCCTCGAAAAGAAGCTCAATCTTGCGTGGCTTGCCGTCGATCGTCACACCGCCCTTGGCATTCCATTCGTCGGCCGCCACGGTCATGCCCTGCCGGAGGGCGAGGCCCGATTGAGCCGCCGGCCCGGAGAGCGGACCGGTGATGCCGATTCTCATGACATCCTGGGCCTGCGCGACGACTGCGAGCCCCATCATAGCCAGCGCCAACGCCACGGGTCCCGCGAGGCGCATTGGATGGACGGAAATAGTCTTCATGCGATCGTTCCTTTCAAATACGATTCCTGCTCAAATAGAATCGGCTAGAGAGAAGAGAATTCTTGTTGAGAAAATACGATACAAGGATGCACGCACCAGCGTAAAACAATACTAGTATTGTCCGAACTATATGCGAAGGAATCAGCAAAGCTTGTATTTTAGAAATTGATGTAAGCGATCAATTTTTTTTATAGCGCAGAGCCGGAAGAGGAGAACTGCCATGCTGGATCAAGCGACGACTACGACGATCATGAAAGCTATTGATGCCGGGTTCGATGATCAGATCGAGCTGACAAGCGAACTCGTGCGCTTTCCCTCGGTGCGTGGTGCCGAGCACACGGCTCAAGATTTCGTCGCGGCGGAGATGCGGCGTCGCGGGCTGGCGGTCGACCGCTTCCAGATCAAGGTCGAGGACATCCGCGGCCTACAAGGCTTTTCGCCCGTGCATGTCAATTACGACAATGCATTCAACGTGGTGGGCAGCCATCGGGTCAACAATCCCAAGGGCCGCTCGCTCATACTGAACGGCCATATCGATGTGGTTCCAACGGGGCCGCTCGATATGTGGACGACTCCGCCGTTCGAGCCCAGGCGCGAAGGCAACTGGCTCTACGGCCGCGGCGCTGGCGATATGAAGGCGGGCCTCGCGGGCTGCCTCGCCGCCCTCGACGGTCTAGCGCGGCTCGGCTATCGCCCGGCTGCGGACTCATTGTGCAATCCGTGATCGAAGAGGAATGCACCGGGAACGGGGCGCTGGCCTGTCTGGCGCGTGGATACCGTGCCGATGCCGTGTTGATCCCGGAGCCGATGTGGAACAAAATGATCCGCGCGCAGGTTGGTGTGCTCTGGTTCCAGGTTCATGTACGCGGCATCCCGGTGCATGTGCGCGAGGCGGGCTCCGGGGCCAATGCGATCGAAGCTGCCTATGGCCTTATGCAGGCGCTACGCCGTCTGGAAGAGGAATGGAACGCACGGCAAAAAGCCTTCCCGTTCTTCGACACAGTCGAGCACCCGATCAACCTCAACATCGGCAAAATCTCGGGCGGCGACTGGCCCTCCAGCGTGCCGGCTTGGTGCACTTTTGACGTGAGGGTCGCAATCTATCCCGGCCAGAAAATCGCGGACGCTAAGCGCGAGATCGAAGAGACGATCCTTGCGGCGGCACAACAGAATCCTTTTCTCAAGAACTGTCCGCCGAAAGTCATCTATCACGGCTTCGAGGCCGAAGGCTATGTGCTCGAGGGAGGAGCCGAATCCATTGCCAAGCTGGGCGCAGCACACCGTGCCGTGTTCGGCTGCGACCTTGAGGAAATCGCCACGCCCGCTACCACGGATGCTCGCTTTTTCGGGCTTTATGCCGGTATGCCGGCCCTCGTTTACGGGCCGAATTCAGACTCGATTCACGGCTTCGATGAGCGGGTTGACCTCGACTCCACGCGCCGGATCACCCAGGCCATGGCGCTCTTCATCGCCGATTGGTGCGGGCTGACGAAAAGTTGAGTTGCTTGATGCCGGGCTTCGCCTTGATGCTTGTGGCCCCGTCGCAGCTATTAGGACCGGGCCTCACGCAAGGATGATTCCAGGATGTTCAGTCCTTCTTCGAACACGCCATCGGGAATAGTGAGCGGAAACAGAAACCGGATCACATTGCCGTAGATGCCGCAGAGCAGCAGTATCAAACCGCCTTTGAGCGCACGCGCCTGTACCGCTTTGGCGAATTCGGCATCGGGGGTGCTGCTCCCAGGCCGGCAAAACTCCACGGCCACCATCGCTCCAGGTCCACGTACTTCGGCCATCTGAGGCACTGAATTCCGCAGGCTTCCTAGCCTGTCCTTCAAGCGTTGGCCTAGCACATTGGCGCGCGCTACCAGACCCTCTTCTTCAAAGATATCGAGCACGGCGTGCGCGGCCGCCACAGCGAGCGGACTGCCAGCAAAAGTTCCACCTAGGCCTCCCGGCAGCGCCGCATCCATGATTTCGGCGCGCCCGCACACGGCCGAAAGCGGCAACCCACCACCCAGGCTCTTGGCAATCGATATCAAATCGGGCATTACCTCGTAGTGCTCCATTGCGAACATTTTGCCCGTGCGGCCGAAGCCGGTCTGCACTTCGTCGAAAATCAGCAGCATTCCATGCTCGTCGCACAAGGTGCGCAGCGCGCGTATGAATTCTGCGGGTGCTACATAAAACCCACCCTCGCCCTGCACCGGTTCCACCAGGATAGCGGCCACTTCTTTCGGGTCAACGTCCGACTTGAACAATCGTTGTAGCCCCGCAAGCGAATCTTCCACAGTCACTCCGTGCAGCGGGTTGGGAAACGGCGCGTGAAACACTTCCCCTGGAAACGGACCGAACCCCACCTTGTAAGGCACCATCTTGCCGGTCAGCGCCATGCCCATCATGGTGCGCCCGTGAAAAGCCCCCGTAAAGCAGACGATCGCGGGTCTGCCGGTTGCCGCACGCGCGATCTTTATCGTGTTCTCGACCGCTTCCGCGCCGGTGCTGAAGAACGCCGTCTTCTTCCGGTGCGTGCCTGGGGTAAGCTGGTTGATACGCTCGGCCAATCGGACGTAAGACTGGTAAGGCACGATCTGGTAACACGTATGTATAAAGTGCTCAAGTTGTTCGCGTACCGCGCTCACGACCTTGGGATGACGATGGCCGACGTTGTTGACCGAGATTCCACTCGAAAAATCGATGAAGCGCCTACCCTCCACATCCCAGAGTTCGGCGTTTTCCGCCCGGGCCACATAGAAATCACACATTACGGCAATGCCTCGCGGCGTCGCTTCTTCCTTGTGGGCCTGCAGTTCGGCATTGGTTGGCGTGTGGAATTCACCACTGATCATTGCATTCCTCCCCTTGAAGCACCCGAGTCGAACAAGCATGGAGCATGAGAGTTGCCCGGCGCGGGATTCAACAAACTCACTCACGACAGAACTACTGTGCTGCGCAAATTTCTCATCCGCTATGCGCCGGACAACAACCAAGCTTACATTTGAAGATACACCCCAGCTCGCATCAGCACTGCATTCAGAAGTACGTCCGCACCCTGTGCGACGTGCTCGGGTAGGACCTCCTCGGCTTCGTTATGGCTTAACCCGTTGACACACGGGATAAACACCATAGCAGTCGGAAAATAGTGCGCCATATTGATTGCGTCATGACCGGCGCCACTTACGATTTCCTGATGCGCATAGCCAAGGGCTGCGGCTGATTG
Source organism: uncultured Acidobacteriota bacterium (assembly GCA_963819175.1). GTDB lineage: Bacteria > Acidobacteriota > Terriglobia > Terriglobales > Acidobacteriaceae > CAWBRT01. The sequence goes on from CAWFVJ010000016.1 coordinate 8,119, forward strand.
AGCCACGGCAGCCACGCACTCCCTATCAAATGGCGTAACGGGGCTGTTCCAGTAGACACTGATTTCCGTCTCTACGCGGCGTCTGCGCGCGACTCGTTCCAATTCCAAACGCATTGCCTGCTCCATTGCGTCGATCACTTTGTCTTCATGATGGCGAAAATCGACCGTGAAGGACACGTGAGCGGGAATGGTGTTGCGCGAGGAATTGGGAATGATGACCTGGCCTACCGTGACAAGTCCACGCGGAGCGAAATCACCTGCTATCTCCTCAAGCTTCTTAATCATCTCGGCGGCTGCGACTAAGGCATCACGCCTGAACTCCATCGGCGTCGTCCCGGCATGGGCTCCCTGTCCTGATAGCTTCACGTCAAACCAACGAATAGCCTGACCTCCAGTGACTACCCCGATTGGAATTCCGTTCTTTTCAAGCACGGGCCCTTGTTCGATATGGGACTCGAAATATGCATCGACTGGTTCCCCGCCCGCCATGCCAGTGCCAAGGTATCCGATGGCATCGAGAGCAGCACGGACGCTGATTCCGTTGCTGTCGGTCAATGCCAACGCCTGCTCCAGTTTGATCTTTCCAGTGAAGACGGCCGATCCCAGCATCGCTGGAGTAAACCGCGCGCCCTCTTCGTTAGTCCAGGAGACGATTTCAATTGGCTTGCGGGTAGCGAGGCCTAGGTCATTGAGGGTCTTCACTGCCTCTAAGGCAGCGAGCACACCGTAAGCGCCATCAAAGCGGCCGCCCGTCGGTTGTGTGTCTAAATGACTGCCAACCATCACCGGCGCATGGTCGTGCTGGTATCCGTCGCGCCTGCCGAAGATATTGCCGATACCGTCTACCCGGATATGCAATCCTGCTTCCCTGCACCAGCGACAAAACAGATTCACGGCCCTTCCCGTCGACATCACTCAAAGCAAGACGGCAGACACCACCCCGCGGGGTGGCGCCGACCTGTGCCATTTCCATAAGACTTGACCAGAGGCGCGCCCCGTCACTATGTCGCATCACAGCGGGCCCTCCTTCAAACAGCATGTGTGTGCGTCTTGTTTCCCGCAGTCGGGCTCTGCCGCTATTGTAAATGCGAGGGCTTTCGCCCTGCTTCCGGTTTAGGACATCGAGCGCACAGATCTGGCGCAGTCGGTCGAACTCCGACTGAAAGTTGCCCAATTGATATGAAGTACTGAGACTTGACACACAGTCTCCAAGTCTAGGAGATACGAATCACCTCGACCCTGTCAGTAGATCGTTACTTCTTGCCTGACGTTGTCCCTTTCGGTTGAGCAGAATTACCGTTCGCGACCGCATTGCTCGTATTGGCCACGTCCTGGCTGGTACTAGGTCTCTGACCGCTTAATGTGGTTTCTTTTGTAGCCGAACTTCCGGCGTGCCGTTCTACGTGTGAACCGCCAGTTGATGGTAACCGCTTTACGGTTCATTCTCCGGTTCCAGGCCCTGACTTCCCGCCGCAAGTCGCCGAGCGAGGGGATTCTTCGTTGGCCCAGACACTGCCGGGAGAACAGGCTGATTTCAATCTCTGCCTGATTCAACCAACTGCCGTGTTTTGGCGTGTAGTGGACGGTGAAGCGGTTCCATAACCAGCCTCCATCCCTCTCGCCGAATCGTTCCACCACGGCCTTACGGGTGTGCGAACTCAGGTTGTCCATGACCAGGTGGATGGTATCGGCGGCCGGATAGTGTTCCGCAATCGCCAGCAGATAATCGGCAAATTCTGGCGAGGAGCGGTCCGACGTCACCCGGGTAAAGTGCCGCCCCGCTTTGGGCTCCACGCCGCAGAAGGTGTTGGCGGTACCGCAGCGCTTGTACTCGCAATCGCGCCGGGCCACTCGTCCCGGCCGCATGGGGAATGCCGGGCGAACATCGGCATGCAGTATGATCGGCTTCTCATCGATACAGACCATGGGTTCGCTTTCCAACCACGGCTTTTCATACAGGGCCAGCACGTCTTCCATGCGCCGGATATATTCCTCATCCAGTTCCGCCACGCACCACATTTTTTTCCCGCCAAGGCTTCAGATCATGGCTTTGGAGAAGGATGCGGATGGTTTCTCGGCCCACCTTCGGCGCCAGCTTCCGCTTCACCGCCTCTTCTGCGATGAGCCGCACGCTCCACCGTGCCCTGCCTTCCGGCGCTCGACTGCACACCATGGCGATGATCCGTTGGCGCTGGCCCACATCCAGTACTGGCTGCTTGCCCGGACGCGGCTTCTCATATAAGGCTGGCTCCAGTCCCTCCTCCTCGTACCGCCGGGCAATCGCCCGCACGGTCTTGGGAGCCACGCCCACGCCAATGGCCACCTGTGCCGCCGTCTGTCCCTGGTCGAGCTGACGCAGCATCAAAGCCCGCCGCAGTACCCGCGCCGACTCTCGCCCTTTGTTCAACATCCCGGCTATCTGCTTCCGATCCTTTTTCCCAAGCTGGACATGTACCCGATGGTAGGTTTGCATGTCCAAACTATGTGACTCATTTAGCCACTCGGAAAGTGCCTTAATAGGTACATCTTCATATAGTCACAGACTAGCAATGAAGTTTGCAGCATCATTCCCGACTGCCTGATACGCCTTGGACGCTTGGGGGGTTTGGGAAGCAACACCGAGCGTAACCCTAACACCCACGACGCTAGCCCCACCCACGCACCCTCCGGCCCAGCGATTGCGCAGCCAACGGCGACGGTACTGAGTTCCAACCCGCAATACATGGATAGCTATATCAAGGCGTTATTTCTTCCCCATACGGACCTGCGGCAGTTCCCAACGGTCGCGGAAGCGTTCGAGAGCCGAAGGAGAGGCGCACGTTAGCCTACAGAATGTAGCGTGACAGGTCTTGGTCCTTGACGATGTCGCTGAGCATCTTGCGCACGTATTCGGCGTCTACCTTTATTTCTTTCTCTTTGAGGTCCGGCGCGCTAAAGCTGATTTCGTCCAAGACGCGCTCCATGATCGTGTGCAGGCGGCGCGCCCCGATATTCTCCGTGCCTTCGTTCACGCGATGCGGCAAAGTTCGCGATTTCGCCCAGTGAGTCAGGGGTAAACTCCAGCTTAATTCCTTCGGTTTCCAGCAGCGCCATATACTGCTTCACCAGCGACGACTTCGGTTCGGTGAGGATCTTAACGAAGTCCTCGACCGTAAGCGTTTTCAACTCTACACGGATCGGAAAGCGGCCCTGCAACTCGGGGATCAGGTCGCTCGGCTTGGAAACGTGGAAGGCCCCGGCGGCTATGAACAGGATGTGGTCGGTGCGCACCATTCCGTAACGGGTGTTGACGGTTGTGCCTTCCACGATCGGCAGGATGTCGCGCTGTACTCCTTCGCGCGAAACATCAGGCCCGCCGTGTCCGCTTTCGCGACCGGCAATCTTGTCGATTTCGTCCAGAAAAATGATGCCGGAGTTTTCGACCCGCTCCACCGCCGTGCGCGTCACCTGGTCCATATCGATCAGCCGCTGCTCTTCTTCCTGGATCAGGTACTCAAAGGCTTCGCTCACCTTCATCTTCCGCTTCTTGGTGCGCTGGCCGAAGATGTTGGGAAGCATGTCCTTGAGATTGACGTCCATCTCCTCCACGCCCTGGTTGGAGATGATTTCGAAAGCCGGCATGTTCTTTTCGCGCACGTCCAACTCCACCAGGCGCTCGTCGAGTTTGCCTTCGCGCAGTTGCTGGCGCAGTTTCTCGCGGGTGCGGGAATTGGATTCGCTTGGCGCCGGCAGAGCATCAAAGCCGACTGTGCCTTCGGCGGCAGGTGAGATCACTGTCGGGGCGGATGGCAGGAGCAGGTCCAGCAGCCGTTCTTCGGCGTTGATTTCCGCTTTGTCGGCCACATCCTCAAGTTTTTCTTCGCGCACCATATCGATGGCGATCTCGATCAGGTCGCGAATCATCGACTCGACATCACGCCCGACATAGCCGACCTCGGTGAATTTCGACGCTTCGACCTTCAGGAAGGGAGAACTTGCCAGCTTCGCCAGCCGCCGCGCGATTTCCGTCTTTCCCACGCCGGTCGGGCCTATCATGATGATGTTTTTCGGCATCACTTCTTCGGCCATTTCCGGCGGAAGCTTCTGCCGGCGCATGCGATTTCGCAAGGCGATGGCCACGGCGCGCTTGGCTTCATGCTGCCCGACAACGTACTTGTCCAGTTCGGCAACAATCTCCCGCGGAGTGAGTTCATCAAGCGCCAACTGCTCTTCTTCGAAGGTGGATGGAAGGTATATAGCCACGAATTAACTCCACACTAAACTTGATCGCGATCTTTGGGCGGATGGCAAGCGAAGCCTCGCTTGCAACCGGCCAGCCGCCGGCGGTCACAGCTCCTCAATGGCGATGTGATCGTTGGTATAGATGCACGTGCTGGCCGCAATCTTCATAGCCTCTTCGGCGATTTCGCGCGCTGGCATCTGCGTATGGTTCATAAGCGCGTGGGCGGCCGCCGTCGCGTAAGGTCCGCCGCTGCCGATGGCGGCAATTCCGTCATCAGGTTCGATCACGTCTCCCTGGCCGCTCAACAGGTACGTCTGCTCCTGATTTGCCACCAGCAGCAATGCCTCAAGCTGTCGCAGCATTTTGTCCGTTCGCCAGTCCTTCGAGAGCTCGACCGCCGCACGGCCCAGATTGCCGTGATACTGCTCGAGCTTGGATTCGAAGCGCGAGAACAAAGAGAAGGCGTCAGCCGTTGAACCGGCAAACCCCGCCAGAATCTTGTCCTGGTACAGCCGGCGAATCTTGCGGGCGCCGTGCTTGATCACATTTTCGCCAAGCGTCACCTGGCCGTCGCCTGCCATGATCACCTTGCCGAAGCGGCGAACGCAAAGAACAGTGGTGGAACGGATTCTGCCGGGATCCTGCCATGCGCCGACAGTTGCGCATGGCGGAGGTTCGGATGTTTCTTGCCGGAAGAAACAATCCCTGGCGGAAGACCAGCCAGGGCAAAAGGTTCTGAGTTATTTCGCTGCCGATTTGACCACTCCGGATTATAACAGCTCGGGCCGGCCTTACAAACGAGCCTCGGCAATCTCCTGCACCAGAACATCGATCTTCTTTTCCAACAAGTTGCGAATGGAGAGGATACGAAGCAGCCGTCCATTTTCGTCCACGATCGGCATGTGCCGATGATGATTGTCCAGCATCGTCGTCAGTGCCTCGGCGTAGGAAATATTTTCCAGCGCCATCAGCACAGGCGTGCTCATAAACTCCCGCACAGGAGTGGTTTGCGGATCTTTACCGCTGAGCGCCACGTTCTTCATGATATCGCGCTCGGTAAAGATTCCAGCAACCACGCCGTGTTCGTCAACGACTGCGGCGGCGCCTACACGGTGAGCCAGCATCGCTTGAATGGTTTGCGCCACGGTCGCATCCAGCGAGACCGAAGCCGGTGTGTCACTGCAGATGGAAAGAATACTCATTTAAGGGGCACGTCCTGAAAGCCTTATCTATTGTAAGGTTCCACTCCCCTTTTGCGCCAATATTCATGAGCTCGCGCCTTTCTGGCCCCGAAAAGTGCGTTTTGCGCAGAGCGGACCCCTCAGGCAAGAAACCCTGCAACCTTCTGATTCTGCGGCATGTCAAATCCGTAGGGCTTCCGGACAAGGACAGGCAGGGAAGAACCTTATTGCTTTCCTGTCGGCAGCGCGGTAACAAGACGCAACCAGTCGGACGCGTTCGCGACTTCCGGAGGGCCAATGAGTTCTATGGGGAATATCTCAGAATCTAATCCGTTGCGGCAACTTTTCATGGAGCTGGTCAGCAGCCACTTCGAGCAGGATGTTGGGCTGCGCGACCAGCAACTCCAAGCGTATGTGGCCAACATGCTGACCGAGTTTTGCGACACCCGGGAACTCTACAAAATTCGGGACGCCGCCGGACGTCCGCTGCACGATGTCGGTGAAATGCTGCTGGAATCCGATCCCATCTATGGCGAGGCGCCGGGATTTGACCGCGAGCGTCAGGTGCGGAAGCACATTGGCGATTACACCTTGTTTTTCGCCGGCATGTTTCCGGAGAGCATCAACCGCTTTCGCTTGCGGCGACACCGCCTGGAGAGCTTCATCGACCTGATGAAGGCAGGCAAGGAGAGCTATTACATCGTCTCCCAAGTTCAATCAGTTCGAATGCGCCAAGGTCGCTCCGTTGTTCGCCAAGCTTTCGCACGAATTCGAGGTCTGCGTCTTCGGCCTTAACATGGTGAAAAACGAGCTGCGGGCGAGGCAGCACGCGATCCTCGATCGAACCGATGAGTTGCTGATGTGATCTCGCCGCTCCAACAAAAGGCGTCATCCCGACCGTAGCGAAGCGGAGTGGATGGATATTGTGTTTCTATAGCAAAAAGCACACACAAGATTCCTCGACTCGCGACGCAGGCGTCGCTCGCTCGGAATGACGTTCATCTCTCGGGGTGCAGCATCTCTGCAACTGCTCTAATCACAGCGCGACTCTGAATGAACCGTTCGCCACGCTCAACATGACGCTCCCGAGGCGTGTTCAGTTATGCGAGGTATTTCGGGGACCCGACACTAACTTTTTTCAAGTGAGTAAAAGCTGAGTGCAGACTCGCCTTGCTGAAGGCAGCGGTAGCGCTTCAGGTCTCCCGAGCCCTCGCCCGGATCGAAATGCTTGTCGTGCTCGGCGATGACGACTCCGCCTTCAGACAGCAGCTCCAATCCGCCAATCAGGCGCAGCATTTCCTCGTAGGCGCCTTCCATTTTGTACGGGGGATCAAGAAAGCAGAATCGGCAGCGCACCTCTCGCGACGATAGTTCACGCAGAGCCTCCGGCGCACGCTTCTCCAGAATCTCGTAGCCCTTCCGTGATCTCTCAACGCGGCGAGATTCTCGCGGATGATCCGGACAGCCATGCGGCTGCACTCCACGAAGTAGACCTGTGTCGCGCCGCGGCTGAGCGCCTCAATGCCGATCGAACCGGTTCCCGCGAACAAATCGATGAAGACCGCGTCTTCGAGACCGCCCGTCGACGCAAGCACGTTGAACAGCGTCTCTTTGAGCCGGTCATAGGTGGGGCGGGTATCAAGCCCGGGCAGCGCCTTCAGAGTCCGGCTGCGAAACTTTCCGGCAATCACTCTCATCAATCATCCATGGGCCAGTGGCTCCAACGTGGGTTCTGGGCCGTACTGACTGTATAGCACTGACTGTATAGTAGAGAAGTAGAGATCAGTATGGATCGAAGCCAAGGCAGCTCATCTGCCTGCCGGATACGTTGAGGAAAGATGAAGAACTGGTCTATAGCGGCCGGCACCATCCACGGGATTCAACTGCGAATCCACGTCGCCTTCGTCTTTTTGCTTCTATTCATCTGGTTCACGGATACGGTAACGGTCGGCCCCAACGGCGCGATGCGCGGCTTGGCGCTGGCTGGCATAGTGTTTGGCTCCGTGGTGGCGCACGAGCTTGGCCATGCGATTCTGGCGGTTCGTTATGGCCTGAAAGTCCGCTCAATTGTGCTGCTGCCTATTGGCGGTGTGACCGTAATGGAGAATCCGTCGCAGCCGGATTCCAATCCCGAGCGTGATCTGCGTATCGCGGCTATCGGACCGATTATCAATCTTTTGCTCGCTCTGGTTTCGGGCGTGGCAATCGCGCTTTTCTTTCCGCAGGCGCACTTGTTCGAGCGGCCTTACATCGTCAGCAGCAACCTTGTGCGCAGCTTCGCATGGGCAAATTTGTTTCTGGGAGCCTTCAACCTGCTTCCGGCTTACCCGCTGGATGGTGGCAAGGTATTGCGCGCCTGGTTTGCGGAGCGCATGGATCAGGTGACGGCGACCCGACGGGCCGTCAGCATCGGGCAATCCTTTGCCATGCTCATGATCTTTGCCGGCGCCGTTTGGAACGCCTGGTTCATGCTGATTGGCGTATTCCTGTTTTTCGGCGGAATGCTCGAAGACCGTTCGGCAGTTTTCCAGGCGGTTGCGGAAAACGTTCACATGGAAGACGTGATGCTGACCGAATTCTCGACTCTGTCGCCCGCCGATACCCTGGAGCACGCTCTGGAAAAGTCCTTGCACTCTCTGCAAGACGACTTTCCCGTGGTCCGCGGTACCGACATGGTCGGCGTCATTTCGCGGCAGGTCATTATGGAGAATCTTCGAACCGAGGGTAACGGCTACGTGCAAGCCGCCATGGGCCGCATCTTTCATGTTGCAGGCCGCAAGGAGACGCTGGCCAACGCTCTGGCTAAAGTCGGGCGCGCCGGCATCTCGCTGATCCCCGTCGTGGACGGTGAAAGCCTGGTGGGCATCGTTACCATGCAGAACTTGATGCACAGCATGGCTTTGCTCTCCGAAAGCCGCAAACTGCGCCGCGCCGAGTAGGATTAAGAATCCCCAGTCCGCCGCCTGCTGGATACCGTGGATAACACACTGAAGCACGCCGATTCCAATCCGCAAGTCGTTGTTTCCGCCCGGGCTGTTGCCCGCCTTCGCGGCGGCCATCTCTGGGTCTACCGCTCTGACCTGGAACAGGCTCATGACGCCACGCCCGGCGCGCTGGTCACGGTAACCGACCGGCGCGGTAAACCGTTCGGCACCGGACTCTATAGCAGCGCCTCGCAGATAGCGGTTCGCTTGCTGGCGCGCGACGGCATTGCGTCCGCCCAGTTGCTGCCGCTGATTCGCCAACGCATTCTTGACGCGCTGGCCTTCCGCGCGCCAGAGCGTTCGCGACAGTGACGCTTACCGTCTCATCTTCAGCGAAGCCGATCTGCTGCCGGGGCTCATCGCCGACCGATACGGCGATTTGATATCCCTACAGATTCTCACCCAGGCCATGGACCTGGACCCGGTGCGCGAAACGGTGACCCGGACGCTGGCCGAGGAACTCAAGCCCGCCGCCATTGTCGAACGCGTGGACGCGCGCATACGGGAGCTGGAGCAATTGCCACCGCGTCAGGATCAGGTGGTGTTTGCCGCTGACGAATCCACTGCCAAAACATCGACCGTCTTCAGCATGAACGGCATTCGCTTTCACTACGACGCGCTCGCCGGACAGAAGAGCGGCGCCTTTCTCGACCAGCGGGAGAACTACGCTGCCGCCGAGCATTACGGACGGGGACGCGCCCTGGATCTGTTTACCTATCAGGGCGGCTTCGCCTTGCACCTGAACCGCGTTTGCGAGCAGGTGACAGCCGTCGATGCCTCGCTGCCGGCTCTGCAAGTGGCTGAGAAGAACGCCGCCCTCAACGGCGGACGCGAGATCGAATGGATTGAAGCCAACGCCTTCGACCTGATGCGCGACTACGCCGATACGGGCCGGCAGTATGAAACCATCGTGCTCGACCCACCGGCCTTTGCCAAGAGCCGGCGCACGCTGGAGACCGCCATACGCGGCTACAAGGAACTCAATCTGCGGGCGATGAAGATGCTTGTCCGGGGCGGTGTGCTCGTCACCTGCTCCTGCTCGTTCCACGTCGCGGAAGCCCAGTTCATCGAGATGCTTTTACAGGCGGCCAATGATGTGCACCGCGAAGTGCGCATCCTGGAAAGACGTGGTCAGGCCAAGGATCATCCCGTGCTGCTCGGGGTCCCGGAAACCGCCTATCTGAAATGCGTGATCTGCCAGATGCTGTGAAGTTTGCATCTTAGCTGAAATGGGCAGACAGACAGCCGTCGTGCTTTACGTGGTAATAAATCAGAACACTGCAAACTGACCCCGCGAAGCGGGGGAAAGATGGTAGCCCATGGCGTCAGCCATGGGTTTTGGAATGGGAAATCTGGAAAGCCCGCAACGCGGGCGACAGAATCTCGACCAGTTCTGTCGCCCCCTTCGGGGGCTTGCGATCCGGGACGCCCTTGCACCCACGGCTTGCGCCGTGGGCTACCGTCTGCCGCCGCCTTCGGCGGCTGGGAGAAACTTACGTTGATCGGTTTGACGCACTACACTAGCGTGTTCGTTTCGGCCTCACCGCGTCTTTGATGCCGCGAAAAATATTCCACACCAAGGCGCATGAGCCGCTCACCAACGCCAGGGGAGCCGCCGCATAGCGGTAGGCGTTCGTCATGTCGGGCTGCACATGGTGCACGGCCGCCAGCACAATCGTGGCGATGATTCCCACGAGCAGGCCCACTCCCATGCCTAACGCGGTAAACAAAACGGTGAACAGCACGGTCCGAAAAGAGACCATGATCAACCGCACGTACCAAGGCGGGCGGGGACGGGAAGGGAGATTGGCACGGCTCTTAAGTTCGAGTGCCATGGGGAATAATTCTAAGAGCCTGAACCGAAGGACGCAAACCCGGCTTTATTCCCAGACAGCAGTTCTGCTGTTCCTGCGCGTTGCCCCATCAATTACCATTACTCCGTGCTGAAAAGCGTTCAAGCTTTCATCGCCAGCCATGACCTGCTGCACCCCGGCGAGCGCGTGGCGGTAGCCGTCTCCGGCGGGGCCGATTCCGTCGCCCTGCTTCGTCTGCTGCTGGAGCTGCGGCAGGAATTGGGCATCGTCGTCTCGGTGGCGCACGTCAACCACCAACTACGTGGTGCCGATGCCGAGCAGGACGCCGCATTCGTGGCCGAGTTGGCCGAGCGGCACGGGCTGGAATTTCATTTGGCCACGCGCGACGTTGGCGCCTACGCCGTCGAGCACAAGCTCAGCCTGGAGGCGGCCGGCCGCCGGGTGCGCTACGCATTTTTCTCCGCGCTGGTCAAAGAGCGCAAGGTGGACAAGGTCGCCACGGCGCACACCCGCGACGACCAGGCGGAGACCGTGCTGCTCAAGCTTTTGCGCGGAAGCTGGCTGCGCGGTCTGGCGGGCATTCACCCGCAGTCTGCGCGCTGCGGACGGCCGGGTTTGGGTGGTTCGTCCGCTGCTCGGCACCGCCCGGCGCGAGGTTGAGGCTTATCTGCACCGTCTCTCGCAGCCGTGGCGCGAAGACCTTTCGAACCAGGACCGCCGCTTCCGGCGAAACCGTGTGCGGCAGTTACTGCCCTTGCTTGAGGCCGAACACAATCCGGATGTTCGCGCCGCGCTGGCGCAAATCGCCGAGCTGGCGCGGGCCGAGGAAAGCTATTGGGCGGAGAAGGTTGCGGAGATTGCCCCGGCACTCATCTCGCACTCTGCCCAACTCGTGCTGGAGATTCTGGCGGCGCGAGAATCGGTCACCGATCGATTCGTCTCTGCTCGCCGCTCAGCCGCTGGCGTTGCAGCGAAGGCTGCTCCGCTTCGCCGGGGAGCAGGTGCAACTCAAACTCGGCTTTGAGGAAGTGGAGCGATTGCGCCTGCTGATGGCCGCCCATGGCGGAAGCCGGTGCGAGCTACCGGCGGGTTGGGAGGCGCAAAAACAGCGAAGCCGGACCGCGTCGAGCCTGCGAATTTCACGTCACGGCTCGCGAACACCGGCGATGACTCCGGCTTACGAATACCGGCTTCCGGTGCCGGGGGAACTCGAAGTCCCGGAGGCGCGCTGGCTCATCAAGGTTTCCCCGGTACAGGTCGCCGACGGCCATGCCGCTGGCAAATCTGCTGGACCCGAAACGGATTGCGACGGAGCTTACGGTCAGGAATTGGCGCCCCGGCGATCGCTACCATCCTTTGGGCGACGAGCGAGAGAAAAAGGTGAAGGTATATTTTCAGCAATATCGGATTCCGCCCGAGAAGCGTACTATGTGGCCACTGGTCTTCAGTAACCAGCAGTTGGTCTGGGCTCTCGGAATGCCTGTTGCTTCCGCCTTTGCCTTCCGGGAGAATACAGGGTTAGCCTTGCAGATCGAAGGCACGCCTTTTTTCACATAGGGCTGGATGCACGCAGTGGAGGGCCGATGCCGGAAATCGTTCATAGCGACATGAAGTACCAACTGGAGATCGTAGCCACCGCGGAGCAGATCCAGAAGCGTGTGCGGGAGTTGGCGCGACAAATCTCCGACGATTTTCGGGGCGAACTTATCTACGCCATCGCCGTTCTGGAAGATGGGTTCATGTTCATGTCGGACCTGGTGCGAGCCCTCGAGGGCGAGGTGGTCTGCCAGTTCCTGAAGACCTACGTGACGGAGCAGCCGCGCGCAAGGTGGTTCCACGCTTGAGATTTTCTTCCGTCCCGAGTTGGAGGTAACCGGCAAGCACGTCCTTTTGGTACAGGGTGTGCTGCAAACCGGTATCACCAGCGACTTCCTCATTCGCCACATGCGTTCCTGCGGAGCCGCCTCTGTCCGCGTCGCCACCTTCATCGATCGCAGCACGGACCGGCGCGTCCTGCTGCGTGCCGATTACTTCGGATTCCTGCTGGATAACAGCTACGTAGTGGGTTACGGGCTGGGGTCCGCCGATTTTGGCCGGAATCTGCCCTACCTCGCCATTGTGGCGGGCCAAGCACCCCCGTCTCCCGGGGTTTGAGCAACTTTCCGGAGACGAAAACGAGTACAATCTACCGAGTGGGTTAAAATCCTAAGTCCGTGCGCCCTCAACTGCATCTAATCTGCTGGTGAGGCTGTACGTGACGAAGGTTTTCGTGTGCCCTGATTTGAGGAGCTTGCTGTGAATTCGACCGTAAAACAAGTCGTGTTCTGGCTGGTGATTGTCTTGTCGGGCGTCCTGCTGTGGCAGGTCGTTAAGGCTGGCAACACCGGCGTCAAGGAACGCGAAATTAACTTCTCGCAGTTCATGAATGATGTCGACCAGGCAAAGGTAAAGGACGTCACCATTACCGGGCCCGATGTTCGTGGGCAATACGCCAACGAGAAGGCCGCTTTCCACACCACCGTCCCCGCGAACTATCCTGACATGATCAAGATTCTTCGCGACAAGGGCGTCAATATCACGGTGAAGGATGCCAGCGGTGGAGGTTGGCCAACCTGGCTGCTGAATCTGGCTCCGATCATTCTGCTGGCTGCGCTGTGGATCTTCATGATCCGGCAGATGCAGACCGGAGGAAACAAAGCGCTTTCCTTCGGCAAGAGTAAGGCCCGGCTGCTCTCCATGCAGCAGAAGAAGGTCACGTTCAAGGACGTGGCGGGCGTCGACGAAGCCAAAGAAGAACTGCGCGAGATCATCGAGTTTCTGCGTGAAGCTCAGAAGTTCCAGAAGCTTGGCGGTCGTATTCCGAAAGGCGTGCTGCTGGTAGGGCCTCCGGGCACCGGCAAGACGCTGCTGGCGCGTGCGGTCGCCGGCGAAGCCAATGTTCCGTTCTTCAGCATTTCCGGTTCAGATTTTGTCGAGATGTTCGTCGGCGTCGGCGCGAGCCGCGTTCGCGACCTCTTCGAGCAGGGCAAGAAGAATGCTCCCTGCATCATCTTCATCGACGAAATCGATGCCGTCGGCCGTCACCGCGGCGCCGGTCTCGGCGGGGGTCACGACGAGCGCGAACAGACGCTGAACCAGTTGCTGGTGGAAATGGACGGCTTCGAATCCAACGAAGGCGTCATCCTGATCGCGGCAACCAACCGGCCTGACGTGCTGGACCCGGCACTGCTCCGCCCCGGCCGCTTCGACCGCCGCGTGGTGGTGTCGCGTCCCGACGTTCGCGGTCGCGAAGAGATCCTGCGCGTGCATACCCGCAAGATTCCTCTCAACGACGACGTGGATTTGAGCGTGCTGGCCCGCGGAACACCCGGTTTTTCCGGTGCCGATCTGGCCAATATGGTGAATGAGGCTGCCCTCAACGCCGCCCGCCAGAACCGCAAGACGGTGCTGATGTACGATTTTGAGCTGGCCAAAGACAAGGTGCTCATGGGCGCCGAGCGCAAGTCGATGATCCTCTCCGACGAAGAGAAGAAGGTCACCGCCTTCCACGAAGCCGGCCACGCACTGGTAGCGGTACTCAGCAAGGACTCCGACCCGCTGCACAAGGTGACGATCATTCCGCGCGGCATGGCGCTTGGGCGTGACCATGCAGTTGCCGCTTGACGATAAACACACCTACACGCGTGAGTATCTGGAGACGCGGCTGGCGATCATGATGGGAGGCCGTCTGGCCGAGGAGCTGTTCCTTGGCACGATGACGACCGGCGCCGGCAACGATATCGAGCAGGCTTCCGAGCTGGCCCGCAAGATGGTTTGCGAGTTCGGCATGAGCGGCTTGGGCCCGATTACCTTCGGCAAGAAGGAAGAGCAGATTTTCCTCGGTCGCGAGATCTCACAGCATCGCGACTTCAGCGAAGACACGGCGATCAAGATCGACAGCGAAGTTCGCCGCCTGGTCGATGAAAGCTACAACGCGGCCAAGGGCATTCTGGAAAATAATCGCCAGGCCCTGACCGACATTGCCAGCGCTCTGCTGGAGCGCGAGGTTCTCGATGCCCACGAGGTGCAGATGCTCATCGAGGGCAAGAAACTGGCTCCACGGGTTTCGCCCAACTCGCACGATGACCAGGGTGGAGTGCAGCAGGTGCTCAAGCCCGAACCGTCGCGGCAGCCGGGGTTGGCTCCAGGGGAACGGCCTTCACCCGCATAACCGGTTTCACATTTCCAGAGCAAGTCAGGGCGGCCACGGGCCGCCCTTCTTTATTTTTAGCTATGAATCATTACAGCTTGCTTCAAAGATAGTTCCTTGAAGGAGCATGACTTTACAGGCTGCTGAAAAACTCGTGGCAGTGTCATCCTGAGGTCGCGCCGGTTTTGCGGGGTTCCCGGCATGCGCAGTAGTTGCGCATGTTGGGGCAGGCGATCGAAGGATCTGCTTTCTCTTCAGCAAGAGCAAAGTCACTTTCCGATCCGGCAGCTCACATTCCGCCGTCGCGTCCTCTCATCTCAACGCATTCAGGAACTCTGTTAATAAGGGTTGCAGCACACCAGAGACTCTGGTGTGACAAGGGTGTTAAGCAGATGCATTAACACCCACTCGGAGTAGTTTCTGAGAACACCTAAGTAGTTTCACTGCTCGCCTGAATACGTGCGTACGGCTACTCTGAGTCGTTCACATTACGAGATTTCCCGGGCGTTCGCTTTACCGGGGAATGGAGGAATGATAATGCTTCAGAAGAGATTGCGATTATTGACGGCGGCCCTGCTCTTTATGCTTTTGACGGCGCTTACGGCGTCCGCGACCGAGACCGTTTTCAGCCATATCGAAGACATGAGCGGTTGGGATTCCTGTACCGATTGCGCGGGCGGAGGTGGAAAGGCTTTGTACTCGATGCATCAGCATCAGGCCTCGCCCTCGATAGACGGCAGTTCGATGGAGATCTCTCTCGGAGGCACGAAACCGTTCTCGGAGGTCTTGTACTGGCGGCGCATGTCCTCAAACGGCACTGCTTCGCACTTCGTTCTGGACATGCACTACTACATAGACAGGCCCGAAAACTCGCAGGGTCTGGAGTTCGCCGCCAACCAGTCGGTGAGCAATTACTGGTATAAGTTCTCCACCCAATGCTCCTTCGCGTCCGGCGTATGGCGTGTGTGGGATTCCAAGAACTCGAAATGGGTGTCAACCGGCATTTCCTGCAATCGGCCGCCAGCCAACTCTTGGCAGCACGTTGTCTTCGAGTACTCTCGCTCCAGCGGCCGCGCGAACTTCATTTCAATCACCGTAAACGGAGTTAAACACAGCGTTAACCGTTCCTTTTATCCCTTGAAACAAAAGACCAGCGACTCTGTCGGCATTCATTTCCAACTCGACGGCGACGCCAACCAGAGCGACTACAATGTCTGGGCAGATTGCATTACCCTGACCTACTGGTAGTTCGGGCCAGTTGTCGGGTACATGACCTCCCGATTCGTCTCAGGAGCAAATCCCGAGGCGGCTCTAGGTCTTCCACCTATTTAGCCAGAGTTGATGCCTGCGTAGTCTCTCGGTAGTAAGGCCGACCTTAATACTTTTTACTCTCGGAGGACTACTTTCATGCGTCGTTTTTTTCTGCCCAAGTTGGCCGGCTGTCTTTTGTTTGTGGTCCTAACGGCCTTCCTGGGCTGCGGAGGAAAAGCAAGCGTTAGTTCACCCTCCGCTAGCGGTTCCCAGGAGATAAACCCGTCAAGTTCGACCTCGCCGTCCGCGGGAACTTCGGCTACATCTCCTTCGTCGGACAC
This sequence comes from uncultured Acidobacteriota bacterium, assembly GCA_963819175.1. Taxonomy (GTDB): domain Bacteria; phylum Acidobacteriota; class Terriglobia; order Terriglobales; family Acidobacteriaceae; genus CAWBRT01. The sequence continues at coordinate 24,101 of CAWFVJ010000016.1, forward strand.
AACGGCTACGTCCTCCGGCTCCACTTCCAGCACAACGACAGCGGCATCGCAGGCATACCCTCGACCGCGACGGTCTATAGCCACATCGAAGACATGACCGGCTGGGCCAGTTGCACCTCCTCCTGTAGCGGCGGCAACGGGACCGCCTCCTTCAGCATGACCCAAGAGCAGGCTTCGCCCTCTTTGGATGGCAGCTCGACCCTGTTCAGCTACGATGGAGGTCCGGCCTTCTCTCACATCTTGTGGTCCCAGCATCTGTCGAGCAACGGCACGGCCAGCAATTTCGTCCTCGACATGAGCTATTACATCGATCGGCCGGCCAACGCGCAGGGATTGGAATTCGCGGCCAACCAGCAGCTACCGAGCCAGTGGTATAAGTTCTCCACGCAGTGCAGCTTTGCCGATGGGATATGGCGCGTATGGGACTCGGCAAACCAGGGTTGGGTCGCCACCTCCGCGCCTTGCACGCGGCCCCCGGCCAACACCTGGCAGCACCTGACCTTCGAGTATCAGCGCGCCAACAGCCAGGCGGTCTTTGTGGCAATCACCGTGAACGGGCAGAGGTACAGCATCAATCAGAGTTTCAATCCTCAGGCACAGTCCGGCTCCACTTCTGTTGGAGTTCATTTTGAAATGGATGGCGACAGCACGGCGCAGCCCTACAATGTCTGGATCGATGAAATGACGCTGAGTGTCTGGTAAGTCGCAGCCGGGTTCTTTGAGGGGGCGCGGCTTTAAGCCACTTTGAAGGGGACGGGCTGAAGCCCGTCCGTCAGCAGCCAACAAGAATGCGGGTTTTAGCCCCCGAGGGAAGTGATCCCTTCCTCCTGAAATCGATTTTGGAATCAAGCTCAACAGCCGCGAGAATTTTACACAACGGAAATCTGCGGTTTGCGCGCCGGTAAAACCTCGCCGATGCGGTGCGCGTCGAGCTCGGCATTCACGGAGTTGGGCGACTAGCTCATCGGCCTCTGCGGCGGCTACGGCGATCAGCAGGCCACCGGCCGTCTGCGGGTCGAAGAGAATCGTGCGCAGCTCCTCGGGGACTCCCTCCGCGTATTCGACCATGCATTCGGCGAAGTCGCGGTTAGCCTTCAATCCTCCCGGGATCATGCCGGCGCGAACGCATTCCAGCGCTCCGCTGAGCAGCGGCACCTCCGAGACGCGGATGACCAGCGCGACGTTGCTGGCCAGCGCCAACTCACGCGCATGTCCGATAAGCCCAAAGCCGGTGACGTCCGTCATGCCATGCACGGCGTGCGGCAGCGCGACCTCGGCGGCGCTGCGGTTCAGCGTGGTCATGGAGCGCGTGGCGGCCTCAATCCATTCCGGCGCCGCCTTGCCGCGCTTGATCGCCGTGGAGATCACCCCCGTGCCAAGCGGCTTGGTGAGCAGCAGGGCGTCTCCCGGCTTCGCGCCTCCGTTGGTAAGCACGTGCCGGGGATCGACGGTTCCCGTAACTGCGTAGCCAAACTTGATTTCAGGGTCGCGAATGCTGTGCCCGCCAACCACCGTACAATTTGCCTCGATCATCTTGCTGAGACCGCCGGCGAGAATCCGCTCAAGAATCGCGGTGTCGGCCTTCTCCGGAAAACACACCAGCGCCAGCGCCGAAAGCGGCCGGCCACCCATGGCATAGACATCGCTTAGCGCGTTGGTGGCCGCAATCTGACCGAAGACGTAGGGATCGTCAACGATGGGCGTGAAGAAGTCGACCGTCTGCACGAGCGCCAGCTCGGGCGTGAGTTGATACACGCCGGCGTCGTCGGCTTTGTCAAAGCCAACCAGCACGTTCGGATCATTCTGCCGGGCTAATTTCCCAAGCACCGAGTCCAGCACCGCCGGACTTAGCTTGCTCGCTCAACCCGCAGCCGTGACCGTCTCCGTCAGCCGGACTGTTTTCGTTGCTTCCATCGAGAACATTGTAACGGGTACGGTGATTCCGGGCGACCGTTAGAGAAGAATCTGCTTTTCAGGGAAGGCGGCTTCGAAATTGGTGTGACCGTAAACCGTTGAATGTGTCACCCCGAGGAGCGCCGCCCGTTGTTGGCAGCGCGACGTGAGGGCCATGCATTCCTTCTGCGAAAACGGGGTCACGCTTTTGTGACGCTGCTACCCTAGTCACAACTTGCGCCGCGATACTGGCGGTAGTCGACGCCTTGCATTTCTATGATGCGGCACATTTCATGCAGCCGCGAACGCATGCGCTCTCCAATGCGATCACCGAGCGTCTCCTCGCGATTGGCCCGTGCTGCCGCACGATAGTTGCCTGAGCGCTCGTTTTCGGCCACACCGCCCGGAGGCTGATTACGGTAGTTGGTGGTGATGATCGTAGTGCGTTTTTCGTTATAGCGAGTGTTCAAAATATGGCTGACCATGTCCTCCACCCACTCGGTGCTGCGGGCGGCGGCGAGTTCGTCGAGCACCAGCACTTCGCTTTGCAAGACCGGACGCAGCACTTCGAACTCGGTCGTCTGGACGGAGGCGTTATAGGAGTTCTGAATTTCCTTGAGTAGTTCGCGATAGTCGTAAAAAAGGCACGGAATACTCTTTTCGAGAATCAGTTCACGGATAATACCGACCGCCAGATGAGTTTTGCCAACCCCAATCGGACCAATCAGCAGCAGGCCTTTCTTCTCCACCGGATATTCAGCCACAAAACGGCAAGCGCCGCGATGCGCGGAAGCCAGCGACTTGAAAGGTCCTTCGTGATCGAAATTTGAAAGCTCGCAATGCTTATAACGTTCAGGGATACGAGCTTGCTCGAATAGGCGTGATCCACGGGAGCGAATTTGGCAATCGCAGGTTGTCGCCTTTTCGACGCTGCGTCCACGTTCGTCTTCGGCGCGAACCATCTTGAAACCAGTCCCTCCACAGATGGCGCAGGTCTGCGAGTTGGGGTTTGAAGATGCCTCAGCTCTTGGGTGCATACAGGAACTCTGAATCCTTCAGCTCGTCTGTGCAACAGCAATACGAAGCTGCCCTGTGAGTAAGCTGTTGGAATCCAGTCTTAATTGTGGACAGAAGTGGATACCCGGGGAGATCGCGGATGCGTCGGGCCTCATGACATCAGATACATCCGGTTAAACTCTCCGGCTTATCGCAGTCTGCGCTTCTATCCTTAATCCATTTTGGTAGGGATTGAATATGTTCGCTGAGGTTTTTAGGAGAACTCTCCGTGAACCAACGTCTCGAAGCCGCTTTCGAACACCTTGATGAAAATTGTGACGACTGCCGAAGAATCGCAAAGCAGTACCAGCCTGAACTTAACCCCCAGCGATCAGAGCTTTCATTGACCTCGCAACACAACACTGAAATCAGCATCGTCCAAATCAAGCAACTGAAGGCGGCATACGTACAACTACTCCTGCAAAAAGAAATAAATACAACTCTTAATACCCGTAGTCGTAGTAGGCCCTGTGGGAAAGTGGAAGACTTCATAGAGGTAGTGTAATTGTTGATCGGGATGCACTTCGAGCCGTTGGAAAGGTGAACCGACTAAAGAGGTATTCTGTGTGGTGTTCTGGCCGGAATATCGGATGCGAGAGGTTTCTTCACCGCGTCCACATGTATTCCACAGGCTGCTCTGAGAAAACGCAGGCCAGAAGATGGAGATCTTCTCCAAGTTTATGAATCATCGGCCTATTGAAAGTTGTTGGGTGATGATTGCATCTGTTCAAATCCTGCTGATTGATCGGTGACGAAATAACCAGAAAAGCAAAAAGATAACGTGGGTTGCAATCAGAAATTCTTAACGAAAAAATAAAACCATAAGAGATTATTAAGCAAATTCCTGAGATTGGGACGGATTGAGCATCATTCTGGGCGGTAGCCCAGCATCCGGCTGATTTGTCTGGCCCCTGAGCCGCCTCGGGCTTTCAAACAAGATCCTCCGGTTCCGCTTCCACCGCGAACTTCGTTCCTCAATAAATCTTCACTTGCTGCAACCGGGTTCTAGCCGCAAGCGTCTAACGGCAGGCAAGTGGAAACCGTGCTCCTGGATACGCCCGAACCACCTGCTTTTGAAACCTGGCTCCGAAACCAGCGGACCAGCTTCTCTGGAACTTTGGCGCAAACCAACGCTGGGGTTCGGTGAAAGCCTCGGCTTCACAGCGAAAGACAAACAACCGTCGCTCTGGCGGCGGTTGAAATTCCTCATTCCCTCAGGAAGAGAACATAGGGCTTGTCCGCTACCGACCGATTTGCTTCGAGATAGCTGAACGGTTACGTGGCCGAGTTTTGGCCTCTTGCGGCGCTTTCGCCGGCCTGCGCGGCTGGCGCGTAGAAAGGATATTTTGTAGTGAAAAAGAGAGAATTCGATATCACCCAAACCTGGAAAACCGACCCGCGCTGGAAGGAAGTCGAGCGCCCGTATACGGCGGAAGACGTTGATCGCCTGCGGGGGACCGTTCACGTCGAACATACGCTGGCGCGTCTGGGAGCCGAGAGGCTCTGGCAGATGATGCACGAGGATGATTACGTTGCCGCGCTCGGCGCCATGACCGGCAACCAAGCCATTGAGATGGTGCAAGCGGGGTTAAAAGCGATCTACGTGAGTGGATGGCAGGTGGCCGGCGACGCCAATACGGCGGGACAGGTGTACCCCGACCAGAGCCTCTATCCGGTGGATAGCGTTCCAGCCATGGTTCGCCGCATTAATAATGCATTGTTGCGGGCCGATCAGATTCATCACTCGGAGGGGAAGAACGGCACCAACTGGTTGGTTCCCCTAGTGGCTGATGCCGAAGCTGGTTTCGGCGGCACTCTGAATGCCTTCGAGCTGATGAAGGCCATGATCGAGGCCGGCGCCGCAGGCGTCCATTTCGAAGATCAGCTTTCTTCGGCCAAGAAGTGCGGACACCTGGGCGGCAAAGTGCTGGTGCCGACCATGGAGGCCGTACAGAAGCTGGTTGCGGCCCGTTTGGCGGCCGACGTCATGGGTGTGCCTGCGATTGTGATGGCGCGCACGGATGCCAATGCCGCTACCCTGATCACCACGGATGTCGACCCGCACGACCAGCAGTTCCTGACCCGTGAGCCACGCACGCACGAAGGGTTTTTCCACATCCGCAACGGGCTGAATTCGGCCATCGCGCGCGGCCTGGCCTACGCTCCGTATGCCGACCTCATCTGGTGCGAAACCTCGGAACCCAGCCTGGAGGAAGCACGGCGCTTTGCCGATGCCATCCACGCCGAGTTCCCCGGCAAAATGTTGTCCTACAACTGTTCGCCGTCGTTCAACTGGAAGAAGAAGCTTGACGACGCCACCATCGCCAAGTTCCAGCGCGAGCTGGCCGCCATGGGCTACAAGTTCCAGTTCATTACCCTGGCCGGCTTCCACGCCCTGAACCTGAGCATGTTCGAGTTGGCTCGCGGCTACAAGGAAAGCGGCATGACGGCCTATTCGCGGCTACAGGAGAAGGAATTCAGCCGTGAGAAGCACTATGGCTATGCCGCCGCCAAGCACCAGCGGTTTGTGGGTACCGGATACTTTGACGAGGTGACCCAGGTGATCGCCGGCGGAAGCTCCTCGACCACCGCGCTGAAAGGCTCGACCGAGGAAGAACAGTTCACGCACAATGGCTTCCATGAGCGTGAGAAGAAGGGTATAGGCAATCCCGCCTGCACGCCCGTGCTCGGCGAATGCGCCGCGATCGACGAGGGCAAAGATATGGTGCAGTTGAAGTCCACGAACGAACCGGAGGCCGCCGCGTAAGCGGCTTAGGCCTACAATCCCCTCGGCAGACCTAGGACAAGCGGCTGCCGGGGGTTCTTCTTTAGTGGCGCTTTCCCGGCGGCCGTCGAGATCGTCGCCAGACCGGCTTCGCGGGCTATTGACGCCCCGGAATTTCCCAATCCTGCACTAGGCTCCTTGATTTTGCATCGCGTTCTCTTGACATAACGAGCGCCGGGGCGCGTAATTGCACCGCAAGTCTCTGTGTCGGGAGGGATGTGCATGAATAAAGCTGATTTGGTCGATCGAATCGCCGCTGCCACAGCAATCAGCAAGACCCAGGCGACGACAGCGATAGAAACATTCATCAGCAGTGTCTCCTCGACCTTAAAGAAAGGCGAGCGGGTTACTCTGGTGGGGTTTGGGACATTTTGTATTTCTCAGCACAAAGCAAGAAATGGCCGCAATCCGCAGACTGGAGCACTTATCAAGATTGCCGCTCGGCGGGTAGCGAAGTTCACGCCAGGCGTTGAGCTGAAGAAAGCAGTCAATCGCAAATAAGATTTTGGGCTCTCATTCGAGGCGAGGATTCAGGTCCTCGCCTTTTCCTTGGTGTGCCGAGCATGTTTGACAGCTTGGAGGTGCAAGTCCTCTACCCAACCTGATGGAGGTGAAGGGTTAGCGAAGCGCAAGGGCGTCGCCGCGAGGCGGGGTCTGAAAGAAGCGTGGAGCAAAGGCGCGAGCCGATGAACAAGAACCGGATGATAAGGCCTACGGCGTGAAGGAGTCAGCAGAGGGCATAGTACTCACGCGAGTGAGGAAGGCCCGAACGGAAAGGGAGCGGTGAGTAGGCGGCGCGACTCGATGGGCGACAAGCGGCAGAAGAACCAGCTACAGATGGTGCTGGCCTTTGACGACGAGGGGAGGAGTGAAGCTCCAAGGGCTCGGCGGGAAGGGACCGAATCGCTCACGGCGGAACGCAGGATCGAAAGCCCGGCTCCGGTAGAGCAAGTGATGGAAGCGGTCTGCGAGCGGGGAAACTGCTTGCGGGCTTTGAAACGAGTCAAGGCCAATCGCGGGAGTCCGGGCGCTGACGGCATGAAGGTCAGCGAGCTACCCGGATACCTGAAGCAGCACTGGCCAACTATCCGCGAACAACTGCTATGCGGAAGCTATCAACCGCAGCCGGTGAAACGGGTGGAGATACCCAAGCCGGACGGCGGAGTGCGTAAGTTGGGCATTCCGACGGTGCTGGACCGGTTTATCCAGCAGGCGGTGATGCAGGTTCTGCAAAGGCAGTGGGACGCGACGTTCTCCGTTCATAGCTACGGTTTCCGGCCACAACGGTCGGCGCATCAGGCGGTGGCGCAAGCGCAGCGGTACGTGCGTGAAGGCCACGGCTGGGTTGTGGATCTTGATCTGGAGAAGTTCTTGGATCCATCGTCATACTGCCCCCAGACTCATGAAGTAGTTACGAATAACATGGGCTGATCATCTACAACTCTGATTCGCAAGCCTTTGCGTCGCCCGCTTGTAACAAGCATGGCTTGCAGGTCGCCGCGCTTTACACGCTGCAACACCGTCTGGCGCGAGACGCCGAGTTTCATGGTTGCTTCCAGCATGGGCAGATACTCCGGCGGAGCCTGCTCCACGATTCGCGCTCGCAGTTCTTCGGTGATGCGGATTTGCCACGGCGCGCCGGGAGTAACCTGTTCACCGGCGATGAAGCCTTCGGCCAGCCAACGATGGATGGTGGAGGTATTCATGCCCAGGATCTGCGCGGCCTTGCGAATAGGGACTACTTCTCCCAAGGGAGGCTGCGCCGGTGGCTGGAAACGCGGGATGCCGCGATAACGTCGCAGACTGCCGACTTGATTGGCGGTGAATCGTTCCCCGGTCGCTGTCTTGCGTCCCTGACGATTCAGGATGCCGGCGATAACCTCGTCGGGATAGAGAGCTGCCAGACGGGGTAACAACGAGATCGTGTCTTCGCTGGTGCGCAGACCGCGTGGCTGGGAGCGCGGCAGAGGAAGATCAATCTCGGTAAGCTCGCCACCCCTCCAGCGCAGCGTCAGATGGGCCCGATATTCGGGACGATCAACAGCCACGATCACCTCTTCCAGCAGCGTGCGCAAAAGCTCCTTGCGATCATGCTCGGTGGTGGTGGACGCCGTCCAGACTTTGCGCAGATCGGAACCGAGAGCACGGATCCTGGTTTTGTCTTCCGGGCTGAGCGTGCGAGGACGCTGTTGCTGCCGGCGCTCGAGCTCTGCCTTAGCCGCCGCGAGATCACGCAGCCGTTTCTCCCATTCGGTTTCCAGCCCGCGCGCCACCAGCCGGTTTTCCGGTTCCACCGCGCGATACTGGCGTTCGGTACGGTCGGCCTCATAGCGCGCACGTTCTACCGCCAGGCGCCACTGCCCGAGCGCCGCATCGTGATCCGCTTCCAGTTGCCGCATAGCCTGTTCGGTAGCTTCTACCGCAGCAGGCGTCAACGCTTTCAGAAACGCGTCCGCCACCGCCTGATCGATCTGGATACCGCCGACGTTGAGACAGTAAACGCCGCGCCCCTGGACGATGTCTTTGCCAGAGCAGTGATAGCCGGGTGAGGCGTTTCTGCCGCGATAGTGAGTATGCAGATGGCGGCCACACTTGCCGCAAATGGCCAGACCCTGCAGCAGTGCGGCGCCTTCTCTCACTGCGCCGCCTGACTGGTGAGGTTGGGGATGAACGTTGGCGTCGATGCGAGTCTGGTTGGACTGGTAGGTGGCCCAGTCAATGAAACCTGGATGGTGATCCGGAAGAAGCACCGCCCACTCGGCCAGGGGGAGATGACGGGTTCGTTTGCGGAATCGGCCCTGTTCATCGACGTAACGCTCATGGCGGCACTTTCCGTAAGCATATGCGCCAGCATACACCGGATTGGTGAGCACATTATGGATCGAGGTATACGTAGCAGCAACCCAGCGGATCTGGCTATTCATGGTGGCGCGCAACGGGAAGGAAAGTCCTTCAGAACGGAACCAGAGCCAGACCTTGCGGGCCGATCCCAGCTCCGTAAACTTCGAGAACACCGTGCGAATGGCGCCGACCACGGCTTCGTCGGGTTGAAAGCGAACTTCGCCGTCCTCTTCGCCCCACACAAAACCTACGGGCAGACCACGGCGCAGTTCGCCGCGAGCGGCCTTGTTGCGGATTCCGCCATCAAGCCGGGCACGCAGGATATGAAGTTCCGCCTCCGACATGGTGCCTTTCAAGCCGAGAATCAGGCGGTCGTTGAAAAGAGCCGGATGATAGATCCCGTCGCTGTCTCCGATCAGCGTGTCCGTCATGCCGCACAGATCAAGCAGGCGATACCAGTCAGCATTGTTGCGCGCCAGGCGGGAGACTTCGAGTCCGAGCACGATCCCTACATGACCCAGAGCCACTTCCGCGGTCATGCGGGCGAATCCGGAGCGCTTCACCGATCCGGAGCCGGAAAGGCCAAGGTCTTCGTCAACGACGATCACCTGTTCCTTGGTCCACCCCAACTCGCAGGCCCTTTCCACCAAAGCATACTGACGCGCCGTCGACTCCCGGTTATACTCCACCTGCGAAGGGCTGGACTGACGGATATAGACGAAAGCCGCGCGTCGTGTATGACTGAGCTTTACCTTTCCGGATTCATTCATCGTCCTTCTCCTCGTCGCGGGGCAGAGTGGCGTTGGCGATCAGCCGTGCCAGGATGTCGATGGCCAGAATCTGTTGCTCGGCCTGCAGGGCTTCCCAGGGACTGCTTTCGTCGAGCAGCAGAGCGAAGAGACTCGGATGGTTTTCCTGCAAGGGAACTCTCCTTCTCAGCCACCTCGCGTGTAATGGCCGCAAGGCGGTTGAGGAGAGCGTCTGTGATGGCGCGTGTATGAAGCAAGTCCTCTATGGAACCCAGAATGGCTGTGGCCCGCACAGAGACAACCTGCCGGGGCCGAGTTACAGAGATAAAATCTGTCCAGTCCGCAGGAATCAGAGACTTACTGCCATCGGGCAGGATGAGAATGAGATACAGTCGCCCTTTGCGATGCATCGTCCGAAGAAACTCAAGCGACCTTCCCTCAAACGGATGCCGAGGGCGGATGACCGTGACTCGCTCGGGAAGGTCTTGATGATGGGTAGTGTGTCGTAACTTCCTTTGACCGGGTCAACCACGACCGGCTGATGCGGGCCGTAGCACGCCGCATCGGGGACAAGCGGATGCTAAAACTGATCCGCGCGTTTCTGAAAGCGGGTGTAATGGAGGGCGGGCTGGTGAGTCCGGTTGATGAGGGTACGCCGCAAGGCGGACCTTTGTCGCCCCTGTTGTCAAACCTCGTGCTGGACGAGTTGGATCGGGAGTTGGAGCGGCGTGGGCACCGTTTTGCGCGCTATGCGGACGACTGCAACATCTACGTCGGCAGCGCGCGGGCGGGGCAGCGGGTGATGGCGAGCATCACCGGCTTTATCACGCGCCGACTAAAGCTAAAGGTCAACGCGGGCAAGAGCGCGGTGGCGCGACCAGGGGAACGGAAGTTCCTGGGCTTCAGCTTGGGTTTCGGCAGAGAGGCGAAACGGCGCATTGCGCCCAAAGCCCTGATGCGGTTCAAGCGGAAGGTGCGGGAGCTGACGGGCCGGAGCCGAGGTATGAGTGTGGAGCAGATGACGAAGGAGTTGACCAGCTACCTGCGTGGCTGGAAGAGCTACTTCGGGTTCTGCCAAACGCCTTCGGTGCTGGGCCGGCTGGATCAATGGATACGTCGTCGGCTACGATCCATGATCTGGAAGCAGTGGAAGCGAGGGAAGGTGCGATTTCGCGAGTTGCGGAAGCGCGGAGTGGGTAAGGATCTCGCCGCGCAAACGGCGGGGAATCGCCATTCCTGCTGGCATTTAGCCAGCAGTCCGGCCTTGAACCAGGCGCTTTCCAATGCTTACTTTGATTCGCTTGGCCTTCCGTGCTTGTTCGCGGGATAGCTTAACCCACCGAACCGCCGTATGCGGACCCGCATGTACGGTGGTGTGGCAGGGGCGAGCGGGCGACCGCTCCCCCTATGCCGATCCAGCCACCCACCAGCGGCGGAGCGCGACGATGGACCAGACAGCCTCAACCAATCCGAATGGCCATGCGCCTTGCAGAAAGCCGTAGAGCGATCCCAACATGCACGCTATGGCGAATCCCAGGATGAACCACGGACTTCGATTCTCGAAGGCGTAGCAGACGAGCATCGCCGTGACCGCGAACAGTCCAAACAAGGAGAGTCGGTTCATTCTGCTTACCGGATTCGCGGGTCCTAGAAGGAGGCTTTGGTCTTCTTCTTGGGCGGTTTCTTAGCTTCACGTTTCGGTGCGTTTTTGTTTGCCATGCTCAAAGTCTACCCCATTGCTCAAGCAGTTCAAGGCAGATGGATCAAGCTGACCAATACCACTAACCAGCGGGGGAATGTTACCGCTGCTGCTTCTCGTGCAGATTTCGTCCTGCTTAGTGCGTCGGAACACTCAATGACGTTTCTGATTCGTGGCAAGTATTCTGGTGGCAGTTTACCCTTGTGCCGCACCGTAAAGTTCCTGCGCCCCAGTTCCAACTGCTGAGTGTCCAGTCTAATGGAGTAATCGAAGCATTTAATCCAGCATCTAGATGGCAATCCAGCTACAGTTCCCTTGGGAATTTCGATGACTTCACGGCTCTTGTAGGGGTGCCTGGTCCAATCAGTTGTAGTTGTTGTGAAGGCAAGAACGTGGGTAAGACTTTCGGAGCCAAAAATGACGAGATACTTATCTTTTGCTACGAAGCCAAAACTCTTGAATTCTTCAACGTGGATTACAGAACCCTTGCTCAGATCAAGCGCGTTTGGCATGGGAGACCAGCGGCTTCGCGGAACTCTCTTCTGTGAGCAACTCTAGGGTGAGAGCCGCATCCGGACGACCGGAAAACATCAACTCGAAATTGATAAGCCGATTTGCGGGGGTCTTTGTCCACGCTGCCTCGCGATGGGATAGTTTGCTCAGTTGGGCTGCGGTCAATTTCCCGTACTGGCCAACAATCTCCCTCAAAACATTTTCATCGGAGCGGGAAAAAACTCTCATGTCGGGGCTATGCAGTCCCTTCATGCTATTGCCACGAACGGCAAGTTTGGACTGAAAAAGCGTCATCTGCCTCAATGGCGCTTTCCCCTTGGCCATGTCATAGCTTGTACTCGGGGTGGGACCCCACTCCATACGGACATAACGATCACCCGTGATTGGCCTGCCGTAACGCAGCAGATGTTCTTTGTCCGCGTAATACATGAGCTTAAAAATCTTCATTTTCGTGGAGCCGGGGCACTGCTCCGCGAAGAACGCCATGGCGTTAACCATCTTTTCCGGAAGTGCAGTGAAACAAAGCATAGTTACTCAATGACCCTTGTCGCCCGTTTGACGCGCAAGTTATCGTGGCACCGGTAATTTGCGGACTTGCGTCGTGTCAGAATTCTGCTCCGATCGGCGATGCAGTTCTGAAACTGAGATCCTGCGACCCATATCGGTAGGGATCGTTCCACACTTGAATTGATGATTGGTCGCACTGGCCCGTTGCATCGTTGCTGTATGAACTATGCACAACGCAGCACCAGGATTCCACAGGTTATCAACAGCAATGGTAGTGTTTCACACGGGAAACGAAGTTTCAACTTGATTGTTATAACTTTGTGTGCTTTAGCCATTATTAACCAAGATTCGCTGCGGCCAGAAATTCAGATTAGCCCAAGGGGGCTGATAGGGGCTGATACCTTCGGCTTGCCGGATTTCGGTGCTTCCGGCTACAATAGACGTTTAGGCGCAGAGGTTTTTGCAATTATGAAAGCAGCAACCCATCCCAATTATTCGGAAGTACGCGTGCAGTGCGCCTGCGGACACAGCTTTTTGACCCGCAGCACCCACCACGGCGACATCCACGTTGAAATCTGTTCCAACTGCCATCCCTTCTTCACCGGCAAGCAGAGGGAGATTGACACCGCCGGACGCATCGAGCGCTTCCGTCGTAAGTACGCCAACGTCGAGAAGAAGGTCGAGAAGAAATAGCGCGGAACAACCGGCAATCGAGTCATTCGCGAGCAAGCCTCCGTGAATGCGGAGGTTTTCTTTTGCCCGATTGCGCCTCGCCCGGAAAGGCAGTCATTCGTGTCGGCCTACAAGCTAAAATAGAGCTGCGGTGCATAAGTTTTACGATAACCCGGCAGAGCGCACATCCCCGGCGGAGGCCCGGGTTCCGGCGAGCTTGCAAATCGGCGGCGTTGCCATTGCTCCGGCCACCGTGCTGGCTCCCATGGCTGGCATCACCGATACGGTTTTCCGGCGCTTCATTCGCGAGATGGGGGGCTGCGGCCTGATCATGACCGAGTTCACCTCGGCCGAGGGCGTTCTGCGCGGCAAGGACCGCAAGGCAAAGCGCTACCTCCACTTCTACGAAGACGAGCACCCGATTTCAGCCCAACTGTTCGGCAGGAATCCAGAGGCGCTGGGCGAGGCCGCGCGCATGATCGAGGGGCTGGGTTTCGACCTGGTCGACTTGAACCTTGGCTGCCCGGCAAAGAAAGTCGTCAAGTGCAATGGAGGCTCGGGACTGCTGCGGGATCTGCCGCTGATCGAGCGCATCTTCCGCTCGGTTCGCGCCGCCGTGAAGATTCCGTTCACCGTGAAGTTCCGCGCCGGCTGGAACGATCAAGAGCTGATCCATCCGCAACTGGCGAAGCTGGCCGAAGAGTGCGGACTGGACGCCGTCGCCATGCACGCCCGCACCCGTGAGCAGGGCTACAGCGGCCAGGCACAGTGGGATTGGATCGCCGAATTGAAGCAGCTGGTGGGGATTCCCGTAATCGGCAACGGCGACATCCGCTCACCGGAGGACGCGGCCTCCATGGTCGCCGAAACCGGCTGCGACGCGGTGATGATCGGGCGTTCGGCGGCATCGAACCCGTGGATCTTCCGGCAGATTGCAGAGTACACGGAGCGCGGCTGCTATGGGACGGCCACCGAGTCCGATCGCTTCCACATGATTCATCGATACTTCGAGATGCTGATCGAAGAGGAGTATCGCGACACTCCCGGGAAGATGAAGCAATTTGCCTCCTGGTTTACGCACGGCGTCCGCAACGGCGCGCAGTTGCGCAAAGCGATCTATCACGCGCAGGGCGAGCGCCAGATTCTGGAAGAGGTGGAGCGGTTTTTCGAGCCCCTGTTGAGCGGGAAAGAAGTGGCGGACAACGTCGCCGATTCCAGTGCGCCGCTGGAGACATCGGCGGGCGCCACCTGCGGTTGATCGTCTTCGAAGTTCTTGCAGGCGCTCCATTCCAGCGCGGTTCTTAGCCGCCGGCAGCCAGAACGCGGTACTCGTGGTTCGAGTTGGAAGAGCGCAGAACCCAGAGAGTGTAGATCCCGAGCGCCGTTCCAAACGGTAATTCAAACAAAGACACAAAGCCGAGGAAGAGCGCCAGCCCACGTGCCCATGCGGCTCGCCTTAGGAGTCCGATACCGGCCGCTGCCGCCAGCAGCCCCTTGCCCGCGATCAGCAGCGCAATCGCGTTGACAACGGGGCGCACAAAGAGCGGATCGGCGTAAGAGCCATACTCGAGGGACCGTAACAGAACATTGCCGGCCGCGAATATGATGACGCCGGCCAGCACGTGCAGCCCCGCGAAGATCAGCCAGAAGATGCTTACAACATGAATATGCCGTGCCACACGTCCGCCGCGTGTGGCGCGGGCCGCGGCGAACGGGTCGGGCGAAACCGGTTTGCCACAGTTGGAACAGAAGTGCTGCGCGGGCTGTAGTGGCGTCCCACACGCCTCGCAAAACATCGGTCGCCTCCTCCTCTTGAATGTGGGCAGTATAGCGCAGCCTGAACTGGTGTCAGGGCGCGGGCTGGTTGTGTGAACTTTGCGAAGGTCCGCGCCGGAAAATGCCGAGCCCGAAAATATATCTACATATAACGATTAGTTATCTATCACGTCCCAGCACTTCTACGACCCGGTCGAAGTCCTCCAGCGACTTGTATTCGATGACGATCCTTCCGCTTCCCTTGTTGTCGGTAATCTGCACGCGAACTCCCAGTGCTCTCTGCAGTTGGCGCTCGGCCTCCCTCACATTGGGATCGACCTGACGCTCGGGCTTTTCCCGCTTGGGTTCCGGATGCACCAGGCTGTGCACGGTGCCTTCGACTTGGCGGACAGACATGGAGAGCGCCACGGCGCGGTTGGCAAGCTTAAGCACGGCTTCCGGCGAGTCCAGACTCATCAGGGCCTTGGCGTGGCCGAAGCTGAGTTTATTTTCCTCGACCAGGGATTGCACTTCGGAAGGCAGCTTAAGCAGTCGGAGAAAATTGGCGACGCTGGAGCGCTCTTTGCCGGTGCGCTGCGCCATCTGCTCCTGGGTGAGCCCGAATTCGCGGCCGAGGCGCTCGTAGGCCCGTGCCTGCTCCACCGCATTCAGATCCTCGCGTTGCAGGTTTTCGACAATCGTCATCTCCATCGCCTGCTCGTTGGAGACCTGCTTGACGATGGCCGGCACGGTGGTTTTGCCTGCGCGTTGAGAGGCAAGCCAGCGGCGTTCACCGGCAATGAGTTGAAAACGTCCGCCTATGCTGTGGCCGGACCAGAATCGGCTGGACGACGCCGGAGGCTTTAATCGACTCGGCCAGCTCGGCCAGAGCGGTTTCATCGAATCGGCTTCTGGTCTGGTAGGGGTTGCGGTCGATTTGCTCGACCGAAAGCTGGTGAATCATTTCGCCGGGAGCCGGCTGGGCGGCGGTGGCTGCGCGGGCTGCCGGAATCAGCGTGTCGAGACCGCGGCCAAGAACCTTTCGTTTGTCATTCATCGCAATAAACCTCGGAGATCATAAATTCAGTGGTTCGCCTCGGGGCTAACGGCCAGATTGGTCGCCTCGGACAGGGGCGGCGAGGCCGCTCGCGCCTGCCGATCCATTAATTCCTTGGCCAACCGTATGTAACTCTCGGCTCCCCGTGAACGCGGGTCGTAGGAAATGACGGGGCGCCCATGACTGGGCGCCTCGGCGAGGCGGATATTCCTGGGGATGGTGGTTTCGAACAGCAGTTCGCCAAAGTGGGTTTTCAATTCGGCGGCAACATTCTGGGCGAGATTGGTGCGCTCATCGAACATGGTGAGCACGACGCCCTCGACCGCAAGCCTGGGATTGAAGTTCTGGCGAACCCGTTCAATCGTGTCCAGCAACTCGCTGATGCCCTCCAGGGCAAAGTATTCGGCCTGCATGGGAACCAGCACGGAATCGGCGGCGACCAGAGCATTGAGGGTGAGCAGATCGAGGGCCGGCGGACAGTCGAGCACGATGTACTGGAAGCGCCCGACAAGCGGCTCGATGGCGTTGCGCAAGCGGTATTCGCGCTTTCCGCACTCACCAGCTCGATATTGGCGCCGATCAGGTTCTTAGTGGATGGAATGACCCAGAGATTCTCCGTCGCGGTGAGCTGCATAATCTGCTCGGCCGGAATTTCATTCACCAGCAAGTCGTAAGCTGCTGAGGCGGGAGGGATCCTTCGGAAAGCCGATTCCGCTGGAGCTGTTGGACTGCGGATCGCAGTCGATGAGCAGGGTGGGCACTTCGGCGGCGGCGAAGGATGCGGCAAGGTTGATGGCGGTCGTCGTCTTGCCGACGCCTCCCTTTTGGTTCGCGATGGCGATCACCCGGCCCATGCGGTTAGTCCTTTCAGCTTCGAGAAGAGCAGTTTCAGCTGTCAGCACTTGCGAAACTGCTCTGACCCGCACATCGTGGCAGCGAATGGCAGGTGATCTCGACTTCGAGAGTATCGGAGGCTGAGGCGGCCTTCAACGGTGATCTGCTGTGGGCGGCTGTGGATTCGGTGGATAAGGCGGGAGAATCTCCAAGTTTCTTGTTGTATGGGGGCGTTTGGTGTCTGATTTGATCTATGGCGGCGAGCATGGCGTGCTTAGGTTTGGCGGTCCAGCGCCTGGCGAAAGCGTTCCACGTGGAACAGAGGATACGGGCAGCGCTTGCGGGAAGGGAAGTCGGTCAGGGTTGCAACCGTGCTTCGTCCAAAAATATATCCCATGATGGCCGCAGTTTGCGAACAATGTTCCACGTGGAACACTAACCGAGCGACCGACTGGAAATCATGCTTGCCAGATTGCCAATACCCGCGACTCCGACTCGGGAATCGCGACCGATTTCCACTCACCCGGCAAGATAGATGCGGCAGCGGTGAGCTGGCTGTCCCGATCAATGCTCCCAGGCGGCCACCCGGCGCAACCAGCGAAGCGGCAGTGCAGAGAATCCTCTCGAACTTCTCCACTGCCCTGAATGTAATCAAAGCCGCTCTGTCTTTGTCCTGGAGTTGAAGACGCTCGGCACGCTCCTGTACAACTTGAACGCTCGCTGAGGTGCAGCGTCCGCGACAACTCCCGTAAAAAGGTAGCTTTCTTTCCGTGCGACTCAACAAGCGTCAACCGTATGGAAGGAGCAAAAATCTTCAGTACAACCCCTGGGAATCCTGCCCCTGAACCCACATCGATCACACTCTCTGACGCTTCGGGAGCGAGCAGGTGGCGGGCGGCAAACAGCGACTCGCCAAAATGACGCCGCACTACCTCCTCAGGCTGCCGGATCGCCGTCAGGTTAATTGCCTGATTCCATTTCAACAATAATATCTATATATGTGGATATATCACCGATCTGATCAGCCGATAGCGGGTGTCCCTCCAGGTAAGGCAGCAGCAAGTCGGAGATTTGTGCGCGGCTCCAGCATGAAGATGCAGGATAGCACTTGCTTCGAGCCAAGCCGCGTCTGGGCGATCCGGTCATTGGTTGCGGGCCTACATTCCGGGGTGGCTTTCGGCGTCCGCGTTCGGCACCAGCCGCAAATAGATCGCGTTGGGAACGCGGGTTTGCCAGTGGCCGCTGATGCGAGCGTAGCTGACGAGTCCGAGAAAAACCGCGGCGATACAAGCGGCCACGGCCCAAGGAGCGATGGGCCTCCAGCCCAAAGGCGGCCTCGGCGCCGCGCGCCCTTTGAAACCGAAAGTTGCAGCGCGCCCTGAGCCGGACACACCGCAACACACTCCATGCAGGCCGTGCATTCGGCCGAACGAATCTCGACGAGCCGGTCCACGGGAAGCCAAGCGGGGCAGGCCTTCGCACACTTGCCGCAATCGATGCAAGGCCCCGCCTCGCGCCGTATGCGCACCGGGCTAAGCAGCGCCGTCAGACCGACCAACGCGCCGTAGGGACACAGGTAGCGGCACCAGAAATTTTGCACCACGAGCGAAAGCAGCGTCAGCACGGCGAGCACGATGGCGCCGGTTTGGCCGATGTGACGGAAGAAGTTCAGCATCTTCACGTCGGCGATGATTCCGTAGGGGCCGGAGAGAAAGCCGGCGAGCGCCTCGACCGACATTCGGCCGATAACCCAGACGAAGAGCGCCAGCAGCAGGTATTTCAGGCCGCGCAACGGAATGTCGACCCAGCGCGGCAACTGAAAATTGCGGCGAAAAAGTTTGCGGCCAAACTTCCAGAGGTATTCCGAGAGCGTGCCGACCGGGCACAACCATGAGCAAAACGCTTTGTGGAACAGAAGCGAAATGGCGAGAAACGCCAGCAGCAGAAACATTCCAGCCGGATGAACACGCGGCACACTTCCGGTGAGCAGTGTGAGTTTCAGGTTCATCAGCGCATCGATCGGCAGCCAGCCATCAACGCCGGCGGGCCGCTCGACATACTTCGTCAATCCACCGCTCTCGAAGAATCGAACCCAGGCATAAAACTCGAAGCCGACCCAGAGATTCAGCGCCAGAAAAGCGAACTGTACGATGCGGCGGACCAGTTGCGAGCGATCCGCCTCCGCCCTGCGCACGAGCTTCTTTTTGGGAGCGGAGGAACCAGCCTGCCGCGGAACAGGGTGAATGGATTGAACGAAATCTTTTCTGGAAATACCTGGAGTCTGCCATACAGTTCCGAGGCTATCGGAGCCGGTAGGCGAGGCCAATGACTTTGGTCACAAGTGCCGCCGGAGCCTCGCAAAAAAAAGCCGAGCTGCTTCGGAGGCCCCTCAAACTTCCGCCAGCGCATCTTCCGCTTCGTCGCCTTCAGTCTCCACGTCATCATCTATCAGATTTGTGGGAAGCAAAGGCGTTGCGGCACCTGCTGGAAGTTCTTGCACATCCCTCAGGTGTCTTCCAATCGCTCTTGATCGCACCTGTGCTTTTCCGATGGTGTCAGATGCCTGATGTAATTTCTTTTGGACCGCCTCCAGAACATCTCCATACTTCATCCATTCGGTCTTGACCGCCGCAAGGAGGTTCCATACCTCGCTAGAACGCTTCTGGATGGCCAGCGTACGGAAGCCCATCTGAAGGCTGTTCAAAAGCGACCACAACGTCGTTGGGCCAGCGATAACCACACGGCACTCACGCTGGATAGTCTCGATCAAACCTGTCCGGCGGATCACTTCCGCGAACAGACCCTCAATGGGCAGGAACAAAATTCCGAAGTCCGTGGTCTTTGGCGGGCTCAGGTACTTTTCGCTAATGTCTCGTGCACAATCTTTGACGCGCTTCTCTAACTGTTTTCCCGCAGCCTCCATACCGTCGACATCTGCTCGCTCTTGAGCCTCGACCAGACGCTGATAATCTTCGACAGGAAACTTGGCGTCGATGGGCAGCCAAACAATCTCATCCAGGTTCGCACCCTGTCCCGGCAACTTGACCGCAAATTCGACGCGCTCGCCAGCGTCCTTCGTGGAAACGTTCGTGGCAAACTGGTCGGGATTGAGCACTTGCTCCAACAGCGCCCCAAGCTGCACTTCGCCCCACGTCCCGCGGGTCTTGACGTTCGTCAACACCTTCTTAAGGTCGCCGACGCCGGTGGCCAGCGTTTGCATTTCCCCAAGTCCCTTATGCACTTGTTCCAGCCGTTCGCTGACCTGCTTGAAGGATTCTCCTAAACGCTTTTCCAGGGTGCCCTGAAGTTTCTCATCCACGGTCTGCCGCATTTGATCAAGCTGTTTGGCGTTGTCGGTCTGCATGGTCTGGAGTTCGCCCTGCACGGTGACTCTGATCGCCTCCAGTTTCTTTTCGTTTGAGTCTGAAAGCTTCTCAATCGCAGAAGACATGATCTCAAGCTGGCCCTTTTGGGCACTGGCCAGACCGCTCATCGTCGTGTTCAAAGTCTCGGAAATTTTGCCGAGAGTTGCCACCACTTCTTCCCGAAGTTGTTTTGCTCCGAGGGCCGACTCAGCACGAACACCGTCGAGTCGCTCTCCACTGGCCTGGGCAAAGGAGCTAAGCTGACCGGAAAAAGCATCGAGTTGCACTTTCTGCAAGCTGGCTGCATCCATCATTCGCTGTACCACGGAATCACCGAAAACCTTGAAGCCTTCGGTCAGCTCCTGCCGCTGCTCCCTCGCGGCCTTTCCCAGTTCGTCTCTGCTCTGAGCCACTTCCTCCCTGACTACCCGCTCGGTACGTTCCTGAGCCTTTTCAAAAGCATCAAGACGGGAGGCAAGCTGTGGAGCACTGGCTTCGGATGTTTTCCGGAAGAGGATGATCAAGAGCGCCAGCACGATGACCAGCAGAACAAGATTCACGATCAGCATGATTTCAGGCACGGGCAACCGCCTTTGCGGCACATAGTCTCGGCATAGGCTATGAACAGCTTCAGTTCTGAATTGCTCAGATTGTACTGCCCGAGAGTGCTTTTGCACTAAGGTGAAAGCTGCATCTGCGAGCAGAGGCGCTCCGGGGCTCGTTTCTGTCAACAAGGGCGACCAGGTGGGCTGATAATCAAGTTCCAGCCCCCGGATCGGTATTGACGTTGGCCGGAGGATTGAACGAAATTCTTCTGGAAAAGCCCGCTGCGCATATCGGCTCTAAGCTAGAGGAGCCTCATTGGAGCGGTTCTGTTCCGGTCTTGCCAAAATCAATTGACACCTTTAGGTCAATTGAATGCTTGCGCCTCTGGAGTATCTTTACGTCAAGTTGCTGGTTCTTCACCTCTGACAATGCCTCAAAAAGCGACATCTGAGTGGGGGCTGCCACATTGGGCTGAGGCAGCTGAAAACTACCGGAATCAACAGTTGCCCCCTCGACGCTGAATGAGAGCTTCCAGCGGATACAGGCTCTCCTCAATACCTCTGATCCGGGTGTCGCCTTCTCCAGCAGATACAGGTTCATCGCTTGCCTGGAGATTCCAAGTTCTCGTGCGGCTCTAGCCTGAGCCCCGCGCGTTGAACCGATAGCATTTGAAAGCGCTCGGGCAATTTCCCCACGGAAAAGTCGCTCGGACTTTGGAATTCCCGGCTTTCTGCCTCTGGCCATTGAAAGCAATTTAGAACTTGACAGGTGAATTTTGTCAATTAAAATATACGTCAATTACAATTGACAAACTTTACTGTTTGTCAACTGGGACTCATACTTGCATCCGGGAGGCCATGTATGTATAGCGATTCGGAGAGCCGGTCAAGGTATCTCTCATTGGCCTTCAGATCCCGAAGAACGATTGATGGCCTGCGCTCAGTTGTGGCGGACGCCGAAGTAGAGCAACGCCTGAGTGCGTCGCTTGACAAACTCCTTGCTGCGAATGATCAGGAATCCGACAATTTCGTCCATCATCTTGGCCGGAATGAAGACTGGACCCAATTCGAGGATTTGTCGCTCGTAGACGAAGTTAAGGGAGATACGGGAACTGACGATCTTCAAATAATTGTTGAATCCGTGCTGCGAGGGAAAGATCTTGAGGTGCGCCGCAAGAATATCAGGCGCCTTATTTTCTTTCTCAGCGCTCTGGAGAGCCGCGCGCTACAGTACTACACGGATGCTAGGCAACCGAGATTCGCCTAATGCCACCCAGCATTGGCGAAGTCCGACACGATCTCGCCGCTCTAAGCCGGTTTATTGACTCAATTGCTCTGGACTGTGTGCGCGATGACTACTTTCCCGCGTACGTAGAAGCTTCCAAAAGATTTCTGATCTACATTGATGATCTTGCTCGCGCTACCAAATCCTATCTTAGCCAGTTCTTAAGTACGCTTGATCCTGCACTGCCACTCGCAGACCCAGAGGATTTTTACGATCGAACGAAAGTGGTACGTACCTTACGGATGGCTTGGTTCCAATTGCATGAATTAATAAAGCCGGCCCTGGATGCTGACACGCTGCACGTACCATATTGGATCGTGAATTCCTTGACCGCACGATTCCGCCTACTTCCGGGATTTCATGACGTAGATTTTGCTGTCCTGCACGCTACAGAACTAAACTACTTTCAAATCGGAGCGAACTACATCAGAACTCTTGCGGATAACATTCGTTCCATTGTGACGAATGCACCCCCATTCCCGCCCGATCTTGGGATCATTGCACTCCCATACTCTCAGTCATCATCCCTCTTTTTGAATGCTGCTCTCGCACACGAGATGGGGCACTTCGCGTTTCAAGAAAGGAATGAGGCGGCATTTCTGTCGCCATTAGTCGTTTCTGAAGTGCAGAACGCGGCTACTTCACCGCTGTCCCATCTGGACCTTGCGTGGTGTAAAGGTAAAATCCTCGATTGGTGCCAAGAAATCGACTGCGATCGTGTTCGCGCTATGGCTCATTGGGCCGTCGTTCTCGTTCTCCTTTATCGAACTGTTCGCGTATACGCGACTGGCTCCAACAATCACTCATGGTGTGACGTTACCTCCAATAGCTTCGGAATCCAGATTTTCGGATAGTCATCCGGCATCGGCATTTCGACTTGGAGAGCATGTCCGGTTCTTGCAGCGTGCGGAGCTAGGCTGGTGGAACCGAATCAAGGATGGTTCAAGCCACTACCTTGCTCTCCTCGCAGACGCAGCAGCGCTAAAGGAGAAGGACTTTCAGTTTTGGTTCGAAGTTTAGGCCCGGACTGGAGGAGACAGCTTTGAAGGCATTCTTCAGTGTTGTGGGGAATGTCTCAACGAGAGTGGAAGAGGTTTTCCGTAACGTGTCGACCGAGGTCAAATTTTTCGACGAGCAACAGAAACTTATAAAAGACTACCTAAGCTACGGAGTCGTACCGTCTCGATTGGTTTCGCATGGTGCTGTTGTTACTCCTTCACCTGTGGCATTGATAAACGCAGCGCACTTGTTTACGCTGCAAGAATTGGACAAACTGATAAACAGGATTGAACGAACTGACAAAGATTGCCTGGAGTGCAGAGCGCGGTGGTCGGAGCGAGTGGAGATGTGGACTGGCAAGGCACTAGAGGATGTGAGTGGCTAATGTCTGTACTTTCAAGAACCGTCATCAAAGAGCGGCTTTATTTGGAGATAAGCGATCCCAAAAGCCTGGTCATCACTCCTTTCGACGGGGACGCATTAGATGCCGACTCAATCGATTTGAGGCTTGGATGTCACTTCCTCTTTCCCCCGCGGCCTGCTCAGCCTGCGGTCGATGTGCAAGAGCGAGCCGGATCAAGAACAGATTTCAAGGTCCATGTCCCCAAAGGAGGAAAACTAATACTTCCGGCACATCAAACAGTTCTGGGAGTGACCATTGAGTTCAGAAAGCTCCCATTCGACGTGTCGGGGCAGATCCTTACGAAGTCCTCTGTGGCGAGAACCTTTGTGGCGATCGAGACGGCCCCTTGGATTCATCCGCAATACCGAGGCTGCCTTACGCTTGAAATTACGAATGGTTCCAGTTCGGCAGTGACTTTGCATCCTGAGATGCCGATAGGCCAATTGATCCTGCTAACAATCGAACGGCCGGAGAAGTCCGAAACGCTCTCAGGAACTTACCTTGGCCCAATTCATCCCGAGTCGCCTCTGACCCAGAGACGTCATTCTCATTGATCTCTTTGCGCTTTTCGAGTTATCCATACTCATGAATCAAGAGTCTGTTGTGCCTGCGCCCTGCGGCGGTCCTGAATTTCTATATAGACATTGATCAATGAAACGGCTGCGGGCGTCACTCCGGGAATGCGGCTGGCCTGTCCCAGGGTGCGCGGCAGGACCCGGGTGAGCTTTTCTTTCATCTCGCGCGAGAGGCCGCTGACCGAGGTGTAATCGAACCACTCCGGAATACGTCTCTCTTCCGCCTTCTTCAGGCGTTCGATCGCTTTTCCTGCTGTTGCAGATAACCGGCGTACTTGATTTCGGTTTCGATCGATTTGAGTTCGTTGCGTATGGCAGGCGAAAAATGCAGAGGCGTTTCTTCGAGCAACGGTGCCTGTCTGAAAGCGGGCAGAACAGCAGATCCTTCGCTGCCCTCCACCTCAACATGGCACTGGCGCAGTTGGGGACCTCGCTCGCTCAGGATGACACTTCGGGGAGTCGGAGACGAACAAGGGCTTCGCCATCGCGTTCAAAAAATTCCGGATAAAGTTTGACCAGTGCCGGCGTCAGCTCGTCGATGGAGATTTCCGGACGGCGCAGCAGTTGAGCATAGCTCTGCCCCAAGGCGTTTCCCGCTTTCTCCAGGACGCTCGCGGGAAGCTGCGCATCCACGCGCGAATTCTCCAGCAGACGGCGAAGGCATTCAAGGCGCTTCTGCTTGGCCAGAAAATCCTGCCATGCGCCGTCGCCGATCAAGCCGACGCGGCGGCCATAAGGCGTGAGGCGGGTATCGGCGTTGTCGATCCGCAGGTGCAGGCGAAACTCGGCGCGCGAGGTGAACATGCGGTAAGGCTCGTTGGTCCCCTTGCTGATGAGGTCGTCGATGAGAATCGCCGTGTAAGCCTCTGTGCGGTCGAGCGTGAGCGGCGGCTCGCACTTGGTCTTGAGCGCGGCATTGATGCCGGCCATGATGCCCTGGCAGGCGGCCTCTTCGTATCCGCTGGTGCCGTTGATCTGGCCGGCCAGAAACAGGTGCGCGATCTTCTTCGTCTCCAGAGTGCGTTCCAGCTCGGTAGGGTCAATCGCGTCGTATTCAATGGCGTAGCCGGGGCGCAGCATCTCGGCCTTTTCGAGGCCGGGAATCGAGGCGATGATCGCCAACTGCACGTCGACGGGCAGGGACGTGCTCATGCCGTTGACGTAAATCTCGTGCGTCTTCAGTCCCTCCGGCTCCAGATAAAGCTGATGCGTTTCCTTGTCCGGGAATTTGACGATCTTGTCCTCGATCGAGGGGCAGTAGCGCGCGCCGATGCCGTGGATTTGGCCGCTGTACATCGGCGAGCGGTGCACGTTTTCACGGATGATGCGGTGAGTCTCCGCCGTGGTGTAAGCGATGTAGCACGGCACCTGCTGCTGCGTGATCCTGCGGGTGCGGAAGCTGAACGGAGTGGGGTCGGCGTCGCCCGGCTGCGCGACGAAGCGCGACCAATCGATGGTGCGGCCATCCAGACGCGGGGGCGTACCGGTTTTGAGGCGGCAGCCGCGAAGCCCCAGCGACTTGATGAACTCGCCGAGCAGCACGGAGGCCGGCTCGCCGCTGCGTCCGGCGGGATAAGTCTGCTCGCCGCAGTGGATGAGGCCGTTGAGAAATGTTCCGGTGGTTACGACCACGGCCGAGGCGGCAACCGTGCGGCCATCGCGCAGGCGTATGCCGCGGCAAACGCGCGTGCGTTCACGGGCTTCGCTGCGCTCGGCATCGCCGGGGGCAAGCTCTTCGATGAGCAACTCGGCGACTTCGGCCTGCTTGACCTGGAGATTGGACTGGCTCTCGAGAACCTCGCGCATCTTGAGCCGGTACTGCTGCTTGTCGCATTGCGCGCGGGGAGACCACACGGCAGGGCCGCGCGAGGTGTTGAGCAAACGGAACTGAATGCCGACGGCGTCGGTGACCTCGCCCATGATGCCGCCCAGGGCATCGACTTCGCGCACCAGGTGTCCTTTGGCAATGCCGCCGACAGCCGGATTGCAGGACATTTGCGCGATCAGGTCCACGTTGAGCGTGAACAGCGCGGTGCGCAGCCCCATGCGCGCGGCAGCCATCGCGGCCTCACAGCCGGCGTGGCCGGCGCCGACAACCACTACGTCGTATTGTTCGGTGTATTGCAGACAGCTACCCTGCACAGGAGAGAACAGTTTGTTTCGCTACCGAACGGCATGTTCCAGCCAGACAACAATACTAGCAGCCCATCGCGGTACTCACCCGAGCGCACTGCGCGAGCCGCAAGCGTGCGCAGAACGAAATGAGGGTGCCTTGAGAGCACCCTCATCGTTCCATCAATCGCCAACTTACGTCAGAGCGCGACTGGGCCATTACTTAGCTGGCGTTGGCCTCGTGGAAGTCCCGCCGGATAGAACTCAGGAACTGCCGCGCCTGCGGCGGAGCCGGAACCTTGCCCGTCAGGACATCGCGGAATCCGGGGTTCCTGCTTACCGTAGAAAGCCCTCATCGCTTTCTCATCGACGTGAACATTGGTCCCGTTCAGGGTTGCGCCGATGAAAGCGCCCTTGGCCTTCGAGTAGGTCAGAATCGCCGTGTTAAACTTCCAGTCGGTGCTGGCGGTGCCTTGACGGCCCCACGGACCAGCCGCAATTCCGACATCGCCACCGATCTTCCAGTTTGCCGACATCAGCTTTTCTGCGCCTTCGTCAGTCATAAACAGCATGACGAGATCGACCTCCTCGCCGCCGATTTGCGCTCCCCAGCTACCGCCGGTAAGAGTGAAGAACGCCGGCGCAGTCCATCTGTTTTCCTGGCGGCAGGTGGCGACGCCGCGCCCGTGCTCGGCGCCGAAGATAAACCCGCCTTTCACCAGGCTGGGAACGATGGCGACGCACTTGGCCTTGGCGAGCACCGTCTGTGGAATACCGCTGTCGGGGGCGTTCGTCAGCCGGTTCAAATCGGCTGCGGCATCATCCATCCGCTTAACGGCCTTGCTGCTCTCGTCGTTGTCGGCTGCCCATCCGCTGATCGCGAAAGCCAGCACGACCACGAGTAATGTCAGAATCCCTTTCTTCATGTCAGAACCTTCCTTTTACCTGCGCAAGTCTTTGCTTGTGCATATTCAAAAAGTTCTAGCTATCGTTTCTTTTTGTTTGGATTGTGATTTCAGCGCAGGGGTTTCCAGACAGAGGCGGAGAACCCGTGCTGCGGGCCAGCCACGCGGATCGACGAGACCTGGCGCGAGCCGCACGTCACAAGGCGGCTCTTAGGTTAGAGCAGTGTTAGGGTCGCAGATCCAAGAACGATGGGTGGCTGTAGATTATCAAGACGTTGTACCGGATCAGCGCGGCTGATGGGTGGAGGTAGTTGAGACTACATGGGGTGGAGAAGTTGTAGTAGTGCATCAGGGCTGGAGGTGGGCGTCGCGTTCGTCGGAGTCGGCCAGTGTTTTGCGTAGCCCATGCGCAGAGCGGTTTGGATGAAGCGTCGGCTTGCCGTTGGTGCGGGGTGTGTAGGGACGAGTGAAGCGGTGACGGATATCGAGCTGGGAGCAGGCATGCCGGAAAAGGTTTGAGCGATGCAGCAGCCATTGTCGGTGAGCAGGGTGCAAATCTGGATGCCGTGCAGGGCATAGAAAGCCGAGGGCATCGTGCAAGAAGGCGCGGGTGGTCTGGGCTGTCTGATCGGGCAGAAGTTGGGTAAAGCCCAGGCGGGAGTGGTCATCGATGGCGACGTGCAGGGCGACGGAGCCGGCGTGCTGGGGCAGGCCGCGGCGTCGGCCGTCGGCGCGCAGAGAAACCTGCTGATAGCGAGTTAATCCCTTGATATCGAGGTGCAGCAGATCGCCCGGCTGGGGGTGCTCGTAGCGGATCACCGGCGGAGGTGGAAGCAGGTGGCGCCAGCGGTTCAGATGAACGCGGCTGGAGGATGCGGCTGACAGTGGCCGGACTGAGGCCACTGCGTTGCGCGATCTGGTAGCCGGGGGTGCACTGACGACGCAGCTCGATGACTCGATCCAGCAGAGCAGGCGAAGTTGCGCGTGGACGGCGATGGGGTCGGGAGGAGCGGTGACTAAGCCGGCCGTCCCTCGGCCTGATAACGACACGCCCATTTGGCGGCGGTGCGGGGGCTGACTTTGACTGGCGCAGCCGAGTCAAAGTCCCTTGTCGGCCGAGAACTTTTTGGGCGAGAGCCTCTCGACCCAGAGGCGTAAGTCGGGCATTCTTGTGGATGTCCATTCGGTCGTTCCTCGGAAACTGGATTGCTCGTCACAATCAGCTTCTCTGGTTCCGATCGAATGGACAACCTCTTGAAAGATCACAGGTGGCCCACGTCCCGCCCTGTTGTTGGGCTGACGTGGGAGACCATGCTAAAGCGGGATGTTTCCGTGCTTCCGGGGCGGATTCTTATCGCGCTTGGTGTCGAGCATCTCCAGCGCCTGAATAATGCGGCGGCGAGTGTCGCGCGGGCGAATGACCGAATCGACATAACCGCGTTCAGCCGCAATGTAGGGATTGGCGAAGCGCTCGCGAAACTCATCGACCTTCTCCGTGCGCAGCTTTGCCAATGCCTCTTTCCCCGCCTCGCCATCGGCGCCACTCTTGGCGGCCCGGTCGAATTCGCGCTTATACACAATGTTGACCGCGCCCTCCGGACCCATGACGGCAATCTCCGCGGTTGGCCAGGCATAGTTCACGTCGGCGCGAATATGCTTGGAGGCCATCACGCAATAGGCGCCGCCGTAAGCCTTGCGGGTGATCACCGTGACTTTGGGCACAGTGGCCTCGGCAAAGGCGTAGAGCAGCTTGGCGCCGTGCATGATAATGCCGCCGTGCTCCTGCTGCACGCCGGGAAGAAAGCCCGGAACATCGACAAACGTGACCAGCGGAATATTGAAGCAGTCGCAGAAGCGCACAAAGCGCGCGCCCTTGACGGAGGAGTTGATATCGAGCACACCGGCCAGCACCGAGGGTTGATTGGCGACGATTCCGACCGAACGTCCATTCATGCGGGCGAAACCGACAACGATGTTGCGGGCATAATACTCATGCACTTCGAAGAAATAACTGTCGTCGACGACGCGGCTGATGACGTCCTTGATGTCGTAGGGCTTGTTTGATTCGGCGGGGACGATTGAATCGAGCTGTTCGTCGGCGCGATCGACGGGGTCAGTGCAAACTCTGCGAGGCGGCTCTTCGAGGTTGTTGGAAGGCATAAAGCTGAGCAGCTCGCGGACCATCGACAGGCACTCGGCGTCATCGTGCGCCAGAAAATGCGCGACCCCGGAGGTGCTGTTGTGGGTGAAAGCTCCGCCCAGTTCGTTCTTCGTTACCGTTTCCTGCGTGACCGCCTTGATGACATCCGGCCCGGTGATGAACATGTAAGCAGTCTTGTCGACCATCAGAACGAAATCGGTGATGGCCGGCGAATAGACAGCCCCACCGGCGCACGGGCCCATGATGGCGGAAATTTGCGGGATGACGCCGGAGGACAGGGTGTTGCGCAGAAAGATGTCGGCGTAGCCGGCCAGTGAGCGGACGCCCTCCTGGATGCGGGCGCCGCCGGAGTCGTTGAGGCCGATCACCGGCGCCCCGACTTTCATCGCCAGGTCCATGATCTTGCAGATTTTGGCGGCATTGGTCTCCGACAGCGATCCGCCGAAGACCGTGAAGTCCTGCGCGAAGACGAACGCCAACCGGCCCTCTATGCGGCCGTATCCGGTGATGAAGCCGTCGCCATAGTAGCGCTGTTCATCCATTCCGAAATCGCTGCTGCGATGGACGACGAACTTGTCCGTTTCCTCGAACGATCCCTCGTCGAGCAGGAATTCGATTCGCTCGCGGGCCGTCATCTTGCCCAGTTTGTGTTCGCGTTCGCGCCGTTCCTCGCCGCCGCCGGCTTCGGCCAGTGCGTCGCGCCGTTTCAGTTCGGTCAGCTTCTGCTCCAAATTCATGCCGCAGATTATATGCTGACTTGACGCGCAAAAGGCAAGGGAAGTATTTGCCCGCGGTGGCCGCTGCTTACTCGGCGCCTACTGTGAGCCAGCGATACTTCTTGCCGTCCCAGACGACCTCCGCTTGCGTTCCGGAGGAATCGGTGGCGAAAAGCGCCGAAACGCGCTTCTTCTTCCATTGGGCGTGGCTGACCTCTATGCGCTCGAAGGGCAGATTCACGATCACGAATTTCGCCTTGGGGTGCGCGGCGCGCCAGTCGTGGGCGATTGCCACATAGAGCGCCGGCCCGTCCAGATGAATGGGGAACGACATGGTTACCCTGGCATTTCCATAGCCAAAAAAGCTGTCGTAGGGGTCGATCAGCTTGAAATTGTGCTCGACTTGATCGCGCGCCGGACTGCCGGTGACGACCACCGCCAGGTCCTCTTTCCCGTCGCCATCGAAGTCTCCAAACATGGGCTGGAACTTGGCGACCACCTTGAAACGGGAGCCGAACTCACGCTCGACGGTCAGGCGGACGCGCTCCGCGATTTCGGCTGCCGCCGGCGGCGCGGGGGATTGCGCCAGCAAACGGCCGGGAACGGTCGAGAGCAGCGCGCCTAGAAAAGCGAAAACCATAACGATGCGGTGCATTCCGCTACTTTACTCAGCAGAGAGGCAAGAGGGAATAGGGATTTGCACCGAATAAGTGTCGAGTTCAATTTCCCGGTGGAGGAAGCGGGGCAGACGGCCGAACCCTTTCTTTCGGGTTGGCCGGGGGAGCCCAGGCATTCGGGCCGGCAACTCTCGATTACCAGCCTTTCAATACTGAACTAAGCAAAAAAATCTCTTGAGGCAACTCTAGACCGAGGGCACCCGGAGCCCTTACCGTTGCAGAGAACGCCCCCAATAACACCGACAGCTGCCGCGACCTGACTATCTTCACACTGGAGGTGGGTTTGGTAAGGGTGCTTCACGAGCTGACACCGACGGGAGCGACCCAGCTTATTACCGAGACCAATCAGGTGAAGACTGCCCAGAGCTGTCCGTGATATCTTCTGCTCACGATGCCATATGCCCCATCCAAGCCGGAACTTGGGTGGGGCTGTCACGCGCGATTCGAAACACAACGCGACAGTTGCACTATGTGACTTTCAGCCAGTGGCAAACGGTATACACTGCCAGCAGCCAGTAGCGGTGATTTCAGTGCTGCGAGCGAAAAGTGCGACTGCTGATACTCAGCGATATCCACTCCAATCTGGAAGCACTCGATGCGTGCCTTAAGGCGGCCGAAGGCTGGGACCAGTTCGTCAATCTGGGCGACACCGTCGGCTACGGCTCCGACCCCAATGCGGTGATCGGGCGCGTCCGTCCCTATGCCGGTCTCGCCGTGCGTGGAAATCATGATCGTGCCGTGCTGGACCCCAAGGAAGTTGAAACCTTCAACCCGATCGCGGCCGAGGCCGTGCGCTGGACTCGCAACAGCCTCACCCCGGAGAATCTGGCTTGGCTCAGCGAGCTGACGATCGGCCCCATCTACGAGCCCGCGCTGCCCGGCACGCAATTCGTCGCATGGCTCTCCCGCGGACGAGGACGGGTACATCCTCAGCGAATTCTCGGCGCGCGCGGCTTTCGCCGACAGCCGGGCGCAGCTTATTTTTTTTGGGCACACTCATATCCAATGCGCGGTGGAGTACAGGGAGACGAAGATCCAGGTCATTCATCCCAGCTATGCGTTCAAGCGCGGCAAGGCTGAACGCTGCGATCTTCTGCTGGAGGACGAGACGCGGTATCTCGTCAACCCCGGTTCCGTCGGCCAGCCTCGCGACGGCGACTGGCGTGCCGCATTTGCCGTTTACGACTCGGCGAAGCGCCGGGTTTCCTTCTGGCGAGTCCCTTACGACATCGACCTGACACAGCAGAAGATCATCGGCGCCGGACTGCCTTATCGCCTGGCATCGCGGCTGCGCGAAGGACGGTAGAGCGATACCAGAAATACTGTATTTTTCTTTATGGTGTCATCGTGAGGAGGTTCGCCGGGCGAACCGACGTGACGATCTATGTATTTCATCGAACGTCACTCCGGGGCGGGAAGAAGCAAATACATGGACCCTCACGTCGCGTCCCAGCGGACGCTCCTCAGGGTGACACGCTGGAATAATCTTTACTTGGGATACACAAACTTTAGAAACTGCTATAAGGCTTTGCGTCATGGCGGCCTCGTGGTCGCCATTCGCCCCGGACCGCTCAAGCCACTTGAAACTTGACACTTGAAACTTGAAACTAGCTTCTATGCCTTTCCGCAGGTTTCCCAAGAAGAAGACCGCCGGCAGCGAAGACCTGTTCCCGTCCTCCAACGAATCCTCCGCATCCGCGGACAGCATCGTTGCCTACATCGATGGCGGTTCGCGAGGCAATCCCGGACCGGCCGGCTACGGCGTGGCCATCAACGACGCCGCCGGACGCCGGATTGCCGAACTGAGCGACTACCTGGGCGTGCAGACCAATAACTTTGCCGAGTACTCCGGCCTGCTGGCGGCCCTCGAATACGCCGTCAAGCACGGACACAAGGCGCTGAAGGTCGTCAGCGACTCGGAGTTGCTGGTCAAGCAGACGCGCGGCGAATACAAAGTGCGCAACGAAACCCTTCAGCAGATGGCGCACGAGGCCCGCGAGCTGATCCGAAAGCTCGAATCGTTTCAGATACGACACGTGCTGCGCGAGCAGAATCGCGAAGCCGACGGCCTGGCAAACCGGGCGATGGATTCCGGAACCGGGCGCAAAACACAAGCGCCCCTGGCTACGGCTCAGCCTCGCTGCCGATCCGCTGCGCGAGCTGAATGGGTTGGTCGTGAACGGCAGGGTCGAGTTCTGTCGACGGCTCATTGCCCGAGGGCACCGTGGTCAAGATCAGGCCGGTAGGAAAGCGGTGATACCGGAGTGCGGGTCCATAAGTTTCGCAGCATAAATTTCAAGATGTCATCCTGAGCAAAGCGAAGGATCTATGCATTTTTCCTGCGCCAGAATACATAGATTCTTCGCTCGCTGCGCTCACTCAGAATGACACCTCATGAGGCTATTGATGTATCCGGAACTACCGTTGTCTGATGCTGACGCCCGCTTCCTTCCGAATACACCTATCGCAAATCCGTCCTATTTACCCGCCAGTTCGCGCTTCACGGTCTCGCTGACCAGTTTGCCGTCGACGCGTGCGCCGGCAAATCGTGCCATCACGTTCTTCATTACCGCGCCCATCTCCTTCATGGTCGGCGAGCCCATTTCGGAGATCACGGCCTTGACCGCCGCCGTCACCTCGGCCTCGCCCACTGCCTTGGGGAGGTAGCCCTCGATGATCTCAATCTCCTGCTGTTCCTTTTTCGCGAGTTCAAGCCGGCCGCCCTTGGTGAACTGCTCGATCGAGTCCTTGCGCTGATTGATCAGCATCGACAACACTTTTATTTCTTCGTTCTCGTCGAGTTTGGAGCGCTTGTCGATTTCTTTGTTTTTGAGCGCGGCTTTGACCATGCGTAGCGTAGAAAGCCTCAGCTCCTGCTTGGAGCGCATGGCGTCAACCATTTCCTTCTGAACACGTTCGCTGATGCTCATGCCGCTGATTATAGGCCGGAATCCGGAAGGTATGTTCCTGAAAAGAACCAGGCGTCAAAACCCAGTTTCGAGTTTCAAGTTTCCCGTGAAACGAGCCACGCGAAACCTGAAACGATGAGACAAACGATAAAAGAGAGCCCGCAAGAGGGCTGCGACCTCAGGATGACACGCGTATGGGTTTTTCAGCAACCCGTCTAGCCAGGCAGTTGCCGTTGCAGGTCGAGCAGCGCTTCTTCGGGCAACTGCTCTTTGGACTCTTCGACCAGTTTTGGATCGTGGACGAACAGGTTGCGCGCCTCGTGCAACAGGGCGGCAAACGCCTCCTGATAGAGCTTGCCTTTTTCGCTGCGGCGTTCGAGCGAGCGTCCGCTCTGGGCGTCGTAGATGCGCAGGCTGCAGCCGCTCTTGGAGTTGGTCGCCGCCAGGAAGCGGCCCTGACCCTCCTGTTCGACGTAGAACCACGCATGTTTCACGGGGGCTGCTTTGGCATCGACCACCGGCGCTGCTTCGGGCGCGTGCGTGGGGTCGTAGTAGAGGATGCGGCTGCAGGAATCGCAGTAGACGGTGCCGATATCCATGCGTACTTCGTTGAACACCTGCGGACGCAGCAGCACCTGGCAAGCGGTGCAGTGCTGCGCGAGCGCCTCTGCCAGCGCCGTGCCGCGCGCGCGCGTCAGGCGGTCGTAGCGCTCCAGCAGATCGGGGTCGACGCCCGAGCGGAGTTTCTTCTGGTGCGCGGTGTGTTGGGCGAGTTGAGATTCCGCTTCGGCAATCTTGGCGCGGGCGTGCGCTTTTTCTTTTTCGATCGCGACCGATTCTTCTTTCAGATCCTGCTGCGCCTTTTTCAAATCCTGTTGCTTGCTGTCGGCGTCAAGCATGGTCTCAAGGATCTTATCTTCCAGCTTGCGGATCTCCTCTTCGGCGAAGGAGATCTCGTGCATCAGTGCGCGGTACTGGTCGTTGGTCTTGACCGCCAGGGATTGCTCGCGGAACTTCGAAATGCGCTCGTTGTGTCCCTGGATTTCGGATTCGTGTTTGCGCCGCGCCACCTCGTCGGCCTTGATTGCGGCTTGTGCTTTGGCAACGCGCTGGTTGGCGTCCGCCAGCTTGGCTTCGATGGCCTGCACATGCTTAGGCAGTTCTGCGATTTCGGCGCGCAGCTTTGAGATTACTTTCTCAACCTGCTGCAACTCGACAAGCTGTGTGAGGTCTGCATTCATCGGGGAGACTAGATGAAATTTTAGCACGTGTCGTGCCAAGCCGGGCGAAGGTGGAATCTACGTGGTTTGCCGTATTGAGCGAGGAGCCCGCAGCCGGTAACCTTCTGGCAATGATCCTTGAGTTTGCCAGGCTTGTATTCGGTCTGCTGGTAGCGCTGTTCCACCAGCCGCTCGCCGACTTCATTACGGAGCAGGACCGCACGCTGGTCGCTGCGGCCCGCAGCCGTGGTTTGTTCTTGCCGGCTGTGCCTTCCACCAGGATTTGCCGCAATCTTTATTTCTCCGTGGGTATCTTCGTCGCGCTCTACGAGCTGCTGCGCATCTGGACCTTAATGCGGTAAGCGTCTCTCGCCCAGGCGGTTTGCAAACTGCCGGGCTAAAGTATACAGTTCCGCGTTCTGCTCTCTCTGGAGCAATTCCGGGGGCAGCATCCCAGCTCGCAGGAGCTGCCGCTTGATGCGCTCGTTTTTCGGAGTCGTTGCCGTTCTCCTCTCGCTTGTCACCGCGAGCTTTCCTCAGCAAGCGTCCTCCGCGCTCCTGGCCGAGAAGAAGCAGCTCACCATTGAGGACATCTTCCGCGAACCAGCAGGCAACGCCGGCGCTCCGCAGTTCGTGGAGTGGAGTCCCGATGGCCGGCGTCTCTCCTTTGTGCGGACGAATTCGACCAATGGCCGGGACGAGCTCTATTCCCTGGACCCGGCGACCGGTCATGGCCGCGTGTTGATCGGCGCCGGCCCGCTAGCCGACCTGATGGCGCCGAATGTCAAGCTGAGCGAGCGCGAGCGTGAGAATCGCGAGCGTTATGGCATCGCCGCTTACCACTGGGCGCCGGATTCGAAGGGACTGCTCTTCGATGCCTCGGGCCAACTGTGGTTCCATGACCTGGAAACTGGGAAATCGACCGAGTTGACCGGCTCCGCGGGCGACCCCAAGTTTTCCCCGGACAGTCGCTATATCAGCTTCATACGCGATCACGATCTCTTCGTTCGCCCGCTTGCCTCCCCGGCGGTGGACCCCGAGCGAAGGCTGACGACCTCAAGCGCATCCGTCTGGAACGGCGAGGCCGACTGGGTCTATCAGGAAGAACTGGATGTGCGCAGCAACTATTTCTGGTCGCCGGATGCCAAACACATTGCCTACCTCCAGATGGATGAGAGCGCCGTGCCCGAGTATCCGATCGTCGATTGGCTTTCCCGGGATGCTGCGATCGATCGCCAGCGATACCCCAAGGCGGGCGAGGCGAACCCGGGCGTGCGCATCGGCGTGGTCGATCTCGATGGCCACTCGAAGTGGTTGAGCTTTACCACCGGCGAGGAGGCGGATCTCTACATCTCGCGCTTCGGTTGGCTGAGCCCGCAGGTTGTCTGGGCGCTAGTGCTCAACCGCGCGCAGAACCGGGAGAGCCTTTATTTCATCGACATCGAGAGTGGCGATAGTCGTTTGATATTGACTGAAACTGACGACCTCTACATCCCGGTGAACGACCTGTTGCGCTTTTTCGAGGGCGGCGGCAGGTTTCTGTGGCCGAGCTGGCGCGATGGGCACATGCATCTTTACCTGTACGAATATGACGGCGCGAATCCGCTCTCGACCACGGCGCGGCTGGTGCGACAGGTCACGCGCGGCGATTGGGAGGTGCTCGACCTCTGCGCTCTGGATGAAAAGTCCGGCACGGTTTATTTCACCGCGAACAAAGACGATTGGCGCCAGTCCAACCTTTACCGCGCAAATCTCGATGGCACCGGGCTGCGCCGCCTCACGCCGGAGAGCGGAGTACACAAACCCCTCGATGCCTCGCAACGCGCAATACTTCTTCGATAGCTTTTCGGCGCTCACCATGCCTCCACGCATGCAACTGTGCGGCGCGAACCCGGCCGCCGGGATGGCCAAGTGCAGCGACATCTGGCAACCCAAGGGGCTGGACGAAACCGACGTGCTCACGCCGCAGTTTGTCGACTTCAAGGCGAAGGATGGAACTCTGCTGCATGGCGTAGTGCTGCTGCCAAAGTCTGGCCCCATGGTCGCCAACGGCAAGTTCCCGCTCATCCTGAACACTTATGGCGGTCCGCACGAGCAACTGGTGCGCGACGAGTGGCGGACGGTCAGCCCGCTGGATCAGGTCATGGCGCAACGCGGCTTCGCCATACTCAAGGTTGACAATCGCGGCACAGGAAACCGTGGCAAGAAGTTCGCCGCCGCCGGGCGCGGAACCCTCGGAGCCGTGGAGTTGAAGGATCAACTGGCGGCACTCGATCAAGCCCTGGCAATGTATCCGCAGTTGGACCGCAACCGCCTAGGATGCTGGGGCTGGAGTTTTGGCGGAACCCTGGCAGCTTATGCACTCACCCACTCCACGAGGTTCAAGGCAGCCGTCGCCGTTGCTCCCGTCACCGACTGGCACCTCTATGACTCCATCTACACCGAGCGCTACCTGGGCACGCCCCGGCAAAATCCGGAGGGATACAGAAACAGCTCGATCCTGGAGTCGGCACCCGAGTTGAACGGCCGTTTGCTGATCGCGCATGGCACGGGCGATGACAATGTCCACGTGCAGAATTCTTTTCAACTGGCCGATGCCTTGATCTCCGCCGGCAAACAGTTCGATCTGCAACTTTATCCGGGCAAGTCCCACGCGATTGGAGGTTTGGCGGCGCGCTCTGACCTCTACCATCGCATCGTGGATCACTTCGAGCGCTGGTTGGCGCCATAATACTCGCGAAAACTGGTCTGGCCCCGTCCGGCGGGTTAAGATTGCACCTGAGTATGCCTCTCGCTCTGAAGCTGGTGAATCTGGAAGAGGATCACCCGACGGTGGACCGCGGTCTGCTGCGGCTGGATCGCGCCTTGGCTTCCGCCAGACAGGAGCGGATCACCGTGCTGAAGCTGATTCACGGATACGGGTCGAGCGGGGTCGGCGGTCAACTGCGCGTAGAGGTTTGGAAGGTGCTCGATCGCTACAAGCGCGCCGGAACCATCCGCGACTTTATTCCGGGGGAGCAGTTCCGCGTCTCCGACGAGTCCGCCTGGGCACTGCTCAAGCGCTTTCCCGAGCTGAAAAAGGATCGCGATTGGGGCCGCGGAAACCGGGGAATCACCATCGTCGTGCTTTAACAGGCTGCCAAGTCATCCTGAGCGGAGCCGGGGTCTCCGGCCTTTGGTGCCCCACATTCGCCCGATTTTGGCTAACGTGGGGTAGTTCGACATTGTACGAGCCGCGCCGTGGAGTTCGCCGGGGCGCAATGCAATAATGATTTGGAGAGAGGCTTTCCGTGAGCTGCGAGATCTGCCACAACCGAAAAGAAAAGCGCTTCTGTCCAGCCATTCATGGGCGCATCTGCCCGCAGTGCTGCGGTGAGCAGCGTGAAGTGACCCTCGATTGTCCGGAGGACTGCACCTACCTGCAGCAGGCCCGCGCCCGGGAGAAGACCCGCACCCCGGAGCAACTTGCGGGCGAGGAACTGTTCCCCAAGGTTGAAATCGGGCAGCGCTTTTACTACGAGCGCGAGCCGCTGATTGGAGGTCTGCTGTATGAGCTGACTCGCCTGGGCGGCCTGCACCGCGACTGGAACGATCGTGACCTCAGTGGCGCCCTGACGGCGCTCGCCCGCAGCTACGAACGGCTGGCAGGTTCCGGCATCATCTACAACGAGTCGACTACGAATCCGATTCATCAGACCGTCGCCGCCGAGCTGCAAAATAGAATCGACCAGTACCGTCAGCTGGAGGCGCAGAAGCTGGGCCATTCCTCGCTGAAGGACTCCGATATTCTCAAGGCGCTGGTGTTTTTGGTGCGCACGGCGCAGGTGCGCACCTCCGGACGGCCACGCTCGCGGGCCTTCATGTCGTATCTGGCGGAACAGTTTCCGGCAGCGGTGCAGAAACGCGGGCTTGGTCAACGGGAACGCCTCAAGCCTGATTGTGCCGTAGATCGGCTGGCCGCCACGCAATGGAAAAGACAGTTTATCTTTCGCTCGGCTCCAATCTGGGCGACCGCGCGCGGAACATTCAAGAAG
This sequence comes from uncultured Acidobacteriota bacterium, assembly GCA_963819175.1. GTDB lineage: Bacteria > Acidobacteriota > Terriglobia > Terriglobales > Acidobacteriaceae > CAWBRT01. The sequence goes on from CAWFVJ010000016.1 coordinate 62,368, forward strand.
CGATTGAACGGCTGTGTTCGATCGGCGAGGTGGCCGTCGTTTCCAGTTTTTACGAAACCGAGCCGGTCGGCGATCTCCATCAACCCTGGTTTCTGAATTGCGCGGTGATGCTGCATACCGAAAAGATGCCACGCCAACTGCTGGCGGCGGTGATGGCAATCGAGCAGGCACTCGGGCGTAAGCGAGCTGTGGCCAAGGGACCGCGCACCATCGACATCGACATCCTTCTGTTCGGGTCGTCCGTGGTGAACGTGCCCGGCCTGATAATTCCTCATCCCGCCATGCACGAACGGCGCTTTGTGCTGCAACCTCTGGCGGAAATCGCTCCCGCGGTCCGGCATCCCATCTTCCGCCGCACGATTCGTGAATTGTTGGAGGATTTGCCCCCGGCTCCGCCCCAGGTTCGTAAGCTGAACGGCAAAAACACCGAGGAAGATACTGCGGGTTAGACGATCTGCCAGATGCTGTGAAATTTGCATCTTAAATCGAGTTCGCGGAAGTTTGCCCTCTGCGGCGATATCTCCTTAAGGAGGCGTGATCGCATGAGTGCCAAGGTTCAGGTCGAGGGTCTTGTCTCTATCGCCTGCAAGCGTCCCGTGGCCGAAACGCTGGCGGCGCTGGAAGCCGCACTGCTGGCGAAAGGGGTGAAGGTCTTCGCCGTCATCGATCATAGCGGCGAGGCCGAAAAGGCCGGCTTCAAGATGCGTCCGACCAAGCTAATAATCTTTGGCAATCCCAAGGCGGGCACGCCGCTAATGCTGGAAGCGGCGACAATCGCGATCGACCTGCCGGTCAGGGCGCTGATCTGGGAGGATGCCGCCGGCCAGACCTGGCTCAGCTACTACGAGGCTGAATATCTCGTCCGCAAACACGGTCTGGCAACCACAATTTGCAGAAAACCTGGCTGGCCCCACGGCCCTGCTGCACGCCGCTGCCGCCTAAAATTCCGGCTCCTATGTTCCAATTACCTGCCCGATTCTCAAATCTCGGGTCTGTCCAGAGCGGATATCGGCCAACCCTTTATTTTATTGAGGTTTACGATGACTTGGCGTTCAAGCGATAAGCCCGCTAGATTTTGCCTTTCTATAATTTGACAATATTACGCTCATATTTTATGATATATTTGTGATTAGATAACATCTAAGTTGCATCGGCGAGCGACAACCTGACGTACTGTGGGGAGAAGGGTTCGAAGGCTCAGTCTCCCCTGATTTTTATGAAGCGCTCGGCAGCGATCGCTCATCCGCATTGATCGAATCCGGCAAAAGATTCAAACTGAGGTTCACTAATCATGGCCATTCGATGGGACAAATTAACGGTTAAGACGCAGGAAGCTTTCCAGCGCGCCAACGATCTCGCCTCCGAGCATGGTAATCCCGAGGTGATGCCGGTGCATCTGCTGGCCGCGCTGCTGGAAGACCGCGAAGGAATCGTGGTTCCGTTGCTCGGCAAGCTCGGCGTGCAGGCCGGTGCGGTGCAGCAGGCATCGATGCGCGAGATCGAGCGGTTGCCGAAGCTGGGAAATGCCTCGGCGCAGGCGCATCTAGCGGACTCCACCACCGGACTGCTGGATCAGGCGTTCAAGCAGGCAGCCAATTTCAAGGACGAATACGTTTCGACCGAACACCTTCTGCTGGCGATCACGCAGTTGAAGCGTGATCCGGCGCGCGACCTGCTGGCCGCAGCCGGCGTTACGCACGACGCCATTCTGAAGGCGCTGACCTCTGTCCGCGGAACGCAGAGTGTTACCGATCAGAATCCCGAGGCAAAGTACCAGGCACTGGAGCGGTATGCGCGAGACCTGAACGAGCTGGCGCGTCAGGGCAAACTCGATCCGGTGATTGGCCGCGATGATGAGATTCGCCGCACCATTCAGGTGCTCTCGCGACGCACCAAGAATAATCCGGTGCTGATTGGTGAGCCTGGCGTAGGCAAGACGGCTATCGTCGAAGGGTTGGCGCAGCGCATTATCGCCGGCGACGTTCCCGAGCAGTTGAAGAACAAGCGCGTGGTGTCACTGGATCTGGCAGCCATGCTGGCCGGGGCAAAATATCGCGGCGAGTTCGAAGACCGTCTGAAGGCCGTGCTCAAGGACATCGAGGAAAGCGACGGCAAGGTCATCCTTTTCATCGACGAGTTGCACACCCTGGTCGGGGCCGGCGCCGCCGAGGGCGCCATCGACGCCTCCAACATGCTGAAGCCGGCGCTGGCCAGAGGCGATCTGCGCGCGATTGGCGCCACCACGCTGAATGAGTATCGCAAGTACATCGAGAAGGACGCCGCGCTCGCGCGCCGCTTCCAGATCGTCTTTGTCGGCGAGCCCAACGTCGAGGATACGATTGCCATTCTGCGCGGCCTGAAGGAACGTTACGAAGTTCACCATGGAGTTCGCATCAAGGATTCGGCGATCGTGGCTGCGGCAATGTTGTCGCACCGTTACATCAGCGACCGCTTCCTGCCGGATAAGGCGATTGACCTGATCGACGAGGCGGCAGCCTCTTTGCGCATGCAGATCGACTCGATGCCGACGGAGATCGACGAGCTTGAGCGGCGCGCGACGCAATTGGAAATCGAGCGCCAGGCGCTGAAAAAGGAAGACGACTCGAATTCGCGCGAACGCCTTGAGGTCGTCGAGCGCGAACTGGCCGGCCTGCGCGAGCAGTCGAACGCGCTCAAGGCCCGTTGGAAACAAGAGAAAGACGCGATTCCCGCATCCGTGATTTGAAGGAGAAGATCGAGAAGCTGAAGCTCGACGAGCAGAACGCCACGCGGCGCGGCGACTATGAACGCGCTTCGCGAATCCAGTACGACGAAGCGCCGAAGTTGCAGCGCGAGCTGGACAAGCTGAACTCGGATTCCGACGGCAAGGGTTCACGCATGTTGAAAGAAGAAGTGGACGAAGAGGATGTGGCGCGCATCGTCAGCAAGTGGACCGGCATTCCGGTCTCGAAGATGCTCGAAGGCGAAGTGAAGAAACTGGTCGAGATGGAATCGCGTTTGCGAGAGCGCGTGATTGGCCAGGACGCCGCGCTCGAAAAGGTGGCCAATGCCATACGCCGTTCGCGGGCCGGACTGAGCGATCCACGGCGGCCGATTGGCTCTTTTATCTTCCTTGGTCCGACGGGCGTGGGCAAAACCGAACTGGCTCGGGCTCTCGCCGAGTTTCTGTTTGACGACGAACACGCCATGGTTCGCATCGACATGAGCGAATACATGGAGAAGCACTCGGTTTCGCGGCTGATCGGCGCGCCTCCCGGCTATGTTGGCTACGATGAAGGCGGGCAGTTGACCGAAGCCGTGCGCCGGCGTCCCTACGCGGTGCTTTTGTTCGATGAAATAGAAAAGGCGCATCCCGATGTATTTAATATCTTCTTGCAAATCATGGACGATGGCCGTTTGACCGATGGTAAGGGTCGTAACGTCGATTTCAAGAACACCATCATCATCATGACCTCGAACATAGGCGCGATGTTTCTGCAGGGCGATCTCTCAACACCGCAGAAATTCGCCGCGGCGGGCAAGCAGGTGATGGAGACCCTGCAACAGCACTTCAAGCCGGAGTTCCTGAACCGCGTGGATGACGTGGTGCTGTTCAACCCGCTCGGTGTCGAGCAGTTGTCGAAGATCGTCGAGCTGCGGTTGGAGGATCTGCGGAGACTGCTGGCCGATCGCAAGATCTCTCTGGAGTTGACCGACGCCGCCAAGCGCGTGTTGCTCGGCGAAGGTTATGACTTCAACTACGGTGCGCGTCCGCTGAAGCGCGCCATTCAGCGGCTGGTGCAAGACCCGCTGGCGATGAAGATCCTCGACGGCGAGGTGCTGCACGGCGATCACGTAGTGGTCGACGCCGCTCCGGGCGGCAAGGCAATGGCATTCAAGGTCGAGCGGCATGCCGAGGAACGACAGTCGGTAAAGGTGTAAGCGCGATGCAACGGGCCGGAGCTAAAGTTCCGGCGCGTAAGAAAGCTGCCTGAGAGAGAACGCACTGCGCCGGGGGCCAGCCCGCGTTGGAAGCTACTTGCTCTCGGCGGCAGTGCTGGAAGAGGGTTTGCTCTCTGGCACCCTCGCGGCGGAACTTGGCTCGGCAGCGCCCTTCGAGCGTCCATTACCCTTTGCGGAGCTCTCGAACGAGGCGCTGTCGGAGGAATCCTTGCTCGGAGACCCCTTCCGGGCATAGTCAGTTACATACCAACCTGAGCCTTTGAACTGGACGTTGGGAGCGCACAGCAGTTGCTCAACTTCTAGTCCGCACTTGGGACATACACGAACGGGATCGTCGGAAAATTTCTGGATTACTTCAAATTGATGTCTGCAACTCTTGCAGCGATACTCGTATAGGGGCACGAAGAAAACTCCGGAGGGTAATCAGTTCTTGTCCCGAATCGCCGGGTTGACCGCGGCGCTCAGCTCACTCAAGCCAACCTAAAACCGTTCAGCAGGCGAGCACGGGACTACGGAAAGTGTGATTGCCTGACTTCATTCTAAGTTGCCGAGTAGGTAAACGTCAATTTTGACCGCGCTGGGATTGCAAGACCTGGCACGTCATCGATAGCGCGGCTAAATAACGAACTCCCCGGCACTGACCGGAACGACGTTTCCGCCGACGAAGATATCTGTAACCGTCTGGCCCAGCTTCCTGCCGCGAACGAAAATCTTGCTGGGGCGCTGCATCTCGATGCCCTGTTCAATGAGCGCGCGCTTCTCGCTTTCGAAAACTCCATGCTGCACGGCCCATGCGGTGCAACAACCGGCAGCCGAGCCCGTCGCCGGGTCTTCTCCGTTATAGAAGAGCATGCGGGCATGCAGGGCAGCGCCGGGCATTACCGTTTCGCGGCAGACGTAGTAAAAGAAATGGCTCCGGGTCTTTTCCAGGTACTCGGCGGCACGCGCGAAGTCGAGTTTGAATCGCTGCAACCGCTCCAGCCTGCGAAAGACAACCATGATGAACGGCAGTCCGGTCGAAACCGTCTGCACCGGCAGCCCTGTATCGATATCCGCCACGTCGAGGCCGAGCACGCGCGCGACCTCCTCGACCGCGTGAATCTGCCCAAATTCCGGGTCCCGCTGCCGCATTTCGCCGAAGACCTTGCCTGCTTCGTCGTGGCTGAACTGCACGGGAATTTTGCCGACCTTGAGGTCGAGTTCCATCAGCGAAGCTCCGCGCTTCTGTTGCAAATGGAACGCCGTGCCAAGCGTCGGGTGCCCGGCAAACGGCATCTCCTCCGCGACAGTGAAGATGCGTACCTTGACGCCGTGCTCGCGCTCCGTGGCGGCTTCGCGAGGAAGAATGAAAGTGGTCTCCGAGAGCCTGGTTTCGCGGGCCAGCGCCTGCATCTCGGCGTCGCTCAAGCCGCGAGCATCGTCGAAAACCGCCAACTGATTTCCTTCCAGCGGCTGTGAGGTGAAAACGTCATACTGCACGAAGGCGAACCGCCGTGGCTCTTTCATGATTCTTCCTCACGATGAGGATTTCCTCGCAATCAGGGTATCAGAGCAGAGATGGTGCGGTGTTGCCCGGGCCGCGAAGAACAGAAGCGCATCGCGTAGTGGAAAGTTTAAATCTTCACTCAAGGCGGGTGCCCCGTTCTAGCGAAGCTAGGGCGGGGTAGTTTGTCGGTGGGTGGCCGGGTGCCGCAGGTCCCGCCCATCCTTTTGGGCTGATGTGGAAATGTGATTTATTTCGAGTTGACGAGCCGCACCGCCTCGGTTGTAATCGATGCGCCGGATGTTGGCCTTGCTTGCGGTGAAGACATCGTACCGAACGCGATGAAGACTACTTTCTTGGCGTGTTCGGCGCCGCGACAATCGGCATTGCGGAAGCGAAGGGGGTCCGGTGATCCTCCCGGTCTTCAAAACCGGCGGGAGGCATCTTCGCGATGTCTTCGGTGCGTTCGACTCGCACACGCTTCCGCCAATTTTCACCGTGTTTTGCTAACTCACATCGTCAGCACGACGCGGAACTCTGCCTTGCCGCTCATCATTCGCGCGTAAGCCTCGCCCGCTTTCTCGAGCGGATATGTTTCAATCATCGGACGCACGCCGGTCAGTACTGCGAAGTTCAGTGTGTCTTCCGAATCGGCTGGCGTTCCCGCGGCCCAGCCCTGAATCGTTCGACTTCCAGTAATCAGTTGTACCGGCGCGACCTCAATGGGATCGAATGTCGCACCGATCACCACGAGCTTGCCGTTCGGACCCAGACCGTCGATCAACTCTGACATCGCCTTCGAACTTGGGGCCGTCGCCAAGATCACCCGTGCGCCACCCAGTTCTTGCAGTGCCTGCGCCGCGTTCTTCGATTTGCTGTCGACGTACACACTGGCTCCGAGTTTTTTTGCGAGCGCCGCGTTTTCAGAACCGCGCCCGATCGCCACGACCTTATAGCCAAACTTGTTCGCGAATTGAATCCCGAGATGGCCCAGACCGCCAATACCCAGTACCGCAACCAGGTCGCCGGGGAGCGCACCACTGTGGCGCAGCGCATTGTAGGTAGTGATTCCGGCGCAGAGCAGCGGCGCTGCTTCGGCGTCATTTAGAGTCTCAGGTATTGGCACCAGCGCTTCCACGGGAGCGACCATGTATTGCTGGTATCCGCCGTCATAGCTGATGCCCGGAATCTTCAGATTCCGGCAATTGCGAAAATCTCCGCGCCGGCACTCGCGACACGTGTTGTCCTGACCGCCATGCCAGCCGACACCGACGCGCTGACCCTTCTTCCACGCGGAAACACCGGCACCCACTTCGTCGATGACGCCTGCGACTTCGTGTCCTGGAACGCGCGGATACTGGATTCCGGGCCAGGCGCCTTCCTTGGTGAACGCGTCACTGTGGCAGACGCCACAAGCCTGCACCTTGATCCGCACTTGTCCTGCATCCGGCTTAGGAATCTCGCGCTCGACGATCTCGAAATCCGCTCCGGGTTTGGAAATCTGCGCCGCGGTCATTGCAACCTGTGGTACTACCGCTATTCTTCTCGTTGCCATAAATCCTCCTATGAGTCATTGAGTTATTGTTCTCCCAGCGAGGCTCCCCACGGTGCGCACCAGAGGCGTCACGCCACCGCAGTGCGCATCTTCTGCAGTCGATCCCGGAAATACTCCTTCCAACTCTCCGGCAATGCGGCAACTTGCAATGCACGTCGCACTGAAGTTATGTCGTCCTCAGCGTACCGTTTCGCGATATACAGTCGAGTGACTTCCGAAATTGAAACACCGTTTGGATCTCGACCAATCATCCCAATCTCGTCGCCGACACCAACTTCGCCCTCGCGGCTGACCGCGAGGTAGAACCCCGTCCGCCCACTCGCGAGGAATCGCTTCACCATGTCGTCTGACTGAAATCTCACGCCAAGTTTGTAGCAAGGAAGCCGAGGCTGCGTCACAACTACTTCCGCAGAACCGATAGAGAACTGGTCGCCAATATGGACCGAGTCTTCCAGCCATCCGTCGATCGTGAAGTTTTCGCCGAACACGCCGAGCGGCAGCTCTCGGCCCGGGAGCGCTTTCTTCCAGTAGTCATAGTGCGCAATCGGGTAGCAATAAACGGCCTTATGCAGTCCACCATGGACCGTGAGGTCTGCCTGACGGTCGCCGTCCAAATTAAGCTTGCGCAAAGCGACGCGACCCTGGACCGGCCCCTTGAAGATCCCGGTGGTCACACTCCTCCCGTGCCACATCACTTCGCGGGGAAGTCCAGTGTTCACCGAGATTATCTTCATCACCTGCAGCCCCTATAAGCGGCGTATTGCGCCTTACGCGACATCTTCGTCCTCGTCGTCCAGATACTCGGCGGGGACATCGTCTTCCGGCACTTGGCGCGTGGTAACCTCAGAAACGTCAGGGTCGTTGGCGTCTTCTACGCCTTGGACAGCATCGGCTTCGAAGGCGTTGCCCTCCTCTGCCAATTCCTCCACGCTCTCAGAATCCGCCTCAGGGGCATTTGGCATCTGCTGAATGTCGCCAGACTGTCCGGCTGAATTCGAGCCGAGTTCATCGTCTTTACGGTTACGCCGTTTTTTTGCAGCCATAAATTTGACTCCGCGTTGACGGATGCGCCAGGCAAGCCCGGAGACCCTGGAAATTGCGAACAGCCCTGCGCACTCCAGAGCGGGATTATGTCTATGGGGGATTGCCGCCACTCAGGAAGTGACCTGCCGGGCGATGATCATCCTGTTTGTCTGAGGAGTTAAGAGAGCTAAGACGGGTTCGTGTCTTCCGACCCATTCCTGAGATCGTTGCGCGGCCCGATCCAGATGAGCAGCACGAGCGCCGGCACGGTCGCCACCGTGGTCAGCAGGAAGAACGGCACCCAGCCGAGCTTCTCAGCCAGCACGCCTCCCGAGGAGGCCACCAGTGTGCGGCCAACCGACGCGAGCGAGGAAAGCAGCGCGTACTGGGTAGCGGTGAAGGCGGGTGAACATAGACTGGAGAGATACCCTACCAGCGCCGTCCCTGCCATTGCGCCAGTTACGTTTTCGGCAGTGACACACAGCGCCAGATAGCCGAGCCGATGCCCGCCTACAACCTGCAGCACATAGAACAGGTTGCCGGCCGACTGGAGCACCCCGCATAGGATGAGCGCGCGCCGGAAGCCAAACCGCGCCGTCACTACCCCGCCAATCAGAGCCCCTGCAACGGTCGCAAAGAAGCCGACCAGTTTGGAAACGGCCGCGATCTCGTTGAGCGAAAACCCGAGCGAGATGTAAAGCGGCGTTGCCATCACTCCCGCCAGCGCTTCCCCCAGCTTGTAGCCGACAATGAAGATCAGGATGATCAGCCAACGCGGCCGGCGCATGAAATCCGTGAAAGGGCCCGTCACTGCGGTGGCGAATGCCTGGCGAACTCCCTCCCGTCCGGCTGCCTTGGTGTGTGCACTGGCCGCCACTTTCGGCTCGGGGCCAAACAGGAACACCAGCATTCCCACCGCGAGCAGCGCCGCCATCGTGGCATAGGCCGCGAACCACCCGGCGCGTGCCGCGATCACCAGGGAGCCCGCTCCGGATACCAGCATGGCAAGCCGGTAGCCGGTTTGGATCATGCCCGCACCGGGACCCTGCATCTCCAGCTCTAGGATCTCCACGCGCCAAGCATCAATGACGATATCCTGGCTGGCGGATAGAAATGCGACGAGCAGCGACAGGGCGCTCATCAGAGGCAAGTTGTGCCGTGGATCGCACAATCCCAGGGCGAGTATTGCGCAGATTAGGAGAATCTGGATCGTGACGCCCCAACCGCGCCGCCGCCCCAACGGCAGCGGTGGCGGAAGGCGATCAATCAGCGGCGACCACAGGAATTTGAAGGCGTAGGGCGTGCCCACTAGGGCGAAGGCTCCGATGGCTGCGCGCCGCACTCCGGCTGTCGCAAGCCACGCTGACAGGGTCGAGTAAGTGAGCAGCAACGGCAGGCCGCTGGCAAATCCGAGTGCCAATACCTGCAGCACGCGCCTGTTGGTGTAGGCCGTGACCGAGCGACGCCAGTTGCTTGCGGCGCGCTCTTCAGTGATGCCGGGCAATTCCTTCATCGTAATCTTCGGGCAACCTGTCAAATTAGCTATTTGCTTGCCGAACGCGACGTCGGGTACGCAGCTTGGCTGCTCCGGCCGCAGACGTTGGGTGCTGCGGCTGAGAATGACATCTCTCCTAAGTTACTCGACTTGTGACGCACTACACTAGCGGAATTCCTTCGGGTCGCAACCAATCCCCGTTTCGTTCATCCAACGGTTCATTAGTGTTTGTTGGCCCAAGTTGCGAAGGAGATGAGTTATGAAAGCAGTTGTTGTCCACCAATATGGCGGTCCCGAAGTACTGAAGTTCGAGGAGTACCCTGATCCGGTGCCGGGTGCAGGAGAAGTGCTGGTGCGGGTCGCCGCCACCAGCGTGAATCCGATCGACTACAAACGGCGTGCAGGGCAGACGAAGGATTTTTATCCCATCAAGTTTCCGGGACTGATGGGAGTAGACATCGCGGGAACCCTCGTCAAGATTGGGCCCGAAGTTGAGGGCGTTTCTGTCGGAGAGCAGGTGTTCGCAATGGCGACTGACACGTACGCCGAACTGTGCGTTGTGAAAGCAGCGATCCTGGCCAAGGTTCCCGAGGGACTCGATTTGATCCAGGCGGCAGCTCTGCCGCTCGTGACGACAACCGGCAACGAACTGATTTCGGCAGGTACAGGAATCAAAGCGGGCCAGACGGTACTCGTCGCCGGAGCCGCGGGAGGGGTGGGGCGTTCGGCGGTGTTCACCGCGAAGCAACGCGGAGCGATCGTGATTGCAGGTGTTTTGAAAAAGCAGATGGAAGAAGCGAGGACTATCGGCGCGGATCGGGTAGTCGCAACCGACGACGACAACGCGATTGCGAATCTTTCGCCCCTCGATGCTGTCGCCGATGCGGTTGGCGGCAAAACCGCCGAGAAGCTGATTGCCAAGGTCAAGCCGGGAGGAGTGTTTGCGTCGGTTCTCGGGGCACCGCAGAACGCCGGGAAGTACCCATCTGTAAAGGTGGTGCCGGTGTACGCGCAACCCGATACGAAGACTCTCCGGTTCATGGCCGAAGCCGTCCGAGATGGCAAACTGGTCATTCCGATCAGCCGGAAGCTGCCGCTCAGTGACGCAGCCGAGGCTCAAGCCGCTGCGGAAAAGGGTGGTATCGGGAAGGTCTTGCTGGTGGCCTGAAGTCTTTGCCGGACATTACATCGCCTAACCATCAGCGCGGAATCAATACCGCTTCGAACCCGCCGTGAAGCCGGGACCCCGGCGAAGGGCCGCCCCGCCGCCGGCTCCGGCAGGCACCCTGCTTGTAGAATTCAAGTGAGGGGATGATCGAAATGTTTAAAGTGGCAATTCTGGATGACTACCAGCAGCGTAGCGCACTCTCTGGCGGATTGGAACAGCCTTGCTCCCCGCGCCCAGGTCGAGTTTTTCCACGACAACCTCGTCGATCTGCCGCGGCTTGCCGGCCGCCTGCAATCTTTTCAGGCGGTAGTGCTGATGCGCGAGCGCACGCCCTTTCCGCGCGCACTGTTCGAGCAGCTCCCCAACCTGCGCCTGCTGGTCACCGCGGGCATGCGTAATGCCTCCATCGATGTCGACGCCGCTACCGAGCGCGGCGTGCTGGTGACTGGCACCGAGACGCTGGCGACACCCACTGCGGAGCTTACCTGGGGGCTGATTCTTGCGCTCTCCCGCAACTTGGTGCGCGAGGCAAACGGCATGCGCTCCGGCCAGTGGCAAACCACGGTTGGGCACGGTGTGGCGGGCAAGACGCTGGGAGTCCTGGGGCTCGGCAAACTCGGTTCGCGGGTCGCCGTCCTGGGCAAGGCGTTTGGCATGCAGGTGCTGGCCTGGAGCCAGAACCTCACGCCGGAGAAGGCTTCCGCGGCGGGGGCCGTTTACGCCAGCAAGGAGAAGCTGCTCGAGAACGAGCGACATCGTCACCATCCACTTGGTGCTTTCCGAGCGCACGCGCAATCTGATTGGCGCCTCCGAGCTGGCGCGCATGAAGCCCAGCGCTTTCCTGGTCAACACTTCGCGCGGACCGATCGTGAACCAGGCGGCCCTGCTGGAGGCGCTGGGTACGCGTCGCATCGCCGGCGCGGCCATCGACGTTTATGATCAGGAGCCGCTGCCGGCCGATCACCCGTTGCGGAAGCCTGAGAATCTTCTGCTGACGCCGCATCTTGGCTACGTCACCGAGGAGAACTATCGCCTGATCTACGGCTGCGCGGTGGAGAACATACGGGCCTTTCTCGACGGCAAGCCGGTGCGCGCCATCAACAAGCTGGGCTGAACGGGCTGCCTCGCGTGCTCCGGGTCTGATCAGCTTTTGACATGCGCCCGCTTTCTTACCTTGGTGCTTCGCCAATGCTTGAGCACCTCCCGGCAATGTGAGCTGACCAGTTTTCGCTGCCGGGTCCGGACGGAGGAATCATGCGCGAAGTCGTTGCCACCGAGAATGCACCCAAGCCCATCGGCCCTTACTCGCAGGCCATCAAGGCAAACGGATTTATCTTCCTGAGCGGGCAGACCCCGCTCGACCCCGCCACGCAGCAGCTTGTGGCCGGCGGAGTAGCCGAGCAGACCGAGCGCACCCTGAAAAACCTTGAGGCGATTCTCAAGGTCGCGCGGCTCCAGCATGGACAAAGTCGTGCGTTGTGGAGTGTTTCTGAAGGACATGAACGACTTTGCGGCCATGAACGAGGTGTACGGCAAGTTCTTCAGGAGCAATCCACCGGCGCGCACAACCGTCCAGGCAGCGCGGCTGCCCAAGGACTGCCTGGTTGAAATCGACGCCATCGCCCTGGCCTGAGCCACTCTGGCGGACATCTGCGGCAAACACACGGGGTACTGGCGCGATTTCGTGGAGAAACCATGCTGGCCGTCGTAAGATAGATATATGTCCGCCGCTGTAGATTTGCTGACCTTTTCCGCCGAATTACAGTCCAAGTGGCGCAAGCTGGAAGAAAGCCTGCGACTCGTTGGGGAAGACCCTGGTTGCCTATTCCGGGGGCGTGGATTCGGCGTTTCTGGCCTGGGCCGCTCATTCGGTTTCGCCCGGACGGGTGGTCGCCCTGCTGGCCGATTCGCCCAGCCTCGCCCGCACGCAAAAGCGCGAGGCCATTTCGTTTTGCGAGCAGAACGGAATTCCGCTGGAGATCATTTCCACGGCCGAGATGGAGCGTCCCGACTACGTGCGCAACGATTCCATGCGGTGCTTCCACTGCAAGGACGAGTTGTTCATCGCCGTGGAGCGCTATCGCGACGAGCACGGATTTGAGACCGTCGCCTATGGCATCAACTTTGACGATCAAGGCGACTATCGTCCCGGCCAGCAGGCGGCACAGCGGCACGGTGTCGCTGCCCCGCTGCTCGAAGCCGGCTTCACCAAGCAGGACATTCGTGACGTAGCTCGCGCGGCTGGGTTAAGCGTGTGGGACAAGCCCGCATCGGCCTGCCTCTCCTCGCGCATCGAGTACGGACGCGAAGTGACCCCGAGGCATTGCGCCAGGTGGAAGCAGGCGAGGACGCGTTGCGGGCGCTGGGATTCCGGCAGATGCGCGTGCGCCATCATGGCGCCATCGCACGCATCGAGATCGCCCGCGACGAACTGGCGCGCGCTTTGACCTTGGAGATGGCGGCCGAGTTCACGCGCATTTTCAAGCAACTCGGGTTTAAGTTCGTGACGCTCGACTTGGAGGGCTTTCGCTCCGGTTCGATGAACGCCGTGCTTTCGGTCGAGGCGCTTTCCGGCCAATCCAGCCGTAAGCCTGAGCCGTGGGTGAGGCCGGTCTTTGCGGGGTAACGTACGTACGCTGTTGCCCAGCAGCTCCCGTGCGATAATCAATGGAGTGCTTGCCCCAGCAAACGCGCCCATCGTCTCGGCCGCCACGTGCGCAACCACGACCATCCGTCAACGTCTAGGAAAATTTATGCTGCGAAAAACTCTGTTGTTTCTGGCCATCGCCTGGCTCGGCTGCTCGGCCGCGCCCCAACAAGCCAAATCCGGGCTTGCGGGACCCGTGCAATGGGCCGGCTGATTTGAACCGGCGGGTGGAGCGCACAGTGCGCTCGGAATTCAAGATCCCCGCCTACGTGAAAATCTCGATCAGTTCGCCGAAGCCCAGTGAGTTTGCGAACTACGACACCATCACGGTGACGTTCGCGGACCGAGGATAAGAAGCAGACGCACGAATTTCTCATCTCCAAGGATGGCAAGCAACTGGTCGACATGCGCAAGATGGATCTGACAGCCGATCCCTATCAGAAGGCGATGGCCAAGATCGATCTGACGGGGCGGCCTCCGCGGGGCAATAAGGATGCCAAGGTCACCGTGGTTGTCTATGACGATTTCCAGTGCCCGTTTTGCTCGCGCATGCACCAGGAGCTGTTTTCGCTGATGAAGAGCTATGGCGACCGCGTGAAGGTGTATTACAAGGATTATCCCCTGCCTGCCGAGATGCATCCTTGGGCGCGGCGTGCGGCGATTGACTCGAATTGCCTGGCGCAGCAGAACGGCGAGGCGTTCTGGGATTTCGCCGACTATGTGCATGCGAACGGGCGGCAGATCAGCGGCGAGAAGAAGAACTTGGAAGCCCAGCTTGCGGCTGTCGACCACGTCGCGACGGACATTGGCAACAAGCGCAACCTGAATACCGCGATGCTCGCGCAGTGCATCAAAGAGCAACCCTCGAAGGATTTGGAAAAATCCGTCAAGGAAGCCGAATCGTTGGGGGTGAACGCCACGCCGTTTATATTCATCAACGGTCAGAAGGTCGAGGGCGCCATTCCCTCCGCCGAACTCAAAGCGATTCTGGACCAGGCGCTTCGCGATGCCGGCCAGCAGCCGCCCGCGGACACGTCGGCCTCGGCAGCGAGCGCCGGAAAGTAGGCTCTGGTGAAACTTTCACCGGGAGGGTTGGATTTGCACGGGAAATGTGAAGAACGGGGCCCATGGACGGCACCTGCCGGATCGCGGCATGTGCCATCCTGGCGATCGCGGTTGTTTTGTTGCTGCCGGCCGGCGCTTGCAGCAGTGGACAGGCCGGACCTGATGTTCTGGCCAAGGTGAACGGCCGCAAGATCATGCGCTCGGAAGTGGAGAAGTACTATCACAACCAGACCGAAGGTTCTCCTCAGTCGCCTTCGGAGGAGCAGGCCCAAAGCCTGCGGCTCAGCATTGTGCGCGAGCTGATCGATAACGAGATCCTGATGCAGCGCGCCGAAAAGCTCGGGCTGATGGCGACCGACGAAGAGGTTGAAAGCAAGCTGAACACGGTCAAGGCGCCCTATACAAAGGAAGAATTCGACCAGCGTTTGAAGGAGCGCAAGATCACGCTCGACGATTTCCGGCGCGACATCCGCCGCTCGATTACGATTGAGAAGGTGGTGAACAAGGAAATCTCTTCGAAGGTCAACATCGTCGACGCCGATGTCACTGCCTATTACAACCAGCACAAGGCCGAGTTCAACCTGATCGAGCCCCAGTACCATCTGGCGCAGATTCTGGTGACCTCGCAGCCGAATCCACAGGTTCACAACCTGAAGAACGACAAGGCGCAGAACGAAGCCGATGCGCGCAAGAAAGTGCAGATGATTATGCATCGCCTGGATAGCGGCGAGGATTTTGCCGCCGTGGCGGCCAACTTACAGCGAGCAGCCCGAGACCTCGGCCAATGGCGGCGATCTTGGTTTCGTTCCCGAGTCCTCCCTCAAGTCGGATCGCCAGGCGGCCGAGGCGATTTCCAAGCTCAAGGCAGGCCAGTACACTCCTCCGTTGCCGGGAGCCGATGCCAACCACAAACTGGCCGGGTTCCGCATCATCCGTTTGCTCAGCAGAGAGACAGCGGGACAACGGGAGATAAGCGATCCGCGAGTGCAGCAGGCCATACGGACCCAGTTGCGTGAGCGGCGCGAACAACTGCTGCGCACGGCCTATTACGAGTCGATGCGCAATGAAGCCAAGGTGGAGAATTACCTCGCGGATTCGATTCTGAAGAGTTCGGGAGCGCAGTAGCAGCGGTCTTTATTCGACGATGGCCATCGTGTCGCCGGGATTCACGTTGCTGCCCTCGGCAACCATAATTCTCTGAACCACGCCCTTCTTCGGCGACTTGATTTCGTTTTGCATCTTCATGGCCTCGACCACGAGGATGCCCTGCTCGGCCTCAACCTCGTCCTTTTCTGCAACCATGAGACGCACAACTTTGCCGGGCATAGGGGCAATAATTTTCTGCGGGCCTTCGCCAATGCCCGCCGCCGCCCGGCGGCTTCGCAAGGAGCGGGGGTCGCGCACTTCGGCCGCGAAGCGCTCCGAGCCGATGATGATGTGGGTATCTCCGAGCATCGAATACTCGCGCTTGATCTCGTGAGCCCGGTGGTTCACCAGCATCGAGATGACGTCGCGGGCGGTAAAGGCCGCATCCACGATGATCTCCTGGCCATCGACGTGACAACGCCAGGTTTCGCCCTGCTCTTCGATTTCAACGTGATGCTGAGTGCCATCGATGATGACGTCGTAGGTCATGCTGCCCCCTTGCCTGTCTAGTGCAGCGCCTCTTCGCGCGCGCTCCGTTTCCAGTTGCTGACCGGCTTCTTTGGCGCTTCGCGCACCGCGCCATTGCGGGAACTTTTCAGCGAAGATATCTCCGGCCCGCCTCGGCTCTCCACCTGGGCAAAAAGGGCTGCAGCGATGGCCGCAATCGGAATTCGCATGCGGGTACGCTCGTCGACCGGTTTGGGCTCTCGCAAGAGACGGTCAAGAAATCCCGTATCGAAGTTTCCCGCCTGGAACTCCGGATGCAACAGGATGCGGCGGAACAGCGAGATATTGGTCTTGATTCCGCCGATGAAGACCTCGACCAGTACACGGCGCATGCGGTTGATGGCGTCCGTACGGGTGGGACCGTAGGCGCTCAGCTTGGAGAGCAGCGGATCGTATTCAATGGGAATTGTCCAGCCCTCGTAGATGCCGCCGTCGCGGCGAACGCCCGGACCCGCGGGCGAGATGAGCCTGGTGATGCGCCCGGGCGACGGGAAGTAGTTGTTATCCGGGTCTTCCGCATAGATCCGGCACTCGATGGCGTGGCCGCGGATTTGCACATCTTCCTGGCGCACCGCGAGCTTCTCGCCGGCGGCAATCTGGAGTTGCATTTGCACCAGGTCAAGACCGGTCACCATCTCGGTCACCGGATGTTCGACCTGCAAACGCGTGTTCATCTCCAGAAAATAGAAATTGCGCGCCTGGTCGACGAGGAACTCGACGGTGCCTGCGTTCGTGTAGTGCGCAACCTTGGCCGCCCGGACCGCAATCTCGCCCATGCGCCGCCGCATGTCGTCGTCGACGATCGGCGAAGGCGCTTCTTCCATCACCTTCTGATGGCGCCGCTGGATGGAACACTCGCGTTCGCCGAGGTAGATCACATTGCCGTGCTCGTCGGCCATGATCTGCATCTCGACGTGCCGGGGATTCTCGATCAGTTTCTCGATGTAGACTTCGTTATCTCCGAATGCGCGTTGCGCCTCCGAGCGCGTCAGGTCGAAGGCCGAACGCATCTCGTCGGGGGTGTGGACCTGGCGCATGCCCTTGCCGCCGCCGCCGGAAGCAGCCTTCAGCATCACGGGGTAGCCGATCTTTTCGGCGACTTCCTGCGCTTGGCCGACACTCTCCAGACCTTTTTCCGAACCCGGCACAAACGGCACGCCCGCCTTCTTCATCGTTTGGCGAGCTCGCGTCTTGGACCCCATCATCTCCATGGAGTGCGCACTGGGGCCGATGAACTTGATGCCCGCTCGCTCGCAGGCGCTGGCAAATTGCGCATTCTCGGAAAGAAAACCGTATCCCGGATGAATCGCTTCGGCCCCGCTGCGGCGCGCGACATCCAGAATCTTCTCGATATTCAGATACGACTCGCTGGCCTGCGCGGGACCGATGTGATAAGCGTGGTCCATCTTGCGCACGAACAGCGCCCGACGGTCCACGTTGGAGAACACGCCTATCGATTCAATGCCCATCTCCCGACACGCACGCGCAATGCGCACGGCAATCTCGCCGCGATTGGCAATCAAAACTCGCCGGAACATTTTTCACCCCACCCCGGGAACCGGGGAATCTCACCCACTGGATCAAAATAGCACAAAGCCGGCAAACTGCCCTAAGCAGCCGCTTGATCAGCCCACGGGAATTCCCAAAACAAGAAACCTCTCCCTGTCTTTGGGAGAGGTTGGTCAATGAGGAGGTACTTCCAATCGGTTTCGCCGGCGCACGCGGACTACAACGCCATCTGCTACTTCTTCTGGCTGTCGATCTTCTGGCCGATCTTCTCGTCCAGCACGATGCCGCCTGCTCCCTGCTTCTCGGCTCTGGCCTTCTTGGTCGCCAGCGTCTTGTCAACCCAGTCATTTGCCGTCTTGATGTCCGCCGTTCGGGCCGCGGCATCGTCGCATTCATAGTCGGCCCGCTCGCGGTAGAGCAGATTCAGGTAGGCCATCGCATCGTCGTAGTCGGGCCTGATCTGCAGGGCCTTTTGCAACATCTTGATGCCTTCCTCTACCGGGGCTTGGTTGTTGGTCTTGACGAAGCTGCAAATCTTCTTGTCTTTAAGCGGGGCCGCCGGCTTCATGCCCAATTTGGCGCGCTGTTCCTGGCGAAGTTTGTAGGCTTCCGACCAGTCGATGACCGCTATCGAGTAATAGTTCTCGGGATCATTCGAATCGGCAGCGGAGGCTTTCTGGTAGTACTGCTTCGCCTGGTCGAAATCCTTCAATTGGAGATACAGGTAGGCGACGCCTTTCGCGGCATTGATATTCTTCGGGTCCCGCGTCAGAACCTGTTTGTATTCCTCGATGGCGGAGCCGGCCATGCGTTTGTTGTCTTCTGTTTCCGCGCCCGGAATGTATTGCTGTGCATAAGCCGTTGCCAGATAAAGTCGGGCGTTCAACAGCGACGGATCCAGTGAAACCGCATTCTTAAAGTGCTCGATCGCCTCTTCGTATCGCGAATTCTTGTAGGACTGGACGCCCTTGTTCAACTGATCGCGTGCTCTCAGCTTGGTACAGCCGGAGACCGAGAACATGGCGAGCAGAATCGCCAAGCCGGCCAGCACTCGTACGCTTCTGTTCATGGAATTCCCTTCCCTTGCCAGATTGGGCCCGGAACTACTTTTGATTCCGGCCTGCACCGCCGACGAATCGGACCGGATCAACTCGTTCTCTATGCCCCGGAACTTCCCTCACGAAGGCCGGCTTCAAATTCGTTGAGCCGGTTACTGGCCAGCCTCGATTCTCGCGGTGATCAGCCCGACCTTATCCACGCCGGCGGCGTGGGATTTGTCGATGACCGCAGCGATGTCGGCGAAGGGCAGCTCCGTGTCTCCCTTCACGAACATTACCTTTTCAGCCCGGGTGGCGAAGATGTCGCGCAACCGGCCTTCTAAATCTTCGAAGCTTACATCGTCCTGGTTGATTTTATACGCTGGCTGGCCGCCGGCGCCGCGCAAAACCTGAACCACGATGGTTCGCTCGTTCGAAGGCGGTTGCTGCTGCGCGTTTTTAGGCGGCTGGGGGACCAGCGCATCCAGGCCTTTCGGCGTGAGCGGCGTGATCACCATGAAGATAATCAGCAGCACCAGCAGCACGTCGATGAGCGGTGTAACGTTGATGTCTGCGGAGGGACCACCCTTGCCGCCAACTGACATTGCCATAGAGAAGCCTCGCTCTTACCCGGGCCCCAATACGCTCCATTGCGCGTTGGGACGGATCTACTGTGGGTTCTTCTTCTTTTCCGAATCTTTCGCGCCCGCGGCACTGGCCGGCAAAGGCTCGAACGAACCCTGCTTGCGCTGCTCGGTCAGTAAACCAAGCTCGTCAACTCCTGCCGAACGAACATTGTCCACCACTTCGACCACGGCGCCGTACTTGGCGCGCGCATCGGCCTTGATGTACACGCGTTTGTCCGCCCGATTGGCAAGCCTGTCTTTCACCTTGTCGGTTAAGACCTCGGGCGTGACCTTGTCGGGGCCAAAGAAGATCGAACCGTCGCGCATGACCGCCACCAGCAGCGAGTCTTCCTTGTCCGCGTCCGGCATTTGCACCGGATTGTCCGTCTTGGCCAAATCCACGCTGACGCCTTTTTGCAGCATCGGCGTGATGACCATGAAGATGATCAACAGCACAAGCATGACGTCGACCATTGGGGTCACGTTAATATCGGAGGTGACCTTCAGGCTCCGTCTCCACGTTTGTTGTGGCATGCTTTTGACTCTCCTGCCCTTGACAGCTCCGGCCATTAGCCGCGTGGCTGGGCCGCGCCGCTCCCGGAGCTGTCTCTGCGACGATTACTTGCGAACCAGGTTGCGCTGCTTAAGGAAGTAATCGATCAACTCGCTGGAGCTGTTGTCCATCTCCACATCGAAGGCTTCCACCCGGTTGGTAAAGTAGTTGAACATCCACACGGCCGGGATGGCAACGAACAGCCCAATCGCCGTTGTCACCAGGGCTTCCGAAATGCCGCTGGCGACGGCGCCCAACCCGGTTGCCTTGGATTCGGAGATGCCGCGGAAGGCATTGAGAATTCCGACGACGGTGCCGAACAGTCCCACGAAGGGAGCGGTGGAACCGATCGTTGCCAGACCGCCGAGTCCACGCTTCAGCTCGGCATGAACAATGGCTTCGGCGCGTTCCAGGGCACGACGCGAGGCATCGATCTGTTCGCCGGGAATGTCGCTGGAAAGGGTGTGGACCCTGAATTCCTGCAGGCCGGCGGTGACGACCTTCGCCAGATGACTCTTCTTGTTGCGCTCGGCAACTTTGATGGCTTCGTCGATCTTGCCTTCGCGGAGAGCGCCGGCAACGGCGGGCGCGAACATGCGGGACTGCTTGCGAGCCGCACCGTAAGCCATGGCGCGGTCAATCATGATGCCGATCGACCAGCCGGACATGATGAACAGGATGAGCACGACAACCTTTGCCAGAACACCCATCTGTCTCCACAAGGAGATCGGGTCCCAGCCGATGCCGGCACTTTCCTGGAACATCACCGCCGCCATCGCCGGTATGTTGCTCAGAACAAGGGTTGCGAGGTTTGCGACAAACATGTGTGTGGGTTTCCTCCTCAGGAACTCTGAAACTCTTTCAAAACGCTGCTTCACCCTCTGGAAAACCTCGCGACGAATCACGTCGTCGCGCGGTGGCCCGCACTTTCGGGCGCTAACGGATGTCAACAGCGACTTACTTGAACTTGATAGGGCCTATGGGGCGGCGCAACCGGACGCCGCCAGCTACAAACAAAACATTAGATGCAGCTTTTCAGCCGCAACCGCTCTATCCACCAGAAAGTGTGAAATTGATGTTGATCGTCGTATCGACGTCGACCGGTTCACCGTTCAGGTAATAGGGCTTGTAACGCCATTGCTTCACCGCCTCGAGAGCCGCCTGCGCCAGCATCGGGTGTCCGCTGACCACCCGCAGATTCTGTATCGTGCCGTCCTTGCCGATTACGGCCTGAATCACCACCATGCCTTGGACGCGCGCCTGGCGCGCCAGCGGCGGATAGGGCGGCTTAACATTGTGAATCAAATTGCCTTGCGCAACGCCGGAAGAAACCCTCACCTTCTGGGGCACGGCCACCTTCGGCACCGCGGTTGGGACACTGGCTATGCTGTTCAACACGCCTCCGAGTACACCTCCGACCGAGCCACCAATTACTCCTCCGATAACGCCACCGACAACCCCGCCACTCGGGGCTGGAGCATCTTCTTCCTGTATCTTAGCGATTTTTTTTGGAATTGCGGTCGGAGTCCGCAGTTGACCATTGTCAAGTTCGGTAACAACCTTCTTTTGTACCTTTTCCAACGAAGCCCAGCCGGTGGCGGCGGTGGGGGCGGAGGAGGTGGCGGAGCTACCAGAAAGGTCATGAACTGTTGCTTGGGAAGAGCCTCCGGGTAAATTATTGGAATCATCACGAGCACGCCAATCAACAATACCTGCAACAAGAAGGAAAGGGCAGTCCCCCACGGGCTGCGTCTCTTAAACTTCTTGCTCGAATCGAAAAGACTATCTTCGAACATAGCAATGGCCCTGCCTAGAGGTATAGACACCATTGCCCGGATTCTTACTCCCAAAATCGAACCGGGCCAGAGATTTTCCCAGGTTTTGGGTCCAAAGACGGGAAATCCCCGGAAGATCGGCCGCTACCTGAACAACCCCTTTAGGCGATTCCACGGTCGGTACCCCCTAAGAGCTTGGATGCCGCCCAGAGCATCTGCCGAAGCGCTTTGCTCAGGACCCCTTGCGGCCGGTTTCCCCGGCGGTTATACCTCCCGCGTATCGGGTCTCTAGGCCTTGATCTTCATTTTTTCGCGTCGGGCATCGGTTACCTTGGCCGAAATACTCCTTCCACTCCTGCTGCCGCGCCAATTCTGGTAGGCAACCAGCATCGGTGAGGCGATGAAGATCGAGGAGTAGGTGCCGATGATGATGCCGATCACGAGGGCCAGCGAAAAGCCGTGCAGCACCTCGCCTCCGAACAGGAACAGGGAGAGCACGGTCAAGAAATGTCAGGCCGGAAGTCAGTACCGTCCGGCTCAGCGTCTGATTGATGCTGCGGTTCACGATGTCGGACAGGCTTTCGCGGCGCAACAGCTTGACGTTCTCGCGAATGCGGTCGAAGACGACGATCGTGTCGTTCATCGAGTAGCCGACCAGGGTGAGAATGGCGGCGATGACCGTCAGCGATATTGGCTCATTGATCAGCGAAAACGCGCCGAGTGTGATGATCGTGTCGTGGAAGCAGGCGACAACCGCGGCCGCGCCGTAGATCCACTCGAAACGGAACCAGAGATAAACCAGCATTCCGGCCAGAGAGTACAGTGTCGCCAGCAAAGCCTGCTTCTGGAGTTGCATGCCGACCTGCGGCCCGACGATCTCCACGTTGCGGACGCCGAAGTTGGAGGTAAAGAACCCCTGCTGCAAGCTGGAGACAACCGCGGCCGGAGCGACATTGCTCAGGTCAGAGATAGATTTAAGACGCCGCCCAGGGTCTTGTCGCGGTAATCGACAATGGCCCGCGCCAGTTGCCCATAGCGCTTGTCCGCATCCAGCCCCGCCTTCAGCGGATCCTTGTCTTCCAGATATTGCAGCAGCGTGGTATAGCCGACGTTGTTCAGATCCTGCTTGCCGGCCTCGGTTTTCGTCTCGAGGGCGCGCACGATCGAGTTCTTGCCCTGGTCGAGAGCTTGCTCGCTGGTCTCTTTCAGATCCAGCGAAACCAGCACTTCGTTGTTGCCGGCGGCTCCGTAACGCTGAATGCGCGCGTCTTTCAGCCCGGCGCGATCCATGGCGGCGCGGATCTGGTCGTCATTCGGCTGGCGTGGTGAACTTCACATAGACAAGCGTGCCGCCGCGGAAGTCCACACCCAGGGGAATGCCATGCCAGAATGCCATCGAAAGAATGCCGGCCGTGCTGAAAATTAGGGAGAAGGCCAGGAAGTACCACTTCTTGCCCAGGAAATCGATGTTCGGGTTGCGAAAAAACTCCACTTTGAAGCCCTCAAAAACTCTATTCAACCGCGGCCCAGGGCTGTTATTGCCGATTCAAAGCCCTGGAGCCCCTCGGCAGCAGAACTAGATCGACAGCGGCTCACCACGCTGATGCCGGTTCAGGATGCTGTCGAAGATGGCGCGCGATACAAAGACCGCCGTAAAAAGATTGGCCAGCAGACCGAACGTCAGCGTCACCGCAAATCCCTTCACCGGACCGGTGCCGAACAGGAACAGAATGGCTGCCGAGACGATGGTGGTCACGTGCGTGTCGATGATCGTCAGAAAAGCCTTCCCGAAGCCTTGCTCAACTGCCGAGGGCGGTGTCTTGCCATTGCGCAGCTCTTCGCGGATACGCTCGAAGATCAGAACGTTGGAGTCGACGCCCATGCCAACCGTGAGAATCAATCCCGCAATTCCAGGCAGCGTGAGCGTAGCCCCGCTGAAGCCGAGGAATCCGAGCAAAATAATCAGGTTTAGAAACAATCCCAGGTTGCCGTTGATACCCGCCGCCCGATAGTAGACCAGCATGAACACCATAACGGCGGCCATGCCCACGATGGCGGCGCGAACGCCCTGGCGAATGGAATCGGCTCCCAGCGACGGACCAACCGTGCGCTCTTCCAGGTAGCGGATGCTGGCCGGCAGCGCACCGGAGCGCAGCACCATCGACAAGTCCTTGGCCTGCTGCTCGCTGAAGCTTCCGGTGATGCGTCCCATGTCGCGAATGCCTTCCTGGACCCGGGCCACTTCCTGAACCTTGCCGTCAAGCACAACGGCGAGGAAGTCGCCCACGTGGGCGGAGGTGAAGGCGTAAAAACGATTGCCGCCATCGCGCGTCAGGTTGAAGCTGACCGCCGCACGGCCATTTTCGTCGTGCGTTGGTTCGGCTCCGCGCAGATCGCGGCCGGTGACGGCCGAAACGCGGCTCACCACGTAATAGGTGTCCTGCGGTTCTCCGCTCGTTTCTGCTCCACGGGCAATGCTGCGACCCTTCATGACGACCGAGTCCGCGGGCAAAATCCCGCCATGTGCGGCAAGTGCCGACGCCTCCGAGGGATAGCTCGTACCGTTGTCCATCGCCTGCCGGATCTCCAGCATGGCGGTCGACTGCATGATGTCCTTAACCCGGGCGGGATCGTCGACACCCGGCAACTGCACCAGGATCTGGTAGTCGCCCAACCCGTGTTCTTGAATAACCGGTTCGCTGACTCCGAGCTGGTCAATGCGATTGCGGATGGTCTCGATTGCCTGCTCGACAGCCCGCTTCTTGAGCTGCGTGAGCGACTGCTGCTTCATGGCCAGGACGTAAGAGCCCTCGGCGCCCGTATTCAGTGTGTATTCGGGGAGCCGCTCGTCTGCGATCGTCTTCAGAGCGCTGCTGTTATTCGGGCCTATCCCCTTGATGACGATGCGATCGGGATTTGCCGCCGGGTCGGGCTTGCTGATCTCGGCATAACTGATGTTCTTCTGCCGCAGATCGTCCTTTAGCCGCTCGACGACTTGGTCGCTATCGGCGTTGACGGCGTCATTCACCATCACCTGGAGTATCAGGTGCGTGCCGCCCTTCAAGTCGAGCCCGAGGTGAATATTCTGCTGCAAGCCTGCCAGCAAGCCGTTCTGCTTGATGGCGGCTATGCTCTTTTCTGGATCGTTGCCGAGGAGGATACCCCAGACAAAGACCAGGAGCGTGAGGAGGATGATAGCTACTTTCCAGAGCAGGTTTTTCTTCATGGAGACTGCAACCGCCTACGAGGTCTTGGCTACCTCGTCCGTAAAGACCGAGGTGATCGAACTGCGTGCAACTTCAATACGCAAATTGTCAGGGGGCACGCGAAGGATGACCGTGGGATCAGGACCCTCGCTTTTCACCGACATGATGACTCCGCGCATGCCGCCGGCAGTCGCCACCCGGTCGCCGGCTTTGACCGCGCCCAGCATCGCCTGCCATTTCTTTTGTTTGCGCTGCTGAGGAAGGATTAGCAGGAAATAGAAGACGGCAAAGATGCCGACCATCATCACCAGGCCCATCGAGCCGCCGCCCGTTGCCTGAAAGAACGCTGCAAATAAGCTTGTCATTCTGTCTAACTCTCATCGGGCCGATTACCACGACCCGGCTGAAATTGAACTCACGGGAAAACTTACTGCTACCGCCGTCGATAAAACACCACATCCGCCAGACACACACACCCCGAACACCAGTCGCCGCCTCGCCTGTGTCAGACGTGTTCTTCTGGGCCGGAATCCGTTCCCAGTTCGGTATACACCTCAGAAACCACAAAACCAAGGAATCTTCTGAGTGCCCGGGCTATCCGAAACGCGCCGCTGAGGCGCTTTCCGGTGAACTCGGCAACCTACCTGGGACCGCTACAGCGAACTGCACTACTTTGCACGGAAAGTGGCAAATCAAACAGCAGAGCGGGAACTTGTAAACTCCCCAAGTCTTATAGCATGACGAACCCTTCCGATGGTGTCAAGATAATAGGACAAGTTATGCACCGTGTTAAGGACCTGCGCCAGGATTTCATTAGACGAATACAGGTGCCGCAGGTAGGCGCGCGAGTATCGGCCGCAGACCTTGCACCCGCAGTTGGGGTCCAGAGACCCCTCGTCACGTGCGTAACACTGCTTCTTGATGCTCACTTTGCCCTGCGAGGTAAACAACAATCCGTGCCGGGCCGCCCGGGTGGGCAAAACGCAGTCCATCATGTCCACTCCCAGAGCCGCGTACTGCACGATTTCCTCCGGCGTCCCTACGCCCATCACGTAGCGTGGCCGCGCCGCCGGCAGCAGCGCGATGGCCGCTTCCGCCATTTCCCAGGTTTTTCCCCTAGGCTCGCCGACACTGAGCCCGCCAATGGCATAGCCGGGAAAGTCTATTTCCACCGTGCGCTCGGCCGATTCGCGCCGTAAATCGGCATACATTCCACCCTGGACAATGCCAAACAACGCCTGCGTCTGCTCGTCTCCCGCCGCCAAAGTCTCCCCGTGCCAGGGAACCTCGCGCTTGTGCTGCTCGAAATAATCCTTGCTGCGGCGAGCCCAGCGCAGGGTCAATTCCATCGACTGCCGGGTTCGCTCGCGCTCCGCTGGAAACTCCGTACACTCGTCGAACGCCATGATGATGTCGGCGCCCAGCCCAATCTCCGCTTCGATTGCACTCTCAGGGCTGAAGAAATGCGACGAGCCGTCGAGGTGCGAGCGGAAGGCGACGCCTTCCTCGCTGACCTTGCGCAACTCGCTCAGGCTGAAGACTTGGAATCCGCCCGAGTCGGTCAGGATCGGCCGCTTCCAGCCCATGAACTTCTGCACGCCGCCAAGCTGGCGAATCGTTTCCACCCCGGGCCGCAGATAAAGATGGTAGGTGTTGTTCAGCAGGATCTGCACTCCCAGCTCTTCGAGGGTGTCCTGCGGAACGCCTTTTACGCTCCCGAGCGTCCCCACCGGCATAAAAACCGGTGTCTCGACCTCTCCGTGCGGGGTCGCAAAGCGGCCGGCCCGGGCCGCGCCCGAGGTCGCCTCAACCTGAAAGGAAAAAGACATTCACCTGATTGTACCGAAATGCATCTCTGATCACGTTTGGTTGTTGGAAGACAATTGCATTGTTGGCTAGATAATGCGAAGAATCTTAGTGGTACACTCCGTTTTCCACAGAATTTTTAATACAACGGATAGTGGCTGAAAAGTATCTATGTTATATGTTGGGGTGTTCAATTAAAACTGTTGGGGGGCCTATGACCACGAAAATCAATTGCTTTGTTAGTGATGGTCTCATGCCAAGTGAGAAGATTGCGCGGATCGAGACCGCCGATGGGAAATCTGAAGAGGTCGCCGTGTCGTCCCAGAATATTGAAGGTAACCAGTTAAAGGCTTTTGAAATTGGAAGATCTGAGGGTAACGTGTTGGTTGAGCTTCCACGCGAAAGCACGTCTGGGCGCTGGAGAGTTTGGGTCAAAGCATCTGCTATCGGAGGGTGATTTGGTCCTAACAGACCGAGAAATCCAGGCGGCTATCGAACACAGCCACATCATCATTAATCCCCAGCCGGGGCCGGAAGCCTACAGCTCCACCAGTATTGATTTGACTCTCTCGAAATCTCTCCGTATCTGGAAAACAGAAAAACTCGCGGGTGTTGAGCAGATAATCTGCCCAGCAACGGAGGGCTATAAATACAACGAGTTTGCCAAGGCATATTCGGATTTGAAAGAACTGACTGACGAAGGACACGTCCTAAAACCGCAAGAGTTTGTCCTTGCGTGGACAGAGGAACACATAGGGTTACCTGTTTCTTCCCGACTCGCCGCGAGGGTCGAGGGGAAAAGCTCTCTTGCTAGATTGGGAGTCGGAATTCACGTCACCGCCCCAACCATTCACGCTGGCTTTGACGGGCCAATCCAGTTGGAAATCTGCAATCACGGACTCTTAAGAGTGCGACTCGTACCCGGTATGCGCGTGTGCCAGCTGATTTTCGAGCAAACCCTTGGAACCCCAGAAAAGGGATATGGGGGCCAATTCCAGCACCAAGAAAAAAAATAACCCTCCACAATTCAAACTGAGGCACTACCCAGCGCTTTCAGGCATGATAGAAGGAGCGATGTCTGTCCAGCTATCTTCTTCATCTTTGCGAGCCGTGATTTTCGACTACGGCAGGGTACTCTCTTACGCACCCACCCTGCGGCAGTGGCAGGAATTGGCCTCGACGGCCGGCCGTCCACTCGACGAATTCCAACAAGGCTACTGGCGCTATCGCGACGGATATGACCGCGCCTCCTATGGGGCTGCCGCATACTGGCAGGCAGTCGCACGCCGCCCTCTGGACTCACAAACACTCGGCAAGTTGATCGAGCTGGACAACGAGCAGTGGACGCGGGTTAATCCCGACATGCTCGCGTTCTCACGCCGCCTGCGCATGGCTGGCATCAAGACGGCGATCCTCTCGAATATGGAGTTCGAGATGCTCGCTGCGATGGAGGCAAAGTTTCCCTGGCTGAGCGAATTCACCGTGAAGATCTTTTCCTGTAAAGTGCGGCTGGCAAAGCCCGCAGTGGAAATCTTTCTGCAAACCGCCGCGGAGCTGCGGGTCGACCCCGGTAGCGCCCTGTTTCTGGATGATAAGCAGCCAAATATCGACGGCGCACACAAGGCTGGTATGCAGGCCTTCCTCTTCGATGCGCCGGAAAAGCAAGCCGAACTGGAACGGCTGCTGCTCGAACAGGGAATCCTGCTGCCTGCGTTAGACGAAGCAGTGACCCTTCCGCGCTAGCAGGTTGTTAGTGGTTTTTAACGATCCGCATCTTCGACCAATCGTAGGAAAAGTGCTTTCCACAATCCAGGCAGACGATGTAATGCCCGGCCTTGCCGGGCTGCACGGGATTCCAATCGACAGACCCTGCGTCGGAGGCGCCGACCTCCGCCGAAAATGGCTTGCTGGTATGCCTGTGCCTGCAGGAAAAACGAAGAAACTGTAAGACTCTTTCCAGCACTGCTTGTCCTTCTGGCCGGGGCCGAACGCCGGCGGACGGGGGCAAGCTGGCCCCTGTCTCGCCGTCCATGGTCGTTGAGCTACCGCTTTACGCGCGTGCGGCGGTCTGCGTGCCGGGCGCGTCACTGCCATTTTCCGCCTTGGCGTCGGTCTTCTGGCCAGGTTTGCGGATGTCGATGCCGCCCTTAAAGAATGCTCCGTCTTCGATGCTGATGCGCTGCGCCACAACATCGCCGGTCAGGGAACCTTCATTGCGGATGTCAACCCGATCGCTGGCGATCATGTTGCCTCGCACTTTGCCGAGAACCACGATCTCGCGAGCGGTGATGTTGGCGGCAACGACTCCGTTGCGTCCGACGGTCACGCGATTGCCCGGTAGGTTGATGGAGCCTTCAATGCGCCCGTCAACATAAAGCGATTCAGAGCCCGCGACTTCGCCTTTGATAACCAGCGACTTGCCAATCGTGGCCTGATCCTGTGCCGAAGCAATCGGCGCGCTCGGACGCGGGGCAACGTGGCTTTCCTCGCGGCTGGCGTCATTGGTGGTTGGGGTATACCCGGGCCTCTGGGGTTCGGGGGACGGCACAGGGGTACTGGGGGTGCTTGAGGGCTTCCACATAACTGTCTTTGAATCCTTTCGTGGCAGTGAGCCGCACGTGAACTGCCAAAACCGGAACAGGCCTCACTGCTTCAGAACTGCCGGAAGTGATTAGGGTTGTCTTCGGGTTGCACGACGCCCGCGCGACCGCCGCAACGGTCGATCACGTAAATTCTGCCGCTCCGCCGCGACTTCCTACATCGGGAACACTACCTAGTTTATTTCATCTCCTGCCATTATGCTTCTTTTCGGGGGTTATATCTTCCAGGGTCTCGCATGATTACCGAGAAGCTGATACAGCGTCATATCGAGCGGCTGCCGCATCAGTCGGCAGGGTACAAGCAACTCATCCGTGAGCTGGGCTTGCACGGCGCTGAGCGGCGCGAGCTGGAAGAAAAGCTCTCCGAGATGGTCGAGCGCGGCAAACTCGTCCTCACCGGCAGGGACCGTTACTCGCTGCCGATCGAGGCCGCCAACCGCAACCTGGTGGTGGGCCGGCTCACCATGCATCGTGATGGCTACGGCTTTGTGATTCCCGAAAGCAGTGAGCTGCGTACCCAACTCGGAGGCGACATTTTTATCAGTCCGGCAGAGCTCGGCTCGGCCATGCATGGCGATCAGGTTTTGGTCGAGTTGAAAGGCCGGCCCGGCGACGGACGCACCGAGGGCCGCATCCTGCGCATCACCAACCGCGCCAACTCCACGGTCGTCGGCGTCTTCCACCATGGTTCGCGCTCGCATTACGTCAAGCCGCTCGACGAACGCGTCACCGGCGACGTGGTGATTCCACGAGGCATGGAGTGGCCGGCGGAAATCCGCGACGAAGGCATCGTGCGTCAGGAAAAGATTACCTATCGCAAGCCGGAATCGACGGCGGATCGCATTATTGGCAGTGAAGCCAGCCGCCGCGAGTGGGACGATCTGGAGGGCCTGGTCGTCGAGGTGGAGATCCTTGAATGGCCAACTGCCACGCAGGGCGCAAAGGGCCGCGTCATCGAGATCCTCGGCTACGAAGACGACTTCGGCGTGGATGTCGAGATCGTTATTCGCAAACACCATCTTCCCCATCGCTTTCCCATCGAAGCGCTTGCCCAGGCACAGGCAATTGAGCCGGTGATTCCGGCTCGCGAGCTGCGTCGCCGCCGCGACTTCCGCGAATTGCCGATCGTGACCATCGACGGCGAAACCGCCCGCGATTTTGACGACGCCGTAACCGTGAGCCGCCTGGAAAACGGCAACTATGAACTGCAAGTCCATATCGCCGACGTGGCGCACTACGTCCATGAGGACTCGCCCATGGATCGCGAAGCGCGCTGGCGCGGAACCTCCGTGTATTTCCCCGACCGCGCCATTCCCATGTTGCCGGTTGAGCTCTCCACGGGGATCTGCACGCTGAGCCCGCACGCCGACCGGCTCGTCCTGTCGTGCTTGATGGAAATTGATCCGCAGGGCGAGATCGTGCGCTACGACCTGTGCCCCGGCATCATCCGCTCGGCCGAACGCATGACCTACACCAACGTTGCGCTGGTGCTCGATGGCGATGCAGGCGTGTGCAAGAGATACGCGCCACTGGTGGAGCAGTTCGAACTGATGGAAGAACTGGCGCTGATTCTTGCCGCCAAGCGGGAAAGGCGCGGCTCCATCGATTTCGATTTGCCGGAACCGGTCATCGAGTTCGACGAGCACGGGCTGATGCGCGGCGTCACCCGCTCCGAGCGCAGCATGGCGAATCGGATTATCGAGGAGTTCATGCTGGCCGCCAACGAGTCTGTGGCCAGCTATTTGGAGGACAAGCCCGTCGCTTCTCTGTACCGCGTTCACCAGAAACCGCAGGCCAAACGCGTCATGGAATTCGAGACCCTCGCCGCCGCTTTTGGCTACTCTCTCGGGGTGGGCGCCTTGCCGGTGGAGCGCTTCGCGTTGCGCAGCCAGCGCCGCGCCGACCGCGGCACCGGACACCGGTCGCGTGACCTGGAAGTCCCCACGGAAGTACACATCACTCCGCGCATGTACCAGAAGCTGACCAGCAAGATTGAAGGTAAACCCGAGGAACGGATTCTTTCCTACCTCATGTTGCGCTCGCTGCCGCAGGCGCGCTACTCGGAGAACAACCAGGGACACTTCGCGTTGGCCGCCACCACCTACACGCACTTCACCTCGCCCATTCGGCGCTATCCCGACCTGATCGTGCACCGCATCCTCAAGGCAGTGCTTGCCGAATCGGCCGGGCAAAGCGAAGGGCAAGTGCCGATGGTGAGCGGAGGCCCTGTTGTACAAAACCGCTCGGGCAAGGCCCCGGCTGGCACCAAGTCGAACCCGGGTACTCCCTGGTCGCGACCGCAAAGCAAGCGGCGCCAAGACGGGGCGCATGAAGGCCACGACTCCTCTGCCACGACGGGCGAAGCGCTCGGCGGCCCGATTCCCGAGGATGTGCTGCATGAAATTGCCGAAGACACCAGCTTTACCGAACGGCGCGCCGCCGAAGCGGAACGCGAGCTGCTCGAATGGAAGAAAGCTAAATTCATGCAACAGCGTCTGGGAGAGGAGTTCGACGGGCTGATCGTCAGCGTCACCAAGTTTGGTCTCTTCGTCGAACTCAACGAACTGTTCATCGAAGGCCTGGTGCCGCTCTCCACCATGATCGACGACCGTTACACCTACCACGAGAACACCCGCCAGATCATCGGCCAGCGAAACCGGCAGAGCTACTCCATCGGCGACCGCGTGCGCGTTCTGGTGGACCGCGTGGATCCGGTTCAGCACAAGATTCAATTTGCGCTTCTCCACGAGCAGCCTTCCCGCGCGCGACGGCCTAAACGAAAATCGTGAAGCAGGGCACGAACGGTTTGGTGGCCCACATTTGCCGCAATTGGCTGATGTGGGATCGAAGCGGCGGAATTAGATTCGAGGGGCACTGTTCGCCCATCTTTTTGGGCCGACGTGGGCCATTTCCCAAGAGTGCCTCTGGAATTGCTCTAAAGCAATTCCAGAGTTGGTATATCCGGAGGTTTCAGGAACGTCATCCCGACCGAAGCGCCTAGCGACCGCAGGCCGGAGCAGCCAAGCTGCGTACCCGCCAATGCACTCGATAAGCAAGGAGCTATTGGGGCGCGAAGTGGAGGGATCTTGTGTCTTCCCGCTGTCTTCGCGCAGCCAAGCAACACAAAAGATTTCTCGACTCGCGACCGAGGCGTCGGTCGGAATGACGTACATCACTTGGATACAGCATCTATGGGACCGCTCTAGTACAATGAAGGTCTTCAATTTCTTTTTGAGAGGCATGAATGGCACGGATGGTGCAGTGTGTGAAGCTGGGACGTGAAGCCGAGGGTCTCGAGGAACCTCCTTTCGATAGCCCGCTGGGGCAGAAGATTTACGAGAACGTATCCAAGGAAGCCTGGGCGCAGTGGCAAGACCACATGAAAATCCTGCTCAACGAATATCGTTTGCAGCCATGGCGCAAGGAACACCAGGATTTCATCGTGCAGCAGATGGATGAGTTCTTCTTTGGCAGCGGCGGCGAGAAGCCGAAAGAGTACGCGGCACCCGAGAAGAAATAACGATGCGCGAGGCGTTGTTGACCAAATTCCGCGTTGGGTGAGGCGGAGTGTGGCGGTTGCAAGCGGGCACCGCCCACGTGGAACTCATCTCGAATTTGCTTTCGGCTCCGCTGCCGTTCCGCCGGACACATCTTCCGTGGATCTGCCTCAAAAGCAGCGGTCGCGCGCTGCCTTTGCTGTACAATAGACCTACTCCACGTTACGCACCTGCGTAGCGAACACCGTCGGGACGTGGCTCAGCCTGGTAGAGCACTCGCTTGGGGTGCGAGGGGTCGCCAGTTCAAATCTGGCCGTCCCGACCATTTTTAAAATCAGCGGTTTACGCAGAAGTCCTTCCAGCGGCAAATTCTAAGGCGAGTACTCAATTGAGGCAAGGATTTTCGGGCCTTGTTTGTAGTGCGTTGTTTGGCCAATGCGCCATTCTGTCCTCCGTCGCCACGATGTCGTGACGCCTGAACATCGTTTCGCTACGCCAACCCATGAGCGCCGACGTGATCGACGTATCAACGCCAGCAGATCGCTTCGATCTGGCTGGCGTCCTCCGCCGACGTGATCCGCGCCTATGAGACGTATCGGGCCAAGCAGATCGCGGGAAAGAAGGGCGGCTCAGTGAAATCGAGGGCGAAGGCAATAGCGTCCAGAGCGCGGGAAGTTAAGCGGGAGGCCAGGCAAGAAGCTCTAAGGTATTAATTCGCTTGACTTAGAAACAAAGATCGCGATTTTAAAGAGACGCCCAAGCCGTTCGTGTTGGAAGCGAGACCGCACCTCGACGAGAAGGGAAAGTTCAAGATGGTCGAGCGCCCGGGGTTGACGCGGGAATACAAATCCATCAAACAGGCGGCACGCGGTAAGAGCGGTGGACGCCCGAAGGTGGAATACACGGACGCCCAGCTCACCAAGATTTTTGAGCTGCACGACGCTGGCAAGTCGCTGCGGGAAATCGCAGACGTGACAGGCTTGAGCAAGAACAAGGTCGGTCAGATTATCTGCGATGATGAACTCAGGGCGAAAATCGACGAGCTGATGCCTTGGGGTGATTCGGCGCGGATTCGTCCCACTGTCCCGAAATCGCCGCTAAAGCCAGCGGATTAAAACCGCCACGCCAACAACCGCCACACGGGGGAAAAACTTTAGTTTTCCCCGTGGGGTTGGTTTGCTTTATGAGGCGTCTATTGTCCTGAAACTTTTTTCTATAGGGTTTCGGGACAGGACACTAACGCAACGCATCTGACGGGGACGCAGAATCGGTAAAACTGCGATCCCCTCTTCCCGCGCTCAGACATTTATCGTGGACTGGATGGATGGCTCGGAAATTTTCGAGCGTTGGATATGTAATCCAAGGTTTGCTGCTGATTTCAAAGAGCTTATACGATTTTGTAACTGTAAATGTAGCTGCAACCCAACCCGCTCCCCCTTCTTCCCTCTTCAAGCACGACTCGTTTGAGGTTCGGTCCATGTGGGAAAAGACCCCGGGTAAGTTGCAGATTCTACGGGGCGATGTAATGCCTCGGGCCGATTTGACTCGGTGGTGGATGGCCAAGGCGATCCCACAGGGGCGAAATTGTCGGACAGAAACCGTGTTTTTGGTTCTGCCGGAACCCTACAGTGTTGGACCCCGCGCCAATTGCGGGTTTGCGAGAGGTTTCGGAAAACGTTGGAAAAAGGTTTTGGGGTGGTTTCGCGGGAACCGATAGCCCAATGACGTCTGAGCGGCGAATGAAAGGCGCAAACGAGTGTTAGAACGCCTGTTCTCAACAGTATCTGCAAGCATTAGTTCCGTGTAGCCCGTCCCGCCACCAAGCTATAGCTTACTGCGGCAGTGCCGCTGGTCACCGTAGTTAACAAATCACGCTCCGTACACCGTTACCGTTTGCGTGGTATGCGGGCTGCGGAGTCGTCGGTCCCGCTGATCAATTTAAGGCTTGACAGCAGCCAAGCAGGAACAACAGAATCGGCAGACACTCGCCCAAGTTTCTTGGACCAGGGCCTGATGATGTCTCTCCCTATTGATGGCGCCCGGAGTTGCGGGGAGCGTCGCAGGGTTTTGATTTAGGAGGAGCAGCGACACCGGATTGGTTCCGCGGTCGGAATTGCGCTTGAAGAAGGAGCTCCAAATGACCGTCGCCAGCAGAAGATTAATTGGCTTAGCCCTGTTTGCATCCGTGCTCGTATTCTCTTACTTACCCGCTGCTGCTCAGATTGCGAAGCAGTCGGCAAGAAGGGGGGCGCCATTGGCGGTGCCAGATCCCGCCGACGATCTAAAGCAGAATGATCCTCATTTGACCTTCTGGCAGGCGCGCAAGATGATCGTTGCCGAGTTGGGGACTGCTTATTTTACGACGGTCGATTCCAGCAGCTTTAACTTCAGCTTCGACAGCCTCGCATTCAAGATGCAGTTACCCCGGCAGAGGGAGTTCAAGAGTTACACCGTCGACCTGAAGACCTTGCCCAAGGTGATCGCCCAGCGTGGCTTTGCTGGAATGTACCGATTGAAGGATGAGGCCGGGCACGATCTTCCTGAACCTTTTAAGCACATCTACTGGTACGGCCCGGGCGTGGAGAGGATCACCCAGTCGCTGGCCAACGCGCTCAACCGCTTGCGGGAGATAGCCGGCGAGGACGGGATGAAGCTGCGCAATTTTGAGAAGGCGGCGGCGGAGTGGCGCGATGCTTCAACCAAGCCTGAGCTGGCGGAAGAAGTACGGGCGCAACAATTGCTTGCCGAGAATGCGCTCAAGGAGGAGAACAGCGGCAAGGCCTTGTATCACTACGAGCGAGGAATAGAGTTCTACCCGGTGTGGTTCGAGGGCCGCTATAACGCCGCGCTAATCGCGGCGGAGCTGAATTACTACAGCGAGGCGGTTGAGCACATGCAGGCTTTTCTGAAACTAGCGCCTAATTCGCCAGAGGCACCAGGGGCGCGGGACCAGA
This sequence comes from uncultured Acidobacteriota bacterium, assembly GCA_963819175.1. GTDB lineage: Bacteria > Acidobacteriota > Terriglobia > Terriglobales > Acidobacteriaceae > CAWBRT01. The sequence goes on from CAWFVJ010000016.1 coordinate 97,962, forward strand.
TCGTGATCTGGAAAGACAAGGCCATGGAGAAATCGGCTACCAGCTCCCCCGAGCAAGCACAAGGGCGATCCTTTAGTAGGAAAAAGTAAGGGAAAAGTAGCCTCGTCCGCGCCGCTAACGTGTGGAAGGCGTAGCGAAGGAACAGAGGGCTTTGCGGTTTGCCGTTGAAAGACGGCGCTTCAGGTCGATACCGTGCCGGGTGCACGGACCAGGAGAGTACGTAATGAAGTCAAGAAAATCTTGGGGTCTTCTGATTGTAATCGTCTTGACCGCGATGCTGTTTTCTCCAGCTGGCCGGGCCGACACCCCGAAGTACAAGTCGTCGCCACCGTCTCGGCCCGCGCCTCGTCCTGCGCCGCGTTCTGCTCCTGCGCCGCGTTCTGCTCCTGCGCCGCGTTCTGCTCCTGCGCCGCGTTCTGCTCCTGCGCCACGTTCTGCTCCTGCGCCGCGTTCTGCTCCTGCGCCGCGTTCTGCTCCTGCGCCTAACACGACGCGTCCCAACGTAACCGCGCCCACGGCTCCCGGCAACACGCAACAGGCGCATCCCGGCATGAGGACTCCCGCACATCCCAACCTAACCGCGCCCACGGCTCCCGGCAACACGCAACAGGCGCATCCCGGCATGAGGACTCCTGCACATCCCAGCATAACGGCGCCAGCGCGCCCCAGTCCGACCATGCCTGCTCGTCCCAGCGTCACCACGCCTCCGTCGGAGAGCGCCAAGGTCCAGCGTCCCGTTGCCATGCCGGTGCGTTCCTTCAGCCCGCCCAAGGACGTCAAAATGGTTACCCAGCCAGGCGGAAACAATACGTTTTCCCATGCGGACGGAAGAAAGTGGGAAGTCAACAAGGATGGTCATCTGACTCACTTTTCCAAGCCCGGCACGGAGGCAAGGTTTGCCGACGGCAAGCTCACGCAGGCGCACTTTGTCCGCCCCGATCATAGCGAGCTCACGGTGAAAAACAGGGTGTACGGCCAAAGATACGAAGTAGTGCGGCCAGACCACACGCGGGTTGTGGGCATTGGCGCGCGCCGCGGCTATCTGGAGCGGCCCGTGCCGACGCGGCCAGGATACGTGTCGCGAACCTATGTCGCCGGGCAGCGCACCTATGTGCGCGTCTACCGGACGTCTACGTATCGAGGCGTAGTCTATTACAACTACGTGCCGGCGTATTACTACAACCCAGTTTATTACGGGTGGATCACGGATCCTTGGAACTCGCCCATGGCATATGTCTGGAATTGGAGCAACGATCAGTGGGCCAGCTTCTGGAGCTCCTATTTTGCGCCCTCTCCGTCTTACCCGGACGCCTCTCTCTGGCTGACGGATTACGCGCTGGCTGAGAATCTCAGGCTCGCCTACGCGGATCAGCAAGCGGCCAGCTCCGACGATCAATCGGCAGCGCCGTCCCCGGCTCCGGCCGCGACGAGTGTCCCACCAACTCTTACTCCCGCAATCAAGCAGCAGCTGGCGAACGAGGTTCGGCAGCAGGTCGAAGCCGAGCGGACCGCCGCGTCTCAGTTTACTTCAATTTCCGAGCCGCCAAGACCGGCCGACGACCAGCCTCCGCCCGCCCTGGACCCGGAGATTAAAACCTTTGATGTTTCTCAGGCGGTGGAGCTAGATACCGGTGGCCAAGGATGCCAGTTGACACCCGGCGATGTCATTGCTCGTACCAGCGACACCCCTGTTGAGCAAACCAAGGTGCGCGTGACCGTTATCAGCAGCAAGCCGGGCAGTTGCGCGGTCTCGACCGCGGGATTATTGGAAATTGCCGACCTGCAGGAGATGTATAACGACTTCCGCGAGCGCATCGACGATGGTATGAATCTGTTGGGAAACGCGCAGGGCAGGGACGGAGTTCCCGCCGGACCAGCAGCCGCTCCGCGCCAGGTGGCAGCGGGAACGGCAGTTCCCGACCTTTACGCCGAAACTGAGCTGACAAGGCAGCAGCAGGCGGCAAGGCAAGCCGCAGCCGAAGTTCAGCAGGCCGCGTCCGGTACCTAGTACTACTGTGTTATGAGTTTGGTTCCTCTTTGCAGATTTGAGTGGCACCCGAGAGTGCGCGGCAGTACCTTGAGGGCGATGAAAGCTCGCCGCGAGAGGTCTGTCAGTCAACCGGAGCGTTTGGCCACGTATCTGAATCGGCTCTCAGGTGTCGCCGGACATGCCGATCGTGTCGTTCCGCTGCAGAACTACACCAAAGGGCTTTTCCTGCCCATCGAACGCAAGAGCATCGAGCCGATGGCTGCGCGTCTGGCTCCCGGCAACGTGCGGCAGATGCACCAGTCGCTGCACCACATTGTGGCCGAGGCGGCTTGGAGCGACACCGCATTATTGCGCGAAGTTCGCGACCAAGTGCTGCCCGCCATGACGCGCGAACATCCGTTGGCGGCTTGGATCATCGATGACACCGGCTTTCCTAAGAAGGGTACGCATTCGGTGGGGGTGACGCGGCAGTACTGCGGGCAAATTGGCAAACAGGAGAACTGCCGGGTGGCCGTCAGCGTCTCGGTAGCCACCGAGCAGGCCAGTCTTCCGGTTGCCTATCGGCTGTATTTGCCCGAGATCTGGGCCCAAGACCCAGCACGGAGAACCTCGGCTGGTGTTCCCCAAGCAGTGCGTTTTCAAACTAAGCCCGACATTGCGCTGGACCAGATCCGCATGCTGGTGGAAGAAGATGTGCCGCGTGCTCCGGTGTTGGCTGATGCCGCTTATGGTAACGACAGCGTTTTCCGCGAGGTTCTGGAAGAGCTGAGACTTTGCTATGCAGTCGGCATCCAGTCCTCGACTTCGGTCTGGCCGCCGGAGGTCGAACCGCTTCCGCCCAAGCCCCGAAACACAACCGGACGACCACCCAAACTATTGCGACGGGATGAGCGGCATCAGCCGCTTTCGGTGAAGGAACTGGCGTTGTGTCTGCGTCCGGGCGACCTGCGCCGGGTAAGCTGGCGCGAAGGAACACGTGGCACGATGCACTCGCGCTTTGCTGCCCTGCGTGTGCGTGTCGCACATCGAGACTATGAGCGCAGCCGACCTCATGCCGAACAATGGTTGCTAATCGAGTGGCCGAAAGCAGAGAAGGAGCCGACGAAGTACTGGTTGTCGAATTTGCCAGCGGCGATCAGCCTGCGCAAGCTGGTGGCAACAGCTAAGTTACGCTGGCGTATTGAGCGCGACTACGAGGAACTAAAACAGGAACTGGGGCTGGGACATTTTGAGGGCCGGAACTGGCGTGGATTCCACCACCATGCCAGCCTTTCGATTGCGGCCTATGGGTTCCTGGTAGCGGAGCGATGCCTTTTTTCCCCCGCGCCCAACTCGCCGCGCGCCGTCGACATTCAACTTCGCTTACCCAAACTGCCACGCGGAGCGAAACCACGCGGCGCTGCCGGTGAGAACGGAAAGGCATAATCCGCATTCCATCGCCACGCTGCGCCGTCAGGTCGCAACTCACTTGGCTCGCACTCTACCTCGGTGTCCCTGCTGCCAACGTAAGTTTCTTATAACACAGTAGTACTAGCAGGTTGTAGAGAAACCCGCAGGAGTTGTTATTTTGACGGGGCGCGCCTTCAGTCGACGGGCATTGGACTCGATGCTCGCTGGTAAATAACATCGCGTAACTGTCGAAAGATCGCCATATCACTAATTACTCCTGCGCGGCAATCCCTCCTGCACACCTCTGCGCTCAAAACACCTCGGCGCGTCTGGCTGGCCGTACAAACGATCCGATTCCGCTCGGAGGTGTTGCACCCTGTCCGGGTACACTGATGCGCTCTGGGTGTGACCTGCGGTTTATTAGAAGGAGCTGAATAAAGCAAGGGTATAAGCAGATCAACTGGTACGGCAAGATTCAAATTCTGGCCTTTTACGATTGTCGCGTTAATCACACCGACGACCTTGCCGTTCATCGCGAGCAGTGGCCCACCGCTATTGCCGGGGGAAACCGGAGTAGTTGTCTGAAGCAACTTCGTACCATCGACATCGCGTATACCGCTAACGATTCCATCAGAAACAGAATTCTCCAGAATGCCCAAGGAATTGCCGATTGCGACCACTCGATCTCCCACCGCAAATGATCCGGCAGCGGCCGACGGTGAGACGTTCGAGAGGAATTGGCGTTCGTGCTCAACCAGCACTGCTAATTACCGTGAAGCCCGCCAGAAGCGCATCACTGACGTAGTGTCCCACCCCTGGATCGCGGGACAGCAGATGGCGGGACAGCGGTGCAGCCCAGCTCAACCGAGGCCACCTCTGGGACGCGAGACAAATCGGCTGATCAAGGAGCACCCGACTGGGAACAAGAACCCCGGGACAGCAACGAGGTTAAAGACCGGAACACTCTCGGCCGGCAGTGGCACTGATACTCCGTCCGGGACAGCAACGCCCTCACGACGGCGTTTCATCCCGTGGCAGCGCGATCCGCGGACGGGCTGGGGTGGAGCAGCGGAGGACCTGCATTTTCTCGCATAAAAGCAGATTCTTCGCCGGTTGGGTCGCTCAGAATGACGCTCCAACGCATCTACTACGCGTTTTCGAGTCCGAAAGGAAGTTTGTTCGAGACCCTTGACAGTCGGCGCTCTGCTGCATAACATTGCGGCACCTTTGAGGCAGTGCTTTGGGCGTCCTCCGGAGGGTACCTCGGAGCTGGTGGTCGCGTGGCGGACACCTTGCGAACAAAGCCGGGATGTATTAATCAGTAACTCCAACACATTTTCCCAAAGCGTGGCACCGGTGTCGTTCAGACGTTGAAAGTGCGTGGCGGAGGCCTCCGCTCCCGCGCACCTCCGGCTCAACGACATTCCTGGGGATTAATGAGCGCAGAAGAAATCAGACCTTTTATTGAAATGCGCGGGATCGTCAAGCATTTTCCTGGCGTCCTGGCGCTCAAGGGCGTGGACCTCGATGCGCGGCCCGCCGAGGTGCATGTGCTGCTCGGCGAAAATGGGGCGGGCAAGTCCACCCTCATCAAAGTCCTTTCCGGCGTTTATCCTCCAGACTCGGGCGAGATTCTGTTCGAGGGCAAACCGGTGCATATCCGCAGTCCTCACGATGCGCAGAAGCTGGGGGTCAGCACCATCTACCAGGAATTCAATCTCGTGCCCGAGATGAGCGTCGCGGAAAACATCTTCCTGGGGCGCGAGCCGCTGCTCAATCGCAGGCTCGGCATCGTCGACCGTAGGAAACTGTTGCAGCAAGCGCGCGAGGTCTTGTCCGCGTTCGATATTCAGATCGCTCCTGAAATCATCGTCAAGCGCTTGGGCATAGCGCAGCAGCAGATGGTGGAAATTGCCAAAGCGCTCTCGTTGAATGCCAGAGTCATCATCATGGACGAGCCGACGGCGGTGCTGACGGCCCACGAAATCGATCATCTTTTTAAGATGATCCACGATTTTAAGCAGCGCGGCATTGCCATTATTTACATTTCACATCGCCTGGAAGAAGTGAAGAGAATCGGCGATCGCGCCACCATTCTGCGCGATGGCGCCGAAGTGGGCACCGTGCTCGTTGCCGGCACCCCGGTCGACGAACTCATTCGCATGATGGTCGGACGCGATTTGAAGGACAAGTTTCCCAAACTCAGTGTCGAGCCAGGAGAGGAAGTCTTGCGGGTGGAGAATCTGCGGCGCAAAGGCGTGTTGCACGGCGTCAGCTTCCACCTGCGCCGGGGTGAAATTCTGGGAGTTGCCGGGCTGGTCGGCTCCAGACGCACTGAGATGGCGCGCGCCATTTTCGGCGTCGACAAGATCGATAGCGGGCAAATCCTGGTGCGTGGTCAGCGGAGGGATATCAAGTCGCCCTCTCAGGCCATCCGCGCGCGTCTGGCGTTGGTGCCGGAGGACCGCAAGCGGCAGGGAATTCTGCCGACCATCTCCGTGAAACACAACATTACGCTGAGCATGATCAAGCGCTTTTCGCGCATCGGCATTCTCGACTTGGGAAGCGAGAAAAAAGCGGCGCAGGGATATGCTGACTCGTTGCGTATTGCAACTCCGAACCTGGATCGCTGGGCGATGTACTTGAGCGGCGGCAATCAGCAGAAGGCGGTGATCGCCAAGTGGCTCGGAGTGGAAGCCGATATCTTCCTGTTTGACGAGCCGACACGCGGCGTCGACGTTGGCGCCAAGGTCGAGGTATATCAGTTGATGGGTGAACTGGTGAAGCGGGGTGCGGCCATCCTGATGATCTCATCGGAGCTGCCCGAAATTCTTGGCATGAGCGATCGCATCATCGTCATGCGCGAGGGACGTATCGCCGGTGAGTTTACGCGTGCAGAGGCCAGCCAACAGAAGATTCTGAGCTGCGCTCTGGGCGGCACGTCTGCCAAACAAGATGGCATGGGAGCACAAGCATGAGCGAGGCTGGGTTGCAGGACATCGAGAAGAAAGTTCAGGGGGAGCCTGTTCCTCAACCGGGAGCGGGATTCTTGCGCCGGGTTCCCTGGGGCCGCGTCGGCATGCCCGCTGTGCTCGTCATTCTTTGTATCCTGTTCGGCACCATCAATCCAAACTTCTGGAGCGTCACGAATCTGACCAACGTCTCGCGCCAGATTTCGATTCTGGCGTTGATCTCGATCGGCCAGACCTTCGCGATTCTGAGCGCCGGCATCGACCTTTCGGTCGGTTCCCTGCTGGCTTTGGTCAGTGTCGTCACCGCGCAGCAGATGCTCAACCTCGGACTTTGGGGCGGCATTGCGGCGGGCATTCTTGCCGGAGCATTGGCTGGGCTGGTCAATGGGATACTGATCGCCAAAGCCAAACTCCCGGCCTTTATCGCGACGCTCGGCATGTTGATTGCGGCGCGCGGCATCGCCCTGACCTTGAGTGGCGGACTGCCGGTTGTCGGCCTTCCCCACGCGTTCCTGTTTCTCGGCGCGGGCAAGATCGGCCCCATCCCGGTTCCGGCTGTTATTGCGGCCGTAGCCTTCGTTTTTGCCCACGTCATCATGACGCGCACGCGCTTCGGGCGCTATGTCTACGCCATGGGCAGCAATGAAGAAGCTGCGATGCTGTCCGGCATCGACGTCGTCAAATACAAGACTCTGGTCTACGTTCTCAGCGGCATGTTCGCGGGCATTGCGGGCGTGGTTCTGACCTCGCGCGTCATCTCCGGCCAGCCGACGCTGGGAGAGGTGCAGGAGTTGTACTCGATCGCGGCGGTCGTCATCGGCGGTGGCAAGATCACCGGCGGCGTGGGCGGAATGGGACAAACCCTGATGGGCGTGCTCATCCTCGGTGTTCTAGCCAACGGGTTGAATCTCATCCAGGTTTCGTCGTATGTGCAGAATATCGTCATCGGCATCATTATCGTGCTTGCGGTCTACGTCGACCTGGCGCGTGAGCGCCGCCGCTAGCAGCAAGCGAACGCCGCGTCATTAAGCCGTTACAAGAAGAAAACGTATCTGTTGATGAATCTTTGGCACAAGGGAGAAGTGATGAACAAAAGTCTTCAAGCAACTACTTTCGCGTCCGCCCTGCTGCTGGTTCTGTGCCTCGGTGTGGCCCAGGCAGCACTGGCGCAGACGGCATCGAAGCCGGCAAAGTCGTCCGCCAAGTCAACGGAAGCGGCGAAACCCGCTAAGACCGGCGAGCCGGGCGATGAGTATCCCCGCCCCGCCAAACCCGCCAAGCAGTACACCATTGGGGTATTACTGCCGCAGATGTCCAACCCGCACTTCATCGGACAGGCTTATGGCTACACCGACGAAGCCGCCAAACTCGGGGCCAAGATTATCCTCTACGATGCGGGCGGCTATCAGTACATCGAGAAGCAAGTCTCGCAGATGGAAGACCTGATTGCCAGCAAGGTGGACGCGATCGACTTGGTTGCCACCAACGGCGCCGGCACAATTCCCGCCGTGGAAGCCGCTGTCAGACATGGTATTCCGGTGATCAATTGCAACGTCATGACCGCCAGCAACGAAGTCGTCACCCGCGTTCGCTCAGACGACACAGAGATCGGACGGATGCAGGCGGACTACATGGCGAAAGCTCTGCATGGCAAGGGAAATGTCGTCATGATGCGAGGTCCGGCAGGGACCTCCTGGGCACAGATTCGCGGCGATTCGTTTCGCAAGCGTCTGGCCGAGATAGCCCCGGGCATCAAGATTGTCGGCGAACAGTACTCCCAGTCCACGCCGCAGGACGGGATGCGCCTGATGGAAGATTTCCTGCAAACGTTTCCGCAGATTGACGGCATTTACAACGGTGCGGACATGACCGCCGTCGGCGCCGCCCAGGTCATCAGCGCGGCCGGCAAAGCGGGAAAGATCGTGATCACCACGACCGACTTCCAGGCGGATAGCGAAAAGTTCATGCGCGAAGGAGTCATGACCGCGAATGTTGTCCAGCAAAGCGTTACGATTGGCCGGTGGTGCATACGCGCAACGGTTAATTATCTGGAAAAGCGCCCGGTTCCGAAAGAACTTTGGACGCCGCTGCTCCTGATCACCAAAGAGAACCTGGACAAAACTGACTTCCGAGGCGTACGCGCGCCCGCGGATTGGAAACCGCCGACGAGGTAACTTCGGCGTCGTCATTCCCGCCGAAGTCGCTCGCACGGAAATGACCTTGTGAGATAGTTTTGGCAGATTGTAGCTCGACGATCCCCCACATCTGACACAGTTAGCAGATGTGGGAGTTCTCCGGCCCGGCGGCAAGAGAAATATGACCAACCAATTCAATCACACAAAAGTCGCACTCGTGACAGGTGCAAACAAAGGCATCGGCTTTGAAACCGCGCGCCAGCTTGGCAGACTGGGCATCACCGTCCTGCTGGGCGCCCGGGACAAAAAACGTGGGCAGCGCGCGGCGGAGAGCTTGCGCGGCGAAGGCCTCGAAGCCCAAGCCATCGTCCTCGATGTGACCGATCAGAGCACGATTGACGCCGCCGCCATCCAGGTCGAGCGGGAGTTCGGGCGATTAGACATTCTGGTAAATAACGCCGGCATCTTTATTGAGAAGCAGCCGGCTAGCCAGTGCCAGCTCCAGAATCTTCGCCGAACCTTCGAAACCAATTTCTTCGGTGCCTTCGCGGTCGCCAAGGCATTCTTGCCATTGCTTAGGAAGTCCGAAGCGGGTCGGATCGTCAATCTCGCCAGCGATCTGGCTTCTCTCGGCAACACCAGCGATCCGCAGTGGGCGCTCTACGAACACGTTTACTTCGCCTATGCGTCGTCGAAGGTGGCGATCAATGCCATGACCGTGGCGTTGGCCAAGGATCTGCGGAACACGTCGATCAAGGTGAATTCAGCCGACCCCGGCTTCACCGCAACCGACATGAACGGCCACACCGGTTCCAAGAAACCGGAGCAGGCGGCGCTTGTCCCGGTGCGCCTGGCGACACTGCCCCCTGATGGCCCGACCGGAGGCTACTTCGACGAGAACGGCCCAGTGCCCTGGTGAGCCTGCCGTAGTTCTTGGGCAGCCTACTTCTTAGCCGCAGGCGGGACCGCCATGCGTTCCAGGACCTCGTAGACGGCTGCCGTATCGTGTTCAGCGTGTCCCGAGGCGGTCGCCGCGATATAGATCGGGATGGTCGATGAAAATACCGGTGCCGGGCAGCCCGTGGCTTGCAGGGCTTCGCCGATCAGCCGCATATCTTTCTGCCAAACCGAATTCTTCATCGTGGCCTCATCCCACGTCCGATTGACCATCGCCGGACCGCGGACTTGAAACATACGCGAACCGCCAGCCCCGTCGGCGACGACCTTGACCACCATCGCCGGGTCAAGCCCGGAGCGAACCCCGAGTAAAATCGCTTCGGCGGCGGCGACATTGTGAATCGCCACCAGCAGGTTGGCCACTAGCTTCATCTTCATTCCGTTGCCGAATTCACCGAGGTCATAACAAATCCGGGCGAAGCCATCCATTACCGGGGCCACTTCCCTGATTGCAGCGGCGTCGCCGCTAGCGTAGACCGCGAGATCGCGGTTTTTTGCCTGCGCGCCAGTGCCGGAGAGCGTGCAGTCGAGCAGCACGATGCCTCTTTCAGCAAGCTGGTCGCGCACCTTCACCTTGGCCGCCAGCGGCAGCGTACCAGTTTCAATGACGATCGTTCCCTTGGCGCAACTACTGGCCAAGTCGGCGCAAACCGCGTTCAGCGCGGCCTCGGATGCCAACGCAAGGATGATGTGACGGCAGCGTCTGCCCACCTCGCGCGCATCGGCCACTGCCATTCCCCCGCCCTTGGTCAACTCGTCGCGGCTTGACGCTAAGATATCCGTCCCAACCACCTCGAAGCCCGATTTCACCAGGTTGGCCGCCATCGCCGACCCCATGATTCCCAATCCGATTACACCCACCGTACCTTTTTTTTCAGCGCTCATCTCGTTTCCCTCGTCACCACGGCTGGACGTGCTGCACATCGCGCCGCACTCTGCCCGCGGGTGGCAGCATACTCTATCATCCTACCAACTCTCCAGAGGTCACCACCTGCCCGATGATCCGCCGCATGATCTTGATGGCGGCCTACTCACTTCAGAGCAAGAATCTCGCTGACCCTCAATCCCGCGTGGCTGAGCTTCAATCGCCGAACAGCTCTATTTCAGTAGGGTCGAGTTGGTCGAGTGGACGACTGCTGATGCGAGCAAGCCACAAACTCGCCAACGAGACTCCACCTAACAGGGCTACGCAACCGGGCCACGCTGCCCAATGCCAGAACCAGTCGGTCAGTGTGGCACCCACGCTTCCTCCCAGATAGTAAAACGTCACGTAGAGTCCGGCCGCAGAGGAGCGTGCGCGCCCTGCGATGGCGCCAGTCTGCACCGTGGCGGCAGCTTGCGCCACGAAAACACCCGAAGAAAAAATGCCGAGGCCGATGACGACGGTCGGCAACGATTTGACCAGGGTGAGGAGTAGTCCGGCGATCATCATGGTGCAGTAAAGGACCGTGGTATGGCGAAAGCCGAAGCGATCAAGGAAACGGCCTGACTGGGGCGTGATGACGACTCCGAGCAGGTAGACAAAAAAGATGCTGCCAAGCTGTGCCGAATTCAAACTGAAAGGCGGGGCGGCGAGATAGAAATTCGCGTATGTAAAGCATCCCACCAGGGCGAAAAGCGCGGTAGCACCCATGCCGAAGTTGGCCAGCAGCCGCCGAATTTCGTAGATGTTCCTTGGCGTGATGCAGAACCTGCTGCAGGTGTTCGGCCCGCACAAACTTCGTCGCCGGAGGAAGCCAGGCGCGGACCAGAATCGCACCAATCAGGTTGAGGGCGGCAAGCACTGCGAAGGCGGAGCGCCAATGCCAGTGAGTGGCGATGACGCCGCAGATAAAGCGCCCGAGAAATCCGCCGATCACGGTTCCCGTTACATAAGAAGACATGGCGCGGCCCACGCCGCGTCCAGCCCATTCCTCATTAATGTAGGCGAGCATGGCAGCGATGACGCCCGGTACAAAAAGGCCCTGGGCGAAACGCCAGAAGATTAACCCACGCAGGCTGGTGGAAGTCGCCACAAGAGCGGTAGGAATGGTTAGCAGGAACAACGAAGGTACGATGACTTTTTTGCGTCCAAGGCGCTCGGCAATCATGCCGATGACGGGTGCAGTCAGAGCAGTGGCAAAAATGGTCGCGCTCACGGTCAGACTGACTTCCAACTCCGAGGCATGAAACGTTTCTCGTAAGAGTGGCAGCAATGGCTGTGTGCAGTACATGTTCAGAAACGTGCACATGCCGGCCAGCATAGTAGCAACGGTCGTCTTGTCGAGTTTTCCCAAGAGAACCTGAATCCCCACTCTTAACGGTTGATCATACGCGACGTTCTGTTGCGAATTGTTGCTTCCGGATTGCACCAAGAAGAGACAAGGGCAGAGGCGCATCGAAGGGGAGAATAAAGCTTTCAGTCGACATCGCTCGCCCTCTAGTTAGAGAATGCCTTGGCGGAATTTCACAACAGCGGCCTCAGACAGGGTCAATCCGAGTCCTTCGACTTGCACTATACTCTCACGATAGAGACGCCTGAAGAAACTAATGCGGAGGTTAGGTAGTGTCTGAAATCTGCGTTGAAGCGCGCCGCGCGCCATGGCGTCAGCTATCGCTATCTGTTCATGCACCCGAGCGGCGCCGACCTGGCCTATCTGGCATCGCTCATCGACGCGTCATTGCTGGCGGGCCGAGTGGCTCAAGTTGTTGGGCTTTTGGGGCAAACTCGGAAGGAAAATCACGCTCTTAATGAGATTGCTGCGCAGCAGCACAATTTCGGCGATTCAGAGCTGGAAAAGGAGATTCGTGCGTAAGGAGGTCACTATGAAGAGGGTATGCCTGATTGTGACCATTGCAATTTTTTTTGCAGCCAACCTGCATGCGGGTACACCAACCCCAGCCGAGCTAATTGGGAAATGGGAAGGTGCGTGGGAAATCGCAAAACCCGGACGACAGTCTCCATGGTTTCATGGAGAATTTTCTCTTGAGGTACTCTCGGTAGACAGAAACGAGTTGAAAGGCACCTACTGTTGGGCGCCTAGCACGAGCAATAAATGCAGTCCTGCAGAAGGGAAATTGGTTTCGGCGACAGTGGTGAAGTTCAAATACGCCTCAGACAAGGCTGCCACAATAACTTGGGATCTAAAAAAGATGGTGGCTTCATGGACCGGGCCCACTGCTCCGGACCTCCAGTCCCAGATAAAAAAAGTGAAGGAATAAGTTACGTGGCTGCAATCACGTGAGCGTCCGAACTTATCCTTTGCGGTACGGCACCCGAGGCGGAGCCGCAGTACCCGAAGGCAGGGCCGGCAACGCGCGTATCGAACCGCACCTCGTCTGCGTGGAAAATGAAGACCGGCGCGCCCGGGAACCCGCCATCAGCCCTCGGACTAAACTCATCTCCCGGAACATCGATCCAGAGATCGTCGTAGGAGACGAGCCGCTCCGGATGCGTGAGGAGCATGGAACCCACCGCGACCGATCCGAGACCAAATTCGGAGTGCGTCAACACTTGGCGTGTCCGGTGCACAGAGAGGCCACGATAGCGCATGCCGAATTGTCCGGGAACGATCAGGATTTCGCCCTTCTGGTCCGCCATGATGAGATCCATGGCGCGCGCCGTGCCAGTATTCATCCGAAATCGATTCGGCGTAATCTCATCTTCGCGGTAATTGTAGAACTTTCGTGATGCAGCGATCTTCGCGAGGACGAGTTTCACGGCTTCGCAGTAACGCCCAGCCGGATCCTTAATGTCCTTGAAGAAACGCGTGGCGAGAGCGTCGACGGTTGGGATGGCAAACCAGCCTTCGGCCCATAGCGGCAGCGTGAGTTTCGGAAGTACCTGCTCAACAAAAGCCGTGGTGCCGCCGAGCGAGAGTCCGAAGATCCTCGCCAAGCCGTCCATCTGTTCGCCAATGGGTTTTACTGCATAGTTGCCTGGGTAAACGTAGGCCGACGGGATCTGCTCGGTCTCGAATTGGTCGAAGAGGGAGCATTCATCGATGAGTTTCACAAGGCTCGCCCAGATACCGGGATTTTCATTGAGCCTCTTCGCCCGGTCATGGGACAACTTGGCCCTGTTGTACTTCGCCTCGAAGAGGCTAAGCGCGTTCACGTGTTTTGGCTCTCTGGACTTGATCCATGTTTGTGACATCGAATTTCCCGTTCCTGGAATTCTTTACTGAGACGTCTAAACAGTAATCTTTCTTTATTCAGTTCTGAATTGCTCGAATTGTACTGCCGGGGAGTAGTTTTGCAAGCCAAAGCATCAACCCTGCGGCGACATTTGGCCTGCCGTTGAATGCGATGTTTTGGACAAAATTACCGCGTCAGCACCTTCAGTGCCTCGCGGAAGATCTCGTCAAAGGTCTTTTGCGCGCCGGTCCCTGCGGCCTTTTCGACGGCTTTTTCCGCCTGCGGCCGCTGGTAGCCCAGATTGACCAGGGCCGAGAGCACATCATCGGCGACGGCGTTCATCGGCGTTGGGGCAATGGCGGCGGTCCGCAGTTCTTCGAGTTTTTCGCGCAGCTCCAGCACCATGCGTTCGGCGGTTTTCTTGCCGATGCCGGGAACCTTGGTCAGCCGCGCTACGTCTCCCGCGCGAATCGCGCCGATCAGGTCGCCCACCGGCATGCCGCTCAGGATGGTGACGGCCAGCTTCGGGCCGATGCCGCTGACGGTCATCAGCTTTTCGAACAGACGCTTCTCTTCGGCGCGCAGAAAGCCGAACAGCGCTATCTGGTCTTCGCGCACGTGGGTGTGGATGTGCAGCGCGACCTCTTGTCCGGCTTCCGCCAGTTCGGAGAAGGTCGGCACCGTAATGGTGATCTCATAGCCCACGCCGCCGACGTCGACGATGGCCTGATTGGGATGCTTGATTAGCAGACGGCCGCGAAGGTGCGCAATCATCGACTGCATTGTAGAACAGTTTCGCGAAAGCTATAGCGGATTTAGAGTGGGGTATCCCGGTAATTGCGATAGTCGTCTTTGGGTGTCATGCTGAACGAAGTGAAGCATCCCGGCACAGTTCGAAGCTGAGGTGCAGCCGAAGGATTTCTAGTTGATCGCTCCGGGATAAAGCCGAATCCGGCCTACTGCCGGCGGCGGTAGAAGATGTTGAACTCGAACCCTGGCGGCGGGGGAAACAATTCGGCCACTTTGCGCAGCCGCTCCGCCATGGCATTCGGCACCAGCAGCGGATAATCACGCTCGCGCAGCTCGTAGTAATCCACGTCAAGAAACAGCGAGAGCATGTAGATCGCGATGGCGTCGGCAAAAACCGTCTCGAAGTACTCGGTCTTGGCCTTGTCCGCATCGGGCGCGGTGGAAGTGGCGATCTTGCGCAGCTCATGCGCGTCCAGGCTTGTCTCGCCCTTTACCTTTTCCATCACCTGCTTCCAGGCGAGGTCGCCGAACTCCTGCGAAAAACCGGCGTGCTCGACGAAGCTGTGCGCCACATTGATGTAGAACTCGAAGGCCACGGAAAAGCGATCGTCCATCAGGCGCGTCGAGATGAACACGCACTCGGCGCCGCCCAACGTGAGATTGCGATGGCAAACCGCCTGATCGCTGAGCGCAATGTCGTAGCGGTCAGCGATCACCGTCTCGTCGCCCTGCGCCACCGCGAGTGGCACAAAGTAGAAGGCTTTCTTCTGCAGGGCCGCTGCGGCCGCCTGGGGCACACAGGCGATCATGCGCTCGGCATCGGAGCCCAGCAGGTTAGTCTGCCCGCTCACGGCGTAGCAGATTCCATTGGAGGCTTGCTGTACGGGAGAGATCCTGATGATCTCCGCGGGAGAATGCGTCGTGGCGGTAGCAGTCTGTGTCATTGGCTGGGAAATGGAACCGGCGTTCCCGGCGAGCACGTTTGTTCCCGGACTCAGCGAGCCGCCCTAAACTCCTATCGTAGCAGAAGGGCTATGCGGCTGGTTGTAAGCTGCTCAGCTCTCGGCCACGCGTTCGGTACCGACAGGGCGTCATCGTCACAGAGTCACTTTACTCCAGTCCGGCGCTGCGGGTTTCCATCAGCCGTTTCACCCGGGCGACAAAGTCGGCGGTCGCCACCGAGCCCTCCGCCTTGTCCTGGCCGCGCACGCGCACGTTGACCTCTCCGCTCTCCTGCTCCTTGTCGCCGACCACCAGAATGAACGGAACCTTTTGCATGGCGTGCTCGCGGATTTTGGCGTTCATCTTCTCGTTGCGGGCGTCGACCTCCACCCGCGCGCCGATCGCTTTCAACTCCGCGCGCACCTTGTTGGCGTAGTCGACGTGGCGCTCGGCGATGGGCACGATCTCCACCTGCGTCGGCGAGAGCCACAGCGGGAAGGCGCCGGCATAGTGCTCGATGAGCACGCCGAAGAAGCGCTCGACCGAGCCGTAGAGCGCGCGATGCACCATCAGCGGCTGATGGCGCTGCCCATCTTCGCCTACGTATTCCAGTTCGAAGCGCTGCGGCAGGTTGAAGTCGAACTGCACGGTCGAAAGCTGCCAGAGCCGCCCGATGGCGTCCACCAGCTTGATATCGATCTTAGGCCCGTAGAATGCGGCTTCACCGGGAATGAACTTGTAGGGAATACCCCGCTCGCCGAGCACTTTCTTCAGCGAGTTCTGCGCCATCTCCCATTGCTCTTCGCTGCCCACGTAGTGGCTGCGGTCGTTGGGGTCCCAAGCGGAGAGCTCAACCTGGAACTCCGAGAACCCATAAGCGTCGAGGACGGCCTTGGCGAAATCGATGCAGCCGATGACCTCCTCTTCGATCTGGTCCGGTCGGCAAAAGATATGAGCGTCGTCCTGGGTAAAGCCGCGCACGCGCAGCAGTCCGTGCATCACGCCCGAGCGTTCGTAGCGGTAGACGGTGCCCAACTCGCCCAGGCGGACCGGCAGGTCGCGGTAGGAGCGAAGCTGATCCTTGTAAATCAGGATGTGGAACGGGCAATTCATGGGCTTCATGCGGTATTCCGCATCGTCCAGCTCAATCGGGGTGAACATGTTTTCGGCGTAGAAGCCCTCGTGCCCCGAGGTCTGCCAGAGCTGGCGGCGCGCCACGTGCGGCGTGTGCACCAGCGAGTAGCCCCGCTTCAGGTACTCCTCGCGCATCCAGTCTTCCATCTCCTTGCGAATGATGCCGCCCTTGGGATGCCAGAAGATGAGTCCCGGTCCGGCGAGTTCCTGGATGGAGAACAGGTCGAGCTGCTTGCCGAGCACGCGATGGTCGCGCCGCTTGGCTTCCTCCAGCTTGTGCATGTACTCGTCAAGATCCTTCTTGCTGAAGAAAGAGGTTCCGTAGATGCGCTGCAGTTGCGGGTTCTCTTCCTTGCCGAGCCAGTAGGCGCCGGCGATGTTCAGCAACTTGAAGGCCTTGATCTTGCCGGTCGAGGGAATGTGCGGGCCGCGGCAGAAGTCGACAAACTTGCCGGTCTTGTAAAGCGAAATCTTCTCGTCGGGCTTGGTGAATTCTTCGATGAAGTGGCACTTCATGAAATCGCCCTCGGCCTTGAAGCGAGTCAAGCCCTCCTCGCGCGGCAGAAACTCGCGCGCGTAAGGCTCGTTGCGCTGCACGATCTCCTGCATCTTCTTTTCGATCTTCTCCAGATCCTCGGGCGTAAACGGCGTGGGTCGATAGAAGTCGTAAAAGAAACCGTTCTCGGTCGCGGGCCCATGTCCGAGCTTGGTCTCGGGAAAAAGTTCAAGCACGGCGGCAGCCATCAGATGCGCCGAGGAATGCCGATACACCTGGAGCGCCTCGGGATCGCGATCGGTGAGCAGGCGCAGCCGGGTGTCGCGCTCCAGCGGCCGGGTGAGATCGGTCAGATCGCCATCTCCGTCGCCGCACGCTCGAGTCGGTGCGGTGCGGGCAACCAGCGCGGCGTCGGCCAGTCGCGGCGAAATCGAGCGGGCGATCTCCAAAGGAGTGGTGCCCTGGGGAACTTGCTGAACACTGCCATCGGGTAGCTGAACTTTAATATCAGACATGAAATAAGCTCCGGTCGCGCCTACAATGCGCGATCCAGGGAATTTATAAGATGGATCGAGTGTAAAGACTGCGGCAGGGAGAATCAAATTGCGCGGTCTAACCGTGGAGATACCCCGGTGATTTTCAGGGGCAACCAGACTTGGTCCCGTCGATTGTCGCACTGCAATACCGCAAGAGGCTATTCTTTCGCGCCCGGCGAGCCAGGCACCGGCCATCCCTGAAATTCCGGGCCGCGAGAGCGTAGTTTGGTGGAGCGCGAACCGCGGTGCTCCTCGCCGGTGAAAACATCGACATGTGCACCGCCAAATCAGTAGAATCAAAGGGTTGGTGCACAGGTCGAATCAGCCCGTCTGCCTCTGTCTTACGCCAGTGTGAGCGCGTCTTTCCGGCGACTACCGATCAGGTGAGTTTTTGAAGCATTTTTTCGCGACGTACAAAGGTTTCATCCTGCACGTGCTCGCCCCGCTGAGCGGGCCGTGGGCGATTTTTTTTCTGACCACGGTGGACGCGGCGGCATTTGGCATTCCCATTGACGCATTGTTGGCATACTACGCCTATAAGGATCGCGCACATATAGTGGCTTGCATCCTGATGGGCGCACTCGGCTCCGTGCTCGGAAGCCTGATTCCTTACCTGATCGCATACAAAGGTGGAGAAGCTCTCATCGCGAGACGCATCGGAAAACAACGCTTTGCCAATTTCCACGCGCGGGTGGAACGCTACGGCATGTGGGCGCTGATCATTCCTGCCATGTTGCCGCCGCCGACGCCATTTAAGGTGTTTGTCCTTTGCGCCGGGGTTGCGGAGATGAGCTGGATAAGGTTTTGCGTCTCTATCTTCGCCGGCCGGCTGGCGCGCTTCACGCTGTTGACGGTGCTCACCATCATCTTCGGCCCACAGATTGTCGACATTTTCCAGACGGTGATCATGCGTCATTGGCCGATAGCCCTCGCCGTCGTCGCCGCGCTCGCAATCGTCGTCATAGCCATGGTTGTGCGCCGCCGTCGCGCACGCACCCGCCAGCCGGTCGAGATCGCATAAGCAGGGTGTTTCGGCAGCTACGGCTTGTGATGGGGCTCCCGCCGCACCCCGACACTGGCGTCTTCAAACTGGAGAGTGGGAGAAAGCAGAACGTATGCGCCCATGGCCGAGCGCCGCGAGTCCGGGTAGACGAACCGCAGGTCGCGAAACCGGACCAGGAATCCGGGCGAGGCTCCGTCGAGCTTCTCGGTTTCGATCAGCGGATATCGCGCCCATTCCAGATACGCGCGCCCAAGGCGAGTGTCGCGGGCGGCATTGGCGGCGGGGGTCCATTCGGATTTCGAATAGACGCGGGTCCGCCCCTGCGGGTCGACCGACGGAGCGAGCGAATCGACCTCCATGGCGATGTAGTGGTCGCCGGTATCGACCACGCCGTACCAGCGGAATGGGTTCACCATGTAAGGAAACGCGGAAAGACGCACGGGGATTTTACCCAGATAGTTTAGAGCGTCCATCGCGTTGACAGCCCGCCGATGCTCGTAATCGCGCACTCCCCACAGCAACACCATCAGGATGAGGGCGACAGCAGCGCCCACTCTGCCGCGCGGGCGGGTTTCGCGTGCTCCAATCTCCCGGTTCACCAGCGCGAACAAGGACGGCAAGACGAGGCCGCCGATCAGAAACATCAGCAGAAGCGGCTCGATGATGAAGACGATATCCCATGCATACCACTTCGGCCACCACGGCCACAGGGGTCGCACACCGTAGCTATTGGTAAAGTCCAGTAACAGGTGGCTGTAGCCGGCTACGCAAGCGAACAGATACAAAAGCCCCCAACGTGGCGTCAACCGTTTGGCGTCCCCGGTGAGTTCTGCTTGCTGAGGTGATTTTGTCCGGCGCATCCATCCGCGCCGAAGCCATTGCCACAAGCGGTATCCAGCGAAGACCAGGGCGAGCACCGCGGCCGACACCAGAGGAATTCCCCACAGGGTGTGCGTCGCCCCGCGATGACAGACAAAAAGTGAGACGGAGCCATTCACGTATGACGCGATGTCGATATCGGGAGCCTCGGCCGCCAGCGTCATGGTCAGCGTCGCCAGCGCCGTCTTGCGGTTAAAGCCCAGGCGTGCCAGGCACGCTCCGGTCAGAAAATGAGTGATTGGTTCCACGCTTCCTCGATCTCAAATCACGATGACGGCGGCATCAGCAGCGTCAGCGCACGCGGCACGATGGACATTTCGACCGGCATGCCACTCAACACCTCGCCATCGGCTTGCGTGCGCAGGCGAGCTGTCGGGCGGGTGTCGATCGCGCGGAAGCGGACACACAGGGCGCGGACAAATTCGACCCGGGCCGAGCGGCTCTTCGAGTCCGGACCGGCACCGCGAAAGATCGCCGAAATCACATAACGAAACATCGCTAGGCGGCGGCTCGGCTTCAAGGTAATCAGTTGCAGGTACTCCTGGTCGAGCGCTCCGCCCGGACGCCAACGGCTCAGCCATCTGCCGAACGAACTCACTCGCATACCGACCAGCTCAAGCAGCTCTTCCCGCCGCCGACTTCCATCGGGCAGCGTCATCTCGGCGAAAAACGGCGTAAAGTTGTGCGACACCAGCAACGATAATCCCGCGAGGTAGTAGGCGGCAAAACCACCATGCCGCTTGAGCAGCCCGGTTGCGTGGTAAATGAGCTCGGCGTGTACCCCCAGCCCCGCGGCAACCGAAAAATACGTCGTGCGCTCCTCTTCCTGATCCGGCATTCGATTCCAGCGCAGTTGCCCGGCGGCTATGCGTCGCGGCACGTAAGCGAGCGTGGCACGGGCCGCGGCTTCGATGTCGCCGGGAAGCCCGAGATCAGTGGCCAGCACGTTCGCGGTCCCCAACGGCAACACTCCGAGCGCCACTTGCTCGGGGCCGTGCACCATGCCTTGGAGAACGTCGAAAACCGTTCCGTCTCCGCCACAGGCGAAGATCGCGTCGAAATCCCGATCGAGGGCTGCTTTTGCCTGGCGGCCGCCTTCTCCACTGGCGTGCGTCGGCTCCAGTTCGACTTCGACGCCGGCGGCGCGAAAAACCTGCGCGGCAGAGAGCATTTCCCGTTTGCGTGTGGAGTGGTCACGCCCAGCGACCGGGTTGTAGAGCAGCAGAATCTTGTGGAAGGCTGGCATCGATTTACGCAGGAGCGCCCGGCCAGGTTGAGTTGCTCACGTCGCTGCCTGTTGCCTCTGTCATTTACTCCGCCTTTGTGCCGTCAGGTTCGGCGTGGCCGTCTTCGCACTCTGCATCGGAGGCGTCGCGGTTGGCTTCGTCGAGCAGGCGCATGCCTTCCATCAGCAATGCCTGGGTAGATCGCGTCGTGGTACGCAGATCGGTGGTTGCCTTGAAGTCGATTTCAAAGGTTCCCCCACCGCTTCCAGCGGAGCGCGTCGTAAACCGCATCGTCGCCAAGCACCCAGCCGCTTGCGGCATGCACCAGTTGCCCTTCCATGAAATACATTTCGCAGCGCTGTTGGCAGCCCGACGACGGATTTGTCGCCGCTCTTCTGCTTCCAGCCGGGACGCCGGTCAGTGCCAGGCAGCAACTCTTGCGGCCCATCTCCAGCGATTGCACCAGGTCGGTAACGCTCATCTGCGCCAGTGTTCCACGGACAGAGTTGCCGTCCACAGGGCGGATCAGGCGCTCCAGGTTGATGCGCTCCACGATGCGCCGCACGCGGCTTTGCAGGTCGCGGATCAAGAATGGTTTTTCGATGATCTCATCGGAGCTCTCATCGAACGACCGTTGGGACTCGCCACTGCTGTCCCTGGCCGTAAGCAGAATCAGCGGCGCTGTGAGTCGCCGGCGAAGTTCTTCGAGCAGCGATGGATCGCCACCCGACCCCAGTTCGGCATCGACAATCACCAGGTCGGGCGTGGCTGTCTCAAGCTGCTGAAGTGCCTCAGAGCCATTGGCGGCCACCTGGATGTTGCCGAATGACTCGAGTCCCTGGCCAACCAACCCGCGGATCATGGGGTTGTCGTCGATCACCAGGATTCTGATAGCAGTTGCCATGGTTACCTAGAAATTTTGCCGGGCCGCAGGTAGCGGCCGCTCTTACCGCCGCTCTTGCTTTCGAGGACAACTTCTCGAATCTCTATGCCTTTGTCCAGCGCCTTGCACATATCGTATACGGTCAAGGCCGCGATGGAAGCCGCCGTCATGGCCTCCATTTCGACGCCCGTCACGGCGGTTGTCGTGGCCGCGGTGCGAATGCGGACGCCATTCTCGCACAGCTCCAGGTGCACATCAACGTGCGAGAGGGGAATCGGATGACACATTGGGATTAGCTCCGACGTGCGTTTGGCCGCCATGATCCCGGCGACGCGGGCCACCTCGAAGGGATCGCCTTTCGGATTCTCCGGCAGAGCCGCCAGCACCTTGGGGCTCATCCTTACCATCGCCGTAGCCACGGCGGTTCGTTTCGTCGGCGACTTTTCGGAGACGTCGACCATACGGGCGCGGCCCCGGGAGTCGTAATGCGAGAGCTTGCTCTTCATCGAATCCTTTCGCGAATCCAGTCGAGTTTCGGAAGTGCTATTCATCGCAATTCGGTGCCGAAAATCAGAACGCTGACCTCTTCCCCGGCGTTGAGCCGTTCACGATCGTCGGGAACCACCAGGTAGCAATTGGCGTGCGAGGCGCAAACCAGATCGCCGGAACCGCGCCAGTTCAGATATTCCACCTCGATGTTTCCCGGTTCTCCACTCATCCTTGCCGGCAGAAACCGCATCAGTCCGACAGGTATGCGCAGCTCGGTTTTCAGCCGCGCCGAAGCGAACAGCAGGGGAGCAGGTTCGCCTCCGGCGAGCGCGCGAAGCGCCGGAGCGACAAACAGTTCAAAGGTGACGAGCGTCGATACCGGATTTCCCGGCAGACCGAAAAACGGCACGCGGCGAACCTCCGCCGCATCGCGCCCCGCCGAACGCTTACGGCCCCGTTTGACAGGCGCCTCGGCTTCGCCGAAGACGATGGGTTTGCCGGGTTGAATCCGCGCCCCGGTGAAGTAGAACTCAGCCTTGAACTCTTTCAACACCTCTTCCACCAAGTCGTACTTGCCCATCGAGACCCCGCCTGAAAACAGCGCGAGATCGTGCTGCAAGGCCGCGCCAATCAACTCGCGCAACTCGCGGGGCTGATCGGGTGCAATCGGCAGCGGGACAGGTTCTCCGCCGGCCAACTCGATCTGTGCCGCCAGCGAATGCAGATTGGAGTCGCGAACCTGGCTGGGCCCGGGAAAAGTGTGGGCCGGAACAATCTCGTCACCGGTGGCCAGCAACGCCACTTGCGGGCGGCGGAAGACACTGACCGTGGAGTAGCCCGCCGACGCGGCAACGGCTATGCCGGTCGGAGTTAACCGCGTCCCCGCCTCGAACAGCAGTTGGCCCTCGCCGGCCTCGGCGCCCCTGGGAACAATGTTTTCCCCGGCGGCCACCTGCCGCAGAGCTTCGATGCTGCTGTCGTCAGGGCTGCGCCGGGTGTGCTCCAGCATCAGCACGGCATTGGCCTCGATGGGAACGGGGGCACCGGTCATAATCGCGAAAGCTTCGCCAGGCAGCAGCTTCCGCAGCATCGACTCCGGCTCGGCTCCGGCCTTGATTTCGCCAACGATTTTCAGACGGGCCGGTATCGCGGCTAAGTCGGCCGTTTGCACCGCGTATCCGTCGCGCGTGGCACGCGCAAATGGCGGAAAATCACGGTCAGCGTAAATTGGCATCGCCAGGAACCGGGCGAGCGCGCGGTTCAGCGAAACTTTTTCCGTGGCCGTCGCCTTGAAGCGCTTGGCCTGGTTCTCAACTGCCTGGCGCGCCTGGCAAAACGACAACAACTGTTCTTGGCTCGAGAGCTTCATGCTGGAGAGATACTACCCCGGACCCGGTCTCCCTGGTACATAGAATATACGCAAGCCGCATTGCGAACGCGATTCGATCTAGCTCTCCGTCGGCGCGCTTGACTGATATGGTATGGGGTCTTCGATGCCTGCGGCTTCGAAGGCGCGCAGCCGCAGGACGCAGCTTTCGCACACTCCGCATGCCCGGCTCTGGCCGCTGTAGCATGACCACGTCAGTTCGAAAGGCGCTCCCAGCCGCAGGCCGAGCGCAACGATTTCTGCCTTGCGCATGGCGATCAGCGGCGTCACGATCCTGATCCGGCCTTCCTTGGTTCCGGCGCGGATCACGCTGTTGAATGCTTCGTAGTATTCGGGACGGCAATCCGGGTACCCCGAGCTGTCCTGCTCGACGGCGCCGATGTAAATCTTTTCCGCGCCGATCACCTCGGCCCAGCTTACCGCTACCGAAAGGAAGTGAGCGTTGCGAAACGGCACATAGGTAATCGGGATCTGCTGCCCGATCTCCGCCCCGGCCACAGGTACCGCGACCCTGGAGTCGGTGAGGGCCGAGCCGCCGATCTGGCCGAGCGCCTGGTTGCGCACCGTCAGCCGCTGCTTGATTCCCAGCCGGTCGCAAATCTCCCGGAAAGCCTGCTGCTCGCGCGCCTCTGTCCTCTGGCCGTAACTCACGTGCAGCGCGGCAACATTGCCGGCGCCGAAATCCCGCACCGCCAGCACCGCGCAGACGCAGGAATCCATGCCACCGCTCAGCACGACAACAGACTTGATTTGCTCCATGTTGTCCTAAAAAGGCCGCGAAACAACCTTTCTCCGAGGTGTCATCCTGAGCGCAGCGAAGGATCTGCTGTTCGCCTGCAGCCTTCTAAACACCCCTTAACAACGGGTCCCAGATGAACTTGTGAATCTGCAAGCCTAGCCGCACGCGCAGTCCATCTTGCAGTATCCACTCCGCCAGATCCCGCGGATCGACCAGGCAATTGGCGGCATCGCGAGAACCTGTCGCCTGTTTGCGGAACGCGGGCGAAAAAATGACGTTGCTAACCTTCTGCCAAAGCTCATGGCAGAGCGTGAACTCACGCGCGAATTCGTAATCCGTCCGCGAGGCAATCACGAACTTAATTTCATCCCGCCTCGAAATCGCTCCGAGGTTTTCCATCCGGAAGCTTGCGCCCTCACCCGAGTCCGGACACTTGACATCGACAATCTTGAACACCGCCGGAGGTACCCGCTGCAAGGGACGCTCGCCGCTGGTTTCCAGCAGCAAAGTGTAACGGCTCTCGACCAACTGCTTCATCAGCGGAATCAATTCGCGCTCCTGCAAGAGTGGCTCGCCGCCGGTGATCTCGACCAACCCGTTGCCAGGCATCAACTTCTGCACCTCCGCGGCGACCTCAGCATTCGACATCTTTGTTCCGCCCTTGAAGGTGTACTCGCTATCGCACCAGCGGCAGCGCAGATTGCACCCGGCAAGCCGCACAAAGACGCAGGGCAGTCCGGTAAACGACGACTCACCCTGCAGCGACTTGTAGATTTCGATGATCTGCATCTGTCTACCCGCCGGTGCCCCGCCGGTAAATTCGGCAAAACCCAATCCACGTTCAGCTCACTCGTAATAGGTTGCGATGGAGGTGTCGGTCTCCCAGATGGTCACCCGCTTGATCACCACGCGGCCGTTCGTGTGCTGCTTCAGGTGTTCGTTCGTCTGGTCGAAGAAATATTTCGCCAGGTTTTCGGCCGACGGATTCAGGGTGGTGAAGGGCTCCAGGTCATTCATCATGCGGTGATCCAGATAGTCGATCACCGGCTTCATCACCCGCTTCAGATCCTTAAAGTCGAGCAACAGTCCGGCCTTGTCGAGTTCCTGGCCGGCAAGCGTTATCCGAACGCGATAGTTATGGCCATGCGGGTTCTCGCATTTCCCCTTGTAGTTGCGCAGGTAGTGGCCCGCGGCAAACGTATCTTCGACAGTTACTTCGTACATGGTCCCTCAGAGTGCGCAAGCATCCGCCGCAAACGGGAGTGCATACACTATTCTAACTCGCTCCATTCGCAGCCAAAGAAAGCGGCAACCGCGCGCAAGTCCGTGGTCTGTCCGTAGCTCGGCAGACTGTTCAGAAAGACGCGCCCGTACCGTTTCTTCAGGATGCGGTTGTCGAGCAGCACCAGCAGCCCACGGTCGTGCAGCGAGCGAATCAGGCGCCCGAAGCCCTGCTTCAGGGAGATCACGGCGGAGGGCACCTGGTATTGCATGAAGGCGTTGCCCCCGGCCTCGTCGATGGCGCGAATGCGGGCGGCGGTAATCGGGTCGTTGGGCACGGCAAATGGCAGGCGGTCGATGATCACGCAGCTCAACTGGTCTCCCTGCACGTCCACTCCCTGCCAAAACGAGGCAGTGGCGAACAGCACCGCATTCGGAGTCGCGCGGAACTGCTCCAGTAGCGCGTTTTTCGGGGCCGTGCCTTGCAGCAGCACGGCATATTCGAGCTCTCCCAGCAGCCGGTCGTGGACCTGGTTCATCTGCGCGTGGCTGGTAAAAAGGCAAAACGCACGGCCACGCGTGATCTCCAGCACCTGCCGTATGCGGGTGGCGGCTCGCTCGGCAAAGCCCGGTTCGCGCGGGTCGGGCAGGTCCGGCGGAACGTACAGCAGGGCCTGGCTCTCATAATCGAAGTGCGAGGCAACCACCAGTTCGCGGGCGTTCACGATCCCCAACCGCTCGCGGATATAGTCGAATGTGCCGTTCACCGCCAGCGTGGCCGAGGTGAGCACGGCGGTCTCGACCTGCTCGAAGAGCGTCTGCCGCAGAATCTGCGATACATCGATCGGCGTGGCCTGCAAAAAAACGTGCTGTTGCCGTCCGCCGCGAGCGGCACGGCTGCGCCCTCGCACCCCTCTCCCCGCGCCGGAAGCATCGGGCGCATCAGGGACCAGAGGAGCTGCTCGTCCACCTCCCGAGGCCGTCCGCCTCTCGATCCAGAAAACCGTGTTGGGATCGGTCGCCTCCAGCAGAAAGCCGAGTTGCACGCGCAGTTCTTCGGCGCGGCGACCTAGCCGGAAGACCTCGTCCGGCTTATTGGCAACGCCCTGCAAGGCGAGCGCGAGCTGCGCAAGCGCGGCCTGGAACGACAGAAATTCGTCTCCGTTTTCCTCCAGAAATTCACCGCGGTTTTGGAACTCGAATCGGCCGTCGCCCGGCGGAAGCGTGGAAAAGAACACTTGCGAGCGCTCGTGGACACGGGTTGCCGCCGCCAGCAGAGCCGGAGCCGAGAGCTTATGCTGCTGCACCATCCGCTCGACGTCGCGCAGCAGGTCTTGCACCCGCAAATCGCTGACGGTGATGCCGAAGTAGCTGCTGGCCACGTCTTCCAGCTCGTGAGCCTCGTCAAAAATCACCACCCCGGCCTCGGGCAGAACCCCGGCATCGGGCGCGTTTTCGGCTGCCTGCTTCACCGCCAGGTCAGCGAAGAATAAGTGGTGGTTGACGATCACCACATCGCTTTCCGCGCCGCGCCGACGCATCTCTGTGATGAAACAACGATCCCACTGGGGACACTTCGTGCCGATGCAGTTCTCCGTGCGCGCGTCCAGCCGTGGCCACAATTGACCGTGTTCAGGCAGTGCCGCCAGCTCCGCGCGATCTCCCGTCGCGGTGATCTTCTCCCACTCGCTGATGGCGCGAAAGTGCTCGATTTCCTCCAGCCCGGTCAGGATCGGCGCGTCGGACAGGTCGTAGAGCTTCTTGCGGCAGAGATAGTTATTGCGGCCCTTCATGTAGCAGACCCGCAGCCGCCGTTCGCCTTGTGGGGCGGGCGTGCTCTGTTCCGCCCCTGCCGCCGCTTGCGCCGGGGACCCCGGCGAGGCGAACAACGCCTCTTCCAGGAAGGGAACATCTTTATAGAAGAGCTGCTCCTGTAACGTCTTGGTTCCCGTGGAGATGATGACGCGCTTGCCGGAGCGAAGCACGGGGAGCAGGTAGGCGAGCGTCTTGCCCGTGCCCGTGCCGGCCTCGACAATCAGGTGTCGCCGCTCCTCCAGCGCCTGCTCGATGGCCTGCGCCATGCTGAGCTGCCCGCGGCGAAACTCATAGGCGGGATGTGTGCGCGAGAGTAGTCCTCCGGGGCCGAAAAAGGCGTGCAAGGAGGCTGTCGCGGGCAGCGAAACCGCCTGCGGCGTCGAGCGTACCTCACCGGCGGGGAATGGTGAACCAGCGGCTTGTTGGGGAGGACCGGACACTGACCCATATAATAGCCCCTAGCGCAAAGTTCTTCGTCTTCCTCATTCCTGGCTGGCCAGGGGTAAGAACCTCGGCCTGTGATGTACAGTCGTTCAAGAGGCTAATGACCGTTAATCCCATCTCGACTTCGGGCCTGTTGGCCATTGTTGGCCGTCCAAACGTAGGCAAATCCACGCTGTTTAACCGCATTGTCGGGGCGCGCCGGGCCATTGTCGGCGACGAGCCGGGCATCACGCGCGACCGTCTTTACGCCGAGGCCATCTGGCTAGGACGCCGTTTCCGCGTGGTCGATACCGGCGGCATCCTTCCGGACGATAAAGAGTTTATTCCAGCCGAGATCTTTCGCCAGGCGCGCTTCGCCCTGGAAGAAGCGGCGGCCATCGTCATGGTGGTCGATGGGCGGGCGGCAATAACCGGGCCCGACATGGAACTGGCGCGTCTGCTGCAACGCACCGGCAAACCCCTGTTTCTGGCGGTAAACAAAGTCGATTCGCCCAAGCAGGAGACGTTGGTCGACGAGTTCCGCCGGCTTGGCATCCGCAACGTGCTGCCGGTTTCAGCCGAACATGGCGACGGAGTTGCCGAGCTGCTTGAGGAGGTCGTGAAGGCAATCCCCACAGTGGCCAGCGAGTCTTCCGCCGAGGAAATCGCCGGCAAAAAGCGTCGCTCCCGGCGAGATCGATCTTTGCCGCCTCCGGCGTGGGAGGACGAAGCCGATTCTCCGGATTCGCCGGCGGTGGAGGCCGAGGAAGAGATCACGGACGAAGGGGAGTCGCCCGTTGAAGATGAAGAACCCGAATCGCGTCCCGACGAAATCAAGGTTGCCATCATCGGCCGTCCCAACGTCGGCAAATCGACTTTGCTAAACCAGATGACGGGAACATCGCGAGCCATCGTCTCGCCTGTGGCGGGCACCACCCGCGACTCCATCGACGAACTCGTGGAACGCGACGGATGCAAGTACCGCTTCGTCGATACGGCCGGAATCCGCCGCAAGGGCAAGACCAAGTTGATGGCCGAGAAGCTCTCCGTGGTGATGGCCCGTAAGGCTCTGGAAGCCGCCGACATCGTGCTGATGATGATCGACGCCACCGAAGGAGTTTCGGCGCTCGACGCCAACATCGCGGGCTACGCTCACGAGTCGGGCCGTTCGCTCATCCTGGTGGTCAACAAGTGGGACCTGGTGACACATTCCGACGCGCGCGGCGAAGGCCCGCCCGCCGACCGTCGCATCTTCGAAGAGCAGGCGCGCAACGTGCTCAAGTTCCTCGACTACGTTCCCTTCCTGTTCGTCTCGGCCAGCACCGGCCGCGGCGTGGAAAAGATCTTTCCCATGATCGAGCTGGTCGCCCGCGAGCGCCGCAAGCGCGTCACCACCGGCGAAATGAACCGCTTCCTGCGCAAGATCGACTTCGACCGCGCCACCGTCCCGGCTTCGCGCAAGGTGAAGGTCTATTACATGACCCAGACGGCCATTGCCCCGCCCACCTTCATTCTCTTTACCGACAAGGACGTGAAGCTGCACTTTTCCTACGAGCGCTTCTTGCAGAACCAGATCCGCGACGAATTCAAATTCACCGGCACGCCCATCTGGATCAAAAGCCGCGCCCGCAAGCGCCGCGAGTTTGTGAAGGGAGCGGGAAAGAAGAAATAACAGTTATGCGGGTGCCCCATTCAAGCCGAATGGTGGCCCACATTTGCCGCGCCGTTGGCTAAGCTGGTGGGTATTCTGTCGCGGCACTACCGCGCTGTGCGATGCGGAAACGATGCGGATGCAGGAGCAGAAGATAATGATGAGTTGTGCGATGCCGGCCAAACCGCCAAACATTGAAATCCACCGCGGATACGAGCCTGGACTGATCGGCCGGGTCGCTGAGCTCCACGGACGCTATTACGCGACAGCGTGGGGCTCAGGGTCACCCTTTGAGATTTTGATTGCGCGCGAGGTCAGCGATTTCATCGAGCACTATGATCCGGAGAAAGACCTGGTGCTGTCGGCCCACATCGACGGCGTGCTTGTGGGTTCGATCTCTATCCTCGGCCAGAATCCCGGCCCGGACGGCCCACAGCTTCGATTCTTCATCGTAGACCCGGCATATCATGGACGCGGTGCGGGAAAGGCGCTGCTCTCTACCGCTCTCGAATGGTGCCGGGAGCGCCGCTTCAGCAAAATATTCCTCTGGACGGTCGATGACTTGCCGCAGTCGCGGGGCCTGTACGAAAAGGCAGGGTTTAAGGTCACCGAGCGCTGCCCTGACGATCGCTACACGGTCCATCGCGACAACCTCAAGATGGAACTGACGCTGGAGTATTGAGAACTATCCCTGTAGTGCTCGGAAACGAACACTCAAGAAGAAGGAATTCATGTCGTCACAGTCCTCAGCAGTTAGCGCGAACTCGAAAACGAAGCTTTGCTATGTTTGCGGTCCCGAGAATCCCGGCGGGCTGCACGTCCCATTTTTTCAAGACGGGGCTCACGGCAGCCGCGCCCTGTATACCGCGCATGTCGATCACGCCGGCTGGCCGGGAATGCTGCATGGCGGAGTTACTTTTGCATTGATGGACGAAGCTCTTGGTTGGGCAGTTCACTTCCAGGGGCTGCATGGAGTCACCGCGCGCGCGGACACACGTTTTCGGCAGCCCGTTCCCATTGGCGCGAAATTGATCATTCGCGGATGGACACTGGCGCAGCGCCGCCGCCTGATGACCGCACGTGCCGAGATTCGACTCGACAACGAGGAGCAAACCTTACTCGCGGAAATCGACGCAACCATGTACGTGCTCGACGCAGAAAAAAGAAACGACGATTGATTTCACTGCCCATGCAATGACAGTCTGCTGAACCGGGCCTAAAATCCCTTCATGCACCTTGACGACACCATCGTCGCCATCTCGACGCCTCCGGGACGCGGTGGTCTGGGCGTGGTTCGCCTCGCGGGTCCGGAGTCGAAGGCGATAGCCTCGGCCATGTTGCGGCTTTCGGCGGGACGCCAACTGGAAGCCGGACGGGCGCACTTCGGCGTGCTCGTCGAGCCGGGTTCAGGCGAACGCATCGACGAGGTTGTCGCCACCTATTTCGCCAAGCCCCACTCTTACACCACGGATGACATCGTCGAAATCTCCTGCCACGGCTCGCCCGTCGTGCTGCGGCATGCGGTCGAGCAGGCGCTGGTGGCCGGTGCGCGGCTGGCCGAACCGGGCGAGTTCACCATGCGGGCCTTCCTTAACGGCCGCATAGACCTCACGCAGGCGGAGGCCGTTCGCGACCTGATCGAGTCGCAGACGCTCTTCCAGGCCAAGGTCGCGGCGCAACAACTCGAGGGCTCGCTCTCGCGCCGCTTGCAGCCCATCAAGCAGAAGCTCGTCGAACTAATTGCCATGATGGAGGCCGGAATTGATTTCGCCGAGGACGACGTGGCGGTGATGCCCGCCGAGCAGATTCTGAACCGCATCAGGGAAGTGCGCGCGCCGCTGACCAGCCTCGCGGAGAGTTTCGCCTACGGCAAGATTGTGCATGAAGGATTGACGCTCGCCATTGTGGGCCGCCCCAACGTCGGGAAATCGAGCCTCTTCAACCGGTTGGTCGAGCGCGAGCGCGCCATCGTGACAGCCACGCCAGGCACCACCCGCGACCTGGTGACGGAAACGGTCTCGATCGGCGGCATTCCGGTCAGGCTGGTCGATACCGCTGGAATCAGGCAGGCGCTCGACGAGGCGGAAAGCATCGGCATCAGCAAGTCGATGGAGGCGCTGGCCGATGCCGATCTCGTGCTGGTGGTGCTCGACGCCTCGCAGACACCGGACAAGACCGACCGTGAGCTGCTGGAGCAAGTCGCCGGGCGCCCAGTCATCGCCGTGCTGAACAAGAGCGATCTCGCCACTGCCGCGGCTTTGCCGTACGGTGGAGCTCCGGTCGTCCGGACCTCGGCTATAAGCGGCGAAGGTATTGCGGAATTGCGTCAGCAGATCCTGTGCTGCGTTCATGGAGACGCCCCGCAGCAGGAGACCGGAATACTCACCAACCTGCGCCAGCAGGAGCAGGTGACGCGCACGCTCGCAGCGCTCGTCGCCGCCACGCTGTCGGTCAGGGCAAACACCCCGCATGAGATGATCCTGCTCGACCTCTACAACGCCCTGCGCGCCCTCGATGAAGTCACCGGAGCCACCACCGCCGACGACATCCTCAACTTGATCTTCGGTACCTTCTGCATCGGAAAGTAAGAATCACGTCCTGCAACATCGGTTGGAATCTCGCACAAGCGGCGATCAAATACGGTACTCGCGCAACAGGCTTTGATTAATCCTGACCCCCAATCCGGGGCCATTCGGAATATCGACCATGCCATCAACGATCTCAATGGGGTTTTCCAGCAACTCGGTTCGAAGCGGGTTAGGGTTTGCATCAAGCTCCACGATGATGCCGCCTGCAATCGCCGCGAAAATATGAAGTGTCGCTGCCAGCCCAACTGCGTTTCCAAAAAAGTGAGGTGCCCATCGCTTGCCGCAAGTGCCGGCCATTCGACAGATATGGCTCATCTCTGATATGCCGCCCGTTTTTGTAACGTCGGGCTGGGCAATATCAAAAATCTGTTGGCTGAAAGCGCTCTGGAAACCGTCCCGGCAGTAAACATTTTCACCCCCGGCGGTCTTAATCGCGCTCATCCTGGACACATAAGCTAAAGCGTCGATGTCATCGCATGGACACGGCTCTTCCAGCCATTCAATCTGATAATCCTTAAGAACCGCTATCATTTCGAGTGCTTCTTCTTTACTCCACGCCATGTTTGCATCGAGCATCAGCCTATTGGTCGTCCCGATCAGCTCCCGTGCTTGGCCTACATTCTTCACATCGGCGTCTTTACCGAAGCCAACTTTTACCTTAAATGCCCTGATCCCGTAGGGAACACATTCTTGGATTTGTTCTTCAATGTTTTTCGGGCCTAATCCACTTGCATAGACCGCGGCCTTTTCAAATGCTCTACCGCCCAACATTTCGCACACCGGCACTCCGAGGTATTTACCTTTCAGGTCCCACAAAGCAATATCGATTCCGCTGATGGCTTGCATGTATTGCCCTCTGGCCCCCGCCTGCAAGCCCATCCTATTAAGGGCGCCATACATCTTGTTCCATAGCTTCTCGATGTCCAACGGGTCTTCACCCATCACCAGCGGCTTAACGCCCTTTTCAATGGTGATCTTCCGTTCTTCGAGTGCCCAATAGGGGTGGTTCACAAAACTCTCCCCCCAACCGTCAATACCCTCGTCGGTTTCAACATGGACAAGGCAGCTCTTCCTATGAGTCATCGTCCCAAAAGACATCAAGACGGGCTTTTGCAGAGGAACCGCAAGGCAGATTACTTCAACATTCGTTATTTTCACCTGATGACAGCCCCTTATCTGGACGTAGTCTCCGCATTGCACATCTGGTTTTAGCTAGAGACCAGTCAGTTGCTCCAGACTTTCCGGATAGCGAGTCCCTTCCACCTTGATCTTTGAGGCGGCGCTGTCGATCTCACGGAGGTCGTCGGGCGTCAGTTCGACTGCCGCTGCTCCGATGTTCTCTTCCAGGCGGTTAAGCTTCGTCGTGCCTGGGATGGGAACAATCCACGGCTTTTGCGCCAGCAGCCAGGCGAGTGCGATCTGCGCAGGCGTCGCTTTCTTCCGTTCCGCGATGCTGCCGAGCAGCTCAATCAGCGCCTGATTCGCCTTCAGAGCCTCCGGCGTGAAGCGTGGCAGGGTGCTGCGGAAGTCGGAGCTGTCGAACGTCGTGTTTTCGTTCATCTTTCCCGTCAGGAAGCCCTTGCCGAGAGGGCTATACGGCACGAAACCGATCCCCAGTTCCTCGAGAGTCGGTATCACTTCCTTCTCGGGGGTTCTTGTCCACAGCGAGTATTCGCTCTGCAGCGCAGTTACCGGCTGGACGGCGTGTGCGCGACGAATCGTCTTTGCGCCTGCCTCGGAAAGTCCGAAGTGCTTGACCTTGCCTGCTTGAATCAGTTCCTTCACCGCTCCGGCCACATCTTCGATCGGCACGTTCGGATCAACCCGGTGCTGATAGAGCAGGTCGATGGTCTCGATCTTGAGCCGCTTGAGCGAGCCTTCGACGGCCTCCTTGATGTGCTCCGGCCGGCTATTCAGGCCCGGCGCTACCCTTCATTGCGCGAGGGTCGAAATCGAGGACTGAGGTCGAAGCCAAATTTGGTGGCGATCGCCACTTGCCCGCGGAACGGAGCGAGGGCTTCGCCGACAAGCTCTTCGTTCGTGAACGGGCCGTACACTTCGGCGGTGTCAAAGAACGTGATGCCGCGCTCCACTGCCGGCGCGGAAACAGCGAGATCATCTCCTGCTTGTCTTTGGGCGGACCGTAGGAAAAGCTCATTCCCATGCAGCCGAGTCCGATGGCCGACACTTCCAGATTGCTTTTTCCAAGTTTGCGTTTTTGCATGACTTCTCCTTCATAAAATGGTGCGTGCTTAAGACGCTGCTCTTGGCACGCTGCTCTTCGCGCCAGCGAGCGGGTGGAACTCCTTCCCAGGTGCGGAAAGCGCGAACGAAGGAGTTTGCGTCCTCGTATCCGAGAAGGTACGCAGCTTCATTCAGCTCGAGGACGGAGTTGTTGAGATAGTGGCGGGCAAGCTGGTGACGAGCTTCTTCCAGAACGCGCTGGAAGCTGGACCCTTCGTCTTGCAAACGCCGCTGCAGAGTACGGGAGCTGATGTGCAGCGCATCGGCGATGTCCTCGATGGTCGGGACGCCGGCCGGTGAGTTTCTGCTGTATCGCTATGCGGACGCGCTCGACAAAGTTCTCGTCGCCGTTCTCCTGCTTCAGCTCTTCCTCAAACTGCGGCGCAAGCATTGCCAGAAGCTCGGCATTGCGGGTAACGAACGGGCGCTGCGCGTCGGCGGCGCGAAACACGATCGCATTGCGCGGGGCTCCGCAGACCACGGGGCAGCCAAAGTGGCGCTCAATGGTTTTCACGTGCGAGCGAGGTTGCACGAACTCCACGCGCAGCGGCGACAGGCGCGTGCCGGTGCCGTGGCGAGCGATCGAGAGCACCCAGGCGAAGCAGCATTCGATCAGCACCGGAGGCTCGACTTCATCGGCCAGAAGCCAGCGGAACTGGATGCTCCACTCTTCGTCGTCCTTCTCCTGCAGGATCTCTTCCGGGCAGGTGAGCTGTTTGTAGCGAGCCATTTGCTCCACGGCTGCACCGAAGTTCTCGGTCGAGAGAGCGGCGAGACCGATGGGGCTGAAGCGTTCGGTCTTGGTTTCTGTGCCGAGCAGGAGACCGATCGCGGGATTGGTGCTGACTTCGCCGACGGCACGCCAGAGGGCAAACAGTTCCTCGGTGTTGAGGAGCACGCGCGGTTGATCGATGAGCCCTGGGGAAGCCCGGCTCTGCGCAGGACCGCAGAGGCACGGACTCCCAGTTCTTCCAACTTCGAAAAAGTGCTGCCAGAGACGCGAAAGTGCTTATTCATCGGTTTACTCGGATTTGAGAGAAGCCATGTCGATGGAGAAGCGGTACTTCACATCGGACTTGAGCAGTCTCTCGTAAGCTTCGTTGACCTTCTGGATGGGGATGACTTCGACATCGGCGGTGATGTTGTGCTGCGCCGCAGAAGTCGAGCATCTCCTGGGTTTCGGCGATGCCGCCAATGGGCGAACCGGAGAGGCTGCGGCGGCCCATGATCAGGCCGAACGCCGAAACGGCGAGAGGCTTCTCCGGCGCGCCGACAAGGGTGATGTTGCCATCGCGGCGCAACAGATTGATGTACGCGTTGATGTCGTGATCGGCGGAGACAGCGTCGAGAATGAAGTCGAAGCTGCCGGCGTGCTTTTGCATCTCGTCCGCATTCCGCGAGATGACGACCTCGTCTGCTCCGAGGCGGAGTGCGTCTTCCTTCTTGTTGGGTGAAGTCGTGAAGACTACAACGTGGGCTCCGAGCGCATGGGCGAACTTCACGCCCATGTGGCCCAGTCCGCCGAGACCGACCACGCCGACTTTCTTGCCCTTGGTGACGCCCCAGTGGCGCATGGGCGAGTAGGTCGTGATTCCGGCGCAAAGCAAAGGAGCGGCTCCGGCGAGGTTAAGGTTCGAGGGGACGCGCAGGACGAATCTCTGGTCGACGACGATGCTGTCGGAGTAGCCGCCGTAGGTGACGCCTCCGAGGTGCTTGTCCGGGAAGTTGTAGGTGAGGGTCGATGTTCGGGCAGAACTGCTCGAGGCCCGCCTGGCACTCGGGGCAGGTGCCGTCCGAGTCCACCATGCAGCCGACGGCGGCGAGGTCGCCGGGCTTGAACTTGGAGACCGCGGAGCCGACCTTGGTGACGCGGCCGACGATTTCGTGGCCGGGGACGCACGGGTAGACGGTGGGCATCACGCCGCTCCACTCGTTGCGGACCTGGTGGAGGTCGGAGTGGCAGATGCCGCAGAAGAGAATCTCGATCTGTACGTCGTGTTCGGTTGGATCGCGCCGCGTGATCGTGGTGGAGGCCAGCGGCGATGTCGCACTGGCAGCGGAGTAAGCTTTTGCGTTGAACATGACTTAATTTAGATGCTCAGCGAGCGTTGCGATATGCAAAACACGCCATTATGCATGCGGAATACGCCAACCTGCCGCTTCTGAGAATCGGCGTGGCCCCTATTTTTGCCATGCAATCAAGGGCATCTCAAGTGGACTGAGCGGGGCGGGACCGCGAGGCCGTGCGCGCGGAGTGTAATGATTCGCCGGACGATCGGCAGGAACTGCGCCGGAGTAGCGGTAGACTCCGGACGAATCCGAGAGAGCGCGGTCGAGCGTCATTGAAGCCTGAAAAGGCCGGTCAGCGTTCCGCGGATCGGCATACAACTCAACCTGCACATCGTTGGGGTTGAGTCTGCCGAGGTGTACCTGGACGCTGTAGAAATACTTGCCTTGGCGACTGTCGATCAACGCCGGTCCAAACCACACATCGCGCCACTGCGATGCCATCTCATGCTGCCAGGAAACAAGCTCCGCAGCCGCTTTGCCCTTTTCAGTCGCCCGTTCGCGATATTTAGACGCCAGGGGAATGTAGTGCTCTTCGGTGTACTGTCGCACCGTTCGATTGGCAGAAAAGACAGCCGTGAGACGGGCCATGCTCTCGCGTATTCGCGCGATCCACCGCCGTGGAATGCCCTCCGGGTCGCGATCATGGAAGGTTGGAATAACCTCCTGTTCGAGCAGCGCGTACAAGGCTTCAGCTTCTACCGCGTCCCAAACCGGATCGTCGCCGCGATCGTGGCCGTCGCCGATGGCCCATCCGACCTCCGGCGAGTAGGCTTCAGCCCACCATCCATCCAACTCAGACAGGTTCAAGCCGCCGTTCGCCAGCACCTTCATTCCGCTGGTGCCGCTTGCTTCCATGGGACGGCGCGGCGTGTTGATCCAAACGTCCACGCCGGCGACCAGTTCCTGTGTCAGACGCATGTCGTAGTCAGCCAGAAAGACCACGTGGCCCTTGACGTCGCTGCGGCGAATGAATTCGTTCCACTGCTTGATCATCGCCTGTCCGCCCCAGTCCTGCGGATGAGCTTTGCCGGCGATGATCAGTTGCGCGGGGCGTTCCGGATTGGTCAGGATGCGAATCAGCCGCTCCGGATCGTGCAGCAGCATATTGGGACGCTTGTAGGTCGCAAATCGCCGCGCAAACCCAAGCGTCAGCCGCTTCTCATCAAAAATGCCGGAGGCTGCCTCGATTTCCTCGCGAGGCGCTCCCTGGTATGCCCGTTGCAGGGCAAACCTCTGGCGCGTGAACTGAACCAAAGCTTTGCGGGCCGCCGAGCGCAGCTGCCAAATCTCTCGATCGTCCACCGCGTGAATCTGCTCTTCGACGCGGTCCTGGGAATCCCGCCATCGATGCTTGCCGCACTGTTTTGTCCAGAGCGAATCGGCTTCCGCCGAATCCCAGGTCGGAACGTGAATTCCGTTGGTCACATGCCCGACCGGAATTTCAGCTTCCGGCCAGCGCGGGAAAAGGTTCTGAAACAAGCGCCGGCTCACCAACCCATGCAGGCGGCTGACTCCATTGACCGCGCCGCTGCCGCGAATGGCGAGGTACGCCATATTGAAAGGTTCGGAATCATCGTCGGGGTTGCGGCGGCCCAGGGCCAGAAAGTCATGCATCGAAATCTTAAGCCGTTGTTCCGCGTAAAATTTGAAGTACTTCTTCATCAGCTCCGGCGGGAAGCGATCGAAACCGGCTTCGACCGGCGTGTGCGTGGTGAACAGATTGCCCGCGCGTGTCGCCGCCAACGCCACCTCGAACGGTTGATTGCACTCCTCCATAAAGGTTCTCGCCCGTTCCAACACGGCAAAGGCTGCGTGGCCTTCGTTTAGATGACAGACCTCGGGATGCACGCCCAGCGTTCGCAGCAGCCGCCAGCCGGCGATGCCGAGCACAGCCTCCTGGCGCAATCGCACATCCGGTCCGCCACCATAAAGCTCGGCGGTAGTCGCTCGATAAGATGGCAAATTTGCCGGGTCGTTGGTGTCCAGCAAGTACAGTTTTCTGCGGCCCACCTGCGCTTCCCACGTTCTGATCCACAGGGCATAGCCCGGCAACAGCACCTTGAGTCGCAACCAGTCGCCATTCCGGTCGCGCAGCGGCCTTACCGGCAACTGGCCGGGATCATTGAACGGGTAGAGCGCTAGTTGTGCGCCCGAGGCATCGATCTCCTGGCGGAAATAACCTTGCTGATACAACAAGCCGATCCCGATCACCGGCACGCCCAGGTCGCTGGCCGCTTTGAGCTGATCGCCGGCCACGTTCCCCAGACCTCCCGAATAGATCGGCAGCGCTTCACTCAGCATGTACTCCATGCTGAAAAAAGCCACGGTCTTGAGCGGCGAATCAGGATGAGCTCTCTGGAACCAGGCGTCTGACGCTTCCAGCTCGCGTTTCTTCTCGAGCAGCTCGTCAATCCGGGCTCGAAAAGCCTGGTCGGACAAGAGCCGCTGCAATTTGTCTCGGGATACCGACTGCAAGACCAGCCACGGATTCTCCGTGTGTTCCCAGAGTTCCGGCTCCAGCTCGCGCCACAGCTCGTCGGTCGAGTGGTTCCAGGTCCAACCCAGGTTCAACGCCAGCTCCGCGATTGGATCGGAAAGCCTTTCGCCGGACACATTCGTGAAGAGAGGATCGTCCATAGTGCTCGTTCAAACCCTTGCTCAAACCTTCGATGCGCTCAACGCACGCGCTACAATCTCCTGTGCCTCTTTCTGGATGCGCCCGAGGTGCTGCTCGCCGAGGAAGCTTTCAGCATAGACCTTATAAATTTCCTCCGTGCCGGACGGGCGAGCGGCGAACCAGCCGTTCTCTGACATGACCTTCACGCCGCCGATTGCGTTGCCGTCGCCAGGCGCGCGGGTCAGGACCTTGCGGATCGGCTCGCCGGCGAGGTCGGTCGATTGAATGTCTTCCGGCGATAGCTTGCCCAGAATCGCCTTCTGCTCGCTGTTTGCCGGCGCATCCGTCCGTTCATAGACGGGGTTACCGAAACGGCGCGTAAGGTCAGCATAGACCTCCCCGGGATCGTGTCCGAGACGCGCGGTGATCTCCGCGGAAAGCAGCGCCGCAATTAACCCATCTTTGTCGGTCGTCCAGACGGTGCCATCGCGACGCAGAAACGACGCACCTGCACTCTCCTCACCACCGAAACCCATCCAGCCACCCAACAGTCCATCGACGAAGAACTTGAAGCCTACCGGCACCTCGTAGAGCTTGCGGCCCAAATCTGCCGCGACCCGGTCGATCATGCCGCTGCTGACTACGGTCTTGCCGACGGCTGCCGTGGCGTCCCACTTTGGCCGTTGCTGGAACAGGTAGTGAACGCAGACCGCAAGAAAGTGGTTCGGCTGCATCAGACCGTTGCTTCTGGTCACAATGCCGTGCCGGTCGTGGTCGGTATCGCAGGCGAACGCAATGTCGAATTTGTCTTTGAGCGCGACCAGGCTCGCCATCGCAAACGGCGAAGACGGGTCCATCCGTATCTTTCCATCCCAGTCGACGCTCATGAAACGGAACGTCGGGTCAACCTCCGGATTCACAACCGTCAGGTCAAGCCGATAGCGATTCGCGATAGGTCCCCAGTAATGCACTCCGGCGCCACCCAG
Source organism: uncultured Acidobacteriota bacterium (assembly GCA_963819175.1). Taxonomy (GTDB): domain Bacteria; phylum Acidobacteriota; class Terriglobia; order Terriglobales; family Acidobacteriaceae; genus CAWBRT01. Next base: position 137,600 of record CAWFVJ010000016.1, read on the forward strand.
CGGATCGACGCCCAGCCGCAGGCCCGCTCCCCGGATTGCGTCCATATCGAGCACGCTTCCGAGATCGCTTACGTATTCCTCGACATAATCATGACGGTGCGTAGTGGGGGCGCGCAGTGCCCGCTCGTATGCCACTCGCCTGACATCCGTGAGTCCGGACTCCAGCGAGGCATTTGCGCGTTGCTGAATGGAACTTGTAATGTCGGAGCCCGCGGGCCCGCCGCTTGGCGGGTTGTACTTGAAGCCGCCATCCTCGGGTGGGTTATGCGATGGCGTGATGACGATGCCGTCTGCCAATCCTTGTTTGCGATTGCGGTTATAAGCCAGGATTGCGTGCGAAATAGCGGGCGTCGGCGTGTATTCGTCCCGCATGGAGATCATCGTCTCCACGCCGTTGGCTGCAAGCACCTCCATGGCGCTGGTAAAGGCCGGCTGCGACAGCGCGTGCGTATCGAAGCCGATAAACAGCGGGCCATCGATTCCCTGGCTCGCGCGGTAACGACAGATGGCCTGCGTGATGGCCAGGATGTGGGTCTGATTGAACGAGCGGCTCAGCGAGGAGCCGCGATGCCCCGAGGTGCCGAAGCTGACGCGCTCGGCGGCAATCTTCGGGTCGGGCCTTTCGTCGTAATAAGCCGCCAGCAACTTCGAGACGTCGACCAGGACTGAATCGGGAGCCGGCTTGCCGGCCAATGCGCTTACGTTCATCGCTGTCCTCTCGGTCGAATGAGGAAATATCATTCGCTCTTCTCGACTCTTATTATGCCGGAAATGAAGGCCGCCGAGAGCACTGGGGATTTCCCCAGCTCTGGTGGCCCACATTTGCCGCTGTTGCTGATGTGGGATCGCGAGGTGCTCGATACCATCGCAAGGTAATTACAAGGTACTTGGCGACCGGAGTCTTTCCGCTAAACTTGTAGGGTGCTGACGCGCCACCTTGAATTCAGGCCGGAAAGCGATGAGCAGTTCTTCGAGCAACTGCCGGCGTCGCCCGCAGTCTTCGCGCTTCGCGGTGAACAGGCTGGCGCGGAAGCGTACATCAGCAAAACCACCAATCTGCGCCGACGCGCGCGGCGGCTGCTCGCGCCGCCGGCCAAGCCGAGTGCCGCAAGCCCTGATTCCATCCCACCCAGTACCGGGACAGCCAAGCCCGATGCCACCAACCGGCGGCTCAATCTGCGAGATCGTGTGCGCTGGCTCGATTACTCGCCCACAGGCTCCGACTTTGAATCCGGCTTCCTGCTCTATAAGATGCTGCGGCAGGAATTTCCGCAGGCTTACGAGAAGCGTCTGCGCTTGCGGCCCGCGCCGCTGCTCCGTCTCATTCTGGAGAACCGTTATCCGCGCCTTGTGGTCACCACTCGCCTCGGCGCTCTGCACGGAAAATCCGCCTACTACGGGCCGTTTCCAACCCGTGCCGCTGCTGAGAAGTTCGCAAACGATGCGCTCGACTTCTTCAAGGTGCGGCGCTGCCCGGAAGAGCTGGACCCCGACCCGGCCTTCCCCGGCTGTATTTATTCGGAAATGAAAATGTGTCTTGCGCCCTGCTTCCGCGGATGCACCGATGAGGTCTATGACGCCGAGGTGTCGCAGTTGGAGCAGTTTCTTTCGACCGGTGGGCGTTCGCTGCTCTATGCCGTGGCCGCCGAGCGCGACCGCGCCAGCCAGGCGCTCGAGTTTGAAACCGCGGCGGCGATGCACTCGCGCTTCGAAAAAATTCAGGCGCTCATGCGCGAGTTGCCGGAGATCGTTCACCGCCTCGACCAACTGCGCGGCGTCATGATCCAGCCCTCGGCCCAGCCCGGTTCGGTGGCGCTGTTCAAGATTGAAGGCGCTCGGATTCTCGATCCCGTCGCCTTCGCCCCGGCAAGCACCATCACGGTCGCCGCCGAGGGGACCGATTCGTTTGGCCGTGCCGTGGACTGGAAGATCAAAACGCCGCACTCGATGGAAGCGCGCGCCACCGAGGCGCTCGCCTCGGCCTCGCCGGCCCAGGTCAAATCGGGCCAGGAACTCATGGAGCACCTCTCGATTCTTAAGCGTTGGTACTACCGCAGCTCCAAGGCCGGCGAACTGTTTCTGGCCGATGATAAGGGAGAGCTTCCGATGCGGCGCATCATACGCGGCATTTCGCGCGTGCTCAAGGGCGAAGCCACCGCAACCCGATCTCACCGAGATGGCGCGCGATTACTGGATCAATCGCGGCCGCGAGGCGGAAATCAAGCCCGAGTAGATTCGCTTACCGAATTTCAGATTGTTGATTTCCGAAGTGTCATTCTGAGCGAGCGTAGCGAGCGAAGAATCTATGTATTTGGTTTGCAATGCGCAACATTTGCGATTTCAGATTGTTCATTTCAGATTTTAAGGAATGCGTTGCAGCATCGGGCAAACATCCCCACATCGTTTTCAATCTGAAATCTTCAATCTAAAATCTGAAATGGTGGTCTTCCTGAAGATCACCCGAATTCCCCGCCGCCAGTGCTCGTCCAAGCCCAGCAGCTTCCACTCGATTTCCGGCGAGAGATGCCGCAGCAGGCAATCCGTTGTCGGATGGACGTGCAGCGACGGCGCGGCCATCAGCAGCAGCGGAGGCTCCGGCGAGAGCTCGCGTCCGGGGAAATAGCCAAAGCGCTGGAACTCGCCGCGCTGCTGGTGCCAGCGCACGCGCGCCCAGTAATCAAGCCCCTGCAAGGGAAGATGCATATCCTCTTCCGCTTTCAGTTCGATCACCACCAGCCGCCCTTCGCGGGTCACGCCGAGCAGATCGATCATGGCTCGATCGCTGCCGGTGAAGGCAGGCACTTGCGAGTAGACGACTGTCGGGTCAAGCCGCTCGTCGAGCACGCCGAGGTCTCGCCTGACGCTCGCCTCCAGCCAGCGCTCCGGGCTGCTGCGATGCAGTGGATGATGCCGATCTGCCCCGTCGCGCATCGCCGCAACCCGCTTGACGAAGTCGTGGAATCGAGGCTCGGTATCGGAGTCCACCACGATTTCCGCGCCAACGGTTGACGCTTCGGTATCGGGAAACAGCAGGACGGGCTCGGTGCGAAACGAACCCGCGACCTCGCGCATCGCGGCGCGTGCAAATTCCAGGCCGTGATAGCGGAACGAAAGTTCAGCGGCGGAAACGACCTCGATCTCCGCTCGCGGCAGAATCTGCTGGACTCGCGCAATCGCCTCGGCAAAACGCGCGGCGGCCCGCTCGCGGTCCGGCGCCTGCACCAGCCGTGTGGAAAGGTTTCCGGCATCGCGCGGGTCCAGCTCCTCCAAGGTTTCGGCCCGCTCGTCGAACTCCGAAAGCTCCCACCGGGCCAGCGCGTGATTGAGATGCGCCAGTCGAAGCCGCACCACCTCGGCCCGGCCGCGCGGCACAAACAATCGCGCTCCGGCCACGTGCATGCGGTCGGCCTGGCGTTCGCGGCAGTGCTCCATCCACAGCACCGCGGTCGCAATAATTCCGTCGACCGCCGACTGCGCCTCGCCCGCGCCGACTCCCACGACCGCCATCGCCGAGCTGCCGCGCCGCAGGATGCCCCTCACATAAGCCGGCCCGAACGAATGCTCCAGGTCGGGCGCCGAAACCATGTTCTGCAACTTCCATCCGGGGCTCGGACTTCTCCAGCATGCGCCCGAGCAACCGCTGAAACCCGGCGCGGGCAATGCGTTTCGCCGTGGGCGCGCGGCGCTCGCGGTCGCCGCAGATTTCCAGCTTCGCCGATTTCGTCTGCCCAAAGCGCAGCACTTCCAGCTTGAGCACGCCGTTCTTGGTTTCCACGCCGACGACGCGGCGCACGATGTTGCGCTCCTCCGACCATATCTGCAACACGCAGCGCTCGCCCTCCGCGCGCAGCGAAAACCGTGCCGTGCTGAAGTCGAACAGCACCTCGCCGTTCTCGATCACCAGCGCCGCCGGGGCATCGGCGATGATCGCGTTCAGTTGTTCGGAGACGAGTTGGTAAAGGGGAGGTGAATTCATTCCGGGGTCAATCGGATACTGGTTTTCAGGGGTGCTTCTGTTTCATACTCCCACAATTTAGGTGATGTCCAAACATTATTTCTGCGGTGTACCGGGCCTGTGCCTGGTTTGCACGTGAACCATCAGCAATTACTACAGACCTTCCCACAAGCCGAATTGTCAGGGACCAAGCTCGCCAAACCGGAGACGATTAATTCCGGCTCGCCGCGGGCCGCGCTTTTCTCATCCAAGTTGAACGAGATCTACTCGCATGAGTTTCGAACCAATTGAAAATTACGGGGTGATTGGCAATATGCGCTCGATCGCCCTGGTGGGGATGAACGGATCGATCGATTTTCTTTGTTATCCGAATTTCGATTCGCCCACTGTCTTCGCCGCTCTGCTCGATGACCAGCGGGGTGGCCGGTTTCAGATTAAGCCAGAGCTCAAGAATGGCCGGGTGCGCCAGCTTTACCTGCCGGACACAAACATTTTGCTGACGCGCTTCCTTGCGGATGAAGGCGTTGCGGAGCTGACCGATTACATGCCCATAGGTTTGGATAGCAGAGCAGCCCAACGAGATTATCCGAACTGTGTCCGTAGTCAGGGGTGAGCTCAATTTCGAGTTGTTGTGCCAGCCTCGGTTCAACTATGGGGTGTGCTGGCATCTCCTTCAGATGGAAGATCGGTGCGCGATTTTCTCGCCGCAGGATTCTGCCTGCCCGCCGATGGCTCTGTATTCGACGGTACGTCTGCACCAGGAAGCGCAGGATGCGAAGGCCCGCTTCAGACTGCGAGCTGGGGAAAAAGCAACCTTCCTCTTCGGCGGAGTTCGCCCTCAGGAGCAGCAACCGGAGATGGAGCGCGTGGATGAGCGTTTCCAGGTGACAGCTCGTTTTTGGAAGAAATGGATCGCGAAATCCAAGTACAAAGGGCGATGGCGAGAGATGGTCAACCGCTCCGCCCTGATGCTGAAGCTGCTGATTAGCCGCGAACACGGGTCCCTGATTGCCGCGCCGACGTTCGCGTTACCCGAGGAAATCGGTGGAGTGCGCAACTGGGACTATCGCTTTACCTGGCTTCGCGATGCAACCTTCACGCTCTATGCACTGATCCGGCTTGGCTTTGTGGACGAAGCGCAGGCGTTCATCGATTGGCTGAAAGGCCGGCTGAGCGATGATGCGGAGCGAGGGCCATTGCAGGTGATGTATGGCGTTGACGGCAGGCAAAAGCTCGATGAGCTGATTCTCGAGAATCTGCAGGGGTACGAGCATTCGTGCCCCGTGCGAATCGGAAACGCGGCTTATCAGCAACTGCAACTCGATATTTATGGCGAGATGATGGACTCGATCTATCTGGCGAACAAGTATGGCGACCCGATTTCCTATGCGGGATGGCAAGATGTCCAACGTATGTTGGCATGGCTGGTAAAGAATTGGCAGCGCGCCGATGAGGGGATATGGGAGGTGCGCGGCGGCGCGCGGGAATTTCTTCACTCCCGATTCATGTGTTGGGTGGCTTTCGACCGGGCTCTGCGGTTGGCGCAAAAACGATCGCTTTCGGGTCCGCTTGCGGAGTGGCGGAATGCGCGTGACGCAATTCGTGCGGATATCTTCAATAACTTCTGGGATGAAGAGCTCCAGTCTTTCGTGCAGTCGAAGGGTACCAAGAACTTGGACGCTTCGGTCCTCTTGATGCCCTTGATGAGATTCATCAGCCCCGTAGACCCTATGTGGCGCTCGACGATGCGGGCCATTGAAAGCCGGCTGGTCGAAGATACGCTGGTCTATCGCTACGAGGCGGAACGCACCCACGTCGATGGAATCCCTGGTGGGGAGGGTAGCTTCACGGCTTGTTCCTTCTGGTATATCGAATGCCTGGCGAGGGCCGGGGAATTGGAAAAGGCTCAGCTGCTTTTTGAGAAGCTGCTGGGCTATGCAAATCACCTCGGGTTGTACTCGGAGCAACTCGGGTCGAACGGTTGCCACCTGGGGAACTTCCCGCAGGCATTTACACACCTGGCACTGATCAGCGCTGCGACCTATTTGGACAGAGCGCTCTCAGGGACGCTGGACGCCGTGTGGCGTTAGTGGCGCCGCACAGAATGAAAACCTCTAGCGGCTCGTAATATCTCCCCGTCTGGTGGCGCATACGTCTATTGGTGGCCCATATTTGCTCGCAGTTGGCTAATGTGGGAAGGACAGCCGGGTGCCCCGTTCTAGCGAAGCTAGGGCAGGGTAGTGCGACGCTTCCGGCCGAACCCCCCGCCGCCCATTATGGGATAATCATCAGATTGCCCGCCCCTCCGGAGTCTCGCAGGGGAGCTGTGGCATCCAATCTGGTGTGACTATGGATACGAACAAAGACAAGCGATTTTTCTTCCAGAAGTACGGCCTCAACCCGCCCGACGTGCAACGCTATCTGGCGGCGGCGCTGTCGGCCGGCGGTGACTACGCCGACCTTTACTTCGAATACATGACGGCGACCTCGCTCGGCCTTGACGAATCGATGGTCAAAACGGCTTCGCAGGGAATTTCCGCCGGCTGCGGCGTTCGCGTCATTGCCGGCGAGCGCACCGGCTACGCCTACACCGACGACCTTGCGCCGGAGAAGATTCTGCACGCGGCGCGCACGGCTGCCTTGATCGCGCAAGGCCCCTCCAAGGTTCCCGTGGTGGATCTGAAGGAGCATGCGGCTCACAACCTGTATCCGGCGGCGCCCGTCGATTCCGCGGTCGGAGAGATGGTTGAGCTGATCCAGCGCGCCGACCGTGCCGCCCGCGCCTACGATCCGCGGATCACGGAAGTGCGCGCCAGCTATGCCGAGGAGCTTCGCCGTATTCTCATCATCGGTTCCGACGGCACCTTTGCCGAAGACGTGCAGCCGATGTCGCGGATGAACGTCTTTGTCATCGCCCGCTCTGGCGAGACCTCGGCTCGCGGCAGCGCCGGAGGCGGCGGACGCCACGGCATGGAGGCGTTTCTGACCGAAAAGACTCCCGAGCACTTCGCCCAGGAAGCGGCGCGCCAGGCCATCATTCAACTGGATGCGCGCGAGTGTCCGGCTGGCGAAATGGAAGTGGTGCTGGGACCGGGCTGGCCCGGCATCCTGCTGCACGAAGCCATCGGCCACGGTCTCGAAGCCGACTTCAACCGCAAGCAGACCTCGGCTTTTTCCGGCTTGCTCGGACGCCGCGTGGCCAGCGACAAGTGCACGGTCGTCGATAACGGCACCCTGCCCAGCCGCCGCGGCTCGCTCAACGTCGACGACGAAGGCAACGCCACCAGCAACACGGTTCTCATCGAAAAAGGAATTCTCAAGGGTTATCTCAGCGACCGGCTCTCAGCCAAACTGATGGGGTTGCCGAACACCGGCAATGGCCGCCGCGAGAGTTACGAGCACATTCCCATGCCTCGCATGACGAACACCTACATGCTGGCCGGCGAGGATTCTCCCGAAGACATCATTCGCTCCGTCAAGCATGGCGTCTATGCCGTAAACTTCGGCGGCGGGCAAGTGGACATCACGAATGGCAAGTTCGTCTTCTCCGCCTCCGAGGCTTACCTCATCGAAGACGGCAAGGTGACGGCTCCGCTGAAGAACGCCACCCTGATCGGCAACGGCCCCGACGTTCTCACCCGCGTCAGCATGGTCGGCAACGATCTCAAACTGGACGAGGGGGTCGGCACCTGCGGCAAGGATGGCCAGTCGGTACCGGTTGGCGTTGGCATTCCAACTCTGAAGATTGACCGCCTCACCGTCGGCGGCACCGGGAGCGCGCAATGATTACCAGACAATCGCCTGAGCAGGCCGCACGTGCTTTTCCTTGGGAATCGCAGGGGAGCGCGCAATGAACACCGAGACCGAGACAACGACCGCTGCCGCCTCGCAACTTGAATTGAAGGAGATTGCCTCCGGCGTGGTGCGGCGCGCCATGCAGTGCGGCGCTACCGCCGCCGAATGCGTCATTCGCGACGGCACGGAATTTTCCACCGTGGTCCGCCTTGGCGAGGTCGAAACCCTGAAGGAATCCGGCAGCAAGGCGCTTGGCATCCGGGTTTTCGTCGGTCAGCGCGCGGCCAGCACCTGGACCAGCGATCTTTCGCCGCAGGGCTTGCAGCAGATGATCGACTCCGCCCTGGAATTGGCGAAGGTCACGACCGAGGACCCATTCGCCAGCATCCCCGAGGCTTCGCAACTCGGCTCCATCAAAGGCGATCTCGACCTCTATTACGACGACGTGAATTCGCTTTCCGCAGCCGATCGCATCGACTACGCCCGCCGCGCCGAACGCGCCGCGCTTGATTTTGACCCGCGCATCTCGAACTCCGAAGGCGGCACCTTCGATGTCGCCACCGGACGCAAGGTGCTGGCGAACTCGCATGGCTTCCTGGGCGAATTCCAGCGCTCCTACTGCTCGGTTTCCGCCGTCCCTATCGCGCGCGACGAGCAGGGCAACATGCAGCGCGATTACTGGTACTCGGTTGCGCTAACCCTGGCCAAGTTGGAGTCGGCTGAGTCGGTCGGCCAGACGGCGGCCAAACGCACCCTGCGGCGCATCGGCGCCCGTAAGGTGAAGACCGCCCGCGTTCCCATCATCTTCGATCCCCAGGTTGCGCGCTCCCTGCTTGGACACATCTTCGAGGCCGCCAACGGCGATAGCATCTATCGCAACGCCTCGTTCCTCGTCGGCAAGCTGGGCGAGCAGATCGCGGGCGAAAACGTCACCGTGATCGACGACGGCACCATGCGCGGCGGCTTCGGCAGCAGCCCGTTCGACAGCGAGGGCGTGCCGACGCGGCGCACAGTTGTGCTCCAGAACGGCGTGCTCAAGTCTTACCTGCTCAACACTTACGCCGCTAAGAAGCTGGGCCTCTCCACCACCGGCAACGCCTCGCGCGGGCTGGCCGGAAACCCAGGCATAGGCTCCGGCAACTTCTTTCTGGAGCCCGGCGCAAAGACTCCGCAACAGCTCATCGCCGACGTCAAAGATGGCCTTTACGTCACCGAGTTTCTCGGCTTCGGAGTCAACCTGGTGACCGGCGATTTCTCGCGCGGCGCTGGCGGACTTTGGATCGTCAATGGCGAGCTAACCTATCCGGTCGAGGAGATCACGGTCGCCGGAAACCTGAAGGAGATGCTGCGAAACATCTCTGAAATCGGCAACGATCTCGAATTTCGCGGTTCCATCGCCTGTCCCACCGTCCGCATCGACGGCATGACCGTCGCCGGCGAATAGGTTACTTCATTGCAGATTTCGAATTGTTGATTTCAGATTTTCAGTAATCTGAAATGTCTCCTGGGTCCCCGCCGGGTGGGGCTCCAGGTTCGCTCGCTGTTGGCCACTTGGGTAGTTGCTTTGCCCGCAGAAATGCCGCGCATTATTACCCTTCACAAGTGTCATCCTGAGCGCAGCGAAGGATCTGCTTTACTCCCACCCTGCGAGCAAGCCCACCGACTCAAACTTCGCGCCGCCATGCAATGTGCAGGCCCTTGCCCACCGGAGCGACCGTCCAGATGAATCCCGGCAACCCCTCGACCATCGCCCGGTATTCGGCGACCTCTTGCGGATGAGAGAGAACGTTATCGGCAAGCAGCAGAGCATCGGAGGTCAGCCTCGGGAGCAGCATCTCCAGTTGCGCGGGAGCGCTGACGCGGTCGGCGTCGAAGAAGATGCAGTCGAAATGCGGGGGCAGTGAGCGGACAATCTCCGTCGCGTCGCCCTCGATTAGTTCGACCATTGAGAGCAATCCGGCACGTTCCAGGTTCCGACGTGCCTGCGCGAGCTTTTCGGGGAAGCGTTCGATGCTGACGAAGCGCGCCTCCGGTGTGCACCGGAGGGCTTCGGCGAGCCAAATCGTACTGTAGCCGTTGGAGGTGCCGATCTCAAGCACGCTCTTCCGCCTGGTTGACTGAAGCAACAACCAGATCAGCTCCGACGTTGGCCGCTCCAGGTTCAACAGCTTGTAACGCCGCTCGCTGACACGCTGGTCATTTTCATGGCCCAGCTGCTCCAGTTCCGCCAGGAGCTGCTCAATCGCAGGTTCGAACATGCCGCCTCCGTCGTTGCCGGCTCATGCCAAGGGTATCAGGCAGGATTGTAATTCAGAGATAAAGCAATCTGGGGCTTGAAGCACGCGACTATTTCGTGCTCAACTGCTGATGATCGCCGACAGCCCGTTCGATCGTTTCAGAGATGGCCGCGGCATGCTTCCGCATGAGTTGCTCGGATTCGGCCTCGATCATGACGCGCGCCAGCTTCTCCGTGCCGGAGTAGCGGACAACCACGCGCCCATTGCCATCGAGTTCGCGCTCGGCCTCGCCGATGGCGCTGGCCACGTCCGGCATCTGAACGAAAGGAATCTTCTCGCGCACGCGGATATTGCGAATCACTTGCGGGAAAACCTTTAGGTCGGCCACCAGTTCGCTCAGTTTCTTCCCGGAGCGACCCAGCACTTCAAGTACGCGCAGCGCCGTCAGCAGACCATCGCCGGTGGTCGACTCGCCATCCATGAACAGAATGTGACCAGACTGTTCGCCGCCGAGTTTGGCCCCGGTCCGCAGCATTTCCTCTAACACGTACTTGTCGCCAACCTGTGCGCGTAGCATGCGTATGCCCGAGCTGCGCAGAGCCTTTTCCAGGCCCATGTTGGACATGGTTGTGGCAACCACGGTGTCGTGCGCGAGCGTGCCGCGCGCTTTCATGTCGCGCGCCGCCGCCAGCATCACGGCGTCGCCATCGACCACTCTGCCTTGCTCGTCAGAAAACAGAGCACGGTCGCAGTCTCCGTCGAAGGTGATTCCGCATTCGAAGGCGCCAGCGGAGTTGCGCACCTCGGCGGCAACGTGCTCGGGATGCAGTGCGCCGCAGCCGGCGTTGATATTGCGTCCGTCCGGCGAGACATGCAGGAAGCTGGCTTCAACACCGCTCAGGCGGAACAGCTCTGGCGCAACCGCCGCGGACGCGCCATTGGCGCAATCAATCAGCACGCGAAAGCCGCGCAGCTTGGCGGAATCTACGTTGGTGACGAGCCATTGCACATAGCTTTCGCGCAAACCCACGATCGCGGATGTCGGTGTGGGAGACGAGCCACTGTCAAAGTCTCCCGTGAGATCGTCAAGGTGGGTGAAGATCTCCTGCTCGATTTCGTGCTCGATGACGTCGGCCAGCTTCATGCCATCGCGGCCGAAGAGCTTGATGCCGTTATCCATCCAGGGATTGTGCGACGCGGAGATGACGATTCCGGCCGAAAACTTCCGCGCGCGCGTCAGGTAGGCCACGCCGGGAGTCGTCATGACGCCTGCATTCACGTATTCGGCTCCTGCCGCTCGCAGACCGCCAGCCAGGGCCCCGGCAATCCCGGTGCTGGACTCGCGCGTGTCCTGGCCGATCAGTACCTTGGCTTGCCCGGCGCCGTAGCGCCGCAGCAAACGAGCCCCCAGTGCGCGGCCGATGGCAAAAACGGTGCGTCTGGTCGAGCGGGTACTCTCCGGCAACGCCGCGTATTCCGTCGGTTCCAAACAGTTGTTTCATGATGTCCCGTGTTCCTGACGACTACTTAACTTCACCATCGGACTTCTGCGTCACGACGGTCACCCGCATGGGTTGGGGGTTGCTGATCTTTACCAGGGGGTCTGTCGAGTAAGCATTGGTCGTAAATGTGGCACTGCCGATCACACCGGTGGCGTCGATCGGATCAGTGAAAACGTTTTCAATCAGCCGGACGCGGAGGCTCGGCCCGTCGATGATCACGGTTGGCGGCACGACCGTGGTTGCCACGATGTGGTATCCGGAAATCAGCGTACCGGTGATTCGCGCACGCACGGGAACCACGCGCTGTTCCGGCCGATCGAGGCTCAGGCGAAGCTGCGCCGGAATAATCTGTTCGATCTCAGCGCCTTTGGGCATGCGGATCGAACTGGCGCGAATGGGATACGTGCGTTCGCCCTGAGTCGCACCGGAAAGATCGATCACCGGATGGATATTCATCTGCCCGAGTTCGCGCAGCACGCGCGCCGGACCGCGGACGCGGAGTTGCACCTGCGGAGCAACTTCGGAGCTGAACTGCAACGTTTTCGGGACCTGGTAAAACTCGATTGGAACGTTGATCAGCACCTCCGCCTCAGGCTCACGTGCCACTGTCCACCACAGCAGCAAGGCGACGGCCAGCGAAAGCACCTTGAGTCCGAAATGGCGGGTGAATAGCTGGCGGACGAAGGCGAGCATCTTACTTTTCGACCTCCGGTTGGCCGCCATCGGGATTGCGGCCGATCTGCTCAAATTGTTGATCGAGTTCGGGAGTGGCGGATTCGGAGCCGTCCGCCGCGCCGGGACGGACGAGGTGCCGCAATAACTCGCTCATGCGTTCCCGCAACCGCTCTGGTGATAAATCGCGTTCGATGTTCCCGGCCACCGCCAGACTGATGCCTCCAGTTTCCTCGGAGACGATGACGGAGATCGCATCGGTCTCTTCCGTGATGCCGATGCCCGCGCGGTGCCGCGTGCCAAGTTGTGTCGAGAGCAGCGGATTGATCGACAGCGGAAGGAAGCAGGCGGCGGCGGCGATGCGATCCTTTTTCACAATGACCGCTCCGTCGTGCAGCGGCGCGCTGGGGCGGAAGATGGTAGCCAGCAGATCGTAAGAAAGCTGCGCGTCCAGCGGAACCCCGCTTTCAATGTACGTGCGCAGCCCGATCTCGCGCTCAATCACGATCAACGCTCCGGTCTGATTCTGTGAAAACAAGTTTGCCGCCAGGATAATATCGTCGTAGACCTCGCTCACGCTGGCCTGCCCCGAACGACTGAGAGTAAGGCGGCGGCCGATACGCGCCAGCACCTGGCGAATCTCTCCTGCAAACACGACAATCAGGGCGAAAATTCCGTATGGCAGCAGCGTGCCGATCAGCCAGTCAAGCGTGCGCAGATCGGTCTTGTGCGCCACGTAAAACGTCAACACCAGGGCTCCGACCCCGACCAGCATGGGCGCCGCACGCGTACCCCGAATCAGCAAGAGAAACTGGTAGATGAGTGCGGCCACCAGCAGTATGTCTACGACCGCCCACGCAGACAAGGACGGTAAGCGCTCCGTAATGTTGGTGAGCAGGTGCATGCGATATACCAACAGCGCAACGTGCTTACTTCCTCATTGTAATGCAGTATGCCGGGTCTTTCCTCAGGGAAACAACCCTGATCCGAACTCGTAACCTCGGCCTTGAGACGACACAACGCCGGTGTCCAATCGAAGCATACGGACGAGGCACGCAGTCCAGACTGGGACATCCAGCATCCAAATAGAGACGTTCACTTATCTTTCGTGGCGGCGCCGACCGGGGTTGCCCGTTCTGGGTGGGATAGGACTTGATGATTACCGAATCGTTTCCGACGAAGCTACCGGATCTGATCCGCGCGCTTTACCCGTTCCGCACCCGGATGGTGCACGTTGCGGCCCCGGCGGCGAAAGCGGCAGCCGAGGCGGCGCTCAACGGCGAAGTCCCGGTTTCGCCTCGTCCTCAACCCGGGGATTCCGCCGGACCCTATGAACGGATGAGCTTTGTGGACGAAGGGCCGGAAAATGCGCCCCCGCTGGTGCTTGTGCACGGCAATCTGACGTGGTCATTTCTGTACCGCAAACTGATCGCGGAAGCACGCGGGAATCACCGGGTGATTGCCCCTGACCTGGTCGGCTTCGGGCTTTCCAGCAAGCCACGCGACGCGGCATACCATACGCTGGAGCGGCATACGGAGAACCTCAGCCAGCTCCTTGCCGAACTCAAGCTGCCAAAGTTGACTTTGGTGCTGCATGGCATGGCCGGCATAATCGGCTTCCGTTACGCCATGCGTTTTCCCGAGAACGTAACCCGGATCGTGCTGATCAATGCCTGGGTGCATCCGCAGGCGGCCGATGCCGCCGAACGGCTCCCCTTCTGGCCCGCCATGGCTCGCGGCAGAATGGGGTATGCACTACGGCACTGGACGCTCGCGCCCTTTCCGGCCCTGCAGTGGGCGGCGGCGAAGACGCTGGAGCAGCCGGTACGCGACGGCTATGGGTTTCCATTTCGGCGGAGCGATCAGCGAGCGGCGCCGCTGGCTTTCGCACGCACGTTCCAACCCAACCGCCGCGAATTGCAACTTGCAGCCATGCGGGAACTGGCGCCGCAGGTCGCGAAGCTGCCGACCAAAGTGCAGATCCTCTGGGGACAACAGGACCCGACGTTCCGCAGCAAGCTATTGCCTTACCTGCTGCGCGATTCTCTGCCACACTGTGCCGAGCCGGTGTTCGTGCCCCAGGCTTCGCACCTGTTGCCGGAAGACGCTCCCGAAGTGCTGGCTGAAAATGTCCTGGAGACCGGCCGCACACGAAGCGACGAGCCGCTGTTCAAGATACTGTGAGAATTCTAGTGGTGGCCATCAGCGCTCTTCGTCTTCTGGCTCAACCCGCTCTACGCGAGCGGTAAAGCCTCCGCGCGCCACGCGCCCACGCACCGGCCGGCCAGGGGAAAGCTGCTCGCTGCTTGTAACTAGATTGCCCTGCTCGTCAAACACCAGGGCGTAGCCGCGCTCCAGAATGCCGAGCGGCGAGAGCGCCTGCAACTGGCTTCCGAGGCGTTGAAGTTTCGCCGTCCGATTCTCAATCAGGTGGCGCACAGCGTTACGCAATGCCATAACTCGAACCGTGAGTTCGCGACGCATGGCGCTCAAACGGTTTTGCAGCTCCTGATGCCGCAGCCGGGCGCCGGCGACATCAACACGCCGGTGAAGAGCGCGCATCTGCTTCTGCTGGGCCGCCGCCAGACGAAAAGCCAGCTCGTCAACCCGCTGCTGGCGCCGCGCTATGAGCTCCTGCATGCGGGCAAAGGCCATATTCTGGGCCAGCCGCGTGAGCCGCTGCCGCGCCGTGAGCAACTGGAAGCGAGCCCCGCGTCCGAGACGCGTGCCCAGACCAGCGAGGCTCTCCTGTAATCCCTGCTTGGAGCGTATGACGAGTTCCGCGGCAGCCGATGGTGTCGGCGCCCGCAAATCGGCCACGAAGTCAGAGATGGTGAAGTCGGTCTCATGTCCGACGGCTGAGATCACCGGCAAACTGCTTTCGGCGATGGCGCGCGCCAGCGATTCGTCATTGAACGCGGCCAGATCCTCGAACGAACCGCCGCCACGGGCAATGATAATGACATCAACCAGTCGGTCGCGGTTGAGGTGGCGCACCCCGGCCGCGACCTCGCGCGGCGCGGCTTCGCCCTGCACCTGCGCGGGGTAAATTAGCACGTCCACTGACCCGTGACGGCGGCGCAGGATGTTGAGAATGTCCTGAATGGCGGCTCCATGTGGAGAGGTTACGATGCCGATGCGGCGCGGCAGCACAGGGATTGGTTTCTTGCGTCCATTGTCGAACAGACCTTCGGCGGCGAGCTTTTTCTTAAGCTGCTCAAAGGCGACCTGGAGGGCGCCTACTCCGACCGGCTCGAGGAATTCGCCGATCATCTGCAACTCGCCCCGGCCCTCGTAAATGCTGAGGCGCCCGCGGGCGATTACCCGCAAGCCGTTCTCCGGTCTGAAGCGCAGCAGGCGCGCCTGCATGCGAAAAATCACAATGCGAAGCTGGGCCTCGCCATCGTTGAGCGTGAAGTAGAAATGGCCAGAGCCAGCCGGACGCAGGTTGGATATCTCGCCCTCGACCCAGACGTCCGTGTACTCGCGCTCCAGACGTGTGCGCAGCGCCGAGATGAGTTCGCCGACCTTCCAGATGTGGCGCTCGGGAAGCGACTGAAAGTCGAATGCGAATTGCGAGGGTTCGCTCATGTCCGGGTGTTCGCGGAGCCGACAGGGCGAGTGTAACTCAATACGGTGCAAGCGGGCAGGCGCCAAAGCTGCGGAGCCATGTTCGTCTGCGGTCCGGCTTGCGCGTCAGCGCGTTGGCTGCTAACTTGCTTTTGTGGATCATAGCTGCAAAAAATGCGGTGCGACGGTGGAAGACGGCGTGCCTTTCTGCCACAACTGTGGTGCGCCCCAGATACGGGTGGCGATCGCCAGCGAGGAACTTGACACCCCATCGGCGCCAGGCATGTCCGACGAAGAACCGCCCACTGCCGAAGCCAGCGCGGCGCAGCGCGCGAACGCCATCTTCAGACAGGCCGAGGCCTCTCAAGCAGCCAAATACGAGCGCCGCGTCGTAATTTTTTCCGCGCTGGCAGCAGGGTTTGCCGCCGGAATTGGCAGCCTAATCCAGTACGAGCCATTGATCACAATTCCTTTGTGCATGGTGGCCGCCGGAGGAATTGCCATCACGCTTTATAAACGCCGGATGCCTGATGCCTCCGTGCCTCCCCGGCGCGGCTTCCGCATAGGGGCATTGGCCGGATTCTTTGGCTTCCTGCTCAACGCCACTGTGGGCGTCATCAGCTTGCTCAGCGCCGAGTATCGCACGGCCCTGCGCCACACTCTGCAGGAGCAGTTCAAAAGCCCTGTCGGTCAATTCCGATCCGTCGGCGCAGCAGATGGTGAAGAGTTTCGGAGATATGGTCTCCACTCCGACTGGACTGGTCAGCTGGTTTGCTCTCTCGTTGTGCCTCGTTGGCTTATTCTTTGTCTTCCTGAGCGGAATTGGGGGCGCAATCGGCGCCGCCTTGTTCGGCAAGAAGATGAAACGCTGAGGGCGGCTCCTCTTCGCTGGCGGTCGGCGGTCCCCAGCAGAGCTATCACGGTGAAATATCTGCTTGAGAGGTGTCATCCTGAGGCGGAACGAAGCGGAGCCGAAGGATCTGCTTTGTTGACGAAACCCAAAGCAGATGCTTCGCTTCGCTCAGCATGACACTTCATCGCATGCTGTGGATACTGCACACGCTCCCGTTATGCCTTAACTGCCAGCTCCGCGACGTGGCGCCGACGCCGCTCCAGGTAAAGCGGAAAGGCCTCGGCCAGCTCGTAAACCTGGCGGCGGATGCGTCCCAGAACATCGGCACTGGTCCGGTTGTTGAGCGCCTCGGCAATCCAGCGGCCGATCTGCCGCATTTCTTTTTCTTTCATGCCGCGAGTGGTGAGCGCCGGGGTGCCGACGCGGATGCCGCTGGGCTTCATCGGCGGGTTGGCGTCAAATGGGATAGCATTCTTATTCACCGTGATTCCGGCCTCGCCCAGGGCCTTTTCGGCTTCGCTGCCGAACATGCCCTTGCTGAAGACGTCGACCAGCATCAGGTGCGTGTCGGTGCCGCCGGAGATGATGCGGAATCCCTCGACCGCCAGCGTTTCGGCCATGACCTTCGCGTTCACCACGATCTGCTTGGCGTAGGCCTTGAAGCCGGGCTCCATCGCCTCCTTGAAGCAGACGGCCTTGGCCGCGATGATGTGCACCAGGGGACCGCCCTGCGCGCCGGGAAAGACGCTGCGGTCGATATTGGCTCCCATGGCGGCATTCGCCAGGATCAACCCGGCGCGGGGGCCGCGCAGAGTCTTGTGCGTGGTCGAAGTGACGATCTGGGCGTGCGGCACGGGCGAGGGATGCACGCCTCCGGCGACCAGGCCGGCAAAGTGCGCCATGTCAACCAGGTAAATGGCTCCGACCCGATCCGCAATCTGCCGCATGCGGGCGAAATCGATGATGCGCGGGTATGCCGAACCGCCGCCGATAATCAGCTTAGGCCGCTCGCGCTCGGCAATTTTTTGCAACTCGTCGTAGTCGATCGTCTCGGTTTCGCGCGAGACCCCGTACGAGACGATGTGGTAGGTCTTACCCGAGAAGCTGAGCTTGTGGCCGTGCGTCAGGTGGCCGCCATGGGCCAGGTCAAGCCCCATTACGGTATCGCCCGGCTGCACGACTGCGGCGTAGGCCTCCATGTTGGCCGAGGAGCCCGAGTGCGGCTGCACGTTGGCATACTCGGCGCCGAATAGCTGCTTGGCGCGCTCGCGGGCGAGATTCTCGACCACGTCCGTGAACTCGCAGCCTCCGTAGTAGCGCTTCGCGGGGTATCCCTCGGCATATTTATTGGTGAACACTGATCCGGCGGCTTCCAACACGGCTTCGCTGACAAAGTTCTCCGAAGCAATCAGCTCCAGGCCTTCGTGCTGGCGGGCTTCTTCGTTGGCGATTGCTTGCGCAATCTCGGGATCGACTTCACTCAGTTGGCGCGACATTCGGTCGTTCATGAGGGCAGACTCCTTCATCGGAAGTACCTACTTTACCCCTTCGGCGTGGCATAGCCAAGCGAGTCCGCTACACGAACGCGATGGCGGATCCGGCAGGCACCGGGGGCTACTTGGCGCCTGCTATACGGGCTCGGGTGTTACCTCGATCGGCCTGGGCGTTTCCAGCGCCGCCAGTTTTTCGAGCCGCTGCTGGTGGCGGCCGCCCGCGAAGCGCGTGTTCAGCCAGGCATCGAGGATCGCAATGGCCTGCTCTTCGGCAAGAATGCGCGAGCCCAGGGTCAGCACATTGAGGTCGTTGTGCTCGCGTGACATCCGCGCCTCGTATTCGCTGCTGATGTTAGCGGCGCGGACCCCCGGAGTCTTGTTGGCGGCTATCGCCATGCCAATGCCACTGCCACAGACGAGAACGCCGCGCTGCGCCGCGCCCGAGGCAACCCGGCAGGCAACCGCGTGGGCAAAGTCCGGGTAATCGCAGGAGTCACTGGAGACCGTGCCGCAATCCTCGACGGCATAGCCCAGACGCTCCAAGTGAAACTTGAGCTTCTCTTTCAGTTCGTAACCGGCGTGATCGGCACCCACCGCGATTCGCATAAAGGGATTCTACCTCGGGAAACCGTAGTTGTTGCTCGCAGATAATGCTAGAAATTCTCGTCCCAGTCCATAAGTTTTTGCTCGGAACAGCCCATCCGGAACCGAAGATCGTCTCCGGCTAATTCTTGAACTAATTCTTGAAGCTGCCGAACTTTGGTGTAAGCTGGGGCGCAACGGCAAGATTGCAGATCAGCAGGAGCGAATCCGAGACCCGGCGGACCGCGGTTTCGTGTGAATGTATGGTCATTTCAAAGGGACCGAAGAGCTACGACTTTATTCGCTTCGAGGCGACGGCCTCGGTAGCGCACATTACGCTGAATTCCCCCCCGTACAACGTGCTGACCGTCCCGATGATGAGCGAGTTGGCGGAGGCCATCGAGAGCCTCGACGGGCGCAGCGACATCAAGTGCATCCTGCTCGATTCCTCGCAGCCCATGTTCTCGGCCGGCATCTCGCTGGAGGACTCCAAGCCTGAGCGGATATTCCAGACGCTCGATGCCTTCACGCGCGTCTTTCAGGCCTCAAGCGAACTGGCGAAGCCGCTGGTCGTGGTGGTGAACGGAGCGGCCATCGGCGCCGGCTCGGAGTTGGTCGCCTTCGGCGACGTGGTGATTGCGACGCCCCTAGCGCGTTTCGCGCAGCCCGAGGTGAAGATGGGGGCCTTCCCGCCGTTTGCGGCCATCATGCTCCCACAGGTGATCGGTCCCAAACGGGCATACGAACTGATCCTGACGGGCGAGGCCATGACGGCCGAAGAGGCTCGCACCCTCGGATTCGTGAATCGGGTGGTCGCGGAGAAGGATTTGCAAGCTACGGTCAAAGAGGTGCTCGCACGCATAACCCAGTTCAGCAGCCCGGTGCTGGAGATGGCCAAGCGCGTCATCTCGACGACCATCGGATTGCCGCTGGCGCAGGCGATCCGCAAGTCGCAGGACATCTATCTGAATCAGTTAGCGTCACTGGAAGATTCGAAGGAGGGCCTGCAAGCGGTAATCGAAAAACGCAAGCCCGTGTGGCGCAATAAATAGCGATGGGCCTGTGCGCCGTTTGGCGCGTAAGGGGCTGGACGCCGATTGAAGATTGTGGGGGTACTGATGATTACAAGCAAGGTTTCCTCTGACCAAGTGCAGGCTTTTGTACACCAGTATTGGCGTGCCCTGATGGACAAGACGCCGGGCGAGATGGAGAAGCTGTACACGTACGATTCGACCATCTTCAATCCCTTCGCTCAGCGCACCGAGTCGGGACGCGTTTCGGCCGCTCGCAAGGAGCGGGAATACTTCGAAAACCAAACGAGTTTCCGCGCCGAAGTGACAAGTCCCATAGAGGTGAAGCTGTTGTCGGATAATGTCGCCGTGGCAACCTATACCTTCCGCTGGAGCGCCGCCGGGGTGACGGGAGGCTTGGCAGGCAAACGCACCGACAAGGCGGTGCGCAATGGCCGGGCGACGGAAGTGATTGCTCTCGATTTCGAAGGCGGTTTACGCATTGTGCATCAGCATCACTCCGACATCTGGCGCGACGCAAAGCAGGGCGTCTAAGGGCCGGGGCCACATGCAATTGCGAATTTGGCCCTGCAATCCGAAATCCAGCCAAACGATTGAGCGAAGAAGGTTTGACGCTCATTTCTCCCGGCTGCTAAACTCAAATCTCCGACCATGGAAGGGCGGTCCTGGGCAAGTGTTCCTCACCGTCCACATCAGAACGGCAGACCTGGGAAGAAGACCTGGAAAGACCCCCCAAGGCAGCAACCTTGCCTGGGGTCTTGAGGATCAATCGTGCGCTACACCCGGCAAGAACTGAAGCAGGACAAGTTTGCGGAATCGGCGGCAGAGGCCGCCCATTGGACAATCGCTCACCGCAAAACCATCATCAACGGCGTGATCGCCCTTGCGGTAGTGGTGGCCGTCGGCATAGGCAGTTTCTGGTATCGCGACCACCGCCAGGCAGAGGCTGCACAAAAACTTGGCGATGCCCTCGTCACCTATAACGCCCCGACGCTGGCCGGTGCGCCGGCCCAGGGGAGCCAGATGGTGAGCTTCACCAGCTCCGCCGAGCGGGCGCTCGCCGCCAAGAAGCAGTTCTATGCTATCTCCTCTGAATATGGTTCTTCGCGCGCTGGCCAATGGGCCCACTACTTTGCAGCCCTGTGCGAAGTGGACCTTGGCAATTATGCTGTGGCCGAGGGGCAACTGAAAGACGTGGTTAAGTCCCGCGATGCGGAACTGTCGTCGCTTGCCAACTTCGTGCTGGCTTCCGTCTACCGCAACCAGAAGAAGGATTCGGATGCTATCGCGATTTACAAGGATCTGATCGAGCACCCGACACTCAGCGTGCCCAAGACCGCTGCGCAACTCGGCTTGGCCGATCTCTACCAGACGACGCAGCCCGCTGAAGCCAACAAGCTCTACGAGCAAATCTCCAAAGATGACGCCAAGGGGCCGGCGGGCCAGATCGCGGCACAGCACCAGAAGACCACCGCGCCGTAAGTCATAAGGGCCCACTCTTGGGTCTACGAGTTTCGGGTTTCAGGGTCGAGCACTCACGACAGGGCGGCCAAGAGCTGTCACCGTGCCTGGGTGACGAAGAATACGCCGCCTACTTACATTCGTTGAACAATCGCAACCATTCCTGCTCCGGCATCGGCGGATCGCTTGCGGTGCGCATGTTCTCCTTCAGGTGCGCCGCATTCGACATGCCCGCCAGCGCGCTCAACATGCCCGGCGCCGAGCGGGCAAACTGTATGGCGCGCTGCGCGTCGCTCTCCAGGCCGAGTTTCTCCGTCAACTGGCAGGGCAGGTGTTGCACCAGCTTTCCCTGGCAGAGCGAGGCGCTCCCAACCACGGCGAGTCCAAGCCGCCGCGCCACTTCGAGCGCCGGCAACATCCGGTGTTTAAAAGGCTGAAAGGCTGCCGCATGCGCCTCGGTCATGGCGAGATTGAAAGGCAGTTGCAGAAAACGGAAGTGATGCGCTGCGCCACCCGCCTCGCACGCAAGCCTGACGCACTCGGCAATGCCGATGAAGGCGCGTTCGCCTTGCGGCACGCGGAACGCGCTCCATGAGGCTATGCCGTAGAAGCGGATTTTCTGCTCGGAAACGAGCCGCTCCAGCCGCTGGAATGCGGCGCTCAATCTCGCGTAGAGTGCGTCTAAAGGCACCTCGCACAATTGCGATTCCGGGTTGTGAAGATAGAGAACGTCGATGGTCTCGAGGCGCAGGTTGCGGCGCGAACGCTCGACCTGGTCCTCCAGATAGTCGGGCGCGATGCAGTGCATCCCGGCGAGTTCCCCGCGCTGGATAATGCCTGGCTCGATATATTCGCGCGCAAAGTATTTGCCGGCCTCCGGCGGCACCGTCCCGTCGAAAGCCAGATAACCGGCCTTGGTGCAGACCACCACTTCATCGCGTTGCACAATTCCGGCGGCAACCAAGTCGCGCAATGCCGAGCCGATGTTGCGCTCCGAGCGCTGGTGGCGATAGTTGATTGCGGTATCCAACAGGTTGACGCCAGTCTCCAGCGCGGCCCGCACCGCCGTCTGATAATTTGCATCCATCGCATAGTCGGGTTCGCCCAGATAGGTGCCGAGTCCAATCGAAGAGATTGAGAGCTGCGGTTCGGCTGGAAGCTGGCGGAAATGGCCCGCCCGGTCAAGGCCGGGAAACCGGCTTCGAAACCGTGCCGAGCCCTCGCCGGTAGCAAATCCCTCAATCATGTTGGTGACCAGCATAACAGCGTAGCGGCACGCTTGCCGCAGCTTGCCAGAGCACGAAGGTGCGCGACTAAGACTTCTTTTCAGACATTTCCTGGCAGGCGCTTGGCGAAGGCTGGATGGTGTCTGTCGGTCGATGGCCGCCGGTCCAAGTACCGGATAAGAGGCCGCACGTGGGTCGACATCAGCATTCCAGGAGCTCGCATTTTCCCCGGCAGCACACGCAATGGCTGCGCGCGTACAGGTCGAGGCCAACCCTGCGTCAGCCGTTGCATTCTCACAGTTCATCACCGTTGTTCCACTTTTCTGTGCTGGAAGCGTGTATCTTGGGCGGTTTTTACCGCGGAGGCAATTTGATGAAGAGTTTTCTGTTTGGCCTTGGATTGGGAATCGGACTGGGCGTTCTTTTTGCCCCGATGAGCGGAGAAGCAACCCGCAATAACCTGAGTGAACGTGCCAGTGATGTGGCCAATTCAGCGCGTGAAAGCTACGAGCAGGGACGTGATCGCGTGCAGCGTGGAGTGGAAGCCATACGCGGCACCGCCGAGCGCGCCGTGGGCCAGGCTCGCAGCAGTTTCAATGAGGCTACGGGCACCAACATCTAAACCTCTGGCCAGCTTTGCCCGCAAGCGTCCGCACAGAAAGAACGCACAATCAGGGCGCGTGCCGGAGATTGCGCGACGAGCCCTCGCCGAGGTGGTCGATGTGTGTGACCTTCGATCCGTGCTGGTAGTTCCAGGAGCGCCATTCGACGACTGGATCAGGATCACCTGCCGCGGTTGACACTCGCAAAGCGCCCCAGTATTCTTATGTTTTGCCCAATAGGGGATTTTCCCTCTAAAGGCGGTCGCGAGGATTAGCGAAGCCTGAAGCCGCTTATGGCTTCGGGGTGGGGGTTCTTCGGCGGATCGCATCCGGCGGTCCCGAGTCTAGCCTGCAACTCTATTCGCTTCATACGGTTATAGACATCATGCTGATCCGTGTTAAAGATCTGGAACTCCGGCGTCAGGATTTTGCCGAGGAGTTGCAGCCGGGTGCTATTGATTATGGACGGGAGCTTCAGCAGTTCGGCATCATGAAAGTGAACGGTCGGGCCGAATTGATCCGCGAGCACCACGGCGGACGTGAGTACGTCTCCGATATCCGGCTGGTTGGAGAGTTGACTGGCCGCTTCGAAGTGAGCTGTGCACGCTGTCTTGAGCCGGTGCCCCAGGAGGTAAGCCGTTCGTTTGACCTGCTGTACCGTCCACTTGGCGTCGACCGGCGTAAGGAAGAAGTCTCTATCAGTGAGGCCGAGACCGAAATCGGCTACTATGAAGGCGAAGGGCTGGAGTTGGAAGATGTCCTTCGCGAACAGGTATTGTTGGCCGTCCCCATCAAGACGGTTTGCCGGATCGACTGTAAGGGTTTGTGTCCACGGTGCGGCCAGAACCTCAATGAGGGAGGCTGTAACTGCCAGCCACAGCAGGAGGACCCGCGCTGGTACGCCCTGCGCGATTTGAAGAGCCACCTGCACTAGTTTTTTTCCCGATCAGAGCGTGATGTGCGCCGATCGGGGCAGCGGCAGCGAGCCGCACGATTTTGGCCGGAGGATACTGGTCCGGCACTTACGGCCCGGCGCGACAAGCGCCGGGAACACTGAAAGGTTTAAAAAATGGCAAATCCCAAGCGGAGACACTCCACGCGCCGCACTTCGATCCGCCGCTCGCATGACCACCTAACGGCCCATTCACTTTCCGAATGCCCTAATTGCCACGAGCGTAAAATGCCGCATCGCGCTTGCCCCAAATGCGGGTACTATAAAGGCCGCGAAGTTGTGGAAGTCGAGAAGGCAAGCTGACGTTCCGTGGCATGAATTCACCTTTAACAATTGCGGTTGATGCAATGGGCTCCGACCGGGCTCCAAAACCGGAGGTTGAGGGCGCCATTCTGGCCGCCAGACATTACGATGTCCGAGTACTGTTGGTGGGCCAGGAAGAGGTGATTCGCGCCGAACTGGACGCGCATCCCGCCGCCCAGCAGTTGCCAATCGAGATCGTGCATGCCAGCGAAGTTATCGGCATGCAGGAGAAGGCGGCGCACGCCGTCAAGCAGAAGCGCGACTCTTCGATGCGGGTTGGACTGCGCCTGGTGCGTGAAAACCTGGCCGCCGGCTTTGTTTCGGCGGGCAATACCGGCGCGGCTATGGTTACGGCCAAGCTAGTGCTGGGAGTTCTGCCCGGGGTCGATCGTCCGGCGCTGGCTGCGGTTTTTCCCACGGCGGCAAGCACCGCCTCGATCATGCTCGACGTGGGTGCCAATGTCGACTGCAAGCCCCACAACCTGGAGCAGTTCGCGATCATGGGCGAGATCTACTTCCGCACCATGTTCGCCGGACGCTTCCCGCAAGCAGATTGCCCACGCGTCGGATTGCTCTCGATTGGAGAAGAGGAGACCAAGGGCAACGAACTCACCCGCGAGACCTTCAAGGTGCTGAAGACCATGCCCATGAACTTCGTCGGCAACGTCGAGGGACGGGACCTTTACAATGGCAACGTCGACGTCATCGTCTGTGACGGGTTCGTCGGCAACGTGGCACTGAAGATTTCCGAAGGGCTGGTCGACACGGTTCGCGCCATGCTGAAAGAGTCTTTGCAGGCAACGATCACTCGCCAAGTGGGATACCTGCTGGCGCGGCGGGCCTTTCAGGACTTCAAGAAGCGCCTCGACTACTCAGAGTACGGTGGCGCGCCGCTGCTCGGCATCAAGGGTGTGGCGATTGTCAGCCATGGCTCGTCGAATAGTCTGGCGATCAAAAATGCCATCCGGGTGGCCGCTGAATTCGCCAGAGCGGATCTGAACACAAAGATCGAGCAGCAGCTTCAGATCGCCGGTCATGCCTTGGGCCACACCAATCACGCCGCGGCCAGGGAGCCACATCCTTCGATTTCCGGCTGAGCCGGGAATTGCTCTGGTAAGGAAGATTCAGCCGTGAGAATCGCAATCGACATCCGGCAGATGAGTGATTTTGGCGTGGCCACCTACACGCGCAACGTGGTCCGCAATCTCGCGCGGATGGATCACGTCAACGAATACTTCCTGATCGGCATCGTCGAGCGGCTGAACGAAGTCGGCGAATTGCCGCCAAATTTTCATTGCATTCCCTTTGAGGGCCACGACGGAAATACGGGTGGTTACTTCGATTTCCGCCGCACGGTGCGCAGCTTCCAGTGCGATCTGATCCACTTTCCGCAGATGTTCTGGCGCCCGCGCATGGCCGGCTGTCCCTACGTCGTCACCGTTCACGACCTGCTCGACTACATGTACCGCAACAATTCGCAGTCCAGTTTCGCGCGTACGGTGCGCTTCCACCTGACCCGGCGCGTGCTGCACGGAGCGGCAAAAATTTTTGCGGTTTCCAATTTCACCAAGCAGGATCTGACGCGGCTTTTCGATGTGCCGCCCGAAAAGATCGAGGTGGTTTACAACGCGCTCGACGACCGCTTTCTTCTCGGACACGCGACAGACGACGATCGTGCCATGATCGCCGAGCGCTACCAGGTGAACTACCCATTTATTCTGTATGCTGGCCGGATCAGCCCGCACAAGAACATCGTGCGCATCATCGAAGCGTTCTCGGCGCTGAAATCGGCGCTGGCCAAGAACGATTACGTTCCCGATCTCAAGCTGGTCATCATCGGCGATCAGGTCTCGAAGCATCCCGACCTGCGTAGGGCGGTGATCAAGAGCGCCGTGCAATTCGACGTGCGCTTTCTCGGCTTCGTTCCGGTCGACGTGCTGCGCATCTTCTACGACCTGGCAAAAATCTTCGTCTTCCCGTCGCTCTACGAAGGATTCGGGCTGCCGCCGCTGGAGGCCATGGCGCACGACACGCCCGTCGTGGCATCCAACGTGTCCGCGATTCCGGAGGTGCTGGGCAACGCAGCCGTGCTCGTCAACCCGGAAAATGTCTTCGAAATCAGCCGCGCGCTCTATCGCGTGCTGCTCGATCAGTCTCTGCGCGCGAGAATGAAAGCCGCAGGGCGGGATCGAGTCCGCCGCTACTCGTGGCAGACATCCGTACGCAGCATTCTGGACGTTTATCAGGCGGTCGCGAATCAATCCGCGGCTGCCGCCAGTCGCTCCTAGAGCCTAATCAAACAATATCGAGCACCACATTGCCGATAACGTCGCCGCGCTCGACAATGTCGTGGGCTTCGGCAATCTTCTCCAATGGCAGTCGCAGCGCAACAGTGTGGACAAGTTTGTTCTGCTTCAGCAAGTCAGCCAGCTCCGCGAGTCCCGCCGCACGATCGTCCGACGAAAGTTCGTAGAGGATAAAGAAGCGAAGGGTGATGTTGTTCTGCATCAGCCACAGACTGGGCAGCGTCGATTCATTTGCCGACATGCCGTAGATCACCACCGTCGCATGCGGGCGCAAGACCGCCGGATAGAATTTGGCATTGCGGCTGAGATCCACTTCAATCAGGGCATCGACGCCGCGACCACTCGTCAGGGCTTTGACGCGCTCGCCAACGTCCTCCGTGCGATAGTTGATGACCTCGTCGGCTCCGGCGGCGCGCGCGTGCGCGGCCTTGGCGTCGTTGCTGACGGTGGTGATTACGCGTGCGCCACGCAGCTTCGCAAGCTGGATGGCGTAATGCCCGACGGAGCCGGCGCCTCCGGCAATCAGCAGAGTGCTGCCCGGGCCAGCCTTCGCCAGGCGGACGGCCTGAATCGCTGTCAGCGCCGGAATGCCGAGACAGGCACCCACGGCGTAGTCGATGCTGTCAGGCAGATGGACCACCTGAGCGGCCGGCAAAACGATATATTCCGCGGCAGTGCCATAGGGGCGCTTCCATTGTGCATTCCAGACCCACACGCGTTCGCCCACGCGGTCACGAACGCCTGCACCTACTGCGTCAATATCGCCTGCTCCGTCGCTGTGCGGGATAATCAGCGGCGCCATCAGGGGGCGTCCGAAGCCGCCGCGACGCACCTTCCAGTCCGACGGATTGACCCCCGAAGTTCGCAGTTTGACTCTAACCTCGCCCGGTCCCGGCTCTGGCGTAGGCTGCTGACCGACTCGCAGCACGTCGCGCGCCGGGCCCTGTTCCGAATAGAAAGCTGCACGCATGAGATCTTCCCTCAATTACCGCGAATGGCGAAGGCTCCGGCACACGCCGTTCACTGCCCTAGCCGCGTTCCTTCTGGAAGAGGTAGCGTCCGTTCTGTTGCGTCGCCATCAATTCCAACAGCTTCATGAAAGCGCGTGCCGCGTGCGACAGACTGGCCCCGCGCCGATATACGAGCCGCACCTTGCGCTCCATCTGCAATTCTTTTACCGGTATTTGTACCAGTTCGCCGCGAGCGATTTCGGCTTCGACGGCAATCCGCGGCAGCAGCGCGACTCCATTTCCCATGGCGACAAACTGCTTGATGGCCTCGATATTCGGCAACTCGACCGGCATGTGCAGCGCCGTCTTGTGCTTAGCGAATGCCTGAATAACCTTTTCGCGATAGGGCGAGCGCACATTGTGAGCGACGAAAAACTCGGCGCCCAGCTCACGGATGCTTACCTCCTGCGAAGTTGCCAGCGGATGACCCGGATAGACGACGAAGGCTATCTCATCGACGTAAACGACGATGGAGTTGAGCTGCTCATCGTCCGGACGGAACGACAGCATGCCGAGCTCAACGTGATGGTTCACGACCAATCGCGCGACGTCGGCGGCGAAAGACCTCTGTATTTCTATGTGAATGGTTGGATGAAGCCGGCGGAAACGATGCAATGCAACCAACAGATACAGCACCGTGAACTCGTTGGCGGCGATGCTCACCTTGCCGTGCTGCAATTCTCTGAGCTCTCGCAGCGCGTCGCGCGCACGGCCGCGCAGATTCAGCAGCTCCTCTGCATACTTCAGCAACAGCGCTCCGGCATCGGTGACCGCACCGTCACGCGACGAACGCTCGAAGAGGGTCTCGCCAAGCTCGTCTTCCAGTTTGCTGATCGTCTGACTCACCGCCGATTGCGTACGGTGCAGCCGTCCGGCGGCGCGCGAAAAGCCCTTCTCCTCGACCACCGCAAGAAACGTTTCCAGCTGAAAAAGGTCCATCATCACCTCGCGCCCGTGCACTTGCTTTCGATCAACCGCTGCCCGGGGCTCTTCCTGAAAATCTTATTAAATCACACTGTCTAATAGTAATGGAACAATAATAAGTTTGACTAATCAACGCGAAACCGCGCAAAGTGGAAGAACTAGGTATGCCTAGTGGGGGATTCAATCGTGGCTAACGAACGCGTACTGATTTTCGATACGTCCTTGCGGGATGGGGAGCAGGCTCCAGGATGCAGCATGACCGTGGACGAGAAGTTGCGGGTTGCTCATAAGCTTGAAAACCTCGGTGTCGACATTATCGAAGCTGGTTTTCCCATTGCATCGACCGGCGACTTCGAGGCGGTTCAGCGGATTTCGCGCGAAATGAGAAGTGCGGCGGTTGCCGCGCTGGCGCGCTGCCGGCGTGAAGATATTTCGCTGGCGTGGAATGCGGTGCGCGACGCGCGTCACCCGCGCGTTCATACCTTTCTTGCTACCTCCGATATTCATCTCGCCTGCAAGTTGAAGATCACGCGCGAAGACGCCTTGCGGCAGGTTGGCGAGTGCGTTCAATTTGCTCGTTCGTTGTGCGAGGATGTGGAATTTTCGCCGGAGGATGCGACCCGATCGGATATGGAATTTCTCTGCAAAGTGCTGGAAGTTGCCGTCGAGGCCGGTGCGGCCACGCTAAATATTCCTGACACGGTGGGCTACGCAACTCCGGGCGACTTCGGCGAACTGATCCGTGCCATTCGGTCAAGAGTGAAGGGCGTCGAGAACGTGGTGATTTCCGTGCACTGCCACAACGACCTTGGATTGGCCGTGGCCAACTCCCTGGCTGGCGTCGAGGCTGGCGCCCGGCAGGTCGAGTGCACCGTGAACGGCATCGGCGAACGCGCGGGCAACGCCGCCCTGGAAGAAGTTGTCATGTCCATGTATGTGCGTAATGACCGCCTGCCCTTCGAGAGCGGCATCAAGCGTGAAGAAATCTATTCCGCCAGCCGCTTGCTTTCCGAGATCATTGGCTTCCAGGTTCAGCCGAACAAGGCCATCGTCGGACGCAACGCGTTCGCCCACGAAGCAGGCATTCACCAGCATGGCGTAATCAGCAATCCTCTCTGTTATGAGATCATGACGCCGGAATCGGTTGGAGTTCCCGCCAATCACCTGGTGCTGGGCAAGCACTCTGGCCGGCACGCGCTGCTGATGCGCTACGAAGAGTTGGGCTTCCCTTTGACCAAACAGGAGTTGCAAGCGGCCTACGAGCGCTTCACGCAGTTGGCAGACCGCAAGAAAAAGATTTACGATCAGGATCTGCTTTCGCTGCTGGCGGAGAAAGCGGTAATTTCCGAAGGAAGCCGTTCGACGGCGCTTATGCAATGAACCTGAAGATAGCTGTTTTGCCCGGTGACGGAGTCGGGCCTGAAGTGACTCGCGAAGCCGTGCGGGTGCTGCGCGCAGTCTCTGACGTAAACGGTTATGACTTTGAGTTTCGCGAATACCCGATCGGCGGCGCGGCGTTCGACGCTGAGAAACATCCGCTTCCACAACGTACCCTCGAAGGATGCCTCGAAAGCAACGCCGTGCTTCTGGGCGCCGTGGGCGGTCCGAAGTACGACGCTTTGCCGGTTGAACTGCGTCCCGAGGCGGGTATCCTCGGTCTGCGAAAGGCGCTCGGCGTTTTTGCCAATCTGCGTCCGGCAATAGCTTACGAGGCAGTCGCCGACTGTTCTCCTATTCGCGCCGAAGTCCTGCGCGGAGCCAATGTGCTGATCGTGCGCGAACTCCTCGGCGGCCTCTATTTCGGCCAGCCTCGCGGACGCGACGAGCACGGCGCTTACGACACCATGCGGTATTCCGCGCAGGAGATTGAGCGCGTTGCCCGGATCGCGTTCGAGCAGGCCCGTCTCCGGCGCCACCACCTTACCTCCGTGGATAAGGCCAATGTGCTGGAAACTTCACGGCTCTGGCGGCAGGTGCTCACCGATTTGGCGCGTGAATATCCGGACGTGAAGCTCGATCACGCTTACGTCGATTCCTTTGCGATGCAGTTGATCGCGACCCCGTCGCGGTTTGACGTTGTGGTCACGGAAAATCTGTTCGGCGACGTACTTTCCGATGAATCGGCGGTTCTGAGCGGTTCGCTGGGCATGCTGGGTTCGGCCAGCATTGGCGGCAAAGTCGGTCTTTTCGAACCGATCCATGGCTCCGCGCCCGATATCGCGGGGAAAAACATTGCCAATCCCATCGGAGCGATTGCCGCGGCAGCCATGCTGTTGCGCTTCGCCGCCGGGCTGCATCGCGACGCCGATGACGTGGAAGCCGCAATTGCCCTCACGCTGGAGAAAGGTTGCGTGACCGCCGACTTGCGGAGCGAGAAGCGCGAGACCGTAGCCACCACACGTGAGGTCGGGGACGAAATCGAGCGGGCGCTGACGGATCTGCTCAGCCAGCACCTTGCCTATCACGCGGTGTAATAGAATTTACTCAGTAAGAGAACTTACGCGGTAAGAGAAAAATGTCACAACCACGCACTCTGTTTGAAAAACTTTGGGACAGCCACGTTGTACGCCAAGCCGAAGGCGAGCCGGCTCTCCTGTTCATTGATCTGCACCTGGTGCACGAGGTCACGACGCCGCAAGCCTTCGAGGGTCTGCGCATCAGCGGCCGCAAGGTGCGCCGCCCCGATCTCACGGTCGGCACCGTGGATCACAACATCGCCACTACGACCGTCGACCGCTTCCAGATTAAAGACCCGATCGCCAAGCAGCAGGTGGAAGCTCTGCGGGCCAATTGCGCCGAGTTCGGCATCGAGCTGTTCGATGTCGGCACGGTGCAGCAGGGCATCGTGCACGTCATCGGCCCGGAACTTGGCTACACCCAACCCGGTAAGACGATTGTCTGCGGCGACAGTCACACCAGCACGCACGGTGCCTTCGGCGCGCTGGCAATCGGCATCGGAACCTCGGAAGTGGAACATGTGCTGGCCACGCAGTGTCTGCAACAGCAAAAGCCCAAGGCCATGCGCGTGCGCGTCGATAGCAGGCTGCCGGAAGGCGTCACGGCCAAAGACCTTGCACTGGCTATCATCGGCAAAATCGGCACCGATGGAGGAGCCGGCCACGTCATCGAATATGCCGGCGAGGCAGTTCGCGCGCTCTCCATGGAGGGCCGCATGACATTGTGTAACCTGAGTATCGAGAGCGGCGCGCGTGCCGGAATGGTGGCCCCCGACGAGACCACGTTCGCCTACGTCAAGGGTCGCAAGAATGCGCCCAAGGGCGCCGGCTGGGATAAAGCTATTGCCTATTGGCGAACGCTGGCCACGGACGATGGCGCCAGGTTCGACAAGGAAGTTTCACTCAATGCCTCGGAGCTGACCCCTTACGTCACCTGGGGCACAAACCCGGGGATGGTTTCGCCCATCACTGGGCGCGTACCGAATCCTCAGGACGCTGCCAGCGAAGCGGAGAAGAACGCTCTCGAACGTGCGCTCAGCTATATGGCGCTGAAGCCCGGCACGCAGCTCACCGACATCGCCATCGACCGAGTCTTCATCGGCTCCTGCACCAATGGACGCCTCGACGATCTTCGTGCCGCCGCGCGCGTTCTGCGCGGCTACAAGATTCATCCGAAGGTTCACGTCATGATCGTTCCCGGATCGCAGGCGGTGAAGGCCGCCGCCGAGCAGGAAGGGCTGCATCGCATCTTTTTGGAGGCGGGAGCGGAGTGGCGCGAATCGGGCTGCTCGATGTGTCTGGGGATGAACCCCGATATTTTGCAGCCGGGCCAGCGCTGTGCCGCCACCAGCAATCGCAACTTCGAAGGACGCCAGGGCAAGGGTGGCCGCACGCACCTCGTCAGTCCGGCAATGGCCGCCGCTGCCGCTGTCGCGGGACACTTCACAGACGTTCGCGCCTGGCAATTCAAGGATCAGGAAAAATGAAACCGTTGCGTGTACACAAAGGAATTGCGGTGCCGATGCACAAGATCAACATCGATACCGACCAGATCATTCCCAAGCAGTTTCTTAAGCGCGTTGAGCGCACGGGCTACGGCGATTTCCTTTTTTATGACTGGCGCTTCCGGGCCGACGGCAGCGAAGAGCTGTCGTTCGTGCTCAATCATCCCGTATACCGCAAGGGCAGCATCTTGATCGGCGGGCGAAATTTCGGTTGCGGCTCTTCTCGCGAGCACGCGCCGTGGGCGCTCTCCGATTTCGGGTTCAGCATCGTAATTGCGCCGTCGTTTGCCGACATCTTCTTCAACAATTGCGCCAAAAACGGCATGCTGACGGTAATTCTCAGCGAAGAGCAGGTCGCGGAACTGGCGCGCCGGGCGCAGGAAAAGCCTGGTCACGAACTAACCGTCGATCTGGAAAACCAGACGGTTTCCGACGATCAGGGCTTTCGCGCCGCGTTCTCAATCGACCCCTTCAAACGACATTGCCTGCTGCACGGGCTGGATGACATCAGCCTGACCCTGCAACACGAGGCGGAGATTGCGGCCTTCGAAAAGAAGCGCATTCAGTTCTGAGCAGTTGCCGTGATCGTATTCCGCTGGCGTTGAGAGACGCCCGTTTTTTATTGCCGCTCACGCAATCGTCGAGGCCCGCTCTCGTCGGCTTTATGACGCTGGCTCAAGCGGGGCGCGGCATATGTCGGACAGATGTTGGTGCGCCAGGATAAGCTTACCCTCGGAATCGAGAACGAATACATGCGTTCCGCGGCCGTCGAGTATGCTCCGGTTGTACCGTTTCCCGCGAATCGGATCTTCCAGGTTCTTGGCATACGAGCGGTAGGTGTGGACGGCCACGGCCACGTTGTCCGCCAGAAACTGCACTTCGATGGGCGATGTTATCTCGGCGTGGAAGTGCGTGAGAGGCTTAAAATACTCGCGCTCCCTACGGGCCGCCGCCACCTGTCCCAACTCGGGGCGCGGAGAAAATGGATTGACTGTCATGGCAGCATAGGCATACATCTTCATCAACTCACCGGGTTTCTTGTCGGCCATGGCTGTAAAGTATCGGCGCACGGCTACCTGTACTTGTTCTACCGTGATCTTTGTTGCCACACACACCTCCGCCGCGATCGGCTCTGCAGGAAGCGTAATGCATTCTAGCCAATTTGCAACAGTACAGAGGTACGAGGAAGGCTGCTGGAAAATCGTAACAGTGTCATCCTGAGGCCGCGCTGGTTTTGCGCGAACGAAGGATCTGCTTTGCTTCGCGTGAAACAACAGATTCTTTACTGCGTTAAGGATGACGCCCTCGGAGACAGCTTTCAGCAGCTTGCTGGAGCAATTCAGGACAGCTTCGAGATCAGCGATGCCGTCCGGAACGACTGCTGGATCCGGTCGAGTTTCTGTTCGGAAAGAGCGGAACTCAGGCTGCCGATTTGTCGCTGAACTTCCTCGAGGGCTCGCCGAATGTTGTCGCCGTTGGTCGCGAAGATGTCACGCCAGACGACCGGATCACTCTTGGCCAGGCGTGTCATGTCCCGCAAGCCGCCGCCATAGGGAACGCGGCTGTAGCTTCCATCATTGGCATCCAGCCTGAGTTCGCCGAGCACCGTGTTGGCCAGCGCGATCGACAATAGCTGCGGCAAGTGACTGGTAAACGCGAGCACCAGGTCGTGCTCTTCGGGCGTCATGCAGACGGGTGAGGCCCCAATTTTGCGGATCAATTCCATCCAGCCGTTGTGCAGCGAAGTGGGGGACGGAGAAGCCGGCGGAGGGTCCGGCTGCGCGTCGATAGGCGTGAACACCCACTTGGCCCCGTGAAACAGGTAGGGATCGGCTTGCTCGATGCCGGAGCGTTCCTTGCCCGAAATCGGATGGCCGGGCAGGAATCGCCGATGCGCGGACGTTCCAAAGACGCTTTTGGCTTTGGCTACAATCTCGACCTTGGTGCTGCCGGTGTCGGTGATGAGCGCATGTGCGGGGGCGTGTTCGGCGACCACCGGCAAGAGCGCAAGGATAGAAGAAATCGGAGTCGCCAGCACGATCACGTCAGCATCTTGGATTGCACTCTCGACCGTTGGCGCCGCGATATCGATCGCTCCCAGCCGAACAGCTTTTTCCAGGACGTCCGGCGCGTCGCTGCCGGCGATTCCGCCGCGGAACCCCGAGGCCCGCAGAGCGGAGCCGAGCGAACCACCTATCAGTCCGCAGCCGACAATCGCGATCTTACTGATTTGCATGCAGGATCTCACGCCGCAGTGGCGCATGCTGGGGAGGTGCGGACACCGGCAAGCTCTGTATCTTTGCCTTAGGCATCTGCACTCTGCGCACCGGCTCCGCCAGTCCTCTCATTAGCTTTGCGAACTCGGCGATGTTGAGAGATTGCGCGCCATCGGACAGTGCGTCTTCCGGATGCGGATGCACTTCCAGCAGAAGTCCATCGGCCCCGGCGGCCAGTGCGGCTCGCGAAAGGGCCGGAACCAGATCGCGCCTGCCGGCCGCGTGCGAAGGATCGGCCAGCACCGGAAGATGCGTAAGTTGCCGGGCCAGCGCGACCGCGCCAATATCGAACGTGTTGCGCATCTCCGTGCCGGAGCCTTTGATGCCGCGCTCGCAGAGGATCACGTTGGAATTCCCGCCCGCCAGCAGATATTCGGCTGCCAGCAGCCATTCTTCGACGGTGACCGCCGGGTTACGCTTGAGCAACACGGGTTTGTCGACGGTCGCAAGCCGGCGAAGCAGGGCGAAGTTCTGCATGTTCCGCGCTCCCACCTGCAACACATCGGCGTACTCGCAAACGGTCTCGACATCGTCGGTGCTCAGCACTTCGGTCACGATCGGCAGGCCGGTTTCTTCGCGGGCTTCGGCCAGCAGTTTCAGTCCCTTCACTCCCAGCCCTTGGAACTCGTAAGGCGAGGTGCGGGGCTTGAAGGCACCTCCGCGCAGCATGGTGGCGCCGCCATCTCGCACTCCGCGGGCCGCGGCCATCAACTGTTCGCGCGATTCCACCGAGCAGGGCCCGGCGATCACGACCGCCGTCTCGCCGCCAATCTCGACTTCGCCGACCCTGACGATCGTCCGCTGCTTCCGGGATTGTATCGAAGCGAGTTTGAAACGATGCGTGACGTTGATGAGAGAGTCCACCGCCGGCAGCAGGCGCAGAGAGTTGTCATCGTTGCCATCGAGTTTGGACTGGTTCGTCACCACCACGATGCGGCTCGTTTCCCGCACAACATGGGCCTGAATGCCGCGATTTTGCAGGGTGGAGACAACTCGCAGAACATCCTCGCGTGTTGCCGTCTTCCGCATGCTGACCAACATGATGACTCGCTCCCTTATTTGTGCAGTTCCCGGCTGGTGTTGCAGGACCCGAGATACCTTAATTCCGCATTCATCGCGCGCAATGGTTCGACCACGCACGCTTCCAGTTTTTGTTTTGAGGCCGCGACATCGAGAAAGAACCTGTACTGCCAAGGCGTACCCTTGATGGGACGGCTTACCAGGCTAAGTAAATCGATTTGGGAGTTGGCGAACGGCGCCAGTGCGTGATAAAGCGACCCGGGCCGGTTTGGAAGCGTCAGCGCAATCGTCGAAGTCGTGTTGTCGGCATGTATCTTCACCGCGGGCGACAGCAGGGCGAAGCGCGTGAAATTGTTGTGATGGTCTTCGATACGCTTCCAGCAGGATCGAACCGCCATAGAGTTCGGCTGCCTCGCTGCCTGCTATGGCTGCCCGCGCACGGTCGCCGGCGTTGACCACCGCCTGGACGCTTCCCGCAGTGTCATCGGCAACCTTGCGCGTGATGTGCGGGTGGTTGGCGAAGAAGCGCTCGCACTGCGCCAGGGCCACGGGGTGGGATTCAACCTCGCGCAGATCTTCAAGCTTCGCTCCTGGAACCGCGATCAGACAATGCGATATCTGGAGAACGGTCTCGTCGATGATGCTCAATCCAGCGTCGTAGAGCAGGTCGTAACATTGATAGACGGTTCCCGCCAGAGTGTTTTCCAACGGGGCCACAATGTAGTCGGAGCGATTTTCGCGGATGGCGCTGAATAGAGTCTCGAAATCCCGGCATTCGACGGGAAGGGCGCCGGCGGGAAACAGGCGGCGAACAGCGGTCTCGCTGAAGGCTCCGCGACGGCCTTGGAAGGCGACTCGCGGTAAAGCTGTACCGGCAACTACGGCCGCGTTTGCGGTGGTTGAGGCAGCGGACTTGGAGGAATCACTCACGCCCCGTCCTCCTGAATGCGTCGCGATTCGCGGATGATGCTGCGGAAGATAGCCGCGACGCCCCGGGTATCGAGCGGACCCTGGTTTTGCGAACGCAAGCGCCGGAGAACCTCCGCTTCGCGGGTGCCGTCGAGCACCGGCATTCGGTGTTCCCGTTTGAGTTTGCCGATATCCTCGACGAGGCGAGCGCGTTGGTTCAGCAGATCGAGCAACCTCTGGTCTATTTCGTCGATTTCAGCGCGCCGTTGCCAAATCTTTGGGGTCATGCGCCGCCTCCTCTCAAGTTTTTTTCTAATCATCGGTCAAAAACAAAAAAGCCGCGACTTTGTGAGTCGCGGCTTTCGAAGCTTTGCTGGTTTTGGGTTTCTTAGGTTTCAGTAACCCCAGCACACAAGCCTCGGTCGGCCGCCACTCTAAAAAAGTAGTAGCGGTAAGCGTATCCGAAGCTAAATCGATAAGTGTGCATGAATGAAACCGTCCAACCTGTCATCAATGAATCTATGGGCATTCTACTTAAAAGTCAACTACCGAAACGTGTTACGACGGGGTTAAGGGAATCGTCGACGCGCTGCTCTCGATTCCGAGCTCGCCCTTTGACACGCAGCCCGCTTGAAATAACGATAAAATAAGGGTCGTGCATCACTGAGCGCACGCATCGTCGCGCGGATTCGTTATTCAATCGCAATTAGTTATGAAGATACAAGAAATACAACTTTGACTAATTTGATGCGGCGTAAGAGATTCAAGGGATAGGGGTAGTAAAGGATTCTGCCGTCTGCTGTCGCAGGATTTCGCTCATTCCTTGGGGCCTTTTGCAACCTGGCGTCGTCGCTGCTGCCGCAACGCGTCGTTTCTATTGTGTTGAATCCACCGAAATTGTAAGGCGAATGAGTGATGGAAAACAAAGATCTTAAGCACCGAAGCCGGGCTCTTACCGAAGGATCTCATCGCGCGCCTGCTCGCGCCATGTTCAAGGCCGTTGGCTTTGGCGATGATGACCTGCGCAAACCTCTGGTCGCCATCGCCAATACTTGGACTGAGATCGGCCCCTGCAACTTCCACCTTCGCGAACTTGCGGCGGCTGTAAAGGAAGGCGTTCGCGCGGCCGGCGGCACGCCAATGGAGTTCAACACCATCTCCGTCAACGATGGCATCACCATGGGGACAGAGGGAATGAAGGCCTCGCTGATCAGCCGCGAAGTGATCGCCGATTCCATCGAGTTGGTAGCCGGCGGCCACATGTTCGACGCCGTCGTGGCGCTCTCCAGTTGCGACAAGACGATTCCCGGCACGGTGATGGCGCTGGCGCGTCTCGATGTTCCGGCGCTCATGCTCTACGGCGGATCGATTGCTCCGGGGCTGTTTCACGGGCGCTCGGTTTCCATTCAGGACGTCTTCGAGGCGGTCGGCGCCAATGCCAAGGGCATCATGTCGGACTCGGATCTGAAGGACATGGAAGACCACGCCTGTCCAGGGCCCGGCGCGTGCGGCGGGCAGTTCACGGCCAACACGATGGCCACCGCTTGCGAGTTCCTCGGAATTTCCCCGCTGGGCAGCAACAGCATTGCCGCCATGGCCGAACAAAAACGGAAGGCCGCTTACGATGCCGGCGTGCAAGTGATGGAGCTGCTCAGGCAGGACATTCGCCCTTCGCGGATACTCACTCTGGATGCCTTCAGGAATGCAGCCGCCAGCGTTTCCGCCTCGGGAGGCTCAAGCAACGCAGTGCTTCATCTGCTGGCGATCGCCCACGAAGTTGGCGTTCCTTTCACACTTGAGGATCTCGACCGGATTTTTGCCAAGGTGCCGCTGCTTTGCGACCTGAAGCCGGGCGGACGTTACATGGCAACCGATTATGCGGCTGCGGGCGGCTCCCGCCTGCTTGCCAAGCGTTTGTCGGACCTTGGGGTGCTCAATCGATCCGCTATGACCGCCAGCGCGCGCACTATCGGCGAAGAGGCCGACAAAGCGCAGGAAACTCCGGGGCAGGCTGTGATCCGCACGCCGGACAAGGCGCTCAAGCCGAGCGGTGGACTTGCAATTCTCAAGGGCAATCTTGCTCCGGAAGGCTGCGTGGTCAAACTTGTCGGGCACGAACGCCTTCAGCATCGCGGCCCGGCGCGCGTTTTCGAGACGGAAGAACAGGCCTTCGATGCGGTTCAGGGAAGCAAAATCAATTCCGGCGACGTGATCGTGATCCGCAACGAGGGTCCGCGCGGCGGCCCGGGGATGCGCGAGATGCTGGCCGTTACCGCGGCGATTGCGGGCACGCCTTTGACAAAGGAAGTTGCGTTGATTACCGACGGCCGTTTTTCCGGCGCCACTTATGGTTTCATGGTGGCGCATGTGGCGCCTGAAGCTGCCGCGGGCGGACCGATCGCGGTGGTTCGGGAGGGCGATCCGATCCTGATCGATGCTTCGCGCCGAACCATTACAGTGGATATACCGGAGGCGGAGCTGCAACGGCGATTGTCCGCCTGGAAGCCAGGGCCGCCGCGCTATCGATTCGGAGTTTACGCCAAGTATGCCGCTGCTGTTTCGTCCGCTTCCAAGGGCGCGGTGACGCATGCGGGCCGCGAGACGCAAACGGCTTCCACGGCGAAGTGAGCCATATCTTCCAATCGGCCGGGTGGAGGTGTCGATGCCTTCGACGGCCACAATTTACAATGAGGCGGAAAGGAATAACACATGGCAGAGATTTATTATGACGATTCGGCTGACCTTTCGTTGGTGAGAGCAGCCAAGGTCGCTATCGTCGGTTATGGTTCACAGGGCAGGGCGCACACGCTGAATCTGCGTGACAGCGGCGTTTCCGTGCAGGTCGGTCTTCCCGAAACCAGCCGCTCGCGTCAGCGGGTGAAGGACGACGGCGTTACCGTCGATACGGTCGCCAAGGTCGCGGCCTGGGCCGATGCAATCATGATTCTGGCGCCCGACACCGATCAGGAGAAGATTTACCGGGAGTCCATCAAGGCGAGTCTGAAACCGGGCAGGACCCTGATGTTCGCTCACGGGTTCAATATCCGTTACGGCTGCATTAAGCCGCCGAAGGATGTCGACGTGAGCATGGTGGCGCCGAAAGCTCCAGGCCACCGCGTACGCGAGGTCTACGAAGAGGGCGGCGGAACCCCGGTCCTGATCGCTGTTGAGCAGGACGCCAGCGGCAAGGCGTTCCAATTCGCGCTTTCCTACGCCAAGGCTCTGGGTGGAACGCGCGCCGGTGCGCTTACCACGACGTTTACCGAGGAGACCGAAACCGACCTGTTCGGCGAGCAGACGGTGCTCTGTGGCGGTATTTCAGCCTTGGTCAAGGCCGGATTTGAGACGCTGGTCGAAGCCGGATACCAGCCGGAATCCGCGTATTTCGAATGTATGCATGAGCTGAAACTGATTGTCGACCTCATGTATCGCGGCGGCCTGAACTTCATGCGCTTCTCGGTCAGCGATACCGCCGAGTATGGCGACTATGTTGCCGGAAAGCGGATCATTACCCCTGAGACAAAGAAGGAGATGAAGAAGATTCTCGCCGAAATCCAGAATGGCTCCTTTGCGAAGCAGTGGATCGACGAGAACAAGAACGGCCGTCCGTGGTTTACCGGCGAGCGCGAAAGACAGCGCACTCACATCATCGAGACCGTGGGCGAGAAGCTGCGGGAGAAGATGGGCTTTCTGGAAGAGTGGAAGCCGACCTCATCGGATTCCGCTCCGGTTGCCAAGAAGAAGTAGAGCGGATCGGTCGGCTGATGTGCTGCGGGAAACATAAGAAACCGTGGACTGCGTGTCGCGTGCGAACGCGTGCGCTCCCACGGTTTTTTGGGTTCGGGCCAAATGGAAGCATCTTGCCTGGGCCTTAGCCATTTGGTAAGCAGTACCAGCCAGCGTACACTTAGGTCAGCAGCCTGCTAAGTTCCCTTGATTCGCGAATCCAGCCTCCGCTCGATTGCCGCGGTCGGCGAGTTCGTTCATGGTCGTACAGATGCGGGCCGAGGCCGGAGCCTTCCGTTGCTGAGCGGAACGCCGGCAAAGAATCTTGCAATCGAAACGACCGGCGAGTTCATCCATGTACTTAGCATTTAATAGAGGTATTCTCCAACGTTACAATCCAGCCTGAGCATAGCTGCTCGAATCGCGATTTTCGGTTGTCTCTCTTGTCTGTTCTTCATGGCGCAGCGTTTCTGGCTAGCCCGCGCCAATCGCATCATCAACCGCATGGGCTCGTCCCGATGGCGGCAATGGTGCCGCGGACTGGTGATCGCGGTTCTCGGTTTCATCATCGTGAGTTATGCGGATCGTGTCCTTTTGCACATTTTGCCTCGAACCGGCTTGGTTTCCTGGCTGATGGGCTTCGCGCAGCTATGGCTGTTCGCATCGTCGATGGCTTACCTGGCGGTGAGGTTGGTGAATGCCCTGGAGTTGCTCTGGGGGCTGATCCCGAAGCCGCCTGTCCAAGTGCCGGCACTCGCGCCAGCGGGAGAGTTCAACGCCGCCGAAGCTGAGTCAGAGCTCGACGACGCACCTGTGGACGTCGGACGCAGAAAGCTGTTCAAGTACGCGGGCGCAGTAGCGGCAAGTATCCCATTTGGAGCCAGTATTTACGGCTTCACCAGCGAACGCCTGAACTATACCGTGCAGCGAGTCGAGCTGCCGATTCACAATCTGCCGGCGCCGCTGGACGGCTTGCGAATTGTCCAGTTGAGCGACATTCATATAGGCGATTTCATGCCGCGCGAAGAGGTGCGCCGTGCGGTCGCGATGGCAAACGAACTGGAAGCCGACGTGGCAATGTTGACCGGCGACTACATTACCGGCAGCCGCGATCCACTGGAGGACTGCGCCACCGAACTCGGCCAATTGCGAGCGCCCCTTGGCATTTGGGCCTGCAATGGGAACCATGAGATCTACGCCGGGATCGAGGATGAGACTCAAGGGGTCTTCCTCCGCCATGGCATGCGATTGTTGCGACAGCAGAACTCGGAGTTGCATTGGCGCGGAGCGAAACTCAACCTGATTGGGGTCGACTACCAGAAGGAGTTCGCGGGCCTCACGGCCAGAGCCCCGATGCTCCTTGGGGTCGAATCGCTGATGCGGCGCGATATCCCCAATATTCTGCTCTCGCACAACCCGAATAGCTTTCCGAAAGCCGCCGAACTCGGCATCGAGCTAAGCCTTGCGGGGCATACCCATGGCGGGCAGATCCAGATCGAAATCGTGGATCACCGCTGGAGCCCGGCACGCTTCATGACCAGCTACGTTGCCGGGTTGTACCAGCTTCCCATGGCTGGAGTCGCCTCGAGGAACGCATGCCTCTACGTCAACCGCGGATTGGGAACGATCGGCATCCCCGCCCGCTTGGGCGCCAAGCCGGAAATATCCTTGCTGACCCTGCGTTCCGCGTAGCCTCCCTCAGCGGCGTTCTCCTGCTATGCTTTTGTTTATGGCGGAATCTAAGTGGGATAGCTACGCTCGTGTAAATGCCGGCCAGCGCTATCGTGCGCAGTCGGCGGCAATCGGGTCGCAAGCGACCCGGGCGATTGTGGACGAGGCGCAAATCGTGCCCGGCTTGCGCGTGCTCGACGTGGCATGCGGTTCGGGAGAGCCGTCCATTTCGATCGCTGCGATGATGAAAGGCAGCGGGACACGTGGTTGGGATTGACTTGGCAGCGGCGTCTTTGCAAGTTGCTCGCGAACGTGCCGGCGCTCGCAGTCTTACCAATACGGAATTTCTCCAGGCGGACGTGCAGCAGCTTCCATTTGCGGACTGCACCTTTGACCGCGTGGTGAGCCGCATGGGAGTGATGTTTTTTCCCGACCTGAAAACCGCCCTGCGCCAAATGCACCGCGTGCTGAAGCCCGGCGGCCGAACCAGTCATCTCGCCTGGGGCTCGATGCAGCAGCCCTATTTTCAATCGACCATCGGGACCGTGCTGAAGTTGTTGCCGGATCTCAGCGTGCCCGCGTCGGCCAAGGCGATGTTTAAGTTCGGCGAGCCGGGCGTGTTCGCGGCAGCTCTTGAGCAGGCCGGATTTACGAAGGTCGAGGAGAGAGTGCAAAGAAGGTCGCATGGAATTGGCCGGGAACGCCCGAGGAGTTGTGGGCTTACTTTCAGGATGTGACCATCCCATTCAAACCGATAATGCAAGCGATTCCGGCGGATCGCCCGGACATCCACCATGCGGTGCTCGACGCCCTGCGGGCTTGCTCTGACGGCAAGCAGGTCAACTTCGACGCCGAGATCGTGCTCGCCTCGGCTTCGCGTTAGCCCTGGACAGAGCTTCACGAACAAGAAATAGGGGATAGGGCGCGCGCCCTATTCCCCTTCTGCATTCACAACTGTGCGCAAACCGCCTTGGTTTCCGTATACATCTCCAGGGCGTCGTGCCCCATCTCGCGTCCCCAGCCCGACTGCTTGTAGCCGCCGAAGGGCAGAGCCGCGTCGAAGATGTTGTAGCAGTTGATCCACACGGTACCGGCGCGCAACTCCGAGGCTATTTGGTGCGCTTTGCCGATGTCGCGCGTCCAAACCCCGGCCGCAAGCCCGTAAACTGTGTCGTTGGCGCGCGGCAGAATGTCTTCGTCCTTGCGGAACGGCATGGCCGTCACCACCGGTCCGAAGATCTCTTCCCGCACGACCTTCATGTTCTCGCTGGTATTCACCAACACGGTCGGCTCCACGAAGTAACCCTTCTCGCCCATGCGTTTGCCGCCGCACAGGGCCGTGGCGCCCTCGGCCCTACCCGCATCAAGGTATCCGGTCACACGGTGTAGCTGCTCTTCCGAGACCAGCGGTCCCATCTGCGAGTCCTGGTTGAACCCCGGTCCCAGTTTGATCTTCTTCGCACTCTGGGTGACGCCATCGACGACCTTGTCAAAGACCTTGTCCTCGACATAGAGCCGCGATCCGGCACAGCAGCATTGGCCGTGGTTGAAGAAGATCGCACTCGCCGCGCCGGGAATGGCGGCCTCCATATCCGCATCGGCATAGATGATGTTGGGCGACTTGCCTCCCAACTCCAGCGAGACCTTCTTGAGATTTCCAGCCGCCGCCTGCACGATGAGCTTGCCGACCTCTGTGGAACCCGTAAAGGCTACCTTGTCCACTTCATCGTGAGCGGCGAGCGCTGCGCCGGCTGTCTCGCCGTAGCCGGGAACGACGTTGACGACGCCGTCGGGGAATCCGGCTTCCTGAATCAACTCAGCCAACCGCAGGGCCGTGAGGGGCGTCTGTTCGGCGGGCTTGAGCACGACGCAGCAACCGGTGGCGAGCGCCGGACCGAGCTTCCAGGCGGCCATCAGCAGCGGGAAATTCCAGGGAATGATCTGTCCGACCACTCCGATGGGTTCACGGACGGTGTAGGCGAGGTAACGCGTGCCGGGGGTGTAAGGAACAGAGAGCGGGATTGTGTTGCCTTCGATTTTGGTGGCCCATCCGGCCATATAACGGAACAGTTCGGCGGCCAGAGGCACATCGGCGGCGCGCGCGATGGCCAGGGGCTTGCCGTTATCCAGACTCTCCAGTTGAGCGAGCTCTTCAAGGTTCTGTTCGATCAGGTCGCCGAGCTTCCAGATCAGGCGGCCGCGCTCGGAGGGAGTCATTTTGCGCCAAGGCCCGCTGTCAAACGCGATGCGAGCGGCCTTGACGGCGCGGTTGATGTCCTCCCACCCGCCTTCGGCAATCTGGGCCAGCACCTGGCCGGTAGCGGGATCATAGGTTGGAAACGTTTTGCCAGAGGCGGAGTCGCGAAAGCGACCGCCAATGAACATTTGTCGTGGGGTGGAGACGAACCCTGCCACTCTTGGGTCGGGGTTAAAAGATGTTGCAACTGACATTGGGATCCCTCCTCGTTGGGAGTTGGGTAGACGCCAGCGAACGCCACGGGAATCTCCGGA
Source organism: uncultured Acidobacteriota bacterium (assembly GCA_963819175.1). Taxonomy (GTDB): domain Bacteria; phylum Acidobacteriota; class Terriglobia; order Terriglobales; family Acidobacteriaceae; genus CAWBRT01. The sequence goes on from CAWFVJ010000016.1 coordinate 182,148, forward strand.
CATCGCTGGGCTTTGGGGGTAAACAAACTACGAGAGTGTATTCCGGGCTAACGGCTTCGGTGCCAAATATGTGGATGCCCAACTGCCGGTGGCAGTTGCGCGACAGGCAAACGTATAGCAGCTACACGGGTTCAGAGTAGATACTCTTCGCCAGCGCCGATCAATCACCCTGGCGAGCAACTACCCCACGTCAGTCCAAAAGCGGGACGGGACGTGAGGCACCGTGCTTTTGGTCGCTGTGTGGCGTGAGGGTCGATACAAGTCGATACAATAAGAACGGCAGGCTGGCGGAAGGCCCAGTCGGACTATCGGCTTCGAACCAGGGAGGCAGAATGGCAAACGACGTATCCGCCGATGCACGCGCGGCGCGAGCAGCCGCACGAGTGCTGGCCAACGCGACGACGGAGAAGAAAAACGCCGTGCTGTCCCGGATGGCTCGTGACCTGGAGTCCGCCTGGCCGGAACTCGCGCGCGCGAATTCACTCGATGTCTCGGAGGCGGAGGCGGCTGCTGCGACCGGAGCGCTGAAAGGTTCGCTGGTGGATCGCCTGCGGCTCTCGGAAGACAAGCTGCGGCAGATGGTGACGAGTGTGCGCGAGGTCGAGGCGCTGCCGGATCCGGTTGGCCAGGTGCGTCTGCACAGGCTTCTCGACGATGGGCTGGAGTTGAAGAAGGTGACATTCCCCTTCGGTGTGGTGGCCGCCATCGTCGAGGCGCGTCCGGATGCGGTTGTGCAGCTTGCGGCGCTAGCCCTGAAGTCGGGAAATGCGCTGATGATCAAGGCTGGCGTGGAAGCGACATGCACCTCGCAGTGCGTCGTTGATGTTATGGCTGGCGCAATTGCCAAAGAAGGAATTCCAGCCGCAGCACTGACATTGGTAAAGGGTCGTGATGCCGTGCGGCAACTGCTGCGTATGGATGAATGGATTGACTTGGTTGTGCCGCGCGGAGGCGCCGATCTGGTTCGCTACGTGATGGAGAACTCGACCATCCCGGTTCTCGGCCACGCCGACGGAGTGTGCCACATTTTTGTCGACCGCAACGCAGATCAACAGATGGCGCTGGAAGTCGTGCTGGACTCAAAGGTGCAGGCCCCGAGCGTATGCAATGCCGTGGAAACGGTGTTGGTGGACGAGGCCATCGCCGAGGAGTTCCTGCCGCGTCTCGTCTGCCATTTGAAACCGGCTGGCGTGAAACTGCTTGGCTGCTGGCGGTCGGTCGAATTAACCAAGGGCAAGATCGTGGAAATTGCACCGGAGGCCTGGCACACCGAATATGGAGACCTCACGCTGGCCGTACGGGTCGTCACCGGCTTGGAAGAGGCGATCGAGCACATCGAGACCTTCGGTTCGCGCCACACCGACTGCATCGTTACCCGCGACGAGCGCACAGCCCAGCGCTTCTTGAATTCGGTCGACTCGGCGAATGTCTTCCATAATGTCTCCACGCGCTTTTCCGACGGATTCCGGTATGGCTTCGGCGCAGAGGTCGGGATCAGCACCGGAAAGCTGCACGCGCGAGGGCCAGTCGGCCTCGATGGCTTGGTCACATATAAGTATCAGCTCAGTGGCAGCGGGCAATTGGTTCGCGATTACGTAGGCAAGGACGCCAAACCGTTCAAGCACGTCCGCATGCCTGAGGGTTAGTTGCTTTCCGAGGCTTTCACCAGTCTGCCGGTACGGGTCGTGGTAATGTCAAGGCCGGGTGCCCGACATTCCATGGACCCCCACTTCCTAACAGACGCTCCTCAGCGATTTCGATGCCGATGCGAAGCCGGAAGCAGCGTTTCACCAGCCGGAGTTGAGCAAGGTGCTCGTTCAATTATCGCCGGGTGCCTCCCGGTTTTGCGCTGGAAGGTTGCCGGATTACAATTACTGCAGCTAATCAGGATCGAACATCCCATCAGCTAATCGAAAACGAGAATCCCATAACTCTGACTTCATGATGACCAACCATACCCCTCCATTAATTGAACTGCGCAACGTCTCTGTCGCCCGCGGTGGCCGCGTAGTGTTGCACGACCTGAACCTGCGTATCGAAGCCGGCGAACACGTTGCCATCATGGGTCCGAACGGCTCCGGCAAATCGACGCTGATCAAAACCATCACGCGCGAGTTTTACCCGATTCAAGACGACGGTTCCTCGATGAAGCTTTTCGGGCAGGAGACCTGGGACGTTTCCGAACTGCGCTCGATGCTGGGCATCATGACGAACGACATCGGCGCTTTCTACCTTCGTCCCATCACCGGGCGCGACATTGTTCTCTCCGGGTATTTCAGCAGCGTCGGCCTGTGGCGGCATCAGAAGATCAAGCCCGAGATGCTTGAGAAGACCGATGAATTGCTGGCATGGCTGGAGATCGAGCATCTGGCCAGACGGGTGCTCGGCGAGATGTCGTCGGGCGAGGTTCGGCGGGTGATGATCGCCCGGGCTCTGGTTCATGAGCCAAAGGCATTGCTGTTTGACGAGCCGAGCAACAGCCTCGACGTTCATGCGCAAATCGAACTGCGGCGCACCATGAGCAAGCTGGCGCAGTCCGGCATCGCCCTGCTGTTAATCACGCATCATCTGCCCGACATTGTTCCCGAAATCGAGCGCGTCATCTTCATGCGCGACGGCCGCGATAGTCGGCGATGGCTCGAAGCCCGAGCTGCTGACTGCGGAGCGCCTGGGCTCACTGTTCGGATGCCCGGTACACGTCACCACACAGGACGGGTACTACCATCTGGTTTCATAAAGAAGTTTCAAGTTTCGAGTTTCAAGTTTCAAAAGCAGGGATCGATACAAGGTTTCCACGTTCAAGGTTTCGAAAGAAATGCGTCCACTTCGACGCGCAGCTCTGAAACTTGAAACTCGAAACTTGAAACTCGAAACTTCCTCTTATGTGCAATCGAGCACGGCGGCGCCGCGAATGGCGTCGTTCTTCAGCGAGTTCAGGGCGCGGTTCGCCTCACGCAGAGGGTAGACCTGCACCTGGGTCTGAATGGGAATCTCCGCCGCGATGCGGAGAAATTCCGCTCCGTCCTCGCGGGTATTGTTGGTCACGCTTCGAACCACGCGTTCCTGATAGAGCAGGTTGTAGTCGAGCGGCGGTATGGTGCTCATGTGGATTCCGCCCAGCGCCAGGACTCCGCCTTTGCGCAAGGCTTTCAGCGCCGCCGGAACGATCTCCCCGGCGGGCGCGAAGATGATCGCGCTGTCAAGTTTTACCGGAGGCTCCGCCGTCGTTCCGCCGGCCCAGACCGCGCCGAGTTCGAGCGCGAGCTGCTGATGGCGCTGATCGCGCGTCGCCGCGTAGACTTCCACTCCCCAGTGGCGCGCCACCTGAATGGCCAGATGTGCTGCGGCGCCAAAGCCGTAAAGCCCGAGTCTGCCGCCCGGCTTGATCGCGGAAAGCCGCAGCGAACGGAAGCCGATGATTCCGGCGCAGAGCAGCGGCGCGGCTTGATGGTCATGGAACGATTCAGGGATCGCGTAAATCCACTCCTCGGGCGCAACCGCATACTCCGCATAGCCGCCGTCGACCGTGTAGCCGGTGAAAGCCGGTTGGTCGCACAGATTCTCCATCCCACGCCGGCAATATTCGCAGACCTGGTCGGTATGGTGCAGCCACGCGATGCCCACCCGCGCGCCGAGTTGGAACCGATGCGCGCCTTCGCCGAGTTCGGCGACCACGCCAACCACCTGATGTCCTGGAATAAGTGGAGACTTGCGCGGCGGCAACTCGCCTTCGATCACATGCAGATCCGTGCGGCAGACCGCACAGGCGCGAACGCGCACCAGCACCTCGCCTGGACCCGGCCTAGGCGTGTCCGTATCGGTGAAGACCAACGGATTGGTTTCAACCGGCGCTACCGCATGCAGCAGGCAAGCTTTCATATCCAACCCCCAAAATATAACTCATTGCGGTGGGGTCGGGTAAAGTGCGCAACTCTCACTGCCGGGGTCTGCTTCACTTCTCGGTGTAAAGCTCGGGAAACAATTTGCGCAGAGCCACCACCTTGGGTGCATCGTTAAACACGATGTAGGGCTGGCTCGGATGAGTCTCGGCATAATTCTGGTGATAGTCCTCGGCCGGATAGAAGGCCTCCAGAGGCGTGACTTTGGTGACGATGCGGCGCGGGAACGCCTTTGCCCCGTCGAGTTGGGCGATGTAGGCTTCAGCAATGCGCTTCTGTTCCTCGCCGTCGTAGAAGATCGCGGAGCGGTATTGGGTGCCGCTGTCGGGGCCTTGCCGGTTCAACTCCGTGGGGTCGTGCGCCACGGAAAAGAAGATTCTGAGGATCTGCCCATAGCTGATCTGCGCCGGATCGTAAGTAATCTTTACGGATTCCGCGTGGCCGGTATCGCCGCCGCAAACCTTATCGTAATTGGCCGTCTGCGCCGAACCGCCCGAGTAACCCGAGACAGCGCTGGTTACGCCTTTGACATGCTGGAAGACGGCCTGGATGCCCCAGAAACAGCCTCCGGCCAGCACGGCGCTCTGCTGGCCGTGAGTGGAAGCCAGTGGAGCGTCCATCTCGGCGGCGGGTAGGGCTCTGCTGGACGCGTTCACCGTATTGCAGGCGATCACGCCGGCCAGAGGTAGCATCAGGAATGAAACCGCAAGCACAGACAATGACGTGGACATAAATCGACTCCCAGGCGGAAATCAAGAATTCCGCTGTTATCTTGGAGTCGAAAACCAGGCGAAGGTTGCAATTGTTTAAGGGAGCTCTTGCCCCAATCGAGCTGCCGACGGGAGAATGATTGGTGACAAGCTTCCCGCATACAAGGCGGCCGCTACAGCCAGCCTTCGACTTCCTGTTTCTCTTTGAGCCACTGATTGAGGCATATCTGTGACTGTTGCGAGGCGTTGGTGAAGCGGATGCCAACCGTGCCCTCACGGTCCGTCCAGACGATTCTGCCGGTTGCTTCGATTGGAGTGTTGCACTCGGGCAGCCGGAAGCTGATCGACAGGTTTCCGCTGATCTTGGGAAGCTGGTACGCACCCTGCAAACACACTCCGCCGCAGCTCACATTCCTGCTCCTGACCAGAAAGCGTTCGCCGCTGGCCACAATCGCCACGGGAAGCTCAATGCTGTAGCGGAAGCGCAACTGCTGCTCGGCTCCGAGTTCGGCGACATCGCGTTGCGACTTGCCGTGCGAGCGAACCGGATCGATGCTGTAGAGCTTCAGCTTACGGCTTAGGGTGCGGCGGGAAATGCCCAGTTCCACGGCGGTGATCCCTTGGTGACCACCGGATTTGGTGAGCGCATCGACAATGGCTTGCCGTTCCAGAGTGCTGAGATCATGCCTGACGACTTGCGGTACAGGGTTTTCCGTGGAGGCCAAGGAGGTAACGTCAACTCCGGGGGCTGTCCCCGGCGCCGCCCCGGCTGCCGCCGCCTGTACGCGCAATCGGGAGGCTCCCCAACCAACCGGTTCAGCCGTAAGCTCCCTTTCCAGTGGCAGGGAGTCGGCGCTAATTTCTTGCTCCTCACGGAAAGTTGCCGCCTGAAGCACCACACTCTCCAATTCGCGAATATTTCCCGGCCAGTGGTAAGACAGCAGGCGATCCTTGGCTTGTTGCGAGAAGCGCTTTTCGGGGGCAAGCCTGGTCAGGAAATGATCGGCGAGGGCGATAATATCCTCCGGCCGCTCTCGCAAAGGTGGAATCTTCAGGTGAAACTGGCTCAATCGATGGTAGAGATCGCGGCGGAATGCGCCCGTTTGGACGAGCTGCTCCAGCGGCTGATTCGTGGCGGCGATGACCTTGACATCGACATTGATCCTGCGATTGCCGCCCAGCCGATAGTAAGGGGCGCCGTCAAGAACGCGCAGCAGTTTGACTTGCAGTTTGGGGTCGAACTCACCTACCTCATCCAGCAGGATCGTGCCCCCGTCGGCGAGCTCAAACAATCCTTTCTTGCTGCTCTCGGCCCCGCTGAAGGCACCCTTCTCATATCCGAAAAGCTCGCTTTCGAGCAGGTGTTCCGGGATGGCCGCGCAATTGATAGCGACCCATTGCCGGTTGCGGCGTGTGGAATGCGAGTGCACCGCGCGGGCAATTAATTCCTTGCCGGTTCCGGTTTCTCCGGTGATGAGGACTGAGGCAGTGCTGGCGGCAACGCGCGGCAGAAGCTGCAGCACCTTCTGCATGCACGGGCTTGCGACGATAAACTGAGTTTCGCTGCTGTCGTTTGCCATGCCAAACCCTTGCTGGCCCTTGCCTTCAGACCACGAAGTCCCAGGCGACATACTTCTGCCGCGTGCGACTCAATCAGTATCTCCCAAAGGGACCGCCAATCCAATCCTCTGAGATGTTACATCCCGGTAACGAAAGTAACTTATAAGTAACGCGCGAAATGGGACACGCTGACGCAACTGGCTGGACAATGCGCCAATTTGTCTCAATTCCTGCCTTTCCATCGCTGACCGGTGCCTGAAACTCAAGGAATTGCCGACCTGCGGTTTTGGAGAGCTTCGTGCATTGGTGTGGGTTGGGCCAAATTCATAATTGGAGCTGGACCGATTTGTATCAGTGCCCAAGTGAGCAACACCTAAGTATTCGAAGTAATGCAACAATTTAGAGAGGCGGGATCTGATCATTAATGCGGACTAAGCTACTAGTGAGTTTATCAGTTTGCGTCGGAATACTAGGCCTCTGGGCTGCCGTTATCTCTGCCACTTGGGGTCAATGGATTCATTCCGCCTGTCACCTTGGCGTCGCCATTCTGGCGTTCGTCTATTCCGCTTCGCTTTACTATCGCCGGTCGATCGATCAACTGGAAGCCCGCTGCAAGCAATCCGAGGAGATGTCGTGCTTGCACTTGCGTACCATCAAAGCCCTGGCTCTGGCCATCGAAGCCAAGGAGCAGAGTACCCAGGGACATCTTGAACGCCTGTTTGCCTACTCGATGGAGATAGGCAAGGCAATGTCTCTCAGCGACGAGGAAATGGAGGCGCTAGGAGCGGCTGCACTGCTGCACGACATCGGAAAGCTGGCGGTTCCCGAGCAGATCATCAACAAACCTGGTCGTCTGACTCCGGAAGAGTTCGACAAAATGAAGATTCATCCGCTGATCGGAGCGGAGATTCTCAGCCACGTGAACTTTCCCTACCCGGTGGTTCCGATTGTGGAAGCGCATCACGAGCGGTGGGATGGTGCGGGTTACCCGTTCGGGAAGAAGGGCGAGGAGATTCCGATCGGCGCACGGATCTTCGCCGTGGTGGATTGCCTGGATGCACTGTGCTCCGAGCGTCAGTACCGCCGTGCATTGCCCATGACAGAAGCGCTGGAGCAAGTGATGACGCTGGCGGGCACGCAATTTGATCCCAAAGTGGTGGCAGTGCTCAAGGAGAATTGCCAACGCCTGCGGGATCTCACGGCCATGAGCAGACATCGACGAGAAGCTGCCTCGGGAGGTAGCGGTTATGAAGACGCGATGCAAATCGACGGAAACTTCCTGACTTCGATTGCCGCCGCCCGGCAAGAGGCCCAGATGTTGTACGAGATCAGCCACGATCTCGGGAACTCGCTGAGCCTCGACGAGACTTTGTCGCTGCTCTCGGTGCGTCTGCGCCGCCTGGTGCCCTACGATTCGATTGCTGTATATGTGAAATCCGAGAATGAGCTGCTGCCCCAGCACATTGCGGGAGACCACTTCCGGGTGCTCTCCTCTCTTACCCTCCGGGTCGGCGAGGGTCTCTCGGGGTGGGTGGCCGAAAAGCGGACTCCGATTCTCAACGGCAACCCGGCTTTGGAATTTGGGTCGATTACCGATCGAAGCCGAGTTCCAGAGCTGACATCCGCCGTATCGGTGCCCCTCAACAGTCCCAACGCGACCATTGGCGTGCTTACGCTATATCGTGCGGGTGCGGAGGCTTTTAACCGGGACAATCTGAGGATATTGCTGGCTATCAGCGCAAAAGTTGCTCTTACGGTGGAAAACGCGCTGCGCTTCAAGCAGGCGGAAAACTCGGCGACTACCGATTACCTGACCGGGCTGCCCAATGCGCGATCCCTGTTTGTGCATCTTGACGAGGAAATCTCGCGCTGCAAACGTGAAGGCAACTCGTTGGCAATCATGGTTTGTGATCTGGATGGCTTTAAGCTGATCAACGACCGGTTCGGCCATCTGGAAGGCAACAAGGTGCTGCATTTATTCGCCCAACTGCTGCGATCCGCATCGCGTACTTATGACTATGTCGGCCGCATGGGCGGCGACGAGTTTGTGATCATCGCGCCCGGATTGAAGGCCGATGCGGCAGCCGCCAGGGCCGAACGCATGAATGAATCCGCCATGGAAGCCGGGATGCGCATCTGCGGAGAGCCGATGCTTTCGGTCAGCGTGGGTTCCGCCTTTCTGCCTATAGACGGGAATGACGCGGAGCAATTGCTGGCAGTGGCGGATCAGCGCATGTATGCGAAGAAGCAGCAGCACTACAAGGGTGAGAAGAAGCTCATCGCGTTCCCCGCCTCGATGCCGAGCGAGCAGAGTGAATTGGTAAATTAAGGGATTGATTCGCTTCCCTTCTCCGAGTCTTAATGACATACTTTGACGGGATTCGTTCCCTCGGGACGATCCGCAAACGCGCCCGGCCGGATGTGGTGAAGCATGCGCGCACGGCCAAAGTCGCTATCGCTGTGCGATCCTATGGCGGAAGCTCTTGTCTTCACGTCAGCTACCCGTGATCCTCGAATAACTCCGGAAACTCTGGCGGCAACAGCATTCAGAGATCGTTCCCTTCTGTTTCGCAAACTCAGACCGTTTCTGGTTCGCGCGCTCCGGCGGAGCCACCGCATCCATTTGCGGCCGACCGCGAGTATTCAGTGTCAGCATTCAGAGGAGGGTTTATGCCAATAAACCGACTGAAGGAGATATTGGACGAGAAAAAAATTCGCTACGTTATCGTGAGCCACTCCACCGCCTATACTGCCGCTGCTATCGCCGCCATGACGCACACACCGGGCAAGGAGATCGCAAAATCGGTGATGGTGCTTGTCGATGGGGCGCTGGCAATGGTGGTGGTGCCCGGTTCCAAACATGTGGATCTTCGCTCATTGAAAACGGCTCTGGGCGCGAAGGAAGTTTCGCTGGCCCACGAGCACCAGTTTGCCCACATCTTTCCCGATTGTGAAGTGGGCGCCATGCCGCCGTTTGGGCATCTCTATGACGTGCCTGTTTACGTTGATCAGACGCTGAGCGAGGATAACGAGATTGCCTTCAATGCAGGATCGCATCGCGAGCTGCTGAGAATGGCATACAGCGATTACAACAACCTGGTGAAGCCGCGGATGGTGAACGCGGTCGCGACAACTGTCGCAATGCGCCTGACTCAGCGCAATGCAGCGAACTTCTAGAGCAACGCGGAATGATGATGTAGTCCGAGCACCGGGCCCATGCATGGCGCAGGGTCCGGTGCATTTTTCGCAACGCTGTCAACCAGCCACTTGATGATCCCAGCGGGGTGCCCGACTATGACGCCACGGTGGAAATCGTGGGAGCACGCTGCCTGACGACTGACGCATCGCGCAGTCAGAGTATGGCCGCGGAGGTCATTGCTGCGTATATCTGCTGGCCAGCGAAGAGAGCTTCACTGGCCCGCTTAAGAAAAGACTTACGACATGATGAATGCGCGGGCCGCCAAAACCCCAAGAAGCTCGTAAAATAGAAGCATGCTCTCCAAATCCGGCTACTCGCGTTTTATTCTTGCCATTCTTGCCAGCTTCCTTTTGAGCGGAAGTTTCGCACGCGCCGATAACGCCGCCTTCGATTTGTCAGGACCGCGTCTGGAGTTGAAGGTGATGCGGGCGGAGAAAACGCTGCCGATTTCGCAGGTGCCAAACCTTCAGCCCGGCGACCGGCTGTGGATTCACCCGCTGCTTCCTTCCAGTCAATCCGTGCATTACCTGTTGGTGGTTGCGTTTCTGAGGGGCTCGACCAATCCGCCGCCGGAAAACTGGTTTACCCGGGCCGAAACCTGGACCACGCCGGTGCGGCAGGGTGGAATCTTCGTCACTGTTCCCCAGGATGCGCAGCAGGCGCTGTTGTTGCTGGCGCCGCAGACCGGAGGCGACTTCAATACCCTGCGTTCCAGCGTGCGAGGCAAGCCCGGTGCCTTCGTGAGGGCCTCGCAGGACCTCGACCAGGCGAGTCTCGACCGCTCGCGCCTTAACCGATACCTTGACGTCATCAAGCAGACATCCAACACCGCACCCGAGGCGCTGCATGACCGCTCCGTGCTGCTCGCCCGCAGCTTGAGCATCAAGCTCGATCAGCAATGCTTTGATAAGCCGACCGCGCAGCAGGCCCCCTGCCTGATGCAAAACACCGGGCAACTCGTATTGGACGACGGACACAGTCAATCGATGGTGGCCGCTCTCACCTCCGGGCCTAACTCCGATCTGATTGGCGTGCTCAGCACAACGAAACAGGCGGGAGGGGGAGCTTATAGCCCCTACGTCGGAGCGTTCATGGATGTGGCACGAATCCTGGAAAACCTGCATACGGCGGAATTCCAGTACATCCCGGCTTTGGAGCTTTGGAAAGCCGATGTCATGGAGCTGAAGCTGAACAATCCGCCGTCTTTTCGCAAGCCCAAATCGGTTCTCGTAGTCGGCCTACCCGCGGTGGAAGCGGCGCAGTTTCCGCCGCTGCGTCCGGTGGATTCGAAGCAGGTGTCTTGCCTCGAACAGCCCGCGCTCGTGTTGCCGGTGGTTGGCGCTCCGCTGGTATTCTCCACCGGGTACGCACACGATCTGGTTCTGCGCGTGAAGGGAAAATCCGGCCAGAGCACGGACCTTCCTATCCATGCGGATGCCGCGCGCGGCGGAGTCGTGATCGATACGCACACGCTCAACGCCGGCAGCCTCGACGTGGAATTGACGGGAACGGTGCGCGGTTACTGGGGATTTGACGCCTTCGACGGACCCACGCTCCATCTGCGCAGCGCGCACGCGGCGAAGTGGACGATGCCGCCGGCCGATGCGAACGCTCTGGTGGTGGGCCGCGAGGACGTGCTGCATCCCCAAGCCGACGATGCTGCTTGCATCGAGCAGGTCTCCATCAAGGATGAGCACGGCAAAATCACCAAGGCCGTCTGGAAGCTGAGCAAACCGAATGAGCTCGAGGTAAAGGTGCCGTTGAAAGCCGCCGCTCCGGGACGGCTGACGATGCTGCTAAAGAAACACGGGCTGACGCAGCCGGATGAACTCCCGCTCCAGGCTTATTCCGAAGCTGGGCATCTCGACAATCTCGTGATTCACGCGGGCGACCAGCAGGGCGTGCTGAAAGGAACGCGGCTGGACGAGGTGGCCGGCCTGGATGTCAACGGAACTCATTTCGTTCCGGCGGGGCTGAAGCGCGCGCAACAGAAAGACGAACTCAAATTATCGGCGCCGAGTGCGGCTCCGGCGGTCGACCTTGCAGCCGGACCAGAAATTGCTGGCGCACGTCGCGCTCAAGGATGGCAGGGTTCTGGAATTGCAAACCACGGTTGAAGCGGCGCGGCCCAAGGTTTCGCTCATCAGCAAAAGCATGCAGATGCCGCAGGGCGCAAACCGATCGGCCATTCGGCTGGCAAACCAGGACGATCTTCCGCAGAACGGGCGACTGTCGTTTTTCCTCAAAGCGCAAACTCCCACGACCTTTCCTCGCAGCGAGAAGGTCGAAGTCGCTGCGGAAGACGATTCTTTCCATGTGCTGTTGAGTTTCGCCGACGGCAACTTGACTTTGCAGGACCCCAAGACGGCCCTGGCCGTGCTCGATCCGCTCAAGAGCTTCGGGCCATCGGCATTCGGTCCGCTGCGCTTCCGCCCGGTTGACGCCAACGGCGCGGCGGGCGATTGGCAACCGCTGGCAACGCTTGTGCGGATTCCCACACTCAACGAGATACGCTGCCCGGATAGTCCGGACAAGCAATGCACATTGCTTGGGACGAACCTGTTCTTGATTGATTCGGTTGCCTCCGACGCAGCGTTCACGCATGCCGTGCCGGTGCCTGTCGGATTCGCCGGCCTGACGCTTGCCGTGCCGCGTCCGAATGGAACGCTGTTGTATCTGAAGCTGCGCGACGATCCGGCGGCGGTCAATGCGGCAACGCTTCCGGTGCTGCCGGAGGAGTAGGAGTCGCGTTTCAGGAAGATAGCGGCGAACTTGGGGCACCTGGCTGAACTACCCCAGATTTGCCGACAGATGGCAAACATGGGGCACCAACAGGATCATTGCTTCTCGAATTGAAGAGTGCAGGGACGGCCTTCGACGCGGGTACCGGTTCCCGTCGATGCCTCGAACTTCGCATCGATATTGTAGCTGTACTCAGTTCCTCTCGGGGTGTCGCGTCCCGGCACGTATTCCTTTGAGCCGGTGCGGCCAATCGCATAAAGCCGGGCAACGCCGTCCGCCCCGATTTTGCCATCGATTTGCAGCGAAGTCGGTTGGCCCGCTGTGCCGTGCAGACCGTGAAGGACGCCATCTTTCACAGTGCTGACGAAGCGAAAGGAATAGCCCAGCGCATCCTTCACCGCTGCGCACGAGACCGTCGTTTGCCACATGCCGTCGAAACGCTGCGTATCCGCCGCTAAGGCTACACTCGGTAGGAGCATGAGGCCAAACACCACCAGAAGTCGTTTCATATTCAGCATTGTATCCTCCCCATGGGACGGTGACTTCCGGCACCTCAGTTAAGGAAGGAACAACCCCAGGTTAGCCAAATGCGGGCGAACTTGGGGCACCCGGCAAATCTTCCACCAGTATGCGAACAGCCTTGTGCTCCCGATTGCGATCCTCAACGAGATAAGTTGACACCGGTTCTTCCATGCGGGAATTTATACTCTTCTTTGAGGCGCGAGAGAAAGCAGATCCTTCGGCTCCGCCTCAGGATGACACACATAAGGCGCGTCTAGCGGAAGTTTCACCCAACCATATATTTTTTCCCGCAGGACAGCTAAATTAGAGAGGTCACCGCATACGCACGGAAGAGGACAGTTCATGAGCACTATCTTGCAATCTATCCCCGTCGGAGAAAAGGTTGGGATCGCCTTCTCGGGAGGCTTGGACACCAGCGCGGCAATCTACTGGATGCGCGAGAAGGGCGCGATCCCTTACTGCTACACGGCGAATCTGGGGCAGCCCGACGAGTCGAACTATGAAGACATCCCGCGCCGGGCCCTGGAATTAGGCGCGGAGAAGGCTCGCCTGCTCGACTGCCGTGTGCAACTGGTGCGCGAGGGACTGGCCGCGCTACAGTGCGGGGCCTTCCACATTTCGACCGCCGGGGTGCCCTACTTCAACACCACGCCGATCGGACGCGCCGTGACCGGCACCATGCTGGTGGGCGCGATGAAGGAAGATGAAGTCAACATCTGGGGCGATGGCAGCACTTACAAGGGCAATGACATCGAGCGCTTTTACCGCTACGGCCTGCTGGTCAATCCGAATCTGCGCGTCTACAAACCCTGGCTCGATCAGAGGTTCATCGACGAACTCGGCGGGCGCAAGGAAATGTCTGAGCTGCTGGAAAAGGCGGGCTTGCACTACCGCATGAGCAAGGAGAAGGCCTACTCAACGGATTCCAATATCTGGGGCGCCACGCACGAGGCGAAAGATCTCGAGTTCCTCAACAAGGGGATGAAGATCGTGGAGCCGATTATGGGTGTGGCACACTGGCGCGACGACGTTGCAGTCAAGCCCGAAGAAGTCCGCATCAGCTTTGCCGAGGGACTGCCCGTGGCGCTGAACGGGAAGACATTCGCAAGCGAAGTGGACTTGGTGATGGAGGCGAACGCAATCGGCGGACGCCACGGCCTTGGGATGTCAGACCAGATCGAGAACCGCATCATCGAGGCCAAGAGCCGCGGCGTCTATGAAGCGCCGGGTATGGCGTTGCTGTTCATCGCCTACGAGCGGCTGATCACGGGAATCCACAACGAAGGCACCCTGGAACAATACCGCGACATGGGACGCCGGTTGGGCCGCCTGATGTACGAGGGCCGGTGGTTCGATCCGCAGTCGATGATGCTGCGTGAGACGATGCAGCGCTGGGTGGCCAAGCCAATCACCGGCGAGGTGACACTGGAACTGCGGCGCGGCAACGATTACACGATTCTGAATACCGAGAGTCCCAACCTGACGTATGCGCCCGAGCGCCTGACGATGGAAAAGAACATGGAGGGCGCGTTCACGCCAATCGACCGCATTGGCCAGTTGACGATGCGCAACCTTGACATTACCGATAGCCGGGCAAAACTTTTTATCTACGCGCATACAGGGCTGATTGGTCCGCACGCCTTCGAAGGGCTGCGCCTGCTGGACGGGGCGACCGAAGCGGCGAAGGATGCAAAACCGGGCAAGATTTGTGAGTGCGGATGTGGCGAATATCCAAAGGGACCCGGGGCTCGGTTTTTGCACCGGTCACGATCTTCGTAAAGCCTATCAAGATCAAACGGGCGATAAACCGAAACCCAAAGGCCAGCCAAAATAATTTCTCTGTCATGCTGAGCGGAGTGTAACGGAGCGAAGCATCCCGGAACGGCATGGGGCGGAAACAAAGTGGAGAAATTTAATCGAAATTTCTCAGCGGCGCGGAGTAAGACAGTCTCTTGGGATGCTTCGCTGCCGCTCAGCATGACATCACGAGCATCGAAGCACTTTGGAAGTGTCATTCTGAGCGACCGCAGGAAGCGAAGAATCTGCTTTTGTTTTTCAGCAAGAAAAAGCAGATCCTTCGCTTCGCTCAGGATGACACACGTGAACTCTTATCCGCTGCTCAGCCGGAGACCTTTTGCGTCACCCGGAGTTTAGGCACCGTTTCCTTGATTTCAGGCGAGCGCAGGAAATCGAAGTCGCATCCCATGGTCGGCCTGCGTCACCGTGTCGAAGAACAGCTTGCGGTAGCCTCTCTCGTGGTCTTTCATCTCAGGCTTCACCCAGGCGGCAGCGCGCTGCTTCAGCTCGGCATCGCTGACCAGCAGTGAAATCGAACGCGACGAAACGCTGAGCTTAATCCGGTCGCCCGAGCGCACCAGTGCCAACGGTCCGCCGATGGCCGACTCCGGCATCACGTGCAGCACGACGGTTCCAAACGCCGTGCCGCTCATCCTGCCGTCGGAGATGCGGACCATGTCCTTGACTCCCTGCTTTGCCAGCTTCTTCGGAATCGGCAGATAACCCGCTTCCGGCATTCCCGGCGCGCCAATCGGACCGATGCACTTCAGCACCAGAATATCGTCGGCTTTGACGTCGAGGTTTGGATCGTCGATCCGGTTCGCCATGTCCTGGTTATTCTCAAACACCACCGCGCGGCCCTCGTGCTCCATCAGGTTCGCCGAAGCAGCTGACTGCTTAATGAGTGCCCCGCCCGGCGCAAGGTTGCCTTTCAGAACGGCGACTCCGCCCACCTTGTAAATCGGGTTACTCAGCGGCCGGATCACGTCCTGCTTAAATGGCGCCGGGGCTTTCTCCAGCTCTTCCGCCCAGGTGCGCCCGCTAACCGTGAGCGCGTCCAGATGCAGTAACGGCTTCAATTCGCGCATCAGGGCGAGCATGCCGCCAGCCTTGTGAAAGTCCTCCATGTATCCCTGGCCCGAGGGCTTCAGGTCGACCAACACGGGCGTTTCGCGGCTCATCGCATCCCACCCGTCCATGTCGATGGCGATGCCAAGCCGACCGGCGATAGCCGTCAGGTGGACGATGCCGTTGGTCGAGCCGCCAATCGCCAGCAGGACCCGCATGGCGTTTTCGAACGCCTTGCCTGTCATGATCTTTTCGGGCGTAAGTTTCTGCGCGATCATCTTGACGGCCTGGGTGCCGGATTCCTCGGCGATTCGCATGCGGTCGGCGGTCACGGCAGGCGGGCATGCTCCGCCCGGCATCATCATGCCAAGCCCCTCTGCCATGCAGGCGACGGTGCTGGCAGTGCCCATCACGGAGCAGAAACCCACGCTCGCGACCAGAGCGTTATTGACCTCTTCCACCTCGGCGGCATCGATCTGATCTCCGCGATACATTCCCCAGTAGCGGCGGCAGTCTGTGCAGGCGCCCACCCGCACCCCGCGGTGCCCACCGGTCAGCATGGCGCCGCTCACCAGTGAGATCGCCGGAATGCCGGCCGAGGCCGCGCCCATCAACTGCGCGGGAACATTCTTGTCGCAGCCGCCGATCATGACCACCGCATCCATCGGCTGCGCCCGAATCATCTCCTCCGTGTCGATCGCCAACAGGTTGCGCAGAAACATGCTCGTGGGATAGGCGAAGCTTTCATGGATGGAGATCGTCGGGAATACCATCGGCAGTCCGCCGGCGAGCATGACGCCGCGCTTTACGGCTTCGATCAGTTGCGGAGCGTTGCCGTGACAGGGGTTGTAGTCGCTTCCCGAGTTGATGATTCCGACGATCGGGCGCTCGAGAACGTCATCGGTGTAACCTGCGCCCTTGATAAACGCCTTGCGCAGAAACAGGGAAAAATCTAAATCGCCATAACTGGTCAGCCCCTTGCGAAGGCCGGTCTTGTCTTTGTTATTTGTCATATCAGAGAAGTTCCGGGCTGGCGCCGAGCCGAGATCCGCGGTTGGAAATCTCCGCGCAAAACAGAGCGCGCACTCCGGAAACACACCTTTCAACTTAGGAGTCACTCGAAAGCTAACGCCAGAGGCGGCGGTTGTCAAATCTTGTTCCGTGTTTCGACCAACTAGCCGTTCGGTGCCGGCACAGCGAGTCTGCGCGTCTCAGCGGCGGGGTTGCGGCGGACGGGCTGGCACTCTCGTGCAAGATTTGGTTTTCTCAATTGTTATTGTGCGTTCAAGAGCCGATAATGCTGGGAAGTAAATATATCAACTTAGGCAGAGCAGACTTCCCGGTGGAAATGTGGGCCGAGAACAGACCGCTCAGGAGATCACAATGGAACAAGTCATCAACGAGCAGAAGGTCATGAACAAGATCTTCTGGAGGCTGACACCATTAATGGTGTTTCTGTACATCGTCTCGTACCTTGACCGGGTGAATGTCGGCTTTGCCGCCCTGACGATGAATAAGGATATCGGACTCAGTCCGTACATGTATGGATTGGGCGCGGGCATTTTCTTTTGGGGGTACTTCATTTTTGAGATTCCCAGCAACCTGATCATGGCCAAGGTCGGTGCCCGCATATGGATCGCTCGCATTCTTTTCACCTGGGGTCTGGTGGCGATTGCGATGGCCTGGGTGCAAGGACCCAGGAGCTTCTTGTGCATGCGATTCCTCCTTGGCATTGCCGAGGCGGGGTTCTTCCCTGGGGTGATTCTTTACTGGACCTATTGGTTTCCGGCCCGCTACCGGGCGCGAATTATTTCCTACTTCATGTTGGCGATTCCGCTTTCGTTTGGCATCGGGGGGCCGATTTCAACCGGGATCATGCATTTGATGAACGGAGCCCTCGGCCTTAAGGGTTGGCAATGGCTCTTCATCATGGAGGGAGCGCCGGCGCTGCTGCTGCCCATCGTTGTGTACCTCTGGCTGCCGGATAAGCCCAAGGACGCAAAGTGGCTCGACGAGGCCGAGAAAAACTGGCTCGAGCATGAGTTGGAAGCGGATCGTGAACAGGTTTCTGTAAAGAAGACCGAGACTAGCGTGAAAAAGACCCTGATGAGTCCGATGGTCTGGGCGCTATGCATTATGTATTTCGCCCGCACCGGCTCCAATTACGGCCTCGGACTGTTCATGCCGCAAATCATCAAGGCGCAGGGCTACACCAACCTGCAGACCGGATGGATCATGGTCATTCCCTACCTCATCGGTTGCATCGCCATGGTGGCCTTCGGCTGGAGTTCCGATCGCCACAAGGAACGTAAGTGGCATTTGATTATAGCTTTTGTGCTCATCACGGCGGGCCTGTGGGGAGCCGGTTTAGCCGGACGTACCACGCTTTCGCTTGCGGTGCTCTGCATCGCTACGATCGGCATTAACGGCAGCAATCCGCCGTTCTGGCCGCTGCCATCCGCTTACCTGAAAGGCCCAGCTGCCGCCGCGGGCATTGCGCTTGTCAATTCGGTGGGCAACCTTGGCGGCTTTGCCGGTCCTTACATGCTCGGCTGGGCCAAGCAGTTCTCGACTAATTTCTCGAGCGGACTGTACATGCTTGGATGCCTGGGTGTGCTGGGAATGTTTGTCACGCTATTTGCCATTAAGAGTCAGAAGACGGACACGCTAGCGCCACAAACGCCAGAGAAGAAGGCGACGGTAAAAGCAAACTAACCGTTTGTAAGCAGTGGAGTTTTCTAATTGTCTGTTCAGTGAGGCACCAGGCAAGGCCGCAAAGGGTGGCAGGGTGCCTCACTTTATTGGGGCGAGAGTCAGACATCACGCGCAGATTGGTCCTGCCAATCTGCGGGGCAGGTGCATGATTCGCTCCCACTGCAACCAGCAGCGGTCGGCGGCGGGAGCGATCGGTGCCATCAGTTCGGCGGCCCGGCGCCACTCCAGCGCGGCCGTGTTGGCGTAGCCATCCCGTTCGTCTCGCTGCGCCGCATGGCAATAAGCAATTCCGATCATGGGACCGGAGACGAGTGCAATCACGTATTTCCAATCAATCGTCCGCCGCACGATGCTGGACTTCTGCTTTGCCGCAACCTTCATCACCGAACTGACCTTCGACGTTCTAGTTCTTCTACTGATAACCAAGGCCGGGGAGAAAAGTTTCCTCGGATGCAGGCGCAGAAAAAAGATAGTTGGCGCTGGCCGGGCACAGCGAGACGTGTGGATTGGTTACTGGCGCGGGTCTTCGCCGGAGCGGCCCGAGTGCTCACCCTTATCAAGCAAAAGTGTCACATAGCGATGTGAGCATTGCACTTGAGTAGAATACGAATTCGTTATTTATAGAGAGCTGCATTCATCCATCGAGCAGCGTTAGCGGTGCCATCGCGAGTTGTCACCAGGCGGGCGCGCACCGTGAGCAAGGTAAGGTACGACCATGCCACCATACGGGTTCGAGATCATTGAAAGCTGTGCCACCTGCACAATCAAGGGCGATCAAAGGTTCTGCGATATGCCGGAGCGTGCGCTCCAGGCATTTGAGACTCTGAGATACACGACAGTTTTTCCTCGAGGCGCAGTTTTGTTCGCTGAGAGCCATGAACCGCGAGGCGTCTTCATCCTTTGCCGCGGACGGGTTAAGCTTTCCTTTTCCTCGGCCGAAGGCAAGACGGTCATCATGCGGATCGCCGAATCGGGAGATGTACTCGGCCTGAGTGCGACCATTTCGGGCCATCCCTATCTGGTGTCCGCCGAAACAATCGAGTCCTGCCAGATCAACTTCATCAAGCGCGACGATTTCCTGCGCTTTCTGGCCAACCACGCCGAAGCTTGCTTCCGCGTCGACCAGCAGCTAGCCGAAAAGTACAGTACTGCGTGCCGTGAGCTGCGTTCATTCAACATGGCACAATCGGCCGCCGAGAAGGTAGCCAAGCTGCTTCTGGACTGGATGGTTCGTTCCGGAGAAGCCGAGCAGCCGGAACCTCATGTCAGGCTCCTGCTTACCCACGAGGAGATGGGACAGATGATCGCGGCATCGCGCGAGACCGTCACCCGTGTGCTGATGGAGTTCAAAAAGCGCCACATCGTGCGCGCCAAAGGAACGACTCTGATTGTCCGCAACAAGGCCGCGCTGCATTCACTTGCCAGCGCAACCGAGTTCATCAAACTGCGCTGACCTAGTAATCCATCGGCAGTTGCTGGAGATGTTCCATGGTGAGCACGGGGCCCTCCTTGCAGACGTAGTGTGAGCCTACGTTGCAGCGCCCGCATTTGCCCACGCCGCACTTCATGCGGTTTTCCAGGCTGGTGTAAACCGATGCCGGGCTGATCGCCATCTTTTGCAGCACGGGCATTGTGTTCTTGATCATGATGGGCGGTCCAATTACCAGGACCACGGGGTCTTTGGACGATACCTGCGCCCGTTCGAAGACCGTCGGAACGAATCCTATATCGCCTTTCCAGTCCGGGGTCTCGCCGCCCGGGTCGACGCAGGTCACCACCCGCACCCGCTCGTGCTTCGCCCATTCCGCCAACTCGTCCACATAAACCAGATCCGCTACCGTGCGCGCGCCATAGACAACCGTGATCTCGCCGAAGTCGGCGCGGTTTTCCAAGGCATACCAGACGGCGCAGCGGATCGGCGGCATGGCGATTCCGCCGCCCAGAAAGATCAGATCGTGTCCCTTCCACACATCCCACGGATAACCGTTTCCGTAGGGTCCGCGGAAGCCGATAACATCGCCGGCTTCAACTTTCCACATGGCCTCGGTAACCCGGCCGACCTTGCGGAAGCAGAACTCGATGCGGTCTTTCCAGTTCGAACTCGAACAGATGTTAAATGTCGATTCGCCGAATCCGAAGACGGAGAAGATGCCGAACTGGCCGACTTGAAACGAGAACGTCTTTGCCCGCTCGGGATCGAGAAAACGCAGCGCAACCGACTTGACGTCGATGGTTTGCTGCCGGACGGCGGTCACTTCCATGAGTTCGGGTTTATAGATGTTGGCCATGTTGAATCTCAGTCAGCATGTTCAGCACGCCCAGTCCCACCGGACAGTTGCGTACGCAATTACCGCAGCCGGTGCAGAGGATCTCGCCGAACTTTTCTGGATAGATTGAAAACTTGTGCAGAATGCGCTGCCGCTGACGTGCGGGTTGAAGTGCTCTCGGATTGTGTCCGGAAGCGTGAAGCGTGAAGATCGGGAACTGGCATGTGTCCCAGGTCCGGACGCGGGCGTTGCCGGCAACTGGACCGGCGTCCACGATGTCGAAGCAGTGGCACGTGGGACACGAGAATGCACAAACTCCGCATGCCATGCAGCTTCGCCCGTGTTCGGCCCAAAGCGGATCTTCAAAGTGGCCGTCGACGAACGCTCGAATCTTGCCGGGATCAAACTTGCGCTCGGGGGCCTGCGCGGCCTTGCCCACTTCCGCCGAAATCTCCGCCTTGCCGGAGAACAGCGCCCGGCCTTTATCGGTGATGCATCGCACCTCATAGCGGCCGCTGCCGAGCGAGAACAAAATGGCATCGCTGCCGCGGGTGTCGTCCGGAGCAAGGCCGACGGAGGTACAGAAGCATGCTTCATCCATTGCGCTACAGGCAACGGTTACGATGGTGCTCGCGGCTCGGCGGCGGTTATAAAAATCGTCCACGAAGTCCCAGTTGAATACATGGTCCAAGATCGGTAGCGCCGCAGCGTCACATGGGCGTGCGCCGATAATCAACTGCTCCGCAAACTCCTGCGCGGGCTCGATCAATTCAATGTTGCGGCCGCGGATGCGGTATTGGTAAAGCGTCTCCTGCTTGGGAAAGAAGAACTCCTTGATGGAGTTGGCGGGACGCACACCGCCGGGAGTGGACTCGATCAGCAGGGACTCGGGCGACTGCAGCGGCCGGTAGAGCACGCGATCCTTGATTCGAACTGGTCCGACGACCTTTTTGCCGCCGTCGATCCATTCGCCCGCAAGCTGCCGTAGCTTGGTTTCCGTGATTAGCTCGCTCACCCGATGAACTCCTCTTTGTCCTGTTGCGAGAACGCACCGATCAGCAATTCCGCCGACGGGTCAACCCCTGCCTGATAACCAAAGTGCTTTTTGGCGGCTCTGGCCAACTGCATGTTCAGCAGTCCGAGGTCGATCCCCACCGGGCAGGCTTGGGTGCACGCGCCGCATCCGATGCAACGTCCGGCCAGGTGAAAAGCGCGCGCGATATGCCATGCGAAGTTTCCCTTGGTGCCCGGTGCCGGGTCGATGCTGATGGGCTGGTTCTTGTCCACGATGCAGCGCTCGCAGTAGCACATGGAACACACCTGGCGGCAGGCATAGCATTTGACGCAGCGATCAAACTCCTGCACCCAGAAGGCCATGCGTTCGCTGCGTGACAGTTCCATCAGCGCGTCCAGCTTGTTTGGCCGCGGAGATGGCGTTTGATCGGGAAGCTGGCCGATCGTCGTGTCCGCGAAACGAGGCGTTCGCACCGCGCAGTTGGCGCAACGCGGCTGCTCCATGCCCTCGCAAGCCATGCCGATGACGTGTAAATTCTTGCGCTCGAACTGCGATTCTTTTTCCAGCACCACCAGCGATCGCTCATCGCAGGCTTTGACCACGATGGCCGGCCTGCCGAGCGCCTTGACTTCCTTGCGCTTGAGATACATCGCCAGGTTCGCCGTGCAACCGTTGTTCCAGACAAGCCGGTCTGCGTCCTCGGGACGCGTCACCAGCACCGGCCCGCGCTCTCCGTAGCCGATTACGACCTTCACCGTACCTTCCGCCAGCAGCTTGCGAGCTTCGGCGCGCAGGTCGCTCTCGGTGGCAAAGGTTTTCGGCTGGAATGGCTTGGGAGATGGCTGCGGCAGCTCTTTCACCGGAGCCGCAGCGTAAAGCTCCGTGTAAGGGCCAAGCTTCCGCGTCTTCTCGGTGATGTCTGTAACCACCTGCTGAAATTTCTTGCCCTCGGCCGCCGAGATCCAGGTGAAGTGGATGCGCTCAAGGTCGAAGCCGAGCAGGTCAAGCAGTTCGCGGAACAGAATCCATCGCCGTCGGGCGTGGTAGTTGCCGGAAGTGTAGTGGCAATCTCCAGGATGGCATCCGGAGACGAGAACTGCATCGGCGCCGACTTCGAAAGCCTTGATCAGCAGGTTGAAATCGATACGGCCGGTGCAGGGCAGCCGGACAATACGAATGTTCGGCGGATACTCCAGCCGTGTCGTTCCCGCCAGATCGGCACCCAGGTAAGTGCACCAGTTGCAAACGTAAGCCAGGATCTTCGGTTCGAAGGTCGTTCCTTCGGAACTCCGGGGCTCAAATTGGGTCGCATCATTCATGCCATGCTCTCGACCATCGCGTAGATCTGCTGCTCGGTGAAGCCCTGCAGCTCAATGCTCTTGGAAGGACAAACGGAAACACAGGTTCCGCAACCCATGCACAGACCGGGATTCACCCGCGCCGTGTTCTTGATGAAAACGCCGCGCCCGGTTCGCACTTCGGCGCGGTCGATGGCGTGATAGGCGCAGGCCCGCACGCAGGTGTAGCAGGCGGCGCAGGTCTGTTCGCTGACGCCCGCGATCTCCGGCTCGCGGAACAGGTGATCGGCCGCCAGCGTAATTTGCACTTTGCTCGCCGCCGCCGAAGCCTGAGCCACCGATTCGGGGATGTCCTTGGGCGCGTGCACCGCGCCGGCAATATAGACACCGGCGGCATTGGTCTCGACGGGCCGCAGCTTGGGGTGCGACTCCATCAGGAAGCCGTGCTCGTCATAGCCCACGTTCAGCTTCTGGGCAAGTTCCTCGATTCCGGGCGCCGGGCGCATGGCGGAGGCCAGCACCACCAGGTCGGCTTCCACCGTAATCGCCATTCCGGAAAGCGTGTCCGCACCGCGCACGATCAACTTCCCGTTGTCCTGAGTAATTTTGGAAACCCGGCCGCGATAATAGTTCGCGCCGTCCTGCTCAATGGCGCGTCGCACGAATTCGTCATAGCCCTTGCCGCCGGAGCGGATATCCATGTAGAACACGTGTGCCTTGCCGTCATGCACCTTGTGCTTGTAGAGCATGGTGTGCTTGGCGGTGTACATGCAGCAAATCTTGGAACAGTAAGCGACGCCTTTGGCGTTATCGCGCGATCCGACACAGGCGATGAACACCACGTTCTTGGGAATCGCGCCGTCCGACGGCCTCTTCAGCACGCCATTGGTCGGGCCGGAGGCGGACACCAGGCGCTCGAACTGGAGCGAGTCGATCACATCCTTATACTTGCCGTATCCGTATTCACCGTAGCCGCTGAGCGATTTCTTGTCCTGCTCTTTCGCAATACTGTAGAGCGTGTAGCCGGTCGCAACTACGATGGCGCCCACGCTTTCTTCGACGAACTTCTCCTGGTCATTAAAATCGATGGCCCCAGCCTTGCACTTTTTGGCGCAGATTTCGCAACCCTTGCCGCGCTTCAGCCGCGTGCAGTTGACTTTGTCAATCACGGGACGAGCCGGCACCGCCTGCGGAAATGGAATGTAGATCGCCGGGCGATTGCCCATGCCGTAATCGAATTCGCTGGGGTTCTTCTTGATCGGGCAACTCGTCCAGCAGTCGCCGCAGCCTGTGCACTTGCTGATGTCCACGTAGCGGGGCTTCTGCCGGATTTTAACCTTGAAGTTGCCGATGTAGCCCTCGACGGCCTCTACCTCGGAATAGCTGTAAAGCTTGATGCGCGGATGCTGTCCGACCTCCACCATGCGCGGAGTCAGGATGCACTGCGAGCAGTCCAAGGTGGGAAACGTCTCGGAAAGGCCGGCCATCTTGCCGCCGATGGAAGGCTCCCGCTCCACCATCACCACTTCATAGCCGGCGTCGGCAATGTCGAGCGCCGCCTGAATGCCTGCGACTCCACCGCCGATGACCATTGCACGGCGCGTCACCGGCACGCTGATGGGCGCCAGCGCGCGGTCGTTGCGCACCTTCTGCACGGACATGCGAATGATGTCGATCGCCTTAGTGGTGGCGGCCCCGCGATCATGGTGTACCCACGAGCAGTGCTCGCGGACGTTCGCCATTTCCACCAGGTAAGGATTCAGCCCTGCGGTTTGCGCGGCTTTGCGAAAGGTCTTGAGGTGCATGTGTGGCGAACAGGAGGCGACGACGACGCCATCCAAATGCTCGGAGGCGATCTTCTCGCGCACGATGCTCTGCCCCGGGTCCGAGCACATGTACTTGTAGTTCAGGGAGCAGACGACACCGGGCAGCTCGCCAACCTGCTTGGCGACTTCATCCACGTCTACCGTGCGAGCGATATTTTCGCCGCACCAGCACGTAAACACACCGATTCTGGACATAATCTAGTGTTCCGATCCGGGGTCCCCGGTGGTTGCCGTTTTTGCAACCGCTGGGGTGGAAGGTCCGGGGCCCGCGACGGTTGCCGTTTTCGCAATCGCTGCGGTGGAAGCTCCGGGGTCCCGCGGCAACTGCCGTTTTTCCACTCCTAGGGGTCCGTGTAACAAAATGCCGGTCGATGCCCAACTGCTCGCCGGACAAGCCCAAAGCCAGCCCCACCACGTCTGACAGGTAATACACTGCCAAGTCGAGCTTCTTGCCGTACTTGCGTTCCACCGCCGCCTGTTTCATGTCAAGGTTGACGTGGCACATGGGACAGGCGACGACGACGCAGTTCGCGCCGTGCTCGACCGCGTTGGTGAGAATCTTGTAAGCGAGTTCCACCACCGTGTCTTCGCTCGCCATGGTCATGCCCGCGCCGCAACACTCGGTCTTGTAGCTCCAATCGACCGTCTTGGCGCCGAGCGCCGCTAACAGCGTCTCCATGGACTTGGGCTGCTCGAAGTCGTCGAACTTGACGACATCGGGCGGACGAAGCAGCAGGCAGCCGTAGTAACACGCCGCCGTCATCGATTCCAGCGGCTGCTTGACGGCTGTCTTGAGGCGATCTCTCCCGATGTTCTCGAACAACTGAATCAGGTTGAGGACCTCTGCATCTCCGCGAATCTCGGCTTCGACGATCTGCGATAACTCCTGGCGCACGCTATCGTCGGCAACCGCCTTGCGCACCTTCAAGAGTTGCATCGAACACAGCGGACAGGGGGCAAACACTTCCTTGAAGCCGTCGCGTTCGGCCATCGCCAGATTCCTGGCGGGAAGCGCCAGCGCCAGCTTGTGGTTCAGCGAGTGCGCCGCCGTCGCCCCGCAGCAGATCCAATCCTTCACTTCCTGGAGGCTGATGTCGAGCGCGCCCAGGCAGGCTTTCAGCGACTGATCGTAGTCATTGGACGAGCCGTGAAGCGCGCATCCGGGATAGTAGCCGATATTCATTTGGCGACCGCCTCCGCGGGAGCCCCGGCAGGGGATGGCGTGCAACGGGCATAAATGCGGCCGACAACCTCACAATCGCGCGCGCGTTCGGATGCAAGATGCAGCTTCTTGCGCGACATCAGTTGCGGAGCCAGCCCGGCATCCTTGAAAAGAAACGCAAGCTGCCGCGTGCGCAACAGGACATCGATCTTGAAGCGCGCGATCAGGTCCAACTCGTTCAAACGTCCGTTGCGCCTGATGTTGTCGAGGAATGCCCGCTGGAAGGCCACCACGGTTTGCGCTTCGGAACTCACCACGCCTTCCCGCAGCGAGAACTCACGCAGCGCATCCAGCACGGCGGCACAATCAACCTGCTTCGGACACCTCGCCGAGCAGGTCAGACACGATACGCAGGCCCAGATCGAAGACGAATTCAATACCAGATCGTCTCGACCGAGTTGCAGGAGCCGGATCATTTGATTCGGCACCAGTTCCATACGCGAAGCGACCGGGCAGCCGGCCGTACACTTGCCGCACTGGTAGCAGTTCGCGAGTTTACTGCCTGCGAGCGACTCAATGCGCGCGGATTGCGTGAGAGCGCCAGACGGTTCCATGGGAATCAGCTTAATACTTTAGGTCGAATTCTGCGCTTCGCAGTGACGGACGGCACGTCGTCGCGTATTGCAGGGCACACGGGCATGCCCCATAAGGCACAATTGCTGCGTCATTCGTATATGTACCTTCACTAGGTTGTAATCGTAACGAGGTTCGAGTGTTCCCATTCTAGCCCGAATGTTGGCTAAAGTGGGTAGTTTTTGAACTGCAGCGCCATGAGATTCCATCAGAGCGGTTTCGCAGTAGGTGTATCCGGAAATATCGGACTGTCATGGCCGGTGCCCCAGGTTCCGCGCCGCCAATATACTCTTTTGAGACAATCGCGCAGCCGGGCAGGCCGTGTTGCCTGCAGCGAAACGCTTTCTCGGCTGTTCGGCGTTAACCGGGGATAGTTCTTTGTGACATTATCCTGAGAATCGCCCACTTGAAGCATGGGGGCTAGGTCAGTTCCAATGTTCGTGTATCCCGCATCCAAGAGGATGTCATGGCGACCGTAGCGCCGAGCGCCTGTGGCCGAAGCAGCGACGCTGCGTACCCGACATTACATTCGATTAGCGAGAAGCTGTTCAGGCGCGGAGTGGAGCCACCCTTTGTTTTTCAGCAATAGAAACACAAGGTGGCTCGACTTCGCTCGCCATGACAGCATGATGTATTGGAATACACCTATTGGGGAATCGCTCTAGCCCTTCGAGCTGAAAGGCTTCTTCTTTAGCAACACATTTTGGGCGCTGATGGGTTCTTCACCCGGAGCGGGCTGCCGCCGGACGTAGGTGCCATCCGCTTTCATTTCGCGCGACTTGACGTTGTCGGCCAGGTACGTGCCGAGCACGTTGTCGTGGAGGTGGCGAATCATCTTCCGGTCTTCGATGGGGAACAACAATTCAACCCGGCGGTTGAGATTTCGCGGCATCAGATCCGAGCTGCCAAGATAGATGCACTCGTCCCCATTGTTGCGGAAATAGTAGATGCGGCTGTGTTCCAGGAAGCGTCCAACGATGCTGACGACGCGGATATTATCGCTGAGCCCGGGGATTCCCGGACGCAGGCAGCAGATGCCGCGCACCAGCAGATCGATTTTCACTCCCGCCTGTGAGGCCTTGTACAACAGGCGGATCATCTTCCTATCGACCAGCGCGTTCATCTTGAGGATCATCCGGCCGTTGCCGTGGTTGCGCTGGTGTTCGATTTCGCGTTCGATCAACTGCGCGAATTTCCTCCGCAGATTGGTCGGCGCAACCAACAGCTTGCGGTAGTCCGTCTTGGCGGAGTAGCCGGTCAGGTAATTGAAAAGGTCCGTTACATCGGCGGCCAGATCCTCGTCGGTGGTGAGCAATCCGAGGTCCGTGTAAAGGTGCGCGGTGACGGCATTGTAGTTGCCGGTCGCGAGGTGAACGTATCGCTGTATGCTGGTGCCCTCGCGGCGGACAATGAGCATGGCCTTGCAATGGACCTTCAGGCCGACGAGCCCATAGATGACATGCGCGCCCTGTTGCTCCAAAGCCCGGGCCCACCCGATATTGCTCTCCTCGTCGAAGCGCGCCTTGAGTTCGACGACGGCAGCCACCTGCTTGGGATCTTCCATCGCCTCAAGCAGCGCCTGCACGGCGGGAGAGTTCCTGCCCACGCGGTACAAGGTCATCTTGATCGCCAGCACTCCGGGATCGCCGGCCGCAAGCTGTAACAGATCCACGATCGGCTGAAAGGAATCGAAGGGCTGGTGCAGCAGGATGTCGCGTTGGCGGATGACGGAAAAAATATCGTCATCCTCGTTTTCAGGCTCCAAATCCGCCGGCACATTGGGAACAAAGGGATGCCACTTGAGGTCAGGCCGGTTCAGCGCCACCAAGTGTTTCAGACGTCCGAATGACAGCGGACCGTTCTGCTTATAGATGCACTCCGGCTCGATCTCCAGGTTAGTAACCAGTATCTTGAGCATGCTGGGAGACATGCCGGTGTTCACCTGTAACCGGACCACTGCTCCAAAGCGGCGCTGGCGGACGCCTTCCTCCATCACCTCCAGCAAATCGCCGGCGTCCAACTCATCTTTGGTCTCCAGATCGGCGTTGCGGGTGATGTGGAACGGACTGGCTTCGACCATTTGCATGCCTGGAAACAGCTTGCCGAGGTTCGCGGCGATCAGGTCTTCCAGCCATAAGAAAGATTGCTCGTTACTCAGCTTCCCGTTCTTGCGCCGCGCCGCACGCTCGATGGGGATCAGTTGCGGCAGCGTGTCCGGCACTTTAACGCGCGCAAAACACTCCTCGCCGTGGTTGTCGCGGATCAGTACGGCAATGTTCAAACTCAAATTCGAAATGTGAGGGAAGGGATGACCCGGGTCAAAGGCCAGAGGGGTCAGCACCGGCAGAACCGTGTCATCGAAATAGCTGTCCGCCTTGGCCTTCTGCCGCGGGGTGAGCTGAGCATATTCCAGCAGGTGAATGCCGTTTGACTCCAGAGCCGGCAGCAATTGCCTGCGAAAGCAGCGCTGTGCCGCCACAAGCAGCGAGGCAACGCCTTTGCGAATCGCTTCTAACTGCTCCATGGTACTCATGCCGTCCGGTCCTGCGTCGGAGATCCCCGAATCGACCTCGCGCATCAGCCCGGAGACCCTCACCATGAAGAACTCGTCCAGATTGGAGCCGACGATGGAAAGGAAAAAGATGCGCTCCAACAGGGGGTTGGTGGCATCCTGCGCTTCTTCTAAAACACGCCACTGGAAACCCAGCAGGCTCAATTCACGATTGACGTAGTAGGACGGATCATCGAGATCGATCAGCCCAACCCGCGGTTCCGCGGGAGTTGAATCGGGCGTTGACACGGGTCCTTCGTCGTTTGTCACAGGCTTAACCTGAGTGTTGGTCGTCATACGAGAAGCCATTCAGATCGCAGCGTCAGGACCACAGGCAAGGCTCCAGTCTGATCAGTTTCAGAGCAGGTGTACCCGGGATCGGGTGTCATGGGATTTAACCCATTTCACGAAACTGGTCTGGAAACGACCCTCTACGATCGGGCAGACTTATCATACAGCGAGCCGCGCAACCCGGTAAGTGGTTGTGTTGGCGCGGGTGGAGATTGCTCGTCTTTTAACACTCCTTTAATCAATTCCCTTAACCGGGTCGTTCTCATTTTGGCAGGGATATTTTGTCTAAATGATTGTAATTAAGGGAATTATCGTCTCCGGCAGATGTTCCGGAATGTCTGGCTACTCACGATTCTCATCTTTGCGATCCCCGCGAGTTGAATTGGCATGAAATTACGGTGAATTCCGCGATAGTTCGTGATTTAACCATGCCGTAATAAAAGTCCGATAGTAATCCGAGTAGTACGGAGATTGACTACGCCTTCAGGAAAGGGTTGCCATGCGGTGTATGCATTGAGATTCCCGTCCGGTTTTCTCTGGGGTGTGTCGACCTCGGCGCACCAATTTGAAGGTGGGAACCTCGACAATCAGTGGGCTGCGTGGGAACGGCGAGGCGGAATCCGCTCCGGGCACGCTTGCGCCGCCGCATGCAACTGGTGGGAGCGTGCTGAGGCGGACCTCGATCTGTGCCACGTATTGGGCCTAAATACCATCCGCATCTCAGTCGATTGGGGACGGGTAGAACCGGCTGAAGGCCAGTGGAACCGAAGCGCCCTGGCGCGTTACCGCGCGATATTGTGCGCGGCGGTGCAGCGCGGAATGCGACCTTTCGTGACGTTGCATCACTTTACCCATCCGCAATGGCTGGAAGAAGCTGGCGGGTTCACTGCCATGAGCGCCGCCAGGAAATTTGCGCTTTTTGCCGAACGAGTGGTCGGCGAGCTGGGCGAGTTCTGCCGGGACTGGTTGACCTTCAACGAGCCGAATGTCTATGCCAGCTTCGGTTATGTCTTCGGAGAATTCCCGCCGGGATTGCGCTATCGCATGTATGACTATGCGCTGGTGATGGCCAATATGCATCGGGCGCACGCGCTGGCCTATGAGTGCATCCACAGGGTGCAACCGGAAGCCTCTGTTGGCATCGCCACTAACTGGGTCGAGTTCCAGGCGGCGAGCAATTCCCCCTCAGACCGCCTGATGGCTTACAGCTATGACACTGTTTTCAATCGCTCGACGTTGCAGTTGTTCACCTGCGGCAATTTGCAGTTTCCCTTCGGAGCGCTGGCGCCGGAGGTTCCCGAGGTGATGCAGAAGATCGATTTCATCGGGCTAAATGTCTACAACCGTCTGCACGTGCGAGCGCCCTGGAACGAGGCCTCACGGCGCAGCGGCGGCCTGTTCGTACCCGGGGACGCACCGCAGGGCGATCACGGAATCGAATTGCCCTATGGTGAAGCCTATCCGGACGCGATTCTGGCGGCCGCAACCGAATATGCGGTTCTCGGCGTTCCGCTCTACATCACAGAAAACGGCGTGCCGGACCGTGCCGACCGCATACGCCCGTGGGTGATCGTGCAAAGCTTGCGGCGTATAGAGGATCTGATTACGCGCGGAGTGGACGTGCGTGGATATTTTCACTGGAGCTTGGTGGACAATTTCGAATGGAGCGAAGGCTGGACCCTGCGCTTCGGACTCTATGAGATGGACCCAGTGACCCAGGCCAGAAGACCTAGAGCGAGTGCCGGCTTATATCGCGAGATCATTGCGCGGAACGGATTGAGTTACGAGCAGCTCAGCAGGTTCTCTGAGCCACCTGTATAACATCCCCCTACGCAGTATCAACGCTTTAGAGTGGCATCGGAGCATCTGAAATGACACAATGTTACGTCATTCGGCAGTTTCGGGAGACTGCTCGGGAGACCAAGGCTGGCACGGCCTGCACGACGCTGTGGGCGGAGTGAGCTGACTCGCGGCGAGGTATGCGCAATGAAGAACAGTAGTGTCGATGCGGCTACCGCTTACCACGAAGCCGGTCACGCTGTTGTGTCATGGTGTCTCGGGTTCAGCGTTGACCGCGCAACCATTGTCCCCGATAACGATTCGTCGGGGCATGTCATGATCGAACCGGAAAAGCCAAGCACCTGCACTGATGCTGTTCGGGGCGGCCTCTGGCATCCTTCCCGGCTTCTGCTGGAGAAGCGGGTTATGCTTGTGCAAGCCGGGGAAGTGGCGCAACGGCGTTACAATCCCCGCTCCGTTCGCCGTGGTCACTTTCGGAACGATCGCAGGAAATGCGTTGACATTCTGCGCATATACGCCCCAGATGAAGAGAAGCTGGACGTAATGCCCCATTACCGGCTGCTGCGCAACTGGACTATTTACCTAATTGAGGAGCACTGGCATTTGGTAGAGGCGGTTGCCAAGGCTTTGCTTGAGTGCCGTGAGCTGTCCGGCACTCAGGTCCTCGATGTGATCCGCTCTGCCAACCAAGAACAACCTAGCATCAATGTCAATGCGCTCTTGGATGTGGCTGCGCTTATTCGTGACAGGGATGGCTAGCGCTGATTCTGCAGGACGCCTCTCCCACCAAAAAGAAAGCCCCGCGTAAGGGCTTTGAATCCGGAGGGGCAAGGTTGAATCCTGGAGGCGCAGTGCAAACATAAAAAAGGTGCGGACAGTTTTCGCTGGAAAAGTCACGGCCGCGGCAATCCTAAGTACCTACACTACCTGTCGGGTTCCATCATTGCGGTTCGGGGTTCGCTTTTGTTTTCAGTCAATTAAAGTGTGGTCTCCGTTGGTCTCCGTTCAGGCCGGAACTAAGTGGTTTGTTGTCTATCAGGTCTGGCGGTTTATATATCCGCTTGAGTTCGAGCCGTTGCCGGCCAGGGCGCGCCATTCTTTCGCAAGGAACTGCAATGATGCACCACAGCACGAGGCTGCTGGGCTTGCCGGGATACATCTACCCTGTCCGGAAGCTACCGGCGCGTCCTAGAGCCTACAGCGCGTTCCTACCGCCGCATCGTGCGCGACTCTGGGAATGTTTAGACTGGCCCGAAGTATTCCGGCGGAAGGAAGCAGCCAAAGAATGCTTCCCCGGCACCCTATCCCCCTTTGGCATGGGTGCGGCCTGTCGGCCTAGGGTGTAGCTCCGCGAGGCTCATAGCAAAAGGCCCTCTTAATTTTTTTTTCATAAAAAGCGCCTCATGATTCAGGCTCAGGCGGTGGTGCTGGCAGGGCTGGCAGTGTTGTGGATATAGTTGTCTCGCCCCGCTCCCGCGAGCGAATGATATCCGCGACATCCAAGAGCAGGTTGACATTGATTGTCGGCGGTAATTCGCCTCGCAACATGGCGGCTTTATCGACCGCGATTCCCGCGGAAACCATTTTTTGCTGCAGGGAAGATTTTCTGATGTCTTCATCCGTTACGGAAGAGAGGGTGCGCTCGGTGACGTTGTCGAACATGCCGGCGAGTACTTCGCGCTGCACGCCAATCTCTCCCTGGACGTCGGGGAGCGCAAGAACCGTTTCAGGGTATGCGGCGAACGGCCCAAGGTCCGCGCCACGGCATAGATCGTTTTGCCGCTTGCGTGCAACACTGTCGCTTTTTGTTTTTCTTCGTCCGTGAGTGGGGATCTTTTCGGCTTCATGCTTCCAACTCCTTACGCCCGTCGCTGGCGGAAATTCCGTTGGTATGCGGCGTTTTTGAGCTTATCGTGTCCTACTCGGCAACTCTCACATCTTTGCTGTCTATTCGACGTAGGCTGAAAAGGCTTACTGCAATCGACGCACACCCTCTGCGGTTTGCTTCCGCTAATCGGCGCCTGGTGCGGCGGTTCCTGCTCTACTGTTGCCTGTTGGCTGCCCATGAATGAGCACCAGCCGCAGAGGGGCTTACTATCGGTGCAAGGGAGTTCGACTTTCACTAGTGGGCAAAGCATACCGTCTCACCTAACCGCTCCGTCCATCCCATCTAGGACTACTATTCACGATCGGCCGCCAAACCAATGCAGCAACCTGTAAAACAACGGTTTTTCCTCGCCGCGCTCCCGCGCCGTTAAATCAACGCGCCGCGTTTCGCTCACCAGGCCCGGCAATCCACTTTGTTCAGCGTACCTTTCGATGCCGGCCCAAGTGCCATCCAGCAACGCCACCATGCCTTGTTGAACCGAGACTAGCGCACGGCGAATCTCTTCAAAGCTTTTCTCGGAAACCTCACGCGTCAACTGCTGCTGTTCCTGCACAATCTCATGCAGGCGGTGCTCGGCAGCGTTGGCGCGGGCAAGGATGTCGGCCAGGTTGTCCGTAAGCTGCTTGATTTCCGCTCGTTTCCCGGCAGCTTGCGTATCGTCACCGCCAGCTACCGCCACGTCTATTTCCCTAGCCAAAACGCGGCTTTGTGCTTCTACGCGTCCGCACAACTTCGCATGGGAAGCCCGCAGGGTGGCGGCCTCGCCCGCTTTCGCCGCCGCTTCTTTCCGGCTCGATGCGGTTGCTTCTTCCAGCCGGGTAAACAGGGTTTGGACCAAGGCTTGCTGCAACTCGGCTAACGCCATGGTTGCCGCTGATGTTCTTTCTTCAAACAGCGGAATTACGTCATTGATGTTTTCTTGAATTTGCACGTCCATCTTATTTTCTCCCTTTCGGCGTTAGGCTGTTCAAAAACGGTCTGATTTGTTCCTTGAAAAACTTAGCCGGATCGCTGGACACAGCGAACCCGCGCGACAATTTCTCCAGGTGACCGATGGTCCCGGCGTCCATGAGTTCCGCGCCCTTCGCGCAACCGAGATACCAATGAAAGACATTGATTGCCTCGCCCGATGACACTCGAAAGCCGCGCTTGACCTGTTCGGCGATATGGTGGCCAAGGTCTTTCGCCCTCACCATTTCGCTTTTGCCCGGAACATCGGGGTTTCGCGCCGGTAGCTCGAAGCTGGTTAATCCTTCCAGGCCGAACTTGCTAAGGTCATAGCCTTCGGCGCCAAGAGCATTCACACTTTGTTCAGCCCGCGGTTTGGAAGCGCCCTTGCCCGGTGGCAGATCGAACACTGAGAGGTCATATCCAGTGCTGGATTTCGATTCACCTTGATCTGGGCGCCCGTCTACCTTGTTGATTTCAGCCATGACTCATCCTTTCTAGGTTTAGATTCGCGGTTTTCATTGCACCCGTCTTGCAATCTCTTCCGGGATGCCCTGCAAGCCACAAGTCATGCATTCGTAATCGCCGATATTGTCCTTTCGATAAAGCGCATAGCTGGCACACTGCGGACAATGCGGGAAGCACCCCACTTTTCCGCCGCGTGCTTTCACAATTTCGAGCAATTCTTCCCTGTGTTCTCGCAGCAAGTCCGCGAAGTGAACCGCATCCTTGGGCAACTGACACTTGAGCTTGTCGCCGTTCAGTTCCAAAACCCCGCCGGCGCGTTTGACGGAATCGAGCAGTTCGGCTGTAGTCACAGGATGATCTCCGTGTATCCGCCAGAATCGTCCGCGCCGTGCCCGCTGAAGCTTGTTCCCGGCTTCTCAGAATTTGGAACTAAATCCGTTTTTGCGGGAACAAGCTTTTCTTCAGTGTTTACGCACTCTTTGAGGGTGAAGGAATTGCTTGTTCCCTTGTTCCCGTTAATATTACGGATAGCGGGAACAACCTTTTTTTCACCCCCGTTCGGCTCTTCGGAAACACCCTCATTGGGTTTCTTGTTCCCGGTTTCTTCCATAGGGGCGGGAACAGGAGAACAAGCTTTTTTATAGCGGAACGGATCGCCTCGTTTGCCGCTCCCCGAACGGGCAACTCTTTTATTGCCGGTTAGCTCGCGCAGTGCCCGCCGCTTGACAGTGGTTTTGCCCTCAATAGCGTCGTCAATTTCCGGCTCCGTCATGGACTTGTCAGCCAAGGCTCTCAGAATTGCCTCGCCAATGTTTGCAACCTCGAAACGCTCCCGGAGTCCACCCAAGGAAAGCAGCCGTGTCGCCGGGTCGAACCTCAGGACTGTTTCTGGCAAGTCAGTGCCGACACGCTGGACCGTTTGTAGCGTGCGATAAGACTCAGTGCGCCTCATAACAATTAGCGTAGAGACCGCCCCGCCTAGCGCCGTGCTGCCGATGGGCGCGTCGATAGCCTCAACCTTTGCCAATTTGCTCGAATGGTGGAGACAGAGAATATGTGTCCCGGTTTCCCGCGCCACGTCGATCAACGGCCCCAGCGCCGAATAGGTCTCCGCGTATGCGTTTCCGTCTTGGACGCGAACCAACCGGAACAAAGGATCGACTACGAGCAACACGGGTTTCTTGTCCCGAAGGAGCGTCACCACGTCCTTGACTGTCCCGGCATCGGCGATTTGAATATCCTCGCCCCCGGTTGCTCCCATTGCGCGAAAATCAGCAGTCACATCCTCCGAACGTTCCTCCAAGGCCAAATAGAAAACCGCGCCTTGCTTGACGGGCCAGCCAAAAAAACTCTCTCCCCTGGCTACGGCCAAGGCAAAGTTTCGCGCAAAGGTAGACTTTCCGCATTTCGGCTTGCTTGTGATAATTGACACGGTCCCCGCTACCAGACGCCCCGCCAGCAAATAGTCCACAGGGACCACGGGCTGCGAAAGCAAGTCCCCTAGTCCAACGAGTTTGAGACCGTTCCGTGTCGCCACGTTAGGTGTGGCTGCCGTACTCGCGCCGGCTGTAGCATTTGCAAAAACCTCGGTCATGGCCTTATCGCCGCACGCGGCAATGTAGTCGTCCGGGCCGTTGACGCCATCTGTGATCGGAAGATTGCAGATTAGTACATCACAGTTTCGCTTCGTCAATTCGCGGATTAGTGCGGAGCGGGCCTGCTGCACGCGGGGATTCGTTGCCGCGTTCGCGTCCAAGAGCACATACACACGGCGCCCGTTCACAATCTCCAGGTCTGGGATGGGACCATACTCGTCCACTCTTTCGCCGTGCGAGTTCTGCACTTTGCCGATGCGCCCGCGATAGCCCCAGCAGCCGCCCATCGCGACGGGCAAGAGATTTGTTTCCGTTCGTTCTGCCCAAGCTGTGAGCGCCAGAGATGACTTCTCAGCTTCGACTAATGCAACAGGTGTGACCGAATCTTGCAGCTTCTCTGCGGCGCCGGGCGGGAAATACAAGTGCTTGCGGTCCTGATAGGCGGAAATGTACTTGTTCTTTTCCTTGCCGGCTTCTATCTCGGGGTTATCCCTACGAACACGACAAGTTGCGCGCTCGCCCGTGGCCAGACTGAAATACGGAAACACGATGCCGCTCATGTCATTACTTGCCGGCCCCGTGATGCCGTATTCTGTGCGCGCCTGTTGATCGCTCACGCGCTGCACGTGGGCCTCTGCCAATAGGTCCGGCCCGATGCCTAGGCGGGCGAACGCGGCTAGGTCGGCCGGCGATAGCGCCGCTGCGGGTTGCGCACCTGTGGCGGTCACTGTGCGCCGCCTTGTCGATGCTTACTCAGCCAAGCTTCCAGCGCCGGCGAGGCCCATTCGTACCGGATGTATCGCCCGAAGGATACATGCGGGATGCGCCGATCCTTTGAGCACCGCTCGCGGGAGTAGCTGCGGACCCATGACTCCGGGACCTTCCAGCGCCGTGCGAGCTCCGTAGCGTCGATGATTTCAGTCTCGTGCACCATAAAGCATCCGTTAGGACGAGGCGGCGGTTTCAGCCTCGGAAGGTTCGCCGGCAATCATTGGAAGGCCTTCGCTCTTGTCTAATGTCTGGCGAACCTTTTGCAGTTCAGTAAAGGTTCGTGTGACTTCCCGAAGCAGGACATCAAGCAGGGCTCGCTTTTCCTCTGGTCGCAAACGAAGTTGTCCGGTCTCGGCCAAGGACAAACGAACACGGCTAATTCCCGTCCTATTCGCCAACTGAAACTGCGTACAGCCCGCCAGGCGCCGCACTTTACGAAAATCGATAGCCGACATTTTTCCTCCAACACGCTTGCATTACATCCTTATTATCTGGTAGTGTTGCCTACAGGTCAAACGATACTTACGTTTATATCGTAAGTTGTTACTTAGTCGAAACGGAGGATTTATCGTTGGACTCGTTTACAGAACAACGCGGGCACTGGCTGGTCGAGTCGTTGAATGGATTATCTGAGAGCAGCCAGCTTGGCCAGATCCTTCACTTGTGCCAGGAGCTTGACGAACTCCACCAAAAACGTCCGGCGCTTGCCGACGCTTGGGAGTTGTCGACGTACCACAGAAAAACAGCGCGCATTCGCAGAGAGATCAATTCAATATTGGCGAAACACCCTTTCATCCCTGTGCTCGAATTGTCCGAGTACACTCCTGGGGCCGGCGGGTTTTCCGTGCGATGGTGGCCAGACCCAAAGCGCCCCGTAGAAATCGTTATTTCAAAGGACGTTGACTTCGCCCCGGTCGGCCCACACGCCGCCATCCAAATCACGCTGGAGTTGCTGAGAGAAGGATCGTTGAGCCGCATCCGGAGATGCGACAACCCAGCCTGCGGCAAATGGTTCTTCGCAACCACCAACAAGAAAAGCGTATGCAACGACGCTTGCAGAGTCCAAAAGCACCAACTGAAGCAGGGTCAGGCGAATTACATGCGGGACTATCGAGCCAATCCCAAAGTGAAATTGAGAAAAAGGAGAAATCGTGAAACGACGTAAGCAAGCCGGAACCATCATCCTTCGCTCCGGAAAGTGGTACGCCAGCTATTGGGAGCGTCGCAACGTCAACGGCAGTGTTGAACGGAAGCGCGTGACACACTACCTGGGCGAGAAGACCACACGGGGGAAGCATCCGCCGGACGAGATTGTAGCCGATTGCGAGAAATTCATGGCGACTATCAACGCCAACAACCAAACCGTAAAACCGGAGCACGTAGTCAGCATCACTCAATTTGTCGATTCGGTGTATATGCCATGGGTTCGAGCGAACAAGCGGCCCGCAACTACTAAGGGATACGAGAACATTTGGAAAACACACCTGAAAGATCATTTTGGCAATCTGCTGCTGCGCGATTATCAGCCCTCGAATGCAACGGTGTTCCTAACCAAGCTGGCAGAGAAGCGCATGGGGCTAAATAGCCTCAATCACGTTCGCGCGCTCATGTCGGGGATCTTCAAACACGCCGCCGCACTTGGCTACATCAACTCGAATCCAATCCACCTTGCAAAAGTGCTGGTCACGCCAACGGCACCCGTGGAAACCCTGCATTACACAGTGTTGGAGATGGCAACAGCCCTTTCCGTGTTGCAGAGCGAATCCCGGGCGCGCACCGCAATGGCTTTGGCCTTTATCGGGCTGCGCCCCTCTGAGATTCGCGGGCTCCGCTGGGGAGATGTGAACTTCGAGACTGGCGTTCTTCGCGTGCGTCGCTCCGCATGGCGAGACAAAATCAACGAAGGCGGCAAGGGAAAGAACAGCGTGCGTGATGTCACGCTCGGCTCCACCCTGATCGCCATATTGAGCGAATACCAGAAAACAAGCCGGTCACAGCATGGATTCGTGCTGGAGAATTGCCTGGGCGTGCCGACAGACTTGGACGCTTTATCGCGTGATGTCATCCGCCCGATCTTCAAAGAATGCAAACTGACGTGGAAGGGCTATTATGGCGGGCGGCGCGGAGCCGAGACCGAGATGAACCGTTACACGAACGGCAATTCGCAAATCACCTCGCATCACTTTGGGCATACCAAAGCCGTCGCGGATGCCCATTACATCAAACCCCTCCCGGAGGAAACCAGAGTTGCGGCTCTGGCCCTCGACTCGACGCTTCGGGAGACTATCGGGAGACTAGCGAATTAGCGGCATCCGGCTAAGTCGTTGCTGTTCAATAGCGTAGGGGATTGAGTTACGAGCAGCTCAGCAGGTTCTCTGAACCGCCCGCCCCATGCAGCGGCTAATTCGGTCGTGTGCCGCTGTCAACCTCGGTCCAATAATTCTGATCGCGAAGGAAATATGTGCGATCGAACGTGTGTAGCGCGGTGTTCAGGAACATGCGCGCTATTTTCAGGCGTCCCATCTTCCGAAAGCGCCGGTTGGAGGTCAGTACGTGGCCGCTGACGATGCCGAAGCGGCGCGGACTCACCTGCTTGCTCAGCAGGTAGTCTTCAGCGTAGAGCGCACGCTCGTCGAAGCCGCCAAGTTCATTAAACCTCGCCCGGTCAAACAGCATGAACATGCCGGTGGCGAATGGTTGCGCCCACGACGCGAGCCGTTGTGCCAGGTTGTTGCCGGCGAATAGCAAATGGTCGGGAACTGCCCCGCCGGTGCAGCGAATATTGGTCGTCAGGCAGTGCAGCTTCCTCCGCTTCATGGTGTCCATCGCGCGGCGCAGCAAGGTATCGTCATTGAGTTCGATATCGGCGTCGATGAACAGCACGTACGGCGTGGCGGCGAGGTGCGCTCCGCGGTTGCGTCCCACCGCCGGAAGTCCACCGGCAATCACCGAGATTCTCAACTGATCGGCGAACAGGGCGGCTAGGTCCACGGTCCCGTCGGTCGAGCCGGCATCAGCAACGTAGACTCTCGTATGCGGCATAAGCGGGTAATCCTGCCTGCTCAAAGAGATCAGCAACCGAGGGAGGGTGTGGACCTCGTTTTTCGCGGGGATCACGATGGTCAGTTCGGGCAGGTAAGCATGGATGGTAACTCCTTCTTCGTCGACGGTGATGTACGTGGGTTGCTCGTCGACCCAGCATCCTGAGTTGTAGTAAGCGACGCCTTGCTGCTCGGCCTGCAATGCGACATGGGTGTGTCCGCAGAAGATACGGTCGATGCGGCCTTGGCGCGCGTAGGCGATAGCTCCAGCGGCAACCTTGGAAGAGAGCCGCAGCCAGCGGGTGTTCATGCGGTCGAGAAAGCGCGAAAACGCTTTGCTGCGGCCATCGAGCTTCTGGATTTCGTGGAATAGAAACTCGCCGAAGCGGCTGAGAAGCAGATTGCGGCTGACGAAGCGATCGAACTGGTGTCCGTGGATGGCAAGATGCCGCTTGTCCGCATATTGCCAGACATAACGCTGGTAGACGGTCACTCCGACCAGGTGCGACATGATGTTGGCCAGACCCTGATCGTGGTTTCCTTCGACCCAAACCACTTCCACCTTACGCTTTGGATTGGAGAGCTTGCGAATGCAGGAAAGAAACTTCCAATGTTCGCCGGTGAGACGGCGGAAATTGAGATCGGAAAAAATATCTCCCAGCAAAATCAACCTTGCATAGCGCAACGATTGCAGCAGATCGAGTGCTTCGCGAGCCCGGCTCAGTTCAGATCCCAAGTGCAGGTCGGAAATAATTAGCGTGTCAAGAATCGCATCCGACATGCCGATAGGATGCTATGTAGTGTTTAACACTTGGTAAAGGAGAGATGAAAAGACGGAGAATACGCCGAGGTAGGGACTCGGGGGAACCATGATAGTTATTGGGGTTTTCGATTCCGAAGGGATTTAACATTGCGTTAACCTCTTTTTCATGGCGTTCTAACAGACGAACTGTACAGTTAGCGTTATTGAGGAGCGAGCAAGTCCCGAACCTGGGAAGCTCCTCTGCAGTCCGAAATAAAGCACATAGGATTAGGCCCTTGGCTACGAACCTGATTTCTTATGATTGGAAGTCCCCTGCAACTCCCTCAAAGGTTGCGGCCGTCTGCTACCGCGTGGATCGCGAAGGCAAAGTTGAGTTTCTGCTGGTGCGGACAGCCAGCGGCCGGTGGACCTTTCCCAAAGGCGGAGTCGATGGCGATGCCAGCGCAGCCGCCGCGGCCGCCCGCGAGGCCTTCGAAGAGGCCGGTGTACGCGGCAGGATCGAGTCATCGTCGTTCGCGCGATATCTGCACCACAAGCGCAATCCGTTCCGGCGCGCCCGTGCGCGCGAAACCACAATCGAGGCCTATCTTTGCCGGGTGCTGCAACTGGTGGCTCCGCTGGAGATCGATCGCGATCCAACCTGGTTCTCGGCGAGCAGGGCCAAGCGTCGTTTGCGCGAGTGCCGGGCGGCGAAGTACGGCGCCGAACTGGAGCGCGTGGTCGATTGCGCGGTCGAGCGAATCTCTAAAAGACTGCACTGACACTATTCTCCGAGGGTGTCATCCTGAGCGACGCGAAGGATCTGTTGTTTTTCGCGTGCTGAAAGCGAAGCAGATCTAAACAAGAAACACCCCCTCAGTTACTCCGCCTGCGGCTTCGCCATTGCGCTCCGTCGTCCCTCCAATTGCGGTGGTGAGGATGCTGGCCTACAATCCTCGTCTATGGATGAAGCCGCCAAAGCGAAAGACCCGCGCGAACACGGGATCGGTTACTGGATGGAGCGCGTCGTGGCCGAAGCGGAGAAGACGCGCGCCGATTTCGCCGCCGATCCGGTTCACGATCTGCGGGTGGCGCTCAGGCGTTGCCGCTCAATGGCGGAGAGCTTTCGCGCTGTCGATCCCGACCCCGCCTGGAACAAGATGCGCAAAGCCGGCAAAACCGTGTTCTCCGCCCTGGGAGAGCTGCGCGACTGCCAGGTGCTGATGGAATGGATTACGAAGCTGAGCGGCAAAGACGACGACGCCGGCGGCAAACTGATGGCCCACTGCCTAGCGCGTGAGCAGCAACTCAAGGCCGAGGCGGCGCAAGTGCTGGCGGGCTTCGATGCGCGGCAGTGGCTTCGTTGGGCTGAAACGCTGGAGGCTCGCGCCCGCCGGATCGAAGGCCATGAAGATGTGTTCCAGGTGCTGGCACTGGAGAAATGGCAGGAGGCACGGCATCTGCACTCGACCGCCTTGCGCAACCGCAGCAAGGTCGCGCTGCATCAGCTTCGCATCGGAGTCAAAAGATTTCGCTATGTCATCGAGAATTTCCTGCCGCGTCATCACGAGAAGTGGGGCGGAGATCTGAAAACCATCCAGGACGAACTGGGTGACGTACACGATCTCGACGTGCTTTGGTCCACCGCGCGAGAAATTCATGCTTTTGGCGACGAAGAAGAACAGGCGCGTTGGAACCGGGTCATATCGACGGAGCGGGAAGTGCGGGTTCAGGCTTACCGCGGACAAAATGCTCGGCCCGGCTTCGCTTTGGCGGCAATGGAGAGATGGACTGCCGAAGGGCGACGATTTGCGACGGGCAGTGCTGAAGAGATTCGAAATCTGGGCGGCGTTTCTCGATGACGATCAGAGGCATGCGAAACACGTTTTGCGCTTGAGCCTGCAGCTTTACGACGGCCTACGCCAGGCGGGCGTGCTGAAGGTGACGGAATACGAAGGCGTGACCGCTAAGGAATTGTTGACGGTTGCATCGCGGGCGCATGACGTTGGCGCTGGCATGGGAATGCGGGCGCATCACAAGCGGGCGTACCGGATGCTGGAAAAACTTGAGCCGCCTCCGGGCTGGACGCCGCAGCACCTATGCATTACGGGGCTGGTTGGGCGCTACCATCGCGGGGCTTTGCCGGGAACGCAGGCGAGCTATAGCAACCTGCCGGCTGCCGCGCGGGCGGTGGTCGATGCACTCGCCGGAGTGCTGAGGCTCGCCGACCGGCTCGACGAAGCTCACGATCAGTCGATTGCGCGAGTCCGCGTCGAGCGAAGCGATGGCTTCGTGCTGATACGGGCCGAGGGTTATCGCGAGCTCACCCGTTCCGCCGAGCACATCGCGGCCGCGCGGCATCTGCTGGAAGCTGTTTGCGGCATGCCGCTACTGATCCGCCCCGGTCAAGACAAGGAGAATCCCAAGCCCGCAAAACGCCGCGTAAAGTCCACGGCGCCGGCGCAAACTACTCCACGTTAGCCAACCGAGGGCGAACGTGGGGTCCCAGTGCCACCGGGCGGAGATAAAGGATGGAGCAACGTCAATTCGGTCCCAGCAAACGCGAGGTGGCGGTCATCGGCCAGGGGACCTGGTACATCGAAGACGGCAATCGCAAAAAGGTGATCGCCGCTTTGCAACGCGGCCTCGACCTCGGGGCCACGCACATCGACACGGCCGAGATGTACGGCTCGGGCGCCGCCGAGGAAATCGTCGGCGAGGCTATTGCGGGCCGGCGTAACGAGGTCTTTCTGGTTTCGAAGGTGCTTCCCAGCAACGCCAGCCGCCGGGGAACCATTGCGGCCTGCGAGCGTTCGCTGGCGCATCTGAAGACCGACCGTCTGGATTGCTACCTCTTGCACTGGGCGGGCAGCCATCCGCTGGAGGAAACCATCGCCGCTTTCGAACAGCTCCAAAGCCAGGGCAAGATTATGTCTTGGGGGGTGAGCAACTTTGACGTGTCCGAACTGGAAGAGGTGCATGGCATTGCCGGCGAAGGACGCCTGATCTGCAACCAGGTGCTCTACCACTTGAAGGAACGGGCCATCGAGCATGCCGTCCTTCCCTGGTGCGAAAGGCACGGCGTGGCGGTGGTCGCCTACAGCCCATTCGGTCACGGGGACTTTCCCGGGCCAGGCAGCGCCGGAGGCCGCGTGCTGCAAGAAATCGCGAACGCTCACGGCGCAACTCCACGACAGGTTGCACTTCGATTTCTGCTGCGGCACGCGTCTGTGTTCGCCATTCCCAAGGCCTCAACCGCCGAGCATGCGGCCGAAAACGCGGGGGCAGGGAAGCTTCACCTGACCGATGCCGAAATCGCACGGATCAACGACAGCTTCCCCCGCGGACCTAAACCTCGGACGCTGCCAATGCTGTAGCGACAAACTGTCGATGGGCCGGTTATCCGATGCGGCCATCCAGCGACTGTTGGGCCTCGCTGCTGGCTTCCTCGGAGGGCTCGGGCGTGGCGAGTTTTTCGCGGAACAGTATGCGAAGCACCGGCGGCGGGAGGATGGTCGTGATCACCGTCATCATAATCACCAAGGCGTAGCTCCGCTGCGAGATCATGTTCATCTGCAAGCCGACGAGCGCGACAATGAGCGCCACCTCTCCCCGCGGCGTCATGCCAACTCCCGCGCGCAGCATGGTCATCCAGCCCTCGCGGAAAAGCGGTAAGCCGCAGCCTAGCATCTTGGTAATGATCGCCAGCAGGGAAATGAACAACCCCATGAACGATTACCTCTCGCGAGAAGACCGAGAGTTGCAGGCGAGATCCCATGGTGAAGAAGAAAAATGGCGAGAGGAATTGGTTGATCGCCTGCGCGCGCGGTTCCAGGTTCCACTCCGGCGAGAAGTCGGCAAATGCCAAGCCGGCAAAAAAGGCGCCGATGATGGCGGCCATGCCGATCTTGGTGGCCACCACGGAAAGACCGAGGCAGATGGCAAGCGCCAGCACGAGCGGAGCATCGTGAGTTTGCATGCGTTGCAGTCCGGGCCGTATGCGGCGCACCAGACGTGGACCGAAATAGAT
The DNA here is from genome assembly GCA_963819175.1 of uncultured Acidobacteriota bacterium. Classification (GTDB taxonomy): domain Bacteria; phylum Acidobacteriota; class Terriglobia; order Terriglobales; family Acidobacteriaceae; genus CAWBRT01. The sequence goes on from CAWFVJ010000016.1 coordinate 226,686, forward strand.
CATGAAGACGGCAAAACCGACAGCCTCCGCGATCACCAGGCTAAGATGCAGCCACTGAATCCCCACGCCCGTCGCCACGCTGACCACGATGCCCAGCAGGATCATGCCGAGCATGTCGTCAAACACTGCGGCGCCAAGCACGATGCGCGATACCCGAAGCTTCAGCACATTCAGGTCGCGTAGTACGCGGGCGGTGATCCCGGCACTGGTCGCCACCATGGCGGCGGCCACAAATGCCGCCTCGTGGACTGGCTGTCCGTCGGCCCGCATCAACCAGAAGCCTGCGATGAACGTTAGAGCCACTCCGCCAACGGCTACCCGCAGAGATAAACGCGAGACACTGATGAGGTCCTTGGGATTCGTCTCCAGGCCCACCGTGAACAGCAGGAAAATTGCGCCAACTTCAGCAACCGAGTAGACCGTAGGCGTGGGGATAACAAACTGCGTGGCGTAAGGACCGAGTACGATACCGGCCAGGATCTCACCCAAAACGGCAGGCAAGTAGAGGCGTTCAAACAGCTCTCCGAACACCTTCGCCCATACAAATATCGTAAATAGCTGTAGCAGCAGCCCTTCGGTTCCGTTTGCCATGTGTAGAGATGCGGTGAGAAGCGCGGGCCTTTCCGATCCTTCCTAATTTTGACAACAGCCGGGATATAAATCCAGCGAAACCCCAAGCGACTGCTGATTTTCGATGGCTGCCGCTGAACCGTCACATACGTTTAACCCGACCGCTGAGCGGTGTCCACACTCTCGATGATAGCTCTCGTCTACTGTCCCTCTTGGGTACTGCTCTCGATCCAGGTACGCTGGCCAGAGCTCGATTTTTGCGGCGTGACCCTGAATTCATGTCATCTTACGTTAGGCAGCGTTAGTGTGCAGTTGGTACATCGGTGGCACTAACTTGCATCGAAGTGCTCTTAACTCATTTATACCAACAGCGAGGTGGTCTTAATTGCGGAGTAAGGTTGTAATTACGTTACGGGCTCTGACCGGGTTGTTTCTGGCGCTGGCAGCAGCTTTCATTATCGCGGGTCTTTTTTCCCATTCAGATTACCGGCTGTTTGTGCCTCTCGGGTTTGTGTTTGTTCTCATAGTGTTGGCGGCTCGCTTTGGACTCATCGTCAGCGTTCTGGGGTCGCTGGCAGCGGCCGTTGTCTTTGCCCATCGACTCTATCCTCCACTTGGCAGCGTTCATGTCGAACAGGCAGCGGCGCGAGAGAGTCTGGGATGGATGATCCTTGCCGCAGTTGCTCTTTCTTATTTGCTGTTTCCTCCGCGAGCGCGCCCGACCGTCCGCGCGACGACGGAGCACACGAACCGCACAGCTAGTCTCGTCGGCGAGGAACCCTGGCGGGGACAACAGGCATCTCACTTTGATCATCGTTCCGGCTTCGACCAACAGGCCCTTCTCTGTCTGCATCCAACACAGTATTACCAACCAACGCGTCCTTTTGCTGGTTGGGCTGCGTCCGTGGCCCCAAGCGGCGACTTTTTGCGCTCGGGAGGGCGGCTTCATCGTGCATTCGAGAGAACAGCTCCGGGGTGGCGCTAGGATTCGGGGAGGAGGAAACATCGGGTGGCAACTGCACAACAACCGTCCGGAAAACTGCAACGTTGGGCGAAGTCGCCGTTCTACTTCAACACTGCCGCCCATCTGCTTCGTATAGAACGTGAGCAGGCCAGAAATCTTGGGCGAATTACTGGAAGGACTGCGCGCTTGCCCCGATGGTTCGATTTTTCAGCACACATTCCGCACCTTGCAGGAACATCACTTCATCAGGGAAGGTTTTTCGAACGACTTCGCGCACTGGGCCTTCGAGGCCTGCAACGAAGTCGGCTCTGGCTGAGCGTTTGGCTTCGTTGGACATCCGGGAATTCACGTCGATTCCAGCATTGCGAGAACGCATCATCGCCATTATCGAGAATTATTTGAAGGCGAACCCGCGCGCCCGCGAGCGCGCAGCGATGGAACCCTTCTATTTTTGCGCCTCCGACACGATCGTAATTCCCACCACGATTGTCGCACGCAACTTGCAGGAGTTCGCCGATGGACTCGAAAAAGTCAGCCTGAACAGCATTCACTATCACTTCATCGACGCTCGTCTGCGCCTGAAATTGAATTCCAATGACTTCTCCGTGTGGCTGGAACAGGAAATGGACATGGGGCCGTTGGCGGACCGCCTGAACCGAGTCGACATCTACACCTCAACGCTTCAGGACGTGCGCCGGCAGATTGTTCGCGACATCCAGTTCGCAATTGAAGAGCCCCCCAACCCCTGGGGATTGTACTGACGAGCCAAAACCCAGCGAAGGAGCAAGAGCGCTCAATGGAAAACCAGATCCAGGAAAAGGACGCCGCGACCGGCAGCAAAGAGAAGCCCTCCGCGACTGCAACGGAAGCTCCATTCCGCGAACGGCGCAAGCATCCGCGCATCAGTGAGACCCCACCCGCACCAGCGCCGCCGCCCAAGCTGGAAGACTACGTTCCGATCATCGGGCAGGCTTACGTCGACGAGTTGCGCTACCTGGCGACAACGTCTGCGCGGCAAGTCGCTCAAGATGGTGAACTCGACTGCGGTGGGCGGCGGCGTGGCGGAAATTCTGAACCAACTGATTCCGCTCATGAATGAACTCGGGGTCTCCACCAAGTGGGATGTCATCACCGGCGGCAATGATTTCTTCGAGGTGACCAAGGGATTTCACAACGCGCTGCACGGCGGCGAATACAACCTGACGAAAGAAGTTAAGGAGATATTTCTCCACTACAACGAGCAGAACCGCCAGCGCATGGAGTTCGTCGAAGACCTTGTCGTCATCCACGACCCGCAGCCGGCGGGACTCATCGCCAGCAAGCAGAACACGCGTGGCAAATGGATCTGGCGCTGTCACATCGACTTGTCCAACCCTCATCCCGATGTCTGGGGATTTCTGCGGCCCATGGTCGATCAGTACGATGCAGCGATCTTTTCCTCGCCCTCCTTTGCCCGCCAGCTTTCGATTCCGCAGTACCTGTTCTATCCGTGCATCGATGCTCTCTCGGAAAAGAATAAGGACTTGGACGAGTCCTATCTCAACAAAGTCTGCGACGACTTCGGCATTGATCGCAAACGGCCGGTGGTTACGCAAATCTCGCGCTTCGACCGGCTGAAGGATCCCGTGGGTGTGATCCAGGCTTACAAGCTCGCCAAGAAGTACGTCGATTGCCAACTCGTGCTCGCCGGAGGAGGCGCCTCGGATGATCCCGAAGGCGCAGTCGTGTTGAAGGAGGCGCAGGATGAGGCCGGAAGCGATCCCGACATCATCATCCTCAATCTGCCGCCGTGGTCGGCGCTGGAAATCAACGCCTTGCAACGCATTTCAACCATCGTGGTGCAGAAATCGATCAAGGAGGGTTTCGGGCTCACCGTGGCCGAAGCCCTATGGAAGAAGAAGCCGGTGATCGCCGGCGCCGTCGGCGGAATTCCGACGCAGGTCATTCACAAGTTGACGGGAGTGTTGGTGCACTCGGTGGAAGGCACGGCCTACCAGATGCGCTACCTGCTCACTCATCCGGAATTTGCCGACGGTCTAGGACGCAACGGCTATGAACACGTCAAGGAAAACTTCCTGATGACGAGCAACGTGCGCCGCTGGCTGCTGCTGTTCCAGATCCTGCTGGGTTCGGCACACCTGTCCGTCCCGGAGCCAACATAGCGGTTGATTCGCGGCTTACTTCAGCCTCTCCGGCGCCCACACCAGCACCTTCAGCAGGCGTGAGAAGTGCGCCAGATCGGGACGAAGCGGCAGCCGCAAGCCAAGGGGTTCGGCCATCGTGTTGACTCCGACTTGAACCGCGGCCTCCTGCAATGGCCATTGCAGGTGATGGATCTCGACGCGATAGAGTTTGTTGCGGCTCCAAGTATAGAGGCAATAGCGCTCAGTGAGAAACTCTTCCAGACTGCCCCGGCGCGCCGCACGCGGCGGCGAAACCGGCATGTAGACCGCGCGGAACTGCGGCATGCCATCTGCGGCCTTGGGCCCATGCAGCCGTCGTGCTTCGTAGCGGATCTCCTGCTTCCCTTCCGAATGCATTTTGGCATGCCAGTACGGCAGCCGGTAAAACATGCGAGCACCCCAGACCGCCGAAAGATTGGAAGCGTCCAGACTGAAGAAGTACACCCCCGGCTTGTTCCGGTAAGAGACGTAGGTGCGGACGTTCAATTCACAGAAACGTGACAGCTTGGGGATCGGTGGAACTCCCGGTGGCCGCATTGAGCCTATCCAGAACGGCGTGATCGATAACCACGCCTGGTCGCGGTAAACGTCAAGCGTGAGCACTTCCGGGACAAGCCGTCGCAGAGTTGCGGGTTCCACCCGAAAGTGCGCAAACAGAAGATCGTGCCAGGTGTGCGTCATCGCCCATTGCCGCTCGCGGCAGCGGCCACGGCCGATGCGCCGTAGCGTAGAGAATGCTGTCCGCCCCAATCCACCGGGTTTGAACTTCGCTATCGCTCACCACATTTCTAAGGGTAGCCAATTCCGTGGCGCTTGTGAACTGGCGGACGCAACCATTTGGCCGCCGAGTTGGAAAACCGCCCCGGCAAGAACGATAATGGGAACAACATGTTGAATGAGATCCGCGCCTCCGTCGGGACGCTGTGCGTACATGACCTGTTGGCACCAGCGTCGCTACGGGCTTTCTCTGGCGTGACGGCGCCTTGTTGTAATACTATGAGCACGGTCCGCTGGCCTGTTCAGTGCGCCGCGCCAACTCGTTTCTGGGCTTGAGAGCACTTGCGAGTGAAACATAATGCTAGGCTTCGGATTTAACAAAACGAAGGTTCTGGCTTCTGCCGAGCGCTACATTCAGCAAGATAAGCTTAGCAACGCCATTTCCGAGTATCAGAAGATACTGAAGCACGATGCGCGGGATATCACCGTCTTGAACACCGTGGGCGACCTCTATGCGCGCTTGAACCAGGTGGAAGAGGCGACCGAGTGCTTCCAGGAAGTTGCCGAGTCTTATGCCGGGACCGGCTTCACGGTGAGAGCCATTGCGGTATACAAGAAGCTCTCGAAGCTGAATCCTGTAAACCTTGAATACATTTTGAAACTTGGGGAACTCTACCGGCAACAGGGACTCCTCAACGATGCGCGTTCGCAGTACATGCAAGCCGCCGATTCCCTGCTGCGCTCCGGGAAGATGGAGGAGGGAACCCAGCTCTACGAAAAAATTCTTGAACTCGACCCGGAGAACCTTTCTTTACAGTCCAAGCTCGCCGATCTCTATCTTCGCCTCGCGCGGAACAACCAGGCTTCCGATCTGCTGCTCCGGTTGGCGGAAAACGCTCTGCGCCGGGGCATCCTCGATGGCGCTGAGCAGGCTCTGGGCCGGCTGGCCACAATGCTCCCGGATGATCCGAAGGTTCTGGAGCTGAAAGGCCGGGTGGCGCTGCAACGCGGTAATCCGGCGCAAGCTGCGGAGTGCCTTGAGAATCTTCCCGCGCTGCAGTCAACCGAATCGGGCCTGCAACTGCTGTCCAATGTTTACCTGCAAACGGGCAGCATCGAGAAGGCGATACCGGTCGCAAAGAAGCTGCTGATCGAATTCTCTCAACCCGATTTTTTCGCCTCCTGCTGCGATTATCTGATCTCCAATCACCGCGCAGCCGAGGCACTTCAACTTCTTACGGAATTCCCCGACCCTTCGTTCACCAGCAAGTTTATTGAGAAGCTTCAGGGTTGCATCGCCCCTTTGCGCGAAGATCCCAATGCTCTGGAAAACCTGAAGAAGCTCCTGGAGAACACCGGCGACACCACTCACAGTACCGAGATCCTGGAACTGATGGCGAATGCCCTGGTTCAGAAGGGCAACCTGGAACGTGCCCGCGATATATATCAGCAATTGATGCGATTGGAGCCCCAGGACGAGACCCACCAGCACAACTATCGGCAGCTCCTGATGAGGCTGGAAACACCCGGCACCGGCGGCGAAGAAGACTTGCTGACCACCGCGCCGGAAGCCGCTCCCACCGGTCAATCGTACCCCGAAGAGCTGGAAGAGGAGATTCGAACCGCCCTCGCCGAGTCCGAGTTGTTCGAGAACTACAGTAAGTCAGCGGAAAAGGCCATTGAATCGCTGGAGTCTGTGCTGGCCGGCGCTCCCTTCGATTTACGCCTGAACCAGCATCTTGCTTCGCTCTACGCACGGGAAAAGCGCTTCGCCGACGCCGCTCAATGCTGCGAGAAGGTCAATCAGGTTCTCTCCGTCTCCGGCAAGAGGGAGCAGGCGAGCGAATACGCTGAGATGGCATCCCAATATCGCGCCCAAGCGGACGCTGCAATGACCGCTGCAAAACGACACTGGTCGTGCGGTTGTCCGTGGCGCGGGAGGAAATCGATCTCTCCGACGAGTGGGAGCAGGTCTCAGCCCAGCAGGTCTCGGAGGCAGCGAGTATTGACTCGAATAAAGCCGGGGAGACTGTCGAAGAGATTCGGTTTTATCTCACGGAGTCGCTGCTGCGCGAAGCCGAATTTGCCATTCAGCATCTCTCGGAGGTCGATCCCCGCAACCCGGAACTGCCCGCCCTTCGCAAACAGCTTGCCGCTAAACGCCCTGCCGGAGCTCCGAAAGCAGCCACGCCGTCCGGTCCGGTAGAGGAAATCGAAATTGAGCTACCAAGGTTTGAGGCTCCAGAGCTGCCGGGCGAGACTGGCAACTCGGCCCCTGCGACCGGCGCTGCGGCGATTCCGTCCAACCTTGACGACTTCGTCAGCCAATTGGAGACCTCTTTAGGGAGCGACTTCTCCGTAGAGGCGCCTTCGCTGGCAAGCGCGAAGCCCGCGCCGCCAGCTCAAAAAGCAGCTCAAAAAGCGGAGCTCAATTCCGCCCCGGCCCCACCCGCCAGCCGAACCGAACCGCCCGCCCCTGCCGCCGGCGATTCACTAAGTCAAGATTCGCCGACAGCATCAATCCGCTGCTCTCGGATGTATTCCAGGAATTCAAACAGGAGATGGAGGCGGGAACGGCCGCCGACCAAGACCCGGAGACCCACTACAGTCTCGGGCTCGCCTTCAAAGACATGGGATTGGTCGAGGAAGCGATCGGGGAGTTTCAAAAGGTGTGTCAGGCCATCGACCAGGGACAGCCATTCTCGCAAGCCATTCAGGCTTACACGTGGCTCGCGCAGTGTCTGGTTTCGAAGGGAGTTCCCGAAGCCGCGTTCAAATGGTACCAGCGTGCCTTGCTGGCGGCGCCGGATGAGCAGGTTAAGACCGCCATCTATTACGAATTGGGGCAGGCTTATGAAGCCGCCGGACAGAAGCCGGAAGCATTGAAGTGTTTTCTTGAGGTGTACGCTTCCAATATCGATCATCGCGACGTCGCCGAGCGCATCCGGGGCCTGAAATCGTAAAATGTAAAATGCGGTTATATGGACCCCGCATACACTCCCGGCTCCGGTCAACCCATCGGCTTACCTGAAGACAAGAGCCTGGAAAATCCCCAGGTTCCACTTTCATCGAGTTCCCGGGCGCCCCAACCCTCATCCAAACATAACGTGGGCAATGAACCATTAGGCTTTGACCGTGGTATCACTGCCGAGAGAATCCGGGTCCAATCTGTTGCAGGCTCCCGTTACGGTTGTGTCTCAGCGCGGAGTTCCCCGCTGGGCAACACGCCTTTTTCTGGTCGTCGAGGTGATGATCTGGGTGGAACTCGGGATGATCCTTGTCATTGTGCCCTGGACGCGTGCCTGGAGCGACAATGGTCTGGTGCTGAATTATCCCCGCATCCGTGAGCTCCTGAGCATAGACTTCATTCGCGGGATTGTAACTGGAATTGGCCTGCTCGATATCTGGGTTGGAGTGTGGCAAGCCATACACTACAAGGATCCGGTCAGTACAAAATAGAGCCTCGTCATAATCGTTCTTTGCGGGGCGCAGTTCAGCCGAGATCCCGCTGCTCGCCGATTTTGTCCGCGTCGGGTGGAGCGGAGAGGGACAAGAAAACAACTATGGACAAACTAAGCGATCTGAAGAGTATCCGGGCTCCACTCGCCTATGAGAATAAGAAGTTTCTCGAAGGTCCGGATGGCCGCCCGCTCCGAATCTTGTCCGAATACGCTGAGCCATTAGCCCGCTTTCGCCGGCAGAACGTTCAGGATACCGTCGTTTTCTTCGGCTCGGCTCGTTTCCACAGCCGCGTCCAAGCCGAGGAGGGTCTCTCGGCGGCTGAACGTACCCTCGATTTGCTGGAGAAGCCGGGCTCGGCTGCTCTCGCCGCTCCCGAAGAGCAAGCCAGAATCAAGCGTGCCCGCGTTGCCGTGGACATGGCCCGCTATTACGAGGACGCGCGCCGGCTCGCCTTCCTGCTCACCCAGTGGAGTCGCACCATTCCCTCCAAACGCCATCGCTTCGTCGTCACCACCGGCGGCGGGCCCGGCATCATGGAAGCCGCCAATCTGGGAGCACGCGAGGCTGGCGGACAATACCATCGGCTTAAACATCAACCTGCCTTACGAGCAAATGCCCAATCCGTTCATCAGTCCGGAGTTGAACTTCGAGTTCCACTACTTTTTTATGCGCAAGTTGTGGTTTGCCTATCTGGCAAAGGCTCTCGTCGTTTTCCCGGGAGGCTTCGGCACGCTCGACGAGCTGTTTGAAATCCTCACCCTGGCGCAAACCGAAAAACTCGCCAAGAAGATTATCGTGCTGATCTACGGCAAGCAATACTGGAGTCGAGTGCTCAACCTGGAGGCGCTGGCCGACGCCGGAACCATCTCTCCACAGGACGTGCAGTTGTTCCAATACGTGGATTCGCCCGAGGAGGGGTTTGAAATTCTGCGCGATGCGCTCACCACGCATCACCTCAATGTTCCCGCCAAGCGCACGCCGGAGATCGCCAAGACCCGGCCCTAGCGTCGCGTCGCTGGTGACGGGATGAAGCTAACGTGAAGGGGCCTCATTGCGCTTCCTGCAGTCGCAGGGCGTGCTAAAATCCCGCCCATGCGCTTCGTCGTCAGGACTATATGGCTGACCCTTATCTTTCTATTGATCTCCCAGGGGTTCTTGCAGTGCATTTACCCAGGGAAGATGCGGCGGATACTGGACCGTTTCGGGCAAGCCCTGGAGTTAACCAGTCCCGGCGAAAGAGAACGGACCGGCCGCGCCGGCAAGCCTAAGGCTTCGATCATGCAGCGAGCCTTCGGCCTCTTGCTGATCTTGATTGGATTGCTGCTCCTGGGGATGACCTTCGGACTGATTCAGTAGGTCGTGATGGGTTGCGCGGCCCCGCCTTTGTGGAACTTCCTCAATGCCTCAGTTTCGATACGACTTGATTTTCTTGGGCGCCGCAGGGGTGACAGATTCGAGTACGTCCTCGACCATCTCATCCACGACCTCCTGGGGAAGGTCTTCGACGGCCTCCATCATGTCGAGCTGGCTGTCGTGGCGCTTTTCCAGCAGCACCACGGCGTGGGCGATGGCGGCGTTATCGGTGCCCAATCCCTCCGGCGTTTTCGCCTTCACCCCGACGCAGTTGGAATCCACCTTGAGCAATTCGGCCAGGCGCTGTTGAATGCGGGCGGCGTGGGGGCCGATCTTCGGAGCTGCAAGAATCAGCGTGGTATCGGCGTTGGTCACCGCATAGCCGGCTTTTTCCACGTGGCGCATCGCTTCCTCGATAAAAATAACCGAATTCGCGCCCTTCCACTTCGGATCGCTCGGCGGAAAGAAGGCGCCAATGTCGCCCGCCGCAACCGCGCCCAGCAGAGCATCGGTCAGCGCGTGCAGCAACACGTCGCCGTCGGAGTGGCCGGCGAGTCCCTTGTCGTGCGGCAGTTCAACTCCGCCGATCCGGAGCGGAATGCCGGGCTTGAATTCGTGTGAGTCCCAACCGTAACCGATTCGCATAAGGCCACTAACCGGAAATGCTCGCCTTGCGGTGATTTTCCAGGGAGATGAAGAACTCGGCCAATTCGAGGTCAGCCGGGGTTGTGATTTTGATATTGCGCGCGGAGCCCATCACCACGTGGACAGGCTGCCCGAGGCGCTCCAGCAGAGAAGCCTCATCGGTGCCCAGAAAGCCTTCGGCGGTGGCGTCATCGAACGCCTTCTTCAGCACTCCAAAGCGGAACCCCTGCGGCGTTTGCGCCTGCACGATCATCTCGCGGGGGATGGTGGCCGTGATCACGGCTCCATCGGCGGTGCGCTCGACCTGTTTGATGGTGTCGACGGCCGGCACGCCGGCGATTGCGGCGCCGTGCTTCTTTACGGCGGCAATAACCGCTGCGATGGTTTCCGGGGTGACGAAGGGACGCACCGCATCGTGCACCAGCACGATATCGTCCTCGGCGGCGTGCAACGCGTTCAGCGCGTTGGCGACGGAGTGCTGGCGGTGTTCACCGCCCTCGACGATATGCACCTTTTTCCCAAGGTCGTGCTTGCGAACCTCCTCCCGGAAAAGCTCCGACTCGGACTTCCGCATAGCGACCCAGATCTCGCTGACTTCCTGGGTCTGCGCGAACTTGCGGAGCGTGTGGATGAGGATCGGAACGCCTTCCAATTGCACAAATTGCTTGCTGCGCGCCCTGCCCTGAGCAGTGGCCGTGGAAGACGCCATGCGGGTGCCAAGGCCGGCGGCGGGAATAATTACCATTACTTTCATAGGGGTCAGCAGTATACAAGGCCAGGCGGAGAACTTTCAAATCCTGTGTTCGGCGAAGGGAAATTCCAGCCCTCAGACAACCACTAGGCTGGCGCTCGCTGTTGTCACATGGGAAACAAAACATCCATCAAGACAGGCGCTCGTTGTTGTCACACTGGTAACTTTTTTCGAGTGTTTTCAGCGGAAACTGACGCTTATACGTGCTTAAAATGCCTTAAAAACACGTTTCCGGTAAAGCTGTCTATGTCCGATAATGCGCAACGCCGAATCCGGCCCGGAACCGCCCCATTCAATCAGAAAACTACCCCAGGTTAGCCAACTGCGGGCGAACCTGGGGCACCCGGCACGGAAAACACGAGATCCCTCCGCTTCGGTCGGGATGACGGAGGTGAGGGTACATGCCCAGGGATAGCGTTACGACTCAGAGAAACTCAAATACATAGATTCTTCGCTCGCTGCGCTCGCTCAGAATGACACTTCAAGAAATATTGCGCGATCTGGAATGGCCCACGTCAGCCCAACAGCAGGGCGGGGCGTGGGGCACCTGTGAATGTTTCGAGAACTGCCTCGGCGAAAAGCCCCACCCTTCGCCAAAAGCAGGCGAAAGGGTAGGGCACCCGGCTCAGGATGACACTCGTGAAGTGTGTTTGATCGGACTGGTAATCGCTGGCGGGACATGGGGATGCAAAGCAACTACCACCCCACTCAAGCGCAACTGCGGCGCTTGAATGGGCTACCCGCCCTAAATCAGAGTCCCACATCTGCTAACTGCGGCAGATGTCGGGGCACCATCATATTGCGGGCGGCTCAGTGCTGTTCGGTGGTTCCGTTCGCCGGCGGATGACCCGCATTCGAAGGAACCGGCGCCCGAGTCGAATTGTCGGGAAGCAGCGACGGCTGCGGATTGCTCTTGCGGAGGTCTGGGGGTCTCGGTTCCGGACGCGCCATGCTGCTCATGCCGCGCTCGTCAAATTTGCCAAAGATCATCTTGCCGGCCGTGGTTTGCAGAACCGAGGTCACGGAGATGTCGACGGTCTTGCCGATCATTTTGCGGGCATTGTCGACCACAACCATGGTGCCATCATCGAGGTAAGCCACGCCCTGGTTGTATTCCTTGCCCTCCTTGAGGATGAAGACCTTCATGATCTCGCCGGGTAAGACGATCGGTTTCAGCGAGTTGGCAAGCTCGTTGATGTTCAGCACGGCGACGCCGTGGAGCTGCGCCACCTTGTTGAGATTGAAGTCGTTGGTGACGATCTTGCCTTCGTAGAGCTTGGCCAGCTCGATCAGCTTCATATCGACTTCGCGCACGGCCGGGAAGTCATCTTCGACGATCTGCACCTGCAAGGTGGTGATCTTCTGAATGCGTTGCAGGATGTCAAGTCCGCGGCGGCCGCGATTGCGCTTCAGCGAGTCGGCTGAATCGGCCACCAGTTGCAATTCGCGAAGGACAAACGAAGGAATCGTCAGCACGCCATCGAGGAATCCGGTTTCGGCGATATCGGCAATGCGGCCATCGATGATGACGCTGGTATCGAGGATCTTGTAACTCCGCCGGCCTTGCTTCTCCCCGCCAAAGATTCCGCCGAGCGCCGAAAGGTTCAGCAAATCTCCCTTGCTTGCGCCCACGATCAACCCGACGTAGGACATGATCAGGATGACCGTCAGTTGCAGAAAGCTCTGCGTCGGGCCGGGCAGAAGGCTATAGCGAATTACCGCGCAGAACAGGTATGCGCCGATAATACCCAGCACACTGCCGATGGCGGAGCCGATCAGCCGTTTCAGGCTGACGCGGCGAAGGCGAATCTCGAACAGGACGACGGCAGCTCCAATCAAGGCGCCCGCCAGCGCGTCAGCCAACCGAGTGCAAGCCGAACGGCTGCAGGAAGTAAGAGGCAAGTCCGACTACAAAAATAAACATCGCACGAATAAATAGCAGTTCCAAGCGGACCTCGTTGCAAGGTCCATGCTTGTGCGACCCGGTCGTAAGAATAATCCGAGGATCGTGACAAGTACGGACAGAATTACAGACGTTCCAGCCAGTACAACTGATTATGAAAACCGAAAATCAAATCCGTTCGCAGTGCCGTGCTGCACGGCAGCAAGGGGTTAGACGAGTATATCAGCAGCCGCACCCCCGGCTGGCGGTGGCAAAGCGTTTAAGCCTGCGCCGCCTCTCCATGTTGAAAGATGCTGAATCACGGGAGCGCGAACGCGAAAATCCAACATCGGCAAACTGGAAGCCCGTAAAATCATCCCCGACAGGCCGTTATTGATAGCTGAGATTTACGAACCGCAGATCGGGAAAGCTCCAATTCCAGTCGCTGGAGACGTGCTCCATCACGATCCGGATGCCCTGCGTCTGCCCTGGGGAAAACGGTGCCAGGCTGAGATCCACGGCGTCCGCATATCCGCCCAGCTTGTTGGTGTGCAGCACGCGTATGGGGACAACTTCCTTTTGCACAACCTCGTTGAGCCGGTTGCGGAAGGTCAATTCGGCCCGCGCCCCGGTAACGGTCCTGTCGCCGGTGTTGGTCACGCGGCAATCCAGGTAGGTGACGGTGGCGCCAACAAAGTTGTTGGCCCGGCTGATCTGCACTCCCGAAACCTGCAACTTCTGGGCGTAGGGATCGGGGATGGGCACCGATTTCTTCGCCTGCCGGTTGAAGATCACGATCGCGGCGACGGCGACAATGACAATTCCAATCCCGATCAGAATCGGAGTCCAGTGGCGCCCTTCGCGGGTTTGGAGAGAAAACGGCTCTGGAAGCGGGTCTGGCATATGTCACCCCATGCGGCCCAAAGCGCGACTCCGGGCCTTCAGGGTCTCCGGGGCACATTCTACTCCGGTTGTCCGCGCAAGACTCGGGTAATTCGGGTTCGCTTCTGATCGAACTGGAAAAAAACTACCCCACCCTTCGCCAACAGCAGGCGAAAGGGTAGGGCACCCGAGATGTACGCGGTGCTTACACCCCACATTAGCCAACTGCGGGCGAAAGGGTAGGGCACCCGGCCCCAGCGAGTCGAAATCAAGATCCCACATCTGCCAAAGACGGGCAGATATGGGGCACCTGCGGGCGAAAGGGTAGGGCACCCGAGATGTACGCGGTGCTTACACCCCACATTAGCCAACTGCGGGCAAATGTGGGCCACCTGAGACATCGAACCCGGGGCACCCGGCACTGAGAATTGAAATTTCGAAGTAGCGGTGCATTATGGCTCGGATGCCAGGGTTGGCGTCATTAATGTAAAGCCAGTCAGCGGTAGTTGGAAGCAAACCGCGGCACCAAGCAGGAGAAGCGCCCCGGCGCTTCCAAAAGCAATCCAATGGGTACCGAAATGCTCGAAGCCCCAGCCGCCAAGCCATGTACTGATCATTCCGGCGATCTGATGTACCAGATAGGCGGTGCCGTAGAGGACACCGACCAAGCGGACGCCGTAGATGTCGGCGAGCAGGGCGGACGAAGTCGCGATGCTACCGGCCCAGACGATGCCGCCGACAGCAGACGCCATATACAACTCCCAATGTGTGGCGACCAGAAGCAGCGCAAAGAAGCCCAGACCTCGGATGAAGTAGATGGCGGCCAGAATATTTTTGCGAGGCATGCGATCCGACAATCGCCCCAGTATCAGTGTGCCGAGAATGGCGACCAAGCCGATAATCCCGATGCCGACGGAGCTTGTCATGGCGTCGAAACCATGGTCCATCAGCATGGGCACGCCGTGGGCACCCAGCAGATTCATGCTGAAACCGCAGGTAAACAGGCCGAAAGCAATCTTCAAGAATGGCGAAGTGCGTATGGCCGCACTGAATCGGAGGCTTTCCCGTGGATTCGCCGTGGCTGCGGCTGCATCTTGGGCGCTGATTTGTTCGGGGAGCAGATCCGCATTGGGTGGAGCTTCATCGCGCATGATGAACAATGCCGACGGTACGGTTACAACAGCAAACACAGTGGCGTAGCCAATGAGCGTGGTTTGCCAGCGAAACCACTGGTTGGATAGGGCCAGCACCGGCGTCATCACGGCGATGCCGGCCATGGAGCCGGTGGACAGGAAGAACAACGCCATGCCGCGTTGACGCCTGAACCAACGGCTGATGATGGGAGTAAGCGCAACTGGGCTGGCCAAACCGAGGCCGAGCGAAAGCAGTACCCCGAAGCCCAGCAGGAAGCTGAGCGGCGTGCGGGCGATGACCGTCCAGGCCGTCGACAGGATGACAATTGCTGTCCCGAGCAAGAGTACGGAGCGGGTTCCGAGGCGTCCGACCAAGTATCCGGCCAAGGCCATGGCCAAGCCATAGCACAACATGCCGACTCCGAGGATGCTGGAAAGCAGGCTTCGGCTGAATCCGAGGTCTCGAGACATGGGCAGGAAAAATGGCCCGATGCCCAGTCGCATACCGGCCGTGAGCAGGGTCAGCAAAGTGGCGGCTGCAACAATATTCCAGCCGAAGTACCAGCGGTGAACAGGGACTTTTGGGGGCGAAGCCTTGAGGTTGGGACAATCCAGGTCGATCATCCCGTGACAGTCACAGACCGACTTCTCAACTGGACCGCTCATGCTTTCCTCCATCGGAGAACAACCCCACTTGTCCGTGGGCACCGTAAAACTCAATCTGCAAGAGGCTATTCTCAGAGTACATGCATTGCATAGTCAATGTCAGTGCCGCTACGAAGCGCGGCATGAATCCCATCCCAGACGCAGCCCCGGCCCTGGAGCGAGTCCGAGATTTCTGCGGAAGTTGTTGAGTTGATTGGTGGCGGCGAGTGGACTCGAACCACTGACCTACGGATTATGAGACCGTCGCTCTAACCGACTGAGCTACGCCGCCATCTTGGTATTCAAGGCAAAATAATGCGGAGTGTCGAACAGGAGGGTCTCGACGATTCTGATTCTACGGACTGAGTTTGCGAGTGTCAAACAGTGCACGCGTTTGGCCGGGACCGGCGCGCAGTGGAAGCGCGGCTCAACAATCAGCAACCCTCGTCCAACTAATTCTGCCGGACGGCGTCTAAATCAGGTAGGGAAGTTCTGAACAAGCCTTGGTACACAAAACCGAGGTCCCTCGGAGGCTAAAGCCTGATTGGTTTTGCTGGTCTTACGTACGGGCTGAAGCCCGTACCCTTCAAAACCTTCGCTCGTTCAGACCTTCCTTAGACCGGATTCGCGGAGGGTGTTCCCCGGCCAAGGGGCCTGGCACACGGGGCTCCCGGCAAACGCTGTTTTTGGCATTTGCTGGGCGACATCGAATCCGGCGGTGCAAGCACTGGGGTACATCAACCCTGGAACCGCTCTGGTGGAATAATGTGGCCGGAGAGCTGCTCGCGCCATCCAACACAAAGGTATAATCGAAAGCACGGGCCAGCCCCGACCGGGTGGCCGGAAATTACATATGTCCAAGAGTTCCAAGTGGTTCCTGATCAGCGTCTCCTCGGTCCTGGTGTTGTTTGTCATGCTGGGCAGTCTGGGAGTCAAGGCCTCCAACAAGAATGACGGTGCCTATCGGCAGTTGAACGTCTACACCGAAGTTTTGCAGCGCATACGTACCGACTACGTTGAAGAGCCCAACATTCAGACCGTCACCGACGGCGCCCTGCACGGCTTGCTGGAGTCGCTCGATGCCAATTCGAGTTATCTCAGTCCCGCCGAGTACAAGAAATACAAGCACCTGGGCGAGCAGAAGGCCGGCGTTGGCGCGGCGGTCTCCAAGCGATTCGGCTACGCGGCCGTCATTGCCGTGATTCCGGGCGGGCCGGCGGAAAAAGCCGGCATAGCGAACGGTGACATCATCGAAGGCATAGAGGGCAAGAGCACGCGCGAGATGTCGCTGGCTGAGATCCATGGTGTTCTCGGGGGCGAGCCCGGTTCCACCATTACGGTTTCGGTTGTGCGACCGCGGCGTGCGGTGCCGGAGAAGGTCACCATCACGCGCGAGGTGGTGAAGGACCCGGCGGCGACAGCCAAGATGCTTGAGGATGGCATCGGTATGATTGCGGTGGACAGCTTCCCCAAGGGACGCACCCAGGAGATCGCAGGCAAAATCAAAGAACTACAGCGTGAGGGCGCAAAAAAACTGCTCCTCGATTTGCGTAACTGCGGCGACGGCGAAGAGGCGGAGGGAATTGCCACCGCGAATTTGTTCCTTAACCACGGACTGATCGCCTATATGCAGGGGCAGACGGTCCCCCGGCAGGACTACAATGCCGACCCGGCGAAGGATGTCACCGATCTGCCGCTGGTGGTGATGGTGAACCGCAGCACCGCTGGTCCTGCCGAGGTGGTAGCCTCAGCGGTTCTCGGCAACGCGCGCGGCGACGTGCTGGGAGATAAGACCTTCGGCTCCGGCTCGATCCAGAAGGTTCTGGAACTGAAAGACGGTGGGGCGCTGTTGTTGTCGGTGGCCAAGTACTTTGCGCCAAGCGGCAAGGCGATCCAGGATGTCGCCGTCACTCCGAACATTCTGGTTGCCGACGCGGCTGACGATTTTGTTTCTCCCGACGATGAGCAACAGGACGAGACTCCGGCTGAAACTCCCAAGAAACCGCATCAGGACGAGCAGATGCGGCGCGCCATCGAGGTGCTGAAGAACCTGGATCATAAAGCCGCATAAGTTAAACTTCGCTGGAATCGCACGAGCCGCGGACTACATGTTCGCGGCTTTTTGCTTTGGTGCGCGAATGGTATCGCCCGCGAAGGCAAGCAACTACCCCACGTCAGCCAACTGCGGGCGGGACGTGGGGCACCCGGAACGAGAACGCGAAACGTTCAACGTGAAACGTGCCTTCCTGAGCGAAACGAAAGCCCCACCCAAGCTTCGCTTGAATGGGGCACCCGAAACTACCCCACGTCAGTCCAAAAGCATGAGGGACGTGGGGCACCCGAAACTTACGCGGCACTTACAATCCCACATTTACCAACAGCGGGCAAATGTGGGCCACCTGATCTCCTGCGTCCCTTCAGGCCTAATTAGGACTCAACGTGAAACGGCCCTACTTTGCTGAGGCCGGCTTTTCTTTCGCTTGCAGCAACTGGCGGATGACGTACTGCAAAATTCCGCCGTGGCGGTAATACTGCGCCTCCTGCGGGGTATCGATGCGAAGCAGCGCGTCGAACTCCACGACGTTGCCACCCTTGCCCGTGGCTTTGACTTTGAGGTGCTGACCTGATTTGAAGTTGTCGATCAGCGCTTTGACTCCCGTGATTTCAAAAATCTCTTCGCCGGTAAGTCCGAAGCGTCTCCGCGTTTTTGCCAGCCGGGAACTGAAGCGGCAGAATGCCCATTCCGATCAGGTTCGAGCGGTGGATGCGCTCGAAGCTCTCAACGATCACGGCCCGCACGCCAAGCAGCAGAGGACCCTTGGCCGCCCAGTCACGCGACGAACCCGAGCCGTACTCCTTGCCGGCAAGAATCATCACCGGCACTTTCTCCTGGCGGTATTGTTCGGCGGCTTCGAAGATGGTTGTCTCCTTGCCGTCGGGCAGGTGACGGGTGAACGGACCTTCTTTCTGGGGAGCCAACTTGTTCTTCAGTCGCGTGTTGGCAAAGGTTCCGCGCATCATCACCTGATGATTGCCGCGGCGCGCGCCGTAGGTATTGAAGTCCGCTCTCTGCACGTTGTGCGCAGTCAGGTATTTTCCCGCCGGACTGTCACCCTTGATGCTGCCGGCCGGGGAAATGTGGTCGGTCGTAATGCTGTCGCCAAGCACGGCCAGCACCCTCGCGCCCTTGATGTCCGTGATCTCCGATGGATTCAGCTTCATGCCTTCGAAGTACGGCGGATTCTGCACGTAGGTGCTCGCGGCATCCCATGCGTAGGTGTTGCCTTCGGGCACCGGCAGGGCCTGCCACTGCGCGGTTCCCTTGAACACTTCGCTGTAGGTTTCGCGGAACATCTGGGCGGAAACCGACTTCATGGCCTCGTCGACTTCCTTCTGCGTGGGCCAAATTTCCTTCAGGTAAACCGGCTTGCCGTCGGAGCCGCGGCCGACCGGTTCTTTGTGGACATCCCAATCGGCGCGTCCGGCAAGGGCAAAGGCCACCACCAGCGGCGGCGACATCAGGTAGTTGGCGCGCACCTCGGAGTGAATGCGGCCTTCGAAGTTGCGGTTCCCGGAAAGCACGGCGGCTACCACGAGGTCCTCTTTGCCGATCTGATCGGAGACTTCCTTGGGCAGCGGACCGGAGTTGCCGATGCAGGTGGTGCAGCCATAACCGACGAGGTTGAAGCGCAGCTTGTCGAGATAGGGCGTCAGCCCGGCTTTCTTCAGGTACTCGGTGACGACGAGCGATCCGGGAGCCAGCGAGGTTTTGACCCACGATGGAACCTTAAGTCCGCGCTCGACGGCCTTCTTTGCGACCAGTCCGGCGGCCATCAGCAAGGCAGGGTTGGAAGTGTTGGTGCAGCTCGTGATCGCGGCAATCACTACGCTGCCGTGATGCAATCCATGGCCGTCAGCACCTTTTTCTGACGCCGGCGGAATCACGGTTCCGGGCTTGACCAGCGCAGGCAGCGCTTCGCGGAAGGCGACAGCGGCCCGGCTGAGCGGCACGCGGTCCTGCGGACGCTTGGGGCCGGCGATGCTGGGCTCGACCGTCGCCAGATCGAGACTCACCACGTCGGAGTACTCGGCTTCCGGCGTGGCCGCGGTGTGGAACAGGCTCTGCTCCTTGCAATAGCTTTCCACCAGCTTGACCTGGTCGTCGGAGCGTCCGGAGAGCCGCAGGTAGCGCAGCGTCTCCTCGTCCACCGGGAAAATTCCGCAGGTGGAACCGTACTCGGGCGACATGTTGGCAATGACCGCGCGGTCGGCCAGCGGCAGATTGGCCAGTCCGGGGCCGAAGTACTCGACAAACTTGCCGACCACGCCCTTCTTGCGCAGCATCTGGGTAATCGTCAACACCAGATCGGTGGCGGTGGAACCCTCCGGCAACTGGCCACTCAAGCGCACGCCCACCACTTGTGGGATGAGCATTGAAATCGGCTGCCCCAGCATGGCCGCCTCGGCCTCGATTCCGCCCACGCCCCAGCCAAGCACGCCAAGGCCATTGATCATGGTAGTGTGCGAGTCGGTTCCAACCACCGTGTCCGGATAAGCCACCTGCTTGCCACCTTCTCCCTTTGCGGCAAAGACTACCCGCGCCAGAAATTCCAGGTTGATCTGGTGGCAGATACCGGTATCGGGCGGAACGATCGCCAGGTTCTCGAATGCCTTCTGTCCCCAGCGCAGGAAGGCGTAGCGCTCGCGGTTGCGCGAGTACTCGATCTCAGCGTTGAGCTTGAACGCCTCCGGCGTGCCGAACTCATCCACCTGCACCGAGTGGTCGATGACGAGTTCCACCGGTTGCAGCGGATTGATCCGGCCGGCATCGCCGCCCAGAGACTTCATGGCATCGCGCATGGCCGCCAGATCGACAATCGCGGGGACGCCCGTGAGGTCTTGCAGCAGGACGCGGCTGGGCATGAACGCGATTTCCTCAGTCGGAATTTTGGTTGTCGAATAGGTGGCCAGCGAGCGAATCATCTCCGCCGTAACCGACTCGCCGTCCTCGCGGCGCAGCAGGTTTTCCAGCAGGATGCGCAACGAATATGGCAGCCTCGCCATCTTCAGGCCCTGTTTTTCAAGGGAATCTAAGCGGTAAATTTCGAATTCGCGGTTTCCAACCCGCAAGAGGGAGCGACTGCCAAAGGAGTTTTTCATAGAGATCGCCTTGCAGATAAAGATAACGTCCGGCAGACGGGCGTCCCACACCACGCTATCCCACCGGTAAGCATTACAGTTTACGACTTCTAACGGCTGGACGAAAGTGTCGCGATTGGCGGGGAGTGGAACTACCCCACGTCAGTCCAAAAGCGGGACGGGACGTGGGCACCCACGGCCCCCACGGAAAACGCAAGATCCCTCCGCTTCGGTCGGGATGACGGATGTGGGGTACCTGCCCAGGGATAGCGTTGCGATTGGCGGGGAGTGAAACTACCCCAGGTTAGCCAACAGCGGGCGAACCTGGGGCACCCCCGCGCGAAGAGTTCTGAACTTCCCACATTTGCCAACGGAAGGCAAATATGGGCCACCTGACCGCGAAGAGTTCCGAGCTTCCCACATTTGCCAACGGAAGGCAAATATGGGCCACCTGACCGCGAAGAGTTCTGAACTTCCCACATTTGCCAACGGAAGGCAAATATGGGCCACCTGACCGCGAAGAGTTCTGAACTTCCCACATTTGCCAACGGAAGGCAAATATGGGCCACCTACGCGTTTCTTATGGAAAATTCCACTAGCGGTTGGCGGCGGGTGACAAAGAGGTTTGACACTGGAATCCGGAAAACAATACCCTTTGAGCATCGTTGAGCATTGTCTGAGCATCGTCAGGACAGATGTCAACCTGAAGCGCGAGCTGATCGACATGAGAATTCTCGTACTTGGCAGCGGTGGCCGTGAACATGCCCTCGTATGGAAGCTGATGCAGTCCAAGCGCGTGCAGGAGATTTACTGCGCGCCGGGAAACGGCGGCATCTCGCAAGATGCCACCTGCCTGCCCTGCGACCTTAAGAGCCTTGATTCCATTATGGAAGTCGCCAACCGCGTTCATCCGGAGCTGACCGTGGTTGGCCCGGAGATTCCGTTGATGGTCGGCGTGGTCGACGAGTTTCGCCGCCGGGGACTGCCGATTTTCGGCCCGACCCAGGCAGCCGCTCAACTGGAGGGCAGCAAGAGCTTCGCCAAGTCCTTCATGCAGCGATTTCGCATTCCGACCGCCCGCTATGCGGTTTGCACCACCAACGAAGAGGTCAAGGATGCCCTCGGCCACTTTAGCCATCCCATCGTGGTCAAGGCCGACGGCCTGGCCGCAGGCAAAGGGGTTGTGATCGCCACCTCGCGCGAGGAAGCCGCGGCCACCGCCGCCGAAATGCTGAGCGGCAAAATGCTCGGCGACGCCGGGCGGCGCGTCGTGCTCGAAGAATTTCTGGAAGGCGAAGAACTTTCCTTCCTGGTGGTGACCGACGGCGAGCGCATCGCCCCGCTGGTGGCGGCACAGGATCACAAGCGCGTGGGCGACGGCGACAGCGGCCCGAACACGGGCGGCATGGGCGCTTATTCGTGTTCTGAGATCATCGACAACACCATGCGCGATTGGCTGGTCACCCACGTCGTGCGTCCGGTGATTGACGGCATGCGCGATGAGGGCATGACCTACACCGGCGTGCTTTATTGCGGACTGATGATGACCGCGCGCGGGCCGATGGTGCTGGAATTCAATTGCCGATTTGGCGATCCGGAGACACAACCGATCCTGATGCGCCTGGACAGCGACCTCATCGATGCCTTCATGGCCAGCATCGACGGCAGCGTCAGCGACGGCGATTACAAGTGGTCGCCGGAGCCCTCGGTCTGCGTCGTCATGGCATCGGGCGGCTACCCCGGCAACTACGAAGTGGGCAAGCTGATCGAAGGGATCGATGAGGCGGATGCAGTGCCTGGAGTGAAGGTGTTCCATGCAGGCACGACCTTTAAGGACGGGCGGTTCTACACGGCTGGAGGTCGCGTGCTGGGCGTGACCGCTCGCGGTGCAAGCTTGCGGCAAGCGGTCGATCGCGCCTACGAAGCCGTAGGCAAAATTCGCTTCGACGGCATGCACTATCGCCACGACATCGCACATCGCGGCTTGCAGACGCCCTCGGGAGAATAGTTTTCCTGCGGCCAAGGGATCTCGGAAACAGCAGATCCTTCGATGCGCTCAGGATGACACCTCAACCGGGGGCAAAAAGAGGCAAGAGGAGGCAAATGAGCAATCCATTGGTGTCCATCGTGATGGGCAGCGACTCCGACCTGGAAGTCATGAACGAGGCGGCCAAGGCGCTCGATCAGTTCGGAATCGGCTACGAGATCGATATCGCCTCCGCGCACCGCTCTCCGCAGCGCACCAGCCAGTTCTCCCGCGCGGCGGCCGGGCGCGGTATCAAGGTCATTATCGCGGGCGCAGGCGGTGCGGCACACCTGGCCGGCGTGATTGCCGCTGAGACGATCCTGCCGGTCATTGCCGTACCCATAGCTTCTACTCCGCTCAACGGCTTGGACTCATTATTGGCAATGGTGCAGATGCCCGCCGGCATTCCGGTTGCGACAGTTGCAATCGGCAAACCCGGAGCCACCAACGCCGGCATACTTGCGGCTCAGATCATCGCACTCTCCGATGCGGCGGTGGCCGGTAAACTCGAACAGCACAAGAAGAAGTTAGCCGATGGAGTCGCCGAGAAGTCGAACAAACTGCGGCAAGCGCGCGCGAAGTAGATTGTTCAGCAGTAGAACAAAACAAAAGGTGGCTCGACTTCGCTCGCCATGACATTACGTAGGGATATGCCCACGGGGAATTGCTCTCATATACAATCCCCATGTAATTACGAGAGGCTTCTCATGTCTGATGTTCCCGCTCTGAGTTATGCCGTGTTGCTTGCTTACACCGACGAGGAGACCCGTCGTTGGCGCGCCTACTTTGACCAGAATCCGAAAGCCCTGGACGTGCCGATCGGTGGCGAGCGCAAGGACGTTCGCGGGCTGGTGACGCATCTGTTTGTCAGCGAGTACCGTTGGGGACAGCATCTTGCAGGCGAGCAACCGGCCTCGCCTGACTCCTTTAAGCCGCAGAACATCGACGAGATCTGGGCCATTTACGCGACTGCACGCAAACGGCTGGAAGGCTGGGTTGCGGGCGCGACCCCCGAGGATCTGGCTCAAATATTGACCGTCAAATCGGTCACCTACGGCGAAACCGTGGTGAGCAAACGCAAGATCCTGACGCATGCGCTGATCCACGGCATCCGCCATTGGGCGCAGATCGCGACCGCGCTACGCCAGAGCTGCTTTGTGAGCGGCTGGTCGCACGACGTGCTGTTCTCGCCCGCCCTGCGCTAGGGAAACTCTGAACCAGCCTTGCTGGCAGAACCGAGGTCCCTCGGAGGCTAAAGCCTCATTGATTTCGCTGGTCTTACGTACGGGCTGAAGCCCGTAAAGCCCGACCTTCAAAAAGCCCGTACCTTTCAAAAAGCCCGCACCTTTCAAAAAGCCCGCACCTTTCAAAAAGCCCGTACCCTTCAAAACCTTTGTTTGTCCCGACCTTTCCTAGGCTGGATTTTCGGGAGGTCGGGAGGCGGGTTTTTGCGCCTGTTTCCGCTCACTGGGGCGTGCTATTCTGGGGTTGCTCTGCTCTGCATTCGGTAATGAAAGTTGTCATCAAGACCCCCGCCCCCGGAGCGGCGAGACAGAAACTCGTTAACCGATTCGTCTTTGCCGGCATGGTGATCGCTGCGGCGGCAATTGGCGTCTTCGGCGGGCTTCTGCTTGTCTATTCCACCGATCTGCCTCAAGTCAGCGAGCTTGAGCGCTATCGCCCCAGTTCGGTGACGCAACTCTACGACATCAAGGGCAGGGTCATCGGCTCGTTCGCCTTGCAGCGCCGCATCATCGCCGCCTACGACGACTACCCCAAGGTTCTGCGCGACGCCATCATCTCGATTGAAGACAAAGGCTTTGAAACGCACTGGGGAATCGATTTCTGGCGCATTCTGGGGGCGGCCTATCGCGATGTGGCCTCGGGCAGCCGTGCTCAGGGCGGTTCCACGCTGACTATGCAGCTGGCGCGCAACCTGTTTTTGTCGCCCGACCGCAAGTTCCGACGCAAGTTTCAGGAGGTCATGCTGTCGATACAGATCGAGCGGCGCTTCACCAAAGCTCAGATTTTCACGCTGTATGCCAACCAAATCTTTCTGGGCCACGGCGCCTATGGTTTTGAAGCCGGCGCACAGTATTACTTCAGCAAACACGCCAAGGATCTCAGCCTGGAAGAGGCGGCACTGCTGGCCGGCCTGCCGAAAGCTCCGAACTTTTATTCGCCCGTCAACTCTCCCGAGCGTGCGTTGCGCCGCCGCAACCTTGTTCTCAACGCCATGATGGAGGACGGTAAGATCACGGCCGAGCAGGCCCAGCGCGCAAAAAACACGCCGATACGCCTGAACCTTCAGAGCGATCCCAATTCCGTTGCTCCATATTTTGTGGAAGAGGTGCGGCGCTATCTGGAAAGAAAGTACGGCACCGCCGATGTTCATGAGGGACGGCTCAGCGTATATACCACGCTCGACGTGGAGCTCCAGCAGGCTGCCACCCGCGCCGTGCTGGACGGACTGGCCGCCTACGAGCGCCGCCACGGCTGGGTCGGGCGTCTTCCCAATGTCATTGCCGCCGGCGGTGATATCGAGCGATACGATAATGCCGACTGGCGCGAGTCAATCGAGACGGGCACCTATCTTCACGGTCTGGTCACGCAGCTCTCCGGCGGTTTCGCGACAGTTCGTCTGGGAAAGATCACCGGCTTCATCGATAACGCCGGAATCAAGTGGACCGGACGCAAATCTCCCGCGGACATTCTGAGCGTTGGCGACGTGATTTACGCCAAGGTTTTATCGGTGGACGGCGGGCGCGCTCAGCTTGCGCTGGAGCAAGACTCCGGAATACAGGGAGCACTGGTCGCGGTGGACAATGCCAGCGGCGAAATCCGCGCCATGATCGGCGGACGCGACTTCGACGATTCCAAGTTCAATCGCGCCACGCAGGCGTTGCGGCAGACGGGTTCGTCGTTCAAACCCTACGTGTACACCGCCGCCATAGACCGGGGAGCATCGCCGGATGACCTTGTGCTGGACGCGCCGGTGACCTTCCAGACCGCCTCGGGCGCCTACACGCCGCATAACTATGACGCGAAGTTTGAAGGCAACATTACTTTGCGCCGCGCGCTGGCGGACTCGCGCAACATACCGGCGCTCAAAGTGGCGCAGCAGGTCGGAATTCATACCGTCATAGACTACGTACATCGTTTCGGAGTCACCTCGCAGATACAGCCATACCTGCCGGTGGCGCTGGGCGCGGCGGAGATTACGCTGCTGGAGCAGACCGCCGCCTATTCAACCTTCCCGAATGACGGCGTGCGCCTCTCGCCGCACAGCATACGGAAGGTGGTTGATTACGACGGCCACACGCTGGAGGAAACTGTCCCCGAAGTTCGCGATGTGATCAGCGAGCGAACCGCGCGCATCATGACCTCGATGTTGCAGCAGGTGGTGCAGCACGGCACCGGCTACCAGGCGGCGAAGCTCAAGCATCCGCTGGGCGGCAAGACGGGAACCACAAATGATTTCACGGACGCCTGGTTCATGGGCTTTTCGCCCTCGATTACCTGCGGCGTGTGGATTGGTTTCGACGAGAAAAGGAGCTTGGGAAACAGGGAGACGGGAGCATTAGCCGCGCTGCCGGTGTGGGTGGACTTCATGCGAGTCGCCATCGCGGGGCACCCGGACGAGCACTTCCCCGCCGATTCCGCTTCAGGGTCCGAAGTTGCGAGCGACGGGGCAGGCCGCCGGTCGATGAACCCTCGATAGCGCAGAAGGTGGGCGCTTCCGGCTATCATCCAAGGGCAGTCATCGGGAATTCGAGAGTGATGCGCTACCTTCGCACGCTGCTATACGGGCTGGTCTTGGTCGTCGTGGGGCTGATCTCCGCGCTGACCGCGATGCGCTTCGCCATCCACGGACGCGAAGTGAGCGTGCCCAAACTCGCCGGGCTCACCGCGGTTGAAGCGCAACGCATTGCCGGCGAAAACGGGCTGGCGGTTTCACGCGAGCAACGCTTCTACAGCAGCGACGTTCCCGCGGGCCGCATCGTATCGCAACTTCCTACGGCGGGCACGCGGGTGCGCACGGGCTTTCGCATTCGCATCGCCGAGAGCCTGGGCCCGCAAAAGGTCGAGATTCCCAATCTGCTGGGGCAATCCGTGCGATCAGCCGAGTTGAACCTGAAAGAGCGAGGACTGGAGCTTGGCTCGATCGCGCATCTTCCAACGGCCAACGCCACCGCCGACCAGGTGATTGCCCAGAGCCCCACGCCCGACGCGCAGCAGATCGCGACTCCCTCGGTCAGTCTGTTGATCAGCGAGGCCCCGGCCCCGGAAGCGTTCGTCATGCCGGACTTTGTCGGAGCAAAGCTCTCCGAGGCAAGCGCGGCTGTCCGCGAGGCTGGGCTGGCGGTGGGAACGATCAGGACCGCGCAGCCCGCGCCACCGGCTGCAACGAATTCCGATTCAGCCGGAAGCTCGGCGGAATCAAGACTGACTCCACCGCTGCTCCTGTGGCGGCGAAGAAGCCGGCTCGCGCATCGTCGGATGCCACCATCGTCCACCAGACTCCGGCAGCGGGGCAGCGGGTTTTTCCGGGAAACACCGTGCAGTTCGAAATTGCGCCCCAGGCACGATAGCGGCTGCGCGTCAAACAGATCAACGTTTAAGTTTCTCCCAGCCGTCGAAGGCGGCGGCAGATGGTAGCCCACGGCGCAAGCCGTGGGTGCAAGGGCGTCCAGGATCGCAAGCCCCCGAAGGGGGCGACAGAGGCGGTCGAGATTCTGTCGCCCGCGTTGCGGGCTTTCCAGATTTCCCATTCCAAAACCCATGGCTGACGCCATGGGCTACCATCTTTCCCCCGCTTCGCGGGGTCAGTTTGCACTGCCCTGATTTATGACGTACTGCGATAGCCGCTGCGCAATTCGCGGGAAAAAATCGGGAGCTACTGGCATAATAGAGACACTTATATTTTTTGGGAGATACCATGCTGCGCGTTGGATTTATCGGTTGGAGAGGGATGGTCGGCAGTGTCCTGATGCAGAGGATGCGCGAGGAAAAAGACTTTGCCGGCATCGACCCGGTTTTCTTTACCACCTCGAACGTCGGCGGCGCCGGCCCGCAAGAGGCTCATGGCGCTTCGCTGCTGGATGCCCGCAACCTGAAGGAACTGGCGGCCTGTGATGTGCTGATCAGTTGCCAGGGCGGCGACTATACCAACGAGGTCTACGCGCCTCTGCTCAAGAATGGCTGGAAGGGATACTGGATCGATGCCGCTTCCACGCTCCGCATGAGCGGCGAATCGATCATCATCCTCGATCCGGTCAACGGCGGCATCATCAAGGACGCGCTCGCCAAGGGCTTGCGATGCTACGTCGGCGGCAACTGCACGGTCAGCCTGATGCTGATGGCCACCAACGCGCTTTTCCAGGCCGGACTGGTCGAGTGGATGACCACCATGACCTACCAGGCAGCTTCGGGCGCCGGCGCGGCCAAAATGCTGGAGCTGGTTCAGCAGATGCGGCAACTGACCGACCCGGTCGCCAAGTCGCCTTCGGATAACGCTCTCGAAGTCGATCGCATGGTCATCGAGGCGCAGCGCTCTCCAGCGCTGCCCACGGCGGAGATCGGCGTGCCGCTGGCGGGCAGCCTGATCCCCTGGATCGACCGGGAAATGCCCGGCGGCCAGACGCGCGAAGAGTGGAAGGGCATGGCGGAGACCAACAAGATCATGGGACTCAACCCGCCGGTGCCGGTTGACGGCATCTGCGTGCGCGTCGGCAGCATGCGCTGCCACAGCCAGGGCCTCTGCCTGAAGCTGACCAAAGACGTTCCGCTGGCCGAGCTCGAACAGATGCTCGCCGCCGGCAACCCAGTGGGTGCGCGTGGTTCCCAACAACAAGGACGCCAGCATTCGCTGCCTCACGCCGACCGCCGTTTCCGGCACGCTGACGGTGCCCATCGGCCGCCTCCACAAGCTGACGCTCGGCCCGCAGTACCTGGGCGCATTTACCGTGGGAGATCAACTGCTCTGGGGCGCCGCCGAACCCTTGCGCCGCATGCTGAACCTGCTGCGCGCACACGTGAACGCCTGAACAGTTTTGGCGATGAGTCGATTTGGGTGCCCCATTCAAGCACAGCTTGGGTGGGGCTTTCGTTTTGTGTCACCGCGAGAAGGGAAACTACCCCAGGTTAGCCAAAAACGGGCGAACCTGGGGCACCAGTTTGAGTGGGGCAGCAACTTGTCTTACGCCCGCCTACGCGGGCTCGGACCAGCAAATTTCATGCTCACCCCAGGCTTGCGCCTGGGGCTATCGTCTTTTGCCCGCTACGCGGGCTGTTTTACTCCGCTCAGGATGACACTCATGGGACCGCGCTACAGAAAGAAACTACCCCAGGTCAGTCCAAAAGCAGGACGGGACGTGGGGCACCCGGCGCAGCTTGGGTGGGGCTTTTCGTTTGTTGTCATAGCGAGAAGGGAAACTACCCCAGGTTAGCCAAAAACGGGCGAACCTGGGGCACCCGGCTTTCGTTTTGTCATCACAGCGAGAGCAAGAAACTACCCCACCCTATCGCTGCGCGATAAGGGTGGGGCACCCGCGCCCCTCACGATTTCAATGCGATAACGGTGGTCTGGCGATGGCCGGCGCAAAAGCCATGCCTTGGGTTGGGATTCACTCTTAGCGTGGCCTGCCCGCTGGTTTCGGTAAGTGGATTCGTGGGGCGCAAGGTGATTCCGACCGCCATCTTCAGGCACACAACCAGCGCCAAAACGCCGAGCACGATCAGCAGTTGCTCGCCCCGCAGATGCCGGCTCACGCGGGCGCCAAGCTGAGCGCCGATGGTTGACCCGGCGGCGATCACCAAGGCCAGCACCAGATCGACGCTGTGATTGCTGGCCGACTGCATGATGGTGGCTCCCATGCAGGTGAACAAGACTTGAAAGAGCGAAGTTCCGACCGCCACGTGCGCCGGCATGCGCAGCAGATAAACCATTGCCGGCACCATGATGAATCCCCCACCGACACCCATGAAGGCGGTCATGATTCCGACCACGGTACAAAGGCCGAACGGCAGCAGAATTGAGTGGCTCACACCCGATCTTGCAAACTCCGCCTGAAAAGGCAGCCGCCCGAGGAGGGTGGTGAACACCGGCGACTTGGCCGGGCGCTCCTTTGGCGCCAATACCCCGCCGCGCATCTTTTGGACGCTGTTATAGACCATGAAGCTGCCGATGCCGCCCAGGATCACGACGTACATCACACTGATCAGCAGGTCCACGGATCCGCGCG
The DNA here is from genome assembly GCA_963819175.1 of uncultured Acidobacteriota bacterium. GTDB lineage: Bacteria > Acidobacteriota > Terriglobia > Terriglobales > Acidobacteriaceae > CAWBRT01. Next base: position 256,282 of record CAWFVJ010000016.1, read on the forward strand.
CTCCCAGTATCCTGACGGCATGGACGCCTATGGCGGAACCGAAGAGGCCGCCGAGCAGGCAATAGGCCCCCATTTTGAAGTCGACGTTCTTCAGCCGAAAATGGGCGGCTACTCCCGAGGCGGATGTGGCAACGATTGCATTGGTATCGGAGGAGGCGGCGACGATCGGAGGGATGCCGAGCATCATGAGGATTGGGGTAGTGAGGAAGCCGCCCCCAACTCCCAAGAGGCCGGACAGGAAGCCGATCACCAAGCCTACGGAGACCAGCAGACCTATGTTGATAGAAATGCCCGCTATCGGCAGGAAAACTGGCAGAGCCAACGAGACTGCAGCGAATAGGGCCATATCAAGACACGATGGCTGACGACTGCAAGGTTCCCCTGGGAAACGATTAGGACTTCCGATTGGACCATCATCAAAATGCGATACAGAATGAATAAGTTCTGTGTTTCGCGTCACGTCGGGGTGTGCGAGCGGGCTATTTGGCTGCTGCATTCTGCAACAGATTGGCCTGGCGAGAGCGTTTCCCGAGATGCTAAATCCGGAAATCAACGTCATTTCGAGCGAGCGCCGTGTTTTGGCGCGAGTCGAGAAATCTTGTGGTTTGCCGAAAAACACAAGATCCCTCCACTCCGCTCCCCCACCCCATCAATCGCAACAACGGCGTTTGTTGGGGACCCCGGCTTCGCTCCGGTCGGGATGACGCCTTTCGGGAACACCGGATATAGCAACTGAGGAACCGCTTTAAACGCGCTCTACCCGATTTTTTGATAAGATTCAGCAATCCGGCCAAGGCGGATTGGGGTGCTCGTCTGGCCGTGGAACGCAGGTTGCGAAGCGGCGGGGCCGGCCGGTACTGTATTCTGGTAACAACAGTCTGAAGTTGAATGCCGTAAAATATTAAATCCCCATGTGGGCGCCAGCGTTGCTGGAAGGGGCTCCGGCTTTGTGGGCTCTTGCGCCGGACTTTTATTTTCCGGCGGCGGATGGAATTTGAGGTGGGCGAATGAAACTTACGGGTGCGGAAATTCTTTGTGAATCACTGGTCAGAGTGGGCGTGCGGGACATCTTCGGCTATCCGGGAGGCGCGATTCTTCCCGCTTACGACGCGCTCGGTAAAGCTCCGATCCACCACATCCTGGTGCGCCATGAACAGGGCGCGACACACATGGCCGATGGCTATGCGCGGGCCAGCGGCGGCGTAGGCGCGGCCATCGTCACCTCCGGCCCGGGAGCGACCAACATGGTGACGGGCATTGCCACTGCCATGCTCGATTCTTCGCCCATCGTCTGCATCACCGGACAGGTCAGCAGCAAGGTGCTGGGCTCGGATGCCTTCCAGGAGGTCGACATCACCGGCATCACGATGCCGATCACGAAGCACAACGTGGTGATCTCGCGGGCCGAAGATGTTGCCCGCGCCATTCGCGAGGCGTTCGTGATCGCCGCCAGCGGACGGCCCGGCCCGGTGCTGGTGGACATCACCAAGGACGCCCAGCAGGGGGTGTGCGAATTCGACTGGGAAGGTTCGGCTCCCAATCTGCCGCCGAAGCGCCAGCGTCCGGGAATCGGCGACGAGGCCTTCGCCCGCGCCATCGAGTTGATCAACAGCGCGAAGCGTCCCGTGGTATTTGCCGGTCACGGCATCCTGATCTCCGGCGCCATGGGCGTGTTCAAGGAATTTGTCCGCGCCGGCGATTTTCCGGTGGCGCTGACGCTGCTTGGGCTGGGAGCGTTTCCGGCCAGCGATCCGCGCAACCTGGGCATGATGGGCATGCACGGTGAGGCCTGGGTCAACCACGCCATACAGGACTCGGACCTGCTGATTGCCGTGGGCATGCGCTTCGACGACCGAGTCACCGGCGATCTGAGCACCTACGCCACCCGGGCGCGCAAGATTCACATTGAAATCGATCAGGCCGAGATCAACAAGAACGTGAAGGTCGATGTGGCGCTCGTCGGCGATGCACGCCAGGTGCTGGAACGCCTGCTGCCCCACGTCGAACGGCCCGACCGCTGCGAGTGGCACGATTACATCGACAAACTCAGAGGCGACGTGGCGGTGCGCGACATCCAGAACCTGCCGGACACGGGGCATCTCTGGGCCGCCCACGTGATCAACGATCTCTGGAAAGAGACCAACGGCGAAGCCCTGGTGGTCACCGATGTGGGCCAGCACCAGATGTGGGAGGCGCAGTATTATCACCACAACCATCCGCGCTCGCTCATCACCTCGGGCGGGCTGGGGACGATGGGTTTCGCCTTGCCTGCGGCGATTGGCGCCAAGGTCGCGCGTCCGGATTCGGAGGTGTGGGTCATTGTCGGCGATGGCGGATTCCAGATGACCATGTGCGAGCTGGCTACCATCGTGCAGGAAAAGTTGAACCTGAAGATCGCCGTTATCAATAACGGCTTTCTTGGCATGGTGCGCCAGTGGCAGGAGTTCTTCTACGATAAGCGGTACGTCGCCACGCCGCTGGTGGCTCCGGACTTTTGCGCGCTGGCCAACGCTTTCGGAATCCGCAGCGAGCGGATCAACACCCGTCCCGAGGTGATCCCGGCAATTCGTGCCGCGCGTGAAGCGCCGGAAACCGTGTTGCTGGACTTCCGCGTGGAGCAGGAGGATTCGGTGTATCCCATGGTCGCGGGTGGCGCATCGCTGCACGAGATGATTCGCCGGCCGACGCCGCTGATCGAAACGTCGCGGGATTCCTGAGGAAGAGATGCAGACAATTATTGCTTACGTCGAACACAAGCCCGGTGTGCTGAACCGGATTGGCTCACTGGCCCGCCGTCTGAATATCAACATCGATTCGCTTACGGTTGGTCCCACCGAGACGCCTGGAATTGCGCGGATGACGATCGTCATCAATACCAACCGCGAGAGCGCTCACCGGCTGGAAGCCAGCCTGGAAAACCTGGTCGATGTGCTGCTGGCCGAGATCATCACCGACCGTCCGGCGGTGGAGCGCGACCTGGCGCTCATCAAGGTGGCCGCCGACCAGCAGTCGCGGCCGCATCTGATGGAGCTGATCAAGGTTTTTCGGGCTCGCGTGGTGGATGTTTCGCGGGAATCGATGATTGTCGAAGTCTCCGGCGAAGTCGAAAAGATCGACGGCTTGTTGGAGGTGCTCCGTCCGTTCGGTGTGCTGGAGATGGCGCGCACCGGTCGGGTCGCCATGACTCGCGGTTCCGCCTTGCTGCAGCCGCCCTTAAGAGCTGCCGAATTGGCGACCCCGGAAGCCGTGGAAAAGGGGAACGGGACGCATAAAAAGGCGTGAGCAGCACGGGCTTGTACCGGGCCGGGCCTCCTCCTGCCCAATAAGCGCGACGTCGGCTAACGCAGTTCCCGGGTTGCCATATACCGCTAAAGTACGTCATTTCGAGCAAGCGGCGCCTTGCCTTTGAGAGCCTTAAGCTGCGCTGCTGCAATGCGCTCGCGAGCAGTGCAGCAAACAGCACACCGCTCTCCGGCCCGCGAGTCGAGGAATCTTTTGTGTTGCTTCGCCGCGGAAAAACACAAGATCCCTCCACTCCGTGCCCGAACAGCTTCTTGCTATCGAATAACAATCGGGTACGCAGCCTAGCTGCTCCGACCGCAGGCGCTCCGCACTTCGGTCGGGATGACGCTTCCAAACTACTTACCGTGCGGCTACACCAATCCGGGAACCGTTCTAACGCAAGGCTTTTGCGAAATAGGCTTGATTTTCCGAATAACAATCCCTCAACTCACATTTTTGTTGCCTTGTGAGCGGCCGAATAGTAACTTTCGGGCGCGACCCTAAACTTGTTTTTTTAGATTCTTAAACCGCGCCCCTGCTGGAAAACTGTGGGGGTGACAGCATTGCAGGGTTCCTTCCCGTCGGGTGACTGACGGGAAGATACGTCTTCAGATACGTCTTCGAATTTCAGATCACGATAGAAACGAGGAGGTACTGCTGTGCAATGGTTTCATAACTATTCAGCGGTAGGAAACAGCCTGGGTCTTACTGCGCTAATCGTAGCAATTCCAATTTTCTTTTTATTCTGGGCGTTGGCATTCAAACGGATGAAGGGGCACTGGGCGGGCATTCTGACCTTGCTGCTAACCCTCGTCGTAACGATACTTGCGTACCAGATGCCGGTGAGCGTGGCGGTTTCGGCTGCGCTATTAGGGATGGCGATTGGCATATTTCCCATCGGTTGGATCATTTTAACCGCAGTATATTTTTACAACTTGACAGTGGAAGCCGGACAGTTCGACGTGCTCAAGAGCTCCATCTCAGCCCTCTCCAGCGACCGCAGAATGCAGGCGTTGCTGATCGCCTTCTGCTTCTCCGCCTTCATGGAGGGAGTCGCCGGGCAGGGTGCGCCGGTGGCCGTAGCGGCTGCCATGCTAATCGGTCTGGGGTTCTCTCCGATGCCGGCCGCGATTATCTGCCTGGTGGCGAACACTCCCCCGGTTCCGTTCGGGCCGGTGGGCGTGCCGACCAATATGATGATCTCAATCACCGGCATGAAAGCCGGCCCAATCACCAAGGCGATCGGCGTTGACATGGCGATCATGGCGTTGGTTATCCCGTTCTTCATGCTGGTGGTGATGGTTGGCTGGAAGAAGATGTTGCAGGTCTGGCCGGCCGCCCTGGTAGCGGGTGTCAGTTACGCCGTTACCTGCTACATCGTTTCCCACTATCTGGGGGCGGAACTGCCTGCCGTTCTGTCCTCCTTCGTCTCCCTGCTCTGCCTGGTCGCGCTGTTGAAGATCTGGAAGCCGGCTGAAATCTGGCGCTTCCCGAACGACCCCTCAGTGTCCCAGGCGACAGAATCCAAGTACACCACCGGACAGGTTGTGAAGGCATGGCTGCCCTGGGTGGTGCTGATGACCATCATGGGCATCTGGGGCATTACCGCCTTCAAGAGCTGGGTCAACGCGAAGCACTGGTTTGTCATGGTCGGCAGTTGGCCGGGTCTGGACGGTATCGTCTACCGTGTCGCGCCGGTCGTGGCCAAGCCGGCCAAGCTGGCCGCCAATTACAAGTGGGAGTATTTATTAGCTCCCGGAACGGCGATGCTGATCTCCTCGTTCATTTCCATGATGATCCTCAAGATCAGCCCGGCGAGAGGAGCCAGGGTATTCGGCAAGACCTGCAAGCAACTGGTCTATGCGCTGATCATGCTCTCTTCAGTGATCGGCATCGGGATTTTGGCAAACTTCTCCGGCATGTCCTACACGCTGGGGCTGGCTTTCGCCCATTACACCGGCATGTTGTTCCCGCTGTTTTCGCCGGTCATCGGCTGGCTCGGAGTGTTCCTGACGGGCTCGGTTACCTCGTCGGCGGCACTGTTCGGCAAACTCCAGCAGGTGACTGCCATGGCGATCAGCATCAATCCCGTCCTGACAACGTCGGCCAATCTGGCCGGTGCGGTCACGGGCAAGCTGATCTCTCCGCAGTCGATCGCTGTAGCCTGCGCGGCCACGGGGCTCATCGGCAGGGAGACGGACATTTTCCGCAGCACGGCGAAATATTCGCTGATCCTGCTGGCGTTCATCGGTATCCTGATTCTGCTGCAAGCCTATGTCGTCCCGGGTATGGTCCCACAAGAGATCGCCTCGGCAATGACTCTGAACGGGTAACAGAGCTGCTTGTGGGCCTCGGCGATATCGCTGCGGCCCCGGGCGGCAAACATTTTGCGGATGCATTTCGGCCCACCCGGTTTTGCCGGGTTGGGCCTTTGTTTTGGGTGAACGGAATCGACTGCCTGGCTAACGCTCCAACCCGCTGCGGGAAAGATTTTCGCGGAATCTTGATAGCTACGCTATATGCCTGTGTTCAACTGCACTTGGGCACGTCTGTGGGCGGCAGGTGTTGCTGTGCAAACTCTCGCAATCGTGGGCGTCGAATTCCGCCTGGATTCTGCTGGCGAGTTCGGTCCTCTTCGATTCCGACAAGGGTTGGGCATGGCTCCAACAGCAACGCTCACAAAACCACCCCGACCATCGTTCAGAAACGGCAAATACCAATCGACGTTCGAACTGCCATGCCATATGTGCCTAGTATGTTCATAAAACAGGGACACGAGAAACGAGCGGCCAGGAATGTTACAGAATCAGAACGGCCACCGGTGCTCGCTCGCGGATGAGCAAACCACGGCAGCAAATTGGAGGATCGAGGCTAGCGGCGATTGTTCGCCAAGGGCAGTAGCAATGCGCCGTTGCTGCATCCTCTTACCTATTACCTAGAACGATGCGTTGAATTAGCGATGGGATTCCTTATTAAATTAATTATTCTTATCGTAATTTTGTGGCAGTGCGGGGGCTGAGTTCGCGCGAAGACCGGGAGCGGGCATTGAGGCGAGTTCAATTATTTTCTCCACAAGCCGTTCAATCTTAATGACTTAATTCGGGAAATCAAGCGTCTTCTCGGGCAGTTGAAAATGCGGTCACGGCGCATTCCGGCATTGGAGAGTTTTACGCGTGGCCGGCAGCAGAAGGCGTTATTCGAGCAGTGAGCGTCTCATTCCATATCCCGCCAGTTCAGCCCCACTCCGATCTCCACCACCAGCGGAACTCGCAGCACATGCACCTGTTCCATCTGGCGCTTCACCAGTTCGCGCAGGGCGTCCACTTCCGCCTCAGGGGTCTCGAAGACCAGCTCGTCGTGAACCTGCAACAGCATCCGCGAGCGTAGATTTCGTTCGCGCAGTTCGCGCTCGATGCGGATCATCGCCAACTTGATGAGATCGGCAGCGGTTCCCTGCAAAGGGGTGTTGACCGCCGTGCGTTCGGCGAAACCGCGCAGGTTGGCGTTCTTGCTGAGAATATCGGGGATGGGCCGCACGCGGCCAAACAGCGTTTTCACAAAGCCGTCGCGCCGCGCATCCGCGAGCGTCTTGTCGATAAACGCGGTTACGCCCTTGTACTTCTCGAAGTAGGCGTCGATGAAACGCTTGGCCTCTTTGGTATCGATGCCGAGCTGCTGCGAGAGTCCGAACGGCGAGAGTCCGTAGACGATGCCGAAGTTTACGGCCTTGGCGCGGCGGCGGTGCTCGGCGTCGATCATCAGCGGCGGCACGCCAAAGACCTGCGCGGCCGTGAGCGTGTGGATGTCGTCACCGCGCCGGTAGGCTTCGACCAGCAAAGGGTCTTCGGAGAAGTGCGCCAGCAGCCGCAGCTCGATCTGCGAATAGTCGGCGGCTAGCAACACATTGCCGGGCTCGGCGATGAACGCCGCACGAATCTCGCGGCCCAGTTCGGTGCGGATGGGAATGTTTTGCAGATTCGGATTGTTGGAAGACAATCTTCCGGTCGCCGTCCCCACCTGGTTGAAGCTGGTGTGCAGACGGCTGGTTCCGGCCCGGCACAACACGGGCAGCGCATCGACATAGGTCGATTTCAATTTCGAGAGCTGGCGGTAGTCCAGCACGAGCCGAGGCACCTCGTGCTCGGAGGCCAGCGATTCCAGCACATCCTGGGCGGTCGAAATCGTGCGTCCCTTGCCGTACTTGAACGGTTTGGTCAGGTTGAGCCGGTTGAAGAGCACGTCTCCCAGCTGCTTGGGCGAGTTGATGTTGAACTCGACGCCCGCTTTCTCGTAAGATTTCGCGCGCCTTGGCGGCGCAGTCGAGCGCCAGCCGCTGCGAAAGGCTGGCCAGCAATTGGCAGTCAAGCTTCACGCCGGCATCTTCCATGCGGAACAGCACGGGAACGAGCGGAAGGTCGATCTGCTCGTAAACGTCGGTGAGTCCCGCTTCCTCTACTTCCTTGCGCAGCAGCGAGGTCAGTCGCCCGGTCACATCCGCTGCTTCAGCCACTTCACCCGTCAGGCTGAGGCTCAGCTTGCGCAACGCCATATCCTTCAACCTGTAGGACGAATAAGTCGGGTCGAGGAGATAGGCGTAAAGCATGGCGTCATCACGCACTTCCGCCAAACCGATATTCATACACAGGGCGTGGAGAGCCGCCTTGTAGTCATGGACCGCCAGCGGCACTCCTTCATGAACTTCGGCTGTCAGCGCCGAGCGCAGCTCTTCATGATTAAGCTGAACGATCAGCGCGGTGCCGGGCTGCGCGGAGATGGCGATCCTTTGGGGTCTTTGAGCGACGGCTTCGGATACTTTGAAAGCGGCGGCTGCAATGCTTTGCGCGGCTTCGATTTTTTGCTCTGTTGCGAACAGCGGTGGCGGCTCATCTTCTTCTTCCGCCACTTCGGTCACTCGATCAGCTTCCAGCGCGGCTTCATCGGCCAGAGCAGCTTCTTCAATCTCTGTGGGAGCCGCCGCTTCGATGGCGAATGCCAATGCGCCTCCGGCGGGCACGGCGGCAAAAACCGATTCCACATCGCTGGCCGACTTCGCCTCACGATAGTCGGTCTCGCCGATAGCGGTGCTTTCTTCCAGGAACTCCTTGACCAGCGAAGTGAACTCGAGCTCGGTGAACAATTGCCGCGCCGCGGGCACGTCGGGTGTTTGCGCCTTCATCGACTCCGGGTTGAAATCGACAGCTACATTGCGGTCGATGGTCACCAGTTCCCGGCTGAGCAAGACGGCATCGCGGTTGTGCTGCAGCGATTCGCGGTAGGTCTTGCGTTCAATCTCGCCGACACGCTCCAGCAGGCTATCGAGCGTGCCGAAGCGCTGAATCAGCTCCACGGAGCCTTTGTCGCCGATGCCCGGCGCGCCAGGCACATTGTCAATGGCATCGCCACGCAAGGCCATGACGTCGATGACGCGCTCGGGCGGTACGCCCAGAATCTCCTCGACCTTGGCACGATCGCAGATCAGGTTGTCCTTGGGCGGGTTCAGCACGCACACGCGCTCGTCGACCAGTTGCAGCATGTCCTTGTCGCTGGAGACGACATACACCGCATAGGACTGGGCCGAGGCCAGCCGCGCCAAGGTGCCGATGACGTCATCGGCTTCAAAGCCAGCGGCTTCAAGGATCGGAATGCGATAGATTTCCAGCGCCCGCCGGATATAAGGGATCTGCTGCGCCAGATCTTCCGGCATGGCCACGCGTTGCGCCTTGTAGCCGGCGTAGGCCACCTGCTTGTACTCGCCGCTCTCGCGGTCATACTTGCGCAATGTGGGCATGCCGGCGGCCTGCTCGTCACGGAAGGTGGGAGCGGCCACGTCGAAAACCGCCGCGATGTACTCGGGAGCGAAGTCCTTGCGCAGCTTGTTGAGCATGTTGACGAAGACATAAGTTGCGCTGGTGGGAATGCCGGTCTTGGTCGACATGGGCCGCTGCCGCGCCATGGCGTGATAGGCGCGGAAGATGAACGACATGGCGTCGATCAGAAAAATACGGCCATTGGCGGCGTCCGGAAGCTTGGCGGCAACCGATTTTGCCGGCTCGGCCGGCAGGGACGCCTTCGAGGATGTCTTCTTCGGTGGCAAGCAAGAAATTCTAGCAGGAAACAGGCAGGCGCGAATCGCCGAAGCGCCGGGGCATCAGACCGACCGGCGCCAGCGCCTACGGCAAATATTTCTCCCGCAGAATCTTTACGTGGTGCAACTCATGTCCGGCGGCAAGAAAAGCAATGCCGCGAACCGTCACGCTGTATTTGTTGGCGTTTCCCTGGCGCATCCAAGCCTGCTGCGGCAGGTTCTGGAAGAGGGCGATTGTGGACTGACGAACCGTACGAAATTCATCGATGAGGCTGTTCAGCGTGCGCTCGTTGAAAGAACCGGCGGCCACGTAGTCATCCTGTTCAAAGCCCGGCAACACAACCGCGTCATTGCGCGCGACATGATGCGCGCGATAGCTGAAAATGCGTTCTGTATCGATGATGTGGCCGAGGATCTGCTTGATTGTCCACTTGCCGGGAGCATACGAAAATTCGGAGGCGCGGCGATCATCGACGTTCTTCAACAGCGCCGTGCTTTGCTCAAGCTGGGAGGCAAGGATAGGCAGGATATCGCTGCCCACAACAAGATTCACATAAACTGCCGCGTAAGGAGGATACTCGGAGGATTCCGGACGGCCCACGGTTAAGTTGCTCATGCGGGCAGTTTAGCATAGCCGCCGGTTTGCTTTCGCGGCCCACAAATGGGGCGAGCAATGGGTATCTCTGCTTGCGGAACTCCAGCTATATTGTCAGATGACGCAGAATCGAAAACGGCTGGAGGATCTCACGCCTGCGTGCTTGACCCGTCTCTATATGCGCTTTTTGTTGGCGCGGCCCTTGTGCTGCTGCTTACCCCCGGCCCGGCGGTGCTCTACATTGTTGCGCGCAGTATTCACCAGGGACGCAGTGCGGGGCTGGTGTCAGCGCTCGGGATCGGAGTGGGAACCCTGTGCCATGTTGCGGCTGCCGCGTTTGGCCTCTCGGCTCTGCTGATGTCCTCGCCGATTGCGTTTCAATGCGTGCGGCTGATGGGCACCGTGTATCTGATCTACCTGGGGATTGCGAAGCTCCGCAGCAAGGAAGATGCCAACGAAGGACAGGGGATCGAGCCTGAAACGCTGCCGGCAATTTTCCGTCATGGGATAGTGGTGAATCTGCTGAATCCAAAGACAACCTTGTTCATCTTCGCTTTTCTGCCGCAGTTTGTCAGGATCGAGCGGGGATCTGTCGCGACCCAGATTCTACTGCTTGGCATCACGCTGGTCGTGATGGGCGCCATCACGGACGGCCTTTACGCGTTCTTGGCCGGCGGTCTGGGAAATCTCCTGCGCGGCAATCGGCGCTTTGCGCGGGCTCAGCGCTACGTCGCCGGTTCGGTTTACATCGTGCTCGGATTGGTGACGGCGTTGGTGGGCACAGTACGAATAGGGTAGGGGCTTCCCGAGATGCTGTATCCGGAAATCAACGTCATTTCGAACGAGCGCCGTGTTTTGGCGCGAGTCGAGAAATCTTGTGGTTTGCCGAAAAACACAAGATCCCTCCACTCCGCGCTTGAATAGCTTCTTGCTTATCAAGTGCAATCGGGTACGCAGCTTGGCTGCTCCGGCCTGCGGGCGCTAGGCGCTCCGGTCGGGATGACGCCTTTCGGGAACACCGGATATAGCAACTGAGGAACCGCTCTAGGGCCAGATTCGCGGTGGACTCATTCGATAAGCATGCAGTCGCCGTAGGAAAAAAAACGGTAACGCTGGTGCATCGCGTGCGCGTATGCCCGCAGGATGAATTCGCGGCCGGCAAAGGCAGAGACCAGCATCAGCAACGTCGATTTCGGCAAGTGGAAATTGGTGAGCAGCGCCGAAACCACGCGAAAGTCGAATCCGGGATAGATGAAGATGTCAGCCTCGCCTGTCTGCGGCGTGATGCAACCGTCTTTGCGCTGGCTGGCGGCGTACTCCAGGGTGCGAACCGTGGTCGTCCCCACCGCTACGATTCGCCGCCCTTCCCGGCGGGCGCGCTCGAGCTGCCCGGCAGTCTCGGCGGAGATTTCGTAATGCTCGGTGTGCAGGCGATGCTGCTCCACCACTTCGGTCCGCACCGGCTGAAAGGTTCCCAGGCCCACGTGGAGGGTGATCTCGGCGCTTTCCACGCCACGCTCGCGCAGCCGCTCAAGGATTTCAGGGGTAAAGTGCAATCCCGCGGTTGGCGCAGCGACCGAACCCGGACGGGTGGCATAGACCGTCTGGTATTGCTCGCGGTCCTCGGGACGGTCCGGACGATCAATATAGGGCGGCAGCGGCACGTGTCCGAGGGTTTCCAGCCGCTCGAAAAAGTCGTTGACCGGCGCAAAGCGCACCGTCCGCTCCCCGAAGGTGCCGCGTGCAATCACCTCGGCCTTGAGCTCGACTTCGCCCTTGGCGATGGTGATTACCTCACCCACGCCGATCTTCCGGCCGGGATGTACTAAGGCTTGCCAAGTCTGGGGTTCGGCGGCAACCTGCCGGGTGAGCATCAGCTCCACACGGCCCTGCAGAAACTGCTTCGCCGCCGGATTGTTCGGGCTTAGAGGCTGGGCGACGGTGCCGGAGCGATGCCCGAGCAGCCGGGCAGGTAGCACCCGAGTGTTGTTTCTAACCAACAGGTCGCCCGGCCGCAGCAGCGCTGCAAAGTCGGCGAAAACGCGATCTTCAAAGCTGTTCGTGGCACGCACCAGGTGGAGCAGGCGGGCGGCGGCGCGATTCGCCAGCGGTTCCTGGGCAATCAATTCGGCGGGAAGAAGGAAATCGAAGTCGGCGACCAGCACGGCCCGATTATAGAAGGTGCACCGGAGCCGGCGTCCAATGGGAACGGCGGCATCTCTACTGCTAGCAGAACCGATGTCCCTCAGAGGCTAAAGCCTCGTTGGATTTGCTGGTCTTGCGTACGGGCTGAACGGGCTGCTGAAAAACAGATTTCGCGCACTTCGAAGATACCGCCCGTGGTGTAACGAGTTTATGCTGCATACATTCCGTAGCGCCTCGCTCGTTGCTTCGGCGCGTTTTTCAGCAGCCTGTGAAGCCCGTACCCTTCAAAACCTTCACTTGTTCAGACCTTCTCTGGAGTGGTACTGAATTTCAGGCTTTACACACGCAAGTCCTTGGCCAACCGGCGCGGGCTAGGGTACTATATCGCCGAACGAGACCGCTTCAGCCGAAACATGGGCCGAAAATGATCGAGCTGGAACTCAGACACGAGGTGTTGAGAATCGGCAGATTGCTGCACGAGAAGAATTTCGTGGCGGCCACTGACGGCAATATTTCAGCGCGCGTAAGCAACAAGTCCATTCTGGTGACGCCGACCGGCATGTCCAAGGGCATGTTGCGTCCGGAAGATCTCCTTTTGGTCGACCCGGAAGGCCGCACGTTGGCGGGGACGCGCGAGGTTTCCACCGAACTCAGGATGCATCTGCTCATCTACCAATTGCGCGACGATGTTAATGCCGTCGTGCATGCACATCCGCCCACCGCGACCGGCTTTGCGGCCGCGGGCCTGTCGCTGGATGAGCCTTTGATTTCCGAAGTTGAACTGTCGCTCGGCCGCGTCCCTCTGGCTGGCTACGCGTGCCCTGGCAGCGCAGAGCTTTGTGCCAGGCTTTCTCCCCTGATCGCCGGCAACAATGCGATCCTGATGGCGAACCACGGCGTGGTGACCTACGCCGAAGACCTGCTAACCGCCTACCTGCACATGGAAACCGTGGAGCATTTCGCCCGCATCTGCCTGGTGACGCACCAACTGGGACGCCAGCATGCGCTCGACCACCAACAGGTTAACGAATTACGTGGGCTGAGAAAGCAGCGGGCGACGGACCCGGGAGACCTGCTGCGAAAGAAAGCCTGATCGCCCCTCTGGGATGCGATTGCGCCTTGATTTTCGGCGCAAGGCGGGGCGTCTCGCTTCGCTCCGTGTTCCGCATCGCAGCCCGGGAAAGCCCCACCCTCCGGCTTCGCCGGAAGGGTAGGGCACCCGAGACTTTCCCGTATTCCCGAAACGGTCAACCCGCACGGAATAGGCCAACCGCAAAACTGATCTACTCGCCGCCCAGACTAAATCTCAATCCAGCCCTGAAGTTCGCGCTCAATGCGGGATAGCCGAGTTCGTTTTCATAATGCTGATTCAGTAGATTTTCCACATTGGCGTAAGCCGTAACGTAGCGCTTGATCTTGTACCAGCCGCCGGCATCCAGGCGGGCGTAACCGGCCACGTGAGTCAACGGCACCGGAAGCACAAAGAAGTCCGAATCCGCGCGAGGCCCGATGAACGTGCCCGCCAGGGTCGCCCCGAATTTTCGCCGCGTGTAGTTGACTAGAGCGTTGCCGGAATGTTTCGGGCGAAGCAGCAAGGGCGATCCCGCCGTCGAGCCGGAGAGGTTCTGTGTCGAATCGTAAACGTAAGCTCCGCGCAGCTGCAGGCGTGCCGTGGGCCGCGCCTGGACCGTCAGCTCCGCGCCATGCGCCATTGATTTGTCGATGTTGATGTATTGCGTGAAAGTGGGGTTGGTTTCGATTCGATTACGAAACTGATTATTGAAGTAGACCGCGTCGAAGGAGTACTTCCCCTTGAAGAACGATTGCTGCACTCCGGCCTCGAAGGCATTATTCTGTTCCGGCTTGAGATTGGGGTTGCCGTTGATGCCGAAGATTTGCTCGCCGAAGGTCTGCAAAAAGTTCGGTTCCTTGATGCCTTCGCTGAAGCTGCCGCGCAGCCGTGTTCCGGAAAGAACGTCACCTCCGCGGACGATCAAATAACTGGCCGCCACGCGCGGCACCCCGCGATCGCCGAAGTTCTCGTTGTGCACGTAGCGCGCTCCAGCCTGCACCGAGAGCCGTTTCCAGGTGATTAACTCTTCCCCGTAGACTGCATGGTTGCGGCGCAGTCCATGGCTGATCGGAGGAGTATTGGGATCACCGAAAAAGCCATTTTCGTCCTCGAACTCGTAACCGAAGACCGTGCGTGCCCAATCGCGAGCCCAATACTCGCCCTGGTAATTGAAGCCGGCACGGTTGTAGTCGTTCGTGCTTTTGCATGGAGTCGCCGTGAAACAGAAATCCACGACACCCAAGCGCAGTGGATCCACCGGTACTCCCTGCTGGAAAAGGTCGCGGTGGTTGTATTCGTAGCCGCTGAAGCGGTGATACCAATGCTTGCCGGCGGCAACGCTCAACTCGGTCGAGGCTAGAAAATTGTTCTGCCGCGAGAAGGCATTGGTGTCCGGCGGAAGATTGGAATCTCCGGCTGGCAGTTGGACCCCCTGCGAGTAGTTCCACGCGCCCGGGACGCCGGTGCGGCTGGTGCTATGGCGGGTGCGAAAGCGCAACTGCACCTTGGGCGAAAATGCGTATCCGAGATTTGCGCCCTCGGTGGAATTTGAATAGCTGTCGTTGGAGCCTTGCCCCTGGGTATTGAATTGATCCGCGAACAGGTTGTAATCAAAGCGCCTCACGGCGCCGGAGAGCGAACCGTACCCGTGGCCGGTTGCGAACGTCCCGCCATCGGCCCCAAATGTAAACAGCGGAACACGCGTGCTCCCGGTGCGGCTAAAGACCTGGACAACGCTGGTCATGGCATCGGAGCCGTAAAGTGTGCTCTGGCTGCCCCGCAACAGTTCTATGCGGTCGACCTGCGGGAGGGAGATAACCCCGAAGTCAAAAGTTCCGCCGGGCTCGTTGACCGGAACGCCGTCGATGATCACCTTGTTGTAGGTGGACTCGCCACCGCGGACGAACAACGAGGTTAGGCCGCCGCGCTGACCCGTATCGCTGATGACCGCACCCGGGGCGAAACGCAGAATCTCTCCCATCGATATCGGTTGCAGAGAGCGCAACTCCGGAGCTTCAATGACTGACACGTTGCTGCCGGTCTCTGCGCCGGTTGCCGGGGTTGCCGCCGCCGTGACCGATACCGTCTGCTCGGCGTTGGCCAGTTTCAGATGCACGGTCAGTGAAGCCGTCTGCTGGAGCGCGATCTCCTGCGTCTCCGGCGCGAATCCGGGCGCAAGCACCTGTACGCGGTAGCGTCCCGGCTGCAAGTTTTGGAATTCTGCAACTCCATTGGCGGTGGCCGAGCGGACGGCAATCGGCGCTGCTTGCTCCTGCCAGTACAGGGTTACCCGGGCCGAGCCAACCAGAGCGGAATGAGGATCGACAATTTGAATCTTGATTTCGGAAGCGGAAAGCTGAAAAACCAGAGCGACGCTAAGCAATGCCAGAAGAAACAACGCGCGGATCGTTCGCATAACAATCCTCCTTTTCACGCGAAAGGGGTTCTTGTCGGCGTTCGCGCCGGTCTCCTGGCTTGGCGAGTACGTCCGGAGTCCACTGGATTCCAGACCCAACGGCCTTCCCATGCGGATTGCAAGTGCACAGTGGCCGGCGGTTCTCAAGCGATTGCTTCGGCAGTCGCTCTTGACTCGCTTACAGTTGCGCGGCAGCGCGGGATTCTCACCCGCTTCCCAGTCCGCAGCCTTGGGCGTCTGCGGACGCGCGAACACAAAATTGTAAAGAACAGCTCGCCACCATGCGGCAGCGACTAACAAAAATCACTTCGACGATGAGTCGTTCTCGACTCTAGTCACTCTGGTAGGAGATTGTCAACCGAAGGCTCAATCTGGCCGTGAGATGGCACAGCGGTTCCTCCGGTTTTATAGCTCAAACACCAGTAGTATGTTAGCCAGCGGAAATCAATTGTGTTGCCCCGACCCTGAAGGATACGTCGCAATTCCGCCTCCTCAGGGAAGTTCTTCAGCACCTCATGATCGGACCCGTCTCGCAGTCGACGGGACTGGTATGTGTTCTTCTCGGCGTCTTCTCGGGTAATAGGGAGGCTACTGCCCGCAACGTACCGATTGTCTATGAATACCACCAGGGCTCCCGGTTGCAGCTTGGCATGGAGCACGTTGAGAAATCGGGACAATTGTTCTCCTCTATGCAGGTGCGACCACCAGAAGCCGGCGAATGCCGCCGTGAAGACGCCGCTGATGCCGGTGAGAGCGAAGGCGTCATCACGGCCAAGGGTGACGTTTCGGCAACGTCGAAGCCTCTCTGATGCAATCTCCAGAACACTGTCGTTCACATCGGTAGCGTGAATGTGATTTGCCGCAGATGCGATCTCCTCGGTCCAAAAACCGGTGCCGCATGCGACCTCCAGAACAGAGTGCCCACTGAATAACCTACGAAGAATAGACCGAAGGGAGGCGATATCGTCCTGTCGCTCCGGCTTCCGGTAGACGTCATCGTATTCGGCCGCTCTGGCGGCATAGTAAGCGATTAAATTGTCCGGCGTTTTCTGCTGCGACATGAAATCATCTTAATTGCTTAATGCAATTACTACTCGGGCAATTGAGCAGCGGAAGCACTGCATCCGTCGATCTTCACTGGCTTTTCGCCCGCCTTTCAGCCTCAAGACGAACGTCTTCCAGCGCTAACTGCATCTGGCGGTAAAAGGCCTTCATCTCCTCCGGGCTGGCGTTGGCGGGTATCTCGATGGGTTTCGACCAACGCAGATGCACCTTTGTGAATGGCTTGGGAATCAACATGCAGTCCCAGGTATTCAGTCGCCAGGCGCGGCGCGGAGCGAGATAAAAGCAGTAGATTGGCTGTTGCGTGCTGCGCGCCAACAGCAATGGTCCCGGCTTGGCGACAAAGCGCGGTCCCTTCGGGCCGTCGGCGGCAAAGCTCGTGGACACCCCCTGTGCGGCTTGGTCGTGCATGCCGAGCAGGGCACGCACCGCGCCGCGAGTGCTGGAGCCGCGAATAACGCGATAGCCGAGGCGATTGACGACGCGCGCAATCAATTCGCCGTCAAAGCTGCTGCTAACCATGATCGCTATGCCCCGCCCGCGAAAGTAGTAGGTCGCCGGCAGAATACATTCATGCCAGAAAGGGTGGATCGCCGGCGGCGGAGGCAGGTCGGTCTCTGGCGCGTGAGGAGGATCGCCGTCCCAACTGCATTCGAAGCGCAGCGTGCTGCCGAGCACCATCAGCAGGACACGGGTGAGCCAGGGCACCACTCGCAGCGCGGTGCGTTGCTTCAGGCTGAAACGCGGTTCGGCGGGGACGGCTGCCAGTTTGGGTTCCTCATTCATGCGATCAGTGAGCCGTGGACCTGACAGCAGTTATAGGACGAACCGCGATGTGCGCGGGGCTTCTCCGGCACATGCAGGTGCAAAAAGTCAAAGGCACGGATAAACCGTGCCTTCGGAAGGAGAGACAGAGCTATTCGCTCCAGCGCTTAAACACCAGCGAACCGTTGGTTCCACCGAAACCGAACGAATTGGTGAGCGCACAGTCGAGCGAGACTTTGCGCGACTTGTTGGGCACGAAGTCCATGCCTTCGGTTTCCGGAGCTTGATTCTCCAGGTTGATGGTTGGCGGCAACTCCTGATGACCCAGCGCCAAAACGGTGATGCCGGCTTCCAAGCCACCGGCGCCGCCCAGCAGATGTCCGGTCATCGACTTGGTCGAACTGACAGCGACCTTGCGTTCGCCGAAACAGCGCCGGATGGCACGCGATTCAAGGATGTCACCCATTGGAGTTGATGTGCCGTGAGCGTTGACGTAGCCGATGTCGGCGGGGCTCAACTTAGCGTCGCAGATTGCGTTCATCATCACGCGATAGCCGCCGTCGCCGTCTTCGGAAGGCTGGGTGATGTGATAGGCGTCGGCGCTCATGCCGTAGCCGACCAACTCGGCCAGGATGGGTGCACCGCGGCGCTTGGCGAACTCCAACTCCTCCAGCACGAGAATGCCGGCACCCTCGCCCATCACGAATCCGTCGCGATCCCTGTCCCAGGGACGGCAGGCGCGCTCCGGTTCGTCGTTGCGTGTAGAAAGAGCCCGCATGGCCGAGAATCCGCCCACGCCCATCGGCGTGATGGCCGCTTCCGTACCGCCGGCGATCATCACGTCGGCATCATTGCGTTGGATGATTTTGAAGGCATCGCCGATGGAATGTGCGCTGGTGGTGCAGGCCGTCGCCGTGGCTTCGTTCGGGCCCTTTGCGCCGTAGCGAATGCTGACGTGGCCGGCCGCCAGGTTCACGATAGAAGCTGGGATGAAAAAGGGCGAGATTTTGCGCGGGCCGCCTTCCAGCAGCGCCTTGTGCTCTCGCTCGATGACGTCGAAGCCACCGATACCCGAGCCAATGTGAACGCCCACGCGGGTGGCGATTTCCGGCGTCACCTTCAGGCCCGAGGCCTTCATTGCCTCATCCGTAGCTGCCAGGCAGACATGGATGAAGCGCCCCATCTTCTTCAGTTCTTTTTTCTCGATGAAGTTAAGCGGATCGAAATTCTTGACTTCAGCCGCAATCTGGCAGGGAAACTGGGTAGTGTCGAAGTAAGTGATTCGGGCTACGCCGCTCTTACCGGCCATCAGACTCGACCACACTTCCTCGCAGTTGTTTCCCACGCCGCAGAGCAATCCGATCCCGGTTACTACAACTCGACGGTTCACCTACTTGCCTTTCGCGTGCTGCCCGATGTAATCGGTGGCATCCTTGACGGTGCGGATCTTCTCCGCGTCCTCGTCGGGTATCTCAATGTCGAACGCTTCTTCGAAAGCCATGACCAGTTCGACGGTGTCCAGAGAGTCAGCGCCCAGATCGTCGACGAACGACGCGGTCGCCGTCACCTCGCCTTCATCGACACCGAGCTGCTCGACAATGATTTGCTTTACTTTTTCCTCTACCGAAGCCATTGAAGCTTCTCTCCTTCCCCCCTGAAACGGGGTGACAAAATCACAAAACTTTCAATGCTCCCGGCGCATCGATCATCGCAGGCGGAACGTTGCGCGAACCTGCATCTGCCGGGGCCGCAATGCCCCAAGCCGGGTAAGCCAATGATGAACCGCCGGAATGCCTACTTCTTGACCTGTGAATGTTTGCCGATGTAATCAACGGCGTCTTGAACGGTGCGAATCTTTTCGGCGTCTTCGTCTGGAATCTCGATATCGAACGCCTCTTCAAAAGCCATCACTAGCTCGACTGTGTCCAGCGAGTCGGCACCGAGGTCGTCTACGAACGAAGCAGTGTTGGTTACCTCGGCTTCGTCCACGCCCAACTGCTCCACAATAATCTGCTTAACTTTTTCCTCTACCAGTGCCATTTTGCGCGCGGCGCCTCCTGCTGCATAGACTCGGACAAATCACACACAAAGCATACCTTATCTGGCCCGAGTTGTGATTACGGATTGGAGTCGCGCATGCAGACCTGCACGGCGTAGCCGTTCGTAGTCGGGATGGCTTGGAACTCCAGTCTCACATCCTACCCGCTCACCAAGCCGGGGTCAACGGGCATCCTGTATTCCGCCAACTCACGGCGGGAAATAGCTCGGGAGCCTGGATTACGGCTGTGCCCCGGCTGGCTAAGGTCTGCGGTTGCCCATTCTGGTTCGCGTGCATGACGTTAGCCGCCTTTCCTGTATATGCTCAACGCATGCGAGCCGTCGTGCAGCGCGTCAGCCGCGCCCGGGTGATCGTCGAGACCAAGACCGTTGGAGACATCGGCAACGGGCTGCTTGTGCTGCTCGGGGTCTCAGTCAGCGACTCTGAATCCGATGCTGATTACCTGGTCGAGAAAATCTGCACGCTGCGCATCTTTGAGGATGCCGATGGCAAGATGAACCTCGATGTCTCTCAGACTGAGGGCGCAATCCTTGCCGTCTCGCAGTTCACCTTGTATGGAGATGTGCGGCGCGGACGCCGGCCCTCGTTCGACGACGCCGCGCGCCCCGAACGCGCCCGCCAGCTCTACGAGCACTTCGTGGAACAAATACGCACGCGCGGACTGCGCTGCGAGACCGGCCAATTTCAGGCTACGATGCAGGTCGAACTCGTCAACCAGGGCCCAGTCACCATCCTGCTCGACTCGCAAAAACAGTTCTAGCGTGGGTAAGTTAGAATCCCACATCTGCGAAAAGCGCGCAGATATGGGGCACCAGCGGATAACAGTTGCGGACGAACAGGACTACGTCCCGATGAACCTTACGTGACGGCGAGCACGGCGTCCGCTATGGCAACGGCTTCGACGGCTGGCCGGACATCGTGCACGCGCACGATATGAGCCCCGTGCAGCACGGCGGCAACCACGGTTGCCAGCGTCCCGGAAAGGCGTTCGGACGGCGGCAGCATCGGCACTTCGGCGGTGGGATGCCAGACGCCGAGCTCAGCGAGCCGGCCGGCAACGGTTCTGCCAATAAATGCCTTGCGCGAAGTGCCGACCAGAAGCGGATACCCGAGTTGGGCAAAGACCGCCAGGTGCGCCAGCAGCGGATAGTTCTCGTCAAAGCGCTTGCCGAAGCCAATGCCCGGATCGAGCACAAGGCGTTCACTGGAGATTCCGGCACGGCCAGCCAGTCCGGCCGAGTTGGTCAGTCCGCGCAGCACGATGGAAACCGGGTCAGGCTCCGGCGGCAGCGAATTCCACTCCTCGGGAGTGCCGCGCGTGTGCATCAGCACCGCGCCGCAGCCGAGTCCGGCGATGGTTTCGGCCATGGCTCGATCCCACATTAACCCGCTGACGTCGTTTACGATCTCGACTCCCGCCTGCACGGCGGCGACAGCAGTCTCCGCTTTATAGGTGTCGATGGAGATGATGGCCTCGGGATGCTCGCGCTTGAGGGCCTCGATGACGGGAAGCACGCGATCCTGCTCCTGCTGCACGCCCAGAGCGGAGGCGCCGGGATGAGTCGACTCGCCGCCAAGATCGAGGATGTCGGCACCCTCAGAGAGCAATTGCAGAGCGCGTTCGAGGGCATGCTCCGGAGAGAGAAAGTGTCCGCCGTCGGAAAACGAATCCGGAGTTACGTTGACGATGCCCATGACGACGGTTCGCCGGCCGAGCTCCAGTGACCGGCGGCCCAGATTCCATTGAAACGGTAGCCGCATGAGCGAATTCTACCCTCCGGAGCAGCCACCATGGATTGTGTTTTTTGCGAATAAGTGCCGGAGCGAAAAGGAGTTGCCGCCACACGACTCCGGCAACGGCACCATAGGCGCGTCGCTTGGGGCCATGGCCCTCCGGCTGCTGGTAGTGTCCTAATTTGAAATCCTCAGCTTTGGATTGCGGCATTCAATGTGCTCCGTATCCACTCGGAAACCGTCTGCTTGTTCGTCTTGGCGGTCGTCTCGATTGACCGCAGCTCATCAGGAGTAACCCGGATGCGTAAGGTTCCAACCTTGGCGCTTCCCTTTGGGAGCGGTGGCCGTCCTGCTTTGCTAGTTTTCTTCTGTTGGCTCAAGGCTTCTAAACTCCTGTACGATTGCTGCTCTGACCGCCTGCACTGCTGATGGTCACGGGGCCGAGATGCAGGACTGTGACATGATGTTTTGGGTTGTCTGGGTCGCCTGTCTTATTTGTCCATGCGTAAACCCTTGAGGCTTTCGGGTGTCCGTGGAGGTCGAACACTTCCACAATCCCTTCCCAGACCGTTTGGCTATTGAAAACCTCTTTGACGGGCACACTCTCAACGTGTTCAGATTCAACGCCATGCAATCGGCGGATAACTTCTTTTAATTCTTGAATATAGTCGTCCATAATTCAGAGTACAATTTATACCAAGAAGGAGAAATACCATGCCCGCAACGGCTGTCTTCTATTCCATTAACGAGGTTAAAAAACAACCCGCAAATCGTGTTCATCATAACAATAGTGCGTGTCCTCCGGGTCGTGACATACCACAGAATGAACGGAAACCAGGAACCGGCGGATACCGACTCTGCGATGATTGCGCTAGGCTGAACAGAGAAGGTAAGTAGTTTCATTTGGCAGGGGCGTCCTTTTCCCAAAAGGTTATTCTCCACTGTGGGCCAATGGGCACAGTTGGGGCCTCTGGATAGACAAACCAACTTTGCTCGATAGATCGAACGGGGCGCCCCGCTCTCAGTGCGGCTCCCATAGCAATAAAAGCATCTGCCGCTGTGCCGTGGATAATCACATACGGCCAATCTCCGTGATGTAATCCATCACGCTTCGGGCTGTAACCCGGATTCTTTCGGCCTTCGCAAGACGAAAGGGTTTCAACCCCGTACTCGTGTAGAGTGCGCACAATATCACGGATGCCCGAGTCGAGCTGCTTCCATTGGATTTTTCTTTTTGTGGTGATTAATTTCACGCCGTCGCCTCGACTAAATCTCCCACGCTCCAGAATCCCCGCTCAACTCCGGCTGCCATCGCTGGCGTGCAACGGATTGTGCTATGCCGCTTTACAAAGTTGTAATAAGCGAAGTGCAAGCCAACCGCAGCTTCAAAGTTCTCACGCTTCTTGCTGAAGGCCAGCGTCAGGCGGGTCAGTCTCCGCATGTGCAACCGAGTAGTCGCATTCAACCGCTCAACGTAGCTGGTAGAAATCAACTGCTGATCTGGGTTGCCGACAAACACCTTCTTCTCAGACGAAACAAACTCGGGGGCACTGTATCTGCGATTGTCGCTGACTTCTTCGTGCCCGTAGGTTTTCACGATCTGTGCATAATCAACATCCGCTCCGAACGCCTTTTCTACCGCTTCCACATAAGCCCTAAGGCCATCCGTGGAGATTTGAACCCGATTTCTCATCCGGCCCGCGACGTCCTGCATAAAGGCCGTTGCCGTGGCTGTATCGCGATTGCCCACCTTAAACGCTGGAACTAGCTTCGTCTCGGCATCAACCGCACAGAACGTCCAGACGTTACCAAGTTTCGGATCGTCTCCCGGCTGGATGCTGCGATCCTTCTTCCCGACAAAGCCCCATATCTCATCCATTTCCAGACGATTGCAAGACAGGTCGCGCATCTTGGCGTCCATTAAGGCAGTGCATCCCTGCCCAACTTTCACGCCAAGCCGCATGATGGTATCGCGGTGAACGCCAGTGATTCGCTCGATGGAGCGGATGCTGGAACCTTCAGCCAGCGCACCGATTACCGCGATTTTCTTGTCAGTCGGGAGGATGTTTGCCATTGACGTTCTCCTTACT
The DNA here is from genome assembly GCA_963819175.1 of uncultured Acidobacteriota bacterium. GTDB lineage: Bacteria > Acidobacteriota > Terriglobia > Terriglobales > Acidobacteriaceae > CAWBRT01. The sequence goes on from CAWFVJ010000016.1 coordinate 279,587, forward strand.
TGAATTACTGTACCCCAACTATTATCGGGTGTCAAGCATTTTTGTGGTACAATTTTTCCATCAAAAAGGTCAGCGGCATGGTAGATGGAGCGGATCGCCCCGAAGATGAGCAGGATGGCGACGAAGAGCGCAATGATCCTGAGGTACCACCGCGTGATGTTGCCGACCACGCCGATACTCACAATCCCCAAGAAGATCAGCGTCACGCCCAACGCGCCATAGCAATAGCCTATAAGTGGACGGTAAGAGTCGCTCTTCCTTGGATTGGTCGGCGCATAATCACAAACTCTAATTTCTGGATGGCGATAGCTACGGTTGTAATTGCTGTTGCGACTATCGCGTATACCCACTACGCCCGTCAGCAATGGGGTGTGATGAATAGCACGCTCGCCGAAATTCAGAAGCAGACTCCGGAAATCCAAAAACAGGCCAAGGTGGCTCAGGACCAATTTGCCCAAGCGAAAATCGACTCTGCGGCTGCAAGTAAAGTTACTGATGAGCAATTGCGAATTGCTCAGGAACAGGCCACTGCGGCCACGAATGCTGTTCAACAGGCAGCCAAAGAGTCCGCTACGAGCGCTATTCGGGTGGAGAAACAACTGCAAATTCTTCAAACGCAAGCGAACGCCACCCGCGATCAAGCCGATGCAGCGCTTAAATCCGCCATCGCCATTCAAAAACAAACCGATATTTCCGAACGTCCATGGCTCTCCGTTGAGATCGCTCCAGCAAGTGATTTGCACTGGGTAGATGATCCAAAGGGCAAATACGCGGGGTTGGCGTTCAAGCTGTCGATTAAGAATGTCGGGAAATCTATCGCGAAGAACATTCAAATCGATCTTAAATTCTTGCCTACGGAACCAGGCTTTCCACTTGCATTGGGCGCGCTCAACAGCCAAAAAGGAGCTTTGCGATAAACCTCAACCTCAACATGTTGGGTGGTTCGACTTGTTTCCGACTGAGCAACCAGCAGAGCGGAATCTGTCTGCCAGCGCCCCGGCAGCCGACATCTCGTCTAAAAGCGTCGTTATCAAAGGAGAGAAACCTCGTAAATTTGTTGGGTTCTATGTGGTTGGGTGTGTCACCTATCGCTCCAGCTTTGGGGCGGAATTCCACCAAACTCATTTTGCCTACCATGTCATTGGCCCTCTCATTGTTTCCTCGGAGGGACGCCCCTTGGTGCTCCCGAACGGGGCGGTTGCTTGGGGAGGCTTCGAAGTAGGCGTTTCGGCCCCACAAAATCAAGTTGGGTTTATGCAAGAGCTCTTTAGTTTGAATGACGCGAACTGAGCGTTCCAATTCGCCCAATACTCCACTCCTCAGCAGAGTCTCGCAGTTGCCAGGAGTAACTCCCATAATCAGGCACAGAATCAAACCTAATAGGCAAATTAGGACACTACCCGGCTGCTGGTTCCTGCGGGCGCGCAGCAGGAACGATGCTACAATCGTGCAGGTCTGGATATGCTGGGTGCGAGCAAGTTTTACTGTTTTCTGCTCACGATTCTGCTGTCGCTGCAGGTCTTTGCCGCCGATCACAAGAGCGCACAGAAGCGCATCGAAGAACTGCTTGCCAATCCCGACGCGGCCAAGGCGGTCTGGGGAATCGAGGCCGTGGATCTCGGCAGCGGCAAGACCGTCTACTCTCTCAACGCCGACAAACTGTTCATACCCGCCTCCAACACCAAGCTTTTCACTACCGCCGCGGTGCTTGCCCTGATTGGACCTGATTACCGCTTCCACACCACGCTCGAGAGCACGGGGACCGTGGACCGATATGGCCGACTTTCCGGCGACTTGATGATCGTTGGCCGCGGCGACCCCAACCTGAGCGGACGGACCCTGCCCTACGATTTGCGGACCGAGCGCAAGATGCCGCCAGTCCGCGTGCTGGAAGAACTTGCCGATCAATTGCTCGCCCGAGGAGTGAAGGTGATCGACGGCGATTTGGTGGCCGACGACTCCTACTTCATCTTGCAGCGCTATGGCGAAGGCTGGGCTCAGGATGACCTGCTTTGGGGATGGGGCGCACCAGTTTCGGCGCTCACCATTAATGACAACTCCATGTTCGTCACCGTAATGCCGGCCGATCGCATAGGCGAGCGCGCCTACGTCAGCATTGCTCCCTTCGCCGACTATTACCGCATTGAGAACCGGGTGACCACGACGCCCGCCGGAACTGAAGCTCGTAAGCTCTTCATCAATCGCGAGCCCGGTTCAAATCAGCTCACCCTCTGGGGCTCGATACCGCTCGGCGATCCCGGTGCGACAGAGTCGCTCGCTATCGATGACCCGGCGGAATTTACCGCCAAGCTGATGCGCAGCCTGCTGGAGAAGCGAGGCATAGTGGTCTACGGACACGTGCGGACACAGCATGCGGAGATGTCAAGCCTGTATACGTTTCACGCCACGGCGATGGCTTCCGCCGGAGGCGGAACCGATGTGGTCGCTCCACCGCCCATGCCTCTCAGAACCGTGCTGGCCGACCATCAGTCGCTGCCTTTGGCGCTGGATCTGAAGGTCACTAACAAAGTGAGCCAGAACCTCCACGCCGAACTGGTCTTGCGGTTACTGGGGCGCGAACGCGGTCGCAGCGGCACGGTCGAAGGCGGGCTGGAAGTGATGCGGAACTGGCTATCATTGGCCGGCATCCAGCCGGATGAATACGTGTTTTACGACGGTTCGGGGCTATCGCGCGAAAACCTGGTGACCCCACATGCAATCGTCAAACTGCTGAGTTACATAGCCCGTCAGCCTTGGGGGGCGACTTACCTCGATACCCTGCCTGTCGGCGGAATGGATGGCTCGCTGATCGGGCGATTCAGGACCGCCTCCACCTTGGGACGCGTGCAGGCCAAGACCGGCGCACTCAGTCACGTGAACGCTCTCTCCGGCTATCTCACAACCCAGCAGGGCGATCGACTGGCGTTTTCGATCATCGTCAACAACCATATGCTCAATTCACACAAGGCGTCGGAGACGATCGACGAGATCGTGACCGCCTTGGTGGAAAGCGCGCCGCCCGAGAGATGAACGTCATTCCGAGCAAGCGACGCCTTGCCTAGATAGCATTTAAGCTGTGCCGCCGCAATGCGCACTGGAGCAACGCGAAATAGCACACCGCTCTACCGGTCGCAAGTCGAGGAATCTTGTGGGTTCCTTTTGCTGCAGAACCACAAGATCCCTCCGCTCCGCTCCCCCACCCCAGCAAACGCAACAACGGCGTTTGCTGGGGACCCCGGCTTCGCTTCGGTCGGGATGACGCCTTTCGTGAACAATGGGCTACACCAATCATGGTAGTTCCCTAGTAAGCGCCCCTTCAACGACGGATACACCTGCTCTGGTATTGCTCTAAAGCTTTCGACCGGCATCAAGTCAATTGCACTTCCACCGTGCGGCTTGCAACCACGCGATGGTCGCTTCGGCCAGAAATATCGGAAAGCTAAGCCGCATGGGTGCGGCCAGAGGAGTGGGAGAAAGCACGGCACGCGATTCCTCGCGGCGCAAGGCTACGCGGCCGCGGCCAAAATCCTGCGGGAACTCGACCGGCTGCGGGGCGTTGGAGCAGAGATGCAGCGACAGCAAGTCGCAGAATTGCAACATCGCAACCAACCGCTCCAGTACCTCGAAGCCGACGCCATGCTGGCTCAACAGACGCTGTTCGCGTGCTTGCTCATCGGAAAGAAATTGCCGCACCTTGGAAGACTCGGCTGGTTGCGCTTCGAACCTTGCCAGACCGAATCGGCCAAGCGCTTGGAAATGCCTGGAGACAACAAGGCCCGCGAGCGCGCTGACCCGCTCGGCCTTGCCGATGGAGCGTCCCCAAGCGCGAAGAAACTGGTCGGGAGGGATCGCGATGAAGGGGACAGCGTGCCCGTTCTGAAAAGCCTGCGGACAGCGGTTCGGGGGCCGCTCCGTCGAAAATCTCCCATCCCTCGTCGTGCAGGCCAATCGCCTCGACCACATCCGCGGTCAACTCAGGAAAACGTCGGCGGTCAAAGCCGGCGGCGATCGCGCCGGAGAGATGGGCATGGTCGGGCTGGGTCACGAACCAGCAGGGCAGCGAATCATTCTTTTGCACCGAGGCAATCGCCTCGAAGGCGGAGATCTTTTGCCCACAGCCCGGCTCGTAGTCTTGATTCTCGTTGCGGAGAATCATGTTACCTCCTGGACTTCAGGGTCATCTTCATCGGCGGGCGCGAGCTCGTTTCGGGGCCGCTGCCGCCTTCATTGGGCCGGAACTGCTTGGGGGTTTGCGCACGCCATTGATCAGATCACGAAGTACCACAGCATTGTTGTGCTGTTCGTCGCGCGAGGCGTACACCAGGGTTACGGTCCGGTTGTCCGCAACCAGTCCGTAGAGCTTGTTCAGATCGGCAACCGCTTCTGGAGCGCGAAGTTCTTTCATGTACTCGGAGCGGAACTTCGACCATAACGCCGGGTGCGAGTGGAACCATTTGCGAAGCTCATTACTCGGCGCCAATCCCTTAAGCCATTCAGTGATGGCGGCTGCCTGCTTGCCCACTCCACGCGGCCATAGCCGGTCAACCAACACGCGAACGCCATCACCGAGCGCGGGCTTTTGGTAGGCGCGCTTGATCTCCACGCTCATCCTCTCTCCACCCTCATCATCTATGATGTTACTCTGGCGGGCTTGCTTTGAACAAAAATTGCCCGGTCACCGATAGCCACTGGCCGACGGGCCAAGGCCCCTTGCAGTCCTGATCAAAGGGCAGAATCGCCCCAAGGAGACGGAATTCGTGTCATGGAAATCGTGCTCGCCGGCGCTGGCGCTGCTGCTGATCGTTGGCTGTCAAACCCTTGGCTGCCAAATGGAACGGCGCAAGTCGGATGCCGAGTTGGGACTGAATCCGCAGCAGGCCCGCGGACGCTACCTCTATGACCAGAACTGCATCCGCTGCCACGAGCCTTACAGCCGTTGGGGCACACACGGACCCAGCCTCAAGAATCTCTATAAGAAGCCCTATTTGCCCAGCGGCATGCCGGTCAACGACGAGCGGTTGCAAGATGTGATCCTGCTGGGAAAAGCTAAAATGCCGTCCTTTCGCAAAACGTTCACCGATCAGCAAGTCGAGGACTTGCTCGCCTATCTAAAGACGCTTTAGGACTGTGCTAGGATTGGCATATCCGAAATCATTCCGGCGTGACGCTAAGTTATTGAAAACGCGGTTGCGAGAGTGCTGGAGAAAAAACTGCGACAGAAAAGCAGCAGTGAGTTTACCGATTGACGACGATTGCCGGAGCATCGTTGACACATCGGCTGTCATGAAATAAAGTGCTATCACTCTGGGTGCTGGTCGCGAGAATGAAGTCGAAACCGGCACGCCGAATAAGCATCTAATCAGGTAGACGCTCGGAGTTTTGCGTGGCAACGCTGCACTGAGCGAAGACGAGGGGGCCCCATGACTCAGACGGAGTTTGCTAATCTGCTCGAAAAGGCAAAGGGAATAAGGATGTCAACCTGTGACCAAGAGCAGCAACGGCGAAGCTTTGCGTACGGTAACGCGAACATCGAAAATGAGGCTGTAACAAGAGATGTTATCGATGCAGTTGCCGAAAGAATGGCGAGCGAACCTGGCCTGAATGACCTGATCTCCGAAAGTGCTCGGGATGACAGAAGAAGACGGTAGCGAAAACACTACCACGCCACTACAGCAAAACCGGCAAAGCCGGACGGTCAAACGCGAACGATTCAAACCCCTGAGCGAACCTGAGAGAGCCAGCCAGGAAGCACTAAATACCCTTCGTCAATATGACCGAATGGTCGAGATTATTAATGAAACGCTGCGGCCGCCGCAGCGTTTTCGTCTTCGGCCCTCCGCTATTCAGGAGCTGAATCGTATCTCGATTGCCAACCTTGAAGCTGAAGCCGGAAGATGGCGTAATGAACCGATCGTCATTGAGGGCAGCGATCATCAACCGCCTCCGTGGGAAGAAGTGCCGAAACACGTAGACGACCTGTGCGACTACGTGAATGACAATTGGAATGTTCGCAGTCCGTTCCATCTGGCAGCATACGTAATGTGGCGGCTGAACTGGATTCACCCCTTCGTTGATGGGAACGGTCGTACAACACGCGCCGTGTCGTACTATGTGCTCTGTGTGAAACTCGGGTTTCACATCCCAGGCGTTACGACAGTTCCGGAGATGATCGCCGGGAATAAGCGGCCATATTATGATGCTCTCGAAGCAGCAGATGCGGCGGGGAAGAAGGGTTCTTTAGACGTGTCAGAAATGGAGCAACTGCTTAGCGAATTGTTGGCTAGGCAGATGGTGCTCGCTCTTCAGCATGCCGAAGCCCCGAACACCCGGGACTCGGTGCAGCACATGGAGATGCAGGCTGCGATAACGCGGAATGATCGCCCCCCGAACCGATCCCCCGACCCGGCGAAGCACAGAGGCACTCCGCTCCCATTTGGCAATTATAGTTGGCGTGGTGTGCGGCATTGTGGCGCTGCTGTTCTTTATGGCTCTCGTATTGATGAGCGCTTGGGGGCGCGTCGTACCGCACGGAGAGAAATACCTTGTCATAATAGTGCTGGCGTTGTCGGGCTCTCTTTCGGCAGGACTTATCGGCGGAAACGCTAGCGCGCGTGGCGTGATACAGATTCCATTCGTCGAGGAAAGCCCCTTAACTGTCGCATTTACAGGGGCAATAGCCGGTGCTCGTAGTCTTGCTCATTTTAGGTTGGCAGCTTTTCATGTAAAGGAATTGCAGCTTCCGACGAAAGTCGCAACATATGGTTTGCAAAAGCGGCGAACCTCCTCACGATTACCCCCAGCGCCGGATTCCTTCTTAGTGCTGACTCGATTTCCAGAGTCGCTTGCCGCCCCTGTGTCATCGTAGAATGTAGATTCGATGGCAAGCTCCGGGTTAGTGCAGATTGATCTCGCGCCGCGCAAACCCGCTCCCAAGCCGGAGTGGCTGAAGGCGCGCGCGCCGATGGGCGAGAACTATCACAGCCTGAAGAAGCTGGCGCGGGGATTGAGTCTGCACACGGTCTGCGAGTCGGCCCAATGTCCTAACATTGGCGAGTGCTGGAACCACCACACCGCAACGTTCATGCTTCTGGGCGACGTTTGCACGCGCCGTTGCGGATTCTGTGCCGTCCCCAAAGGCAGGCCGGAGGCGATCGATTTCGACGAACCGCGCCGGGTGGCCGAGGCCGTCGAGAGCCTGGGACTGAAGTTTGCCGTTGTCACCAGCGTCAATCGCGACGACGATAATCTAGGGGGCGCTCGGGTCTTTGCCGAAACCATACGCCAGATCCGCCAGCGCGTTCCGGAATGCCGCGTCGAAGTGCTGATCCCCGACTTTCAGGGGGACGACGAATGCCTTCGCGTGGTGCTGGAGGCCAAGCCCGATATTCTGAATCACAATACCGAGACGGTGCCGCGGCTCTACCGCGTGGCACGTTCGGGCGCACGCTATCCGCGCACGCTGGAGTTGCTGCGCAGAGCCAAGGAGATCGACCCGCGAATGGTGACCAAGACCGGAGTCATGGCCGGTATTGGCGAGGACTTCGATGAGCTGCTGCAGGTCTTCCGCGATTTGGCCGAGCGCGGAGTCGATATCCTCACCGTTGGGCAATATCTGGCTCCCTCGCGCGATCATCTGCCGGTAAAGCGCATGTATACTCCGCAGGAGTTCCGCTTGCTGCGCGACGAAGCGCTGAAGATGGGCTTTCGTCACGTTGAATCCGGCCCGCTTGTCCGCTCCAGCTATCACGCCCACGAGCAAGCAGAATCGACGAAATACCTCGGGGCCTAAAGGCCGTCGGAATTCGGCATCTATTCGGCGCGGCTGAAGCCGCGCCCCTTCAAAGGCACTCACCACACCCGGCACGGCTTCGGGTTCGCCATCGGCGAATCGGGCTTGCAACTGAACACCTTTTGAAACTCCGGCATATTTGAGAGTACACCGTTGACTCGGAACTGGTCTGGCGAGTGAGGGTCAACCTGCGTGCGCAGCCGCAGCACCTCCGGCCTGGCGTTGTCGCACCAGATCTGCCCGAAGCTGACAAAGAACTGCTGCTCCGGAGTGAAGCCCTCCACGGTCCGGTCATTCATTCCCGATATTGCCCTCAGGGCGAGCAGCGCGAGGCGAACGCCGCCATTGTCGGCCACGTTCTCGCCGAGAGTAAGCTTGCCGTTCAGATGAAGGTCGTCGACCGGCACGTACTTGCTGTACTGGTCGACAAAGCACTGCGTGCGCTCTTCGAATGCCTTGGCATCCTGGGCCGTCCACCAGTCGCGCAGATTTCCCTGGGCATCGAACTGGCGGCCCTGGTCATCGAAGCCGTGCGTCAGTTCGTGGCCAATTATGGCGCCGATGCCTCCCATGTTCACCGCATCGTCGGCGCGCATGTCGAAAAATGGCGGCTGAAGAATGCCGGCTGGAAAATTGATGTTGTTCTCCTGCGGATTGTAGTAGGCGTTGACCGTCGGCGGGCTCATGCCCCACTCGTTGCGATCCACCGGTTTTCCAATCTTTGCGAGCTCCCGATGGTCTTCAAACTTGTTGGCGCGCAGGGAATTTCCCAACGCATCGCCGCGAATAATGTTGAGCGCACTGTAGTCGCGCCACTTGTCCGGGTAGCCAATCTTGTTCTCGACGCCGGCGAGTTTGATCAGCGCCTGCTTCTTGGTTTCCGGGGTCATCCAGGACAGCTCCTGGATGTCGCCGTGAAGCGCCTGCTCGATAGCGTGGACCATGCTCAGAACCCGCTGCTTGCTCTGGCCGCCGAAAGCCACCTCGACATAAGACTTGCCGAGGGCCTCGCCAAGATCGGAATTCGTAGACCCGACACATCGCTTCCAGCGAGGCCGCAACTCTTTGGCTCCGGTCAGCGTCTTGCCGTAGAAATCGAACCTCTCGTCCACGAAAGCCTCTGGCAGCATCGATGCGGCCGTCGAGAGCAGGCGCCAGGTCAGATAGGTTTTGATATCGCCCAATTCCGCGTTGGCAATCACGTCATTGAAGCCCTTTACGAATTCGGGAGCGGTCACGTTGAGAGCGTCAAATTTGGGCGGGTCCGCGGCAACGAAATAGCGATTCCAGTCGAATACCGGGCTCAACTTGTTGAGATCGGCCACCGTCATGTAGTGGTATACCTTTGTGGGATCGCGGCGGCTGACTCGATCCATGGAAGCCTTTGCGAGCGCCGTTTCGATCGCCATGACCACTTTCGCTTTGGCCGCGGCCGCCTCCGGCTTATCGGCGGCCAGTTCAAAGATCCGCTGCACGTGCTGAAGATACTTTTCTCGCAAGGCAACCGAGTTAGGGTCGGTTCTCAGATAGTAACCCCGGTCGGGCAGGCCCAGTCCGGATTGATCGGTCTCGGCGATCTCCAGGCCGGCGTTCTTGTAATCCGGCTGGGAACTGAATTCGAAGAACGCATTGCTGCCAATTGAATGAGCGTGAGCCAGGTATCCCGGCAGCTCCGCTTTGCTTTGCAGTCCGGCGATGCGGTCCAACTCCGGACGCAGCGGCTCCAGCCCTTTCTTTTCGATGGCGGCTTCGTCCATGCACGAAGCGTAGTAATCGCCGATCTTCTGCTCATTGGCGTCCCGGTTCGGGCGTTCGGCGGCGGCCTTCTCAAGAATCTTGCGGTCGATGATGAGGTTATTCTCCGCCACTTCGTTGAAGCGCCCCCATACCGCCTGATCCGGCGGAATCGGATTGCGCTCCATCCAGCCGCCGCAAGCGAAGCGATAGAAGTCCGTGCAAGGATCGACGCTGCGATCCAGCAGCGACACGTCGAAGGCCTTCATCGACTTGGGCTGTGCGTCGCCGGGAGCGCCGGCCGGTTGGGTTTGGGCCTGGCTGGCGGCGATACTGGATGCCGCGAATATGCAGATGAGAAGCGAACGAAGCATTTCAGCTCTCCAGAAACAAACCAGTTCCGCTATCGAAAATCCTGAGCAAACACCGCAGGGCAGATTGTACTGCACGCGATAGGATGCGGAAGAGGAGGTCGTCGGCCGGGGCTCCCAAATGCCCGGCTGTTTTTCGGGATATACTTTTCTTCGGAAGCGGTCTGGAGGTAGAGAGATGAAAAGCCCCGATCAGGGAGAGAGCCAGACCAAAGCCACAGAAGCCAGCCCGGAGGAACCGGTGCGCAAGCGCCGTCGCGTTCACTGGGCTTTCCCCTTGGGGATTGGGCTGGCGGGGTTGGCCTCGGCCGCAGCATTCGTGCTGCGAGGATGCTGGCACAGCAACATGAGCTGGCCCGCCAGAGCGGAAGACGAACACGGCCATTTTTCCTACCAGGTTTGCAATGACTGCGGCATCATGCGCTTGTTCGACGAGCGCACGTTCCGCGGCATAGGGCCCTACGGATACGATCTGCACGCCCTGATCGCCGGTGAGCGCCGGTTGCGGCTTCAGCGCATGCAGCGGGCAGAGCAGCAAAAAACCAGGCTCGGTGACAAGTCGAAGGCTCCGGACAGGAGCGCCGATGCCGGAGCGCAAGGCGGATTCCAGTTTGGGGTAGTCTTCCGCATCAATATCTAGCAGGCTGGGGAGGCGGGCGATTCAGCCATTGGGCTGGAGCGCCGGCGTAAAGATATGACTCGAATGCTGATTCACTGGATCACCAGCGCATTGCTGCTGCTGGTTGTCTCGCGCATTGTTCCCGGATTCGTCGTGCGCGGCTTTGTTCCCGCCCTAATAGCGGCGCTGGTCATGGGACTGGTAAACGCCACGCTGGGCCTGATTTTGAAGATCCTTACCTTTCCGCTCACGATTGTCACTTTCGGCGTGTTTCTGCTGGTTATCAATGCGCTGATGCTGCTGTTTACGTCTCATCTGGTTTCGGGATTCAGCGTGCAGGGATTCAGTCCGGCATTCTGGGGAGCGCTTTTGCTTGCCATTTTGCAAATGCTGCTGCGCTGGCTCACTCCGGGCCGGGCCGCGTAATCTGCTTTTTTGAAATGCGATAAAACAGACACTTCGCTACGTTCAGAACTTGTGACTTTTCGGACGGTGCCCCACATCTGCCGCAGTTAGCAGATGTGGGACTTGGTGAACCCGTCGAACTACCCCACGTTAGCCAAACGCGGGCGAACGTGGGGCACCAAGTCTTCGAGGTTGAGTTAGTCACAGCCTTTCAGGATGACACTCCCAGAGGTGTGTTTCGTTATTAGGTATCTCTGGAATGCTGGGCTAGCTGCGTGACGACGGCTTCTCCAGGGCGCGCAGGCGGCGAACGGTTTCCGCCAGATCGCCTTGCTGAAACAGACGGATTGCGGCCACCCCGGCGGCTCCCGCCGCGAGGCATGAAGCGACGTTGGAAAGGTTGACGCCGCCCAAGGCCAATATCGGCAGGCTCGTACCGCGCTTGGCCTCGCTTAGGGCTTCACATCCGATGCCGGGTAGTCTTGAAGCATCGCCGGCCCCCTGCGGAGCCAGGACTTTTTCGAAGATCGGAGCCAGCACCACGAAGTCGGCTCCGTGCGCGGCCGCGAGCCGCACTTCGGATACTGCGTGGCAAGAGACACCGACAAGGAAATCTTGTCTCTGGCACTGATCGGCAATCATGCGCGCATCGTTGGCGGCGAGATCGTCGGAAGCGAGGTGTACCCCGGCGGCGCCGACAGCCAGTGCAATGTCGAGCCGCGAGTTGATCAACAGCCTGGTGCGGCCGCCGTGAGGTTCCAGCCTTCGCAACGCTTCCTCGGCCAACTGCGCGAGCGCGCGGGCGGCAAGATCCTTTTCACGCAACTGGATCCAATCAACTCCGGCCTCGGCGGCCTGTGCAATGCGGTCGAGAAGCTGTGCCCGGCGCTCGACACCGGTGCCAGGAAACTGGCTGCGGTCGGTGATGTAGTAAAGCAGCACAGAAGAAGTTTCGGGTTTTCAATTGCAAGTTGCAAGTGCAGATGAGAGGTCAGCGCTTTTGCCCGGCCGGCTGGGGTGGGCGTTGTCCTCGTTCGATCCTGGCCCAGGTATCTCTCAGGGCCACGGTTCGGTTGAACACCGGGTTGCCGGGAGTGGAATCGGGATCGACGCAAAAGTACCCGAGACGCTCAAACTGATAGCGGCTTCCCGCGGCGGCATTCGCCAGTGACGGTTCGAGCTTGCAACCGGTCAGCACCTCCAGCGAATGCGGATTGAGGTTCGCGGTAAGATCCTGTCCCTCTTCGGTTTCGTTCGGGTTTTCCTTGGTGAAAAGATTATCGTAGAGGCGCACTTCAGCACCGGTCGCATGGCTGGCCGAAACCCAGTGGATCGTCGCCTTCACTTTGCGCCCGTCCGGGGCATTTCCGCCCCGAGTCGCCGGATCATAGGTGCAGTGAACCTCGACGACCTCGCCTTTCACATCCTTAACCACGCTGGTGCAGGTGATGAAGTAGCCTCCGCGCAGACGCACCTCGCGTCCGGGCGACAAGCGGAAATACTGCTTCGGCGGGGTCTCCCGGAAGTCGTCCTGCTCGATGTAGAGCGCGCGCGAGAACGGAACCTTTCGCGTCCCGGCGGCGGGATCTTCGGGATTGTTGACCAGATCGAACTCTTCGACCTGGTTCTCCGGGTAGTTATCGATCACGACTTTCAGCGGCCGCAGCACGGCCATGGCGCGCGGTGCGCGCTTGTTCAGATCTTCGCGCACGAAGTGTTCGAGCATGGCCAGCTCGGTCTTGCCGCTGGTTTTGGAGACACCTACGGCCGCGCAGAAATTGCGCAGCGCCTCGGGCGTGTAGCCGCGCCGCCGGATTCCCGACAGGGTCGGCATGCGGGGATCATCCCAGGCTTTCACGCGGCCTTCCTGCACCAGTTGCAGCAGGCGGCGTTTGCTCAACAGCGTGTAGGTGAGATTCAGACGGTCGAACTCGGTCTGCTGCGACGGGAAAATGCCCAACTGCTGAATGAACCAGTTGTAAAGCGGCCGATGGTCCTCGAATTCCAGCGTACACATGGAATGCGTAACGTGCTCGATGGAGTCGGATTGTCCGTGGGCGTAATCGTACATGGGGTAGATGCACCACTTATCGCCCGTGCGGTGATGCTCGGCATGCAGGATGCGGTACATCACCGGATCGCGCATGTTCAGGTTCGGCGAAGCCATGTCGATTTTGGCGCGCAGAGTTCGAGAGCCATCGGGAAACTCGCCGGCCCGCATGCGCTGGAACAGGTCCAGGTTCTCCTCGACCGAACGATTGCGATAAGGGCTGTCCTTGCCGGGCTCGGTCAGGCTGCCGCGATACTGGCGCATTTCCTCGGCAGATAAATCGTCCACGTAAGCCTTGCCGGCTCGGACCAGTTGCACGGCCCACTCGTAGAGCTGATCGAAGTAGTCGGAGGCATAGTGGAGCCCGTCCCACTCGAAGCCGAGCCAGCGCACGTCCTCCATGATGGAGTCGACGTACTCGGTCTCTTCCTTCTCCGGATTGGTGTCGTCGAAGCGCAGATTGGTCTTGCCGCCGAACTCGTCGGCCAGTCCGAAGTCGAGGCAGATTGCCTTGGCGTGCCCGATGTGCAGGTAGCCGTTCGGCTCCGGCGGGAAGCGCGTCTGGATGGTGGCGTCCCCGAACTTCTTTGTCCTGACATCTTCGATGAACATGTCGCGGATGAAATTAGAAGGAGCGCTCGCGGACTCGGCGGGGGCTTGCCCGGGTTCACCTTCGGTATTTGGATTCGAGCTCATCATCGTCTTTCCTTGGGCACATGCTGTAATTGGGTGCCTCTCAAGCATCAGCCTGCGACCGTTGCACGAGAGTGGCGCAGCGGCTTCAGCCCTGCAGTCCAGCCGCTGGGAAAGTGAAACCCGGATACCAGCGGCTAAAGCCCGGCTTCACTCGCTGACTCTGCCACCCGTCTACATTCGATCCAATCGCCTGCTCGATTCGCTCCAGGCTCTTTTCCCGGCCCAGCACCTCCAGGTCTCGAAGAGCGGCGGCGCCTGCTTGCGCCCGCACACCGCAACGCGGATAGGCTGGAACATCTGTCCGGCCTTGATCCCCATCTCCTGGGCGGCGGCGCGCAGGGTGGCTTCCAATGTCTGATGGTTGAATCCGTCCGGTGCGGATTCCTTACCTGGGCCGCTGGTTCCGGGATGGCGGCCAGCAATTCCCGCGAACGCCGCAGAATCCGCAGGGCCATTGCGGCATCGCCTTTCTGTGGAATCAACTCGGCGCTGTCGTAGGGCGGCAGCCGGTCGACCAGGAAAAAATCCGCCACCGCGAGCACGTCGCGCAGCAGCTTGATGCGCTCGCGAATCAGCGGCGTGATCTGCAACATCCGGGCGGGGCTTACGTCGTAGCCCGCGGCGCGCACCACCGGCAGCAGCCGCCGGCTCAGCTCCTCAACCGGCAAGGCGCGGATGTGTTCGGCGTTGAGCCACACGGCCTTGGGATCGAAAGGATCTTCTTCCGTGAAATTGATCACCGCATTGGCGCGATGGATGCCCTCCAGCGAGAAGGCGTCGACCAGTTCCTGCCGGCTCATCTGCTCGCGGTCGTTCTTCGGCGACCAGCCGAGCAGGCACAGGAAATTCACGAACGCCTCCGGCAGAAAGCCGGCGTCGCGGTAGGTGGTGACGCTCACGACCGGTCCGTGGCGGCGCTTGGAAAGCTTGGTTCCATCGGGCGCAACCAGCAAGGGCAGATGCGCAAACTGCGGCGGCGCGGCGCCGGCGGCCTCGAAGATCAGCAAATGCTTGAACGTGTTGGAGAGATGATCCTGGCCGCGAATGATGTGGCTGATGCGCAGGTCGGCATCGTCGGCGCAGGATGCCAGATGATAGGTCGGCATGCCGTCGCTGCGCAGCAAGGCGAAGTCTTCAATGTCGCCCGCGGACTTCATCTGCTCGCCGTAGACGGCATCGGCAAAGCGAACTTGCCGGTCGCGTCGCGCGGCACACGGAAGCGCAACGCAAAGGCTTCTCCGGCGGCGGCGCGGCGGTCGCTTTCCTGGCGGGAAAGCTCCCGCATGCCGGCATTGAACAGCCATCCGGGGCCCGCCGGGCTGTCGCTCTCCTCGGTCCGCGCGGGCGTAAAGTCGCGATAGGCAAGTCCCTTCTGGAAAATCGCCTCGGCCATCTGGCGGTGCAGAGCCAGGCGCTCGGACTGCTTGTATTCTTCATCCCAGCCGAGATCGAGCCAGCGCAGACCATCGAAAATGGAGGTCAGCGAGGCCTCTGTGTTGCGCTCCACGTCGGTGTCATCGACGCGGAGAACCATGGTTCCGCCCTGGTGGCGGGCATAAAGCCAGTTGAAGATGAAGGTGCGCGCGCTTCCAACGTGCAAAAAGCCCGTGGGAGAGGGCGCAAAACGGACTCGGACCATAGAGTTTTAGTATAACCGCCCTGCCAAAGAGGACATCGACGGCGGCGAGCTGGCCGACTTTGCTTGGCCAGACATGAGGGCATTAAGGCCGCACCTTGGCCAAAATGACTAACGTGACTAACGTCATCTAGACGGGGACGGAACATCCTCGTAATGTGGGGTGAAGGAAGTCCTATGTCGCGTGCATTCAGCTTCGTCGCGTTTATCATTGTCGCCGGCTCTCGGAACCTACATGTACATGCGGCAGGCACAGGCGGTCTCGCCGGCTCCGGGTTCAAACCCCGCCGCCACCGTGAATATGGTAGCCGTGCAGCAGGACTTGTTGCAGATTGCGCGCGCCGAGCAGCAACACCTCGCCTCCGATGGGCGTTACCTCACCCTGCAAGAGATGCGCGCCGCCGGCGACACCGGCCTGCCGCCTGACTCGCGCGGCCCCTACAGCTACTCGGCGGAGGTCTCCGGAGAATCGTTCACCGTGACAGCAACGTGCTCCGGGCCAGCCGAACGCCGGGGTTCCTCGGGTGTTGCGCACTGGCCCTCAAATGACGATCAGCTCGGAGTAATCGGCGATTTCGAACGAAGGCAGGGCTCCCAAAACTCACGTTATATCTACGAAGGTGTCATTCCGAACGAGTGCGGCGAGTGAGGAATCTATGTATTTGTCTTCCGAAAAATACATAGACCCTTCGCTACGCTCAGGGTGACATTCTGAAATTGTTTCGACAGATTTCCAGCACAATCGCATATGCGAATACACCTTTTCGCGACACGGTCTATCCCTTGATATTCGGGCTCTGAGCGGGATTCTTGCGCTTGTGATTCGTGGCGCCGCGAACCACCTTCACATCGAAGCGCGAACCCCTGTGTGTGCGGCGGGAAGCATTGACGGTCGCTGCATGCCTGGTAGCGCAGTTCGCCGCGCACGCGGTAGGTGCCGGGCGAAACCGCGTTGGTGGTCTTCAGCACACCCGTAACATTGAACGTCCCCGAGTAGACACTCAGTTTCTCTTCCGGCATGAAGGGCAGCGCCATCTGTTCTCCGGCGGGGTACTCGATTTTTCCCACCAGCATCTCCGAAGGCGGGCTGAGCTTGACCGTGGTCGGAATCAGGATTTCCTGCGTCGGCTTGTTGGAGTTGATGTGGAATCCGGAATTGATGCGAAACCTCATGTTCAGCGCCGCCGATTTGCCCGGCTGGATGATGACGGGTTCGACCGGCAAAACCGTAACGCCAGGACCGCCGGAACTCTGCGTCTGCCCCGCCGCGGACGCGACAAGCGCAGCCAGCAACATCAGGCAAACCAGCGTGCGAGTTCTCATAGCGCTCCGGTTTCCGCCGGCTCGCAGACCTCGGCTCCGGAGGCTTGCCTGCCGAAGGAGTAAGCGCCTTCTTTACCTTTTCTTCTATTTCCTTGCGGTTGATCAAGCCCTGCACGTGCGAAACGATCTTTCCGTCGCGGCCAATATAGAACGTATCCGGCAGAAACTGAACGTCGCCGTAGGCATGGGCGATGGATTCCTTGCCCAGCAACACCGGGTAATTCACGCCTAACTGTTTGGCGAACGATTCAATCGTCTTCTGGCCCGAGTCGTCCATGGCCACGCCGATCACTTGCAGTCCTTGTGCCCCGTAGCGCTGCTGCAGATCGACGAACCAAGGCATCTCCTCCTTGCAAGGCGGACACCACGTAGCCCAGAAGTTCAGCAGCACAACTTTTCCATGATAGTCGGAGAGGCGGACATTCTTGCCCGCCAGGTCTTTCAACTCGAATTCGGGCGCCGGTTGTCCCTTTGCGTCTCCGCTGATCCTGGCCGAGCCCGCGGCTCCGGCCCGCGAACGGTTTGCCAGGTAGCGTCCGCCGAAAAACATCGCCGCCACCAGCACAACCAAAAGCACAGCAGTAGGTAGATTGATTTTCACGCCGACCCTCGCATTAGAGCAATTTCGGAGTTAGCCCGATCGTCCGGCTCTTTTCCGGGAGATACCTTCGGCGAATCCGGTCTAGAGCGCGAATCGATTCAGAAAACCGAGGTATCCGGAGAGCATGCTGAAGCGTCCAAGCGCAATCAGGACTCCGAAGACGATCAGCAGGACGCCGCTAACGACTTCTACTGTATGTAGATGCCTGCGGAAGCGCGAATAGAACCCGAGAAAACGATTTACCCCGATCGAGGTGAGCAAAAATGGGACAGCCAAACCCAGTCGAATAGACCGCCAGTAAAAGAATTCCCTTCGCAACCGTGTCCTGCGAACCGGCCAGGACGAGGATGCCGGCCAGAATAGGCCCTATGCAGGGGTCCAGCCAAAGGCGAAGGCGAAACCGACCAGGAACGCCCTCAGCGGACCGGCGGCCTTCATGCTGTGCAAGCGCTTGTCGGCATAGAGCGCCTTGATCTTGATCAGCCCGGTCAGGTGAAGTCCAAAAATGATGATCACGGCTCCGGCAATCATCGCCAGCTCGCGGTGATACTCGCGCGTCAATTGTCCAACGGTGGTGGCCACCGCTCCCAGCGAGATGAAAACCACGCTGAAGCCGGCAATGAACAGGCATGAATTCAGCATGACCGCGCGCAACATCCGCCGGTCCGCCGATTGCAGGTTTTCGACCGTGGCGCCGGAGATCAGCGAGACATAGCCGGGCACCAGCGGAAGCACGCAGGGCGAAAGAAAAGAAAGCAGCCCGGCAAGGAACGCGGCGATGGGCAACGGCAGTGCCGACATAGATATATTCTAGCGCGGAGTCTCTCGCCTGTGTAAAGCGCCGGAAATCAGCGTCATGGAAGCCGCTTCCAGGCCAACCCTGAATCCGCTTCAAGCGGTCCGCGGTGTCGTGGCAGACCGTGCCCAGAGCGCGCCTTGCTATTTCCGCAACCCGCTCCAGGTCTCGGAGGTCACGATCGAGTTGCTCGGGTTGTGCGGATCGTATTTGATGCTGGCCGGCAGTCCCAGGCGGCAGGAGTGCAAGTCGACGAACTGGCGCAGGTGCGTGACGTCCTGCGAGCACTCGTACTGCACACCGGCAACATCGTAGGTGTAGACCAGCAGTTGCTGTGGTCCGAGTTTGGGGTCCTCGATTTCGGTCACGTCCAGGACCGTGCCGTCGGTCAAGCGGCCGATGGCGTTCAGTTTTGCGCGGCGCTGGCGCTCGCGTTCTTCCGGCGATTTGCGATGAGCTGGCAAGCCAGACGGCCACGCCTCCGGAGGCCAGGGCGACTCCGGCAGCCAGCAGAACAATGCGAAATGGAATCATACTTTCAATGGACGCCGAAGGCTATTCGTTGACCACCGGATTGCGCAACGTACCGATGCCTTCGACGATCACCTCAACGGTGTCGCCGGAGTTCATGGCGCTTACGCCCGGAGGGGTTCCCGTGGCGATAATGTCGCCCGGCACCAGCGTCATCACCTCGCAGATGTAGCGCATCATGTAATCGATACTGAAGATAAAGTCGCGCGTGTTGCCATCCTGCCGCACCTGCGCCGTTTACCAGCGCCTGTACCTGAAGCTGCGAGGTGTCGAGTCCGGTCGCGATGACCGGGCCGACCGGACAAAACGTGTCGAAACCTTTGCCGCGGGTGAATTGGCCGTCTTTCTTCTGTATATCCCGCGCAGTGACATCGTTGAGACAGGTGTAGCCGAGAATGTAATCGCGAACATCTTCTTCCGGCCGCAGTTTGTGGCAGGTGCGCCCGATGATGATCGCCAGTTCCGCTTCGTGATCGACCCGGTTGGAGAGTTTCGGCCGCACGATCTTGCCCCCGGGGGCCAGCATTGACGAAGGAGGCTTGAAGAAAAGAAGCGGCTCTTCCGGAACCGGGTTTCCCAATTCCTTGGCGTGTTCGGCGTAGTTCCGCCCCAGGCAGACGATCTTGGTCACCAGGGGAAACGGAATCAGCAGCATCGCCGAATCTAGCGGAATGGGACTGGGCAAGGGTTTTGCGCTGGCGGGATCAGGCAGCAACACGTTGCCGGGCATCCCCGACTCGCTCATTTCCAGGTGTGGACCACCCATGAGGGCGGTGATGACATCCTGCCCGTTTTTGTTTTCGACAAGGCCGTAGTGAGTTCCATCTTTGTCAACAAAGCGGCAAAATCGCATAAACGAAACCTCGCAGTTATGGTTGGGGTACCGATTCCACGGCGGTTTCAGAACGTGCGCTCTGGTTGCCTCGCTCATCGACCGCGCTTACCGAGTAAATATAACGATGTCCGGCGACGACGTTCTCGTCCCGGAACGCGGGAGCCTTCACCAGTTGACGGTTAATCTGGCGCGCCGATTCTCCCGGCTCGCTACGGAATACGTTGTAGCCAGCAAGATCGGCTTCCGTGTTCGGAGCCCAGGTCAGATCGATGAACGGCTTTTGCCCCACTCCCGAGAATACAGCCTGAAGGCCGGTCGGAGTCGCTGGGGGAAAGATATCATGCGGGAAAATATGAAGGACAGGGGAATCGTCGCCCTCGAACTCCATCGATTCCCCACCGGCCAACTGCACCCGCGTCACGCTCGTCACTTTGTAATCATAAGCATGCTCCCACTCAAAGCTGCGGTCGCTTACCGTTTCCGCGCCGGCCTTTGCGGGCAACTCCTGTATCAGCGTGTAGTCGGGAGCGTTCGCCAGCTTGCGAAATACGCGATAGAAGAAACGAAGATTAGCGGCACCGGGGAGCGAGCTCAGGCGCGGTCCAGCCGAGGACCACCGATTCGGGCTTGACCTCGGCGTGCAGATCGCTGGGAGCAGGCAACGACGGAGCCAACGAAACCCGCACCTGATTGGAAAGCCCCGCGCTTTTGTCGCGCCGGTTCTGGACTTCGACGGCATAAGTGGCGAACTGCGTCGCACTCAGCGTCTCCGGACTCAGCGACGTCCTCGAACATCACCCGCGGGCCCGGGCCGGCAACTGCGGACAAGGAGTGCAAATCCTCCGGACGCAACTGTTTTACGAGCCCGGCATTCCTTCATCGGGAAGCTCGCCGATGGCGCGGCAGATCAGGGTCGGCCCCAGCCGCCGTATGTTCTGGCGATCCGTTGTTTGCGTCGATTCCGTCCAGGTAAGCACCACACGGCCGCCTTTCCGCATGGCGGCCAGATCGTTGACCGGACGCGGCAATGCCAGTGACGGCGGCATGGGAACACCGGGCGCGCCACAACCGGCGGCGCACCACAACAGACCGATGACGAGGATGAGAGTGAAGGCAGTCTGCTTCGGCATATGCGAGCAATCAGCCTAACACCCGGAACCGGCAGCGGAAAAGTCTTGAACTCTGAAACGACGCAAGAACTCATCCGTTTCAGGCACCGGCCTCTTTACTCATTCGATCCCGGTAGGTGGCATAGTCCGGCACGAGGCGTTCGTAACTGCTTCTCATCAGCGGTGAGGAAATCATGAAATCGGCCGAGGAGCGATTGCAAGCAACCGGAATGTTCCACACGTTCGCGATTCGCAGCAGTGCTTTGATATCGGGATCGTGCGGCAGCGGTTCCAGCGGGTCCCAAAAGAAGATGACGAAATCGATTTCCGCTCCGGCAATCTTCGCGCCAATCTGCTGATCGCCGCCCAAAGGGCCGCTCTCAAGCTTGTGGATCGAGATATCCAACTGATTCTCCAGAAGCTGTCCCGTCGTGCCGGTTGCGTACAGGCTGTGATCAGCCAGCAGGTCGCGATTAAAGTGGGCCCACTCGAACAGGTCCCGCTTCTTGTTGTCGTGAGCGACCAGGGCAATGTTTTTCTTGGGAGACATTGGCACAATCTTATGTTTTTTCAATATGATAATTACCCCTTTGTCATTTTCGCGCGCCCAAGTTACAGCTTGGTAAATCGTCAGACGAGCTGCTTTGGCAATGACCACTATTGGATGCTCGGAAGTGTGCTGCTGGTGCAAAGTGGGGCATTGTCCGGCGATATCCGGATAGCCCAATCGCGATCGCACGGCCTGGTCAGTGACAGGTTGATCGAGGTGTTTCTCTGGTGGCAAATTCGCTGTAGAATAAGCTACCTTTGTGGGAAATCCAGCGCTCACAACGGGTCCGCCGAAGCCCCATCACTGCTGTAGTCAGCCAACGCGGTTCCGTAAATCTGTACTAATTTGTAGATAAGGAGATGTTTCTCGATGAAGCGATACACGATGTTTGTTGCCCTATTAGCTCTTGCCTCAACTTTGGCGTGGTCAGCCGAAGATGGCGCCGCCATTTATAAAGCCAAGTGCGCAATCTGCCACGGCGCCGCCGGTGAAGGCAAAGGAACTTTTCCTGCATTGAAAGGCACCAAGATGAGCGCGGCGGATATTACCGCTCTCGTTACCAAGGGCGCTGCAGGAAAGAAGGCGCCTCACGGCAAAGCAGTTGCCGGTGTTACTGGCGACGGGGCGAAGGCCGTAGCTACCTACGTCAAGTCCCTGAAGTAAACTCCCTGACCACATTTTGTTCTAGAAGAGCCGGCTTCGATACGAAACCGGCTTTTTGCTCTGATACCGCAGGAAAGAGTTACGCGCATCTGACTGTTTCACGATCTTTACGAAGCTAGCCTGTGATTCGCTCGCTCAATCGGCATTGTTGGAGGCGGCTTGCAGCGCTATCTTCGGCCTTCGGCCAGCCATCTCGGCTCCGGCGTCAGGCGGCAAAGTGAAGGCGGAACAAGCCGACGATGCGGTAATCAGTCCCATGATGAGAAGAGCCGGCCAGAAATCGCTCGCCACGATGGTTTCGTGCTTTTGCAGGAAGCTGGATGCCTGCAAGGCAAACGCGCCCACGATAACTCCCATTCCAAGCGACAGTTGCTGCACGGTGGCGTACATGCTGGTGGCCTGGCTGACAAGCGGGTCGGGAATGTCGGCGTAGGTAATTGCATTCAGGGAAGTGAACTGCAAACTGCGCACGCATCCGCCCAACAGAAGCACCAGGAAGATGACCAGATGCGGAGTTCTTGCCGTGAACAGCGCGATCACGGCCACGCTCGCCGCCGAAAACAGGGCATTGTAGGCGAGGACCGAACGGAAACCATGCATCCGTAGAAGCATCTTGATGGCGCTCTTGATGAACAAAGCGCCGACCGCCGAGGCGCAGGTCAGCAGTCCGGATTGCAACGGACTCATTCCAAAGCCCAGTTGCAGCAGCAGCGGCAGCAGCAGCGCGATCGAGCCGATTCCAATGCGGAACAAGGAACCGCCGCCAACTCCGACCAGGAATGTCTTGATCTTGAACAGGCCGAGATCCAGCAACGGCATTGCCGTGCGCCGGGCAAAGCGGAAGTACGCGTAGGTAATGGCGGTGCCGAGCACGATGCTTGCAACCGCGAACTCCCGCGGCAGTAAGCGCTCGGTAATAGTGCTCAGCCCGAACATCAACAGCGACAGTCCGGTTGCCGAGGTGATGAAGCCGATCACGTCCAGGGGTGGAACCTCAGCCTCGCGGAAGTTCTCCATAAAGCGAAGGGCGAGAAAGATGCCCAGGATGCTGATCGGAACGTTGATGAAAAAAATCCAGCGCCAACTCAGGTAGGTGGTGATGAAGCCGCCCAGCGGCGGACCAACCAGTGGCCCCAGCAACGCCGGAACCGTCAGGTAATTCAGGGCGGTGACCAGTTCGTCCCTGGAAATCGTTCTCACAATTACGATTCGCCCCACCGGCACCATCATGGCGCCGCCAATGCCCTGCAGGAAACGCGCCGTCACGAAGAAAGCAAAAGACCGGGAAACGCCGCACAACATCGAGCTGACCATGAAGGTTGCAATCGCCGCGCAAAAGACAGTTCTTCCGCCAAACTTGTCGGCCATCCAGCCGGAAATCGGTATGAAGACAGCCAGACTTACCAGGTAGGCCGTCAACCCAAGTTTCAGTACGATGGCATCCATGCCCAGATCGCGGGCAATCATCGGCAGCGATGTGGTGATTACCGTCCCATCGACATTCTCCATCAACAGAGCACAGGCGACGATGAGCGGGACGAAAAGCTCCGGCCGAATCTTCGGCCAGAGCTTCCGGCCGAACAGTTTCTCCGATAAAGAATTCGAGCGACGTGCAGGTAATGCGTCAGCTATATTTTTTTTAGGATCTTCTAGAATTTTTGCCACGAGTCTTATTGATAGTATCTCTGTTTTGACGCGAAGTCGCAAACCAGCCAGAAGTATGATTCCGCGAAAAGACCTTTCCGCAAGCGTGGCGGTAACGGTCTCTAAGAGATTCGCCCGAATGAACAGGCGGAAGCGGCCTGCATTCGACCGCCGCTCCCATAAGTAATTGGATGCATGTGAGTTGGAGCGGTTTCAAAATAGTGTGCCGGGCTACGGGATGTACCTTTCGCGAGACTCATCTAAGATGGAAGACGTATGCCGCAGAACGAACGAGACGCCTGGAACCAGCGCTACCGTGATGGCTCGCACGGCGGAAGCGGCCCCGATCCATTCCTGATGAAAAGCTGCGAGGAGTTCATCGAGCCCTTGTTCCCAGCGGGTGGCACCGCGCTTGACGTTGCAGGCGGAGCCGGCAGGCACGCCGTGTATCTTGCCGAGCGCGCCTGGCGCGTGACGCTGGCCGATATCTCCGAGGTGGGTATCGAGCGTGCGCGCGGCCTGGCTACGCGGCACCGCGTGACCATCGATTTCATGATTGGCGATGCTCGCAGTTTGGATCTTGGCCGCGAACAATTCGACATCGTGATGGTTTTCTTTTATCTGGAGCGCGAAATTTTTCCCGCGCTCAGCGCTGCTCTGCGTCCCGGCGGACTCATCGTCTATAAGACGTACACCCACGAGCACGAAAAGTTTGCCATTCACGGCCTGTCGCATCCCATGTACTTCCTCGGCGACAACGAACTGTTGCACGCGTTTCCGGGCTTTCGCGTGCTCCACTATCGCGAGTCGGTGCATGAGCGCGGCATCGCCGAGCTGGTCGCGCGCAAACCGCTGTGAACTTGGGCTTAATATATGTCGCATCGACCATTTCGCATGCTCTCAGTTGGCGGACTTGTATTGGTTCTGCTGGTTTGGCTTTGCCGCTGCAGTGAAGTTCACACACCATCTGGGCATCTTTGATGGACCGTGGGCGGCTTCGGCCTGTTCGTGGTCAGCCTGTACTTACTACCTCTGCCGCTGGATCTGGACTGCTATGATAGTACTCGGGATAGTACTTTCGATGCGACACACAGAACGCGAAAATGAGACTGCCGGGTGTCGACGTCTGCTGTCCAAGCGACTAGATGTGTGAGCGTTACGGGAGCACCTTGCCCGGATTCATGATTCCCAGGGGGTCCAGTGCTGTCTTGATTTGGCGCATGGTGTCTAACTCCACGCCGCCGCGCCATTTCTCCATCATGTAAGCCTTGAGCTGCCCCACTCCGTGTTCGGCGGAAAAGCTGCCGTCGAAGCGGCGCACCACCTCGTTGACCGTGTCCATGATGGCGTGGTCCAGCTTGAGAAATTCCGCGTTGCCGGCGCCTACCGCCGGGAACAGATGGAAATGAATGTTGCCGTCCCCCAGATGCCCGTAGGCCATGATCCGGATCTCGGGAAATTTGCGGGCACAGGCCTCTGTGGCCTGGGCGATAAACTCAGGTGTTTTGGAGACCGGCACGGAGACATCATTCTTGATGACCGCGGATTCGCGCTTTTGCGCCTCGGAAAAGTTTTCCCGCAGCTGCCACAAGGCAAGGCGTTCGGCTGAGCTTCCGGCCAAGGCGGCATCCAGCACAACTCCGGAATCCATCGCTTTGCCTAGCAGGTCTTCCAGTTTTTCGCGTAATCCGGCATCGGGAGAAGCGTCGGCCAGCTCCACCAGGACGTAGTGATCCGCGCGCTGGCTCAAGGGCGATCGCGTGTCGGGAAAATGTTTGAACACAAGATCCACGATATCGCCGCACGCATATTCAAAGGCCTGAATCGAGCCGGGATGATATCGCCGGCACAACACAAAAAGATCTAACGCAGCTTGCGCCGAGGGCACGGAACAAAATGCCAGGGCGATATCATGTGGGCGGGGAACCAGCTTTAAGACCGCCGCAGTGACAATACCGAGTGTTCCCTCCGCCCCCACAAAAAGCTGGCGGAGGCAGTAGCCGGTGTTGTCCTTGCGCAGACGCCTGAGTCCATTCCAGATGCGGCCATCGGGCAAAACGACCTCCAGGCCAAGCACCATCTCCCGTGCGTTGCCGTAGCGAACCGTGTTGTTGCCGCCCGCGTTGGTCGAGATCACGCCGCCGATCTGGGCCGTTCCCTCCGAACCCATGGAAAGCGGCAACATGCAATTCTCGGCGGCTGCCGCATCCTGCGCGGTCTTGAGCGCGACGCCCGCTTCGAGCGTCATGGTGAGATCGACAACGTCAAGCTCCCTGATCTTGTTCATCCGGGAAAGTGAGAGCACGATCTGGTTGCCTTCCGCGCTCGGCGTGGCGGCACCCATCATGCCGGTGTTGCCGCCTTGGGGCACGATTGCAATCCGCCTCTCCGCGCAGAATCGCACGATCGATGCCACCTCGGCGGCGGAGGCCGGACGCACCACGGCCAGGGTTTGCCCTTGGTAGAGCTGGCGCCAATCCTCGCAATAGGCGGCGGTGTCCTGAGGATCGAAGAGGCAGCCCTTCTCGCCGACGAGGTTCGTCAGCGCCGAGCGGAGTTCAGAGGTGGCAACCGATGCGGCAGTGCGTTCAGACATAGGTCCTTTAAAAAAGTCCAGGCGCTGGCCGTCGAAGACGTGAGGCGTTCGTAATGGCCGCTACTCGGTAATTTTGGCGATCTTCTTGGCCATCTTCATCTTCTCGCCCAATTTGCCGAGTCTTTGATACATGATCCTTTGGCTCTGTGGAGAGCCCGCGCCATGCATGCTCTCGATCAGCGCAGTGCCGCCGGTCATGTTCTCCAGCAGTCGCAAGGCCTTCATGCGGGTCTCGGTTGAAACGCCATCGATGCCTTTAAGGTATTTCTCGACATACTTGCCAATCTCCGGGCTATGCAGATCTTTGTCCGCCGGAAGCGTTGCCAGGATGCCGCCGCCGATGTCCTGCGCCAGCCTCGAAATTTCGTAGATCGCGCGCGTGATGTTGTGCTTGGTGCAATTGGCGAGGAGTGGATCGGGATAGTAAGAGCCGCTCTTTGTCTTGGAACCTAAAGCCGAACACGCCACGGAACCGGCGTAGACGGTCTCCGCAAGGTGCAGCATTTCGACCAGTTTGTCCTTGATGTGCGAGGCCCCCAGAGATCCCTGGTACTGGGCGGTGAGAGCGGTTGCGCCGATGATGACATCGGAAACGCCTCCTTTGCAGCCGCCGTAATTCTGGCGATGCAGGGTGGCAAACCTTTCGACGAGTATGCCGCTGAAGTCGATTTCGCCGCACATGAAAACCCGTTCCCAGGGAACGAATACATCTCGAAGATGACCAGCGCTTCGCCGCCGACCATGCCGAATTCCAGGTTGCCGGCGTCGATGCCCTCGCCTTTGCGCTCGTCATTGCTCTGGCGGCCAAAGATCAGGGTAATGCCCGGCGCATCCAGCGGTATGGCGGCGACGACCGCATAGGCCTCATCGCCCTCCTGCATGGACTGGCACGGCATGATCATGATTTCGTGGCTGTTGACGGCCCCGGTCTGGTGCGCCTTGGCGCCGCGTACGACGATGCCGTCGGCTCGCTTTTCGACGATATGGGTGAAAACGTCCGGGTCCGACTGCTGACTGGGCCGCTTCGAGCGGTCGCCTTTGACGTCCGTCATGCCGCCGACCAGCATGAAATTCTCATCCTGGATTCTCGCCAGATACTTCTCCAGCCGCTTGAAGTATTCGGTTCCGTACTTCTCGTCGATCTCATAGGTGGTCATGTAGAGCGCGTTGAGGGCGTCGAAGCCTACGCAGCGCTGGAAGCAACTGGCGGTTTCATGCCCCAAGGCGCGAAGCATCTGCACCTTCTTGATCAGGTCGTCCACCGAGCGATGAATGTGCGTGAAGCGGCTGATCCTGTTGCCCGTGAGGTGACTCTTGGCCGTGAGCAGCTCTTCGTATTCCGGAGCCAGCGCCATCTCATAGGTCTTGGCGGCACTGTTGATATGCGGAAGGAAGGCCGGAAACGTGCTGCGATCCTGAACCTTCTCGCCCATGAAGTAGACATTCAGCGGCTGCTTTCGCAGGCTTTCGACATAGTCTTTCTTCGTCTTGATCTTCATTGCTCCCCCTTACTGAGTAACGCTTTTATGATCTCTCCGGCATCCGGGCGATCGTGCTTGACGGAGATAACCCGATACGGGAACACCTCAAGGTCTTGCTCGGGGCATGCGCGGTCGCATCCGGCGATGATTAAAACCGTGTCGAAGTCCTGATCGTCAAGGCTGACCCACTCGATGGAATCTCCGCCAGCGGCTCGTATCCTGGCGAATAGCTCGACTCTGTCGAACCCCGGATCGCAACCACCGCAGTATTTCAGGGCTACCCGCTTGCTCATCGAATGCCTTACCCGTTACCGCAACACGGCGCGCGCCGGAAACCGCTAAACCAGCGTGTGGCCGCCATCGATATAGAACTCGCCCCCGGTCATAAATGGCGGGCATGTTGCCAGGAACAGTGCAATCGACTGTAGCTCGCAAAGCTCGCCCACACGGTTGATCGGAATCATCTTCTTGACCATCTTCTGCCCCGCCTCAGAGGCGAAGAAGTCCTTGTTGATGTCGGTCAAAATATATCCGGGA
The DNA here is from genome assembly GCA_963819175.1 of uncultured Acidobacteriota bacterium. Lineage (GTDB taxonomy): Bacteria > Acidobacteriota > Terriglobia > Terriglobales > Acidobacteriaceae > CAWBRT01. The sequence goes on from CAWFVJ010000016.1 coordinate 307,553, forward strand.
CAAAGCGCGTTCACCTGGACATTGTCGCGCATCAACTCAAGCGCCATCACCTTGGTCAACTGGATGACTGCGGCTTTGCTGGCACAGTATCCCAGCAAGTTGCGCGTGGCAACCTTCGCCAGGATCGAAGCGACATTGATGATCTTGCCGCTCTTTTGCCGCGCCATGATCCGGCCAGCCGCCCGCGAGACCAAAAAGGTTCCCCGGAAGTCGACATTCATCACCTCATCCAGATCGGCGTCGGTCATCTTCAGCACAGGCTTTTCACTGCCCGAAATTCCCGCGCAATTGACGAGAATGTCTATCGCTCCGAACTCCGCCGCCACATCTTGCACAACTTGGTCGACGAGTTTGGAATCGCGCACGTCGAGTGCTTTGCCAGCCGTTTTCACGCCGTGGGTTTTGGCGATCTTCTCAGCCGCCGTCCGGCAGCCCACCAGGTTGCGAGCGGCAAGCACCACGCTGGCTCCGGCCGCGGCATAGGTCTCGGCAATGGTCAACCCAATCCCTTTATAGCCGCCTGTGATGAGAGCTACCTTGCCGTCGAGCGCGAACAACTTATCGAGTATAGGATGTGTCATTCTCAATGCTTCCTGCACACGTTCTCGTCCGAAGCAGGAAAGCCCTTTTCTACGCTGGATCGCTCGAATTCTACTGCTGATAAATGGTTTTGCAAGCCCAAAGCTGCATCGGCCACCATGTTGGACTTTGCGCCAGTAATGCAGGGCAGGTGTATGCAGCTACCATCGGTCGGACACGAGGTTGGCGAAGTGAACGGCTCGGAACCCCGGTGGGTTTGTCAGCTCTCCAGCTTCTTGGCGAGCAATTCATTCACCAGCGCCGGGTTGGCCTTGCCCTTGGAAGCCTTCATGACCGCACCGACGAAGAACCCTATCACCGTCTTCTTGCCGCCGCGGTACTGTTCCACCTGCTTGGGGTTGGCCCGGACGACCTCGTCGATCATGCGTTCAAGTTCGCCGGTGTCGCTGATCTGCTGCGGTTTCTCGCGCTCGTAGACGGCGGGAAAATCTTCCGCGCCGTCGAAGCATTTGTCATAGAGGTCCTTCAGCATTTTGCTGCTGATGGTGCCCGCCTCCATGAGATCGGCCGACAAGGCCGCGCCCTGCATGCTGACCGGTGACTGCTCCAGTTCCAGATTCTTGGCGCGCAGCCGCGGGATCAGCTCGGCCTGCACGATATTGGCCAGGCGCTTGGGATTCTTGGCGGCGCGTGCCGCCGATTCGAAGGCATCGGCCTTGGCCCTGGTCAGGGTGAGGGTGTAGGCATCAAATTCAGTCAGACCGTATTCGGCGATCATGCGCTGGCGGCGCGCCTCGGGCAACTCAGGCAGGCGCTGCCGGATCTGGTCGCGCCACTTCTCATCGACCACCAGCGGAAGCAGGTCAGGTTCCGGGAAATAGCGGTAGTCGTGCGCACGTTCCTTGCTGCGCATGCTATAAGTGCGGCCCTCTCCCGGGTTATAGAGGCGCGTCTCCTGGACGACCTTCTCGCCCGAGTCCAGCACTTCGGTCTGCCGCTCGATTTCATACTCCAGCGCGTGGCGAATAAAGCGAAAGGAGTTGACGTTCTTGACCTCGGCCTTGGTGCCAAGCTCCTTCTGTCCGCGCGGGCGAATGCTGACGTTGGCGTCGCAGCGCAGCGAGCCCTCTTCCATGTTGCAATCGCTGACGCCGGTGTAGAGGATGATCTCCTTCAACTTTGTCAGGTAGTCGTAGGCCTCGTCGGGCGAGGCGATTTCCGGCTCGCTGACGATTTCAATCAGCGGCGTGCCAGAGCGGTTCAAGTCAATCGAGCTGTACTCGTCGGAGCCCTCGTGCATGCTCTTGCCCGCGTCTTCTTCGATGTGAACGCGGGTGATGCCGATCTTCTTGCGTCCACCGCCGGGCGTGTCCACTTCGATGCAGCCGAACTCGGCGAGCGGCTTGTCATACTGCGAGATCTGGTAGCCCTTGGGCAGGTCGGGATAGAAGTAATTCTTGCGGGCGAAGATCGAGTTCTGGTTAATGCGGCAGCCCAAGGCCGAAGCGGCCAGTACGGCGTACTCCACAACCTGGCGATTCAGAACCGGCAGTGCGCCGGGAAGCCCAAGGCAGACGGGGCACACGTTGGAATTGGGCGGGGCGCCAAACGCCGCCGAGCAGGCGCAGAAACACTTGCTCCTGGTCAGCAACTGAACATGAACTTCGAGTCCGATCACGGGCTCGTACTTGGAAAGAGTGCTGGACTTCGCTTCCGGCAGGGTCGCCATAACCCTTCGATTATATATTCGGCCGATCCGGAACACACGACGCCGGGGCAGAATTCAGGTTTCAGCGAATACCGGCTACGGCTTATCCGCCGCGGGAGACGCGGCCAGGTACTTGTCGAGCGGTATATCGAAGAACATCAGTTCGTTGCCGCCGCCATCGCGTACACCGGTGACATACAGGTGCGCTCCGGCCATGGATTTTTTCGTCTCGCCGAAATCGAAAAATAAGAAGCCGGTCTGCGTTCCGCCCGGTTCGACCGCACGCGACTGAAAGCGCGCCGCTTCCATTTCTTCCTTTACGATCTCGGGAGACGCCGGCCTTGGGCGCTCGCGGAGGAGTCGGCAGAGGGAATCGCGAAACTCCGGAATCGTTGTGCGGAGTGCGGCTGAAACGGCGGAAGATGTCGTCCTCAGTGGCAGGTGAAATCTTGCTGCGGTCGCGCAACACCAGCTTAACGTCGATTCTGTCAAGCACAACTGGCTGGCTCCCGCCATTGCTCACGACGAACAACATGGGCAACAACCCTCGCTCGAAGGTAGCGCGTGTTGAAGATGGCCGATTTCTGCGCGGTATCGTAGGGGTCGATGGCTATGGAGACTTTCTCCAACGGGTGCTCGTCATGCGCCGGGAATGCTTTGGCATTCGCTGGATGTGGCATAACGAACCGCTTCGCTCCTACCGCCAGCGTCGTCAATCCCAACCCAAGAATAACTAAGCACAATAGGAGTCGCAGAACCTTGTCGAGGCGAGGAGCGCGAATTCGACGGCACAGCATCCTAACCGGCATGCCAGCAATTATCTCCAGTAGCGATGCCGGGCGCAATGACAACCCGAGCCGCTGGCGGTCAGTGGAGGAAATCGTATTGCATTTATTGGCCGCCGAGGAGCGCTTCCGGGGTGTTTCTTATGAAGGGAGAGGCCGAGGCATGTGGCATGTGAAGTGAGAAGACGCCAACAGGTTACGCGAAGAGGGTCGTTTCGCTGCCTGTTGGCGCCGTCCGACGCGAAAGCACGCTGCCTGTCGCATCACTGCGAAGGCCGGTTTCGCGAAAGGTCAGTCCGTCGCTTCACTTCAGGGGCACGCAAATCTCGCTGGCGGTTCCATTGGTGTGGGGCTGGCTTTCCGCGAGCGTTTTGTTGGCCAGCAGGCTGAGGCCGGCCAGCACGAGCATCGCAATCGTCCACCAAATTGATTTCATGGATTCCTCCAGGATGCGATGCAGAGGTATGTGCACGTGAGCTGCCGGATCCGTGAGCTGGCCGTAACTTGATTATTACGTGTTGGTTACGGGCCAGCCCGGGTGCGCATCAGCCTCGATCCGGAGAGCAAAATTTGCACGGGTGTGCAATTCTGAGTCACAGGATGCGGCTGAAAACCTCCGTGGGATCAAGCGGCTGGGTTTCGGCTGGAAAGAGAATCGATTGCCTCCGTTTCTGTTGAATTCACATTCTTGCGCGCCGGTTGCGCCGTATACCGCCACGCAAATCGATTGAGTGCGTTACCGGCAAGAAGCAGTTCTTTCTCCGTGTAGCCGAGGGCACGGGCTACCACTTCGATCGGCGCCGCGCCTACTGGTCTGTCCTTTAGAGATTTGCTTAAAGAGTTGCTCATTTCTGTTTCCATTTCCGCGAAGCGCAGACACTTCTCCCTGCTCTCAAAAGAGGGCCCGTGTTCGCCGCATTTGGGTTAGTTAAAGGCGGGGTCCGAATTCCTGGAGTGGCCCGCCGGATTTCAGGGCTGGAAGCGTGTCCTCATTTGGGGGCAACTCCCTCGTTTTCAAGCAGACGTTTTTTGCGGTCGGTGCCCCAGCGATAGCCCGACACTTCACCGTTGCTGTGAATCACTCGATGACACGGTATAACGACCGCAAGCCGGTTCGAGCCACAGGCGTTAGCTACGGCGCGCACGGCTTTCGGCTTGCCGATGGCGCATGCAACGTCCGTGTAAGTCTGCGTCTTGCCCGCCGGAATTCTTTGCAGCACTTGCCAGACGCGCTGTTGAAAGGCAGTGCCCCGGATGTCGAGCGAAATGCTTTTCGACGGCTGACGGCCCGCGAGCAACTCTTTCATCAGCAGTGTCCAGCCCTTCAACCCGGCATCGTCGCGGGTGAAGGTTGCGCGGGAATACTCCGACTTGAGCGCTCCTTCGGCCGATTGACCGGTCAGAAACTGCACGCCGCAAAGCCCTGCGCTGCTGGCGACCAGCAGCATCTCTCCCAGCTCGCTCTGGAAGGTGGTGAACCGCAATTCCTCGTCTGGCGCGCCGGCGTGGAAGCGGCGCGGCGTCATGCCAAGTTTCTTGCGTGCTGTCTCGTAGAGACGGCTGGGTGAGCTGTAACCGGCATCGACGATAGCCTCGGTCACTGCGCCGTTGCCTCCCGCTTGGCGCGAGGTGCGCAGGCCGCGTTTGAACTTTGAAAAGCGCAGCGATTCAAGGTACTGCCGGGGTGAAATGCCCATCTCGCTCTTGAATACCCGCTGTAAGTGATAGGGACTGAGGCCGGCGGCCTGGCTCAACTTCGCCAGCGTAATCTTTTCGTCCGAGTGCGCTTCGATGTGCCGGCAGATGCGCTCGACGAGACGCGGCCCCGCAGGCGAGCTGGTGGGCTTGCAGCGAAAGCAGGCACGCAGCCCCGCCTGCTCGGCCGCCTGCGGCGAATCGAAGAAGCGCACATTGTCTCGTCGGGGCCGCCTCGCCGGGCACGTTGGCCGGCAGTAGATTCCCGTGGTCGTCACGCCAAAGACGAACTTGCCATCGGCGGCCGCATCTCTGCTCAGCACCGCCTGCCAGCGGATATCCGCCGAACTGTCGATTTCCGATCTAGGTTGAGACATCATGTTGATCCTTAAATACGCCAAGTGTGGCGCATGAACCAAACGATATCGCGGGCCGCGCCAACTGCACTATCCGAAGCTTGCGCTCAAAGCAATTTTCGCCGAATAGAGCGGCTTCAGAGTAGCCGTATCTCAAGTTTTTCGATCGTCACTTAACTCCCGCTTGACGGGATACTTTCTCTCCAAGATGGGCGTGCGAAGTATACGCCAAGCTTGATCCTATCCGGCTTGCACAAATCACAACCCCATGGTCCCGCCGAAAATGCTAAATTCATAAGTCCATGGCTGCTCCAAGATCGCCGTTTGTTCAAGCCTGCATGAAGCTGCCCACCGCGGCCACCCCTGTCTGGTTTATGCGTCAGGCGGGGCGCTACATGTCTGAATACCGCGAAGTCCGCAAACACCACTCGCTGGTGGAGATATGCAAGAAGCCCGCGCTTGCCGCCGAAGTCACGATCACCGCAGCCGAGGCGCTGGGGGTTGACGCGGCCATTATCTTTGCCGACCTGCTGCTGCCGCTGGAAGTGATGGGCCTGCCGTTTCAGTTTACTGCCGGCGAAGGGCCAGTGATCGAGCGGCCAATCCGTGAAGCCACAGACATTCGGGCACTGCGCACGGATCGCGCCAAAGACCTGATGTACGTCTCCGAAGCGGTCGCCGTGGTGGCTAAGCACTTCGGGGAACGCTTGCCGGTGATTGGCTTTTGCGGCGCGCCGTTTACCCTGGCCAGTTACATGGTTGAGGGTGGCGGGTCGCGTAATTACGTGGAAGTGAAGAAGCTGATGTATCGTTCGCCTGACCTTTGGGACGAGATGCTTGGCAAGCTGGTGGAGGTGCTGGTCGAATACGCAACTGACCAGGTTAAGCACGGCGCCGATGTGCTGCAGGTTTTCGACAGTTGGGTGGGATGTCTCAGTGTCGACGATTACCGCCGCTACGCTCTGCCCCGCACCACCGAGTTGATTCACCGCCTGCAAAAGACCGGCGTGCCGGTCATATACTTCGGGACCGACAGTGGCGCCCTGCTGCCCTCTATGCAGGGAACCGGGGCGGAAGTCATCGGGGTCGATTGGCGCATTCCGCTCGACCAGGCTTGGCAGAGCATGGGATACCAGCCGGCGGTGCAGGGGAATCTCGATCCGGTAACATTGTTCGCAGGCTGGGAAGTGCTGCGGCAGCAGGCGGAAGCAATTCTGAAGCAGGCCGACGGACGCCCCGGCCATATTTTTAATCTTGGGCACGGGATTCTGCCGCACACGCCGGTGGAAAACGTGAAGCAACTGGCTGCCTTCGTCAAGGAGCGCAGCGCTGAGTTGCGCGCACAAGCCGCGCGATCATTGTGAGCGACGGTCTCAACACACACGAACGAGCAACGGAGCGAGCTTCCCGGCAGGCCGTTCTGCTGCTGGCGCACGGCAGCCCCGATCGCGTGGAAGACATAGCGGAGTATCTGCGGAACGTGACCGGTGGACGCCCGCTGCCCGAGCCAATTGTGCGCGAGGTGGAGCATCGCTATCGTCAAATTGGGCGCTCGCCGCTTACCGAGATCACCCTCCGCCAAGCGGAAGGCGTGGCGCGAGAGAGCGGCCTGCCGGTTTACGTCGGAATGCGCAACTGGCGTCCCTACATCGGTGACACGGTGCGCAAGATGGCCGAGGATGGCATCACGCACGCCGTGGTCATCTGCCTGGCGCCGCATAATTCCCGGACCAGCGTAGGGCTTTACGCGCGGGCGCTTTGCGACAGCACAGGGCAATCACCGGCATTCGCCGGAGGAGGCGGCCCCGCCAGCCTGCCATTCACGATTGATTTCGTCGAGAGCTGGCATGATGATCCGCTGCTGATCAAGGCCTTTGCTCAAAGGCTGCGCGAAGGCTGGCAGAGGGCCTGTGCGGAGGCCGGCAGCAGGCTTCCGGTGATCTTTACCGCCCACAGCGTGCCGCTGCGCACCATCGCAGAGGGCGACCCCTATGAGGTGCAGACGCGCGAAACTGCCGCTTTGGTCGCGGCCAGCGTTCCGGAGATCGCACAGGGCGAGTGGCGCTTCGCCTTCCAAAGTCAGGGAATGTCCGGCGGGGAGTGGTTGGGTCCGACGGTCGAAGAGACCATCCTTGGGCTGAAAGAAGCCGGAGAAACAGGGGTTTTCGTGCAGCCGATCGGCTTCGTTTGCGACCATGTCGAGGTTCTCTACGACGTTGACATCGCTTTCCGCCGCTTTGCGGAAGAGAAAGGGCTGCGCTTGTGGCGGGCGGAATCTTTGAACGATTCTGCGGAATTCATTCGGGCTGTGGCAGCCCTTGCGGTGGGGCGCCTGCGAAATACCCAGGCAAGTTCCGCGCAGGTTGGTGACCCCGGAGGCGGGCAGCAACCATGATGCGAATCGCCATAGTGGGCGCGGGCATAACCGGCCTGAGCGCGGCTCTGGCACTGGAGACGGCGCGCGCGCAAGGTGCCGCCGTAGACTATGTCCTGTTCGAGAGCGCTCCGCGCGTCGGCGGCTCGATGTTTTCCGAACGCGTGGACGGATGCCTCGTCGAAGGTGGCCCCGATTCATTTTTGACCGAGAAGCCCTGGGCGGCGATGCTGTGCCGGGAACTGGGGATTGCAGACCGGCTGATCGGCTCCAACGATCATCTGCGCAAGACCTATATCGTGGTTCACAACCGGTTGATCGCTATGCCCGATGGTCTGCAGTTCATGGTGCCGACCAAGATTTTGCCCACGGCGCTGTCTCCGCTGTTTTCCTGGGGTACCAAGATCAGAATGGCGGGCGAGCTGTTGCATCCGCCGCGCCCCATGACTAGCGATGAGACGGTCGCCGAGATGGTCGAGCGCCACTTCGGCGCAGAGGTTGTTGACCGCTTGGCTGATCCGTTGCTGTCAGGAGTCTATGGTGGCGATGCGGGCAGCCTGAGCGCACGCGCCGTGCTGCCGCGCTTTGTCCAGATGGAAGAGAAGTACGGCAGTTTGAGCCGGGCCATGTTGGCGGCTCGCAAGCGCATGAAGGCCGCCGCCTTGCAAACTCCACCTCCCGCGCTATTCACTTCGCTCGAAGACGGCATGCAGCAGTTGGTCACGGCCATCACCGCGAGGTTGACGACGGCGAACATTCGCACTTCAACCGCCGTGTGCGCGGTGGCCCGACGCGAGGATCAGTGGGAGTTGCGGACCGAGAGGGGCCAGGAGCTCTTCGACGGCCTGATTTTCGCCACCCCGGCGTGGGCGGCAGGGCAGTTGATTTCCGTCGTGGAAAAGAACCTTGGCGAGGATCTGGCGGCCATTCCTTACAGCTCCTCGGTCACGGTGACGATGGGATATAGCCAGGAGCAGCTTCGCGCTCTGCCGCCGGGTTTCGGATTCCTGGTGCCGCGCAGCGAGCGTCGCCGCATGTTGGCCTGCACGTTTGTCCATAATAAGTTTCCGCATCGCGCGCCCGAGGGCAAGGGACTGCTGCGCTGCTTTCTGGGTGGGTCCAAGGACGAGGCCGCGCTCGATCTGAGCGACGCCGAAGTGGAGAAGATTGTGCGCCAGGAACTGAAGAGTATCCTGGGACTCGACACGGAGCCGCGTTTCACGCGCGTCTATCGTTGGCGTCGCGCTATGGCTCAGTACAGCGTCGGGCATCTCGATCGCGTCGCTCGCATTGAAGCCGCCGCGCAAAGGCTTCCGGGTCTTGCCATCGCCGGAAATTGCTTTCGCGGCATAGGCGTGCCGGACTGCATTCGCACCGGGCAGGATGCTGCCGCCTTATTGGCCAAGCTGGCACGAGAGCCGCGGCAGCCGGTGGGGTGAATCGCGGGCACGCAAGGGCGAGGCTTTCCAGAACCAGGCTCCTTTAGAATCACTCCGATAGGCCGCCCCGAGCGGAGCCTCCCTTCGAAAAATTGGGTCACGCTGGGTCCATGCGGGCATGGGTAAAAGGCACGCGAGAACCGCCCAAAAAGCGGCTCCGACGTGGTACAATAACCATAGGTCGGTTTGGCTCTAAGTGACTGGATTTTAAGCTAGATGAGTTGCTTTGCAGAGCTGGCAGCGGGGAACAGAAACACCTCAGCCCAGTGGCATTAACTGGCGACCGCAAGCGCATCCCAACCGCCGCAACCACGGCGTTTGTTGGGGACCCCGAATTTGAATGGAGCAGGATGTCTGCCAAGCAGATTGCAACTGTAACTGAAACAGAAAAGAAGAACGTGGACGCCGAAACTGAAAACCAGAATACCGCGAAAACCAACGGCAATGGCAGCAGCAATGGCGAGTATAACGCGGACTCCATTAAGGTACTCGGCGGCATGGAAGCCGTTCGCAAGCGCCCCGCCATGTACATCGGTTCCACCGGCGAGTTGGGGCTTCATCATCTGGTGTATGAGGTGGTGGACAACTCGGTCGACGAGTGTCTGGCCGGCTTTGCCGACAAGGTTGAGGTCACGATCCACGACGACAACTCGATCACCGTCATCGACAATGGCCGCGGCATTCCGGTCGACGAGATGGATGTGGATGGGGAGCGTCTGCCGGCCGCGCAAGTGGTGATGACCGTGCTGCATGCGGGCGGCAAGTTCGATAGCAACAGCTATAAGGTTTCCGGCGGTCTGCACGGCGTTGGCGTCAGTTGCGTTAACGCGCTTTCACATCGACTGGATCTGGAGATCTGGCGCGACGGATTTACCTGGGAGCAGACGTATTCGAAGGGCGTGCCAACGACCAAGCTCAAGAAAACCGGTCCGACCAAGAAGCGCGGTACCTCGGTTACGTTCGTTCCAGACCACGAGATATTCACTGCCACGGAGTACAACCAGGACACACTGGCGCAACGGCTGCGCGAGCTTGCCTTCCTGAACAAGGGATTGCTTATCACGCTCACCGACGAGCGCACGACCGATGCGAAGACCGGCGAGCCAAAGCGCTCCGAGTTCAAGTACAACGGCGGCATCGCCGAGTTCATTAAGCATCTGAACCGCGGCAAGAACGTACTGCACGAGAAGCCTATTTACATGGAGGCCGAGCGCGACGGCGTCACCATGGAGATCGGGCTTCAGTACAACGACGGTTACTCGGACACGGTTTTCAGCTTTGCCAACAACATCAATACCATCGATGGCGGATCGCATCTGTCGGGCTTCCGCACGGCGCTGACGCGCACCATCAACAACGCCGGCCAACAACTGGCGCTCTTCAAGGACGTGAAAGAAAACCTCTCGGGCGATGACGTGCGCGAAGGTCTGGTGGCGGTGATCTCGGTCAAGCTGTCGCAGCCGCAGTTCGAAGGACAGACCAAGGGCAAGCTCAACTCCGACATCGCCGGTACGGTGCAGGCTTTTCTCAACGAACGCCTCGGCGCCTTCTTCGAGCAGAATCCGCCAATTGCCCGCAAGATCATCAACAAAGCGATCGAGGCGGCGCGTGCGCGTGAGGCGGCGCGCAAGGCCCGCGATCTCACCCGCCGCAAGGGCGCGCTCGACGGCGGAGGTCTGCCCGGCAAGCTGGCCGACTGTTCCGAGCGCCAGCCGGATCGTTGCGAGGTTTACCTGGTCGAGGGAGAGAGCGCCGGCGGCACCGCGAAACAGGGGCGCGACCGCCGCTTTCAGGCCATCCTGCCGCTGAAAGGAAAGATCCTGAACGTCGAAAAGGCGCGCTACGACAAGATGCTCGGTCACGAGGAAATCCGCGCCATGATCACCGCGCTTGGCACGGGCATCGGCAAAGATGATTTCGACATCTCCAAGCTGCGTTACGGCAAGGTCATCCTGATGACCGATGCCGACGTCGACGGATCGCACATCCGCACCCTGCTGCTCACATTTTTCTTCCGCCACATGAAGCAACTGGTCGAGAAGGGGAACATCTTCATCGCGCAGCCGCCGCTGTATCGCATCAAGAAGGGCAAGTTCGAGCAATACATCAAGAACGACGCCGAGTTCGTCAAAGTGATGGTGAAGCGCGCCGCCGATGGCATGCTGGTGCGATACGGAGAAGGCGCGGCCCGGCTGGAAGGTTCGCAGCTCACCAAATTCATGACGACACTTAACGATTACCTGTCGTTTTTCGATAAGGTCAACAAGCGTATTCGCGACGAGCAGATTACCGAGCTGCTGCCCAAGCTTCAGATCTTCGCCCAGCGCGGTGATTTCGAAGGTGAACCGGGCAAGCCTCCCAAGAAACTCAAAGATCTGGAAACGCAACTCAGGGCCATGCAGAAGGAGAAGAGTCTCAAGGAAGTTGAGCTCAAATTCGACGAGGAACACGAGCTCTGGTATCTGCGCTTTGTCAACGCGCAGGGCGCCGAGCACCTGCTCAACTGGGGGCTGGCCTCCACGCCCGAATACCGGCAGATGATCTCCAAGTACAAGGGCATCGCCGACTACATGCAGCCGCCGTTTGTCATCGAGTACGTGGCCAAAGCAAACGGGAGCGCGGAAGATGAGTTGAGCGACGCTGAAAAAGCCGATCTGGCGAAGGCCGAGGCCAAGAACGTGCGCCCGGCCAAGCGACGGGCCGACGATTCCGAGATGGTGGAAAAGAAGACCGTGCGCGAGCTGTTCGAACACATGCTCAACGAAGGGAAAAAGGAATACATCGTTCAGCGATACAAGGGCTTGGGCGAAATGACGGCCGAGCAGCTCTGGCAGACCACCATGGACCCCGAGCGCCGCACCCTGCTGTCGGTGAAACTGGAAGATATCGCCGAAACCGAAACCATCTTCTCCACCCTGATGGGAGAAGACGTCGAAGCCCGCCGCAAGTTCATCGAGGACAATGCGCTCGATGTCAAGAATCTCGACATCTGATTGCATTCACCGGCATCGCTTGGGGCAGCCGCTGCGGCTGCCCTTTTCTCTTTATGGCCGAACTCTCCATGCCTGCGGGAACGTCTCGCCCCCGTCGTCGATAGTTCTGGACACAACAATTGTGGTGCAGGTGACCGCATCCGCATTTGAGCGGAGTGCCGGAGCATGATAAAACTGTGACCCAGATGCGGCTCGAAAGCACAGTCCGCCCCGGCAGTGACGAAGGGAAGCTTGACCGAACGCCGTTGCGGCGCCGGTACGGTGCGCCCCAGGTGTTTGCCGCGACGTTGCTCTTGCTGTTCCTGGTCCAGTGTGGCTGGTTTGTCGCGAATGTGCCACTCAGTCAGGTTGAGGGCAATTACGTTCTCCGAGGCTTCGAGCTACTGCGCGGCAACCGCGCGGCCGATCGCCACCATTCGCCCTTGATCGCGGAGGCCGCAGTGGCGGGTATCTGGCCGCTGGCCATAAGGGAGGCGGAGTCCAGCCTGGCTCAGCGGACGCGAACCGTCGCTCGACCAGTTCACACTTGATCGCTACCGCTGGCTGGTGCGTGCGCCTTTCCTGATGGCGGGCCTGTTTTTGGGGGCTTCCGTGTGGTACATCGCGCGCCGGCTTTACGGCAACGGCGGCGGCTATGTTGCAATCAGTCTCTACTGCTTCACTCCCGGCCTGGTGGCGCGCAGTTCGCTGGTTGGTCCGGAGATCGTTGGCGCCTGGGGAGCTTTCAGCGCGGTGTTCGCCTCGATTGCGGTTGCGCACACTCTGTACGCGCCACGCGACGCCTTTCTCTGGAACCGGAAGCGCATAGCCATGCTCGGAATCGCGATTGGCATGATGGTGGGCGCGCAATTCGCGCTGGCGCTCGTGCTTCCGCTGGCGCTGGCATTCATGCTCTGGGCTGTGCCTGGTCGCAGGCGAGCGGCTGTCGGAATTTTAGTCGCGGCCTGCGTCATCGCGCTGATGTTTCTTTGGGTCGTTTACGGCACCAGCATCAGATTTTTCGCGGTGTCGATGGCCAAAGCGGAGTGGGCCGCTTTCGCCCATCCGGCTGCTTGCCGGAACATTGAAGGGCGCCGTGGGAGGCTTCTACTTGCGAGAAGCCTCGGCAACAGCCCTGCTCACAGTTATGTCGGTTGATCACTTATCTGCTGTGGCCGCGCACTCGATTCTTTGGCAACACGGCGCCGCTGCTGGTCGCCGGAGAGATGGTTCTGCTGGCGATCTTTATGCCCAACGCCGCGGGCGGCATTTTCTTCTTCTACTGCTTGCCGTTTTTCATCGTGTTTGTTGCCGGAGTGTTTGCCGACCTGTTCGAAAGCCGCCGCTATCACTCGCTTGCGGTCGGCGTCTGCTACGGAACCATTCTGGCGCAAGCTGGCTTCAGCGTGGTTGGACTGATTCAGCTTGCGCGTGGTTACCGGGGCTTCTGAGCCCGGCCAAAGCTGCCGGCCTGGGCTGCCTTCGGGACTGTCCCTAAAACTGTAACAACTTGTACTTCCGTCGCATCTAAGTTCTGGAAACCGGGTTTATGCTTATCGTGAGGTGTCGTATGCGGTGGTTTAGAGCGGCTTCGCTCGCGCTTTTCCTCACGCTTTCCATGATGGCGACAGCCCAGATGCGGGGCATGCGCTGATCAGCGCATGCGTGCGTAGGAACTCCATCGGGGATTCACGTTGGTGGTACTTTTTCAGGCCCTTCCGCGGGTGTTCCGCCGGGAATCCACAGCGGCAGTACTCAATTTCGGCCCTATTCCCAACGGCAATTTCCGCTTCCATCATCACCACTATCCGCGGACTTTCGGCTATGTGTACCCGTATGCGCCTTATTATTACGGCGCTTACGCTCCTTACGCGCTGGATTATGATTACGATTACGACGATTCTCCATATACCGGCTATGTTGCCGGCACTTTCAGATTCGAATTCTGGATACGCATACCCACAGCAGTATTCGCCTGCGCCCAACTACTATTCGCCCGGCAGCTCGCCGCCTCCGGTGAGCAGCACGCCTGAGCCACAGTCGTACCAGCAGCAGAAGCCGAACCGACGCGCCAGCGACGAGTTTGCCGAGCCCACCGTGCTCGTCTTCCGCGATGGCCATCGGCAGGAGGTCGCCAACTACGCGATTATGGGGTCGACGCTTTTCGTCCTCTCTGGACCGCGTTCGCGAATTCCCGTCGCCGAACTGGACGTTCCGGCGACCCAACGGGAGAATCAAAGCCGTGGCGTGGATTTCCAAGTGCCCGGAAAGGCTCAGTAAGAGCCAGTGTCGTGCGTCACAAGTCGAATAACTTAAGAGGGATGTCATTCTGAACCGCAGCGCCCAACGCCAGTGGCCGGAGCAGCCAAGCTGCGTACCCGACATCGCCTTCGAAAAGCAAAATTTCTATTCAGGCGGAGGCGAAGAATCCATGTATTTCGGCGCAGAGAAAATGCATAGATCCTTCGCTCCTCCACCCCAACAAGCCAACAGAAGGCTTGTCGGGGACCCCGGCTTCGCTCAGGATGACACCCAAAAGATGGCATTAAGCCCCTTTCGAATAACCGCCCATCTGTGTGACGCACTACACTAGTCTGGAACGCAAACTCTGGAGCTGCATGTTCCGGCTAGACTGGCTTCCTGGATCCCACCCCCTTCTGCCTGCCAAGGACAAGCCTCCACCTGCACATTTCCCGTTCGGATAATGGCTTAATGAAGCCAGGCAGCACCACTGCGTTCAGGGCCCGGACGGGGCTGGACGTGCTATAATAAAAATGGCTTCGACTTTGCGTAACATCCTGTAATTGCAGGCAGTTACATGTGATGGCCAGGGGCGGAACCGGCATCGCGAAAAGGCTTTGCGGCTGTCTCTTTTCCGCCGCAGCCGCGAGGGCGACGACCGGGCCCCCGGCACACGCTGTAGTTCGTGTGCTGGGGTGGAAGAAAGCAGGGAAGTGAATGGCAGACGAGCAGGACAAGTTACCTCTAGGCGGCGACGGTCAGGGGCCGGGCGCGGCCAACGTGGTGCCCATCAACATTGAAGACGAGATGCGGCGATCGTATCTCGACTACTCGATGTCGGTGATCATCGGCCGCGCGCTGCCCGACGTGCGCGACGGTCTCAAGCCGGTGCATCGGCGCATTCTCTACGCCATGCACGACATGGGATTGCTGCACAATCGCAAGCACGTCAAGTGCGCCAAGGTAGTCGGCGAAGTGCTCGGCAAATACCATCCGCATGGCGACAGCGCGGTTTACGACGCGCTGGTGCGCATGGCGCAGGATTTCTCGCTGCGCTATCCGCTGGTCGACGGCCAGGGAAATTTCGGCTCGGTCGATGGCGACCCGGCGGCGGCCTACCGCTACACGGAAGCCCGCCTGACGGCCATCGCCGAGGAGTTGCTGGCCGACATCGAGAAGAACACCGTCGACTTCTCCGCCACCTTCGACGAAACATCGGTCGAGCCCGCGATTCTGCCGACCAGGGTTCCCAATCTGCTGATCAACGGCTCCAACGGTATCGCCGTCGGCATGGCGACCAACATTCCGCCGCACAATCTGGGCGAGATCGTCGACGCCACCATTCAGCTGGTGAACCATCCGCACACCACGCTCGAAGAGATTCTCAAGCTGGTGCAGGGGCCGGACTTCCCGACCGGCGGCTTCATCTACGGACGCAAGGGCATCCAGGACGCCTATACCAACGGACGCGGCCGCTTCCTGATGCGCGCCAAGGCCGCCATCGAGCACATCACCAAGGAGCGCGACGCCATCATCGTCACCGAGATTCCCTACCAGGTGAACAAGGCGCGACTGATCGAGCGCATCGCCGACCTGGTCAACAGCAAGACCATCGACGGCATCTCCGACATCCGCGACGAAAGCGATCGCGACGGCATGCGCATCGTGATCGAACTCAAGCGCGGCGCCGAATCGCAGATCGTGCTCAACCAGCTCTTTAAGCACACCTCGATGCAGGAATCGTTCAGCATGATCTTCCTGGCCGTGGTCAACGCGCAGCCCAAGGAGATGGGGCTGATCCAGGCGATCCAGCACTTCATCGATCACCGCATCGACGTGGTGCGCCGGCGCACGGCCTTCCTGCTGCAAAAGGCGAAGGATCGCGAGCACATCCTGGAAGGCTACCAGCTCGCGCTCGACCACATCGACAACGTCATTGCCGATCATTCGCGGCAGCAGCAACCGCGCCAACGCCCGCGAGAACCTGGTCGCCTACTTCACCGGCAAGAAGATCACGATCAACCTGACGGGACGTCCTCCGGAGGTCAACCCCGAGAGGCCCTTCAGCAGCCAGGCAGGCCGACGCCATTCTGGAGCTGCAACTGCACCGGCTGACGCGGCTTTCCATCGACGAAATTCTGAAAGAGCTGGCGGAAATGCGCGACCGCATCGCCGAATACGAAACCATTCTCGGCTCCGAGAAGAAGCTGCGCTCGGTCATCGTCGACGAGCTCAAGCAGATCAGGAAGGACTACGCCGACGAGCGCCGCACCATCATTGTGGACGAAGCCAAGGAGCTCGAACTCGAAGACCTGATCGCCGACGAGCAGGTGGCGGTGACGGTTTCCCATGCGGGCTATCTCAAGCGCACGCCGATCTCGATCTATCGCCAGCAGCGGCGCGGCGGCACCGGGCGCAAGGGCATGAGCACGCGCGAGGAGGATTTCGTCGAGCGCCTGTTCGTCGCTTCCACGCACGCCTACATCCTGGTGTTCACCAATACCGGGCGCGTTTACTGGCTCAAGGTGTACGAGATTCCGGATGTGGCCGCCGCCGGGCGCGGCAAGCACCTCGGCAACCTGGTGGCATTGCAGCCGGGCGAGGCGGTGCGCGCGCTGCTGCCGGTGCGCGATCTGGAGGAAGAGGACAAGTACGTCTTCTTCGTCACCCGCAAGGGCACGGTGAAAAAGACCGCGCTGAAGGATTTCTCGAACGTCATGTCGCGCGGCATCATCGCCATCGGCATCGAGCACGGACGACGAACTGGTGGCGGCGCAGCTTACCGATGGCCAGCAGATCATCTTCCTGGCCACGCACGAGGGCATGGCGGTGCGCTTCGACGAAGACGACGTGCGCGTCGATGGGACGCCCCGCTTACGGCGTGCGCGGCATGAAACTGGCGGCCAAGGACTACATCGTCGGCATGGCGGTGACGCCCAAGCAGGTCTTCACGGCCGAGCAGGCGGCGGCGCCCAGGCGCAAGAACAAAGACAAGTCAGAGGCCGAGCAGGCGGTTCCGAATCTGATCCTGACCGTCACCGAAAACGGCTACGGCAAGCGCACTCCGGTGGAGGACTACCGCCTCACCGGACGCGGCGCCAAGGGCGTGATCAACGTGAAGACCACCGAGCGCAACGGACGCGTGGTGGCGATTCTGCTGGTGAGCGAAGATGTCGGAGGCGATGCTGATCTCGCAGTACGGCAAGATCATCCGCATGGGCACCGATCACATCCGCGAGGCCGGACGCGCCACCCAGGGCGTGCGCCTGCTGCAACTGGAAGGCGGAGACAAGGTCGCAGCCGCAGTCGTCATCCCGCCCGAGGAAGAGAACGGCAACGGCGACACTGGAACACTGTTGCAGTAGGGGAGGGCAGCGTAGAGTGGGCCGCCCGCGCGCCAAAAGCCGCTCCTTAACGCCGAACAGGGTGTCACTCCGAGGCTCTTGATCTCGTCATAGAGAAGGTTGACACGCCCGGCGTCCTTTCACCGAGCACACAGGAAATACTCTTCGAGATTGAAACTCAACGGATGACGCTGTGTTACAAAATGCTGCTTCTCATTTACATGGCTGAGTTTGCCGATGCGAACGGTCGGGTTTTGCTTCGGGTACTAGCCGAGAGGTTTCAAGAATTCTTTGTCACCCGCTCAGTTCAGAAGAAATACGAAGAGAATCCGAATGTGGTGGAGCCGGCCACACTCTCGACCCGGACTGTCAGTGCGTGGGAACGCGTTATCCGGGATCAGCCGGTACGTTATCTCACCGAACGATTCGTTATCGACGATGGTATCTCGATCCGTTGGGCTCCTCGTATTTGGTCTCAATGGGAACCGGGCCTCCAATGCGAAATCCGAAATGGCGCGTTCGATCGACTGGTACGCTACTTCACTCGCAGTGTCCCAGGCGGCTACTAGTCCAGGGGTGAACATTCCGGCCAGGGCAGGTCACTTTCGAGCTGCGAAATTTACAGCTCCGAATCTAACCTTCTTGGCGCGGGGGGTGGCGGGAGTCGCGGAATCCGTCCGCTCCTCTGGAGGCTTCAGGAGTCGAAAGCTGCGGTAGAGCAGCAGGTCGTAGGCAATCTTCAAGCCGCCGCCCAGGATGAGCGGGGCGGAGAAAGCAAAGACTTGCATGAGCGCGCCGGCAAACGAGGACGCCGCCGCCCAGGAAAGGGTTCGCGTCAGGTTGGTCATGCCGCTGGCATAGGTGCGCTCGTGTGGCTTGACGACGGCAGCCACGTACGACTGCCGCGTGGGCACGTCCATTTCAACCAGGGATTCGCGGGCCAGGAACAGGATGATAGCGATCTGCGGACTGGGAGCGAAGGCTGCAGCGATCAGGAAGATGCTGGACGGCAGGTGGGTGAACACCATTGTGTTCACCAGCCCGATGCGCCGCGACAACCAGGCCGCCCCAAGATGCGAAGCCGCGTTCAAGAGATGAACCACGAAGAACAGGATTCCGAGTTGTTTCTCGTCAATTCCAAAGCGGCGGAAGAACCAGTAGGCCACCAGCGCATCGCCCAGGAAGCCGCCGCCTAAGGCATCCACGGAGAACAGCGCGGCCAAGCGGCGGACAATCCGCTTGCTTTCGATGCTGATCGCAGCCGTCGCTCTGGGCATCTGCGGGGCATCGGAAAGTTCAATTCCGGGCGAGAGCTGAAGATAAAGCGCGGCGCTCAACAGTTGCAGGGCCGCGTATCCGAAAAACGTGTACCTGTATGCGGCCATCAGGTCGACGCCAGCCCACGACTGGAGCACCACCGGTAACCCGCCAGCCAAGGCGCCGAGTGCGCCGCCAGTATCGAGCAGCACGTTGTACCAGGAAAGCGCCCAGGTCCGCATGCGATCTTCGACCAAGCCGGGAATGATCGCCTGCTCCAGGGCGAAGGCGGCACTGCGATCGCTGCCCATGCCGTTTAGCATTCCAATAAACGCCAGCGCCAGAAGCGGCCCAAACGATGGGAACAATGCCAATGCCACGCCGCCCGCACAGGAGAGCAGCGCATGCCATAACAAGGCTCTCCGGCGGCCAAGGCGATCTCCGTGAAAACCGACAATCGCGGTTGCTACCGTTACACCCGCCAGACCGGCCGCGAGCACCAATCCAATCCGGGTCGAATCCAGATGGATGCGGAACAGGTACACGCCCAGCACGACGCCGAGCAGGCCGATGTCGAGCGAGCGTACGAATGCCGCCATGTAGATCAGCAGCAACTCGCGGGACAGACGCATAACCCCTACTCACTTCTGCGGGCGTACTCGAATGGGCAGCCGCCGCGATCGACTTTGACATTCTGACGAGCGATCCACTTCATAAACATCTTCCAAGATTAAATAATCGAGAGGCTAGTGTGGTGCATCACAAGTCGAATAACTAAAGAGAGATGTCATTCTGAGCGCAGCGCAGCGGAGGCGAAGAATCCATGTATTTCGGCGCAGAGATAATGCATAGATCCTTCGCTTCGCTCAGGATGACACCCAAAGGATGGCATTAAGCCCCTTTCGAATAACCGCCCATCTGTGTGACGCACTACACTAGAAATGCTATACGCAATTGGCAATATATTACGTTTATGTACTTGACGATGCAGCGCGTCCCGTAGATCAGACTGGGCAGCCCAGTGTAGGCTAAGGCGAGGCAAATTCAACAGTGTATGCGACCAGAGGCACTATGACCAATCGCGTAGCTTGGACTGCGAACAGGATGAAGAAAGTGCAGGGCGTGTCCACCGCATTGTTTGGGGCGGAGGAGGTGAGGAAGGCCAGGGACTTCCATCGCAGCTTTCCGGAGTACAAGGAAACCCCCTTGCACAGCTTGGAGGCATTGGCCAACTCGCTGGGAATTGCCGGACTGTTTGTGAAGGATGAATCGTTCCGCTTTGGGCTCAAAGCGTTCAAGGTACTGGGCGCGTCCTATGCCGTGGCCCGGCACTTGTCAAAGCGTCTGGGCATTGATATCAGCCACCTGGATAGCACCAGACTTGCCTCGCCGGAGACGCGCAAGGAAATTGGGGATGTCACGTTCGTCACGGCTACAGATGGAAACCACGGCAGAGGCGTCGCGTGGATTGCGAGACAGTTGGGACAAAAGGCAGTTGTCTACATGCCGAAAGGCACCTCGCCGACGCGCTTGGAGAATATCCGGGCTGAGGGTGCGAACGCTTCGATCATCGAGGGGAATTATGACGATGCGGTTCGGTTGTCCGCGCAAGGCGCTCGCGAACACGGCTGGGTTGTGGTCCAGGACACGGCATGGCAGGGGTATGAGGAAATCCCAACGTGGATCATGCAGGGCTACGGGACGATCGCCGCTGAAGCGATGGAACAACTAGGACGCATGGGTATTAAAAAGCCGACGCATGTTTTCCTTCAGGCAGGGGTAGGGTCGTTCGCGGCCGCCATTCAAGGCTACTTTGCCGACCGGTTCGGCAGTGAGCGGCCGATAACTGCAATCGTAGAGCCGGTACCTGCGGACTGTCTCTACCGATCGGCAATTGCAAATGACGGCAAGCCGCGGATCGTTACCGGAGAGATGACGACGATCATGGCGGGGCTGGCGTGCGGCGAGCCTAACCCCATAGCGTGGGAGCTATTGCGCGACTACAGCGACGTATTCTTCTCCTGTCCCGATTGGGTGGCTGCAAAGGGAATGCGGATGCTTGGCAATCCATTGAAGGATGATCCGCGTGTAATCTCGGGTGAATCCGGCGCGGTCACGACGGGCTTGCTGGCTGCCTTGATGAAGAACGATGACCTCGAAGACGCAAGAGCCGCGCTTGGGTTGGACCGGAACTCACGCGTCCTGTTGATCAGCACCGAAGGCGATACGGACCCGATGAGGTATCGCAGCATAGTTTGGGACGGAGAATACCCCAGCTATAGATAAATGCTCGTAGAGCGATCGGCCGCAGGCGGCACTTTCCAGCGCGAAATCCGGCACTGCTCTATGTCAAGAAATTTAGCGGCTTCGAAGTTCTGCCTTCCGGAGAGTTTTATGCCGCCCGCGCAATTGATTATGCAGCGATACCACGCCGCTGAAATTGTTTACTGATGTATAATAGAAGTTGATGACTGCGATTACTAATTCGGAACCGAACCATGCGGTCAAGACGTCCAAGGTCAAAGGCCCTATTCGGTGCCACAAATGCCAATTGATGTGTCGCGATGCCGCGCACTATTTAAGTCACAAGTGTGAAGTGAGGCCGTCTCCCGATTGCTCGGCCTTCCCCTCACTGGCGTCCGGCGGGTCTCGATAGCCCCTCAGCGGTTAACGATCTTACGGGGTTCGCGGAACAAGAACAGGAAGCATCGAATGGATAACGCGGCTGGTCAGTACGTCGTGTCGATTCAGGCGCAGCCTTTTCGCAAAGGCAGGCGCTATCACTGGATGATTTGCTGGGAGCACAATCCTGACGAACTAGTTTCGTGGGGCCACGCGCTCACCCAGGAACTGGCTGAAGCGGCGGCGCGGGACGAAATCAAAGACTTGTCTTCCGGGTTGAGTCACGGCGGACAGGTGGCCAGCACGAGTTATTCGCGCATTCATCGCTGTTGAGTTGCGCTCGCGAACCGAAGCCAGCCGAATCAGGATCAGGACCGTCGCGCCGCCGCAGCCAGTGTTTGCAGCGGGATCACATAAGGCCCTTCAGGGATAACGGCCACACGGCGATCATTTCGTGCCTTCACACTCTCCATGACACAGGCCGCCGGCGATTTGATGATGGTGACTCCGGTAAGTGCCTGCTGATCTTTCGTCAGGCCATCGGTGTAGAGAAAAATATTGGCCCTCTTCATGGCCTTGACCTGCATCTCCGTTTGCCATTCATCGACGGCGGCGTATCTCTTCTCGATGATCCCCCGCATAAAATTTTCAGGTCCTACATTAGTCAGGCACACTTGAGCTTCCGCATATTCCGGCGATCCAATTCCCTCGGAACATGCAGAAACTATGATGAGGTCGCCGCCCGGCTCAAGTATGTCGATGGCGCCCACCATTCCCTTAACAGTCTGGTAATAAGTCTTATCCAGCGGGTACCCTGCGGAACTGGTCACAATGGTCTTGAATTTTGTGTCAAGGCGGACCTCCGCATAGGGCCGCACAAATGAGACCGCTTCCAGGTGACTCGCTTCGATTTCGCCGAAATTGACAAACGATATCCGGCGTTCCTCATCGATGACCGTATTGACAGCCAGGCACCTTCCCACCATGCGCACTATCTCGATCTGGGCGTCGTGCAGAGGATTGCCTTCGATAACACAGTTTGCGGCGCAGCTATGCTCCAGCACCCGCGCACAGTGGAAGGTGCGAATCGTCTTTTCATGGGCAACGCCCGGGGCGACAATTTTTCTTCCCCCGGAATAACCAGCCATGAAATGGGGCTCCACCAGTCCGACGACGATGCGGAGATCAGCCTTGAGAAACCGGCGGTCGATCCTGGCTTCTATGCCGGCCGATGTGGTCCCTATGTATTCATGATCCTCTTCCCGCCGTGCATAATGGTTGGCGACGTTCACTGTTTCGAGAACCCAGTCGTTTCCGACCAGTTCACGAAGTTCATCTGCCTTCATTCGGTCTGTGGAGACCCGTTGCAACGAGAATCGTGATCGAGCTGGGCGCGATTCCAGCCTGGATCAGCTCTCTTACAAGCGGCGCCAGAATAACGCCATTGGGTACAGGCCGGGTGATGTCGCAGATGAGGATGCAACAACTGCGGCAGCCCTTCGCCTCATCACGTAGCGCTTTGCCGTTGACCGGATTCGCGAAGGCGGCCTTGATAGCTCCCTCAGGGTCTTCGAGGACAGGCATCGCCTTCTTTTTAATCAGCGTAACGTCTAAATCTTCAGGAAGATCGAGAGACAGTCCGGTTTTGCCATACATCATGTTGATCTTCATGTCGGATACTCCAATCACATACCGAGGTACGCCTCGCGAACCAAATCGCTCTTCAGCAATTCCTGCCCTTTCCCCTCCATGACGATGCGGCCGGTTTGAAGTACGTAGGCACGGCTGGAAACATCGAGCGCCTCGAAGACATTCTGCTCGACCAGCAAAACCGTGACGCCGCGGGCATTGATGTCCCTGACGATGGCGAAAATTTCCGAGACAAGTTTTGGCGATAGACCCAGCGAAGGCTCATCGAGTATGAGCAGCGAGGGGTTCGACATGAGTCCCCTGCCGATGGCGAGTTGCTGCTGCTCTCCGCCGCTGAAAGTCTCGGAGCGCTGTCCCTGCCGTTCCTTCAATATGGGAAACAGATCGAAAACACTTTGCAGATACTTTTCGACGTCAGCCTTGGACCGGACGCCGTAGGCCCCTAGCAGGAGATTGTCCAGAACAGACAACCGGCCGAAGAGCCTCCTACCCTCAGGGACCATGGAAATGCCAGTCTTGACAATATCATAAGGCGGAGTCTGATGAATTGGGGCATCCCTGAACAGGATCTCCCCTTTCCAGGGATGAAGGAGACCAGAGATGGTTTTGACTATGGTGGATTTTCCAGCGCCGTTGGAACCTATAAGGCTGACTATCTCCCCTTCGTCGATCCTGAAAGAAACATCCTGAACCGCCGGGAGCCCTTTGTAGCCCACGGAGACATTATTCAAGGTGAGCACTGTACTTTTCCCCCAAATAGGCTTGAATGACTTGCCGGTCCGAGCACACTTCTTTCGGCGTACCTTCCATGAGTTTCTTGCCGCTGTTCAAAACAACCACGCGGTCAGAGATCTGCATGACAGCCTCCATCACGTGCTCGACGATGACCAGTGTCATTCCTTCGTCTCTGATCTTCCTGAGTAGATCCAGGATTTCCCGCAACTCGACTTTAGTGAGTCCGGCCATGGCTTCGTCCAGCATGAGCAGCCGCGGTTGGGTAGCCAGAGCCATGGAGACCTCCAACCTCTTCTTGTCAGCGATGGTCAGCTCCGTCGCGAGGTAATCCCTTTTTTCATAGAGGCCCGCAAACTTCAGCACCTCGCCGGCCTTTTCCATGGCTGGGCGGATCCGGTGATAACGCAGCAACGCACCCGTCGCAACGTTTTCCAGGACCGTCATCTCGCTGATCACCTCTACAATCTGGAAAGTGCGCGCGATACCAAGTTTGCAGACCTTGTCGGGCCGCATGCTCGTTATGTTCCTGCCAAAAAAAGAAACCTTGCCGCCGTCAGGCTTGTAGAAGCCGGTTACGCAATTAAACAGGGTTGATTTCCCGGCGCCATTGGGGCCGATAACGCTGACGATTTCCCCTTCCTCCACGGAAAAGTGAATATCGCTGTTTGCAGCCAGACCGCCAAATCGCTTGGACAACCCGGTGACTTCCAAACAAATTGCCTTGTTCATTTCAGTTTCCCGAGATTCTCCGGAACTCCTTTGAAGCTGTTGGTCAACGGCCAGAAAATGATCTCTCGGCGCTTTATGGGTGCGCGGTCAGAGCCGGTTCCTTCTCCGAAGGAACGGATATCCTCTTCTTCTGACCCATTCTGGAAAAAAGTTTCCAGACCCCTTCGGGGTAGTACATGGAAATCATCATAATCAAGAAGCCATAGATCAGCATGTCCACGCCCGTTCCCCTGTTTCCGAGGGCGATGCGCGTGTACTCCGATGCGGGTACCAGGATGGCCGCGCCGATCACCGGCCCCAGGACGCTGCCCGCCCCTCCCAGCATCGAGATAAGAACAATCTGGACGGAGATTGCGAGAAGCATGACGCTGTCGGGATCGATGTAGAGAATGTATTGCGCGTAGAACGTGCCTGCCATGGCGCTCAGGAAGGCGCTGAGCATGATCGCCATGAGACGGTACCTGACGACATTCACGCCCATGACTTCCGCGACTCTATGACTCTCCTTGATCGCCCGGAAATAGTAGCCCATCTTTGAAGAGGCGACGAAATAGCACACCACCACGGACAACAGCAAAAACCCAAGCATGATGTAGTAATAGGGCAGCTTTGAAGAGTTGAACAGAAAATGGGAGAAGGACGGGTCGTCCATCGGCAAGGTAAGCCCTTCCGCCGCGCCTACCGCTTTCCAGTTGTTGAAGACGATTCGGACGATCTCCGCAAAGGCGATGGTAGCGATGGAAAAGTAGTGACCTCTCAGGTTGGAGCACGGATACCCGATCGCCGCCGCTACCAGAGCCGCAACGCAGCCCGCGACGACAAGTCCGATCCATGGGTTGACGCCGTGGGCGGTCAACAAATAAGAAGAGGTGTATGCGCCGATGCCGAAGAAAGCCACCTGCCCGAAGGAATACATGCCGGCATAGCCGCCAATGATGTTCCACGCCGTTCCCAACATGCCGAACATGAACACGAGGATGACGACGTGCAAATGGACGGGCTTGTTGACAAACAAGGGAAAGACAATAAGCAGCAGGAGAACGCAAACTCCTACAATCACCTGTCGAGTCGTGAAATTACGCATTCTCTACCACCCCAGGAGCCCCTTCGGACGTATCCAGATTGTGATCAGATAAATCGAGAAGACAATGGCGTACTTGTACGCCGGGTCAAAAAAGAAACCGCCCAACGTCTGCGCCAGCCCCACCAGGATACCGGCTATCATCGCTCCCTCAACGCTGCCGAACCCACCGAGGGCCACCACACAAAAAGCGATAAGCCCGAACAGACCTCCCACTTGGGGATAAATGTAATAGTAAGTGGATAAAAAAGCCCCCGCAACGCCGACGAGGGCCGAGCCGAGTCCAAACGAAAGCGCGTTGATGCGGTCGGTATTGATCCCCATAAGGAGGGCCGCATCGCGGTCCATCTCAGTCGCCAGAATCGCCTTGCCGATATTTGTCTTCTTCAGGAAAACCAACACGCAGGCGGAAGCGATTATGCTCCCGATGGAAGCCGCAACCTTCGGAATACTGAGATCAAGCCCGCCAACATGCCAGGTCCCCTGGAGGATGGTTGCCGGCAGGAGCCGGAAATCCGGACTCCAAAAGTAAACGGCCAAGTTGGAGATAAAAATACTCACTCCGAAGGTCACGACCATCTGGGCCAGGATTGGACCCTTCATTACCTTGCGTACAATGAAGCGGTAGATCAGGATGCCGAACAGGAACATGCCAAAGAAACAAATCGGAATCGAAAAGATGGGATCGATGCCGAACAAGGTGAAGAGCCAGAACGAGCCGAACATGCCGAGCATCAGAAACTCGCCGTGGGCGAAATTCACGATGTTCATGACACCCCAGATGAGCGTCAGCCCGATGGCCACCAGCGAATACACCAAGCCGATTAATAAGCCATCGGCAAGTTGCTGCATCAATTGATCAGGCATGGATCCCCTCGAACTCCGTTACTTTCTTCCCTGCCACGCCGGGAATGGCCAGACGAACGGCTTGGAAGCGGCCTCGAACGGCCAGACCGTTACATAGGTTTGATTCTGCACCTGCACGAGCGTTCCCTTTGCGTAGATGTTCTGGTGCGTTGTCGGGTCGAACTTGATGCCCTGCCATGGGTTGATCAACTGGCTGCCCGGAATGTCGGTTTCGTTCAGGGCCTTCAAGATGGCATCGGGATTGGTCGACTTCGCCCGATTGATCGCGTCGGCCAGGACAAACGGCGCCATGAAACTGCGGGCGGCGTTTTCGCTCATATCGTGCCCATACTTCTTCTTGTAGAGCGCGTTGACCTTTCCCACCAGCGGCTTCGACTTTGCCAAATCAGTGGCAAACGTCGAGCGGACGAAGATGTAGTTGCCGTCGGCTTTCACGGCCGGCAGGTAGCCCGGCTCGATGTAGCCCGCCATCGTGATGATGCCTTTGGGTTGGAAGCCCTTCTCCTTGAAGGTCTTGGTGAAGAGGATGGCGTCTGTGATATAGGAGGCGTGCAGCAGCACGTCCGGCTTGGCTACGATGAGCCTGCTTACCTCGCTGCTCACGTCGGTCGCACTGCTCGGATATGAAATATCGGCGACGACCTTATACCCCATTTGCTCTGCGTATTTCCTGTATGCCTTGCCGGCCTGAGAGCCGAATTCGGTATTCTCGTTAAGCAGAGCGACCGTCTGGATCTTCTGGCCGGTCTTCTTCTCCAAGTCCTTCAGGAAGGAGAACGGGTCCTTTGCCATGATGTCGTCGTGCGGACTGACCCGATAGAAATACTTGAAGCCCCTCGCCGTAAGGGTCGGTGAAGAGGCATCCGAACACACGAATGGAATCCTCAGCCGTTCGGTCTCCTGGCTGGCGGTTTTCGTCACCGCGCTCTGGTAGGCGCCGATCATGGCGACTACGTGCTCCGAGGTGATCAGCCTCTCGGTCTCGGACATGCCATTTCGCGGATCGCCCTTGGTGTCGGCATACACGATCTGAATCTTCGCTCCGCCCAGATTCGGCAGTCCCATGGTTTTCGCCATGGGGAGATCAAGATCGTACTTTCCGTTGATAATTTCGACGGCCAGATCGACGCCTGTTTGGTTGTCCAGCCCTGTCGACGCGATATTGCCAGTCAGGGGATAGGCTGCGCCGATTTTGATAACATTTTGCGCGGCCGCGGAACAAACCAAGATCAGCAACAACGATAATGTTGCGGATAGAACTCTGATCCAATTTCTTGACATCATCTCGCTTTTCCTCCACCCAAAATTTTGCTGTTCCAAACCTCACACGTATCTCCGGGGTCAGGAGCCTTGCGGAAACGATTCTCAACTGTCTGGGGCAGCAAAAAGGAATACCACATAAATGCCTCGAAAACAATGGCAGGTGCTCTCTGCAGGGCAAACTCGCTCCGCCTGTTATTACGTCGTCCGTCAGTGCGAGCTATTCTTCCGGCGACTCGAAGAGAGGTTGCTGCGGCGCGCAACACAGTAATCTTCCGCATGGCACTTTCCTGCTGGATATTCGCACAGCGCTGCGCGCTAAGCGTGGCAGGGTCTTCTGCGGCGGTTGGGCCCGATGCTTCAGCTTTGAATTCGCGCCTATGTTACACCTGCAGGACGTCATCCGGTCGCGCCCTGCCGCATCCTTTATGCTGCCCTGGGTTCGGAATGATATTCTCGAAGGACGCCTTAGTCCGATAGACTCGGCTTTTGCCCGCCGACTCTAAGGCGCCGAAAAGGCAAAACGGCGTCCGGCGGATTACGTCCCTTATGTCAAGTGCGACCACGAATCGTCCCGCGATCAAGGTCTTCGTTGCCACGACGGTGATGCTGACCTTCATCTCCTTTTGGCGCGCCGCCGCCATTGTTCTTTCCGACCTGGCATCCTCGGCCTATTACGTGGGTGGAGATGCCGAAAAAGTCATCGGCAAGAGTGCTCCCTGGTTTGTGCTGGCGGTCATGCTGTTCAGCTATGCCGTGCGCGCTGTCTACATCGAGTCCAGCGCCATGTTCGTGCGCGGAGGAGTGTATCGCGTAGTCAAAGAGGCGATGGGTGGCACCCTGGCCAAGCTCTCGGTTTCGGCGCTGCTGTTTGACTATGTCTTGACCGGGCCCATCAGCGCCGTTTCCGCCGGGCAATATTTCGTGGGGTTTGTGATTGACGTACTGAACCGGATCGGGCACAAGGTGGCTCTCACCGACGCCCAAGTAAATTACTGGTCGGCCGCCTTTGCCGTTGTAGTGACTATGTACTTCTGGTGGAAAAACACTCAGGGCATCCACGAGTCCAGCAGTAAGGCGTTGCGCATCATGCAGGTCACTACGGTAATGGTGGTCGTGCTGATTGGCTGGTGCCTGCTTACGCTGATCATGCGGCCCGAGTTGCGTCAGCTTCCGCCCCTCCCATCAGCCTCCATGATTCCGCGCACGGAAGAGACACTTGGCTGGCTGCTGCACTCGCCGCTGGCAAACATAACCGCAATCCTGATGATGGTCGGCTTTGGGCATTCGGTGTTGGCGATGAGCGGCGAAGAGACGCTGGCCCAGGTGAACCGCGAGATCGAACATCCCAAGCTCAAGAACCTGCAACGGGCAGGTTTCGTGATTTTTCTTTACAGCCTAATTTTCACCGCATTGGTTTCCTTCCTGGCCGTGATGATCATCCCCGACAACGTCCGGCCCGACAACTTTGCTAACTTGATCAGCGGGCTGGCCATGAACGTTGTCGGTCCCGTAACGCTGAAGCTTTTCTTCCAGGGCTTCGTGGTACTGGTGGGTGCAATACTCCTTTCCGGTGCTGTCAATACTGCGATTGTGGGCGCCAACGGCGTGCTCAACCGAATCAGCGAAGATGGCGTGCTTACCGGGTGGTTCCGCAAGCCGCAGAAGAAATATGGCACCAGTTATCGCATCATCAACCTGATTGTCCTGTTGCAGTTGTTTACGATTGTCGCCAGCCGCGGGAACGTGTACCTGCTGGCTTCGCTTTATGCCTTCGGCGTGATCTGGAGTTTCACTTTCAACGCGCTTTCGGTCACGGTGCTGCGCTTTACCGAACGACAGCCGCGAGAGTTCAAAGTTCCGCTCAACATCCGGTACAAGGACATTGATCTGCCCATCGGACTGGGACTGATCACCGTGTTCCTGTTCTGCATTGCGATGGTGAACTTGGCCACCAAGCCGCTGGCAACCATCGCCGGAGTTTCGTTCTCTGCCATGCTCCTGGTTGTCTTCAGCATTTCGGAGCGTATAACCCACAGGCAGCGTGCGGGCAAGGGCGACATGGTAGAGGAGTTCCGGGTCGCCGAGCGGCCGGAGTTGACGCGCGATGAAATGCGCATTCGGCCCGGTAACATTCTGATCTCGATTCGCGATCCACGTAATCTTTACTATCTGCGCGACGTGCTTCGCCGCACCAATACCGGCAAGCAGGACGTCGTGGTAATGACCGCGCGTCTCTTCCATCGCGAGCACAACTTTAGCGGGAGCTCGCGATTCCACCAGGGCGACCTGTTTGAGGAGTACGAACAGCATCTCTTCACCAAGGTTGTGGAGCTGGCGGAAAAAGAAGGAAAGTTTGTCAGCCTGATGGTGGTGCCCGCCACCAACGTCTTCGATTCGATCGTCGGCATGGCACAGCGGTTGGAATCCTCGGTGATCGTCTGCGGCCTTTCCAATAAACTCAGCATTGACGAACAAGCCAAGCTGACTGGAGATGCCTGGGAGAGGCTTCCCGAGCCTAGACCCCGCGTAACGCTCGAGGTGCGCGCACCCAATGGAAGCGTGCACGAGTATCCGCTAGGACCGCACACCCCGCGGCTCCGGCCAGAGGACCTGGAGCTGATGCACCGCATCTGGCTGGAAGTGACCGCAAATCCGGAATTCAGTTCCCTGCATCATTACCACATCGTGGGAGCCGCGCTTCGCAAACTGGAGGAGCGGCTGCACGGGCCCGACTCCAAAGACGTGCTGGCCATGCTGCGCACTGAACTGAACCGCCAGGCGACGATGCTCCCGCCGAGTGAAGAAACGGTGCCCATGCAACTCCCCGCCTGCCCTCCGGAGGCGCGTCCGCCCGCCACGAACACAAGTCAATTCAATCCCGACCAGCACGAAGACTGAAACTAAGAGAACACGCCTTTCACGATTCCGGGCAGCCACATAAACCATGAGTGGCTGGTTTGCCAGCTAGAGCAGTTCCCGGGTTGCTATATACCGCTAAAGAACGTCATTCCGAGCAAGCGGCGCCTTGCGACGCGAGTCGAGGAACCTTTTGTGTTGCTTCGCCGCGGAAAAACACAAGATCCCTCCACTCCGTTTCACTTCGGTCGGGATGACGCTTTCAATCTACCTTACCGTGCAGCTACACCAATCCGGGAACCGCGCTAGACATGCGATGCGACAAACGTCTCGACCCATTCGTTGAAGATGACTTCGTAAGTCGTCATTTCATCCTGAATTTCGTCCGGGGGCACGACATTGACATGCGTCTCGCGGGGCGTGCGCTTCTTGGGGGCGGAGAGGTCAACATAACGACCGAACTCCGCCGCAGGAGCAATCGCGGATTCCGGGCAGACCAAGGCACATGCGCCGCAGTCGGTGCATTGTTCCGAATCGATGAAGAACAGCGGTCTTGCCAAAAACGCGGCCTTCTTCGGGTGAATGCAATCGAAAGGACACGCTTCTACGCAGGCGGTATCTTTTCCTGTGCAATCCTTATTAATTGTGTACGGCATTGTCTCTCTCCCTTTGGAGCCTAGTGACCGGTGACATCCGCTTGGCCCAACCAAGTAGTTGCACGTAGGCGACCGAACCATGTTTCGCAAGTTCTCGGCTGGCGGAGATAGTAGTGGTGTGTGCGTCCGGCAAGACAGAGGCATTACCTCCCACCCGCGTCCTCGGTTTGGTTAATCTCCAACCCTGTACAAATTTGCAGGTCAGGGATGCATACGCCCAAATATGGGCAGAGTGCCATTTTTTGGGCAGTCAGTGAAACCAGGAACACTTTCCTCAGTGCCTCTGTCGAGCCTGCCTAATAGCTGATTTTGCTAATACCTCTATTCGCGCCGCTTACATTCCCTGTGCGCCATTTGCGCAGCCGAGGATACGTCAAACATCAAGCCGGTTTAGCGGCTCCGCAGCTTCCGGCCGACGAAGGTTCGGATGAAGTTTTTCGTTGGAATTACACGTGCATGGGTAAAGAGACGAGCGGGTAGAGACTCGTTGCTTGCGGTGGCGAGTCGGAGATTTGAAGCAACCGAGGCAGGTAATGATTGAGATCCGAATTCATGGTCGCGGCGGACAAGGTGCGGTGATCGCTTCCCAGATTCTGGCCCAAGCGGCATTCAGGGAAGGCATGCACGTGCAGGCGTTTCCGGCATTCGGCTCAGAGCGGCGCGGCGCTCCGGTGACGGCGTTCCTTCGCCTTGATCGCACTCCTATCTGGGTGCGCTCAGAGGTCTACCAACCGAATGGGATCATGATCCTCGACCAGAGCCTCATCGGGCTGAAGTCCGCCAATGTTACCGCAGGACTTCAACCAGGCGGCTGGATTCTCATCAATTCGTCGAGAGACGCTTCCGAATTTCCCGAACTGCAAGGATTTGCCGTGACCACGGTGGATGCTTCAAGTATCGGCCGGAGACAGAAGCTTGGAAGTCCCACTGCTCCTATCGTCAACACCGCGATGGTGGGTGCAGTTGCCGAGTTGACCGGGATTGCCAAGCTCGACAATCTGGCGGACGCAATTCGCAGCGCCGTGCCGGTGAAAGTCGAGGAAAACGTGGCGGCCTCGCTGGAAGGCGCGCAGGCTGTCCGGAAGTATCGGGTGGCGGAA
Organism: uncultured Acidobacteriota bacterium; assembly: GCA_963819175.1. Taxonomy (GTDB): domain Bacteria; phylum Acidobacteriota; class Terriglobia; order Terriglobales; family Acidobacteriaceae; genus CAWBRT01. Next base: position 339,823 of record CAWFVJ010000016.1, read on the forward strand.
GATCGGAGTCACGAACATGTCAACGCTTGAGCGGGAATTTCTGGGAGAGATGCCACTCACACCCACCGCCAGTCGATCCACCATTGCTATCGACACGGGGACCTGGAAGTACCTCGAGCCACGCTATGAGGAGAAACTTCCGCTGTGCTCCCAGGCGTGTCCTGCCGGCAACGATATCTCCAAGGTGATCGCGCTGTTGGCCAGCGGAGACCCGGTTGGGGCTGTGCAGCTTCTGCGTGCCGCTAATCCACTGCCTGCGACTCTTGGCAGAGTCTGCCCGCATTTCTGCGAACGGCAATGCAATCGCGAGTCCTTTGGCGGAGCCATTGCGGTCCATATGCTGGAACGATTCCTGGGAGATTTGCCATTCACGCCGCCACCCACACTCGGCGATGGCCGTAAGGTCGCGGTTGTCGGGGCCGGGCCGGCGGGAATCACGGCAGCCTATCTACTTGCGCTTGCGGGCCATGAAGTCGAGGTGTTCGACGATAAGCCAAAGCCAGGCGGCTATCTGCGAACAGGGATTCCCGACTACCGGCTGCCGAAAGAAGTGCTGGATAGAGAGATCGCGCTGGTGGAGGGTACGGGGGTGAGATTCACCCCGAATACGCGAGTTGGACGCGACATCAGCTTCGAGGACCTGAAGAGCAGATTCGATGCTGTGATTGTCGCGGTCGGATTGCATGCAGCGCGGCGGTTGGCCATCCCGGGGGTCAATCACCCGCATGTCTATGACGGAGTCGAGCTGCTGGAACAGATACTGCTTGGCGACAGCCCGCGCCTTCCCCGGGAGGTCGCAATCATCGGCGGCGGTAATACGGCGATCGATGTTGCGCGCTCGCTTCTGCGCTTGGGCGTGAAGCCAACGATCGTTTACCGCCGCACGGAAGCGGAGATGCCAGCCATCGCCTCTGAAGTCGCAGAGGCAAAGCAGGAAGGGGTAGGGTTCCATCTGCTGGCGGCACCGACTGCCGTTGTCATACGGCGCAACGCCATTGTCGGCCTTGAGTGCAGCAAGATGCGGCTCGGCGCTCCGGACCAGTCCGGGCGGTGCGCGCCGGAACCAGTTCCCAACTCGAAGTTTCGCATCCCCATATCGGGAGTCGTTTTGGCAATTGGCGAAACGGTCGACATGGAGTTCCTGCCCAAGGATCTGAGCAGCGCCAAAGTTGTGGGAGATCGTGACGGAATCTTCGTTGCGGGTGATGCATCGACCAACGACGGCACCGTAACGGCCGCCGTGGGCTCCGGGCGACGGGTAGCCGCCATGGTCGATCAATACCTCCGGAGCGGGCACATGGAGGAGAGCGAGCCCTCGCTCCAAAGTCTTTGGTCGCGCCAAGTGAATGCTTTGCAGGTCGCCGATCTTCAACAGCTCAATCGCGCATATTTCTCGCCAGAGCAATCGCCGAAGATACACAAGTCAAACGGGGCAATTCCGCCAACGACATTCAAGGAAATCGTCAAGGGCTTCGATGCCGAATCGGCACTCTGCGAAGCCCGCCGCTGCTTCTCCTGCGGCACGTGCAATGGATGCCTCAATTGTTATTACTGGTGTCCGGACATCGCGATTCACGGTAGCTCGCCAATCGATCTCCACATCGACGCGGATCACTGCAAAGGATGCGGAATATGCGTGGAAGAGTGTCCGCGCGGAGCCATGGCACTCAAGGAGGCAGGCCGATGAGGACCGTACTAAAAGGCAATTCGGCGGTGGCGCATGCGGTGAGGATGGCTCGTGCGCAGGTCATATCGGCCTATCCGATCACGCCCCAGACGTCCATCGTCGAAGAGCTCGCCGACATGGTTGCGAAGGGAGAGTTGGACGCCCGCTTCATCAAGGTTGAATCCGAGCACTCCGCGATGGCTGGTTGCATTGCAGCCGCCTTCGCCGGGGCGCGCACCTTCACCGCGACATCGTCGCATGGCTTGGTCCTGATGCACGAGATGCTGCATTGGGCCGGCGGAGCGCGTTTGCCGATTGTGATGGTCGATGTGAATCGCGCCCTCGGACCAGGGTGGAACCTTTGGGCCGACCAGACCGATTCATTATCCCAGCGCGATACGGGCTGGATGCAGATCTACTGCCAATCAGCCCAAGAGGTGTTTGACTCCGTCGTCCAGGCTTTTGAGGTCTCACAAAGGGTTCTTCTTCCTACCATGGTGCTTCTGGATGCCTTCTTCCTTTCTCACACCTACGAAGACATGGAAATGCCCGAGCAGGGTCTGGTGGACGACTTCCTTAGCGTGCTCGAAACACCGCATAGGATCGACCTGGCCCGGCCGGCATCGCACGGACCGATTGCGGACGCGAGCGTTTACATGGAGTTTCGCCACAAGATCGAGCTGGCTCACCAGCAGGCGCTGGTGGAATGGGAAAACGTTGGCCAGACATGGGGCAATCTCACGGGCCGGAACTACGGTCTGGTGGAGGAATACCGGAACCAGGATGCGGAAGTAGTGCTCGTGGCGTGCGGCACGCCGGCAATGACAGCACGGGCCGCGGTCGACAGCCTGCGCGAGTCGGGTGTTCCAGCTGGATTGCTGAGACTGCGCCTCTTCCGGCCCTTTCCGGCAGACGCCGTGAGATATGCGTTGGCCAATAAGAAGGCAGTCGTAGTGCTGGATCGCAATTGCTCGTTTGGGCATCACGGAATCTTTCATCAAGAGATCAAGTCCGCTCTCTATGACTTATCGCCGGCGGACCGTCCACGAGTGAGAGGCATTGTCGCCGGACTCGGCGGCCGGGACCTGACACCCCAAATTCTTGAACAAATGCTGTTGCTGGCGTGGAACAGGAAGCTGTCGCAGCCATGTACCTGGTGGAACAGTTCGCTGGAGCAAGAGGCGGTAGAGGCTTGTCCGGCGGACGAAATCGAGGTGAAGAGATGAATGCCACGCAGCTAGTGCATGACGCACGAAACATACACCTGCCAGACCAGGAGCTGCTGCAATCCGGTCATCTCGCGTGTCCGGGATGTGGTGCTGTAGTCGGTATGCGGGTAGCACTGAAGGCGTTGGGGGAAAACACCGTCGTTGTGATCCCGGCCTGCTGCTTTGGCGTCCTCAACGGACCTTATCCGTTTTCAGCGCTCAAGGTGCCTGTGCTAAATACCGCCTTTGCGACCGCGGGCATATCGGCCGCGGGCGTGCGTGCCGCTCTCGATATGCAGGGACAAAGCGATGTAAATGTTCTGGCTTGGGCCGGGGATGGCGGCACGTTCGATATTGGTCTTCAGTCTTTATCAGGGGCAGCGGAGCGCAACGACAACATAATCTACGTCTGCTATGACAACGAAGCATACATGAACACGGGCATTCAAAGGTCGTCCGCGACACCTTACGGCGCCTGGACGACGACCACGCCCGTTGAGTCGCCAAAGAGTGAAGCGAAAAAAAACATCATGGAGATCCTGGCTGCACACAGGATCCCATACGCCGCCACCGCATCCATCGCTTATCCGGACGACTTCTTCCGGAAGATGCAAAAGGCAAAGACGGTCCAAGGTACAAGGTTCATCCACTTGTGGGTGACCTGCCCGACAGGGTACAAGTCCGACGAACGCTATTCGATCAAAATTGCTCGATTGGCAGTGGAGACCGGAATGTTTCCACTGTACGAGGTCGAGCACGGAACCAGTTACACGATCAATCGCACACCGGCGTTCAGCGATCTTACGGAATACCTCAATCTGCAGGGCCGGTTCCGCCATCTTACCGAGGCGCAGATTGAGACAATGCGGCGCAACATCAAGTGGGAGTGGAAACGGCTAGAAGCAAAAGTCGAGATGGGCCGGAAACTTGAGGTCACATCCGACTGACGCAAACATAACCCTGGGAGTAAGGAGTTGCAAGGAACGACAATGCGGATCGATTGTCTCAGCCTGCGCGACCTACCGGCCAACCAGCGTTGGTTGCCATGGAGCGATCTCCCATTCCTGGACAAGTACGTGTTGCAGTTCGCGGAGAAACGCTTCGATCAGCAGTTCAGAACGCGCAACGGGCATGTGTTTCGTTTGGTCTATGATGGCCGCTCAATTCGCGTGCCATTCGCGGTTGAGTTGGATGAGAAGAGTCGCCGCAAGCTGGATGGGTGCGAAGGCATCATCGCGGATATGGACGGACAGAACGTGCTCTACTACTCCGATCTGTACGAGATCGAGATGGCGTGGTTCATGCTTTCGGAAGACAAGGGATGCTGAGAGGCGGCCGGCAGTATTTCAATCGTTTCGATTGCGTTCACTGGCTATAAGAGTCTCTAACGATATCGCTCACAAGGGCGTCCATGGCAGCGTCGTCGGAGGTGAGGCGAATCCCCTGTCGTGCTAACCCTGCCAGAAGATTCTTGCCCGCCGAATCGACAAACGACACATCTGCGAGGTCGACAAGAACATTCCTTGGATGAGAGCGGGAAAGGACATTGCGGCAACACTTCCTCAACTCGTCCACCCATGCGGATGCAAGCTTTCCCTCCACTATGATTCTGATGTCATTTCCGTCTCGAACCGTGATCCTGAGCATCTTGAGCCTCTCATTGCGGTGAGCAGTTTGGGCTCCAATCCTAGCCTTTGCAATATAACTTGAAATTTGCATAATGCTGGGATGATCAGCGCGAATTCGGCATGGCTGAACAGCCTCGAACCCCTCTCCTGCTGCCCAAACGTCGGCACTTCTGACAGAATTTGGGCAGCTACCAGGATGGCCTTCGAGAATCAGGTTTAGGGGATCGCGCATCGGCAACGAGTACGCCTGCATCACCGTTGGACATCATGGCGCGATATTCCGAACTTTCGCATCTTCCCCTGTAAGGTGGTTCGTTTCAGGCCTAACCTTGCCGCAGCTCCATGTGGACCCGAAATAACCCAGCCAGTTTCTCGTAAGATCCGCAAGATGTACTCACGCTCGGTGGAGTGCAGTGTTCCGTCCGTCTCGGCAGTCGGCCTTGTGGGTTCCTTTAGTTCATTTACGGGGACGTTCAAAACTGGTCCGCGAGACAGAATGACAGCCCGCTCGACAAAATTCTCCATCTCCCGAATGTTCCCTGGCCAGTGCCAGTTGCAAAGCGCAGCCATTGCGTGGTCGGGAATCTTCTTGATCTTCCTGCCCATCTGACGCGCGTACTTCTGAGTGAAGTAGTGGAGCAGAAGCGGGATATCGTCCTTTCGCTCGCGAAGCGGGGGCACGAGGATTGGGAATACTCGCAGCCTGTAATACAGATCGCTGCGAAATTGATTGTCGGCAACCATTTGCGCCAGGTTTTGATTCGTGGCCGCGATCAAGCGCACGTCGACGTGAATCGTTCGAGTGCTTCCCAACCTTTCGAACTCGCTTTCCTGGAGCACCCTTAGAAGCTTCGGCTGTAGCTCCAGCGGAATATCTCCAACTTCGTCCAGAAATATCGTCCCTTTGTTCGCCAACTCCAGTCTGCCGATCTTTTGCGATATTGCACCCGTGAATGCGCCTTTCTCATGCCCAAAGAGTTCGCTCTCGAGCAAACCCGTCGGGATCGCGGAGCAGTTGATTTTTACCAGAGGGCTCTTGGAACGCTCGCTGAGGCGGTGAATAGCACGGGCAACCAACTCTTTTCCGGTACCTGTTTCGCCCAGGATCAGCACGGCAGCATCGGTGGGTGCCACGGTTTCGACCTGGGTCAAAACCTCCTTCAGTCCTGTGCTCTCGCCGACAATTTCATCGAAGTTGAAGACCGTGCGAATCTCGTCTTCCAAATAAGACTTCTCTTCCGCGAGCTTTTCTTTCAGCTCGGCAATCTCACGAAACGCCAGAGCGTTGTCAACCGCAATGGCCACCTGATTTGCAATCTGGTGCAAGAGATCCGCGTCATCCATGCTGAACGCGTGTTCAGCGCGGCTGGCAACCGTCAAAACGCCTACGGTCCGTCCCTGGTTGATCAATGGAAAACAGCATGCCGATCGAATTCCTTCCGTGACCAGTACGCGTGTCGGCTCCGCCGGGAATTCCTGAAGATCAAGGTCCAGCCGTCCGATTAGAAGCGGCTTGCCGGTCTTAAATGCCCGTCCCGCAACGGAACCCTCGATGGGATAGGGTAATTCGGAAAGAAGCGAACCTTTTCCTTGTGGGAAATCAGCCGCATACATCCGCAGGTCTTTGTCTTGGGAGCCCGGCAGGATCAGTGTGGCGCAGTCATGGTGCATAACCCTGCGCAGTGCGGAGGATATGGCTCCGAAAACTTCTTTCAGCTCGAGGCTTCTTACCAGTGAATTCGTAATATCAAGCAGGAGGCGAGTGCGGTCCCGCTCTTGTCGCAGGTATTTCTCATACGAAATCACTTCCTGGGAGCGCAAGTGGTTATCGACGGCCAAGGCCACTCCGGAAGTTGCCTTCTCCAATAATTCCAATTCCGAGTCCGTATAGCCGATGTCTTCTTTGCGACCGAACGCAACGGCGCCCAATCGCCGCTCCGCCGCGGTGATCGGCAACAGGCATACGCGTCGAATCTCGCTTTCCAGAAATACGCGGTTTGCGGTTGGGAAGCGGGTATCTTGCGTTGGATCGTCAAGGACAATCGTTCGCTGAGTCCGCCAGGCAAGTCCGGCGGGCGACTCATCTTTCGGGATTTCCAGTCCGACAGGAATGCTTACGGCGCGACTCGTTTCCACGAGACTGACCCTCATCACGTCCCTTACCGGATCGTGGAGACTGACATAGAGCGCGTCAAAAGCAACGAGGGGTTGGAGGCGTGAGAAGAGGTCGTGAAAGAGTTCCTGTAGATCGGTGTGGCAACTGATGCAGTCGAACACTTCCACGAGAGCCTTCAGCTGGCGCTCGTTCGCAACAAGATGTTCCGACCTTGGAATATTGTTCGTCGGCAAAGACACCTGCTCGCTCCTGCGGTCACAAAGTCCGCGAGGCCTTAACAGACTTTACCTTCCTGCCTATTCTACATATCTATCAGCACATAGACATCTGCTGATCCCTGCGTTCGCGTTTACGAGCGGATCACGGACAAACCGAAATTTGAAAAAGGCACCTTTACCGAGTAACATCAACGCGCCCTCAGAAATTCGCCATGCGAGACCGCAAGATTCAACGTCGCCGGAGCGCGCGCGATTCCGCCAGCATGGACCGACAGGCCGGATCGAAATTCGGGTTCGTTTGCATGCCGGTCCTCCCCTGAATCGGGTTTGAGGGTAAAGCGGATTTTTGCAGGGAGATGACGGCACTCAGCACCTACCGAGGGCAACGTAATGATTACCCAGTCAAAAACAAAACGGCTGTTTTCGACCTTGTATTTCCAGGTGTTCGTCGGCATTGTGATCGGCGGTTTGATCGGTTACTTCTTTCCGCACACTGGAAAAGCGCTGAAACCACTCGGCGACGGGTTTATCAAGCTGATCAAGATGCTTCTTGGCCCCATCGTCTTTCTGACCGTCGTGCTCGGCGTTGCCAGAATGGGCGACGTGAAGAGAGTGGGACGGGTCGGGCTTAAGGCCGTTGTCTATTTTGAAATCGTCTCGACCCTCGCGCTGATCATCGGACTCGTCGTCGGTTCTGTGTTCCACCCCGGGAGTGCGATGCATGTTGATCCTGCGGGCCTGGACTTGAAAGCCGTGCAGGGCTATGCGTCCGCCGCACAGCAGCATCATGGCGTCACGGATTTCCTGCTCAATATCATTCCGTCCAGCGCGGTCGGTGCCTTTGCCGCAGGAAATATGTTGCAGATCATCTTGTTTTCCGTGCTGCTTGGCGTCGCGTTATCTCATCTCGGGACGCGCGTCCCGACTCTCCTCGCGGTGCTGGATGATTTTCTCCAAGGCATGTTCAGAATCGTCTGGATCGTGATGCGGTTGGCCCCGCTCGGAGCCGGTGGCGCCATCGCATTCACGATCGGCAGCTATGGCATCGGGACGATGGCTTCCTATGGCAAACTGATCGCCTGCCTTTATCTCACGACGGCTCTCTTCGTCTTCGTGGTGCTTGCCGCCATAGCCGCCATATGCCGCATTTCGTTATGGAAATTCCTGCGCTACATCAAAGAGGAGATACTGGTGACCTTCGGCACGGCTTCAACGGAAGCCGTGTTACCGAAAATGCTGACGAAGATGGAGTTTCTTGGGTGCGAGCGGACGGTTGTAGGTATGGTCTTGCCCGCCGGATACACGTTCAATGCGGATGGTACCTCGATTTACCTGACGATGGCGACACTTTTTGTGGCACAGGCCACGGGGATTCATCTGTCGCTATGGGACCAGTTGGTAATCCTTGGGGTGGCGCTGTTCACCTCCAAGGGCATTGCCGGTGTTGCTGGCGGGGGCTTTGTCGCGCTGGCTGCCACGTTGTCTTCCATGAACAAGATTCCGGTTGCTGCACTGGTGTTGTTGCTGGGGATTGACCGTTTCCTCAATGAAGCAAGAGCGGTAGCGAACCTGATCGGCAATGGCATTGCGACAATCGCCGTGGCGAAATGGGAGGGGCAATTCGACCAGAGCAGGGCCGAAGCCGTGCTCAACGGGCGCGTGGAGCCCGAGGAGTCATTCGAGGATCGTAGAGGAACACCAGAGGCAAAGGCGGAAAGTATGGCGCAATCCGGTGATTGAGTCGTTGTGTAACAAATAGTGCATGGCCCATTACTCGATGGGATCTCCCTCCGCCGTCTGACTGCGCGTTGCCGTCCAAGCGTAATCGTGGGCTTCTTCGCTGAGCAAGCCATTCATCGTCCCATCCGCCACTTGCGCGCTGAACCGGCGCTGCGCGCTCTCGAACTCCAACCTGTCTCCAACCAGCCTCAGAACAGAAGGCGCTTCTTCCTTGCCATTTACGGCCAGAGTGCCGGTGAGTTTCTGGAATTCCTGCCTTAACGTGAGCTCGTAACGATCGGCTTTGGCGCCGTTATTTATCGTCCATTGCCAAACGCCTGCCACCCTCGCCGGTACGATCCATAGAAGAATCGCAGCGCCATTGACGGAATTGGTTTCGTCCGGTTGCCAATCGCCCATCAGGAAGTCATGGGAGACAACCGGGGTCCCGGGCTTTAGTTGGCGCAGCAGGATTGGTCGAAGCCTCACGTTAACGGCCGACGACAGGTACAACATGACCACGGTAGCTTCGTGGAAATCGGTCTGAAACAGATCTCCCTGGATGAACTTGACGCGATCCGACACGCCCATCGCCCGAGCATTCTGCCGGCTTTCGCGGATGCGTTCCGGGTCAATATCGATTCCGACCCCGTGCGCGCCGAAACGCGTGGCGGCAGTAATGACGATGCGACCGTCGCCACACCCGAGGTCATACACCACGCTGTCTTTTGAAACCTTCGCCATGCGGAGCATTTCTTCGACAACAGCTTGCTCTGTAGGCACGAAGATCACGTCAGGCGTCCGCGCCTCCTGGCAATAAGTTGGCAAAGCAGCAATGGCAGATACGGTTAACAGGAGCGAAACTGCTGCCCAGCGCCGCACTCTGCGGAAGGCTTACCTAATCCGGAAACAGGAGGGCGAGCAAACAGCAGATCCTTCGCTCTGCTCAGGATGACACCTCGGAAAGTAGTTTTTCAGCAGCCTGTGAAGCCCGTCCTTCAAAACCTTCACTTGTTCAGCCTTCCTCAGCGAAGAAGTCTTTCAAGTGACAAGTCTAGTCCAGGCGCACCAGGAAGACGCCGCCTTCGCTCACCTTGATGTTGCTGGCGATTTTCTGCGCCAGAAGACGGTCGTCGTCCTGCACGCGCACGCGCACCCAATAACCGGTGGCTCCGGGGAAGTCCAGCAGGCGTGCCTGGCGATAGCGGGCGGTAAGGGTCTGCTTCAGGTCGAGAGCGCCATCGCGCTGGCGGAAGGCGCCGATCTGGACGCACCACTTTCCGCCGATGTCGATGGCCGCCGGAGTGTGCAGCACTTCCAGTTTGACGTTGGCCAAGCCCGGCTGCCACATGTCCAGCGCCTTGGCCGCCGCCAGCGAGAGGTCGATGACACGCCCGTCCACGAACGGTCCGCGATCGTTGATGCGGACGATGACCTGACTGTTTGTTTTCAGGTTCGTTACCCGCACTACCGAGTGGAACGGCAGGGTGCGATGCGCCGCCGTCAGCGCCATGCCGTCGTACGGCTCCCCGCTGGCCGTTCTTTGACCGCCAGGCTCAGCAACGTACCAGCTGGCGATTCCGGTCTGCGTCCATGGTTCCGGTTTCGGAGGTCTTGGCAGGGGAACCGGTGGAGCAGGTGGAATCGGTTCGGCGGGCTTGGGGCTGGTGGGCACGACAATTGGAGGCGGCGGGGGCAGCTTGGCTTGCGTCATTTTCTTCTCGCCACAGCCCGTGGACGCCAGGGAAACCGCCAGCAATAATGCCGCCCAGACGATCCGGCATTCCGGCTCGCGTCGGGGCAGTACCGGGCGAAATTGCGTATGGTCCTGAAGGATCACGATAAACCCGGCGCTTTCGGCCTCTCCCAGCTCGCAGGCGTTCGTCTGCCGGCGAGGATGATCGAAACCCAGCAAAGCTGGCTGATTATGCAGAGGCGGCCGAAGCGGGTCAATTGTCGGAAGGTCAATGTCCTTTGCGGAAAACATTGGCGGGGAAGCGACACGATAGTTTCTTCCCGTACGGCGTTTCGCTGATGGACTGACTCCTCTCGCACGGGCTATCTTCCCGGCTTAGTATGAAACGCCGATTATGGTTTGGGTGCCCGCACGAATTCTCGTTCCCCATAAAGTCATCCGATGGGAGCTGCTACCAGGTCTGCACCCTCTGCGGCGTGGAATACGGCTACGACTGGAAACGGATGAAGCGGACAAAGGCGCTGCCTCGTCGAGTCCAACAGACTTCCCTGGACCAATGCCGGCCCGAACGGGCACCTTCCGCGGCCGATCCGCTGCCCGAATCAGCTTGCGGGCGCGAGCAGGAACCTCCAGTTGCGCGCTCGACCAGCCGCGCAGAGATATGGAGGAGTGCGGTAAGGCTGATCGCAAATGCGGTTGAAAGCCGGGTCGCGCGAGCCATGCGGTGGAACTTCTCAAGGCACCCTGGCGATGCAGGCTTGCTGGGGACCCCGCGTGCAAGGCGGCGAATTCGTCTTGTTCCCGTCGTCGTCCTCGTGGTGTTCCTCGCCTTCACATATGTTGTCGCTCACCGCTCTGGACGCGTTGTTCCCGAACCGAAGAGTCCTCAAGCCGCCGCGCCGATGGGGGTGGCAGCACATTCCGAGACATCAATCGAGACGGCGGTCAGTAACGAATCTGTCTCCGAAGGCACCACCCACCCCGAGCGTGACCGAGCACCACGGCGGCGCGAGGAAGCTGAAACGCATTTCAGGTGTGCCGCGTGTTCAAACGCCGGTTTTGGTCGTGGGTGAAGCGCGAGTGACCTCACAGCCGGATGGCGCGCAAGTCCGGTTCGATGGCAACAGTGACCCTGTTTTTGTCACTCCCGCCGTCGTGGAATCGATTCCGCCCGGTCGCCACAGCGTCGTATTCTCCAAGCCCGGATTCATCTCGCAGACGGTGACGGTGGAGGTCGTGGCCGGTGTCCGTTCCACGGTGGCCGCCCGCTTGGTGCAGAAAGGATCGGTTTTCAAGATCTCCAGCAATCCGGCCGGGGCTGCGATTCTTCTGGACGGCAAGAGTACGGCCCTGATCTCGCCGTCTGAGCTGCGCGTCGATGTAAGCGGAACACACACCATCACGCTCGTCCAGTCCGGCTTTCTGGCGGCGCAATCCCAGGTCAGCGTCAGGGATGGAGAGAATTTCTCCGTCGCCTTTACCCTGATACCGGCGGGGAACGTCGCTAACAGCAAGGTGGTCGGCGGGATTAGGCGGTTGCTCCCGGGCGGCTCTTCGAAGGAAATGGCCGAAGTGCAATTCAAAACCAATCCCAAAGGCGCGCGATTGATGCTAAACGGCTGGTCCGCGCCAAAGACCACGCCTCTGGAACTCAGGCTGCCTCCTGGCGGATACGACGTTGTAATTCAGGCCGATGGATTTAAGAGCTTTTCGAAGGAGATCGTCCTGGAGGCAGGTAAAAAGGTGGTGCTGCAAGAGGCTTTGGAGCGTACCACCGGAGACGACCGTCCGGTCAAACCATGACGGTTCCTGCACAGCTCTGCGAAACTGAGTGAAAACGAATAGTCGGCTGTGCTCCGGTCAACTACGGCAATTCCAGAGTTGGTATATCCGGAAGCTGAGAAATACAAATCCCTTTGCCGTGCCTGGGCGCTGGCGGGCGATGACACATCCGGCGATACGGGCCGCATGGCCATCAGGAAACTGGGAGAGAGAATTTGCCGGGAGAGCTGGCTCCAACCAGAATCAGCCCCAACAGATCTGAGCCGCCCGGGTTTACGCAACTTGTCGTAGTACGCTATTCTGTCTCGGCGCCGGCGTTTTGCATTTCCCGAATCTCCCTTTTCCGAGGCTGCGACTTGGCGCCGCGCTGAACAGGCCCTTCCTGGAAAGGAGGCGCTCCATTGTGCACGCAGAGAACATCCGTTCAAAGAATCTTGCTCACGCTCGCTGCGGGAATCCTGGGTTCCTCCGGTTTGGCGATGAGCGAGGGCTTGCAACTGCCGACCGCAGCCACAAACGCCAAGGTAAAGACCGATTCTCTTACGGTGTTCACGAAAATGGATGCCTCCAGCAGCGTTGTGCGTTCGCTGGCGAAAGGCGAGGCAGTTTACGTCGATCTTCGCGTGGACCAGGGGGCGACGCTCTGGTGCGGCGTTCGCGTCGCGGAGCAGGCCAAAAGGCTCGGGTTCGTCGACTGCAGAAGTCTTGAACGCGTTGATGCTCCGCAACCAGTAAACACCGGAAAGACCGGAATCAAGATGCCCGGCAAGGCACAGACTGCTCCCGTGGAAGTGCCTTTTTCGCACCCAGCCACGCCAACTGAAACCGGATACGCCGCCATAAAGGCGGAGGTGGTGAAGGAAGGGGAGATCGATTCCGGCTACATTGCCACGCTGGAGGCGCAAGCCAAGGCCGGTGGTTCCGTGGCACAGAGGCGCGCGGCCTGGGCCCATTTTGCCGCTGGCGAGTTCGATTTGTCTCAGCATGAGTTAGACGAAGCGATCCAGCATTATGCGGCCATGGAAGCTTTCGCGGGGCAGCAGCGTGAATTGCTGAGGTTAAGTCTTTTGGGCCGCGCCCACGCGCTTCTCTTGGAAAGCGAATTTTCTTCTGCGCTAGAGGCGATTGAGCGGGTGCGCAAGATTGCTCCCAAGTCGGCAGAAGCGGCGGCCATGGCTGGTTGGGCGCACTATCAACTCAACCAGACGGATGCGGCGATCGCCGACTTTGAAACCGCACAGCGCCTCGGGCCAAACGAAAGAGTGGCACGGTTGCTGGACAAAGTGAAGCGGGACAGAAATGCCGAAAGCGATTTCCGCGAGGGCGACTCTTCACACTTTGTTCTGCGCTATCACGGGGGAGCAAGCCACCAGCTTGCCCGCGAAATGATGCAGACCCTGGAGGAGCAGTTCCGGAGCCTGAGCGCCGACCTTCGCTTCACCCCGCCCGAACCGATTGCAGTTATTCTCTATACCCGGGAGACCTTCCGCGATGTAACCCGCGCACCCGGGTGGTCGACCGCCCTGAATGATGGACGCATTCGAGTGCCGGTGCAGGGCGTGGAAACGGTTTCACCTGAGTTGGCGCGAATCCTCAAGCACGAGCTCACGCACAGCTTCATTTTTCAAAAGACCGATGGACGCTGCCCCACTTGGCTCCACGAGGGAGTTGCGCAATGGATGGAAGGAAGGCGAACCGGAGCTGATGCTGCACCTCTCGTTGCGTACTTCGAACGCAATCAAGGCAAAGTATTGCGCTATTACCCAGGATCGTGGATGAAACTGACAGCCTCGCAGGCGCGTTTCGCCTACGCTTGGTCGCTGGCGGTGGTCGAAGCGATCGAGGCCCAGTCAGGCCTGGGCGCCATCGACCGCCTGCTCGACGCGGAACGAACCGAGGCCTCCGGCGAAGCCGCATTGCTCCAGGCGTTGCACACCAATTTCTCCGGCCTTGACGATGCCACGATTGGTTATCTTCGGCAAACGTATTTACATTAGGCGTCCCACGCATCGTTTGCAGGGCCTGGAGTTTCTGGTTTTCGCTGAGATCGTTGCGGAATCCGAGCTTGCAAGGCGGAAACACGCACATGCTGTATTCACCAGTGATCACTCTCTGCCCCGGAACTGGATGATCTTGCGGCGGTCGCGTTTCGATGGTCTGCCTTCCGATGCCACTTCGAACTGCCGCATCGCTTTCCGCTCGTCTGCCAGCTTCTTGCGCTGTTCACGACTCGCCTCTGTCTCGCGGTACAGCGTTTGCGCCACCGAGGCCGGACCGCGTACCTCACTGAGAAGCAGGACTTCCACCTGAAAGTCACCGCCGTCGTTCGTCACTCGCAACATGTCTCCCACGCGGATCTCGCGCGCAGCCTTGGCCTGCTGTCCGTTGGATTGAATCCTGCCTAGTTCACAGGCTCGTGCAGCCAATGCGCGCGTCTTGAAGAACCTGGCGGCCCAGAGCCACTTGTCGATTCGTACGTTGGGCATGCTACCTATTTTCCTATAAGTGTGGGATTCTGGCTGTGGCGGAGCCCATTCTCCAAAATTCTGGGATAATCTCCTGGGGCTCCATGATCGAACCGGAATCGAGCCTGACTTTTTAACTTTTTGATCGCCGCTGCAGTCGATCAAGAGATGAGAATGATGTGAAGCAGCAGAAGAGTTTCAGATTGCAGTAAAAGGAGAGGGTATGGGGAAACGGATAGCTGTTTTAGGTACGGGCGCGATCGGCAGCAGCGTTGGAGCCGACATGACTCGTGCGGGTCATGACGTTTGGCTTGTTGACCAGTGGCCCGAACACGTGGAGGTGATGAGATCCAAGGGGCTGCACATTGCCATGCCCGAAGGAGATCTGGATATCAAGGTGCGGGCGCTCCACCTATGCGAAGTGGCGTCGCTGAAGAAGCCGTTCGATGTTGTTTTCCTGACGGCCAAGTCGCCAGACAGCATCTGGCTGACGGAGTTCATCAAGCCGCATTTGGCGCCCACAGGAGTGCTGGTGTCGCTGCAGAACAGCCTCAACGATGAGTGGATTGCACCCATTATCGGCTATCAGAGGGATGTGCCCAGCGTCGTCGAATTGGCGGCACAGATTCTGGGACCAGGGAACGTGAAGCGCCGTACCGGTCCAACCAAGGCGTGGTTTGCGCTGGGGGAGATGCATGGCCGGGTGACTCCGCGCGTGCAGGAACTGGCGAAGATTCTTGGCGCAGCGGGCAAGACGGAGGTTACATCGAATATCTGGGGCGCGAAATGGTCGAAGCTGATCGTAAACACCATGTCGCACGCGATCGCCGCGATTCTTCGCGGCACTGATTCGGATGTCGTGGAAAACACGAAGTTGTTTCCACTCGGCATCGCGCTGGGAAGAGAGTGTCTGGACGTAGGCTTGGCTTTGGGCTATCGCATTGAGCCGGTCTTCGGCCTGACCGCCGAGGAGATGATGGGGGCTCCCGACGAAATGCTGAAGCGAATCCTGGTTACGCTCTGCGGGCACATTGGCAAGCACACCAACTCATTCCTCCAGGACATGATGAAAGGCCGGCCATCGGAAGTCCATTACATGAACGGTTTGGTCGCTGCCAAAGGCCGCGAGGCCGGAATTCCAACACCATTCAATGATGAGATCACTCAAATCGTCGAGCAGATCGAAAAAGGCGAACTGACGTTTGGACCCGAACACCTGAGCGGTTGGAGAATTTGGTGCCGTCCAAACGAGCCGCTGCCGTCAGGGGTTGAGGCAGAGAACAATTCCCGGCGGAAATTGGACAAGCCGTGCTATCCATAGGGCAAACGTACCAACGAGGGTGTATGCATTCCAGCGATAAGCAACAGGATTTTGAACTCTGCCTGAAGGAGTTTCTGGAGATCGCCCATCGTGCGGCTATTCTCGGACTTCAGGCAGGAACCGGTGGCAATATCAGTGTGCGTTGCGGGTCGAACTATCTGATGAAGGCCACCGGAAAGTCACTCTACGGCCTGACGGAAGCGGGCGTGGTCGTGGTGGATGGGGATGGGAGGGTCATCCGCGGGAGTGGGCCGGCGACCAAGGAGGCTGGGCTGCATCTGAATCTCTACCGCGTGCGACCGGAGGTGCGGGGCATCGTTCACTATCATGCTCCGTTTGCCGCTGCATACGCCGCCAAGGGGATTCCGATTCCAACCCTCAGCGGGCACGCTCGCAGGGCCTTTCCGCGCATGCCCATCGTGCCCGAGCTGCGAGATGGCTCGCGGGAACTGGCGGAGGCCGTGGAGAAAGCCTTTCAGGACCAGGAGGTGCGGCTCATCCTTCTCGAGTCACATGGTCTGGTCGCCGTTGGTGACAGCCTGCTCGCCGCGCAGACCTTGGCAGAGCTGGCGGAGGAGACGGCCAAGACTGCCATCGCGGCGCGGATTCTTGAACGCCCATGACGAACAAGGCGAAGCAGACCGCTTTACTGGTCGTTACCCTTGATACCAAAGGTCAGGAGGCGCTTTTCCTGAAAAGCGTCCTCGAACGGCTCGGGGTTGACGTACTGATTCTGGATACGGGCATCTTCCCGTCGCCCGTGGGAGAAGGGGACATCGGCCGTCACGAGGTCGCGCTCGCCGGCGGCGACCGGTCGATTGACGAATTGATCCGGGCCGGAAATAAGGGCGAGGCAATCAAGGCGATGATGAACGGGGCGGTAGCCCTGACCGAGTCGCTTTATCGCGAGGGGAAGATCGATGGCGTTCTTTCCGTCGGAGGCGCTCAGGGCACGATCATCGGCACCAGCGCCATGAGATCGCTTCCTCTGGGCGTCCCCAAAATCATGCTTTCAACGATGGCATCGGGGAGGCGCTATTTCGAGACCTACGTCGGCACCTCGGACATCACCCTGATCCACTCGGTGGTCGATTTCTTTGGACTGAATTCCGTGCTCAGACAAATGCTCAGCAATGCCGCCGGCGCTCTTGCCGGCATGCTCCGAGCCGGCCAGGTGCCCGCCGCCGGGCGCAGCCAGATTGCCATCACCATTTATGGCACCACCACGCCCGCAGGCATGCGGATTGTATCGCTGCTGCAAGAGAGATGTTACGAGCCGGTCGCCTTCCATCCCAACGGAGTGGGCGGAAGGGCGATGGAAGAGATGATCCTGCAGGGCCGGTTCGATGGGGTAATAGACCTGACCACACACGAGTTGATCGACGAATTGGCGGGCGGTCAGCACGCCGCCGGACCCAATAGGTTGGAGGCGGCCTCCCGCATGGGGATTCCGCAGGTGGTTGTGCCAGGGAGCACGGATTATATTGTCACAGGACGTTTTTCGGAGCTCAAGCCGGCGTGGAAGAAGCGCACCACGATGATGCATAACCCGGAGATGACCTTCGTCATGCCATCCAAGCGGGAGATGGCAATGCTCGGCGATCTGATGGCGCGAAAATTGAATCAGGCTGAGGGCAACACCGTGGTTATGGTGCCTCTGAAAGGTTTTTGTTATCCCAACTGCGCGGGCGGGGCTCTTTACAATCCGGGTGGGGTGAAGGCCTTTGTTGAGGCGCTCGAAAGCCGAATCAAGCCTTCGATTCCGGTGCGTTTGCTGCCCCTGCACGTCAACGATGAGTTGTTTTCTTCTGCCGTGGTGCGAGAGTTCGAAACGCTAATGCTCGCCAAGTCGAAAGCAGTTTCCAACTGATGCCATTGTTGTGCGTCACGGATGAGCGCCAGAGCGGTTTGCAAACCCTGGTGGCGCCACCGGCACGGAGAGCAACTTCTCTAATCCGGTGGACCAGCGGGAGCAACCCTTCGACAGCGCATCCGCCCAGACCAGCGCGACCGATTACACGTTCGCTTATTAGTCATCATCCGCAAGGCCGCTTCTTTGGACGGAGGCTCGGGCCGGAGATGGCCTTGCTTGGCATACCCGCAATCCCGGACATGAATGCCTGAGTAGCCATGTCCGTAAACGCCAGCACATCTTTTCTTCCGGAGAACGGGAATCGCCCATTGTTTGCGAGTTTAGCGATACCATGCACCAGCGACCATGCGAGAAGCGCCAAGCGTGTTGAGTCACCCTTTGGAAGCGATCCTTCCTTCTGGCATTCCTCGATGTAACGAGTCAGGGCCCCAAAGGCGCGCTCACCCGCCGTCCGGCTCTCAATATTCATTTTGATTGGCTGCGGAGATTCAAACATTACCACGAAGTGCCGCGGAAATCGCAACGCGAAATCGACGTATCCCTGCCCGCTGAGCCGCAGCCTCTCCATGGCATTGCTTCCGGACTCGACCGCCTTCGCCATTGATTCCGTCAGACGGTTGAATCCTTCTGCGGCAACCGCGTTCAACAAGTCGTCCTTGTCCCGGAAGTGCCGATAGGGGGCATTGTGCGACACGCCCGCGCGCCGCGCCACCTCTCGCAAAGTGAAGGACGGGAGCCCGACGGTTCCAATGAGGTCCACGGAGGCATCAAGCAAAACCTGTTTCAAGTTCCCGTGATGATAGGGCGGGGGATCTTTTTTCATCGTACTTCGTTATAACAAAAATATGTTGACACGCGCAACATTTAGGGCGACAATGTGGCTGCTGTCCACATTGACAAACTGAGCGCAGCGAAAGGATCGACTATGACGAGCGGAGCAAGCGCGAGAAGAGTTGTGCTTCTGGACGGGACGCCGGGCGGCGACGAGAGCCTGGGGCCAGTGCTCGCGACCCTGCGCGACGCGCTCGCAGCCGGCGGCGCCGAGGTGCAGACCTTTACCTTGCGGGAAATAAAGCTGGCACATTGCATTGGGTGCTTCGGTTGCTGGATTGAAACCCCCGGCATTTGCGTTCAGGCCGATGCTGCTCGCGAAATAGCGGCGGCGATCGTCCATAGCGAAATGCTCGTCCTGTTCACGCCCGTTACCTTCGGCGGATACTCACCGGAACTCAAAGTGATGGTGGATCGCTTCATACAGCTTGCTCTTCCTTATTTCATCACTGACCAGGGAGAAATGCACCATCCTCCCCGCTACATTCCGATGCCGCGGTTCGTCGCCGTCGGAGTCCAGCGCCAGACTAACCATGAGGAAGCCAACGTTTTCAAAATTCTGGTGGGACGCAATGCACTCAATTTTCATGCGCCAAGCCATGCCGCCGAAGTTGTCTCGCTTGGAGATGATGCGGATGCAACCCGTGATCGCTTTCGGGCGCTACTCTCAAGGTCGGACACTTATCCGTCGCGGGACGTTGTTACCTCTCTCATACGGTCACCGGAAGTCCCCAGGACTCCGGCTGAACACGGTGCCACCCGGCGGGCTTTGCTCATTGTCGGTAGTCCCAAGGTAAAGAGGCCAAGCACATCAGGCGTTCTGGGCGGATATCTTTTGGAACATCTCGGGCAGCATGGCTGGGAGACCCAATCGTTGACTCTCAGAGCAGGCTTGCGTAGGGAGGAGGAACAGGCCAAGTTGCTTGCGGCAGTTGACGCCGCCGGCCTTTTGATTCTCGCATTTCCTTTGTACATCGACTCGTTGCCCTTTCTAGTGACAAAGGCGCTGCAAGTCATCAGGACTCACCGGCTGGAGAATCCCAACCGGCATCCGCAAAGTCTAGTGGCGGTCTTGAACAATGGCTTTATTGAAGCCCACCAGAACAATGTAGCCTTGGCCATCTGCCATCAATTCGCAAAACAAAGCGAAATTGCCTGGGCTGGTGCTCTGGCGATGGGTGCTGGGGAAGCACTGAGCAGTGGGCAACCGCTTCGCCCACCGCTTGCCAGGTATGCAATGAAGGCCCTCAGCATCACAGCCGAGGCGTTGAGCAAGGGACTTGCGGTGCCGGACGAGGCGGCAACTTTGATCGGCAAAAGCCCCTTCGCATCCGTCCTATGGCGCTGGCTTTTCGCGAGGGTCGGGACGAGTTCTTTTCAGCGGCAGGCATCCGCGAATGGCATCAGTAGAAAACAGCTAGTAGACCGGCCATACGCACAATCGACCTAGTAAAGAAGCTACTAGCGGCGCCGCATAATCTAGCGCCCCGTCTTCTGTTCCAGCAGCGTCAGGTAGTGCAGCGGCTCGAATACTTATGTCTTCGCGTTCATGCTTATGGGGTGGCGTGCGATCACGTGGCGATGATGAACGTCGGATAGCCCTCAGCGGTTAGGGGCTGAACGGTGGTCAGAAACGATTTCATGCTGTTACTGGCTTCAGTCGGGTGAACTTCACCCCATTGGGCAATTTCACAACCTGCGCCACTAGCTTCTGCCGTTCTGCTTCCAGTTTCTGCCGCGCTTCCGATACAACGTCCTCCGGGACAGAGTTGTTCGTCTTCTGCATCATTGGCTCCTAACGCCATAGGAATAGACGCAAGTCGGAACTGAAAGTTAGGGCAAGTTTGTAAAAATGTTGTGAATATCCGGTCCTGTGATCGATCAAATGCCAAACACCTATAGGTGAATTCAATTAGACACTCACATCGCCACTCAGGGTTGAGGCCTCAGCCGTCGACAATCTGAGAGCATCTTTGTGCAGGCGTACACCGTGCGCGTGTAAGGCATAGGGACATTCAAACGCTCTCCCAACTCAAGCACCGCACCCACCACTGGTTCAAGTTCCAAGGGGCGTCCCGCCTCAAGATCCTGCAGCATCGAGGTCTTATGTTCGCCAACCTTTTCGGCGCCAGCGATCCGCTGTTCAATAGAGACCGGCAACTCCAGGCCCAATCGGGAGGCCACCATTTCCACTTCCTGCATAACATTCCGGACGAGCGCCGACACCTCTGGGTCACGCAACATTTGAATCAGCGTGGCACCGGTCAGCGCGCTGATTGGATTGAAAGCGACGTTCCCAAGGATCTTCACCCAGATGTCGTGGCGAATCCGCGTCGTGATAGGACACCGCAGCCCGGCGCCAATCAGCGTTTCCGCAATCCGGCGGCAGCGTTCTGATCGCGTCCCGTCCGGTTCACCGAGCGAAATTCGGTTGCCTTCGTCGTGCCGGATCACTCCAGGCCTTAAAATTTCGGTCGCAAAATACGCCAGCGAGCCAACCACGCGGCGGGGTTCGATGGCCGCGGAAACCACTCCGCAGGGATCGACCCGTTCCAGCCGCGTTCCTTCGTGTTGGCCGCCGCAGCCTTGGAAGTACCACCAGGGAACGCCGTTTTGCATTGTGACTACGGTTGTATCGCCGGCAAGTACCGGCCGCAGTTGCGGAGCAAGTTGCGGCAGGCTGTGTGCCTTAACCGTGAGCAGAACAACGTCCACCGGGCCGATTTCATCAAGGTTGCCAGAGACTTTCGGACGAGCTTCAAAGTCTCCCTCGATGCTTTCCACTCGAACGCCATGTTCTTGCATGGCCCGAAGATGCGGCCCGCGTGCAAACAACGTGACATCCAGCTCCGCACGCGCCATACGCGCACCAATGTAAGCCCCAATGGCGCCGGCACCCGCGATCAGGAACTTCATGCCACTTCGCCTAGAATCGCAGCGGCTACCGCGCGGCGTTGAATCTTTCCGGTGGCCGTACGTGGTATGCGCTCCACGATGTGTACCTTTTTTGGCGATTCAAAGGCCGCCAGGTGCTCCCGGCAGTGTTTCAATAGGGCTGATTCACTCTCCGGCTCGCGCAAGACAACTGCTGCGGCAACCTCTTCCCCCAACACAGGGTGCGGGAATCCAAATGTGACCGCCTCTGCGACGGCAGGGTGCTTCAGCAGGATTTGGTCGATCTGGTGCGGAGCGATCTTCTCGCCTGCCCGGTTTATCAACTCCTTAATGCGGGCGGTCAAATGCAGGTAACTGTCAGCGTCCAGGAATCCTTGATCGCCGGTGCGAAACCACCCGTTCGCAAAAGACGTGGCGTTCGCCTCGGGGTTGTTCTCGTAGCCCAGAAAGACGTTCGGTCCCTGAATGACAACTTCGCCGCTTTCTCCTACTCCAAGATGATTGCCCTGCTCGTCCATGATGCTGATTCGGACGGAGCCGGTAGCCGGTCCGACCGACCCTGGCCTGCGAAGCCGAGGAGGCAGGGGATTGGAAGCCATCTGGTGCGCTGCTTCCGTCATTCCATAGGCTTCGATCATCGGGACGCCAAACACCTCCTCCACCTGGTGCATGACTTCCGGAGATAGATGTGTGCTCGCGGAGCGGACAAATCGCAAAGTTCCAGGTCGCAGCGAGCTCTCGCTGCGGGAGGCTCTTTCCAACAGGAGCTGATGAATCGTAGGCACAGCGGTGTACCAAGTCAGGCGGTACTCCCGAACCATGCGCCAGAACGCCAGCGGATTGAACTTCGTTGGAACCACTATGGCACCTCCGCAAAACAGTGGTGCCAGCGTTGAGGCCACCAACCCGTGAATGTGAAATAGCGGCATAACGCACAGAGCAACATCGTTGGGGGTGAGCGCGTAGGCGTCCGCGATGTTCGCGGCTGATACCGTCAGGTTCGCGTGTTGAAGGGGTACACGCTTTGGCTGTCCTGTGCTTCCGCTCGTGTGCAGAATTAATGCAACGTCCTTGGCCGAGGGTGCGGTTGCCGAGACACGATTCGAAGCGCCTTCCAGGGACACCACGCCATCCCCGCGTTGCGTCACTGAGAGCACTGGGATCCCACTTCCGGTGGCGCGCCGTGCCTCTTCGGCGCCATGCGTGGGGCAGATCAGCAGACGGGCAGCGGTGTCCTTCAAAAAAAACTCGAACTCCTCGCATCTATAGCCGGGGTTCAAAGGTGCGGCGGTTCCGACGAGAGAGGCTGCCAGGAAAGTGACAATTGCCGGCAAACCGTTCGGCAGCGCCATTGCCACCCGATCGCCGCGGCGAATGCCGGCGCTAGCCAGAGCTTCGGCCATCGCCTGGACTTGCCGCCTGAGAGAATCATAGGTAATCCGGACATCCAACTCCGGAACAATAATCGCGGTGCTCTCCCCGTCGCCGCGCTGGATTAAATCGCATAAAGTGACCGCAGGTTTCATCCCAGGCCGTTCTCCTGTGCTTCCGGCCCGGTTGCCAAAGCCAGAGTGTTAAATTTGTGAGTTGCAAAACAAGCGTCATAAGTTGGATGTAAATTCAAAAGCGGGAGCTGTCGGACACGGCATCCAGGTCGACAAGCGGATTTCTTAGGAAACGGCTTCAAGGCACGATACTGCAAGGGGTTTCGGGTGGAATGACGTACGACTTCTAACTCTCGATGCAGCAATACTGCTTCTGCCTGGCGCCCACCGCGGCGGACGCTCCTCGACCCCTCCAACACGATTTCATGTTCTCGGTGTCAATATACGGGAATAGAAGTTGCTTCGATAGCCTGTGTTATAGGCTACCGCTTGCCGAGGCGCGTGGTTTGCGCTACGAGCCTCGGCATGCGGAGAAAGAACCTCGACTTTGGATTATGCCGCGTCTCGCCTCACTTGCACTGCGGCCTCTCTGCGCGCTATCTCATCGCGCTGGCGTTGGATGGTTTTCGCTGCCAGCGGTTTGAGCCATAGCAGAGCCATGAACGCGGCCACGACGTCGCAAGCGATCATCACCCAAAAGATGGGGACCCACGAGCCGGTTTTGGCACTGGCGAGCGCCGCCACCGGACCAGCAAAAATAGATGCAACCCCTTTTGCGGTGTAAACGATTCCGTAGTTCGTCGTCGCCCAGGTCTTGCCAAACAAGTCCCCGGTAATCGCCGGGAACAGCGAAAAAATCTC
The DNA here is from genome assembly GCA_963819175.1 of uncultured Acidobacteriota bacterium. Lineage (GTDB taxonomy): Bacteria > Acidobacteriota > Terriglobia > Terriglobales > Acidobacteriaceae > CAWBRT01. The sequence goes on from CAWFVJ010000016.1 coordinate 363,487, forward strand.
GCCCCAGGCGAAGAACGCAAGCCCGGAGAGCAGGATAAACCAGACAGGCTTGGAGATGAACTGGAGCAGCAGGAACACAGCGATAGCCTCCAGCATGAAGGCTATGATCGCCGTACGCGATCTTGGTTGGCAACACAAGCCCGAGAAGCTCGGAATCGCCCTCAGGATAGCCAGCCGGTAAGGGGACTCCTTGTGGTGTGCCATGCCGATGATGGTCTCGGAATTCTCGCGCGAGGTAACGATCAACCTGCCATCGGGTCTGAGCAGCCGGTTAATGGGTTGCAATCCGTACCAGGCCCACGACTCCACTCCTTTGCAGAGCGTGTCGTCGACCGCGATCGTTAAGCACTTCTTTGTCCGCTATTCGGATCAGGGCGAAGTGCGTGCATTCTTTACGCCTGCGAAGGTGGCGTTCCTTCGAGATCATGCCGCACACTACCGCGTAGAAAGCAGCCCCGACTGGCTCTTTATCTACCGTCCGGGTGTTAAGGTTGAGACGGCGCATCTACAGGAGTTCGTCGATGTGACGAGCGCGATTGCCTCGGCTATGCTTTCCGTTCAGGCGACACCATTTCCAGCCACAGCTTAGAGAGGGCCCCCGAGGCTTTCAATTTCGGATGCGGCTTGCCATTGTCCAAGCTCACCAAACTTTCCTTCAAGCCGGTTGGCGGAGGATCGTAAACGACATTTGCAATACAGCTATGTCACATTCTTCATACCAGAAGCGCTGGCCCTAGACATTACATTCAATGAGATCCACGCAAGGCTGCTTCCGCTTCAAGTTGGAACGCTTCCTTCGGCAACTCCATTATTTTCAAATAGCCGGCCGCGTAACCTGCGATACTCTTTTCCATGTAGTCAGTCCGTAGTTTCTCCGCTGGAGTATGGATCAACTGCTCCTGACCAGCCGCATAGCCAATCGCAGGCTTACGATCTTCGGCGGCGACCTTTGATAGATCGGTACCGAAGTACCAATAACGATATCTAACTTCTTGACCAACGGCTTCCAGACCCGCAGCCATAGCCCGAACGAACAGATGTTCTCTTGGAGTCTTCCAGGCGTTCTTCTTATTGGCGATCTTAACCGACTTGCCGGTATAGAATTTCTGGACTACTTCAGCTATTTTCACATCAGCTTTGAATTCCGGATCTTCCCTGGAAAGGTTATCGATGATGTCCTGCAGCTCTTGGATACAGCTTTCAGGCGTCTCGCCAGGCACAAAGCGGCGGTCAAAGTTCATATCGCAGCGCTCTGGAACAATGCATAGCTCTCCAGGGCTAGCCTTGATAATTGTCATTGCGATACTGGACTTCCCGAGATCCGGATCGGAGGGAAAGCTGTTGGGCAGCTCGTTGGCTACCTTGTCGATAAACTTGTTCGCTTTGTAGACCGCATTGATTCCCAGCCAAGGCGCGCTTCCATGGCAGATTTTCCCGTATACGCTGACCACAGGTTCGACCCGTCCGCGATGCCCCAACGCGATATCAAGGGATGATGGTTCACAAGACACGGCGGCATCGTAGTCTATCTGCAACTTCTTGAAAGTGTCGTCGATCACCTGGATAGTCCCAACCTGATCACCGGGCTCTTCGAGGCAAACCGCTGTAACAATGTACTTGCCATTCAAGGCTAGACCTTCACTGCGTAGTTGCAAGAGAAGCTTTCCAGCATAAATAACGCAGGCCAGGTTGCCTTTCAGATCCGCAACGCCTCTTCCATGAATGACTTCGGCCCGTTCCTTCTTCGTGGCATCCCGGTTATCTATCTCAACATCATCGATATCGGCCCCATAGGGATCGTATCCGCCCCACAGCGACAACTCACCAGGAGGCACGTGATCCATGTGACCGTTATAGACAATAGCCGGACCGGGGTGGTTGCCGTTGATAATGCCAATTACATTACCCCAGTCATCACGAAACACCTGGTCGTACCCGATCTTCTTCATCTCTGCAAGCAGAAGGTCTGCAACGCCTTTTTCGCTGCCTCCTAAGGAGGGACAACGCACGAGGTGTTGAGTGAACTCAACAGCTTCCGGTCGCAGCCGGTTTGCTAACTGCACCACCTTCTGGTATCGCTCCACGTCAATCCCCTATCCGGCGATAAGGCTTCGCCGCTGTGCAATTGGCTTTACCTGCAGTCGGTTCCTGTGAGGGCTGACCTCGGTGCACATGGTTAAGATCGGCACTCTCTTCAGGTTAAATAGTGGAACACGGCAATAACTCGCATCACTAACCCTGTTGCGTTACCGCATCATGCATGGCGGCAAAGAATTCCGCCCCGTTCTGGATCACCTTATCGTCCACGTCGAAACAATTACTGTGGTGACCGCCCCCAATCGGGGTCCCCAGCAGAATCTCCATCGCCTTGCCGCCTCGCTGCTGCACGCGCTGCATAAAGACACACATATCTTCGGAACCATTGGTTGAACAGGCGGGTACGACTTCCTTCACCGAAGGCAGCAACCTCGCTACTTTATTCCCGAGTTCGATCAATTCGGGCGAGTTCACCGCAGTCACAGTACTGGTCGCGGGTTTTATCTCCAGTCCGAGATCGTACATCTTGGCCGCGCCGTGCAGCACGTCCATGGCCCTGCCAACCATGTACTCGTTGACTTCATTCGTGACGCCGCGCGTTTCCATGCGGAAGTAAGCCTTTTCCGGAATGATGTTCCAGGTCGTGCCTGCCTGCATGACACCGACATTGACGCGCGATGCACCGGTGCCGTGTCTGGAGATGGCGTACAAGTTGGTAATCGCAGCGCACGCCCCAAGCAAAGCATTCTTGCCGAGATCCGGCCGTACCGCGGCATGCGAGGCGCGCCCGGTGTAGGTGACCTCAAAGCGGTTCATCGCCAGCCAATCGAATACATTGAGGCCGATCTTGCCGGTTTCTTTCACGTTGATGCCGACGTGCGCGCCAAACAGGTAGTCAACATCGTCGACGACCCCCATGGGCGCCATGGTAACGGCACCGCCAAGATTCTCTTCGTTCGGCTGGAAGATAAGCTTGACCGTGCCCTTCACTTTGTCCTGGTTCTCGGCAAAGTAGCGCGCCATGAGCAGTCCGAGTGCGGTATGAGCGTCATGCCCGCACATGTGGGCATAGCCCTTGTTCTGTGAGACATACCCTCCGGCGACGGGCGGGTGCGACGGATCGCTCGACTCCAGGATCTCAAGCGAATCGATATCAAAGCGGAATGCGACCGTCGGACCGGGCTTCGCACCTTTCAGAGTTCCGACTACTCCGGTAAAGCCGCCCTTGGCTGGCGCAATGAATTTTTCTTTGATGCCGGCTTTGAGTGCCCTTTCGTACTCGGCCTGCAGGGTTGCATCGTCAGGCACGACAAGCCGCTTACTTTCGTCAATGATCTGTTTGCCCAATTGCAGGTTGTAGCCCCAGTCAGAGAGCTTCTCCGCCACGAAGCCCGTGGAGTAAAACTCCAACCAGGCCGGTTGCGGGTTGCGGTGCAACTGATGGCGCCATTGCGACGCTTCCTCGAAATGGCTGGCAATGCACTCTTCCGGTTTATGATCCGCACATGCTTTCATTTGCATTCACGCTCGCTTGAAGTTGTTTCGCAAACCCGATGCGCTGAACGGGACCAAGGAGACTGAGCCGTACCGCGGCTCACGAAGTTGACGCGAGACTCCGGCGCTGGCTCCCTTTGTGTGTGCTGTCCAGGCGAGGAGGAACGCTCTAAATATTCCTCTCCCGCCGCAGTCCGTGAAAGTGCCTTTGCCCGCCTTCCAAAATCAATGAGTGCCCACTGCTGTTGAGCCGGCTGGAGATGACTCCGTGCCTTCTATGGCGCGGATCTTCCGTTCGATGCCGGCTGGTGTTCTGGTAGCCAAGCTAACGACCACGAACACCACCATGTTTACAACTAAGGCGGCGAAACCCGCGTTTAGATGAAGTCCCATGATGGGCAGCGGATCAAGCTTGTTGAGGATCATGTAAAAAACGAGGAACTCACCCACGATCAGGCCGGCAAAAGACGCGATCTTGGTGCTCGATTTCCAGAACAAACCTAAGACAATCATCGGGAAGAACTGGGTTACGCCGGAGTATCCGGTGAGCAGCAAGTTGACGAGCATGTTGGGGAGAAAGATCGCCAACCCCAGTGCAATAATTGTCAACATGAGAACAACGACTCGGACAAGTTTGCCCTGGGTTTGAGGAGTAACATCTCTGCCTACCGTCCGGCCAAAGATATTGCGCGTGAAAAGCATCGATGTGGTCAAGAGGAGATCGCCCGCCGGGATCATGCAAGCCAGCGCGCCAGCGCCGCCCACAAGGCCCAGGGCCCAGCCGGGAAGTGCTTGACGGACGAGAGACATGAAGGCCATGTCGGGCGTTTTAAGCGCCGGAACAAGGACCAGCAACGCAGTGAACCCGACCAGCATCGGGAATAGCATACAAATCTGATACAGGGGCAGGTACACGGCATTATGCCGGAGTACATCGGGATTTTTGGCACTGAAACTATTCGCCGTAAGGTGGGGCCACATGTAGAAACCCAAACTGGTCAAGACGAGGGTGGACATCATCCAACTTACATCGAGGGTCTTGGTCCCGCCGGGCACGGTCAAAAATCCTGGTTTGGCGGCATCCAACGCCGCAAACATGCCGCCGACGCTGCCGTAGAAATGGACAGGCAAATAGATGCCAAAAAAGGCCACCGCCAAGATCATTACGACATCCTTGATGACGGCGGTGATTGCAACACCCTTGAGACCGCTCAAATAGATGAAGGCGGCAACCATGGTAAAGGCGATGAGCATGGCCGGCACCCTGGTAACAAGCCCATAGGAGCAGGTTTCGATAATCAAACCCAGGCCGGTGAGCTGAAGCTGCAGATAGGGCAGCAGGAAAGCTACGCCAACACATGCGGTAAGAATGCCCAGCCCACGACTCTCATAGAGATGTTCCACCAGATCGGGCTGAGTCATCAATCCGTGGCGGCGGCCCATCGGCGCCATCGCCGGCAGAACATAGTAGCCAACCACATAGGCCAAAGTACAATATCCCAAGATATAGAAGGTCGGGCCGCCCCGAGCGTAAGCCCAGCCACTGCCGCCAAGAAAGGCAAAGGCCGTGTAGATCTCACCCGCCAGAATGAACCAGTTCAATAAGCGGCCGAAGTTACGGCCACCTATCGCCCATTGTTCCAGCGTCATCTTTTCCCTCATACCGGGGATCATGCCAACGACAGTGGCCCCGATTACGAAGAGAAGAATTATTCCAATGGCAATTACTTGGTTCGTCATTCCTCCCACCCGCCTTTCGTTGTCAAGAGTCCCGGTTTCGCTTCGAGTCGATGGTGTAGAGTCCCCAAATGCAGGCAAAGGTTACGGGGATTCCGGCAACCAGCCAAAAGGCCAGGAAGGGAAGGCCGAGAACTATCGGTCTCACCCTATTGACAACTGGTACCATCCCTATGATCCATGCGAATGGAATCAGGGTTAGCACGACTTTTATTGCATTCATAATTTCGCCTCACGCCCCGAGGTTCCCTTGTTCAATCCAAAAACAACGGTTATCGGACGCCTCGTCAACTGCACTCATAACTCTCGCAAACAATTTCCCGAGGCATCAAGCCAATGGCACTGTCTTAGAATGAATCAAAAGGAATTGACCGAGATTACCCCCGACGATAAGACTTGTCAATTCGGACTTTCAGGATAATCGGAGCAGCACCAGGCCCTCGAAGGTCTCGTCTGAAAGAAGAAATAGGTTGTTTTTCAAAGGGGGCGCAAGCATAATCGCCAAAGCTGGGACAAGACGGAAATCCCGGATAAACCAACAAACTTAAGGAACAGCACGACGTAAGGCGCAGCTTTGGCCGCGCGGGCCCTCAGTCCGCATTCGTGCTAACCTGTTCACGAGCTCCGATAGATGCCTACTTTCAGAGACATACGACGAAGTGAGAGGGCGCTTACCGAGACTCAGGCGCGGGACATTCTGGCACGTTCGGATCATGGCGTGCTGGCTACCCTGGGGGCCGACGGATGGCCTTATGCTGTCCCCGTGAACCACGTATTATCCGGCGACGTGGTCTACATTCACTGCGCCGTCGAGGGACACAAGCTGGAGAACATCGCCCATGAAGAGCGGGTTTCCTTCTGCGCCGTAGCGGACGCCAAGGTTTTGCCGGCCCAGTTGACCACCCTTTATGAAAGCGCCATTGTATTCGGCCGGGCGACTCTGGTGGCGGATCCTACGGAAAAACGGCGGGCTCTGGAGCTTCTAGCCGTCCGTTTCTGCGGATCGGTGACGCCCGAGGCGGAAAAGGCGATCGCCACTTCCAGCGCCCGAACAACCGTGGTGCGCATCAGTCTTGAACGAATCACCGGCAAGGCCCATTACCCCGGCTGAGAGTTCGCGCTCGAAGCTTCAAAGCCGCTTCATCCCATCGTCAAGCTTCAGTGCGAATGGCCCTTTCTGGCCATTCGGTCATCAACCATGTAGGTACGAGCATTGGTGTGAGCGACTCCCCCGTTTCGGAGCGGGAGCCCTCCGGCGCACCCCCGGACTTACGGCTCGCTCCGGTTGGTCCTGTATCGCATAGACCAGCCATATAGAATAATGACTTGCAGACGAATCGCACATCGTTGTGGGGCCGCAAGCCACTCGCCGGAATGGTCGCTTCGGAAGTCGCGATTACAGTCTCGATTGAGCTGCTGGCACGAAGTGCGGACCTATCGCTGGGTTCAATCCTGGTGTATCGCTCACTGCTGGCGCTGGTGCTGCTGGCGATCATCGTGCGACCCGTGCGGGCAGAATGGTTGCCGCGCTCTCCGTGGGTGGCGCTGCTGCGCGTGTTGACCGGCGGGCTGACCTACGTGGGTTGGTTCGGTGCGATCGCTCTGCTGAGCGGGCGAGTGACTCAAGCGGTGTTGCTGCTGGATGCTTTGATATTGGCGTATGTGCGGGGCGAGCGGCAGAGATACGAGCGGCGCACATTGCTGGTTCTGGCCGCAGCGCTGATCTTGTTCGCCGTGCAGGCGGTGCGCGAGCCAGGCACGGTGTTGAACGCGCGGCAAGGCATTCTGTTTCTGCTGATTGCACTGGGCTCGCGCGCGGCAACCTATAAGGTGTGGGAATTCGCACAGGGGAAAGGTGAACACTTGTTCTGGTTGATTGCTCCGGCATTGGTGGGCGGGGCGCTGGGTGGAGTGTTCCTGGTCTTTACGCCGCGAGCCCATGGTGGACTGCAGTCGCTTTCGCCGCAAATGTGGTGCGTGATGCTGCTGGTGGCGATGGTCGGGCTCACTGGTTACTTCTACATGAACCAGGTGATGTCGATGCTGGGCGCCTTCTACACACGCGTGGTGGAGTTGTGGCAAGTGCCGATGCTGTGGGCAATCCATCTATTCACTGAGCACGCGCACCTGGAATGGACGCAGGGAGCAATGTCGGCGCTGGTTGCGAGCGCCTCCGCTTATGCATATCTTCGACACAAGAAGCGTCATCTCAAGTGACCCCGCTCACAATGCAGAGCAGGTGAAACACTCCATCCGGAGATGATCACGCTGAAAATCTATTGGCTGTGGAATTGAGTCGGTGTCGGCCGCAGCCCATTTACATCCCCACCCTTGCAGGTCGGCAAACACAGCGGGTCGGAGAATCCCGCTGCCTGTGTCCGATTTCTGGACCATGGTCCAGAGTTCAGAAACAGCGGCAGGGGTAACGCGCAGCGATTGCAAGGCACTTCAGAGGCAGGTCGTTCTGTATCCAAGAGTTAGGTTCAAGATTCGGCCCGGGATGCGAAATGGAATTCATCGTGCCAATGATTAATGGAAAACCTTGGTGTATGGAGCGGAACGCGATCGCCGTAAGCCAGGGAAGGCAGTGCTAATCAGATGCGACCGGAACCCATCGAACCGAGTAAACAAATCGCCAGCGAACGTGACAGCGGTTCGCCCATTGGCGACTCTGGAACATGCACTGCCGCGGCGGCACAGGTGTCCGTTGGAAACCGCTGCAGGGGTTCCATTCGTCTCTGGCTCGCGTCTCTCGTGGTCGCTTGTGTGCTGCCGGTATGGATCGCCGCTGGATTCCTCGTCCACTACAACTATCAGAGCAGGCGGGCGCTTACCGAACAGCGCATGCTGGAAACCGCTCGGGCGCTCACGATGGTGGTTGATCGGGAATTGGTCAACATGCAAGCCAGCTTGAACGCTCTTGCAACTTCACCTTCGCTCGACTCCAACGATCTGTCTGCATTTGACCGCCAGGCAGGGGTTGTTTTGCAAGCTTATCCCGATGCATACATCATCCTTGCAGACGCGACCGGGCAGCTGCTCATCAATACCTTTCGTCCGTTTGGCACTTCATTTCCCAAGCGCAACGTTCCGGATACAGTTCGCCAAGTCTTTGCGACAGGCAGGCCGCTTATCAGCAATGTGTTCAACGGGGCTTCGTCTGGGCGCCTTCAGATCAGTGTGGATGTCCCAGTGTTCCGCAATGGAGGGGTCATCTATGACCTAGCGATGACTGTCCCGCTTTACCGCTTCTCGACAATTCTTTCGCAGCAGCAGCTCCCGCAGGAATGGGTCGGAAGTATCTTAGACAGCAATCAAGTCCTCGTCACCCGGACTCGTTTGGCAGAGAAGTTTGTCGGTCGGCAAGCCGGCCCCGTCCTATTGCAGCGGATGCGGGAGAGCGCAGAAGGTACGGCAGAGGTTATTAACCTCGAGCAAATCCCGATATTTGACAGCTTCAGCCGATCGGCGACCTCCGGATGGACGGTGGTGATCGGGGTGCCTAAAGCGCTCATGATGGCAGAGATTTGGCGCCGGCTGTGGTGGATCCTTGCTGGCGCGGCTCTGCTGTCGTTCGCCGGCATCGCGTTGGCACTGTTCATAGCACGACGCATCGCTGCCTCCATCCAGGGTCTGATTGACCCAGCCCTCGCCTTGGGACGTGGCGAATCAATAGCGATTCGTCACCTTGAACTTACGGAGTTCGACGAAGCCCTTGGATCGTTGGTCACGGCGTCACAGCTCATTCAACAACGCGCGGCGGAGAAAGAGCGCGCCGAATCGGCTCGCCGTGAAACCGAAGATCTAAAACGCTTCAACGCCGAACTAGAGCGAAGCGAATCTGAGGCACGTGCTCGCGCCACGGAATTGGCTAGCTATCCTGGATGCCGTGCCGGCAGCCACGTTCATTGCGCACGACCCTGAATGTCGGCAGATGACGAGAAACCGCGCCGCGCATGACCTCCTTCGGTTGCCACCCGGGGCCAACTACTTCAATGTCGGCATCGGAGAGTGGAGCGCCATCGACTTTCCGCGTACTGAGAAATGGCAAGGAGCTTTCTCCCGATGAGTGGCCGGTGCAGTTGGCCGCGGCAACCGGACGCGAGGTCCGGGATTGCGAATACACGATCGCATTCGACGACGGTAGCTCGCGGAAGCATCTTCGGCAATGCGGTGCCACTGCTGGACGACACAGGCAGAGTCCGCGGGGCGGTGGGCGCGTTCATTGACATTACCGATCGCAAGCAGGCGGAGCAGCAACTCCAGGCTACGGCGGAAAGGCTTGGGGCATTGCTGGACCGCGCGCCCGTAGGCATCAACTTGGCTGATCACGATGGACGTTTCCTGGAGGTTAACCCAGCACTCCAGCGGATCACCGGCTATTCTGCCGAAGAGCTGAAGGGCATGACCTACTACGACCTCACCCCTCCTGAGGATTGCGCGGACAACCATGAGCGCATGAAGGCCTTCCGGGAAGGAAAGTCGGACCACTACGAAACAGAAAAGCGCTACATCCGTAAGGATGGCACGACCATTTGGGTGCGGGTGGCAGGCTCTAAAGTAGATGCCGAGCACACCATGGGAATCGTCGAGGACGTTAGCGAGCGCAAGGAAGCGGCAGCGCAACTGCAAGCTACGGCGGAGAGGCTGCAGGCTATCCTGGAGCATGCGCCGGTCGGAATCGTGATTAATGATCGGGAAGGCCGCTTGATTGAATCGAACGCGGCGTACCAACGAATGTGCGGGTACTCGGCGGAAGAACTGAAAGGCAAGAAGTTCACGGACTTCACGCATCCGGACGACATTGCGAAGAATCTGCAGCTATATGAGCAGCTCGGAAGTGACAAGCTGCAGTCCTACGAAATGGAAAAACGCTACATCCGCAAAGATGGCAAGATCATCTGGGTACGTAGTCATCAGCTTCCAGGCTAAACGAAGAAACCAACATTGGAATCATCGAAGATATCACTGCGCGTATGCAGGAAGCCGCGGAATTGCGCAACGCCATGGAAGCGGCGGAAGCCGCGAACCGCGCAAAAAGTGAATTTCTGGCAAACATGAGTCACGAAATTCGCACGCCGATGAACGGCGTAATGGGAATGCTGGAGCTTACTCTCGACACGGACCTCAACCCAGAGCAGTCTGAATACCTGAAGCTGGCGAAGTCTTCCGCCGATGCTCTTTTAACGGTGATCGACGACATTCTTGATTTTTCCAAGATTGAGTCCGGGAAACTCGAATTTGAAACTATCGATTTTCGCCTGCGCGACTGTCTGGGCGACACGCTGGACCCGTTGGGCATGCGGGCTGAGCAGAAGGGTCTGGAGCTGGCATGCCGTGTTGATGGCGACCTGCCCGAATTGCTGGCCGGCGATCCGGGCCGGCTGCGCCAAGTGGTAACGAACCTGGTGGGCAATGCGATCAAGTTTACGGAGCGGGGAGAGATCGTTGTTCAGGCCGAGCGGCAGGAATCGAACGCCGAGGATATGGTTATGCATTTCTCCGTCAGAGATACGGGCATTGGCATTCCCCGCGAACGACAGAAGATTATTTTCGCGCCGTTTGAACAAGTGGATGGATCGGTTACTCGCAAGTATGGTGGAACGGGTCTTGGGCTCGCCATTTCGGCGCGGCTCGTCGCGCTTATGAACGGCCGGGTTTGGGTTGAAAGCGAAGTTGGCCAGGGCAGTACATTTCACTTCACCGCCCGCTTCAAGGTAGCGCATTCGCCGGCTATCGAGGCTTCAGAAAACCAACCGCGCACAATCGAAGGGCTGCGGGTTCTAGTCGTGGATGACAACTCTACGAACAGGCGCATCCTGGAAGAGATGTTGACACGCAGGAAAATGCTACCGGTCTGCGTGGACGGAGGCGCTGCCGCCCTGGGAGCGATGACACAAGCGCTGGCCGATCAGACCCCGTTCAAACTGGTGCTGATGGATTGCCAGATGCCGGATCTCGACGGGTTCAGCGTCGCCCAGAAGATCAAGCAGAACCCCAGGCTGGCAGGCGCGACGATTTTGATGTTGAGCTCGGCGGGACGACACGGCGATGCAGCTCGCTGCCGGGAGTTGGGAATAGCGGCCTACCTGACAAAGCCTGTCCGTCAATCGCAACTGTTCGACGCGATTATGACCGCGCTCGGCAAGGTCACACAGACTGAAGACCTGTCCGGACTCACTGCCCGTCGCAGCCCGCGCGAATCCCGCCAATTGAACATCTTGTTGGCGGAGGACAACGCCGTAAATCAGAAGATCGCCACGCGAATGCTCGAGAAACTCGGACATCGAGTAACCGTGGCGGGCAATGGCCGCGAGGTGCTAGACACCATTGCCCGGCTGGACTTTGATTTAATTTTCATGGATGTGCAAATGCCGGAGATGGACGGACTGACGGCAACCGGGAAAATTCGCGAGGGTGAAAAGCAAACGAAATCGCACCTGCCGATCATTGCCATGACCGCTCACGCCATGAACGGTGACCGGGAACGCTGTCTCGACGCGGGGATGGACGGATATATCCCTAAGCCAATCAACGGCCAAGAGCTGGAGAAGGCCATTGCCGGTGCTCTCCACGGGCGGAATGTCACACATGTTGGCAAGAGTTCTGAGACCCGCGAACAGGATGTCGCGCCGGGCAGCACGATTTCCTGGGATGTTGCACAGGCTTTGGAACGGTTGGGTGGCGACGAAAAGCTTCTCCATGAAGTCGTGGAAATCTTCCTGGAAGAAGGACCCAAGCAGATGACTACGTTGCGACATGCAATAGCGGAGGGAAACGCGGCGGATATAGAAAGGACAGCCCACAGTCTAAAGGGAGAGTTGGGATACCTGGGAGTTTCCGAAGTCTCAAAGAAAGCTCATGAATTGGAAGAGATGGGTAGAAAGCATAACCTGCAACATACTACAGAAGTGTTCTCCGCGTTCGAAGCTGGAATCTCCATGTTGCTTGCCTCGATGCGCGGAATGGATGGCATGGGAGCAGTTCAATGAGCATTGCCGAGACTGAGTCGAGAGGTTCTTGCGGAAGAGTACTCATCGCCGATGATGATGCCATGTCGCGCAAGATATTGCGGAGTTGGTTGGAGAATTGGGGATACAAAGTTACGGTGGCTGAGAATGGCGCGATCGCTTGGAATATTCTGCAACGAGAGCACCCGCCCGAGCTACTCATTCTGGACTGGGTCATGCCGGAAATCGATGGCCCGGAATTGTGTCGCAGAATTCGCGACAGACAGCATAGCCCGTACCAATACATCCTGTTGGTTACAGCCAGAGACGCAAAACAGGACGTGGTGAGAGGGTTAGCCGCGGGGGCCGACGATTACCTGAAAAAACCGCTCGATAGAAACGAATTACTGGCCCGACTGAGAGCAGGGGAACGTATTCTTACGCTTCAGCGTGATCTGATTCAAGCTCGCGAAGATCTTCGTTTCCAGGCCACCCACGATGCGCTCACGGGTATTTTGAACCGGCGCACAATACTAGATTTATTACACCGCGAACTGGAGCGTGCCGCTCGCGAACACAGCGTCACCGGCCTCTTGATGCTTGACCTGGATCACTTCAAGCGGGTTAACGATACCCATGGGCACCTGACTGGGGACGCAGTGCTGAAGGAAGTTACACGACGCGTTAGCCGAGCTGTCCGATCATACGATATGGTCGCGCGCTACGGCGGAGAGGAGTTCCTGATTGTGCTGCCTGGCTGCAACAAGGATCAGACTCAGGAATGCGCCGAGAGAGTCCGATTCGCGATTGCCAGTGCGCCCGTTACGATTCACAACTCAATCATTCCTGTCACGGTTAGCATCGGCGCGACCGTTGCGATTGGCGGCGCGACCACGGAGACAGACGTTGTTGCCGCCGCGGATGCCGCCCTGTACGAAGCCAAGAACCGCGGGCGGAATCGAGTAGTCCTGTCGGATGCAAAACGGATAGGCCCTGCATCGTTGCAAGCTCCAGAAAGGTTCCGGGAAGGTGGCGGGGTACCTGCAGCCTAAAAAGGGTTGGTCTATGAGATTTGAGCGGCGACTTCCACGGAGCACAGAACCATGCTAGCTGAAACGATGACTATGTGAACCATACTTTTGGTCGACGACAGCATATTGTTGAGGGCTGCAAATGCGGCCATTCTCACACGTGCTGGATATACGGCTCTAACGGCGGGAGACGGTGAAGAAGCACTGCCGGTAGTCCGGCAGCATCGTCCCGATCTGGTGATTCTTGACCTGATGATGCCAAAGCTGGGAGGAGAACAGGTGCTCCAGGCGTTGCGAAAAGACGCAACGACCAAGCACATGCCAGTGATTGTACTGACCAGCCTTTACCAGAAGAACGAGCAAAGGCTTCGTCAGGCTGGCGTTTCCGTTTTTGTCGAAAAATCCCACCTGCTCGACAAACCTCAGGGCTTGATCGACATAGTTGAACAGGTTCTGATGCGCGGAGCGACATAGGTACTGATTATGCTCGCCTACCTGATCGGCATCGGCTTATTGTCTTACTTTGTTTTTCCGGGAGCTATGCGGATATAAATTAGCAATCAGCGTGCCAATGCCTGCAGAAGCTGGAATCAGTACAGAGTGCAGTGCATAAGTTAAGCGCTTTCGAAAATGCTTTCTAATGCGCCTACTTTCTCATGCGCCATAGCTCAAGCTGCTCTCTGGTTCAGGATGGCTGATTCCGGCACAGGATTGTGCCATCCTCCGACAGTGGACGCCAGACGGTCAGCCTCAGTTGGCCCCCAAGTTCCCGATTCGTAGAAGCCTAAAGGAGTCTGGTCTCCCAGCACCGAATTCACGATTTCCCAGGATGCTTCCACCGCATCTTGCCGGACAAACAATAGCGGGTCGCCGCGCATTGCATCGGCAAGCAGCCGCTCATACGCGCCGTATTCCTCCGCAGCTTCAGCTCGAACAAACGAAAGCTCCGCCGGCATTGCTTGCATGTGTGGCCCAGGCTCTTTTACTTGTGATCCCAAACTGATCGAAATCTCTGGCCCTAAGCGAAACCGAAAGTAGTTCGTCAGCCCAGGAGCTAATTTGGCAACTGGCGGCTGCCGCAGCTTAACGAGAACTTCGGTAGTTGTGATAGGCAAGCATTTTCCGGCACGGATAAGAAAAGGCACTCCTGCCCAGCGCCAGGACTCGACCCCGAGTTGCACAGCGGCGAAGGTCTCGACATGCGAGTTGCGTGCCACACCCGGTTCCTGTCGGTAGCCGAGAAACTGTCCTCTCACCACATTCGCCGGATCGAGAGGCGGTATATTACGGAACACCTTCACCTGCTCGTCACGAACCGACTCCCAATACATTGACGAAGGCGGTTCCATAGCGAGAAATGCTAACACCTCCAGCAGGTGGTTCTGAACCACGTCGCGAATCGCGCCGGCCTCCTCATAGAACTTTCCTCGGCCGGCAACGCCGAAGTCCTCTGCCATCGTGATTTGTACGCTCTCGACATAGTTGCGGTTCCAGATAGGCTCGAGAAATGTATTTGCGAAGCGGAATATCAGCAGGTTTTCGACCGCTTCCTTGCCCAGGTAGTGATCGATACGGAACACACTCGATTCCGGGAAGACGGAATGAATGATTCGGTTCAGCTCTCGCGCCGATGCTAAGTCGCGACCGAACGGTTTTTCGACAATGATCCGAGCGCCTTTGGCAGAGCCGGACGCCGCTAATCCCTGTACGACCGTTTCGAACATACTCGGAGGAATTGCGAGGTAGTGTGCCGGGCACTTCGCATCCGCGAGCGTGTCGCGGAGCTGCTGAAAAGTGCCAGGATCAGTGTAATCACCATCTATATAGCGTAATAGTTGAAGCAATCGATCAAGCGCCTGCTCATCCACGGCACAATGGTGGCTCACGCTGTCGCGGGCTCGTTCGCGAAAGTTGTCAAGCGTCCATCCAGACTTGGCAACGCCAATCACCGGAACATCGAGAACGCCTCGGCAGACCATACGTTGCAAAGCGGGAAAAATTTTCTTATAAGCAAGATCTCCGCTAGCCCCGAAGAACACAAATGCGTCAGATTGCCTGCGGTCCGTATCGTTCCCGCTGGGTCCACCCCAACCCGCAGTTGTGTTTAGGTGTGTTCCTACGTTCGATTCAGCGGCTGAGTTCATTATTCGCCTCACGAAGGCAAGCGTAGCGTTCGTCCGCCGCCATCCGGCTTGCTTAATAAAGTTCGGTACCCATGCGCTTGCCGCTCAGAAAGCGTGCAGCCGAACCCGCCATGTACAGCCGCCACACCCGATGGGTGATGTCATCGGTGATGATACGAGCCTTATCGGCTTACGGTTTCCGGGCTCGTCGATCAAACGTGAGATGCAACTATTGAAGAACGCGCCGCCCGCCGCTTTGCATCTCCAATGCCCGCCTCTTTCTGCAATGTGCGCCTCTGTGACTAAAGTCATCTACTTGGCCGGTCTGTGTGCGTAACCTCGAAAGTGCGAGGAGAACGACATGAGCGCAGTAATCGACAACAAGGCCAGCCGAGTCAAAGCTGAAGATCTCTTCGACATACAGGGAAGTAGCACGTATCAGAGCTGAATATTAATCGAGGTACGAGATAATGGGACGGCCGACATTATGAGGGAACAGTCTCCTCCCGGACTGCAACTCGCGCTTGCCACCGGAGCATTTGCTTTGTGCTTCGCCGTCTTCGGATCGATGTCGGCAATGATGCCCATCATCAGCAAGCACATGGCGCTGACGCCTGTGCAGAAGAGCATTGCGATTGCCATTCCGGTGCTGCTGGGCTCGCTCGGACGCATCCCCTTGGGCATTTTTACCGACCGCTTCGGCGGTCGCGTCGTTTTCAGCCTGGTGATGCTGTTCTCGATCATTCCAGCGTTTCTGATGGGCGGAGTCAGTAGCTACTCGCAACTGCTCGCCGACGGATTTTTTATCGGCGTCGCGCTGGCGAGCTTCTCGGTCGGTGTATCGTTTGTCAACGGCTGGTATCCGCCTGAGCGGCAGGGCTTTGCTCTCGGCGTCTACGGCGCGGGCAACATCGGCCAATCGCTGGCTGCGTATGGATCACCGGTGCTGGCATCAGTGATCGGCTTCAAGTGGGGATTCTGGACCTTCGGGGTGCTGCTTTCGATTTGGCTGGTGATCTTCGTGCTCTTGGCGCGCAATGCGCCCAACCGCGGATCGGCGAAGTCGTTTGCGGAAATCATTCGGCCACTGAACGACAACCGAAGTTGGACTTTGAGTCTCTATTATTTTTTGACCTTCGGCGGGTTCGTGGCCATGGCTGTCTATCTTCCTACGCTTCTGACCGAGGTGTTCAAGCTAACGCCGCAAGATGCCGGCTTCCGCACTGCCGGCTTCGTGGTGCTGGCAACGGCGATGCGTCCAGTGGGTGGCATGCTGGCGGACAAAGTTGGCGGCGGTACGATCCTAAAGTGGGTCTTCCCGGCTACTGCGATTATGGGGATATTTCTGGCATGCCCACTGATGTCCACATTCACGATTGGTGCGCTCGGCATGGCCGCTGCGATTGGACTCGGTAATGGCGCCGTATTCAAGCTGGTTCCGGAGTACTTTCCCAAGGCAGTCGGCGGCGTAACCGGTTTGGTCGGAGCGGCTGGAGGGCTCGGCGGGTTCTTTCCGCCGCTCGTGCTTGGCTTGATTAAGCAGCAAACGGGAACTTTCACGTTTGGATTCATTCTCTTGAGCATTTTTGCGCTACTTTGCCGGGTTGTCCTTTCGCGGGCTAGAACGCGTAACATTACAGGTGCGGCTACTGTCTGACCATGGATGGCCTTAAGCCAATCAGTCTTTCTCTGCGCGGCTCTGACACGGCACACGCCCTCGGCTGGGGTTTGACCGCCGCTGCTGCGCTCATCCTGGGGATCGTTGTTGGCAGCCGAGGCTTCAAGGACTTCGATCCTGCACTGGTTTCCTATGCCGGAGCCACGGTGTTCTCGGCCTTTGGTCTGGGCTATCGCTACGCGATGTGGCTGCGGCGACCGCCCACGCGCCTGTACTGGTTTCGCGGTTGGCAGATTTTTCTCAATCCCAAGCGGCTGCCGGCAAATCTGGCGCACCTCGGACGCATTTTCTGGAACAACGTCGTGCTGCAGCGCTTCATCGAGCGCCGCTCCAAGACACGCTGGACAGCGCACTGGTTTATTGCCTGGGGCTGCTTGCTCGCGGCGGCGGTAACATTTCCTTTATCGTTCGGGTGGATTCGCTTTGAGACGGCGCCTGACAATCAGCAAATCTACCGGGCTTTTGTCTTCGGAATCCACATCGCCAGTTTTCCACTGAACAGCCTGGCGGCGGCCTTGGCGTTCAATGTCCTCGATATTTGCGCCGTGATGGTGCTGATCGGGGTCTTCGCGGCGATGTGGCGGCGCAGCCGGGACAGCGGAGAGATAAGCGTGCAACAGTTCTCCAACGATCTGCTGCCGCTGATTTTGCTGTTTGCGATTTCCGTAACCGGCCTGTTCCTTACGGTGTCCACCCACCTTATGCGCGGTCTGCATTATGGCTTTCTCTCGCAGTTGCACGCGGTGACCGTCATTTTCACGCTGCTGTATCTGCCCTTTGGAAAGTTCTTCCACATCTTTCAGCGGCCGGCACAAATGGGCATCGACTTTTACAAGCGTGCCGGCGAAGAAGGCGGACAGGCACAATGTGCGCGTTGCGGACAGCCCTTTGCAACCCGTCTACAGATCGGCGATTTGAAAGCAGTGCAGAGCGCACTCGGCATTCAGTATTCGATGCAAGACGGCACGCACTATCAGGATGTCTGTCCCATGTGCCGACGCAAGAATCTGGCGCTCACGCAAGATGCGTTGTGGCGTACTCCTGACACGGAATTGGGACGGCTTGAACGGTTCTGATCTATGGCAAAACTTCCTGTTGAAATTCCGGAATTGGTAAAGCAATTCGGCCCTTCTCTCAATCGCGTTCCCGCCGGTGGCTGGGTGGCATCGGAAGAAGAAGACAGGATGGTAAAGACCCATTGCTGCTTCTGCGGGCAGCAGTGCGGCATTCAGTTGCGTGTGCGCAATAACAAGATTGTGGGATGGGAGCCGTGGGAGGATTTTCCCTTCAACCTAGGCAAGCTCTGCCCCAAGGGCGTGAAGCGCTACATGCAGGACGAGCACCCGGACCGGCTCAAGCATCCGCTGCAGCGCGTGGCCGGCACAGGCTTCGAACCCATCACGTGGGATGCGGCGCTAAGTCGCGTAGCCAGCGAGATCCAGCGCATACAGCAGACCTACGGCAACGATGCTTTCGCCGTGCTGACGGGTGCCTCCCTCACCAACGAGAAAGCTTATCTGATGGGGAAGTTCGCGCGTGTAGCGTTGCGCACGGCCAACATTGATTACAACGGACGGCTATGCATGGTGTCGGCGGGTGCCGCCTCGAAGAAGGTTTTCGGCATTGATCGCAGCGGCAACCCTTGGTCCGACATCCCAAAGGCAAAGGTCATCCTGGTGGCGGGCGCGAACATCGCCGAGTGCGCGCCGATTACGACAGACTATCTGTGGCAGGCGCGAGAGAACGGCGGCAAGCTGATCATTCTCGATCCGCGAATGACGCCGATTGCACGTAACGCCGACCTCTTTATCCCAGTGCGCTCCGGCGGCGACATTGGCGTATTCAACGGAATGCTGCACGTCATGATCGAACGCGGCTGGGTTGACCGCGACTTCATTGCGCAACACACCACCGGTTTCGAACAGCTTGCAGAAACTGTAAAGAGATACACACCCGAGTACTCCGCCAAGATCGCCGGGGTACCGGCAGAGATGATCGTCCGCGCCGCCGAGATGTGGGGCCCGGCGCCCACCAGTTTCCTGCTGCATGCGCGTGGAATCGAGCACCATTCCAAAGGCGTGGATAACTGTATCGCAGCCATCAACCTGGTGGTCGCGAGTGGGCGCATTGGCCGCGAAGGCTGCGGCTACGCCATGATCACCGGCCAGGGCAACGGACAAGGCGGGCGCGAGCAAGGCCAGAAATGCGACCAACTGCCGGGTTGTCGCGACATCGCGAATCCCGAGCATCGCAAGTACATCGCCGGCGTGTGGGGCGTTCCGGAAGAATCGATTCCCGGCAAGGGTTTGTCTGCCATACCGCTGATCGAGGCAATTCATGAAGGCAAGATCAAGGGGCTGCTCTCCATCTGCTTCAATCCCGCGGTTTCGCTTCCAGACGCGAATTATGTTCGGGCTGCGCTGGAGAAGCTGGAGTTCTACGTGAACATCGAGTTCTTCCTCTCCGAGAGCGCGCGCTATGCCGATGTGGTGCTTCCCGGCTCCCTGATGGAAGAAGATGAAGGCACCACGACCAACGTCGAGGGCCGCGTGATCCGTCACCGCAAAGTGGTCAGCCCTCCGGGCGAGGCGCGCGAGGACTGGAAGATCATATGCGAGATTGCCAAACGGCTCGGCCACGGAGACAAGTTCAACTACGACTCGCCGCATGAGATTTTCGAGGAACTGCGCGTTGCTTCCAAAGGCGGCATCTCCGACTATTCCGGGATGACATGGGAACGCATCGACGAGAGCAATGGGCTCTTCTGGCCCTGCCCGGAGCCTGGACATCCGGGCACCCCGCGTCTTTATGAAGGTGGCAAGTTCGGCCACCCTGATGGCAAAGCACATTTCGTTCCCATCGAGTGGCGGCCCTCAGCCGAGATGCCGGATGACGAGTACCCCATCATCCTGACTACCGGTCGCGTCGTGTCGCACTTCCTGTCGGGGACTCAGACCCGCCGTATCGGTGGACTGCTGGACCAGTACCCTCAACCTTTGTGCGAGATGCATCCGCGGCTTGCCGAGAAGATCGGCGTGCAGGACGGCGACTTTGTCAAAGTCGAGAGCCGCCGCGGTAGCGTGGTGGTACACGCGCAGGTGGTGAAGACAATCCGCCCTGATACGGTTTTCATCCCCTACCACTGGCCGCTCGACCGCTCGGCCAACAACCTGACGATTCGTGCCATTGATCCCGTGTCGAATATTCCCGAGTTCAAGATTTGCGCCGTGCGCGTAAGCAAGGCAGAGCAACCGACGGACGCGATCGCTCAGCTCGAGGTGCAAGCCGGAGGCATTCGTTGAGCGAGCGCGCTTTCTATATCGATTACTCGCGCTGCATTGGATGCCAATCGTGCGTCCAGGCTTGCGCCGAGTGCGATACGCATCGCGGAGTCTCCATGATTCACCTGGAAACCATCCAGCGACGGGAGAGCGTTCAGACCGCGCCGCAAGTTTGCATGCACTGCGAAGACCCAATCTGCGCACGGGTTTGTCCCGCCGACGCCATCAAGAAGACGCCCGACGGCGTGGTGCAAAGCTCGCTGAAGCCGCGCTGCATAGGCTGCTCCAATTGCGTGCTGTCGTGTCCCTTCGGAGTGCCCAAGTACCAAGTTGAGATTGACCAGATGATGAAGTGCGACATGTGCTACGACCGCACCAGCGTAGACAAGAAACCAATGTGCGCCACGGTGTGTCCTTCGGGAGCGCTGACCTTTGCCGCAGCGGAAGAAATCCAGCGCTCGCGGCGCGGTATTGCCGTCAATCGTTGGAAGTTCGGCAAGGAAGAGGTTACGACTAAAGTATTCGTGATAGTGCCGCGCGAGGTGGAACGCGTGAATGTCGAGTTGGTGCAGATTTCGCCAACGCCCGCTGCTCTGCCCGCGGACCCCTACGATGTGGCCTTGATGTTGGAGAGCGTGGAATGACGAGCGAAGATGAAGGCTGCCGGAACTGTAAAGCCGCTGCTCCGCCCAAGTGGCGGCAGGATTTTCCCATCGAATGGGAAGGCGACCATTACGTAACCCGCCGCGAGATGGTGAAATTCCTCACCCTGGGTTCGCTGCTGCTGGTGGTTGCGAACTGGGCGACGGCTTTGGCGGGTAAGCTCCTGCACCGCGGGTCTCACGCGGAACGCTACATCGGCACTGCCGCAGCGCTGGAGCAGAGCGGGGCCATGCTGTTTCGTTATCCCACGAATGAGGACCCATGCATTGCCGTGCGCACACCCGAGGGAAAGCTGGTCGCCTATTCGCAGGTATGCACGCACCTCTCGTGCGCGGTGGTATATGACAAAGCGAAGAACGGACTGTTTTGTCCTTGCCACCACGGACTGTTCAACCTTGAGGGCCAGCCGGTTGCAGGTCCGCCGACGCGTCCGCTACCGAAAGTCAAACTCGAACGGCGGGGAGACAAACTCTTTGCCACTGAGCTGGAGGCGTGATGAGCGTACGCGGCCAGGGTACGACACTGTTTTCCGCCATTCTGATCCTCGTCGTCACAACCGTCGTCCTTCAACTCTGGCTGCTCACGGTCTCGGTGGAAGCGCTGCTCCGCGGTGCATACAAGACGCTGGTTCCCGCGGCCGCCGGGTCCACCATTCTGCTGCTCATCAACGTCGGGCTGCTGCGGTATGTGTTTCGCTTCGATCGCGAAGCGCCGGGAGAATAAATTCCCAAGGCCATCCCCGCGCCTTCCTGACTAAGCGACAGTTACTACAGTTATTTTTTCGATTGTGATAAGCCATATTTCTTATTTCATTTGAGCCGTCGACCCTGTTACGCTCTTTCAATTCCAAACAGCAGGCAGGGGGCCTAGTGTTTCCAGTTCGATTCTCGCTTACGTTCTTCTTGTGTTTGTCGGCGCTGTTTTGCGCTGGACAGATGCCTTGCGCCGCCGCGGCTCCGCAGAGTGGCCAAGCCGCGCTCCCGGAAGTCAGCGTGCAACTGGTACAAATCGGGACGCGCTTCTACTCGGAGGGATCGCGTGTTCCCATCTGGGCAGTCATGATGGGTGACACTGCTAAAGCGGAGAGCATTGCGCACGGCTACCGCAGTCTCGGCCCGTACGGCCTGAACGCCACGCTTTGGACTCATACAGACGGTGTGTCCCGTTGGGCCCGCACCAGCTACCGCCGGCCCCGGAACATAGAAGAGCTATTAGCTTGGCACGATGATGTCGCGCTCTTCACGCTTCGCCAGGAGGGCGATGACTCCCTGTTACCCCCGCCACTGGCTGGCTTGAAGGCCGAACTTGTCGATAAATTCGATTTCATCATTCGTTACGACGACGGCAGTACGAAGGTGTATCTCTACCCAGGCACCTCGAATGGAGATGCGGGAATGGTGGTCACGGCGCTCACAGCGCGCGATTAAGCTCGAGGTCATCGCGCCCTCACCAGCGTTCAACGACGACCCGGCTTTCGGTATAGAAGCGCACCCCATCTTTCCCGGTGGCATGCAAGTCGCCGAAGAATGAGCCTTTCCAACCAGCAAAGGGGAAGAAGGCCATAGGCGCGGCGACGCCGACGTTGATGCCTACCATTCCCGTCTCCACCCCTGTGCGGAAGCGACGAGCAGCAGCGCCGCTGCGTGTAAAAATGCTGGCGGCATTGCCGAAGCGCGAACCGTTTGTCACTGCCAGTGCCTCGTCTAAGTCGCGGGTGCGAATGACCGTCAGCACCGGCCCGAAAATCTCTTCCTTGGCGATCGTCATCTCAGGCTGCACATCATCGAAGATGGATGGGCGGAGGAAGAAACCGCCTTGAGCGCCCGCGCCGCGGCCATCCAGCACCAGGCGCGCTCCTTCCTGCAAACCCTTCTCGATGTAGGAACACACGCGGCTGACGGCATCGCTGCGCACCAGCGGACCCATAGCCACGTCTTCCTGCAGGCCGCTGCCGATGCGGAGTTGAGCCGCCGCCTTCCACAGCAGCGGGACCAGTTCGTCGCCCACATTCCCCACCGCGACGACTACGCTGCCCGCCAGGCAACGCTGCCCGGCTGCTCCAAAAGCGGAGCCCATGATTGCGTTCACCGTCAGATTGAGGTCAGCATCGGGCATTACCAGCAAATGGTTTTTGGCGCCGGCCAAGGCTTGCACGCGCTTTCCGGTCGCCGCCGCGTTCGCGTAGATGTACTTGGCCACCGGAGCTGAGCCGACAAACGAGATGGCGCGGATATCGGCATGCTGCAGGAGTTTATCGACGGTGTCGCGTCCGCCGTGCACCACGTTCAGGACTCCGGCAGGGGCCCCTGTTTGGCTGAACAACTTTGCCAGCAACACCCCGCTCACCGGCGTGCGCTCGGAGGGCTTAATCACGAAGGTATTGCCCGCGGCAATGGCGATGGGCAACATCCACAGCGGGATCATGACGGGGAAGTTGAATGGACAGATTCCAGCCACCACTCCCAGGGGAACGCGGAAACTGTGGCTATCAAGGCCGCGAGCGATCTGCTCGACGGTTTCTCCCATCATGAGCGTGGGCATGCCGCAAGCGAAGTCCACCACCTCGATACCCCTACGCACCTCGCCGCGCGCGTCCTCCAGTGTCTTGCCGTTTTCGAGCGTGACTTGGCGCGCCAGGGTGTCGAAATTCTGCTCCAGCAGTTGCTTGAAGCGGAACAGGTACTGCACGCGCTCGGTGACAGGAGTGTCGCGCCAGGCGGGGAATGCCTGTGCCGCGGCCTGAACTGCTTCGTCGACGTAGCTCCCGGCAGCAGTATCCATTGGAACGCGGCACAGGACTTCCCCGGTGGCGGGGTTGTACACGGGTTCAGTACCCTCAGCCGAAGCCGTGCGCCATCTGCTGCCAATGAGCATGGGTAGCACATTTTCACCTTGGTCCCGCGATTCGAGTATCGAAGTCCAGTTGGTCTGCGACATAGATGCCTCATTTCACAGCGCCGATGGTGAAACCGGCGATAAAGCGGTCGAGAAACAAGTTGTAGACAATCGCTATGGGAATGCTGGTGATCAAGCAAGCCGCCATGAGCGATCCCCAGAAATACACGTCGCCACGCACCAGAAATATCGGCACTCCTACCTGCACCATCTGGTTAGCATCGCTGGAGATGAACGTCAGGGCGTAAACGAACTCCTGGGTGACCAGCGTGAAGGTGAAAATCACAGCGGTCAAAATGCCGGAAGTTGATACCGGCACGACCAGTTTTAGAAATGCGCCGAACCGCGTCAGGCCGTCAACCATGGCCGCGTCTTCCAGGTCGCGAGGGATGGACTTGAAGAAGCCCATCAACAGCCAGATTGAAAACGGTACTGTAAAACTCGGGTATGTAACCACCAGCGCCCAGATCGTGTTCTGCAGCCCAAGTTCAGCCACGACGCGCGACAACGGGATGAACAGCAACGTGGGCGGCACCAGGTAGGTGAGAAAGATGCCGATGCCGAGGCGTGGTCCCCATCGTCCGGTGAGCCGGGTCAAGGCGTAGGCGGCGGGCACGGCCAGCAGCAAAGTGATGATGGTCACCAGAATACCAACGACCAGAGTGTTGAGCCCCCAGCGCGCAAAATCGGTCTGATTGAACAGGTACGCCAAATGGTGAAGCGTCGGCTTCAAGTTGAAGATGAACGGATTGTTTTGCAGATTGTAGAGATCCTGGGTTTGCTTGAAAGTGGAGATCAGCATCCAGTAGAAGGGAAAGCACAGGAGGATGCAAAAGATCACGACGGTTAGGATGCGAACGCTTTTGGAAACCAAGCGGCGCGAGAGGCTGGCGATCATCAGACCACCTCCGCACGATGCGCCATACGCAGCATTAGGATTGCGACCACAACCAGCACCGGCACCATGAAGAGGGAAATTGCCGCCCCAGCCGCGAGATCGCCGCCCAAAACGCCGGTAAAGAACGCCAGCGACGGCAGCACCTGGGTGGTATCGTAAGGCCCGCCGCGAGTCAAAATGTAAACGACCGTCATGTCGGTGAAGGTGAAAATGATGCCGAACAGAACCGCGACGTTAATGATCGGCAACATCATCGGGATGGTGATTTGAAACAACGTTCGCCAGAAGCCCGCGCCGTCTACCTGCGCCGCTTCCGGAATTTCCCCGGGAATGGCCGTCAGCCCCGCCAGCAGGATCACCGTAGAAAACGGCAGCAAGCGCCAAGTCTGCACGAGGATCACCGAAATCATGGCCAGCGAGGGTTCGCCCAGCCACATTGGCGGTGTAAACGGATTGACCAGGTGAAGGTAGATCAAGACCCAGTTGATCACGCTGTAAAGCGAATCAAGAATCCATTTCCAGCCAATGGCGCCGAGAGAAATGGGCGCGACCCAGGGCAGCAGAATCAGAAAGCGCAACAGCCCGCGCCCGCGAAATTTGTCTTTGAGGGCGAGCGCCAGAATCGTAGAACCGACAATCACCAGCACTTGGGAAGAGACGGTAAAGATAAACGAATTCGCCAACGACTGGCGGAAGGCGGCGCTCTCGAAAACGCTGCGGAAGTTCGCCAGTCCCACAAAGCGATAACCGACACTGCCCACACGGACGTTGCCGAAGGCGTACAGGAAAGCCAGAACCAAAGGCACCCCAATGATGGCCACAATATAGAGAAGGGCCGGCCCGAACATTGCCAGCCCCAGCCAGTTGATACGGCGCCACCAGCTAAGCGGCTCGGCAACCACCTCGATAGTGACTGGCGCAAGGACAACTTCAGGCTCTGTCTCCGCTTTGCGGGAGATATTTACTGCCATGTCAGTGGCCTCGGTTGGGTGCGCAATTCGCTTTTTCGATCGAAGAATTTCAGGTCCTGCTCAGCAACCGCGAAATCGTAAACGCGGTCGGCCTCATTAGGAACCCCGGCGGAAATCGTCGCGGGAAGTCGCGAAACGACGCTCTGGCTATTGAAGCGGCCGCCTTCCAACGCACCGTACAGGATCGACTCCGATCCTAAATACTCAACCAGGTTCAGGCGGAAGCGGAAGGGGATGTGCACGCCGGGTCGGGCCGCTGCCGCTGGGCGGAAGTGCTCTGGGCGAAAGCCGACCATGACCTTATCGTGTTCCAGCAGGTTCATCGGCGGGGAACCCATAAAGGTTGCGACAAAGGTGTCAGCGGGCTCTTCGTAGACCTGTTTCGGAGGGCCAACCTGTCGCACAACTCCGTTGTGTAGCACCGCCACGCGGTCCCCCATGGCCATGGCCTCCACCTGATCGTGCGTTACGTAGATGGTCGTGGTGCCGACCCGCTTTTGAAAATCTTCGATCTCCTTGCGGGCGGAGGCGCGGAGCTTGGCATCGAGATTCGACAACGGCTCGTCCAGCAGGAACACGGTAGGATTGCGCACCATGGCGCGGGCCAGGGCGACACGCTGACGTTCGCCGCCGGATAACTCACGCGGCTTGCGTTTCAGCAGATGAGCGATGCCCAGCAGCCCGGCGGCCCACTCTACCTTTTGCTTATGCTGCTCCTTCGGGACCCCCTGAGCCTTCAGCGGAAATGCGATATTGCCGTAGACGTTCAGATGCGGATACAGGGCGTAGCTTTGGAAGACCATGGCGATCCGACGTTCGCGCGGCGTCAGCGGAGTAACATCCCTGCCGCCAATAAAGACCCGGCCGCCGGTGGGCGGCTCCAGGCCGGCAATCATGCGCAGCAACGTGGTCTTGCCCGAGCCGGAAGGCCCAAGCAGCACGAGGAACTCGCCTTCGGTGGTTTGCAGACTCACATCGTTGACTGCCCCTGGTTCGCCCTTCTTGAATACCTTCGTAATATGCTTGGTTTCGACGACGGCCATTTGTTCTCCAGTGCTTCAGATGCGGCATGTTACCGGTGCGTGGCGCCCGGACGGACTCACAGCGGACAGAGGCCGCCACGCAGTGACGGCCCTCATCCGCGATTCCGGTTGGCGCCTGATAACTACGCCTTCCACCGGGCAAAGATGCGCTTGCAATCGGCTTCAGCATCCTTGGCAGCCTGTTCGGGCGTGCTTTGGCCGCGAGCCACCTTGGCGAACATGGTTGGTATCACCCAAGTGGAGAAAATCTCGCTGATAGCCGGAGTAGCATATCCGGGGTGGCCGATGTTGGTTGACCAGCTCAGCGCGTCGGCAATCACCTTGTACTTGTCCGGCGGCGAGGCTTTTGGATCGTTCGAGACCTGCTGGGCAAGGGTGGGGATGGTCTTGGCGAATGAGGGGAAATTGTAGAACTCGCTCGCCTTGAATGCTGCCGGAAAATCGTTGACCAGGTCGACCAGGAACTGCTTGCCGCCTTCTTTGTTGTTGGCGAAATTCCAGATGGAGTAGCAGCTCATCACGTGCTCCGAGGCCAGCGACCCGGCCGGCCCTTTCAACGCCTTGACGAGCTGGATTTGCTGCGACATCTTGGGATTGTCTTTTTCCGCTTCGCGCGTGACCGAGATGGCATTCTGCACGTAAGAGACGCGGCCAGCCAGAATGGCCCGATTATTCGACGAGGGGTCCCAGGTAAATACCTCCGGCGTCTCCGTCTCCGTATACAGGGCCTTCATGAGTTTCAGCGCTTCGATCGTTGCCTTGGAATTGATGGTCACATTGCCATGCTCATCCTGCACTGAGGAACCGTAGGACCACATCAAGGCGCGTAAAGCCATACTGGTGTCGAGTTCCTGCGACAGTCCGAGGCCGCAGGGATTGCCGGTCTTCTTGCGAATCTTGCGTGCGCCGTCGAGCAACTGGTCCCAGGTCGACGGGCCGTTCGGATAGCCGACCTCCGACCACAGGTCCTTGCGGTAGTTACCCGGATCGGGCACATAGGAATCGGAGAACGCAAAATACTTCTTAGTGCCGGGGTCATAAGTGGATCTGATCGCCAAGTCGACCGGCTTACCCCATTTCTTCTCCACTTCCTGAACGATTTCGGCGTGGTCGATGACCTGCCGCTCGTAAGCTGAAGGCGGAGACAGAAACATCACCAGGTCGTGACCTTTCTTGGCCGAAACCTCGGCGGCTGCCCGCGCTTCGATTTCTGTGTTGGTGATGTGGTCGACGATGACCCGGGTGTTGTTCTTCTGGCCCCATTGTTTGGTAAAGGTGTTGTCGAACCACTGGTCATACTCCGGAATGAAGTGGCTCCACTGCAGGATTGTCAGGGTCTTTTGCTGTGCGGCGGCGCGCTCCGGGAACAGGAAAAACGGGCCGCCTGCGATAGCAGCGAGTGCTCCCGCGCCCGTTACTTTCACGAAATCCCGGCGGGAGATGCCATCCTTGTTGCGCTTCTTCGACATTGCTGCTCTCCTCCACTGAGAGTGTGTTGCACTGCGGTAAGGAAGGCCCCCCGGCAGGAAATGTCCGGGCCCGCCATGCGTGTCCGCTTCTGCACGCCTTGGCGATAGGTCGTCAAAAAGGGCATGTTGCGAACTGCCTCGCCTGTTCCCACCGGATTGCTGTCAGCCACCGGCGCTAAAGATCGCTTGTCAAATTGATCTCCGGCCAGTAACGTCCACCGCAGGGAAAGAGGATGGCAGGCAACGGCCTTTGCCAAGCCAATGGCCGCGCACTCATGGTGGCTTGGTCAGTTGGCCCTTTCTAAAGATGCGTTCTACGCTGGCCATGTGTACTCCGCGGGAGAATAGCAGCGCAAAAATGACCGAACGGCGGCTAGTCTTGAATATCGCGGCACGATGTAGCTATAGAAATAGAGATACAAAGACAGTCGCGAGTTGTGTCGTGTTTCTTCTATTTGATATTTGACTTCAGAACAGGACGGAGCTGCTGCCCGGTGCATGGGAGTGGAATGATCCCGAGCAGGTTTGAGCAAGGCCCTTGTCAAAACGTAGCCCCGAAGCAGTCAGCAGTTCGGGTGCGGGTAGCGGTTTGTAAGCAAGCCGAGATCGAATCAACGAAGCTAAGTTGAAGGAATTCGAGCAAAGGGCTGGGCTTTGCGATGGGAACGTTTTTCAGGGTTGGAGTTCGTTCGGGGACGTTGTCTCTGCAGGGGTAGAGGATGCTGATCATATAGCGCTCGACGGCAACGCCGTGAGTGACCCTTGCGAGATTTACGTTGTGGTATACAAATTCTAGCGCCACAGAGCAAAGGTAGCATCGGGGGCTTCATCCCGGTAACGGCAGAACACCGTTACCGGGAACCTTATCGCCTAAGGAAGCCGTTCGTGCCGGACTTTGCTACCAGCCCACAGCCTGGCCATCTTTTCTGTGGTCAGATCCGGTCCGATACACCGGCGAGCCATCACGTTCCGGAGTGATCATGATGGCCTGGAAGCCACCCATAGGAGCGCCGTTCGCGGAAACTGGCTCGTGTCCCAAGACTTTAAGTTGCGAGCCGACCAGATTGTAGAGCTGTGACTCCATTTCCAGGCGGTTGCTCGCCTGATCATGGCTGAAGCGGGCCATGTCCGACGCCGCCTGGACGTTCGCCCCCAAATCGAAGATATTGACCAGCACCTGCATGTGCCCTTGCGCCTGTTGAGAGCCGCCCATCAGTTGGAATGACAGCAGAGGCTGCCCATCCTTCATGGCAAAGCCAGCGGAGAGCGTGTTGAATGGACGTTTATGGGGCGCAATCACATTCGGGCTGGATGGATCCAAGGTGAACAGGGCTCCACGATTGTGAAGCAAGAATCCGTAGCCGGGAACGGTGATCCCAGACCCAAAAGCGGCGAAGTTGCTGTTGACCAGAGATACCATGTTCCCCCAACGGTCTGCCGTCGAAAGAACGATCGTGTCGCCGGGCGCATTACCTTTGACGCCCGCCGGCCCTGCCTTGGACGGATTGATCTGCGAGCACAACGTAGCAGCGTAGGGTTTCGATAACAGCTTGTTCAGCGGCACGGTAACGAAATTCGGATCGCCGTTGTAGGCAAACAAGTCGCTGTACGCCAGCTTCTTCGCCTCCAGCAACAGGTGCCAGAATTGGGGCGATGCGGGACCGAGCTGGGCGAGGTTGTATCCGAGCTTGGGCGCGCATACCTCGAGAATGTTCAGCATCTCGTCGGTGGCCCAAGCCTGTGACGGTGGCGGCAGCTCGGAGACTTCGTAGCCATGATAGCTGGTGGTGGCCGGTGTCACCCACTCCGCGCTGTAGTTCGCAAGGTCCTCCATGGTCATGGTCCCGCCCACTGCCTTGGACTTGGCCACGATGGCGCGGGCAATCTCGCCTTTGTAGAATACGTCGCGTCCATGCTGTTGCAGCAGCCGGAAGGAGCGCGCCAATTCGGGATTTCTAAAGACCTGGCCCGGTTGGGGACTTTTCCCCTGAATGGTCCAGACGGCAATAGTGTCCGGATCTTTCTGCGTGCAGCAGCCGGTCAGCGGCAGGGCGTTGGGGATGTTCCAGTCGTGGGCGATGCGCTCGGAAACTGGATACCCCTTCTCCGCATACTCCGCGGCAGGCTCCAATACCTGCTTGAAGGTCATAGAGCCGAACCTCTTCAGCAGTTGATCCCATCCTTCGACTGTGCCCGGCACCGTTACTGTCAAAATCCCGCCGCGAGGCATGCCGCCACCCGGTCCTGGAACGGAGTTACCGGCGACATACTTATAGCCCAGGGAAGCATAGTGCTCAACGGTGGCGCCCGTCGGCGCCATGCCGCTGGCGTTAAGCGTATACAGCTTGTGCTCTTTGGCGCTGTAGACGATGGCGAACAGGTCACCCGCCATTCCGATCATCATGGGTTCAACCACATTCAGCGCTGCGGCGGCCGCCACTGCGGCGTCAAAGGCATTGCCTCCCTGCATCAGGATGCGTAATCCGGCTTGAGCCGCCAGCGGCTGACTGGTGCTGACTATGCCGTTGCGCGCCATGACCTCAGAACGGCTCTGCGGCAACCAGCCTTCTGCCCGGTCACCTCGTACAGCTTTACAGAACGGAAGCTGTTGGCCCTTGGGACTGCATGCGGCAGGGGTCGCTTGGCCCGCGCTTTGTTGTGCAAATGTTGCAATCGAGCTGAGGATGACGATAGCAAGAACCCGCAATGAACGGCGCATGAGTAAACCTCCACAGCAAAAATGCTGAAGGACGTTAATAGAGCTTTCTGTTCCTGAATGGCCCTCATGGTACTCTTCGTGGACAAATTTGCAACACGAAGTCGCTGGCAGTAAGCAATATGCGAAAACGAAACGCCCTTCATGCCAGCGCGGGGAAAGTACGCCCAGCGTACTTGCGCCCCATCGCGCCTATCCTGAACGGCCTATGCTTCAGGCGTTCACCTTTACCGGCTTGAAGAACGAGGGAGCCTCCAGCGGTAATGGAGGCTCCGGAATACCCTTAGAATCTCTTACCTAAAGTTTCCCGCCGAGCGCGAAGAAACGGATCTTACCGGACGCTACTTGCATGCGCCGCTACAGCCTGAATGTGGGCAGATTCTTCTTGCGTGGGTCTCACGAGTTCAAAAACTTGATCCACACATGAATAGTCTTGATAGCCGAGGCGCGCCAAGGGACGAATCCTGACAACATCCACCTTTCCGGTCTTATCGATAACCTCATCTTTGATGTGAATCATAACCACTTTGCCGATAATCATGTCGACCGCCTGCGTGGAGGTGTATCCCGGCAAGCGAACCGTCTGATAGTACCGACATTCCAAATGAATCGGAGATTCCGCCACTCGACATGGCTTGACCCGAACGGAGGGCGCCTTGGTAAGGCCAGCGATCGCAAACTCGTCGACCTCTGGCGGTAGTTCGGCGGCGGTCGCATTCATCTGCATGCGCAAGTCATAGGTCGCCATGTTGTAAACAAACTCGCCTGTCTGCTCGATGTTGACGACGGTGTCCTTGCGTTTCCCGGTACGGTTTTGGGCGCAGCCGATCATGACATAAGGGCACTCGGAATATACGATCTGGAACTGGCTGAAAGGCGCCAAGTTGTGCATACCGTCAGCGCTCACCGTGGAAATCCAGCCGATAGGACGCGGTACTATCAGCGACTTGAACGGATTGTGAGGCATGCCGTGATCATTCTTTTCCGGGTCGTAAAACATTATCGTCCTTCACTTATTTTCGAACAGTTATTTTCAGGCGGTAGTCTCAATCTCAACGGGCTGGTTCATTAGATTTCCGGCTGTATCGAAAACCATCTCAGCAGGCGAACCTGCCAATTCGATCTCCGGCTTCGTCTTGGCTTCAGCCAACAGCGACTCAGAAATGTAGATCTCGCCGATGCGCATCGTGTCCTTGATGCGGACGACTCTGGCTTTGCTGAGATCCAGAGCGTTGCACGTCTTGATTGCGGCGAGGATCGCATCGCGGTCATCCTCGAGAATGATGGGCAACTTGCCCGGTACCGCCACGGTTGAGGTCAGACAGTTGGCATAGGTCATCGGGAAATCTATCTTCTTAAACAGCTTGCGGGTTGTGAACTCGGCGTGACCAATGCCGTTGGCGTTGCCGTGAGTCGCTTCCGTCAGGTCGAGAATCACCATCTTGGAAACCTTGGGTCCGCCCGATGCGAACGGCGTCGGATAGCGACCCATGATGTTAGGGTCAGCTCCGTCGCCGGAGATGTCCTTGCCAATCTGGTCGATGATCAGCACGTCGATTTGGTCGAAGCAGATGCGAGCCATGTTGGCTTTGGCTTCAATCAGAAGCGCCGCGTCCGTTTCAATCAATTCACTGGCAGGCATGGCGACGATCTTCGCAATTCGATCGTAGGCGTTCTCCACCGTGGCCACTCCGAACAGGATCGGCGCCTTCGCAATAGTGATTTGCGCCATCGCCGGGATGAACTCTGCGGCGACACCAAAGCCGTAAGCATGACACGATTCGGCACCCTTTTGTTTACCGAGGCCAATCGTGATCATCTTCGCGACACCGCTTTCATTGGGGCCGCGGAAGGCGGTATGCGGTTTGACGCGGTTAATCACCACGATCCCGTCCGCCCCATAGGCGTATTTGTCCATATAGACCGGCAAGCCCACCGGCAACCGTCCCAGTTCCACAACTTCCATGGACGACAGAATTTCGCATCCGGCGCTGGCCTCTGTCACCCCCAGGTTCGCCAGAACTTCTATCTGACCCTCGGCGGTTGCTCCACCGTGGCTACCCATGCCGGGCACAATGAACGGGTGGCCTCCGCGGCGTTTGATTTCCTCCGCCGTGACGCGCGCCAGGGTGGGAATTTCGGCGACGCCCCTGCTACCAACCGCGATTGCGATACGCATGCCGGGCTTAATGCGGTCGCCAACCCCAGGCTTGTTCAGTTGCTCACGCAGACTGGCGGGCACGTCCTTGATTTGGGTGACGGGAAAATTTTGGCGAACCTTCACCATTCGCGGCAGGGGAATTCCCCGAAGTAATTCCTTGACGATGTTCATGATTGCTTCCTCCAGATATTCCCAATAACAACAACCGCGTGCTCCTATATTCCTGTAGATCTTGTACCCATGTGCCCTGATTGAGAGCGGCGCTGGCGGGCCTCTTTGATGTGAGCGTGGGAGCCCAAGTAGTGTGCCTTCATGTCCTCGTTCGCCAGCAGAGCCGCCGAGGTGTCGGTCAAGGTCATCCGGCCGGTCTCCAGGACATACCCGCGGTTCGCGATTAGGAGCGCCATCCGGGCATTTTGTTCCACCAGGAGTATGGTGGTCCCGGTCGAGTTGATCTGCTTGATGACCCGGAAGACTTCCTGCACCAGGACTGGCGCCAGGCCCAGGGAAGGCTCGTCCAAAAGCAGGAGTTTCGCCCCGGACATGAGGCCGCGGCCGATTGCGAGCATTTGCTGCTGGCCGCCCGAGAGCTGCCAACCCAGCCGGTCTTTGAATTCTTTCAGGATCGGGAAGTGGTGGAACACACGCTCCAGGTCTCGGTCCAAATCTGCTTTTGAGGGCTTCTTACGCGGCGTGGCCCCCAGCATCAGATTGTCCATGACGGTGAGGCCCGGGAAGATATGCCGCCCCTCGGGAACACACGCAATTCCGGCCTCTGCGATGTCTTCAGGCTCCATCCCGGTGATGCTCCGCCCCTGGAACTCAACCTTGCCCTTGGCCGGCTTCAGCATCCCGGTGATGGTCTTAATGGTGGTGCTCTTACCGGCGCCGTTGGCTCCGAGCAGGGCAACAATCTCCTCCTGCTTCACCTCCAGCGAGACGCCTTTGAGCGCCTGAACGGCGCCGTACCAAGTCTCAATTCCCGCTACCTTGAGCATTGCCCACCTCCGTTCCAAGGTAGGCGTCAATCACCTCCTGGTTTTTCTCGATGGTTTCAGCCGGGCCTTCCGCGATCTTTTTGCCAAAATTAATAACGGTGATGTGGTCGGATACGTTCATCACCAGGCTCATGTCATGTTCGACAAGCAGGATCGTGATCCCACGATCTCTGATCTGGAATAGTAGATCCAGCAGCATCTCGGTCTCGGCCGCGTTAAGCCCGGCGGCCGGCTCATCCAGCAGGAGGAGTTTGGGGTCCGAGACCAGAGCACGCGCCAGTTCCAGCAGCCGCTGCTGCCCGTAGGGGAGACTCTTGGCCTCGGCAAACTCTTTTCCCCGGAGGCCGACGAACGCCAGGGTATCCAGAGCCTTCTGGCGCAAGGCTGCCTCTTCGGCTCGCTGCGAGGCCACCTGGAGGATACTTCTCACCAGCCCCGCTCGAGAACGGCTATGCTGGCCAATCAGTACATTGTCCAGCACCGTCAATTCTCCGAACAGGCGGATATTCTGGAACGTACGCGCAATCCCGTGGGTGGTGATGACGTGGGGCTTCCGACCTGTGACCGGTTTCCCGTTCAGAAGGATCTCGCCCGCAGTGGGTATGTACAGGCCGCTCAGCATGTTCAGGATGGTGGTCTTGCCTGAACCGTTGGGGCCGATCAGCGCCTGGATCTCGCCGCTGCGGACTTCCATGTCCACGCCGTCCACCGCCTTCAACCCGCCGAAGTACTTGGCCAGCCCTTTGACAGCAAGGATCGTCCCATTGCTGCCGGACCCGCCGACGTTCGGCAATGGAAAGTTCATTTCTTCCGCATAACGATCCTTCAGCTCTGCCGCCACTTCCCGCGCGGCCACCGAGCCGGAGGCCCACCAGATTTGCAGCCGCCGGCTGACCGCCCATCCTCTCACCAGGCCAGCGATCCCACCCGGCATGAAAATCATCACGGCCACAATGCCCGCCGCGTAGACCATCATGTAATAGTCCTTCAGGAAGCGCAGAACCTCCGGCATTAGCGTGAGCAGGAACGCGCCTACAATGGAGCCCACCGCTGAGCCGTTGCCGCCGAGCACCATCATCGCCAATAACATGACCGACTGGTCAAAAGAGAACGTGTCAGGACTGATGTAATGCGAGCCGCTGTGGGCGAACAGCCATCCCCCCAAGCCGCCGTAGCCAGCCGATAAGGCGAAGGCCGTGATCTTGTAGTAGGTGGAGTCCACTCCCGCCGTCTCGGCCGCCATCTCATTTTCACGGATGGCCATAAAGGCACGTCCCACGCGGGAGTTCTTCAGCCGAATCGATGCCCAGGTGAGGAGGATGAGCGAGCCAGCCGCTACGTAGAAAAAGCTGCCGGGACTCTTCAACTCATAGGGACCAATCCACGGCGACGGGATCTTGGCGATGCCGTCGGAGCCGCCGGTGAGCTCGATCGCGTTGATCAGGATGAGTTGCAGGATGATCCCGAATCCAATGGTAGTCATGGCCAAGTAGTGGCCAGAGAGCTTCAGCGTAGGAATGCCCAGGAGTACCCCGAAGAGGGCCGCCACAATAAACGCGGCGAGCATGCCCAGCCAGGCGGACATCCCGAACTTGGTTGTAAGCAGTGCCGACGTGTAGGCCCCCACACCCCAGAAGGCCGCCTGAGCCAGGGAGAGCTGCCCCCCATAACCCAGGACAATGTTCAGCCCGAGGCAGGCCACGGAGAAGCCGATCGCCAGGTTCACCATGTTGAGCCAGTAGTCGCTGCCCAACGCCCAGGGGAAGACTAAGACGGCTAGGACGAGGGTCGCGATGAGGAGCGGCTTGGCCGCGCGTGGACTCATGGCAGCCCCCTTATGCCTTCTCGGCGATCTTCTCGCCGAAGAATCCCTGCGGGCGGAAGAGCAGGACCAGGATCAGGATGACGAAAGCGAACGCGTCGCGGTAGGCACTGGAGATGTAGTAGGATGCGAAAACTTCGATCACCCCAAGAAAGACTCCTCCAAGGATCGCTCCGGGCACGCTGCCGAAGCCTCCCACAATGGTGGAGCAGAATGCCTTGAGCCCCAGCATGGCGCCCATCTCTTTCGTCACGTAAAAAATCGGGCCGACCAGAATGCCCGCTACCGCTCCCAGGATGGAACTGTAGATGAAGGTGATGGCGATCATCTTTGCCACGCGGATGCCGAGGAGCCGCGCCATATCCTTGTCCTGGGCCGTCGCCTGCATCTTCTTGCCCAGAGATGTCTTTTCAAAGAAGAAGTACTGGAACACCAGGAGCGCCACGGTGGCTACGATGATTACGATGTATTGCGGGTCCACGAAAACGCCGGACAGGTTCAGGACTTCCGGAGAGGTTGGCCGCTGCATCAGGAATGGCTCGGCCCCGAAGACCAACTGCGCGCCGTTCTTGAGGAAGATGGAAACACCGATGGTGGCGATGATGACGGGAAGGAAGGTGCGGTGGCGCAGGGGATAGTAGGCAATGCGCTGGAAGACGATCCCGAAAACTCCCATAAAGAGAACGGTGACCACGTACGTCAAGGGGAACGGAAGCTTTAGCACCTCCATTAGCCAGACGGCCACGAAGGCCGGGACCATGACAAACTCGCCTTGAGCGAAGTTCACGACCCCAACCGCATTGAAGATCAGGACGAATCCCAGGGCGACGAGGGCGTAAATGGCGCCCATGGCCAGCCCTGCAGCTCATCATTTGCAGATTGGTAGCAACATCCATACAGAAATCTCCGGATGGGCAGGCCCCTTTGGGGCCTGCGCCACCGCGTCATGAAAGAAAGTGGAGAATTACTTAGCCCTTGTGTTTACGATCTTAAGGAGCTTGGGATTTCCCTTCTCGATCTGGACGACACTCACTTCGCTCAGACCATCCCCGTTGGGAGTGAAAGTAGAACGTGCCCAGGACGCCCTGGTATCCCTTGACGGCCAAGATGGCGTCGCGGATCTTGGTGCGATCCTCACCGCCCTTCTTGATCGCGTCCACCAGAATTTTCAGGCCGTCATAAGTCCACGCCGAGGTGGCGTCGAAATCCTGGTTGTATTCCTTCTTGTAGTCGTCGGCGTACTTCTTGCTTACCTCGACTCTGTCCAGGCACGAAGTCGGCGATGGCGAGCAGCCCTTCCGACGCCTCCCGCGAGAGGTTGATCGTATCCCTCATCTGACTGGAGGGGGAGCCGATGTACTTGAACTGCAAGCCGAGCTGCTTGTACTGCCGCTGAATGAACGCCACGTCCTCGGGGTTAGTGCCGTACAGCACCATGATTTCGGTCCCGGCGTTCTTGAGCGCGAGAAGCTGTGCGGTGAAGTCTTTGCTCTTGGTGGTGTACTTCTCCCGCTTCACCACGGTCAGGCCCGCGGCCTTGGCGCCCTTTTCGACCAGATCGGCGCCGCCGGTGCCAAAGGCGTCGGAGTCGTGCAGGATGCCGACCTTCGTGTACTTGGTGTTCTCCTTGATGTACTTGACCATGGCGGCTGCGGCGATGGAGTCATCCGGCCGGACCCGGAACAGCCAAGGGTTCCCCTGACTTGGTCAGGGTGGCATTCGTCCCGCCGATAATTGTGGGGATGCCATAGTTCTTGATCGCATCGGACATGGCCAGGATCTGGGTGCTCTTCACGGAGCCGACCAGCGCCAAAACCTTCTCCTGCTCCACGGCCTTCTGCAGCGCGGCCAAAGCGCCGGGGTTGGTGGACTGGTTGTCCACAATGATCAGGTCGATTTTCTTGCCGTTAACTCCACCGGCTGCGTTGATCTGCTTCACAGCAAGTTTGATCGCCTTGATCTGAAGCGCGCCTTCGTCCGCCGAAGCGCCGGTGACGGGCGGGGTAAAGCCAATCTTGATCGTATCGGCTGCTTGCAGGCTCAGGACGCCGAAGGTCATGCCCACAAAGAGCCCCAGCAGAGCAAACGTAAACCATTTACGCATGATGTTCCAATCTCCGATCGTTATTATTTTCGCAGTTTGCGGCGAGTTGAACAGATATCAAATGCCGGCTCTCATGTAAAGGCAAAAAGTGAATTGAGGCGCAGGACATCCATTGATATCAATCGACGCGGGCCATGTTTCCAACGAAGTGCCTAGGATGCCGTGGGCACTGTCAAAGCATCACGAAAGTTCAGGTTCCACCAAATCGGAAACTATAGGTGGGGCTATGCTGCTGTTGGCGCATTGTTTACAATGTCGGCAGCAATCATCTCCAGGAAAGCCTACGCGTCAGGAAAGCTTACCCGGCGCCAGACAATACGGAAGGAGTCCAGGGTGAATCACGGCTACGAATCGAGCGGTAAGAAGCTCAAGGTTCTCATTACCGACTACGAATACTCTGACGTGCAACTTGAACAGGAGCTCTACCGGGAAGCTGGCATCGAAGTCGCAACCAGCCAGTGCCGCACCGAGCAGGATGTAATCGCCGCCTCGGAGGGCTGCTTTGGATTGCTGGTGCAATATGCCGCGGTCGGCGCCAAGGTTTTCACCGCCCGACCGGAAATTCGGATTTGCAGCCGCTACGGTGTCGGAACCGACACGATCGATTCCGCCGCCGCCCTGCATCACGGCGTCTGGGTGGCAAACTCGCCCGATTACGGAATCGGAGAAGTCGCCACTCACGCTCTGGCAATGACGCTCTCGTTGCTGCGTCATCTTCCGCGGTATGACCGCGACATACGGCAAGGCACATGGAGCGCTTACTCGCCGGGAAAACTACGGCGCGTCGGCAAGTTGACTTTGGGAATACTCGGTCTGGGCCGCATTGGCAAACGCATGGCATACCTTGCGCGCAACTGCTTCAAGCGCGTAATCGCCTGCGATCCTTACATCATCGATGGCGATTTCCCGGCCTATGTGGAGCGAGTATCGCTGGAACAGCTTTTCAGTCAAAGCGATGCGATCTCTCTGCACGTGCCTCTAACCCAGGAAACCCGCGGCATAGTGAATGCCAGCCTGTTCAAGCTGATGAAGCCGGAGAGCCATCTGGTCAATACTTCGCGCGGCGCCGTCGTCAATATCGACGATCTTCTCGATGCCTTGAATTCCGGTCGCCTGGAAGGCGCGGCGCTTGACGTTTTGCCGGTTGAACCTCCGCCGGCGGGGGATCCGCTGCTCCAGCACCCGCGGGTTATCCTCTCGCCTCATGCGGCTTTCTACTCCGATGAGGCGGAATCAGAGTTGCGGCGAAAGGCGGCACAGAACCTGGTGGACTGGGCGCGCCAAGGTCGCCCCACCTATGTGGTGGTTGACCCAGGACCAAAGGCGTAGCGCTGCTGTCCTAGCGAAGGGCCCCCTTGTCGCGCATAACCTGGCGCAAGCCTTCGGCAACTTCCTCCGTGCGGGCGCATGCGGCCCGTTCCAGTACTTTCGAAATGCTCGGCGCCGCCTCGCCTCCCGTAATTCGCTGAACCGGCTGATCGAGCGAAAAGAAAAAGCGGCGCTGAATTTCGTCTGCCAGCCAACCACCATAGGACGTGCCCTTGGCGCCCTGCTCGACAATCATGACAATGTTCGTCTTACGAATACTCGCGCCCACGGTGTCCCAATCGAGGCTCGCCCTATCGAGCCAGCGCAGGTCGATCACCTCCGCATCGATTCCCGTCTGCTCGACAGCCTCAAGCGCATGGGCCACCATCGAGAGATAGGTCAACACCGTTACCTGGCTGCCCGCGCGGCGAACCGCAGCCTTCCCCACGGGGATCTGATAATCGAGATCGTCAACAGGCGCCATACCCGCAGACAGATATAAATCGACGTGTTCGACTACGAGGACCGGGTCCTGGCAGGCAATCGCCGTATTCATCAGGCCCACATAGTCGAAGGGCGTGGATGGCGCGACGATGCGCCAGCCCGGCGAGGTTGCGAAGATGCCTACCGGATCCATCGAATGCTGCGACCCATAGCCGGTTCCCATGGCGACCTTGGTGCGCAGCACCAGCGGGACTGCGATATCGCCGCCGTACATGTGGCGAAGCCGGCCAATCTGGTTGAAGACCTGGTCGGCAGCCACCCACATGAAGTCCGGGTACATAAACTCGACAATCGGCTTGAATCTGCCGTCTGCGGCCATGCCTCCGGCCAACCCCGAAAATGCGTTCTCACTGATTGGAGTTCCCAGGACACGGCTCGGAAAACGCTCCCGAAGTCCGCGAGTTGCGCCATTGGTCCCGCCCCGCACCCAGTGGACGTCCTCACCGAGAACCACGATAGCGGCATCGGTTTCCATGCGCCGCCCCATCGTCTCGGCAACCACGTCAATGAACCTCCGCTTGGCAAGCTTGCCGGCGAAAGTGGACTCTTCTTCGGTGCGTGCGTCCTTCAGTTCAGCCAAATCGCTGCGGATACCAATGTCACAAAAATCGGGACTTGGCCACAACTCTGGACGGAGGCGCCGTTTCCGAGCGGATGGATCGATGTCGGTGAGTTCGGCTACCGCGTGCTGCATGGCATCCTTCACCTGCCCGCGCAGCGCCTGGACCTGAGTGGCGTCGATGAGCCCGCGGTCTTGCATTCTGGCCGCTACCAAATCGAGAGGGTCCCGCGCCCTCCACTGCTGCTCTTCCTCTTTCGACCGATACCCGAAGGCGCTACCCGGCAAAGGCCCGCTCTGGTGGAAGAAGCGATAACAATCGGCTTCCACGATGGTTGGCCCGTTGCCCGCCCGCATATGCGCCAACGCCTGCTGCATCGCCAGATAGACCGCCAGCGGGTTCATGCCGTCGACCTTCCAACTGCGGATACCGAAAGCCAGGCCTCGAGCAGACAGACGCGTTTCGGCAGTGGACTCTTCGACAGGCGTCGATACTGCATAGTGATTGTTCTCAATAAAAAAACAAAGCGGCAATTTCCAGACCGACGCGAGGTTCATGGTTTCCAGCACGGAACCGATGTTGACCGCGCCGTCGCCGAAATAGGTGACTGCCACAGCATTGCTACCGGCATGCTTGTGTGCCCAGGCCGCGCCGGCCGCAAGCGGCACACCGCCGCCCACAAGGGCATTCGTGCCTAGCGCTCCAGCTTCGGACCATCGCAGGTGCATGGAGCCGCCGCGTCCTTTGCAGAAGCCCTGAGCTAACCCGAGGATCTCGGCAAGTGTGCGCTGCAGCAGGTTCTGGAGTTCAGCCCCGAAAGGAACGCGCGGGTCGAGCCCATTCGGCGCAACATAACCCAATGCTTTGGAAAGAAACTGGTGGTGGCCCCGGTGCGAACCGTTTATCTGGTCGGCCGCCGTCAATCCGACAATGGAGCCTGCGGCGGCACCTTCTTGGCCGATGCTAGAGTGGGCAGGCCCATGAACCAGGCCCTCAGCTGCCAGTTCCAGTACGCACTCTTCAAATCCGCGGATTAGATGCATGTGGCAGAGGAGCGTATCGAGGAGAGCTGGATCTGCTTCTTCCCAGTCCTGGTCGTTCACCCGTAATTCTACCCACGCAGATGCTGGTGATAGCGGCAAGCATTCAGTCTCTCTAGCTGTTTTTGTGCGCATACGATTCGCAATCTCCGTTCTTAAGGTGATTCGGACTGAACGTCGTCAGACCGTAAATTTCATTTCTACGGGCCTGGTCAAAGGGCCAGCACCTTAGGTTAATGCCCACAGGTTAATGCCACCGCGGCGGCATTAACAAGCTCCCTATGGCGTAGCGGACAACGCCGAACATGGACGTCATGTCGAGGATGATACCACCGCCTTGCTAGGTTATATACTTTGCAGCCGCCTGGGCACATAGACCCCTTCGTCAAATTTATGTCCCCGATGCGTCGCCACTCGGCTGCCGAGTTGGCGAGGCAGTACCGCCCGAATTACAGGTGAATGGCGGATGTAGTGGACCACCAGAAGTCCTCCGACGAAAAATCGTTCCATAATGTCGCGAACAGGCGAGATGGACGCAAAGGGTGCCGTTTTCAGGTCAAACAGGGAATTCCAGCTAAAGTCTTTTCCCGGGAATTCGTCCATGATTTTGGGCCGCTTCGCGGCAAATTGGCGCTTCCAGCCTAGATCTGTCCGGGGCTGAGGACGCATTTTGGACTTGCTTATTTCGTTTGATTGTTGCATCTTGGCAGCTTCCGGAAAAACTACGCGGAGGAGGTGGCTGTTGAAAAGCAAGGGAACTGTAATCCTAGCTATGCTGGTGCTGTTGTCATTTTCGGTGGCTCTGACAGGATGTGCGCAGTCCTCAACGTCGGGAAATAAAGGCCCCATTCGTCTTGGCCAAGCCACCGCCCTAACGACGGAATACACGGTTGTTGGCCAATATCTTGCCAACGGCGTGAAGATGGCCGTGGACGAGATCAATGCTTCGGGCGGCATTTTGGGCCGGCAGATTGAACTGGTGAGAGAGGATTCCGCCAATACCAATCCGGCCGCGGTTAACGCCGTAAATAAACTCATCGATGCAGACAAAGTAGTTGCCATCATGGGCCCGGACCTAAGTACACAAAACTTTGCGGTGGCAGCTATTGTAAATAAGGCGAAAATACCCTTCTTTGTGGAGGGAACTAACGCCAAACTGCTGGTCAATAATCCCTGGTTTTTCCGTCTGCGACCGGATGATGGTATCGCGGCAAGATCAGCGGCCAAGTTCGCCATCCAAACCCTCAAGAAAACCAAAATCGGCGTCATTCACGACAGCGATGAATTTGGGACCGGCGGACGCGACAACATCATCGAAGGGATAAAGGCGTTCGGCGGCACCGTTGTTCATATCGAATCCTATAACAGCAGTGACAAAGACTTGTCCGGCCAGTTGACCAATCTCAAAAAGAAAGGCGCGGAAGTAATTATCGATTGGGGCCATCCATCCCAGTCGGCCACGCTTCAGCGTCAAAATAAACAATTAGGAATGAACTTGATCATCATTGGTTCGCCTGGCTACTCGATGCCGGCTACCCTGCAGTTGGCGGGAGAGTCCACAGATGGCAGCTATGCCGTTGTCGATGGCATCCCGACGCAGAATCCGGACCCCAAGGCCAAAGAGTGGTGCAAGAAGTATCGTGAGTTGTTCAAAGCCGACCCTGATTTCCACGCATCGGCTGACTACGACGGCGTTTACATGCTCAAGATGGCTATAGAAAAGGCCGGTTCCACCGATCCGGAGGCCGTTCGCAAAGCCATGCTTACCATCAGGGACTATAACGGAATCGCGAATAAATTCACCTTTAAGGATGGAAACGGTCCTCACCAAGTAGCAATCGTGCAGCTTAAGAAGGCCGGTCCTATGGAAGTTATACAGACGGTAACTGTCGAGTAAGAGTAGCTGGGGTTTTCTTCTTGGCTCCCAATCTGCTTGACCGTATCGGCGCGGGTCATGTTGGGGCGTTATGGGCGTTGCCGTCAACGAGTTGACGGCAACATCCATAATGCCTCATACCTTCGAAGTTCAAGAATCCACATCCCAAAGGGGACGCCGGCAATGATACAACTGTTGTTGAATGGTTTAGCGATGGGGGCAATTTATGCTCTCGTTGCCTTGGGATTTGTTGTTATTGCTAATGCCGTCAATGTTGTGAATTTCGCTCAGGGTGAGAATGTAATGCTGGGCGCCTACGTGGCCGCATGGCTGACGTTAACTCTGCATTTGCCGCTTCTAGCCGCCTATATCATATCTATTGTGCTATTAGCGGGCTATGGCTACGTGTTTCAGAAGGCGGCTTACTATCCGCTACGAAAAAAACCATTCATTACGGTAGTAGTCAGCACCATTGGGGTTAGTTTATTTCTGAAGAACATTGCTCGGATTATTTGGGGTCCCCAACCAATCTTTTTCCCCGGACCGTTTGGGGACAAGACCGTCCAGGTTGGAAGCATATTCGTTAATCCACAGAATCTTGTAATCCTGGGTGTTACGACCTGTCTGGTGATATTTCAGTACTTCTTCTTCGGCAAGACGGCACTGGGACGAAAGATGCAAGCCACCGCTCAAGATCAAGAAGCAGCTTCCTTGATGGGCGTGAAGGTGTCGCGGATGATCACTTTGACCTTTATTTACAGTTCCGCATTGGCCGCTGCGGCCGGAGTGCTTCTGGCACCGATTTTCTTTGTTTCCGCCGATATGGGAGGCAGTCTTGGGTTAAAGGCTTTTTCCGCCAGCATCATCGGCGGTTTTGGATCCGTACCTGGCGCCATTGTTGGCGGTCTGTTTCTGGGAGTATTGGAGATTTTCTGCGCTACTTATATCTCCTCTTTGTACAAGGATGTATTTGCATTTGTCATTCTAATTCTAATTCTCGTATTTATGCCCCGGGGACTTTTCGGGGAGAAGATCTCCACCAAGGTGTGATGACTTCACTGTTGGGCATCGCGCAGGGCTTTTGGCATGGTAGGGTTAGGGTAAGGGCGGCGGAGGGCTTGTGAACAGAAAGGTATTGCGATTATTTCCCAAGATTTTTTTGGCGGTCCTGGTCTTGTCCATCCCAGTGCTGATGCCCAACAATTACTACATGGGTCTGGCAAACCTAGCTCTCATCTATATCATCGTAGCCATCGGACTCAATTTTATCTATGGCTATACCGGCTATATCTCCTTTGCCCAGGCCGGATTTTTCGGCATCGGCGCCTATACCTCTGCTCTGCTGGCTGTAGATGGTCACATGAGCTTCTGGGTAACGTTGCCTTTATCAGGCCTGGTGGC
Source organism: uncultured Acidobacteriota bacterium (assembly GCA_963819175.1). Classification (GTDB taxonomy): domain Bacteria; phylum Acidobacteriota; class Terriglobia; order Terriglobales; family Acidobacteriaceae; genus CAWBRT01. The sequence goes on from CAWFVJ010000016.1 coordinate 408,247, forward strand.
GGCTGTGGTGGGGATTATGCTGGGAATACCGGCGCTGAAGCTTTCCGGACACTACTTGGCGATGTGCACGATCGGATTTGGGATCATTGTGCAAATGATCCTGCAGAATTGGACCGCGTTTACTCATGGAGCCCAAGGCATCGGAAATATTCCCGGGATCTCCCTTGGACCGTTGGTGATTACCAATCCGACTCAGTACTATTACTTCACGCTCGTGTTTGCCTGTCTAGCGGCCCTGTTGTCCTGGACTATCGAACACTCTAATTTGGGTCGTTCATTCAAAGCGGTTCGTGAAGATGAAATTGCCGCCAGTACCTCCGGTATAAACCTGACCTTTACCAAGGTATTCTCCTTCGCGCTTTCGGCTCTGTTCGCCGGTTTTGCCGGCAGCTTATACGCTCACATGTCTTCCTATATCAGCCCGGATACATTTTCATTCGATCAATCTATTATTTTTTTTACCATGGTCCTTGTGGGCGGGGCAGGTACGGTGTGGGGACCGATCGTGGGCGCAGTGTTGCTGACATTTATTCCGGAATTGTTGCGGTTTCTGGAAGAGTATTACATGGCATTGTTCGGCATTGGAATTTGTTTGGCTATGCTGTTCATGCCGCAAGGAATAGTGAGATTGTTTGCCCCGGACGGCAAGATCGCCGGGTGGTGGGCTAATTCTAAATTCTCGGCGAAGAATAAAGGCGGAGTGTACTAAATGGACGCTCTACTGGCCATTGAAGGTATCAGCGTGGTCTTTGGCGGACTCCGGGCGGTGGATAAGTTGGACCTGGCTGTTATACCAGGGTCGATTCACGCCCTGATCGGGCCGAATGGCGCAGGTAAGACGACAGTCCTCAACGTGATTAGCGGATTTTACAAACCGGCTGAAGGAACCCTGCGCTTCGACGGAGTGCCGATCCAGGGAAAAGTCTCGTCATCGATTTCCCGTCTTGGACTGGGCCGCACGTTTCAAAACGTGCGCTTGTTCAAAGCGCTTACCGTTCTGGAAAATGTGCAAGTCGGTATGTACAGTCGAATCAACGATGGGGTTATCGGAACGATCTTCCATACGCCGCGCTTTCGCAAAATGAACAAGCAAGCAGAGGAAGAATGTTTAGACCTTTTAAGGACGGTCGGGTTGCAAGACAAGGCAAATTTCAAGGCCAGTAATTTGTCCTACGGGCAACAGAAAGTTGTGGAGATTGCCCGCGCGTTGGCGCAGAAGCCGAAAATGTTGCTTCTGGATGAGCCTGCAGCAGGACTCAATGCTACCGAAACGGCCGAACTGATCAAATTGGTGCGCGGTTTGGTGGGACAGGGCATCACGATCCTGCTGATCGAGCACAACATGCGGTTTGTGATGAATTTATCAGATCGGATCACGGTTTTGAATTTTGGCAAGAAAGTCGCCGAAGGTACTCCTGCTGAGATCCAGGTAGATGAAGGGGTCATTGAAGCCTATTTAGGAAAGCGGCGCGCCTATGCTTAAAGTGTCAGAGATCGATGTCTTTTATGGCAAGGTACAAGCCCTGAAGCACGTCAGCCTTGAAGTCAATCAGGGAGAAATCGTTACACTCATTGGTGCCAACGGGGCGGGCAAAACGACGGTGCTGCGGTCAATTTCCGGGCTCGAACGGCCACAACACGGAAGCATTGAGTTTCAGGGACAGAATATTTCCCGACTTGCCCCCGAGGAGATCGTAGCCATGGGGCTTTGTCATGTCCCCGAAGGGCGGCGCATCTTTCCTGGACTTACCGTTTTCGAGAATCTGGAAATTGGTGCGACGGTCTGGCGCAAGAAGGCAGACAAGCTGGACGCGGATCTCGATAAGATCTATGAGCTTTTCCCGCGTTTGAAAGAAAGAACAAATCAGCTCGCCTGGAGTCTGAGCGGCGGGGAACAACAAATGTTGGCGATAGGCAGGGCGCTCATGGGCAGGCCTCGTGTCCTGCTTTTGGATGAACCTTCCTTGGGATTATCACCGGTTTTGGTGGAACAAGTTTTTGACGTTTTGAAGACCATCAACAAACTCGGGATTACCATGTTGCTGGTAGAGCAGAATGCTTATATGGCCTTAGCCATCGCCGATCGGGGCTATGTAATGGAAAGCGGTCATATAGTATTGAGCGATACAGCTGCAATGTTGGGCGCTGATGCAAAGGTCAAAGCGGCGTATTTGGGCGGGTAATGCCCGCACGCTACGCTTCAACTGAAAGCCATTTCTTAGCAACCTATAGAGAATACCGGACAGGAGACCAAGCGCACTATGTTGACCCCGGAGATGGTTGTCCTCATTACAGGTGCCGGACAGGGCATTGGCCGCGCCACTGCGGTGACATTCGCCCGCGAGGGCGCGTCCGTGGTCATCGCCGCGGACCTCAACGAAGGTACGGCAAACGAGACGGCGGCGCTCGTAAGCGCATTTCCGCACGCTACCGGCTTTGGCTTGCGGTTGGACGTCAGCGACCCCACTGCGGTCACTGCCGCGATAGAGTGCGTGATCGAACGCTATTCACGTATCGACGTCTTGGTCAACAACGCTGGTATTTGCCAGGACAGGACCCCTTTTGCCGAGATTACCGCCGCCAATTGGCACCGCGTGTATGACGTGAACGTGGTCGGTGCCGCGAACTGCATCTCTGCTGTCATTCCGTATATGAAGGCGCGTAAATCGGGACGCATTGTCAATTTGTCCTCCATGGCGGGACTGACCGGCGGTCAAGCTGTCTCCGCCACCTACGCTTGTTCCAAAGCCGCCGTCATCTGCATGACCAAAGGAACGGCTAAAGAATATGCTGCTTTCGGAATTCGGGTGAACGCGGTGGCACCAGGTCTCATTCGCACACCGATGACCGTCCAACTCGACTACAGCGGTATTGCGATACCGTTGGGACGTATGGGAGAACCGGAAGACGTGGCCGATGTAATCGCGTTCTTGGCCTCCGATCACGCCCGTTACGTGACCGGTTGCACGATCGACGTCAATGGCGGAATACAAATGCGTTAAGCCGACCCGTGCGACGGCCTTAGGAGAAGACATGAAAGACAAAAGCGCGGGTGATTCCGGATTGCCAGGTTTGCTCGGCACTGAACACATTGGTTTTACGGTCCCGGATCTCGAGGAAGCGACACGGTTCTTTGTCGATGTTATCGGCTGTGAAATGATTTACCCCCTTGGGCCCTTTTCGGCGGAAGACGACTGGATGGAGACGCACTTAAATGTGCATCCACGAACCGTGATGCAACAGCTCCGGTTTTTCCGATGCAAACATGGGCCAAATTTCGAAATCTTCCAGTACTCGGCTCCCGACCAGAAAACGCAGCAGCCTCGCAACAGCGACATCGGAGGGCATCACCTCGCGTTCTATGTGGAAGATATCGATGCAGCAGTTGCCTATCTCAAGCAGCAAGGCGTACGGGTTTTGGGCGAGCCAACATTCAGCAGGAACGCGAGCACCGGTCAGCGTTGGGTGTACTTTCTATCGCCCTGGGGGATGCAGTTCGAACTGGTGAGCTATCCACAGGGGAAGTCTTATGAGGCCGAGGCGAAAGTTCGGTTGTGGCATCCCGGCAACCCAAGCGCATAAGGACTTGTGGTGCGCAAATATTTCTGTGAGGGAACTCATGAATCTTTTTGATTTGAGTGGTAAGAAAGCAATTGTTACGGGCGCCGCCAAAGGGTTGGGTCGTGGCATGGCGGAAGGTCTGCATGACGCCGGAGCCGAGGTTGTCATCATCGATGTCGTCGACAAGGTTAATTCGGTCGCATGTGAACTTGGCGCGCATGGTGCCCGCGTGCAAGCCGTGGTGGCGAATCTGCGCAAGCGGGAAGAATTGACGGCAGCCTTCGAGCAGGCGGTTGGGAAGCTCGGCGGGGCTCTGGATATTCTCGTGAATTGCGCCGGCATCCAGCGGCGAAACCCTTGTCTGGACTTCACGATCGAGGACTGGGACGATGTTGTCGAAGTCAACCTGACGGCCGTCTTTCGGCTTTGCCAGTTAGCGGGCCGGATTATGGCCAAGCAAGGCAAAGGGAAGATCATCAACGTGGCATCGGCATTGAGCTTCTTCGGCGGCTTCACCGTTCCCGCCTATGCCGCCAGCAAGGGCGGGGTCGCGCAACTCACCAAGGCGCTTTCCAATGAATGGGCCGGCCTGGGTATCAACGTGAATGCCATTGCGCCCGGTTACATGGATACGCCGATGAATGTCGCGCTGATCAATGACCCGGTGCGCAATAGCAAGATTCTTGCGCGCATTCCGGCGGGCCGCTGGGGGAAGCCGGAGGATCTCAGGGGAGTGGCGGTGTTTCTTGCCTCCGAGGCTTCGAACTATCTCTCTGGCGCGGTGATTCCGATCGATGGCGGCTATCTCGGCTGCTGAAGGGTATTTCAACCGGCGTTCCCAAGGAGGTGAAGCCGATGAAAGTTGTTCGCTACTGGGCAAAAGAACAGATTCGCTGCGAGGATATCCCCAAGCCGGTGATCGGAGCCGGAGACGCTTTGATTGAAATTGCTTTCGCCGGGATCTGCGGCACGGATATGTTCATCTACTCCGGGGCGCATCCTCGCGCCACAGCTCCTCTGGTGATCGGACACGAGCTGTCGGGCCGACTCGCCGAGTTGCCGCCCGGTTACACCGGCGAGTTCTCGGTTGGCGACCCGGTGACCGTCAACCCTCTCATCTCCTGCAATCGTTGTACTCCCTGCCTGACTGGGCAGAGCCACGTATGCCGACAGCTGCGGCTGACCGGCATCGACACCGATGGCGGATTCGCGGAGTTCACCAAAGTTCCTCTTGGCCAGCTCGTCAAATTGCCGGCCGGCATGAGCCTGGAACACGGGGCGATTGTCGAACCGGTGGCGGTTGCCGTGCATGCCATCCGGCGCTCTGCCTTCAAAATCGGCGATATAGTGCTGGTGATCGGCGGAGGGCCGATTGGCGTATTGGTCGCCTTGACCGCCAAATGCGCGGGCGCTCGCCGAGTCATCGTCATCGAGCCCAACGACTTCCGGCGCAACCTGATCTGCGAGCTAGGCTTCGAGGCCAAGCGCGAAGTCGAGCCTGAGATGCTCATGCGCGTCACCAACGGGGACGGCTTCGACATCGTCTACGAAGTGGCCGGAGTGCAGGCGGCGATGGATGCCGCCATTAAGTACTGCAAGATCCGCGGCCAGGTGGTCAACGTAAGCATCTTCAAGAAGCCGCCGGCGGTGGACTTGCTGCGGCTCAACTTCGCGGAACTGGGGATGATCGGGATTCGTGTTTATACCCGGGAAGACTATGTCGCCGCAGTCAATCTGATCGCCAAGCACCCGGAGTTCGCAAAGGTGATCACTCATCGCTTCCAACTGCAGGATGCGCAGAAGGGAATGGATCTGATGAGGGCGGGCGGCGACAACTTGAAGGTGCTGATCTGCCCTCGGTAGAATCGGCAAAGTCTGCGGCCAGCCGCTGTACAGGCTCATCGGCGGCCGCAACCATGCCCATCGCTTCGGCTTCGTCCCGGTAGAGAAATGCGGGAGGGCTAGAGCACGGCGACGTGCGCATCCGGAGCGGGCTCGACCCCCAGCGGATTGCGCAATGGCTTTCCGAAGCCGCAGGCCTCGATCTCGAAGACTTCGCCGGGCTCGACCCGCACTCCATCCGAGAAGCTCAAGGTTGCGGTTCCGAAGAAATGAACGTGCACATCCCCGGGACGGCGGAACATCATGTACTTGAAGTGATGATGTTCCAGGTTGGCGATCCAGTGCGACATGTTCGCCTCTCCACTCAGGAAGGGCTTCTCCCAACGCACCCGGCCATCGCGCGTCATTACCCGCGAGACGCCTTCAACGTGCGCCGGCAGTTCTCCCAGCAGTACCGCCGGGCCGACTGAGCACTGCCGCAGCTTCGAGTGTGCCAGCCAGAGATAGTTCTGCCGCTCAAGAACGTGATCGGAAAACTCATTGCCCAGGGCGAAGCCGAGCCGGTAGGGCTTACCCTCCGGACCTATGACGTAGAGCGCGGCAATCTCGGGCTCCTCGCCGCCGTCGCCGGAGAAATCAGGCATCGTCAGCGGCTCGCCGCTGCCGCGCAGAATCGAGCCGTCTCCTTTGTAGAACCACTCCGGCTGCACGCCGGGCCGATCACCCTCGGGCTTGCCGCCCTCCAGCCCCATTCGAAACATCTTCATGCTGTCGGTTAGTGTCTCGACGGCGCCGCTCAGCTTCTTGTGCATCGAGTCGCGCGCATCGGCGCTACCAAGATGCGTGAGTCCCGTGCCGGTAACGAAACAATGGGCCGGATCGGGGTGATCGAGCGGCGGCAACAGACGCTGTTCGGCGGCCAATCGGTCGCAGTCGAACTGCGGTTTTTCCAAGCGCTCGATTGCCATATCCAGCAGTTTTCGTTTTGATGCGATTGCTTCCTGTGCGAGCGCGTACGTCGACGCCACATCACGCAGCGGCCGCACCGAACCGTCTGCATCGAGAGAACCTACGCGACGGGAATCTTTATCGTCCTTGAATTGCACCAGCAGCATGTTTGCCTCATCCGACCAGCGAAGTTATTTTCAGTCGATCCTGCCGCCGCCCGCTTCCAGCGAGACTTCCGCAGCAGAGATCACTTGGAGCCGAGCGGGTTTATTAGGCAGGAATCCTGGCTAACTGTCAACTCCAATTTTGGTGGTCTGCTAGCGCAATTGGCGGGGCTGCGATGAGTCAAACATCGTCTTCGACGAAAAGAAGCCAGCAACTCTAACCAGCACACGTACCAACGGAGAAACTTGTCTTGCGCTTTCCGCCGAACAATGTCGAATCTCAGAGCCGCAATCCGAGACCTCCCGGCAGTTTGGATTTTCGACAATGACGCGCACAGGACCTCGCCGAAAACGGCGGTTTTCAGTGTGGCGAACTTCTCTCCGGCTGCCCTTGGCAGGGAAGCGGCGGGTAGAAATAAATGTTTGCGAACTCCAGGTTTTGCTTGCAACGCCACGCCTGAGCAGTACAATTCGAAGCCAAGAGTGAAAATAGCTTCATGTTTGCACCGTTTATGGTGCGCTTGAGTCTTCGAAAGCCCTCAGTAGTCAGTCTTGGTCAGCGTCCCGCTCGACTAGTGCTGTTAGTTCAGGGGAGCGGCCAGCGAACAGGTTGCGAAATGGGGTAAGTATGGCAAATGTACTGATGATCCATCCGGACCGGTGTACGGGTTGCCGGAATTGTAGCCTCGCCTGCAGCTTCCGGCACGAGGGACAATTCCGGCCTGCCGCAAGCCGTGTTCACGTTTATTCATGGGAGCGGAAGGGATTTTCCGTTCCCACCATGTGCCAGCAGTGCGACACCGCGCCCTGCGTGAACGTTTGCCCGACGGGCGCACTCAACCGGGCCAAGGGAACCACCCTGGTTGCCTACAAGCGCGCACAGTGCATTGGTTGCCGCATGTGCACCATGGCCTGCCCATTCGGCGCTGCCGTCTACGACAGTGTCACCGAAACGATCCTCAAGTGCGACCTCTGCGACGGCGATCCGGCGTGCGTTCAGTTCTGTCCCAACCAGGCGCTGGAGTTCGTCGAAGACAGCATCGCCACCCGCTCGCGGATGAAAGTCTTTGCGAGCAAGTTCAAGAACGCATCCGAGGGGGTGTGACATGTACGGATGGAGCGGCACAATTCTGCGCGTGAACTTGAGCACGGAAACGATCACCAGGCAAGCGACTAATCCCAAGGACGCCACCTTGTTTCTCGGTGCGCGCGGCTTGGGCGACAAGCTCTACATCGACGAGGTTGATCCTAAGATCGATCCCTTCTCGCCGGAGAACAAATTGATTTTCGCGCCGGGACCGTTTTCAGGGACCTTCGCCCCGTCGGGCGGGCGCTATCACGTGGTGACCAAGAGTCCGCTGACTGGCGCCATAGCCGGTTCTAATTCGGGCGGTAGCTTTGGCCCGGAACTGCATTACGCTGGCTACGACGCTCTCATTATCGAGGGCAAAGCCGCCAAGCCGGTATATCTCTGGATCAAGGATGACCAGGTCGAAATTCGCGACGCGTCTTCCATGTGGGGACAGTTGGTGCCTGATACCACCGATTCGGTACGCCAGCAGACTGACGAGGAGGCCAAGGTTGCCTGCATTGGTCCGGCTGGCGAAAAGCAGGTGCTGTTCGCCGCCATCTTGAATGACATGTTTCGCGCTGCCGGCCGTTCGGGCGTGGGCGCAGTAATGGGCTCCAAAAATCTCAAGGCCATAGCCGTAGTGGGAAGCAAGCCGATTCAGGTCGCCGATCCAAAGGGCTTCGAGGCGGCTGTGCTAAAGGGGCGCAAACTGCTCAAGGAGCACCCGGTCGGCGGTGCGGGGCTGAAAGCCTACGGAACGGACGTTCTCATCAATGTTATGAACGAGACGGGAGCGTTGCCAGACCCGCAACTTCCGCGACTCACAGTTCGCGACTGCCGACAAAGTCGGCGGCGAGTCGCTCTCGGCCAAGATTCTCGTTCGTCCGAAGGGCTGTTTTTCCTGCGTCATCAGTTGCGGCCGCGTGACCCGCGTTACCGACCCCAAGTACGCAAATGAAGGAGAAGGCCCCGAGTACGAGGCAAGTTGGGCGATGGGGCCGGACTGCGGCATCGATAATCTCGACGCTATTGCCAAGAGCAACTCGCTCTGCAACGAACTCGGCCTCGATCCCATTTCGCTTGGCGCTACCGTCGCCTGCGCCATGGACCTTTATGAAGCCGGAATCCTCAAGCCGCAGGATGCGGACGGGATGAACCTGAGCTTCGGCAATCCCGACGCGCTGGTCGAGTTGACCCGCAAGATCGGCATGCGCGAGGGCATCGGCGACCGACTCGCCCTTGGCTCGTATCGCTTTGCCGCGTCGCTTGGTCATCCGGAGTTCGCCATGACGGTGAAGAAGCAGGAACTCCCTGCTTACGATCCGCGTGGTGTTCAGGGTATCGGCCTGGAGTACGCTACCTGCAATCGTGGCGGCTGCCATGTGAAGGGCTACACCATCGCGGTGGAAGTCCTGGGTTGCGGGGCCAAACTCGACCCGCACGAAACCAAGGACAAGCCTCAGTGGACCAAGCTCTTCCAGGATCTGACTGCGGCGATCGATGCTTCCGGCGGATGCATATTCGGCACCTTCGGCATGGGCGGAGACAACTATGCCGAGATGTTGAGCGCGCTGACCGGCATTGCTTACAGCACCGAGGAGTACATCCAGGCGGGCGAAAGGATCTGGAACCTTGAGCGGCTATTCAATCTGCGGGCGGGCCTGACGGCCGCAGACGACACGTTGCCGGAGCGGCTGCTGAAAAGCCCGGTCAAGGCCGGACCAGCCAAAGGCCAGGTGAGCCATGTGCCCGAGATGCTTCCCGAGTACTACAAGCTCCGCGGCTGGAATGAGAAGGGCGTGCCGACCAAGGACTGCTTGCAGAAACTGCAACTGGCCTGAATCAGAGGTTGGCAGTCGTGATCATAAAGTATTTTGCCGACATTCGGACGCTTACGGGCCGGGGAGAGCAACAGTGGACCAAGGCGGCGCCGACCGTGCGCGCTCTCGCGAGCGAGCTTGTCTCTGAGTACGGCGCCGCTTTCGAGAAAAAGGTCTTCCACGAGGGACACCTCAGCGGCTCGATCATCATTCTGGTGAACGGCCGGGACGTTACACTGCGGAACGGACTGGAAACCCCTCTCTGCCCGGAGGACACCGTGGTCTTTTTCCCAATGGTTGCAGGAGGCTGAGGCGTATCAATGGCCGAGGGGTTGGTTGGCCTTCGCTGTAAGCGCGCTGGTGGGCGTGGCTGGCGCGTTGCGGTTGATCATGAAGGTCCATTGCGCCTTGATTGCGATCCCCTACGAGATTGGGTTCTGCGCCTAGTCTGTACAAACACCCATGCGTCCATCCGGATGATTGCGGCCGCTTTGCCGGGGCCGAGGCAACACCGGAACCGACTGGTGTGGGAGTAAGGAGGACACGATGGAGAATTGTAAACACTTGATCGTGGGCGCGGGCCCTGCCGGCTTGGCCGCCGCACAGGCTATCCGCGAAGTGGATAAGAAAGCCGAAATCACCATCGTTACGCGGGAACAAACGTTGCCATACTCACCGGCAGCGTTGCCGTACGTAGTCAGTGAAGAGCTTGCGGCTGGCGACCTGTTCATCAAGGGGCGCAACGTTCTCCAGAGCCTAAATGTGACCCTGGTGCTGGGGAAGGAAGTTGCGGAAATCGCGCCGCAGAGCAAGGAAGTTATTTACTCGGATGGCGGGCGCGAGTTTTACCACAAGCTGCTGATTGCTACCGGGGCTCATCCCACAACCCTCGAGTTGGAAAATCTCGGCTCCGACCAGGTGTACACGTTCAGGACCGTTGGCGATTGTGAGCGGCTTTGCAAAGCTCTGGACCAGAAGCAGGAGATCGCCATCTGGGGCGGCGGGCTTGTAGCCGTCGAACTGGCGGAGAAGCTTTGCCTGGCCGGACACTCGGTGACCATAATCGTCCGCTCCTCCTTGCTGCGAGTGTATTTCAGCCGCAAAGCTGTGGCGAAGGTGGAAGATGCCTTCCGTCGGCACGGGGTGACGGTTCTCACCGGCAACGCTGTGGTCGCCGCCAAACCGGTAGCAAGTCGGCTTGAGTTGACGTTAAAAGCCGGGGAAAAGATCACAGTCGATCGCTTCGTCATGGCCGTGGGGGTCGCCGCCAACAAAATCGGCGGCACGTCGGCCGGCGAGGGAGGGCTGAAGGTGGGGATGCGGATGGAAACCGAATTTCCCGACATTTATGCCGCCGGCGATGCCGCCGCGGCGCCTTCTTTTTTCGATGGTCACCACGGACCTTGTCCTATCCTGCCCGAAGCGGTTTTGCAGGGGAGGGTGGCGGGAACCCACATGGCAGGAGCGTGTATGGATTACAAGGGCTGGATTCAACAAAATTACCTGCGCTGCTTTGAAGAGAATCTGTTCAGCATAGGGATTATCGATCAAGGCTCGGACCCGGCTTACCAAACCATTGAGAAGGAAGAACCCAACGGCTTTTTGCGGTTGCTATTGAAAGACGAGTGCTTGGTCGGCGCGGAAGGCCTCAATGTTGAAGGGGTTCATCCAGGCGTCTTTCTTTCCTTGATCAGAAAGCGCATTCCCGTTAGCAACCACCGGCACGTTCTGCTCTCCCAGCCCAAGAAAATCGCCTACTGGTTGATGCAGCAGTGGTGCCACAGTCAGGCGGTCTGACCGTCAAATTCAGGCAGCCGAACAGGCCGGCCACCAGCCCAATTTCTGTTCCCCCAAATTCTTCCGGATTGGGGTTGCGGATCACAGTAGGCATCTTTTAGAACAACGACGAATGCTCCGGCTTAGTACCGCGACTAGGGCCGGGCGTTCGGGCACATGCTTTTCAGTCTTCTTTCCCTTTATCTCGTACATTACACCTCAGTATCAAAAAGTCTCACTTAATTGCTCCTTCCGAAGAAAGCGCTCAACGCAACGCGATTCAGATGTGCCACGGCGTTGCTGGCCGCAACCTAGTGAACAAACACCGCAAAATCGATAGCAATGTTGATTACCGCGGCGACAGCCATGGGTATGGCCGTTCGTTTTACCACCTGAAATGGCGACACGCCGGCAATGCCCGAAATGGCCACAATCGCCGCCGTGATAGGCGACACGGTACGGCCAAAGCTTGTCATGATTTGCATCGGGAGAATTACCGTCACCGTTTCAACCCCAAGGTGGGTTGCCACCTTCGGAGCCAGGGCAGCAAAAGAAAAGAAGGCAGCATTGCCCGAGCCCATAAGAAACGCCGCGGATGTCAAAATGGCGCTCATGGCGAGGATCATGGCTCTAACGCCGAATCCCGCTGCCTGGGCCCCGGCGATCAACCTATCGACAGCGCCGACCTTCAGGAGCCCGTTGGCAAAAACCTCTCCGCAGACGATCAGCGATACCACAATCGCAAACTGTCTCCCCATGCCATCAAAGAACAATTGGAAGCTTGTCAGCACGGCACGCGCATCCCGCAAGCGGATATATTCGAATAGCATGCTGATCAGCGTGCTGAGGATCATTGCCGTAATGACATCCATCTTGATCCTGCTATGGAAAATGGGACTGAATCCAAGGATCAGCACCAGCGGCACGACCGGGAGCACGGCATAGATCAGCGGAGGACGGTTCGTATCTTCCTTCAGTTCCTGCTCCTGCTCCCCTTCTGGCGCGAGGGCTCTCGCGCTTGTCCCACCACCGTTGCACGAACGAGTGCAAGATTCCCACCACGAGAATAATTGGAATGGTGATGGGCAGCTGGTACTTGACGAAGTAAGTCGCGGGATGGATGTTGCTCGTAACCGCCGCCAGCACCTCGTTCCCGGAGCCGGGCCCATGATCGATGAACTGGCAGCAGCCGATCACGGCCAAGGCGGAAAGCTTGCTGACACCTTTGCGGATCAGGATTGGGTACATCGTAACCATCAGCAGCAGACCGAGTCCGGCGTGGCTCGGAATGAAGAGCACCAGCACCTGCGTTACATAGAACGCGATCGCGATCAACACGTATGGCGATCGTATAAACTTGAGCGGGCTGGCCACCACTGCATACAGGGCTTTGCTGGCTCCCACGTGCTCCATGTAACGTGAAAAGCCGGCGATGGCCATGAGCATCATTCCGAGGCCCGCGGTTCTGGTGCTCATGAGGTTCTTGATCACTTCAATCGGATCGAGCCAAATCAGGCCTGTAGTCTCTTTCGGCGACAAAATCGGGCTAATTTTGAAGATCACCGCGCAGAACATAAGAGACAGACCGGCGCATATCAGGACCGGTTGCGGCTTGTACTGCTTGATGATCATGTAAACGACCCAAGCCGTTACGACTCCAGCGCATATCAGTCCCAACATAAAGACACCTCCAGTGAACGGGAGCCTTTGCCATTTTTCACGTGCCCCGCGCACCGTCTAACCCATTTCAAAACGCGAAAACCGGCGCCGGATACTTATGGTGGCCACACGGGGCTAGCCGTTTGACTTCATCCAACCGGGAAGGAAACACCGTGCCTCGCCCCGATCGACTTCGCCTCTTCTACAACGCTGGCGGGCAAGGGAATGCCATGCTCGGTTCTCTGCGCCTCCACAAAGTGTTCCTTGTAGCCGGGGTATATGACTTCGCGGACGCCTGGGGCGGGCTTTAAGGCGCGCACCCGCGCGAGCTCCTCGTCCATGCGGGCCTTGAATTCAGCTACGGGCATGAAAGAGGCCACTTTGAGCGCAAGCATGAAATTGCCATTGCCCGATTGCCGCTCCTGATTCGTCAAAACACTTAGTACCCGGCCGCCGAACTCGGCTCCAGTGAGCACTCCGGAAAGAATATCGAGCAGAAGGGTAACGGCCGAGCCTTTCATGCCTCCGAAAGGAAGCATGACGCCTTCCAGCGCGGCTTGGGGGTCCGTGGTGGCATTGCCCTCGCGGTCCACCGCCCATCCCGTAGGCAGCGGAACACCTTTGGCCAGCGCCTGGCGTATTTTTTTCCTAGAGCCTTCCGTCGTAGCCATGTCGATCACAAACGGAGGGGCATCCTTCGCAGGTATCGCCACTGATAGCGGATTGGTTCCGAGGAAAGTCTCCAATGCGCCATAGGGTGCGGCGGCGGCGGCGGCATTGGAGGTCACAATGCCAATGCAATCCTTGGGGATTGCCATCATGGAATAACAGCAGGCTGATCCGAAGTGGTTGCTGGACCGCACTGCCGCTGCGCCTATACCGAACTGGTCGGCGCATTCGAGCGCCGACTGCATAGCGCAGTGCGCCGCAATCTGGCCCAGACCGTTGTCAGCATCCAGACGCACAGACCAGGGCACCGGCTTCTCTATTTTTATTTTTGGCCTTGCCTTGATCCGGCCTTGTTCGAGGCACTCGACATAGCCGGCGAGGCACGGCAGGCCATGCGTATCAAAGCCGCGCAGATGCGCAAAGACCAGACAATCGGATACGACTTTGGCGTCGCTTGCCTGGACACCCAGTTTTTCAAGCACGGATGCTATAAAAGCACCCAGATCGCTCTTCGTGACTACGATTTCATTCGACATTCGTATTTGCCTCCATGCTTGACTCAGCCCGGTTGAGCTGAGCATCTACACTGAAGTCCTTTGCTCCGGTTTTAATTTATCCGGTTCCAATCCCGTTTCAGCGCAAACAGCCCAGGGCATCCTTAATACGCTCGAAACCTGTCTTGATGTTTGTCCTGGACGTGGCAAAAGAAACCCGGAGATATGGCCCCATTCCGAAGGGAGTGCCGGGGATCGTTGCGACGCCGGCATCGTTCAGAAGATAGTCGACCAGTCCTTCATCGCTTGTGACGGTCTTTCCGCTCGGTGTCTTCTTGCCCATGTAAGAGCTGCAAGAGATAAAAGCATAGAAGGCCCCTTGAGGTGGCAGACAACTCAACCCACTGATCTGACTCACCATGCTGACCACCAGGTTCCTGCGCTCCGTGTACTCGGCAAGATTCCGCGCCACGAACGAGTGGTCCCCAGTGAGGGCGGTGACCGAGGCCCACTGGCTGATATGGTTGGCGCCACTGGTTGATTGCGATTGGATCTTGAACATCGCCTTGATCAGTTGTTCGGGACCCGCAGCATACCCGACCCGCCAGCCCGTCATGCTGTAGGCCTTGGAAAGACCGTGGACCAGCAGGAAACGATCCGCGAGGTCCGGGGCGACGTTCAGCATGTTTTGGAACTTCATGCCGTCGTAAACGAGATATTCATAGATATCGTCACTCAGGATCCAGACCTGCGGGTGCCGGCGCAGGACTTCGGCCAGGGCCTTGAGTTCATCAGCGCTCAAGACGGCGCCCGATGGATTGCCCGGACTGTTAAGCATCACCCAGCGGGTCTTTGGAGTGATGGCTTTCTCCAAGTCAGCTGGCGAGGGCTTGAATCCGTTTTCGTGCCTGGTCGGGACGACCACCGGAGTTGCGCGGCTGAGTTCAACAATACCCGCATAAGTCATCCAGTAGGGAGCCACCAGGATTACCTCGTCACCCGGATTCAAGGTGGCAGTTAGCGCGTTGAACAGCACTTGCTTGGCGCCGGCGCAAACGATAGTTTGATTGGGCGTAAAATCGAGCTGGTTATCGCGCTTGAGTTTCAGGCAAATCGCTTCCCGCAGTTCGGGCAGGCCGATGACCGGCGGGTACTTCGTCTTGTTCTCGCACAGGGCCTTGATGCATGCCATCTTGATGTGGTCAGGAGTAGGGAAGTCCGGCTCGCCGGCCGAAAGCCGGACGACGCTTTTACCCTGTCGTTCAAGTTCCAACGCCCTAGCGGTAACCAGTGATACTTCCGACGCTTTTACCCGCGATACATGTTCAGCAATCAAGGACATTGTCGCCCCTTTCTCAATGTTGTTCGACCTATCATTCGATAGGGATTTGTCTAGACATTCCTGAGATGTTTCCTCGCAGCGTTCGCCACAAAGTTCCCGAAGCTCCCGTTTGTTTTGAAGAACTCTTCATATGACCGGGCCGACCATGTAAATGTCCATGGAATTGCAATAACCGGAAATCTCGGCCTTCGTCATCGAGCCGGAAGCAATCTGCACGAGTTCTTCCAGGATTCTCCGGCCCGCGTCTGGAATCGTGTCGTCCCCCTCGATCACCGCGCTCAGATTCATATCGATGTGGTCCCGCATCTTCTCGGCGGCGGTTCGGCTTCCTGTGACTTTCAGGACCGGCACGAAGGGAAATCCCTGCGGGGCGCCTCTGCCAGTAGCGAATGCGATGACATTGCATCCGGCAGCGGCCAAGCCAGTAAGGATCTCCGGCTCCCGGCCTGGAGAATCCATAACGACCAGACCTCTTACCTTTGGCCGCATTCCATACTCGTAGACGGCTTGAATTGGCGAGGTCCCCGCTTTGGCGATGGCGCCCAGCGACTTCTCTTCGATCGTGGTAAGTCCGCCCTTAATGTTTCCTCCGGTCGGCTGCCCCCCGCGAATGTCCTCGCCTACCGACATGGCACGCTTCTCCATGCGCGCTACGAGATCGAAAATTCCTTGCGCTACTTCCCTGTTCGCGGCGTGCCGCGCCAGAATGTGCTCGGCGCCGATAAATTCTGTCACCTCGCCTAAAATCGAGGTGCCACCGGCGGCCACCAACAAATCGGAAGCCACGCCAATCGCGGGATTCGGAACCAGCCCGGAGGTCGTATCCGAACTGCCGCATTTCATGCCCATAACAAGTTCGCTGATAGGGAAAGATTCGCGCTGCTGCAGCGACGCCTCACGCACCATTTCCTGCGCCAGCAATACTCCCTCCGCGGTTGTGCGGGCCGCTCCGCCAGTCTCCTGCACAATGAGCTGCTCAGCCCGTTTGCCGCTTGCGCGAATGCCTTCAATGACCTCTGTAAGATCTGTGCTTTCGCACCCCAGGCTCACCAAAATTACGGAATGCAAGTTGGGATTGCGTCCCAGTCCAATCAGTGCGCGGTTCACCCGTCTTATGTCCGTTGGTGTCTGGCAGCATCCCTGGTGATGAGTAAATCGGGCCGTCCCGGTCACCTGCCGGACGATGCCTTCCACCACTTCGTTGACACATACCACAGATGACAAGACACCCACGTAGTTGCGCGTCCCTACCGTTCCATCCTGGCGTCGATATCCCATGAACTCCATATTCACGCTCCCTTGACCAGGTCCCCGCGTCCGCGGAGGCTTTCAATGTTCTGCACATGAGCATGGCAACCGACTTCCAGGTCAGCCGTGGCACGCCCGATCACTTCGCCGTACTTGATAATGTCATCGCCGCGCTTAATCCGCCGTACGGAAATCTTGTGGCCGTATGGAATGGCCTCGTTCACCACTAGCCGGCATAGCTCCCGGTTGCGCCTGATTACGGCTTCTTGCCCAGGCTGAAGATCCTGCACCGCGGTAGCAACGTTATCCGCGTCGTTTAAGATAATCGCGTCAATCGGCATAACGATCCTCTCTCTGCTTTCGGACTATACTACCATAGCTACTCAATCCGCCTAAAATTGCGGTAAGGCGAACTCGCTACAAAAAGAAGTAATAGGTGGCAATCATGTTGGCCACAATGGCTGCCGCCACAGGGATGACGCATCGCTTCGCTACTTGAATCGGCGATGCGCCCGCGATTCCGGCTATCGCAACAATAGCTGGGGTGATCGGCGACATGCAGCGCCCAAATCCTGACGTGATTTCCATAGGAAGCAAGATGATCACCGGTGCTACATGCAGGTAGGTTGCGATCTTCGGGGCTAGGCTGGCGAACGAAAAAAACGAAGCGTTCCCCGAGCCCATCACAAATGAACAACCAATCATGATCGCACTTATGGCAAAGACCATTGCTCTCAGTCCCCACCCCGCTGATTGGGCAGAGCTGATGAGTGTGTCGATGGCGCCGATCTTTACCAGGCCCGCGCCGAAAATCTCCGCCGCTATGATCAAGGAAACCACGAGCGTAAATTGCTTGCCCATGCCCTCAAAGAAAACCATCAGGTTGTCCACTACCGCGCGGGGACTGCGCAAGCGAATAAGTTCAAACACCATAGTGATAATGGTGCAGAACAGCACCGCCATAATCGCGTCCAACTTGATGTGGCTCCCCACCAGCGGACTGAAGATGATCACCAGTACAAGCGGCAACGCGGGCAGGACAGCATAGATTGCCGACGGCCTTGTATGGGTCGACTCGGTTGCTGCCGGGCTTGGAATCGTCGCCGCTGCTCCTTCCCGCTTGTCCCACCAGGGCTGAATAAAGTAGTGCGCAATGCCGACGGCTATGATGGCGGGTATACCTACGGGAAGCTGATATCTGGCAAAGTAAATGGTCGGGTCCATACCGGCGGTGTGAGCCGCAAGTACCGCATTGGATGACAGGGGTCCCAAATCCGTGAACTTTGAGGTCGCAATGACCGCCAGCGCTGTCAAGGTAGTAGACCCTGTCCGCACCAGTACTGGATACATGGTAAGCATCAGCAGCAAGCCTATACCCGCGTGGCTTGGGACGAACAAAGTAACCACCTGGCTGATGACATAGCACAACATAAGGATCAGCAGCGGTGAGCGCACGAACTTGAGCGGCCGCATGGCCAACTCCACCAGGGACTCATTAGCGCCGCACTTTTCCATGTAGCGCACAAATCCGCCAATCGTCATGATGGTCAAGCCAAGAAACGGGAGGGTTCTGGCGAACTCATGTTTCATCACCGCCAAAATGTCAAACCAGACAAGACCCGACGATTCCTTGGCCGGAACCAGTGGCCCTTTGCCCAGGATTATGGCGCTCACCATAAAGAGAATGCCACAGGCGATCAGAACGCCTTGCGGCTTGTACTTCTTAACCAGTACGTACCCAACGCCTGCCGTTCCGATTCCAGCTAGACAAAGTTCCAGCATTGTTCCCTCCCTGGTCTCGGTCCTTTCACATAAGCGGTACCTTGCGATTCATTTCTCACGACAACCGGCTAGCTCTCCGGTGACACCAAGCTATCAGTGAATCTCGACCAAGCTCGATTTCGCCTTGCGATCTCCCAAACCAGACGCCCGCACGACCGGAATAGTCGTAGTTGCGTGGGGCATGATCAGCACGCTCCGGACCTGTTTCCGCGCCACAATCCGGTCGACGGCATCCTGGACCGAAGGCGCAGTCTCGCAGTGGATCTGCCGCAGTTTTTCGTCCGGGATTTCGCAATCGGTGAACCAGACTCTGCCGACTTCCATGATTTTGGCGAGCTTGTACGCGACCGGCGCGCCTCCAGGAGGAAACCCATCTCGCCGGAAGCTTGCCAGAAGGTCCTTGTGCGACGCCACGGAAGATAGCGCGTCGTATATACCGTCATCGCCGAAGCCGTCATCACAGACGGCGGGGACGATGATGTCTCCGCCCTGGTTCAGCACGGGCGCGGGGCCGAAGATTACCGTGTTCATTGCCCGGGATGCCTGGTATAGATTTTGTTCTTTCGGATAACCAGGAATTGCGATCACCACGTCCGCAGGCTGCGCGATCTCCACCATGGCTTGCGCCTTGGCGATCTCTACTCCCGCCTCGAATGCAAGGATAGGATGGCCGGCCACTACGCGCACCAGTTTTCCATCCGGGTCCTGCACAACATTGACGATGAAGTCCAAGCCCGCGGTCATAGCTACTTCATTCAGAAACTCGCGGAAGATGTTTCCCTCGATGACGCCTAATCTGGTACTGGGGTGCTCGTTCATCTCCCGGGCGTGAGTATGTGCGATGGTTGCAAAACCGGCGATGCCAACGGACATCGTCTTGACACCACCGCTGTACCCTGCGAGCTTGTGAGGTTCGATCACGCCCGTGGCGATACGTACGTCTGCCTGCATCGCCAGTTTGTTCAATGTCATGGGGATCCCGCGCGCTGTCTTTCCCAGGTTGGCTATAGCAGAATCATCTTTAGCCGCATGATTGATCACTGCGATGCGCGTGGGTATCTCCGGGCCGAGCATCTTAACAATTTCCGCCGGAGTGTTTGGCCGGTGCAGGCCAGTCGCGATAAGAATCGTTATGTCCTCATACTTCACACCGGCCTGCGAGAGTTCTTCCAGGATGGCCCTCACCATCAGGTCGCCCGGAATCTTGCGCGTAATGTCTGTGACAATAATGGCAACCTTCTTGCCTTTGGCCACTATTTGCCGCAGCTTCGGGGCGCCAATCGGCTCAGCCATTGCCGCCGCAATTGCCTGCTCCGAATCCGCTAGAACCGGCAATTTCCTGGGCACGGCTACTTCCACCGAAAGCACGTCATCGAACTGCAACGAATGCTGCTGCCGGCAATAGTTGTATTCAAAACTCGCCATCTCGACTATCTCCACCGTGCGAAACTCAAACCGCTGCGTGCGCGTCGCGGTGTATGTATGTCACAGTTCAAAGAGACTGGTTTCTAGAAACCCTCTAATGAGCGGTTGCGGCACGAGCTCGCCTCGCTTTCCCCACCACACGCTCCGTAATTTCGCGGCTATAGCCTGTGTAGGCCTGGGGATCTAACAGACAATCCAATTCCTCCGCAGTGACATGCTGGTTGACCCTGGGATCTTTCAACAGAAACTCCTTGAACGAGCCTTCTTGCTCGAAGGTCTTCATCGCCACCTCGTAGACCACTTGATGAGCTGTCTGCTTGCCGATCTTCTCTCCCAAGTGCAGCATCACCGGCTCGGACAAAAGTAGTCCCTTCAACGCATTCAGGTTTTGCGCCATCCTCACGCTGTTGACGCGCAGGTCCTTCAGTACTTTCTTTGCTTTTGCCAATATGCCGCCCGTTAGAATGAAGGCTTCAGGCAAGGCGATCCATTCGATCTTCCAGTGTGCTCCATCCCTCTCGTGTTCCTGAATCAGCGACTCATGGATCATCAGCAGATTCGCTTTGACAATCTTGGACAGTGAATACATTCCCTCGCCAGCATTCGGATTCCTCTTGTGCGGCATTGTGCTGCTGCCGATATTGCCTTCCGCCCAGGGCTCTTCCAGTTCCGAGAATTCCGTTTTTTGGAGCGTTACCGTCTCATTGCCGATCTTGCCGAGCGTGCCGGCAATCAAAGCCAGGACATTCACAATGGAAACCACGCGGTCGCGGCTGGCCTGCCAACAGATATCAGGCGTCATTAACCCCAGCTTGGCCATAACCTTTTCCTGCAACTCAAAAGCGTGTTTCCCGAAGCCCGCCAGGGTACCGACCGCGCCGGAGAGCTGTCCGGCAAAATCTCTCGCCATGGACTCTTTCATGCGTTCAAGATGCCGGTGAACCTCGCTCGCCCAAATCGCCACCTTGTAGCCGAACGTGATAGGCAGCGCTTGCTGGCTATGCGTTCTGCCCGCCATGATCGTGTCTTTGTGCTTCTCGGCTAGATCGAGTAGATAGCCCTCAACTGCATAGAGGTCGTCATAAATCAGGGCGAAGGCTCTTTTCGCCGCCATCATGTAGCCAGTATCTATAATGTCTTGTGTCGTAGGGCCAAGGTGGATGTATTCGCCGGCCTTGCCGTCGCATATTTTTTGCAACTGACGCAATGTCGGAACAAGCGAGTGGCCGACACGGTTGACGTCAGCCCTGATCACATCGAGATCAAGATTGGTGACCTTGGCTTTCCTGGCGATCTCTTCGGCGACTGCTTTGGGAATGATGCCTAACTCTGCCTGGGTCTCAGCCAGCGCCGCTTCAATGTCGAGCCAGTTCTGAACGATCGAAGCGTCTTCCCAGATGTCCCTCATCTGCGCCGTGCTGAAAGCATCTCTGAACAGAATGGAATCTATCATGTGGCAAGCCATTGTTTTGGTTCCTTTCCTGATTAAATCGCATCACGATACCTCTATCTTCATTCGCCAAACTTACTGAACGGCACGCCTGCTTCACAGGCATATACCTCTTAGGCCGTTCACCCCGCGGAGGCTACGGATGCAGGCTTCGACTCCGTGCGCACAGCTTCCATGAGGCCGTCGAGACGAGAATGCTGTTCAAGATTGAGCACCATGTCCCTCACCCGCCGCGCGCGCTGAGAATCGATGGCCATTTCCGCCAGCGACAAGAACTTTTTTTCCAGGCTCTTGTAGTTGGGCGTGTCTTGCGGAAATAGTATTTTTTCCTCAATGAGCTGGCCGTCGTGCAGCTCGAAAACAACATTTGCCCGGCGTTCACGCGGGAAAGCCGCCGTTGCCTCCGCGTCTTCTGAAACATGAATCTTGCGTGCAAGCTCCATTACGGCGGGGTCCGCCAGCTTGTCGGGAGAAAATTCATCTAAGGTCACTCGCTTGAACAAAAGCGCGACAGCAACGCAATAGGGCAGCGAGAATTTAGCTTCTTCTTCGCTTTGGTTCTTAAATTCGCCAGCCAACTGTACCGCGGTTCGGTAGGTTGCGATCCTTACCGTTTTGATCGAAGCCAACGGCAACTCGCGCCGCTGAAGAATCGAGAACACCGCATCCAGGGGGGAATTGGTATGTCCGCAGGAAGCGTACACCTTGTAAAACGCGCTGGTGGACAAGAACTGCCGCTCATTATGTGGTCCAGCGGCGCACTATTGAAATGCGGAGTGGTTGCGGCAAGAAAGCCCTTCGGGCCCTGCAGGATATCTTCCGGCCCCGTAAATCCTTCCATTGCCAATAATGCCGCCTGTATCCCGCTTTGGCAGGCATGTCCGGCATTAAGCGACTTGGCATCGGTCCCGAATGTTTGCTGAAGGCCGCAGGCCATTGTCCCGGCGACACCCAGGCACATCTGCGTCCGGGAGGAGTCTAGCTTCAACAGGCAGGCAGCGGAAGCAGCCGCAGCGAAGGTGCCACAGGTACCCGTGGTATGCCACACTTGGTAATGAGATGGGTTAACCGCGGTTCCTAGCCTGATCAGGACTTCATAGCCGGCGACAACAGCCGTCAGCAGTTCCTTACCAGACCTGCCCAGGCTTTCCGCTACGGCAAGCGATGTCGGAACAGTAACCGCGCCGGGATGCGCAATCGCCAGCCTATGGCCGTCATCGTACTCTGCAACGTGTCCTGAGATCCCGTTCGCCAAGGCCGCCAGGGCCGAGGGTACCTTTATGCCGGCCAGCAAGACGGTCGCCTGAGGAGCACCTCCAGCGTCTTTAACTAACTTAGCGACGACCATGGAAGGCTTGTATCTGCTGCCGACAAGCGCGCTGCCCAACCAGTCCAAGACCCTGTACTTGGCATCAAGAATGACAGCTGGCGGCAAATCCTCGAATCGCAGTTCGGCGACGAATTCCGCGATGCGTCCTTCGAGGCTCCCTCGTTTCATGCTAAGAGACACCTTTGACTCCAATTACCTGAACCCAAGCGGGCTTGGTCTGCCGTTCTTTCCACGAGCCGACACTCGGCTCCGATTCAAAGCTGCCGGAAAAGGAACGGCGTTTTATCTTCTTTGCAGTGCAGGCCTGAAAGTGAGATCAGACTTTATCGCAGCGGCGAGAGAGGCGGAAATACAGAAATCGACCCTGGACCTATAGGCTGAACCTATATCCAGGCTTACTACAGCGAGTATTCGCTTGCATTGATGTCCCGAAGGTGGACGCCCATGACCGCGTTATGATGGACCAGCTCACGCACCAATTCAATGATTGAGCGGTACACGGCGACGCTTGCGGGATTGGGCGGGAGGGAGTTTGGCCAGCAAAGGCTCATAGGACGGCTCATGCCCGGTTCGACCACCCGGCGGAAAGGCGGGTGCCTGTTTTTCTCCCTTTTCAGGATGAGCTCGTTGGAAGCAGCCAGAATCGTGCAGGCGGAGCCTTCTTCGGCAATCAGCATCCGCGTGCGCAGCGAATCGATGTCCGCCACTACATTCAGGTGCAGTCCCGCGCGTGCAAAGGTGCGCTCGACGATCAGGCGTATCGACTGGAAACTACTCGGCAACACCATAGGAACGTTATCCAGTTGCCGCATGGGACAAACATCGTCGGGTAGCCCTTTGCGCGAGCCCAACCGGCCATACACGAAAAGATCCTCGTCGAACAGCGGTTGAACAGAAACGCCGCGGGTCGGCATGTGCCGAAATAACACCGCCATGTCCAAGCGTCCATTGGCGAGCATCTCGGCGAGGTATCCGCTCGAAGTTTCACGTATGTGCAGGTGAATGCCGGGGAATTTGGAGCGAATACGGCCGAACAACGGATGCGCCAACACCACTGCGATAGTGGTTGGAAACCCGACTTCAACCTCTCCCGCTTCGCTGCCGGCGCCATGTTTGATTTGCTGGCTGATGTCTTCCATTTGACGCAGCACTGCCCGCGCGTGCGTATATAAGGTCTTTCCCGCTTCAGTGGGTTTTACCCCCAACGAGCTGCGGAACAAAAGTTGGGTCTTTAATTCGGCCTCCATCTCTCTTACTTGCAAGCTTAGCGAAGGCTGAGCGATGTAGAGCAGGTCGGCTGCCTTGGACAGGCTCCCACACTCAACGATCGAGACAAAGTATCTTAATTGTCTGAGTTCCATAAAACACCCGATCGCTACTCCATTCGCGCGATGCTCATCTTCTTAATCGCTCCACCGAGGTTCTGAAACTCTCGAACTCTCGCGCAGGCTCGAGCGTGCTCCGTGAAGAGCCCTCCGCCCAGATTGCTAAATAATAACGCTTCTCCACAAGTGATACCTTCTTCAGTGTCCTGTGACATTGGGCCACAAGGAGCCGTACAACTTTTTCAATTCCTAGAGCTGCACCTTCTCGGAGAAGCCTGAGGACCTTTTCTTTTCGGCTAGGCAGCGAATCGGCTGGCCGCC
Source organism: uncultured Acidobacteriota bacterium (assembly GCA_963819175.1). Taxonomy (GTDB): domain Bacteria; phylum Acidobacteriota; class Terriglobia; order Terriglobales; family Acidobacteriaceae; genus CAWBRT01. Next base: position 432,475 of record CAWFVJ010000016.1, read on the forward strand.
GACTGAGTGAGGCCGAGATCTTGCCTGATCGCAGCCTGGGTCGTGCCACCTTCCTGGTCGGCCAAGTGAAGAGCTCGTAGAAACAGCAGGCTGTCGCCTTTGGCGACCCGCCTACCGAAGGTGAGTTGCGAAGCCTCTGTCATCTGTATCAGGGTCTCGATTCCCGTCATTACCCGTCTCCGCACCGGCAGGCTGTTGGCATGGCCTCCGCGAGCAATACTTCCAGATTTGCATGAATTGTACGACGAGGAGCGATCATGTGTATGTAGCTGATGGGCTGGCGATAACCCGATATGCATTCATCTGTGGAAGTATTGCGTGTACTGCCATTGGGTGGGATTGCGCCGGACCGGGCGCGGCGGCAGATCCCGCCGCGCCCGAGGCGTGATGGCGGCGCTGCTTATGTTCGCTGGTCACAACTGAAACATCGTTGGCGCCAAACCATCTTCCGGGAACTGCGCACACACAACGCCACGAGACGGTATCTGAGTCGGGTAGTCTCGCGCTTTTCCTTGTCGAAGTTGAAACCAAGCCTCCCCAGCGCGACTGGTGCTGCTGCTCCAGACCCACCCTGAGGAACTGGGAACCGCAACGGGATAACCCAACGAATCGCTTACGCAGGCCGCATTCATCGATCCCTCTTAAAGCTATTAACCCGAATTCTGCTGAGGCAATAGCAGATCGCGCCGCGCTCAAGAGAAAAAAACCGCTCACTCCTATTGAAGAAGGCGGGATCCGAACCCGTAAACTGATTTTCAGGAATATGTTTATTCGCGAAAAATTCTCATCGGCAGCCGCGCCATTTCAGCTCTGCTCCGATGATCGCGAGTGGTGCCGAGTTACATTGCCGAGTTACATTTCATTGTCAGTCGTACGCACTCAGTGGCATGAATCCAGAGAGGCCCCGAGTCACTGCGAACTGGCCGAGTTCCTGATACGCTGAAAGGGAAAAATCTGACCAAGTATTCGCCAATAGTACCAGGGCAGAAATGCCTCGCTATTGCCGCGTAACTGCGGAAAGGACTGATGATGACCAATGCAGCTATGACCAGCAAGAAAATTGAGGAAGTTCCTTTCGCGGGTATTCGGAAGGCAGTTGAAAAGGCGAATGCGATGGAGGCTAAGGGAGTGAGGGTGATCCATTTTGACATTGGGCGCCCTGATTTCGATACCCCAGCGCATATCAAGGAAGCTGCAAAGAAGGCGCTGGACCAAGGCATTGTTCACTATGCGCCGAATGTCGGAATGCCGGCTTTGCGCGAGGCGCTGGCTGACGCAGTCGCAAAGCAGAAGGGTGTCCGTTATGATCCCGAAAAGGAGATCATAGCCACTGCCGGAGGCCAGGAAGCTCTGTATCTGAGTTTTATGAGCATCCTCGACCCAGGCGATGAGGTTCTGATTCCCGACCCCGCGTTCGAGAGCTTCGCGTGGGCAGTGCATCTGACGGGTGGAGTTCCGGTCGCCAATAGTCTAGTTCCTGCAGAAAATTTCATGTTCAATCTCGAAGCGGCCGAGAAATCGATCACTCCAAGGACCAGAGCGATGGTCGTCAATTCGCCGCACAATCCCACTGGTAGCGTTCTAACCCGGGAGCAACTGGGGAAGATCGCACAGTTTGCGACGAAGCACAATCTGATCCTCATCTCCGATGAAGCCTATGACCACATGGTTTACGAGGACTGCGTCCACTATTCTCTGGCGAGTTTCCCTGGAATGCGGGAGAGGACCATTATCTGTGGTTCCTTGTCGAAGACGTATGCCATGACAGGATGGCGGATCGGGTACATCGCAGCCCCTGAATCAGTAGTTGGCGCAGCCGTCAGAGCGCAGCAGAACGTAATGCTTTCGGTTTGCTCCTTCGCACAAATGGGAGCGATTGCCGCTCTCACAGGGAGTCAGGCTCCTACAGGCGAGATGATGAAAGAGTTCGGCCGTCGGCGCATGCTTGTCGTGGAACAAATGAAGCTTGTACCCGGCCTGGAACTGGAGAACAATCCTTGCGGCGCCTTCTACGTTTTTCCGAAGATAACGGTGCCCGGCATAACTTCTGCGCAATTGGCTGACTATTTGCTCGAAAAGGCAGGGATCGCCGTCGTCGACGGAAGCGCGTTTGGGCGCGGTGGCAATCGTCACATACGTCTTGCGTACTCCTGTTCGTATGAGAACTGCAAAGAAGGTATGGAACGACTGACTGAGGCCATGACCAAGCTGGTGCCGGACATGTAATGAAATCCCGGTCGCGCCTCAGCAAAAGTCGCGCCGGGATTCTTCCCTACCGTTGGTGGTCGCGCAGAAATGGCACTCCGAGAACCCTAGTTCACCGGATACAGAATCTTCTTTTCTCCCTTTTGCCACTGCACAATCATGACTTCCTTCGCGGCTTGTCCTTTCGCGTCAAAGGTAGTCTGTCCCTGAACGCCGGGAAGATCTTTTGTCGCGGCCAGAGCTTCCCGCATACCACTGCGGAAGCCAGCTAAATCTTTGGCGGCTCCGGATTTTTCGATCGCGTTCTTTGCGATGTACACAGATTCATAAATCGCTGCGGCAAACATATCCGGAGGAACACCGTATTTCGTCTTGTAACCCTTAACAAATTGCTGCGCCAAGGGATTCGGAGAAGTGACCTCGAAATAGCTGGTGCAGATCAATCCTTCGTTTGCTCCACCGGCGAGGTTATTGTAATCGTACGACGACAAACCGCCGAATCCATACAGTTGAGACTTGATCCCAAGTTCCTTGGACTTGCCGAGTAATTTGCGACCCTTCCGACAGATTGCCGGCGATGATAATGGCATCGGGTTTGGCGTTCTTGAGCTTCGTAAGTTGAGCGTAAAAGTCCGTATCGCCGATGCTGTAGGACTCGGCAGTGAACCTGCCCGCCTTTTTCCGTGATGTACTTGGTGACCGCCGAAGCCAATCCTTTGCCGTAGTCGGTATTTTCATGGATGACGGCAAATTTGCGGTTCTTGGTGTTGTTGTAGATGTAATTCATCAGTTGTTCGGCTTGCATGGGGTTCGTCGCCGAGTTGCGGAACACCCACTTGTTACCCGACTCGGTAATTTCGATAGCAACCGCGATCGGAACCAGCATTGGAATCTTTTCGCGATCAATCACCTTCATGTCGGCCAGGGTGGTTGCGCTATTGAAAGTACCGATCAGGAAGCGCACTTCATCCTTCGTAACAAGCTTTTCCGTCGCCGAAACTGATTGCGCGGGGACCGAAGCATCATCCTCAAAGATTGGCTCGATCATCTGGCCGCCCACGCCTCCGGCTTTGTTGATCTCATCGACGGCCAATTGCACGCCTTGCTTCATGCTTTGGCCAGGCTTGGCGTTAGGTCCCGTGTAAGATCCAATCACGCCGAACTTAATAGATTCTTTCTTGCCGCCGCCCCCCTGACATCCGGTCGCGACAAACCCGGCTACCATCAGCAGGACCACAAGTACAGCCGTCCACCTCGCACTGCCATGAGAATTAGTCATCTAATCGCCCCTCCAAAATTATTCGCCTAAATAAGCCTTCTTGACGTGCTCGCTCGCCAGCATCTCGGCCGCAGAAGCGGACAAGGTCACCTGCCCAGTTTCCAAAACGTAGCCTCGCTGCGCGATCTCCAAAGCCAGAAACGCATTCTGTTCGATCAACAGTACGGTGACACCTTGGCGATTGATCGTCTGAATGATCTCGAAAATTTTATCGACCAGCATCGGTGCCAACCCCAGCGAGGGTTCATCCAACAACAACAGCCGTGGCCTCGACATCAGGGCGCGGCCCATCGCCAACATTTGCTGCTCCCCGCCGGATAATGTGCCGGCAAACTGCCTCAGCCGATCTTTGAGTAAGGGAAAATAGCTGTAGATCCGTTCATAATCCTCGACGAGGCTTTCCCCATTGCGCGTGCAGGCGCCCAATTCCAGATTTTCCAGCACTGTCATCCTGGGAAATATCTGTCTGCCCTCGGGGCAGTGGCTCACTCCAGCCTTGACGATATGCCGCGGATCGCGACCGGTTATGTCCGCACCCGATAATGCAATTGTGCCGCCGGCAATCGGCACCAAGCCAGAGATGGCTTTCACGGTGGTCGTCTTGCCCGCGCCATTTGCGCCGATGAGCGTGACAATCTCCCCTTCTTTGACGTGGAAGTCGACGCCCTTCAGGGCTCGTATGCGGCCGTATTCAACCGTAAGATTACTTGCGCGCAACAAATCAGTTCACCCGTCGGCCAAGATAGGCTTCGACCACCTCGGGGTTTGCCTGCACCTGAGAGGAAGTTCCTTCGGCGATCTTGCGGCCGTAATTCAAGACTGCTATGCGATCGCAGATGCTCATGATCAGCTTCATATCGTGCTCCACCAGCAGGACCGTGAACCCAAGGTCACGCACCTGGCGGATCAACCGCATCAGTTCCGCCGTTTCTTGCGGATTCATGCCTGCTGCCGGTTCATCAAGCAGGACGAGTTGCGGTTCCGTGGCCAAGGCCCGCACGATCTCCAATTCCCGCTGCAACCCATACGACAGATTTTTCGCCTTTTCTTCCCTGTATCGGCTGAGCCGAAACATCCCCAGCAGTTCGTTCAGATACTCCCCAGCTCTCTTCTCTTCCTGCCGCTTCCTGCGTGTATGAAAAATGTCATCCAGTATGGATTCGCGCAGGCGGCAATGCCTCCCCACCATCACGTTTTCCCACACCGTCATGCTGGGGAACAAGCGAATATTCTGAAACGTGCGAGCGATGCCGCAGCGAGTCACGACGTCCGGCCTTTTCCCGGTAATATCTTGCCCATCCAACTGGATTTTACCGGAGGCCGGCTTGTAGATGCCGGTAATCATATTGAAGAGGGTTGTTTTGCCCGAGCCATTCGGACCGATAAGACCGAGTATCTCGCCCTTGCTGACCGTCAAATCAACATCATTGATGGCGACAAGGCCGCCGAAACGGATGACGAGATTCTCGCAAGACAACAACACTATAGGTCCTTCCTGGTCGGGAGTGGCTTAGCTAGCCCCTGTTTCCGGTTGGTCCACCCCGTGGTCAGGCGCTCCCGTGCGGAATTCACGGCGCCCACCAACCCACCTGGCATGTATAGGATCATTACGAACATCATCAGTCCATAAATGACCAGCCGATAGTCTTTAAAAAAACGCATTGATTCCAGCAGATAAGTGATACCCACCGCGCCAATGATCGGCCCAACAATCGTACCCATGCCTCCGAGTACCATCATGATCAAAATATTGATCGCTTCTCCGATGGTAAAGGAATCCGGACTGATAAAACGAATGTAGCTGGCGTAAAGAGCCCCGGCCAAGCCTGACAGTCCAGCTCCCGCCGCAAAGGCGACGATTTTGTAAAATGTCAAGTTGATGCCCATGACTTCGGCCGCGATCTGATCGTCGTGGATAGCACGAAGAGCACGATTAATTTTGGAGTGGACGAAATTTCGATAGAGCACCAGCACGACAAGCAGGATTATCAGGATCAGGTAATACATGCTGATCTTGCTGTCGAATCTCAGTATAGTCACGCCCAACGTTATTGGGCTGGGCGATGGAATGCCGATCAAGCCGTTCGGTCCCCGCGTGACTCTGTCCCAATTCAACAGAATCAGTCGCACAATCTCGCCGAATCCCAGCGTGGCGATGACGAAATATGGCCCCTTCAAGCGAAGCGTCGGCAGACCAAAAACCACGGCGACCAGCATGGCCGACAAAATGCCCGCTACTGCCGCCAGCCAGAATGTCAGCCCAAAGTTGAGCATTAAAAGTGCGGACGTATAGCTGCCAATGCCGAAGAATGCCGCCTGAGCCAGCGAAAGTTGCCCTGCATAGCCGGCGATAACGTTGAGCCCCAAGGACAGAAGAATGTTGATGAGTGCGAGGATGGCGATATGCAGGTAATACGACTTGAGACCCAATTGCGGGAATATCAACGCCAGTAGAACAGTTGCCGATATTGAGAGCTGCTTAGACGAAGGCCTGTGCACTTACCTACACCTTTTCCAATTGATTGCGTCCGAACAGGCCCTCTGGCTTGAATGCCAGAACAATAATAAGGATTAGAAACGTCACCACATCCTTGTAATCGGACGACAGGAAGCCAGCGGTCATACTCTCTGTCAAACCCAGAATGAAAGCCGCCCAAATCGCACCCGCAACATTGCCCATTCCGCCGAGGATAACAACAGCGAATACTTTTGCGATAACCATTAAGCCCATGGCGGGCGACACGAGAAATATGGGCCCCACGAGAGTACCAGCCGCGGCCGCCAAAGCAGCACCAATTGCGCAAGTCAGGCGAAAGGTTCTATTGACATCGATGCCAATCAGCCGGGCTGCATTCAGATTTTGCGCACACGCCCGCATCGCTTTTCCTAAGCTGGTCCGTTTGATTACGTAACTGAATATCACCATCAGCAGGACAGTGACTATGAAAACCAGAAGCCGTTGCACCGTGATCGATAGGCCCAGGAAGGACAAATAGGTATTCGAGAAGTAGGTTGGAAAGCGCAATGGATTCGGGCTGAAAAGGGCTATAGCACCGTTCATCAGAAATATCGAAATCCCCAGAGTCCCGATGACCATGTTCATTTCATGCGCGCCCCTGAGGGGCCTGAATACGAGCCGCTCCATCGCCATTCCGAATAGAGCCATGATGAACATTGATCCAATGAGTCCGATTAGAAAGGGCAAGTGCAATCTGACGACAAGGAACAAGCCGACAAAAGCCCCCAGCATGTAGAGTTCGCCGTGAGCCCAGTTCACGATACCCAGAATGCCGTAGATCAATGTCAGCCCGAGGCCGATCAGCGCATAGGTACTGCCCAGGACCAGCCCGTTAATGAGCTGTTGAACAATTTCCTGACCCATGCTCTTGCCTCCGGCCTCTCTACTATCTCAGGTCTCAAGCTGTTTGCCATCGTATTCCGGTTCGAGCACACATTGGGAACACCGGCGGAATAGGAATGCGTGGCTCGTGCCGCGTCGCGTTCCAGTTCTCTTTTGGACAGCCTTAAACTAAGGTTTGGGAAAAAGTATAGCCTCTGGGGGATACGCGGTCCAATCGGGTTGATCACACAAAGGTATGACGTTTGTCACAGGATGGAGACGATTGCCGAGCCAACACAAAACCGTTTCGGTCTGCCCCAGCCAGCTCAAAGCGAAAACGCCGGCGCATACAGTGGCCCTGCACCGCTTTGAAACAGAATGCTATGATCGCCTTATCTTTCGGAATGCGCGGCAGCAACGGGGTTGTCTAGCATGGTTGCTGGACTAGAATCCACAGGAGTCACATGGCTGAAACCCATCACTCATCAGGTAATTGGACTGAACTCCGTTCGGCGCTGCTGGATGCAGTCGGCGAGAAGGGCTGCCTCTTTGACCCGCAGGACGTTGCCGGCTATTGCGAGGATTGGCGCCATCTCTGTAAGGGACGCACACCGGCTGTCGTGCGTCCCGCCACTACGGACGAGGTGGCAGCGGTTGTTCGATTGTGCTCCGAAAGGAATTTTCAGATTGTGCCTCAGGGGGGCAACACCGGGCTGATGGGCGGCGCAATACCCAGCGAGGCGGGCACTGAAATCGTGCTTTCTTTGTCGCGGATGAACAAGATTCGGGATCTCGATCCGATCGACATGACGATGACAGTCGAAGCCGGAGTGACGCTCAAGGCTGCACAGGACTCAGCCATTGCTCACGAATGCATGTTGCCGATTTCCATGAGTTCGGAGATGTCTGCGCAGATTGGTGGTGTCTTGTCGACCAATGCAGGAGGAAACAATACTGTTAGGTTTGGGAATGCGCGAGATCTCGTGCTTGGGTTGGAGGTCGTATTACCCGATGGCGAGATATGGAATGGACTCCGGCATCTGCGTAAGGACAACACCGGATACTGCCTTCGCCAGCTGTTCGTTGGAGCGGAAGGGACGCTTGGCATCATCACGGCGGCGGTACTAAAACTGGTTCCTCCGCCGAATGACCTTGTCGTGGCGTTTTGCGCGATGCCGTCTGTTCAGTCGGCCCTGGACCTCCTCGTTTTGTTTCGGCAGCACCTGTGGAACTCCATTCAGGCCTTCGAGTACATATCTGGCGAAGGAGTGCGCATCGTGTCGAAGCACTTCCCAGATACGCAAGTGCCTTTTGCTCAAGGGTACGACCACTACGTCCTGTTCGAGTTGGCCGGTGCCTCGCAAAATATTCGCACTTCGGGAAAAAGTTGAAGAAGTCCTAGAGGAAGGCATGGATAAAGGTCTCGTGCTCGACGCGGTTCTGGCGGGGAGTTCGAGCGAGCGGGCTGCTCTGTGGAAGTTGCGGGAAGAACAGGCTGAAGCTCACCAGCGCGAGTGCGCGGGCGCAACCGTGCTGAATGATATCGCCGTACCAGTATCCAAAGTGCCGCAGTTCATCACGCTCGTCAAAACGGCTTGTGAACAGCGATTCCCAGGCATTCGGGCGGTTTCTTTTGGTCATCTAGGGGACGGCAACGTCCACCTCGCCCTTTTGCCGCCTGTTGGTGGCGATCCGGTATCGTTTCTGAGCCAAGGTGAAGACATGATGCATACCGTGAACGAAGTTGTTCGAGAATTCGACGGCAGCTTTTCCGCGGAGCACGGAATCGGCCACCTAAAGTCCTACCTGATGCATGAATGGCGAGGGGGTGCGGAACTGGAAACGATGCGCCAGATCAAGGCGGCACTCGATCCGCTCGGAATTATGAACCCCGGCAAGGTGCTGCCTCCCCGCCGCTGACGCCGCAGGCAACAAGTCTCCCTTCCACGCCGCATCCTCCAAAGTCGGTGATGCAGTTTCGGCACCCCGATGCGTAAACTCAGTTTAGCCGAAATCTCGGTTTGGGATTTCTGCTTTCAACGCCGCCTATCCACCTTAAGTCGGGCCGATTTTTGTCCAACGATTGGGGTCCACCATAAGCGGCATGGTCACCTGCTTATCCTGTGATCGTGCTAACTGCGCCACCCGGCCCCGGCATGTGCAAGTCGCTGAGCAGCACGTCAAAAGATTCGTGAGCGCTTAAATGTAGAGCATTGTTCACGTTTGTTGCTGTGGTAATCAGAAAGTTGTTGGCTTCCAACACTGCCCTTAGCGATGTACGCACCGCCTCGTTATCGTCTACCACCAGAATCTTCGGCTGTTTCATCTCTTCGTTTGCTGCTGTCATTTCAAGTCCAATACCGACGTTAACGAAGACTTGATTTCATGTCTGCTCAATATCGCTCACTCTGAGTACCTCGCTGGCGTGAGCACGCAATCGCAGACCAAATTCCGGCATCCAGTACCCCCGTTGTAATTTACGGGCGCAGCAAGGCAAAATCGTTTTCGGAACCTGACCATTGCGCTGGGTATCTGGAGTTCAAACGGTGGATACCGAGAAGATCATCGCTGAAATAAAGTTGCTTCGACATCGCATGTCTGGATGCCGAACACTTAACGGCTATTGAAACGAATAAACGCCACTCCTTGTGTACAATTTTGCTCAGCAAGCACCTTCCGCAAACGGCATACTGGTAATCAAGAACAGTAGATGAACGCTATGCCCATACCTCAACGATCATCATCGCCTGTAGTAGTGCACCTGCCGGACTCCTTTTTCCCAACAGGATTATTAAACACCGTGGAGAGGCAAAAAATGGCCGCTGGCGAGGCTCGCTTCTGCGCAGTCCAAAGCTCAACTGACCTCACTACGTGGTTCCTTCTCAGCACCCCGCATGCATGCGTGAGGGGACAGACCGCCACTGAACCAGCCAAGGCAGCCAAGTGCCACGGCACGAGCCAACAGCCTTAGAGTGAGTTAGGGGTTGCTCATTTATCAGTGCCGGGGTGCACGTCAGAATGAATTGTGCGTCCATTTGTTTCCCGCTACACAGAAACCAAGGTGCATGCGGGTCACCCGCATGCCGAACTCGGCCGACTCTCGGATTAGACCCACCCAGCAAGTGCCTGAACGGCGCAGCCACTAATCGTGAAGCACGACGCTAACCAGCGAACTGTGGACGTGCATTCCACCGCCGTTGTAGGCGATAAAGCCCAAGTCCCAGAACCGATTCAGAAAGAAACTGACCCGCGAACGTGTTGTGCCGATCATTTCGGCAAGGGTTCTAGTCCCGTTCAATGACTCAAATGCGATCGCAAGTGCAGCGATTGAACTTTTGGACAATGAAGCATCCCGTCATGCCATGCGCAAACGTGCTTACCTCTATGCACGCCACATGGTCTGGGATCAGGTGGCGCAGTCTTATATGCGGGCGTTCGTGCGAACTAGTGCTAGTCGCATGCGACCTGTGCCTGCCCGCGCGGCGATGTCCATCCAAACTACCAAGAAGAACGCTACAAGCCGGCTCCTAAGCGCCTGAGCGCTTTTTCAAAGCGGATTGGGAGGCAACACGCTATGAACTGTCTGCTCCATGAAGAGTGTCGCCCATAGCGAAGTCGCCTCCACCGGTGAAATATGAGTGTTGGCACCCGCGGATCGCGGTGAAAACGATTTTTCAAGCACGCTGTACGCAGTTCGATAATCCCGAACTGATCGTCGCCTGCGTCGTCGGCGATGGCGAAGCGGAAACTGGTCCCTTGGCGACCGCATGGCAGTCCAACAAGTTTCTCAATCCAATTACCGACGGCGCCGTGCTGCCAATCCTGCACCTCAACGGCTATAAGATCAGCAACCCGACCGTCCTGGCCCGTATCGAGCATGAGGAATTGGAGCAATTTCTACGAGGCTGTGGTTTGGATGCCCTACTTTGTGGAAGGGGATGAGCCGAAAGAGATGCATCAACTGATGGCCAGCATTATGGAAAAGGTCATCGAGGACATCCGGCAAATCCAAAGCAATGCACGGAATAAGAACGATGCCGCTCGACAGCGGTGGCCCATGATCGTCCTGAGGTCACCCAAGGGCTGGACGGGACCGAAAGTCGTCGATGGCTTGCAAGTGGAGGGCACGTTCCGAGCGCACCAAGTGCCGCTCCTGGTGGATTCCGAACACCCCGATCATGTCAAGCAGCTTGAAAGCTGGATGAAGAGCTACAAGGCGGAGGAGCTGTTTGATAAAAATGGGCGACTCATGCCGGAATTGGCCGAGCTGGCGCCGGAGGGCGACCGGCGGATGGGCGCCAATCCCCACGCCAACGGTGGCATTTTGCTGCGTGACCTGCGCATGCCGGACTTCCACGTCCACGCGGTGAATGTGCCTTCGCCCGGTGCCGTTGACGGCCAAGACACGCTCGTGCTGGGTAAGTTTCTGCGTGACGTGGCCAAGCTGAATCAGGATCAGCGTAATTTCCGTGTCTTCGGTCCCGATGAGACACTCTCGAATCTGTTGGGCGCGGTCTTTGAAGTCACCAACCGTCAGTGGGACGCCCGTGAAGTAAAAAACGATGAATTCCTCGCGCCCGCCGGCCGCGTGCTGGACTCGATGCTCAGCGAGCACCAGTGCGAGGGTTGGTTGGAAGGATATCTTCTGACCGGGCGGCATGGGCTGTTCAACAGCTGCTGTCCAATTCCGTCTTTGGCCATCAGTTGCACTTCGATTTTCCGCCCGCAAGAGTGTTTACGAGGCATGTACCTGTGTGCTCTGGGGCGCGGATGCGGTTTGCCGTTCCTAGGGAGGACCCCAACCCCAAACTAGGTAATCGGAAGTCGGTGACGCTTCCGCTAAGATGGAACAATGCTTCTGCTGAAATTTCTCATACCGCCCCTGCTGATCTGCCTGCTGACACTGGCCGAACGTAAGTGGGGAGCCGCCATCTCCGGTGCCCTACTGGGATTCCCGGTGACCGGCGGGCCGGTGTTGTTTTTTCTCACGTTGGAGCAGGGCGCCGCGTTCTCGGCGCGAACCGCAGTCGCATGTTTGGAGGGGCTGGTTGCCTTGGCTGCTTTCGCGTTGACTTATTCCCTGATGGCGCGATCGCGCGGCTGGGTGGCCAGCCTGCTGATCGCAACCCTGATGTTCCTTGTCATTTCCGCCGCCATCATTGAAGTTCCGCTAAGGCGTCCGGGATGGGCTTTTCTCCTCACCTGCGGCGTGTTGCTGGCGACGCTCTGGGCTTTTCCACAATTTTCAACAAGTACCGGCGGCGCGAAGCAGCTTTTCGACTGCGAACTGATTTGGCGGATGATCACCGCCGCCGTACTGGTCTTTCTGCTGACCACCGTCGCTCCACTCATCGGTCCGATTGCCAGCGGGCTGGCCGTGATGGTTCCTGTCTACACCAGCATTCTGGCGGTGTTCAATCACATGAAGAGCAGCTCGAGGGCCATCGCGGTGTTGAAAGGTCTGGTAACCGGGGCATTCAGCTCTGCCACCTTCTTCGTGATCGTAGCCTTATTTATGGAGAAGCTGGCCAGTATGCTCTGTTTGGGGCTGGCGGCGCTTGCGTGCCTAGCACTGCAGATAATAATACTTCGTTATTTGCACAAAGGATCTCCCACTGCGTCTGTCAGCGTCGCCTGCGATTAGGAGATCAGGAACAACGCTCGGTCCCAACGCCTGGCTTTCGCTATATATCGGCAGACATTAACATCCTGTCTCAGAACGGAGAAATCGATGAAGGTGGTTTTGATCAGTGGCAGCCCGAGAGCAAATGGCAATACAGCGATAATCATCGACGAGTGCGCAAAGATCATCCGGCTGACCGGCATCGAAACGGAAGTCTTTCCTTCGTGGATATGCCGATCTGCTCGTGCGTGTCTTGTCACAACTGCCGCACGTTAGCGGGCCGATGTTTCCCAACTCGCGGCACAAGCCGATGTGCTTGGACAAGCTAGCTCGGGATGTCATTCGACCAATACTGGAGAAGGCCAACATCGCTTGGTACGGTTGGCATGCTTTTCGCCGCGGCTTGGCCACCAATCTGCACAAGCTTGGTGTGCAAGACAAGGTGATTCAGGCCATTCTTCGACACGCCAACGTGTCGATGGCACAGCGCTGCTACATCAAAGTCGCTGCTCCAGAAGCGGTTGCGGCCATGCGCCTACTCGAACGTGCACCAATCATGCACTAAAAGGCAGGCGACGCACGCCCAGTGACTCAGTAGTAGATTTGGACGACAGGACTTAAGTCCTTGCGATTCAGATGGATAATAAGTCTGGCGGAGAGGGGGGGGATTCTTCGCACAGCCTATAAACACAGGTCAATCCGCTGATTTTTCAACGAGTTCCAGTTGGGCAGTGCCGTTTTACCATCAAAACTGGCAAACTTAACCACTAGAATTTTGCCAGAAATGGTAGCCAAATGGTAGCCACAACCTGCCCAAATAGCAAGAAGTCTGCCTAGCCGAACGGTCGTGGAGCTGACCACGGTTCACGGGTGCGGAACTCAAATAGAGCTTTTTGCACCACCCTGCCGTCCATTCTGGGCGGCGGTCGCATCCACCCAGAGCCCCTGTTGCCCCTTGCGCCAGTGCGTTTTCTCTATGGCGAACAAAAAGCGAAAGTGATAGACTTCCACTTTGCAACCTGACGACAGATGGCGTGAGGATCGGTGTTGACCGCTCTGGTTCATAACGCACGGTCTGCGTGAGGTTGACCAGCGGGTTTCCAGATGCCGAACTCCATGGACGAGGGTCGCAAACGAGTTCTGTTGATCGCCGCCAGCATTTTCGCAGCGCGGAAGCTGGCGCAGTTCGACGGCGGGGCTCGGGTGCCTGCCACCGATCTGCGCCATCTCCGACTCGATCCGATGGGCGGAGGAAATCATGGCTGAGATTGATCGACGGTGGCCGACGACTGTGAGCAATCGAGGAAACCAGAAATGAAACTCCGGGATTGGGTTCTGAAAGTTCGCAGCCTCGCAGCGCGGGTATACACCTTCTAAACACTTCTCGCGGCGTGAAATGGGCTATACCGTGGGAGGCAGTTCCACATTCCGGCGCTGCCGGATCAGGAGCCGCATTATGAATGCTGTTGTCGCTGTGAATTACTTCGATGAGAGTAAAGGGTTCTGGAGGTTCGGCTATTTGGTAAAGGCTGACCGCAAGTGGGCGTGGGTGCGCCCGGTGGTAGGCAGGACGGTGCGAGTTCCCGTCGCCCAAATGCGAGAGGTTGAACAGGCGAAGAAGTCGGCGAGTTGAAGGACGGCGGTCGTAGGCCACCGCGCCACGTTGCTATTAAGAGCAAATTTTTCGTTACGGAACCAAAATGAGCAAGGCAGGAATTTCCCTCGATATTCCCGGATTCGGGTTACGGCCGAGGGCTTGGCCAAAGTGCGCGAATCATTCGGTTTTGTCCATGAGTTCGCAACAATCCCGGCAGCGACTAGCAAGTTCTTTTCCACTTTGCCTGCGATTGATCTTTCCCATCTTATAGGCGCGGAACTTTTGCAGAGGACTGTTGTGTCGCATGCCGCGTCGATGCATTTCCTTTACCAACGCTTGGTGCCGACTACGAACGGAATGAACCTCCAGCAAACCTTTTTGGAAGAAACCAGTGAGCGTCTTCTTTCTCACCAAACAGCCAACGAACATGTGCAACTCGACATGTTCACCAAGAAGATGTTTCCTGCACATCAGCCTTGGGTCAACCATCCACATTCTCATTGTGCGTACTTCACTGAGCAACCGTAAGGGCGGCTTGTCGCCACGGCCACGGGCTTGCCGACTACGGCCTGCTCAAGTGCCGCCGTCACGTAGTTGGTCGCCCCGGCAATATCGGACTGATCCGTCGTCGGCTTGTCATCAATTGCCCCATCGTAGATGAGCTGACCTTGAGGATTGATAACAAACATGTGGGGAGTGGTCTTTGCCCCGTAGAGATGGCCGAGTTCGCCTTTCGGATCAAGCAGCACCGCAGTCGGGGCAGCATTCATCTTCTTTACGTAATCGTTTTCCTGCGGTGCCGTTACATAGCCTTGCTCACCGGGAGCCGAGGAGATTACCGTCAGCCAAATCACTCCCTTACCCGTCCAGTATTTCTGGAGTTTTTGCATGTTGCCGCTGCCGTAGTGTTTTCCGACATACGGGCATCCCTGATTGTGCCATTCGAGAACAACGAACTTTCCCTTGTAGTTGGTTAGCGAATGCTGGTGACCGTTGCTGTCGGTTGCGGTAAAGGCAGGCGCAGGCTGCCCTACACGCGCAGCAAATACCGGAAGAGCGAGGAGAACAAACAGGAACGCTACTGAGATTTTCTGTTTCATCGATGGCTATCTCCCTTTCCGTGTCGCGGAGTTTGAACGGGCGCGTCGAGTTCGTACGCATCCCTCCCATTAATAACAATGACGCCCTTCAGGCGTTGCGGGTCTCGTTGAAGATTTTCTGATTTCTTTAGGGTCAGGCGGAACACGCCACCTTTACTCGCCAATACCTGTGGTGCTCCATTATCAATCTGCTCTGCTTCGCTCGGGAAGAATTCAGCCTGCCTGATTGGCTCACTGGACGCTAAAGTCAATCGGAGGCTCTCAGGCGAGCTTGTCACGGTTGGATGAAAGCGGGAAGGCAACGGCTTGGGTACACGTTCAGCGGCAGACTGGAGCAGTAGATGAGCAGTGCCATCTACGCTCGTCGCGTTGGCAATGCGGATAGGAACTCTTAAATCCGAACGTTGCGGGATACAGATGTCATGGCAGACCAGCCAACGCAGGTCGCCGCTTACCTCAATAGTGGTACCGGGCTGGGCTGTGGACGGAATTTGCAAAGCAGTGAGCAGAATTACCGTTCCTTCATACCCGTAATCCGTCCCTGCGGGATTCTTCAGGCGTGTTGGTACAGGCCATTGCAGTGTTTCGGCTGTTACCCCTGCCGGAAGCCTCCACTGGATTCGCGGCGGCTCGCCCGAATCTCCGGGATTCCGCCAGTAGATGTGCCACCCGCTGTCGGTCACGAATTTGATGCCGAGATTCACGCGGGAACCCGGCTGAACTGTAGTTTGCTCAAGAATAAAAGAGGCTTTCGAATGTGTTGGCGGCGTCTGCGTCTGCTGAGTGGCCTGCGGGGTATGGGTGCAGGCAGAAACCAGCAGGAGGAAGCAAACGCAGGAGTAGGAGCAGTGGACGCATCTAGCCGGACTCGGATGATTAGATTCAAAGACTCCGAGTTCGGGTGCAGTCTTAGTTCCGGGGGAATTTCCCCAATAATAGGAGTGGCTGGTGTCCAGCCGAAACACAATGAATTGCTCCGTTTTGCGCCCAAAGGATGCTCAGGGGCATGGGCAAGTGGTGCTCGCGAGTGCTTTGGGCGCGGCGATGCGGCGTTACTGCTAAGGAAACCCGCCCAGAATGCCATTGCCGCGACCCCCATCCGTCGTGAGAACGTCATATTTCAAGGGAGAATCAGTTCCGAAACCACAGGAGGACTATGCTAATGGCAACGATGACGAAAACGCAGTTGGTTAAACTGATGGCCGGGAAGATCGAACTCACCAACAAACAGGCGGCGACCTTTCTGGACACGCTGGCTGACGTGGCGGTGAAAGAGGCCAAGAAGAACGGGGTGTTCGTGGTGCCCGGTCTGGGACGCCTGAAGAAGGTGCAGCGCAAGGCTCGCATGGGACGCAACCCGCAGACTGGCGAAGCGATCCAGATCAAGGCGAAGACCGTGGCAAAGTTTTATGTGGCGAAGGCTGTCAAGGACGCCATCGCCCCGCCGAAAAAGTAGTCACTGAGAGTTTTGTTTTCTAAGAGAGGCTGGCGGCAACGCTGGCCTTTTCTTATTAGATTTTCGCTAAACCAGCGACTCACGAAGATGATTTTACGAAACAGGAATCAATTTATCGCCGCCCCACCGCAGCAACGCTTGTACTTCTTCCCTGAGCCGCACGGGCATGGATCATTCCGCCCAACCTTGGAAGTGCTGCGCCGAGGCTCAGGCGTAAAGGCGGTGCCCCCGTGGGCTTCTCGATGCGCCCTGAAATACCGATATGCTCCCACGAGCCCCGCCGCCATGTGCACGATGATTTCTTCCCGCTTTTCCGGGCTGATTGGCTCCGGGCGCATTGCCGGGTCATGCGTCGTGCTCGTGGTAGAGCGCCATCATCGGGATCACACAGCCGCCCTGTTCCTCGTCATCGAGCAACTCCGCCCAGCCATCGTGCCGCATGTCCATGCCCCGCATAAATCCGCGTGCCCAGTCGTTGCCGAGGGCGAGACCGTCCTCATCCTCCAGCAGGAGTGGCACGTAGACCTCACCTTTATGCAGGGTTGCGGCGATTGTGTTCCAATGCCGCATCATGAGTCCTAAGATTTCGTTCGCCTCGTCGAGGCTGCCGAACTCGCAAGTGTCCGACATCTCGCCGCCAAAGACCTCGGGGTAGTATTCGCTCGGCATCACGGACTCTGGGCCTGCGATGAGCGCGGCGAAGAATCCATCGAGTTCTTCCAGATTCATGGACTCGCCGCCCTTGCAAGTCTTAAGGAAGTCTCCGAGACGGTCGAGTTCGGCGTCCGTCAGTGGTTCGTTCTGGGTGGACATTCTCATGGGATTTCTAACTCTCGTACGATACTCCTCTTTGCCCGTGGCTTCTCAGGCTGGCAAGCAGCCCCGAATACCGCTGCTGCGGTCGGTCGTTGTGCACGGCGATTCCCAACGCTTTTTTCTGCCCGATCAGCATGACCAACTTCTTGCCTCTGGTGATCCCCGTATAAATAAGGTTCCGTTGCAGCAGCATGTAATGCTGGGTAGCCAGCGGGATCACCACAGCGGGAAACTCCGAGCCCTGCGATTTGTGGATGGTGACCGCATAGGCAAGCGAGACCTCGTCCAGTTCGCCAAAATCGTACTTCACCCGTCGCTCATCGAAACAGATCGTGACCTCATGCTCGACGGGGTCGATGCGCTCAATGGTTCCGATGTCGCCGTTGAAAACGTCCTTGTCGTAATCATTCTCGGTTTGGATGACCCTGTCGCGCATCTGGAACCGCCACCCGAACCGCTCGACCACAATCTCTCCCGCCCGCGATGGATTCAACGCCTGCTGAAGAGCCGTATTGAGTTCACGCACCCCGAGCGATCCTCGGTTCATTGGGCAAAGAACCTGAACATCGCGGATGGGATCGAACCCGAAGCGTTGCGGGATTCGTTCCTTCACCAGCTTGACGAGTGTGGCGACGATATTCTCTGGCTCGTCCCGCTCGGTGAAGTAGAAATCCGAATTCCGCTCTGTTGCGTGCGTGTCCGGCATCTGCCCCCGGCGAATCCGGTGCGCTGCGGTGATGATCTGGCTGTCCGCCGCCTGCCGGAACACTTCCGTGAGCCGGACGGTCGGCACCAAACCGCTTTCGATCAAGTCGTTAAGCACCGTGCCCGGCCCGACCGAGGGAAGCTGGTCTATGTCGCCGACCAGAATCAGTCCAGCATGGTTCGGCACCGCCTTCAGTAGAGAGTGCATCAGCGGCACATCCACCATGGAAGTCTCATCCACGACCAACAGACCACAAGAAAGCGGATGGGCTTCGTTCCTGCTGAACCGACCCGTTCCGGGATCAACTTCCAACAGGCGATGAATGGTCTTCGCTTCCACGCCAGTCGTTTCTGCCAGCCTCTTCGCTGCTCGCCCGGTTGGGGCACAGAGGAGGCATTTCACCTTCTTGGCACTGAGGATCATCAGGATGGAGTTCACGAGGGTGGTCTTGCCTACTCCGGGGCCGCCTGTGATAATCACGACCCGGTTCGCCAGAACCGTTTTCAACGCCTCTCGCTGGCTTGGGGCGAGCGTTTTGCCTGTCTTCTGCTCGCACCATGCGACGGCTTTGTCGAAGTCAATCGGTGGATAGAGCGGTTGCCCTTCCGCCAATCGCTTGATTCTTGCTGCAATCCCCTCTTCCGCTTTCCTGAGATGGGGGAGAAAGATTAGCGGCTCGCCGTCGATTTCCTCCAGCAGCAGGGAGCCGCCTGTGAGCATCTGCGAAAGCGCCTGATCGACGATGGACTCCTGTACTTCCAGCAGCTTCACCGCCGCTGCTTTGAGCTTTTCCATAGGCAGGGCACAGTGTCCGTCCGAGGTCGCCTCCAGCAACACATGGTCGATCCCCGCCGTGGCGCGGTTGATGGAGTCCTTCGGAATCCCAAGTTTCTGGGCAATTTGGTCGGCGGTGGCGAAGCCGATGCCGTAGATGTCCTTCGCCAGCATGTACGGATTGCTCCGTACCTTTTCAATCGCCTGTTCACCGTAAGCTTTGAAGATTCGTACCGCTCGACTGGTGCTGACCCCGTGGCCGTGCAGGAACAGCATGATTTCGCGAACTTGCTTCGCCTCGTTCCACGCCCGTTTGATCCGTTCCCGGCGCTTGGGGCCGATACCGTCAACCCTTTGCAACTCGGGGCTTCGGTATTCGATTACGCTCAGCACATCCGTTCCGAACTTCTCAACCAGCTTGCTTCGCCAGAACCGGGCCGATGCCTTTGACCAAGCCGCTGCCGAGGTATCGCTCGATCCCTTCGACCGTGGTTGGCGGCACCGTTTTCAAGGGTGCTGGCTTTGAATTGCAGTCCGTGTTCTTTGTCCCTGACCCACCAGCCGTCCGCAACCAGCCATTCCCCTGCCGTCACGGAAGGTAGCGAGCCGACGACCGTGACTTCTTCCCGCTGGCCTTTGACTTTTACGCGCAGTACGCAAAACCCGCTCTCGTCGCTGTGGAACGTGACGCGCTCGATCAGCCCGGAAATTTGTTCCGTTGTGGGTCGGCGTTCAGGGGTTGCGGCATTCATGCGTGGGATCATTTTCCCATGTCACGGCCGAGATTGCTTCGGTTGCCGCTCGAAGGCTCGCCAAGACCAACTTATTGTTGAAGTTTTCCGCTGTCTTCGTCCGGCTATCCGTTGTAAAATCCGCCACTTGAGCTACTTACAATTCCTGTTTGCCGACGCAAGTGCCCGTAGGCGCGATCTGTGAGGCAAGTTCCCATGACCTACGAAGAACTCATCGATTTCCTCGAACGCAAAATGGTAATGAGCCATGTCTACCAGCCGCTATTGGTGAGGGCTCTGGTCGATGCTGGCGGCGTGGCGACCATTCGTCAACTTGCACAGGTGTTCCTCTCGCAGGACGAAAGCCAACTCCTGTATTACGAGAAGCGGATCAAGGAAATGCCGCTCAAGGTTCTCAAACGCCATGAGGTAGTGACATCGGACGGTCAACTTGTGTCGCTCAATACGAGAAACCTGACGCTCGAACAGAAAGCACATATTCGAATGATCTGCGAACAGAGGCTCCAGTCCTTCGTCAGAAAGCGCGGTATCGGGACTTGGGATTACCGATTGTTGGATGACAATCCCATTCCCGACAGCCTGCGGTTTTTGGTGCTAAAGGCCGATGGTGGAAGATGCCAGTTGTGCGGTATTTCTGCGAAAGAGTGCCCCCTCGATGTTGACCACATCATTCCTCGGTCGCGTGGCGGCAAGACTGAACTGGCGAATCTGCAAGCCCTGTGCAGCAAGTGCAACCGTTCGAAACGGAATCAAGACGAGACTGATTTCAGATCATGGCCTCACCCCAGTGCCGACCCGGATTGCGTCTTTTGCCAGCCCGATGTTATGTCCAAGGCGATTGAGAAAAATGGATCGGTGTTTGCGATTGAGGACAAGTACCCAGTCACTCCGGGGCACTTGCTGGTGATCCCGATGAGGCATACCCCTGATTGGTTCTCAATGACCGAAGGGGAGAGACTGGATGCCGACCAGTTAATGCGTGTGCTGCAAGGGAGGATTCGGAGCGGGGACAAGAACGTGGCAGGCTTCAACGTTGGCTCCAACTGTGGCGCTATGGCTGGGCAGACAGTGAATCATGCTCACATTCATCTCGTTCCCCGTCGTAAGGGGGACATCGCCGACCCGAGGGGCGGGGTGCGAGGGGTGATTCCCGAGAAGCGGCTCTATTGAGATTCGCTGCTACTGTGCGACCCGCAGCAAGACAGAATCACGATGGTATGACAGGAAGTGCTTTTGTCCTTCGGTAAAGCCGCCTACGTTGACAATTCTATCGGTTGGCACGCCCATGCGGCTTAACGAAGGCTGATGAGCGACGGGCGAGACAATTAATTCGCCTGAATTCTCGAAGCTGATGAATCCGCGATCAAACAAGTGGTCAATCGTTGGAGTCAATAGCAGTCCGTTTTCGCCGTCAAGGCGTTCCTCGTTACTGCTGCAATCACGCCAAGGTTTGCAGTGACTTGCTCGCAAGTGAATGGCATTTGTAACGCCCGTTATCCGACAACTACGCTCAATTCGCATGACCCGCTGCTTAAACAAGCCTTGTCCCCTTCGAGCGATGATCAATGCCTCGCGGTCGGTGTCCGGTATGTGAGCATCAGATTCAATCGTCGCTTCGATGTGGTGCTCCCACATTTCCACGTCGGCGTTGTTCGCCTGAGTCGCTGCTTGGAGGCTAACCTCATCGACTCGGGCCACTGCCATTGCTGCTTCAGAACCGATCAGTCCAACTAGCGTTTCAGCCAAAAGCGCGGGTACTTCGGTCAGATACACCGACTGGATGCCGTTGCCGGAAGCCTGTAATGGAGAATAACGTTCCGGCAGCATGTGTCTCAAGAGATCGATGTGGTCTTTTGGGCGGATTTTATTCAGGAGGAGGGTGAAATTCACTTGCGCTCGCCAGCCAATTGCTTCCCAGTTCAGTCCGATTTCCCCGAATTCGCTGGGCTTGGGGCTCTCGTAGCAGTACGAAGTGACGATGCCGATTGCAACAATACGAGTGTCAACAAAAGAAAACACTACGTCGCCCGGAGCGACCTCCCTCATAAATTCATAAAATGGGTTTCGCGCACTGTTGGCATTCCGTTTCGGAGACCACAGGTAACCGCCAGTGATCTCCTGCCGGAACGTCTGGTTCTGATTTACCCACCAGTAGCGCACGCCCCTATACTCCGCCAGATGGCATGATTGTCAACAGTACAATGCGGGATTCGATCCGCAGGTATCTTCATTGGAACCCTACCGGAAATCCCCCGGCGTCATTCTTCCAATCGTCTCGTTCAACAGCTTCGCCAGTCTGAGCCCTGCCAATGCCATTTGCCTGTCCACGACCTTGATTTCCCGCTTGTAATAACCCTCATCCAGATTCGCCCCATCCTGAACCCACGCCTCCCGTGCCAGCCGGACTGATTCGTTCGCCCATTGTTCCGGCGTTCCGCCGTCTTTCCCCGCCAGATGCTCGGACTTGATCAGTTCTTCGAGCCGTTCGGCATAATCACCCGGCTTCAACCCGGCATGCAGAATCATGCTGGTGTCCCAGACCCCGTGCAGGTTGCAGTCGTAGGGGCCGCAGCGGTCGCTGCTCAGAAAACTGACGTGAATAGCTTCGTGGCAACTGCAAGAATGGCGGTCGTTGCAACTATCACCACAATCAGCAAAGAGCGTGCCGGAGCCATGACAATCATTTTAGCCCCGGCGCACTGTTCCCAAAAGGGGAACAAAGCGCAATTTGTCTCTTGCCTGACTAACCGAGAAGTTATAGAGTTCAGCGCATACGAAACGGGTGGCCTTCCTAGCACGTGGGGTGCTGAGATGAAGGTCGTAATCAACCACATCAAAAAGTTAGCTCACTGACGTTACGACTGAAGGTGAGAAATGACGAATATCTACGTTAGAAATCTTGCACCTCCCATCAGCGAAACGAGGTTGCGGTCGGAATTCGAAGCGTACGGTCGGGTGGACAGAGTTTATGTTTGTTGGGACTTTGCTGTCATCGGCATGGACGACGAGATGGCGGCAAAGAGCGCAATTTCCGACCTGAACCGCCGCACAACTTGGTTCCTACGGGAATATTCCTGATGAATTACAACTATCGCACTCCCGAAGAATGTAAAGAGATTTTTGCTTTGATTGATTCCAAGAAGAAGAAGAAGGCAGCGGCGGCACATCTCCGCTCTTGGTTTGCTGATCTGGACAGGGAACGCCTGCGCAGAACCATTGCTGAGCACGGTCACTATAGCTGGATTTTTCACCTATATGACGATGAGGTTGAAAAGGAACCCAGCCATCAGGGAAAGGCGATAATTGCAGCAAGAGAGCACATTCGCTTTGCCACTTTGGTTCGCAACGAACTACGGACAGCCGGATTCGGCGAAAGCGATTTGGGCATTCGAAATCTCGATGATGTTTACATCTTCCTGCTGGAGGAGGCTCTGATGGAAGCTGCCTGAGCAAGCCGCACTGATTCATTCGCCCATTGTTCCGGCTTCCCGGCATCTTTTCCCACCGGACATCAGCCTCAATGCTTGGAAATGATCACGTCACGACCCACCTTGGGCAAGTCGTAGCATAGCTTGCAGTTCTCACAGTTTCCGGTGCACCAAATAGCATCTTCGGGTACGCGGGTTTCGGTGCCATCCTGCACCTTCCACATCTTTGGCGGCGTGCATCGGTTGATGAATGTCCCCGACGAAGTGCACGATGAATTTCAGCGCCTCTGCCCGTTGTTCTCGGGACGCCTTCTCGTCCGTGAGCACCTTTATAAAGTCGGCAAGTTTTTCAACCACGCAACTCCTTGGCGGCGGACAGTCCCGGATGGCGTTATAACTGCTCCCGAGCGGAATATTCACGTAATGCCAAGGCGCAGTGTCCCGACGTTCTTTGCGAACGTCATCCGCCCAAGAGGCAATGGAGTACAGGTGATTGTTGCCGATCAGAGATTGGATCATGACCTTCGTGGTCTCGTTCAGGTGGTCTTCGGCGACTGTGGCAATGATTCGGTGTCCCTCACGACCCCAGCCCCAGCCGAGGTTGGGTAGGAGGACAGCAATGGTGATTACCAGCACGGTTTTTCGCATGAGAACCTTAACGGAATTGTCGCAGAGTTTACGGAGGAACGGAACCTCACGACAGGGTGTCGTGGGGGCGGAATGTCGCCTTGCTTCGGTCCGATCTCCACAGTTCCGAATCGATAACCTCGTCTTGGCGGTTCACCACAACAGTGGAAGCCTTCAGTCGTGTGAGCGTATCATTCCCTGCCAAGGAGGTTTGGCATGAATACAACGATTCAAACGGGGCTTGCTCTTCTGACCGCAGTTGCTCTCAAGGTGCTGGGAGCAATCGTTATTTGGTTCGTTGGGCGCGGGTTAATCCGATTTGCCCTCAAAATGATGGGCCGAGCGCTTGATCGGCAGAGTTTCGACCGCACGCTCGTGTCCTATATCCAGTCAGCACTTGGCATCCTGCTTAATGTTGTGCTCGTCGTGGCCTTGCTCGGTTTCTTCGGTGTTGAGACGGCATCCTTCGCGGCACTGCTGGTTGGTGTCGGCCTCGCAATCGGGGCGGCATGGAGCGGCTTGCTTGCAAATTTCGCCGCCGGATTCTTTTTGTTGGTTTTGCGACCGTTCAAGGCGGGTGACTATGTTGAAGTAGGAGGAGTGACTGGTACTGTCGAGACAATCGGGCTATTTACCACAACTCTGAATACTCCCGCAAACGTGGTGGCAATCGTCGGCAATGCGAAGGTTTTCGGGGATACAATCCAGAATTACACGCGCAATGACCATCGCCGTGTGGACCTGACGGTCGGACTTTCGCATGATGTTGATCCAAGTCAGGCAATCGCACTGCTGAAGGATGGGATAACACATATAGCGAACGTGCTTCCCGCCCCGGCTCCCACGGTCGAGGTCTTCGAGTTCACCTTGGCGGGGCCGATATTGGTTGTTCGCCCTTTTTGCGCCAACGAGCATTACTGGCAAGTCTATTTCGACACCAATCGAATGATCCGGAATACTTTCAGCAAGGCTGGCTTTCCGCCTCCGGAATCTCATTACGCTGTGCGCGGTAGCCTCGAAGGCGAAGGAGTGCGAAGTTCGAAAACTGCGTCGTAGAAACCGCAAAGGTGGGTCGGGTGACCCCCACTGGGCGGACAGGGTCGCACAGCCGCGCCCCGGTCGGGGCTTTTGACAGCGCAAATAGCAACAAAGAGTGACATCAGGTTGCTTCTATTTGGTACTATTTTCGTAATCTGAAATACTCGGTATAGGTAGCGCGACTGGGAGGTAACCAGCATGCCCGAACCAACCTACGAAGAATTAAAAGCCCGATTAGCGGAACTCGAATCCAAGCAGCAGCGTGTTGCCGTCCTGAGCTTTAAGGTCAGCGATAAGGGTGGCGTGAGTGTTTACGGACTTGGCCGTTTTCCGGTCACCCTGTACTACGGGCAGTGGATTCGCCTCTTGGACAAAGCGCCGGAGTTGCGCGAGTTCCTTGAGGCAAACAAGAGCAAGCTGAAGTTGAAAGAGTAGCAACACAAGAGCAGCGCATCGACCATGTTGATGGTTACTTCACTCTGCGTTGCTGACGGAGAAAAATGGATACAAAGATTATCCTTACCGACCTACGTGCCGAACTTACCCGCCTCAACCAAGCCATCGCCGCCCTTGAATCACTGGATGGAACCGTGACGGTAACCAATCCCGCCGCCAAAGCCGCCCCGAAGCAGTCCAAGAGACGCGGACTGACTCCCGCTGGTCGCAGGCGCATCTCCGAGATGATGAAGGCTCGGTGGGCTGCTAGGCGCAAACAGGTGGCAAAACCAGTCACCAACAAAGCCGCCCACAAGCCGATGTCCGCAGCGACAAAGAAGCGGCTGTCTCTGCTCGCCAAGCGTCGTTGGGCTGCACGGAAGAAGGCGGCGAAGGCGTCTTAGACGTTTTGGACGTTTTGGAACCTAGCAGTAATTGTTTCACAAGTATTGAAGCTTTCTGGAGGCTCACAACGATGAAGGGAAGCGAAAAGGTAATTGCTGCACTGAATGAGGCTTTGCAGGAAGAGCTCACTGCCATCAACCAGTATTTTCTTCACTCCGAGATGTGCGAGAACTGGGGATACGAGAGGGTTGCCAAATACGTCAGGAAACTGTCCATTGTCGAGATGAAACATGCTGAAAAGCTGATTGAGCGCATCCTGTTTTTGGATGGTGCCCCGAACATGGCCGCGCCCATTCAATTAAACGTTGGAAAAGCTGTGAAGCAACAGTTGGAGAACGATCTGAGCCTTGAGCTTGGCGCGGTGAAGCTTTACAACGATGCGGTGAAACTGGCGAGGGCTGAGGGTGACAATGGCAGCGCGCAACTGTTGCGATCAATTTTGCAGGACGAGGAAGAGCACGCTGATTGGCAGGAAACGCAATTGAGCCTAATCAAGGAGATCGGGAGCGAGCTTTATTTGAGCGAGCAGACTAAGAAAGAGTAGGCGAGACAGGCAGTATGGAGCCCATGACGCATGGCGCAGTCGGACGGCATCTGCTGTCCTAGTTTCATTTGTGCTCGTAAAGGAAGATAGAATGCAGCGCGAACGCTTCACCAAAGTGGTTGAGGAGGTACTCGACTCGCTTCCGGAGGAGTTCCGCACCCGCATTCACAATGTTGCCGTTCTTGTAGAGGATGTACCGCCAAACCGGCCGTCTACCCGCTCTGGGCGACGACGGCTTCTGCTCGGTCTATTTCATGGTGTGCCAGCGACACAGAAGAGCTTTTTCGACCTGCGGACGGGGCCGGACTACGTCGTGCTTTGCCAGAAGAACATCGAGGCGGTCTGTTCCAGCGATGCCGAAATCCGTGACCAAATTCGGCAAACAGTGATCCACGAACTGGGGCATTATTTCGAAATGGACGAGGATCAGCTAAGAGATGTTTAGAATTGAAAGATTCGGCCGAATTGCGATACGCATCGGGAAAGGGATTGGGAAGAACCTATGGAAGTGATTTGACGCCACAGCCGAACGGCAGGAACCAGCCACCGCAGCTCAGCACCGTAACAAGCAGCCAGAACAGGCTCGATTTGCGGACTCAAAACCATCCACTGCTTCTCTTTCCGAACACATTTGGTCACGGCCGTTGCTGCGCATCCAACCCCGCACCCGGTAACGTTAGTACAACTCCCTCGGTGAAGAATTGCCGTCTTGTCAAGCCGCCTTCGTTGAGCGATTCTACGCAACGGAGGGGAAAGCCATGGCTTCCAACATTGCTTATGTTCCGGATATTCCCACGACGATTCAAAGTGTCACGAATGAGCTTCGCCAGTTGGAAGACTTGCTCATGTTGGTGAATGACCTCGACCCTCGTGTCCTCAGCGACTTCCGGGATGTCGTAAACCGAGTTCGCCATACTGCTTGGGCGGTGCATCGGTATAGCGAAGTGATTGCCAACGAAAACGAGCCGAATCCTGCCGGCTCGATTCTAGCTGGAGAACGCATCCGAACGATCCGTCAGCTTTGCAAGCTCGTCGAGGCCGACTTGGGTAATCCTGAAATTCATTTGCGAGACGGTCAATTGCTCGGACTCTACGATACTACGCAAGAACTGGGACATCGGTTGCGCGAACTTGTTGGGAACTAGGGATAATGCTCAAGGCTGAAAACGATCTAACCTGTGGAACGGAAAACGCAAATGCCGCAATCCGGCAAATAACGGATCGGACTCAACCACCATTTCGGCGACTGGAGAAAGCCGTGAGTTCTTCTTCTGGTGGCAACGCACCAATTTCCGTCCGGCTTCAGAATGTCACGAACGAACTTCGGAAGATACAGGACTTGCTGGCGTCAGAAAAAGAACTCGATCCGCGTATCCTCAGCGATTTTCGGGATGCTGTGAATCGGGTTCGCAACACCGCATGGGGACTGGAGCAATACGCTAATTCAAAAACGGCCGAAACTGACCCGAACGCTGTGCTCACGGTGCTGGCAGGAGAGCGTGTCCGCGTTGCCTATCAACTTTGCAAACACGTTCAAGCCGACTTAGCAAATCCTGAGATTCAGTTTCAGAAAGGCCAACTATTGCGACTCCACGGTGTCACACAGGAATTGGCATGTCAGCTAGGCAAAGTCTTCGGTGAGTAGTTAGCCCTGCTTTTGCTGTCGCAGGATTCGGGCAACGACGGCTAAAAAGATGCGGCGGATGGCGTTGACGGTCTTTCCGGCGGTAACCCAGCCCTTTCCTACATCCCCGCACAATTGGCAACATCAATCCGCCCACACCGCCTGTCGGAGCCAAGGGGTCGAGTTCTGGATTGTTCTGTGCTTCGGCGACTTTCTCATCCAGACGCCAGCCTTTCACAAAGCTGCCGCACATCTGCCTGCTCGATGGAGCCTAGGTGTCATCGGAACCGCTATCAAGAATGGGCCGATGTGCCCTTCCCCCGAGTGACACCCGGCCCAATCCTCCGGGAGCAGATTCGCTACCCAGAACTACATTAAGATTTCCGGACGGAGCATAAGTCACCATCCGGCTGCAATTATTAATTAGCGATAAAGGTTGTCCCATTATTGCCGGAGGCTACCGCCACCACAAGTTGGTTGGTAACGTTGTCTGATAGCAAATAGTCAACTGCAATCCCCGACATCGTCTGATTCGCTTGTGCACACGGGCTTCCGCCAAAGCTAAATGACACGTCAAAGAAGTTGTCATTGGAACCATCCGGAGTCATCGTCCCTGAGAAATCACATCCTGAAGTGGTCAAGCCTGCAAAGTTGCCGCTGGAATTGAAGATCGCCGTTGCCGACTCTCCATCCAATAGAGCGCCTGTCCAAGTGCCAGTGACGTTGGATAGCAGCGCTGGGGTGTTGAAGCTGAAATTTGGGATTACGGAGCCCGTGAATGTTTCCGACAGCCCCCCTGATGAGTAGGTGCCGTTAAAACTGGACCCGATCAAATATGTAGCATTCAGTGACCAAGGGTAAGTAGCTCCAGTATAGTAATAGTCAGTTGGGCTCGCCGTAAATGTGCCGTCGTTGGACTTACCCTGTCCGGCGATTAGCCCCTGAACCGTGAAGATGTTGCTGCTTGTATTCCCGTAGAGTGCATACAGTTTGCCGTTCGGAAGAACGATACTTTCAAGGGTCGTCCCGAGCGTTGTCGGGCCGGAATAGACCCCTTGTGGCGCAGGGCTTGAACTACTGCTGCTACCGCCACAACCAGCCATAAGCAATGAAAGCACCAGCAATGCTGCAAGTTTTTGTATCATTTCAGCCTTCTTTACGGGAGTTTGTCGGTTCGAAGATCGTGGGTTTCACCGCCACGGCAACGAAAAGCGGCCTGCAGTCAAAGGCAGTCCGCTGACCTCATGATGTTCAAACCCGTGTCGTGCACACGAGTTGCTGAGCCGGATGGCGAAAAATGACTTCAAATTTTGCTAACACTTTAGGAAATATTGTGTGCAACCGAAAGCATTTCCTCCCCATCAACGAGCAGCAAACACCGACAACGAGCGCTCCGGGTAGAAGCACATTTAGGAAGCAGCCTTCCCCCTCAGCCACTCGAAAACCGCCCACGTCGCAGCGAGGTCTTCTGCGTTGTACTTGAGGATTTCCGCCATTCGTGCGTTGCGCTCGGCTTCGTCGGCGGTCTCGGTCGCCAGAATGAACTGCGCCATCGCCCAAGTCCCGCCGTACTCGTCCTGCGTCCGCTTGTATCCGACGTATTCCTCGACGACTTTGAGACTGTAACTGGGCAGTGGTAGAGCGATCGCGTTTTTGGTGACGGGAAGCAGGTCGAGCAGGTTGCGGAGCACGCGTGCAGCGGTGCCGTCCGGATCGCCGTATCTATCGATGTACTGGTTGATGTGGGTCTTCTCGTAGTGATGCCAATGCACGAACGGGATGTCGCCGTATTCGGCGAAGAGGTTCTGGGCAGCATCGAGAAACGCCGCCCATCCCTCCTGATCGCCGTTCGGCCCGAATCCAGCCGTCACGCCCATGAACGCGCTCGGGCGCTTGCCGTAGACCTGCATGCCCCAGAGATAAATCTTTTCGAGGTCGTCGAGATGAGGGGGCATACCTTCGAGATCGAACATGACGTAATTATCGTGTGCCGGAATTGCAATAGCGCCTAGCATCCGCTCGTTGCCGCTGATTAGAACATCAGCGTAGACGAGAATCTTTTCCGCTTTCTTCCCGACCCTCTGCTGCCTTTCGCCCCACGGGCGTGTGAATCCGCTTAGCCGCTGCACGTCGAAGCTGGCGAGAAGCTGCGTTGCGGACTTTACCCCTGCGGTATTCAGTTCACGGGCGAGCCCTTGATCCACGTCCATGACCAGCGACACGTCTTGCCGAGCCTCCGCCTGCTGCCAGCAGCGGTCGTAATATCCGCAGCCGGAACCGCATTTCGTCCAGCCGACGGGCTCGTAGGGTTCCGCCGTCAGCCGCTTCAATCCTACGATCTTCGTGAGTTCGGACAGTGCAGCGACCCCGCCGTCATACGGCACATCCACGATGTCGCCCGTGCCCGTGTGGACTTCGAGACGCTTGGCGGGGATACCGACCGTCTGCTTGAACAGCCAACCGTAGAGCTGGAGTTGGAGCGTGATTTCCTCGTGATGTTCGTCGTCCACCTGCCGGGAGAGCTTCGAGTCGCGGATGAGATATCCATCCCCGTCGAGGATTAGAAAATCTGGGCGACCAACGATGGTCACGGGCATGCCGCCAACAACTGTGTCTACGGCAAACTCGCCCTGATAAATCACTGGGACGCAATTCCTGATGGCGTCTGTCGTCCGTCGAACGCGCTCGTCTTGCGGAACGACGCTAAGGTCTTCGTAAGCGCCGAGCGTAGCGAGATGGGCTTCCTCGTGCCGCTGTCCGAGCGTACGGAGAATCTGCTCAAAGATGCCCGGCTCGTCTTCCGGAATGTTTTGTTGGCGGAGGTAGACACGCAGGGAACAGGGCGTGGGGCGATAGAGGTTAACGATGTCGGAAGGAGTGAGTCGCATGCTGGACTCCTTGTTCGTTAGCGTTGTGGATGGATACAACATGCCCAACAAGTGACCGAGCGGTAATCGAGTCACCGCAGATTGATGTATTCGTATTCCCGCCCTCTCGAAATCTCACCCAACCAGTATGCCGATTCGACACATTCGCAGCACATCCGGTCGCTCCCCCGATCTGGGTCGGTGCCCGAGTGCCGCACATCGTAGAGATCGTCATGCACGAGGCACACGAGTTGCCAGCAGCGGTCGCACTGCTCCCAGTCGCTTTCGCCGCACGGCGTCCATGTGTACGAAACGCACTCAGGTGGCTTTACCAGCATGGTGTTGGCTCCTGTGCGCACTCATCACAACGGACTGCAAGCGAGGGGCTCTGGAAAAGATGTCCCGGTCTACCACAGAGTTCACAGGTTTGGAATGAGTCCTGCACTGCCTTCTGAATACGCTCGCCGATCGCATACGTGTGCTGATTGACGTAAAACCGTAAGCCGCCAAACTTCTCCTTGACCTGAAGTACCTCAAACTGCTGCCCGGTTTGCTTCTCAAGTTCGGCGACCAGCGGCTCCAAGTCCTCACACAGCCGCCAAAGGAGATAAAACCAACCGTCGCCGCGGGCGAAGCCGTCCACCATTCGGGTCTGGCGGATGTCGCCAGTGACGTTGAACCATCTCGGCCACCGCTCCACCAGCTTTTGCTCCAGTTCGTCCTTCACGCTAGTTCCTCACAGTAGAGGCAATTATTGCCAATCGTAGAGAATCTCGTGTAAGTCGTGCATGGCTTTCGATTTCTCCCAACTGAAATATACAAGTGTCAGGTCGATATCGAATACTTTCAGAGATATATTTCTCAATTATGCCCGCATTTCTAGCAGGTTTCCTGAATCTGCTTTGTATACTAACCGGTACGTGGACGAGAAATGCACTGATGAGAAGCCTATCCGAAGGCTTATCGAGCTACAGCGACGACTACTGCAATCCAAATCCCCTTTTGCCCGCCGCATCGGCACCCTGCTCGCGGCGGGCGCACTTGACAGACATTTGGCTGAACTAACTGACAAGCAAATCGGTCAGCTGCTGCGCGACGATGTCGGGAAGGACCTAGGCATTCTTCAGCCAGAAGCGACAATTTGTAACCAAGCCACTCGGCGTCTATTTCGCTCTGAGCTTGGAAGCCTAGAAGATGAGCTTCCACTACGACCACCATGTCCGGTTTGCGGAAACGACATGCTTTTTCATTACGGAGTCGATGCGCCGGATTTCTTCGAGTGCAGTTCGTTGCGCTGTGAACACAAGGAATACGCCCCCTACGACGGGAAAGAAGAAAGGGGGAAAAAGGAGCAATAGATGAAACGAGCTGCAATTTACGCACGAGTCTCTACCCCCGAACAGCACGTCGAAACGCAGCTTTACGACCTCCGGCAGTTGGCGGCTCAGCGGGGCTTCGAGGTCGTCGCTGAATTTACCGACAACGGCGTTTCTGGCACGAAAGCCAGACGCCACGGCCTCGATTCGTTGATGGCGGACGCCCGAAAGAGGAAGTTTTCCGTCGTGCTGGTCGCCGCCTTTGATCGGGTCGCCCGGAGCACGAGACATTTCTTGCAGGTTACCTCCGAATTGGACAGCCTAGGAGTCGAGTTCGTCTCCCGACGTGAAAATATCGACACCAGCGGCCCGATGGGTCGCCTGTTCCTGACCTTGATCGCCAGCATCGCCGAGCTGGAAGCCGACCTCATTAAGGAGCGTATCCGGGCTGGTATGCGGCGTCGGCGACTCGAAGGTCTGCCGCTCGGTCGCCAACCGCTGGATGTTGACCGCGATGCTCTCGTTGCCGACCGCCTGAGCGGAATGAGCCTGACAAAGACGGCAAAGAAATACGGCGTGTCCAGAGCCAGCGTCATTCGATTTGTCCGAAACGCCCAGCTTGGCAACGATTGCGGCCAGTTTGCCGTAACAGAGCAACAGGCAGCCGTCTGCGTAGCTTGAGAGGAGCCTATATGCAAATCGAACAGACGCCGAGTGTCATTTTCAAATTTGCCGCCCCAGCGGCTTCCCCAGCCGCCAACCCAGCGATGCGATGACGCAGGCTCTGCGCCAGTTCGCCCGGAGCGACGAGATGCAGGCGTTCGTTGCCAATGCCCGAAAACAACGACGCAAGGTCGTGGTCGAGGTCTTCCACGCAAGCGACGGTCATCCGCTGCTGATTCACACAGCCTTTTTGCCAAATAAAACGGCATAACCGCACCTCCTGAACGATGCGCCGGAAGGAACAACAAATGAGCCAGCAGCAGTGCTTTGCGTTCGTCGCTGAAGAAAAGACGGGCATGACTGTCGGAAAACGTCCAACCGAGAAAGAGATCAACGAGAAGCTGCGGTATATGCAGTCGCTTCCTGACAGCGACCCGAACAAAGACGTGCTCGCGAACGAAATCCTGCAATGGATTCTTACTCGCTGATCAGCTTGGAAAAGCAGGGATCGGCAAGACAGGTAAGAAAGGGGCATGGGCAAGTGCCAGCAGCGAAATTCAATCTCGGACAACTCGTCGCCACTCCCGGTGCGCTGTCAGCACTGGAGGAAGCGGGACAGGATGCTATCGAGTTCGTGTCTCGGCACGCCTCGGGAGATTGGGGTGACCTCAGCGAGGAAGACCGAAACGAAAATGAATGCTCGCTGGCGCATGGGTTTCGCTTGCTCTCGTCATACAAGCTGCGGAATGGCACAAAGCTGTGGATCATCACCGAAGCCGACCGCTCCAGCACGACGCTGTTGTTGCCCGACGAATATTGACCTCTTGAGTTCACTTCGACGCATATGAATGGGAGAAAACCGATGCAGATCGGCGTACCGTTGCGGACTGTTGTGGTGGAGCCTCTGGAGCTTCCGGTGAGAGAACCGGAAAACCAGCCAGAGCCGATCCCCACGCCCGAACCTGAGCCAGAGAAAGCACCAGTTGCCCCGTGAACATTCCCGACTACATCATGCCGGTCGTCGGCTACCGGGTCTGGCGGTGGGACGCAATCGGGCTCAAGTCTCTAAACGGCGAGTTGTGGATGCCCGGGCAGCCGCTGTCGGCTGCGTGCAGAACGCTCGCCGGGCGTGCCGAGGACGGGCTTGCCGTCCACGACGCCCCGCAGATGAACTGCACTTGTGGCGTGTACGCGGCAAAAAGCCTCGACGGGCTACGCGCTCTGGGGTACATGCGATACGGCAGCATTTACGGCGAGCTTTATCTGTGGGGCACGGTGGTCGAGCATCAGCTAGGATGGCGTGCCCAGTATGCTTACCCAAAAAACTTCACCCTGCCGCTCGGCATGGTGCCCTTCGGCATGAGTAGGACGGAATTATGGCTTACGTACTTGGCGGCATACGGCTGCGACATCTTCGTCCAGCACAAAGAACGAACCGTGCCGCTGTGGTTCAGCCAGACTGGTTATGACGCAGTCGGTCTCGATCTG
This sequence comes from uncultured Acidobacteriota bacterium, assembly GCA_963819175.1. Classification (GTDB taxonomy): domain Bacteria; phylum Acidobacteriota; class Terriglobia; order Terriglobales; family Acidobacteriaceae; genus CAWBRT01. The sequence goes on from CAWFVJ010000016.1 coordinate 466,558, forward strand.
CTTGTGCAGCGCTGTAATGCGTGGTACGTCCGTCGTGGCGAAGAGCGCCGTATCAAGCCCGGCGACCGGATCGCGATTCTTGGTCAGGGCATTGCGGTCGTCGAGCACGCGGATCGCAATCAGGTGCACGCACTGCTGTGGAACATGGTTAGGGTGTGCGACCGCAACACGGCGACCATAGAACATCTGGGCGCTAATCTGGAACAGGCTTTATCGTTCTACGGTATGAGCCACAGTTACGAGAACAAAAAGGAAATGCAGAAGTTGGGCGGACGGGGCGAACCTTACACGCCCGAAGAAGCCACGGCGTTAGTTGAATACTGCTTGGCTGACGTTCTCTCTGAAGAACGTTTGCTGGAGGTGCTACAACCTAAACTCGACCCATCCGCATTATATCGGGGTCACTATATGAAATGCGTAGCGACCATACACCACAGAGGTATACCGTTTGATGTTCCCGCCCTCAACGCCATTAAAGACCACGCACTGGAACTCAGGCAGAAATGGATCAGACGATACGACCCTGACTGTGAAATCTTTGACGAGAAGGGTGTGTTCAAGGTCAAACTGTTCACGGAGTATCTCCGCAAGCGAGACTTCCTAGACAAATGGCCTTTGACTGAGAAGACACACCAACCTAGCCACGACAGCGACGACTTAAAGGTGCTACAGGCGACATATAGCAACAACCCGGAGATACTTGGCTTGGTTGAACTGTTCGCTACCGTAACCTTGCCGAACATATTCAACTTGCACACGGGATTGGACGGGCGCAACCGCGTAAGTTTCTTCAACCCGTTCGGCTCCAAAACTGGTCGTAATTGCCAAACCGGGTTCGTCTTCGGCAAGGCAAAATGGGTGCGGTCGTTGATGAAACCTGCGCCCGGAACGGCGATTGCCTATCTTGACTGGAATTCTATGGAAGTTGGCGTAGCGGCACATTTAAGTCAAGATCCGGCGTTGATGGCGGCGTATACCAGCGGTGACGCACATATGTATCTGGCAAAAGCCGCCGGTGCTGTTCCACCTGATGCGACCAAAGACGAACGCACAACGCCTTATCCACCGGAAGTATATGAGCAACACGTTGCTATACGCGATCAGTATAAGACTTGCGATCTGGCAGCGTTGTATGCGGCTACACCTTATTCTCTAATACGGAAGGGTCTTACGCCCGAGATGGCTAAGATCACTCTGCGGTATCACCACAAAGTGTTCTCTAAGTTCTGGGAATGGATCGCCGATGAGATAGAACAAGCGGATATAGCCGGTGAGGCTTTCACTCTCTGCGGTTGGCGGATGGCTGTGCAGATAGAACAAGATACAGTTAGACAGAGTGCCAAAGTAGCCCGATGTATAGGTAACTTCTTTGTCCAAGCCAACTCTGCTGAACTGATGCGGCTGGCTGCCATCTTAGCTACAGAACAAGGTTTGGGGGTGTGTGCCATTATCCACGACGCTTTCTTATTGGAAGCACCTATTGACGATATGCAGCGGCAGGTAGACGCTATGCGGGGTTGTATGAACAAAGCCTGCGAGATATTGATGGATGGTTTCATCCTTGGTATTGACGGCTACAGACCCGATCAATGGATCGTATATCCTGATCGGTTTAGTGATAAGCGGGGCAAGGCATTTTGGGACGAAATTCAAGACACAATTAAAGCAATGGAGGAAACCAATGTCGTTCTTGGCTAAATTTAAAGGACGCTGTGCAAGTTGCCAGAAGACCATCTCTGTAGGACAGTTGATTGATGGTAGAAACCATATTTACACCCACGTTGTGTGCGGGCCTGAACCAATAGACTCGGACGAAAGTCCAACAATCTGCCTACTGTGTAGTAAAACCGTAGTGCCGCAAACGTTCAAGTATGGCGAGGACGACTTCGCTGAAGAGTTTTACGAAGCCTACGACCGGCGGTGCGGAGACGACTGTGAGTGCGGCGGGCAAAAGTATCACATCAACGACTTTTGTTCGTTGGAGTGTGTTGTAAACGCAATAGAGATGTTTGAGAGCGAGTGAAATGGCTAGAACCTATATTATGATTGCACAATATAAGGAAGCCAAGGTGCGGCGAAAGCCGCCAACTCAAAACCTCGGGTCAAAAACCACAGAAGGCGAAAAAGCGGCGATCCGTTTAATTTTTGCCCGCCCAAATCGCGTCCACCTTCGCCCTGACCTTGCCGCTTTCCGCAACCGAGGAAAAGTATTGCCGGATATAACATGAGACTGGCGAAGGCGAGAAACGCAGCCGATAACAATGACCAAGAAAACTGAACCCGTCGCAATCTTGACCAAGAAAGAGTTGGCGATTGTCAGGCGGGTAGGCAAACGAATCAAGACAGAGCGTGGTGCATGTTTCGCCAACGCTCAACGATTAGTACATTACAGTGACGATGGTGATGGCATTCTCTATCACGAGGGTAGCCTCCGGCTACAGGGGAGAACCCTTGCTCATGCATGGAACAGCATCAACGGTAAGCTGATTGACGTTTCACACCCGTTCCAACAGATTGTTGATCCTGAGCTTTACCCCGCCTATGAGCCCAAACTCACCGCTACAAAGACTCAGATAATGGCTATGTTCCTCGCCGACTATTGCTGGCATTGGATGGGTGACTGTATTCAATATGGGAAATTAGATGAAGAAAGCTAAGACCCCCGCAGCGGGTAAACTTGGGCGCAAGAGCGGCAAAGCCAGAGCCAAGGCGTTAACCCCGGAACGTAGGTCAGAGCTACAGTCAGTCCCAACCCGCATCCGCTTTTCCACTCTGCAAAAGCTCTTCGCTTTTCATCGCAGCTAGATAATGTTCAACGGAATGCATGTCCCTATGTCCCATCTGGTCTCTCAGTTCGGGCAACTCATAGCCGCTACGCAGACGGTTGGTTGCGTACGTTGAGCGGAAATTCTTAGGCATGAACTTTGCCACGTCTACCCCCGCCCTACGAGCGATGCCCTTGCAACTATCCCACAACTTCGTATTGATACGCCCCGTGAAAGTTGGGAAGCAAAGATTGGAGTTCGCCAGTTTGCGTTTGAGTTGCCCTTGCAGTAGTGCCAGTAAATCGGCGGGAATAGCGACATCACGGATTGACCACTTCTTAGGAACGAAATCTACAACCTTGTCGCCGTCCTTCACTTGCTTTCTGCGGATGTGAATGACGTGTGCAGCGAAGTCAACGTCCGCCCATTCGAGATGTGAGATTTCCTTAAGTCTCAACCCACATTTTAACGCCAGAGTCCAGATAACCAGCTTTGTGCCTTTGCAGCAGGCAAGGTATTTGTCCCGCTCATCTTTGTTGTAGGTCGTCACGGTCGGTTTGCGGTTCAGAATATCGCTGAAGTCAGACTTCTTAACTGGCCCCTGCCCCGCCTGAAGATTAAGCACGGTCTTAACCATTTTATTCAGGCGAATGCATTTCCAAACGGCGGTATATTCATCACAGCCCGTGCTCTCAACAAACTTTTTGAATGCGAACACGTGCGCACGGTCAAGTTGGTCAACGTATGTCTTCCTCGTTTTTGCTGTCTGGTTCCACGTCTCAAACTGCCGTAGGTTTTGCACGTAGGTCGCAACCGTGTTCCCCCGCCCCGTCAGTTCACTCAAAAATTTATCAATTGCCTCTGCGATTGTGAGCCGGACGTTTTCGTGCGGGTCTTCAACTTTGAGTCCTTCTGACAGGCTCTTCAGGAAGAGTTCTTTTTGCGCCTTCTCTCGCAACGCCTGAGGCAAGGACGCAATGTAATCGCTGTAGCGCTTGCGTCCGCTCTCACGCCACACCAGAAGGAACTTCCCTTCCCGCATGTCCCGCATGTAAAGCCCCTTTGCATTGGGACGCTGTTTTGGAATATCGACGGGCTTGCTCGTCCATCCGCCGTCCGCTGTTTTGAGTCTTTCGATTATGGATACTTTCAGGTTTGCCATTGTCCCACCTCTGATTCGCTAATACTGCGCATCTCGGAAGATCAGCGAATATCCACGGCGGGAGATGGATACAAAGTGGATACAAGCCTTTGAGCTACGCCGTATGTTCTTTGGAATCAACAACTAGGAAGGAAAT
>CAWFVJ010000017.1:0-212901 GCA_963819175.1 uncultured Acidobacteriota bacterium
CGCGGTGGCACCAATCAAGCGATCTGCGGGGTCTTTTGGATAGTTTGCGGGGAGCCTTACCGCTAGGGCGGCGATCTCAGGGGTGATAGGACGGACAATAACCCTTGAGATGGTTTCGCGGACAAATGATTCCACCGTGCCAGCAACGTGGATACGCCCTCGCTCCGCCAGCAACGCCAATTCCCATAGCGTGATCGTCGCTATGGCGAGGCCGCTGCTCTGGCGTGCCTCGCGGATCGCATCTCGGGCTTTCTTGGAAAGCCGTTTCGGATCCGCAGACATCCAGATGAGGGCGTGAGTGTCAAGGAGAATCATTTGCATTCCCAATCTTCCAGTGGGGTGACGGGTAATACGATGTCACCGAAAATCTTCACTTTCCCGGCCATATAGCCAAAAACGTCATCTCCCGTCGTTTCGGCCGGATAGTTCGCGACGGGCTTGCCGTGTTTTGTAATCAGCACAGGCTCGCCGCTGTGCTGCACCTCGTCCATAATGGCAAGGCATTGAGATTTGAACTGACCTGCCGGTATTTTTTTCATAATTTATATGCCCAGAATGACTATAAGTTGATGGTCATAATATAACGACCATAGACATAATGCAAGCTACGGTCGAGCGCATTACGCTCCACACCAATGATCGTAAGCTTGCAAAACTCCGATCCTTTCTTGCAAACCGACGAATAAGGACAGCAAACAACAGCCTCACTTATTCATCCATTTTTTCGGAAAAGCGACAAAGACCGCTGGCGGCAATGCCAGTGCCTCTGTCTTGATGCTGACTTAAGCTGACGGAAGGGAACTGTCAGAGAAACGAATATCCATTATTCTAGAAGGAATTGCCGTCGTTCTCCGCATCCGTTCCCAGTCGTAGCCGTATTCAGCCCCGCAGTGAACACACACCTGATAGTAGGTGCCATCCGGCAGCTTCATTGGCCACGAAAATCGGTGAGAGCAGCCAAACAACAATTTACGTAACATGGCTCCTCCATCATGAGCCTCGACTGGTTCGTCGCCCAGTGATTCCCCAGATACCGCCCATCATTCTTCGTCAGCGAAACATATCGGCACATACTGGGGGTCAGCGAAGGTAACGAAGCATCCGGTAGGTTTTTCACGCGGATGCAAGCCGCTGACAAAGTCGTTGTACATCCACCCGCTGCTGCGGAGTGACATCGCAGAACTCAAATCCGTATGCCTCCTCCTTTCGGTAACGAACTTGAGCATGAGACTCCAAGCTAAAATCCAGCTCCGAGTCAGAACCCTGAACCTGTATAAACTCACCCGGCACGAGGTTTCCCTTGATTGTGCAGCCGATTCCGCCTTCTCCCAAATTGCTACTAACCCCGGATAGAACCGCCGATTCTCCCGAGCGGTTGACAATCACCGCCAGTGGCAACCGTACAGGATAGCGAGGGAATCTGCGGGCGTCAGGCTGAGGTCGCCCCAGCAGCCGTTGAAGAACGGCGACGAGGATGCTTAGGCGCTCGCCTTTTGCAACGAACGCATCTACACGCGTCAGCGTGCTCGACGGGAGGTCCGATGATGCAGAGTACAGGATGATCGGAACATCTGGCCAATGGCGCTTCATTTCCAGCGCAACCTCAGCGCCATTCATGTCTGGCATCCTGTAATCGAGAATGATCGCATCTATCCGATGTTGTGTCGCTAAATGTAGTGCCTCGCGCCCATTGCTCGCGCCCAAGGCAACATACCCGAATTGTTCCAATGCCGTTTCCAGTAAGCAACGAACGGCTTCTTCGTCATCGACGCAAAGCACAACAACGCTGCGGATCGGATTAGATGTCATCGTCTGCCTCCCGGCTTTGCACGGCGGGCCTCACACCTTGCTACTTGAGTTTGAATGTTTGTGTCTCGCCAGAGATGCGTGACGACAGTGCTGTTCAGGCAGGGCATTTGGTACATGTACCTGAGTGGTCAATAGTGAAGAAACACCCTATTTGTAGAATGCAGCCGGGACAGCAAAATGGTGCAACTGACAGTCGGCTGGCCATCCCAAGTCCCTTTAGCCCATTCGAATCAAGTTGTTAACTTTGTGCCGACTGCATCTGTATTACGCAGTCCAGGGCCGCCTGAGTCGGAGATGCATCTTCAGCAGCGCAATGTCGTTCGTCGCTTACTTGAGTCGGCAACATACGCCCTTAAGAAATATTCCGGCAAGAATACGCCACTCAAAGGCTACTCGGATCGGCTAAGCCAATAGGAGACTTGCCACAATCTTCCGTCCAGCGCATTGTGAACACGCTGCTCGTCAGCTTCAGAGTAGTCACCGGGGGTGGTGCGCCATGATGTCTGACCGCTTCGATGATATCTGCCTGATCTTCATGGTCATCGGCATGACTGCCTTGCTGATGATGCTAGAGGATGAGTACCGGAAGCTCAGAACTAGGCGACTCAGCCGGCCCCTGGCGCAACCTCGGCTCCATGGCATATGGAAGGCCAGCCGTTATATTCGTTTCCGATAACTCTTTGCCAGAATAGCCCACGGGCCGGCGAACTTGCCGGCCTTCCTCCTTTCTGGGTGTCACTGCCTGCACACGTAAGATGATTGACCATCTATGAATTATCGGACCTGGAGGCGCCGAAGGATTTGCCAAGGCAAGCCACGCTCGCTGAAGTCTGTGTGCCAGGCCCAAAAGGATGGTCGAGAACAGAACCCCGACCGCGTAATTGCTGATCGATCGTTTGCCATGTACGATGGCGACAATTTCGATCGGGCTCCGCATTCATCGATAGTATTGACGTAGTTGCCGACCCTATGCACGGGATGGGGGCCGCGGTGTTCGAGATTGCGTTGCCGTTCCGGGGCGATGCGTTCCGCGTGGTCTACGCGCTGCAGCTCGCAGAGGAAATCCCGGGTGGTCCATGCCTCCCAGAAGAAATCGACGCGGGGCATCAAGACGCCAAAACGCGAGACTGATCTCATTAGGGACCGTTTGAAGAAATTGAAGGGGATGTTGTGATGAAAGGCGAAAAGCTGGAAGTGAAGCGCGGGAGCGGCAATGTGTTCCGCGATCTTGGGCACAGGAATGCGGATGCCGAGCAGTTCAAGGCGACCTACGGCGATCAGGCTTAAAACGACGGGATCGGGACGGTCGGGCGTGAAGCCATTGAAAGGGCTTGGATTATTCAATTACCGCAAGGGTGCGAAAACCAAGCAACCTTAAACAATTAGTTCTGGGCATCAAGAGCGGCGTCAGAAGGCGCCCACCAACCGGCTGTCGGAGAGCATGGTGGTCTCAAGCGCAAAGGCTTGGATGTGGCGGTGAGTCTCCGCAACAGGTCTCCGATGATTGCGCGGTGGGAGCGGCTCTGCTCTTGATGCACTTTCAAGATAGGAGAGTGCATTGTGGCTAATAAAATTGCTTAGCCCAACTCTTTTGGAACGGATCATCTTTGCCCTTTGGTCGGGTGTCCGTAGACGTGACAAGCGAAATAGTGCCAAACTCAATTTTCGAAGCTGTAAATCGTGGAGGGAAAATCTTCAGTGAAGAGGTCAATTATTACGACTTAGCGACCTTGCCCACGATACCGGCGCGGCTGTTGGTACCGACTTTTGACATCACCAGGCGCATATATGCATGTACCGTGCTGGAGGTGATCTTCATGCGCGCGGCGATTTCTTTGGTCGTGAGGCCCTGTACCAGGAGTTCAACCGATTGTCGCTCCCTTGGTGTCAAGGCATATTCAGTCCAGAAACTAGAACGGTCGATAAAATTTTGAACTGGCCTCTGCAACAACAGGACCATTTCTGCGCCGTGGGAATTTTCGCGCCCCTCGAGACGAAATGCAGAGCATGTATAACGACGCTTGCCTGATCGAAATTTCCAAACGAAGCTTGCCTCCCTTCCTTTGCGATCGATAAGGTCGGTGCGGAGCTTGTCGCTCAGAAAGGTGTCCACCCGTCGAATGCCTTCTGGGGTGGTCGGAAAAGCCAGAATGCGCACAGCTTCGCGGTTGGCTGCCAGAGGTTCGAACGAAGAATTCAACACGATTAAACCGACGTTTGGATCGCGCATGGAATTCCACCTAACGGCAACCGCACCACGACTTACCGCTGTTGCGAAACGGTCCCATTGTTCATCTTCAGGCCTTGAGCAGGAGACTCTGCGCCTGGTTCCAGGACCTACCCATCGAGTACCGCGAACATCTGTGTTCGCAAATTACATCTCGCGCGAGGCAACGACCTTGGCTCCTGCTTACAGGTACCCAAGTGCTCACAGCCACTAATGCAATCACAGAATAAGTAGCGTGAACTCGGGTGGATGTCAATAATATATAATAGCTAGCCCGATACACACGCCCACCCTACTAGATGGATGGACTAGAGGTGTGCCAAAGTAGATATATCCCGAACGACTGAACAAAGGCAGAAACGGCCATCGCAATGGTCAAGCCGTACCCTGTAGTTATTCCTGAATGGAAAGAAGTACCGACATGCCACGATCTCGTGCGGAACACCGCTCTCTGACCAGCAAAACCAAATCCAATTCCCGTAGAACTGACGGCGTCCGCCGCAAACGCTAGCGGCTCAGTCCAAACGGCCCTATCGAAACTGCCCCAACCATGGAAATTTGCACACACCCACACGTGCCTCGTCGGGGCAGTCCCGATAGGGATCTATCGTTTCCAGGTACCAATCCGACGCACGAACTGATAACTTCCGATTTGCCCGTCAGAACGAAGCCGCTGGTGCGGCGGACGCTACCGCGTGGGTGACGCCAGCAGCAGTTGCGGTACACACCTTCTTGTAAATTGTGGGTCACAAGGAGGTTCCCGTGACTCATCTACGCCAGATCATGCTGGAGGAACTCCAGCGTCGTAATTACTCTGAAGCCACCATCGGCTACTACGTCCGCAAGGTCGAAGCTTTTGCCCGGCACTTTCACTGCTCTCCTGATCGTTTGGGACCGCAGCACATTCGCGAGTATCAAGCTTACTTGTTCACGAAACGGAAGTTGTCACCCGATTCGGTAACGACCCATCTGTGTGCCTTGCGGTTTTTCTATATCCAGACGCTCAAAAAGCCGTGGAGCATTGCCGACACCCCTTATCCCAAGAAGAACCACCGCCTGCCGACGATCCTCAGCCAGGAAGAAGTGGCGCAGCTCATCGACGCCGCCTCCACGCCTTTCCATCGCACCCTGCTGATGACCCTCTACGCTACCGGGATCCGCAACGCTGAGCTGACTCGCCTGGAGATCGGCGATATCGATAGCCGACGAATGGTGATTCACATTAAAGGCGGCAAAGGGCGCCAGGATCGGGATGTAATGCTCAGTTCCAAACTGCTCGAAGAACTTCGCTCGCACTGGCTGCGATCACGAAGAAAGTCCAGCATCTGGTTGTTTCCCGGCAACCGATGGCACAGCGGGGATCAACCTATCGATACCAAGACACCGCGCAACGCCTGCCAGGAAGCGGCCCGGCGCGCCGGCATCAAGAAACATGTCTATTCCCACGTGCTGCGCCACTGCTTCGCAACTCACCTACTGGAAGCTGGAGCCGACCTCTACACTATTCAGATTCTGCTAGGCCATCACGATCTGAAAGAAACTGCGATCTACCTCCATCTTTCGCAACGTCACCTGCACGCCACCGCCAGTCCCTTGGACGCGCTCCAGTTGAAAGCTTGGTCGCCGCAGAAGGAGTAGCAGATGAGTCGGCCGCTCCTGGAACTGGCCGATTTGATCCGCACTGCAGGAACTGCTTTCGTCGAGCGCAATCGCCGGTGGATACGCTGGCCGCACATCAAAGTGCTGCTGGCCATTGCCCGCTGTCGCACTGCGGCTCTCGGTGGCCATATCGATGAATGCACCCGCTGTGGACATCGTGCCGCTATCTCGTATAACAGCTGTCGCAATCGACACTGTCCAAAGTGTCAGACCGCAGCCCGCGAGCGCTGGCTCGAAGCGCGTCGCCGCGAACTTCTTCCCTCGCGTTACGTCCATGTGGTCTTTACTCTGCCTTCGCAACTGGCGCCCTTGGCCCTGCAGAACAAGAAGATCATCTGACGGGCGACAATAGAAATTCCCGGCTGGCGACAGTCAGAATTCCCGATCCAACCACAAATTGAGCCAAGCTGGTTCCGGTCTTATGGACGGAGGCGGATTGGTCACTGACAAGCAGGTTCGGAGGTTATTTGTGTTGGTGAAGACAACGGGAAATCAAGAAACGGCGGCAGCGAAGGCGGGAATGGACGCAAAGACAGCGCGCAAGTATCGGCGTCTGGGAAAGCTGCCGAGCGAATTGCCGGTAGCACCGCGGTGGCGGAATCAACCGGACCCATTCATCGAAGTCTGGGGAGAGATTTGCGAGCTTCTGGAAATCAACGCCGGGCTGGAAGCCAAGACGATATTCGAGTTTTTGCAGCGGCGTTCCCCAGGCGAGTTTGCCGACGGGCAGTTGCGCACGTTGCAGCGTCGTGTGAAGGGTTGGCGGGCGACCGAGGGACCGGCCAAGGAGGTGTTTTTCACGCAGAAACATTCGCCAGGCCGACTGGGAGCGTCGGACTTCACCCATATGGAAGAGCTGGGCATCACGATCCAAGGACAGAGCTTCCCCCACTTGATCTATCACTTCGTGCTGACGTACTCGAACTGGGAAGCGGGAACAGTGTGCTATTCGGAAAGCTTCGAGAGTCTTTGTGAAGGACTCCAGAACGCGGTATGGGAACTGGGCAAGGTTCCGCAGCGGCATCGGACCGATCGGCTATCGACAGCGGTTAGCAACACGAGCGATCCAGTCGAGTTCACGGAGCGCTATAAGGGCCTGATGCGCCATTACGGACTGGAGGCTGAAAAAACGCAAGCCGGTCATGGCAATGAGAACGGCGATGTAGAGCAGCGGCACCATCGTTTCAAACGGGCGATAGCGCAGGAACTGATGCTGCGCGGCAGTCGGGACTTCGCCAGCATGGAAGCGTATCAGCGGTTTCTGCGGATGTTGTTCGATCGCTTAAACGCTGGGCGCAAGCAACGACTCGCAGAAGAGATGAAGGTTATGAGACTGCTCCCTGAGCGCCGCATGGAGTCCTGCAAGCGAGAGCGGGTGAAGGTGGATTCGGGCAGTTTGATCTACGCGGATCGGAATGCGTACTCAGTGCCAAGCCGGTTGATCGGCGAGCAGGTGGAAGCACGCCTGTACATGGATCATGTGGAAGTTTGGTATGGCCAGAAAAAGGTTGAGCAGATGCCGCGCCTGCGCGGACGGCGGAAACATCGTGTTGATTACCGCCACATTATCGACTGGCTAGTGCGCAAGCCCGGGGCCTTCGAGAACTACCGTTATCGTGATGAGTTGTTTCCGACCAGCCGATTCCGCATGGTGTTCGATGTGCTTCAGTGTCAGCTTGGCAAGCCCAAGGGCAGCAAGGAGTATCTGAAGATTCTGGAGTTGGCAGCCAAAGACAGCGAGGTCCAGGTAGACGAGGCATTGCGTTCCTTGCTGGAGGGAGGAATCGAGGAAATCAGTGCTGAGCGAATCGAGGCCATGCTTGGCTTCCACCGCGGTGATGCCATCCGGGATGTGCAGGTGGCCGCAGTCGACCTCGGGCTGTTTGACCAGTTGTGCGATGTGCGGGAGGTGTTGCAATGAGCGCGGCGCCTCAGATCAGAACGGCGTTGCTGGAGAACCTGAAGGAACTGCACCTGCCGACGATGCGCGCCGCTTTCGAAGAGGCAGCACAACAGGCCGAGAAAGAAACCCTCAGCTACGAGCAATACCTGCTGGAGTTAGCCGAACGTGAGTGCGAAGCTCGGCGACGCAATCGCATCGTCAAGTTGTTGCGAGAGTCGGAACTGCCGCGGGAAAAGACGTTGGCCAACTTCGATCTGAAGCGCTTACCCGCCAAGGCCGGGCGACAGCTGAAGATGCTATTAGACGGAAGCTTCTTGGACTGCAAGGAGAATTTGCTCGTATTCGGAAATCCCGGAGCGGGCAAGAGCCACTTATTGTGCGCCCTCGGCCATGAACTGATCGCCCAAGGGCGCAGGGTGAAATACACAAGCTGCGCCATGCTGGTGCAAGACCTGTTGGTAGCCAAGCGGGATCTGAGGCTGAGCAAAGAGATCAAGAAACTGGCCAAGCACGACGGCCTCATTATTGACTAATGTGAAGTTCTCAGTAATGTGAAGTCGACGTTCCGGAGCCCTTTGTAGCCGGACTAGCGAGACTTTCAACTCCACATTTAATGAGCCTACAGAGATTCCAACCAGTCCAGGATTGTGCGGTCCTTACTCCAAGGCTTGCGCGACTGGCGTGGCACCGGCTTGACCTTGGCGATGGCCTGACGCTTCATTTCGAGATCGACCTTCGCGTAGCGATTCGTCGTAGTTGGACTTGCATGTCCTAGCAGGTGGCTGATGGTTGATAGATCAACACCGGATTTCAGAAGCGCCACGGCCATACTGTGCCTCATGCTGTGTGGGTGCAGCCGCTTCTTCCGAAGATTGGGAGCATCTTCGCAGGCTAGGCCGAGGCATCGGGCGAGGATGTAGCGGATGCCGAAGCGACTGATCGGCTGTTCCCGGTGATTCAGAAACACGCAAGCTTCCGACCGCAGATCCAGATTCCGTTGTTTGCAGAATGATCGCAAAACCGTGGCAGTCTGCGGCCATAGCGGACAGTAACGTTCCTTTCTTCCTTTGCCAAACAATCTCACTTGAAAAGGCTTGGTGAGTTGCAAGTCACAGGCACGCAAATCGGCGACCTCCTGGACGCGAGCGCCCGTGTTGAACATCGTCGCGAGTAGAGCGTAGTCGCGGCTTCCTTGCAGCGTGGCACGGTTGATCGCTTTGAGAATCGTGTCGATCTCCTCATACTCCAGATAGTCGATCGCCCGCTGCCGAGCGCGCTTGAAAGGGATGCCGAGAACACGCTGGGCCAGGTCGAGATGTTCTGGATTCCGCGAGGCAACGAAGCGAAAGAAAGCGTGGATGGCCGAGAGTCGGACGTTTCGCGTCGGTACTCCGTTCTTACGCTCCTGTTCAAGGTAGGACAGAAACGCAATGATCCCGGGTGGATCCAGATCGGTCAAGTCGAGTCCGGTAACTGGCTTCTTGCGCTGCACCGAAAGAAAACGGAGGAGCAGCACGATGCTGTCGCGGTAACTGTGGATGGTATGCGGGCTCATTCCACGCAGACAAGGAAGATGATCCGTGAAGTAGTCGCGCACGATGACGCCGAGGAGATTGGGGGATGGTGTTTTCATCAGCGCCGCCCCTTCGAGTTCGGCAGCGGAGCGACGAGTTGACCGTAATGGTTAGCAAACCGTTTGCTGGCAGCTGTGCGGAGTGGCTCGATGAAGTGCAGGTAATGGTGAGTCGATACCGCCGAGCCGTGGCCCAGATAGGTTGCCAGTAATGGCAGTTTGGTGTCGACGTCGACACCCATTCGATACCAGCGCAGCAGCGCGTTTACAGCGAAGGCGTGACGAAAATCGTGAATCCGTGGAAGTTTCCCTTTCAATGTGACGATACGGCATTGTTGAAGCAGTGGCCGCAGACAGAGTTGCAGACTCGTTCCGCTATAAGCTCGTCCACCCCTGGTGGCGTTCCATATGAAAGCTGTGTCCGGAGTAGTCGGAAGCCGCCATCGCTTTCGGGTGCGCAGATAACACTCGAGCTCATCAGCAATGCTGCTGTTGAGCGGAAGCAATCGGGATTTGTAGAACTTCGTTTCGCGGATAAGCAGGGTCGACTGTTGGCGATCGTAATCGCTGAGAGTAAGTTTCAGTAACTCCCCGCGTCTGATCCCGGTCGTGAACAAGAGAACAATCGCGAGCCGAATCACTTCTGGTCGAAGTGGCGAGGACGGGTTTCGCGTCACCTTTGATGCTGCGTCCAGTAGCTTCGCTATTTCGTCCGCGGAGAAGATGTACGGTTTGAGCCGCTGATGATAGGCGGGAAAGAAGCTGAGGTCCGGAACGAAGCACTGTGGTTCGGATCGGCGACGATACAAGCAGAAGGCGCGAACCTCCAACATGCGAATCCGTCGAACACCCGAAGCAACGTGTTCGTGGGTGTGACACCATGACTGAAAGGCGTTCGCATTCAGGTTAGGGCAGTTTGCTTTGTGGTCGTGAAGAAATCGGTCCAGGTTTTGTAGCGTGCGAGCTGGCATGTCGAAACGGCGCCCCAGCGCCCGCTTCAGGTCCACATATCGAGCGAAGACAGGCGCCAGGCGAGAAGAAAACACGGGAGTGAACAGCAAAACGTCTGTCATCGCCGCCCCTCCTTTCCGCAGAGTCGCCTGCCTGGAACCGCAAGGGCCACTTCGCGCAAGTCCCCGGTCGCCAATCGCAGGTACATGGACGTGCTTTCGGCAGTACGGTGCCCCAGAATGTCGCCGATCGTCTTGAGAGGAGTTCCGTTTTTCAGAAGATGGACGGCGTAGGAGTGTCGAAGGCAATGTGGACCTTGAAAGGAGATAGCGAGCCCGCTTTTGCGAACCAACGCCTGAAACGCTTCCGTGACGGCCGTCGGCTTCAACACGCCGATGGGAGCGCGCATTCGAAGGAAAACTCTCCGATACGGTGCAGGGGTTGGGGTCCGCTTCAGATGCTTTACCAGCGCGGATAGGACCTCGTTCGTCAACGGCAGCTCCAACGGCGAGGAGGTCTTGCACTGGTCGATACGCAAACTGCCCTGCCTCCAACGTATGTCGTCGAGCGTGAGAGCTACGACCTCACTAGCACGCAATCCGTAAGTGGCAATCAACAAGAAGATCGCGTAGTCTCGCTTGCCCATTGCCGTAGTGGTGTCGATTGATCGCAGAAGTGCGCAAACCGTGTCCCACGGAAGGGCCCGGGGCAATTGCTCGCGACGGTAGAGGCGAGGCGTGTCGATCTGGCGTGCCAAGTCATGAGGAGCTCTACCATCCATCGCCAGGAAACGAAGGAACCCTCTCAAAGCGCCGATCTCGTGTTGTAGGCTTGCTCGGCTCAGCCGCTTGCCAGCATTGGCGATGTAGGCTTCGACATTGCTGGGTCGGCTGTCTTTCAGAGCAATGCCGGTTTTCTCTAGCTGTTCGAGAAAGCATTGTGCCGTGAACCGGTGATGGTAGATGGTGGATGCAGCGGATCCGCGTACTTCGAGCAGGTGGCTCACATACTCTTCGATCAGAATCCGCGGCGGACTTGGGAGAGTGGCTGGTTCGTTCCGGCCATTCACAACAAGGCCGCTGGCGACCAAATATCGCTCCAGTGACCGTACGGTTCCCGCATGCCGGGGGAGTGACTTTATAAAAGTTCCCCAGCAATCGTGGAGAACTGAGCGGGTCAACTCGGCGACCTTTCCGATGCGCCGGAGTCGCAGGTCTGCGTCAACATGCCACAGCATGCGAATACAAAACTTGCGCGAGCCTTGGGTGAAGCCGTTGCCGACAAGCCAATCGTCGAAACCATCAGCGATCGGCCCCAACAGCGACAGTGACAGGTACTTTAGGTGAGTTCTGGGGAATAACGTTCGTAGCATCGGTCCCTCGGTAGAAACTGGATTAACCGCCGTTTGGCGGTCGCTCCGATGCTATCGATTAAATGTTGAGCTGAAATGCCAGTGGGCCTGCGGTTACGGCCTGTTCGCGCATCGACTTCACATTACTGAGAACTTCACATTAGTCAATTAGTAAAACGTCCAGACGAGCCAGCCGGTTCAGCAGTTGGCGCGAGGAACGGTCGGCCAGCGAGGCATACATTTCGTCGAACAGATCCTGGGCGCGGATGAACTGACAGCGGTAGCCATTCTCCAAAGCTTTGAGCAGCAGACCCGATGCCAGTCCAGTCTTGCCGACGCCAGTGTTTCCGATCAACACGATATTTTCGGCCTTGGCGACGAACTCCAGTTCGGCGAAGGCGTGGATCTGTTTGCGGTTGACCCCGGGTTGGCGGGCGAAGGGGAAGCTGGCCAGCGACCATTGCTCGGGCAACTTCGCCTGCTTGATGCGCCAGGCCAGAGCGGTTTCCTGCCGGTTGTGCCACTGCGCCCGCAGCAGACGAGTGAGGAACTCGGAGTAGGAAACATCTTCCTTTTCGGCGGCAGATAACTGTTCGTCGTAAAGCTCCAGGATGCGCTTCAGGTGGAGATTCTTCAGCAGTTGTTCGAGTTCTTCACTGAGCTTCATATCATTGTTCTCCGTCGTCGTTGTTCAGCAAAAAGTAGTCGCGTGCCACCTGGCGCAGGATCATGCGCTCGACCCGGTCGAGGTCGTAGAGACCATAGCGGGCGGCTTCGCGCACCGCGGCCAGCAACGGTCCCCGGGGATACTCCCGCACGAAGCGCAACAGTTGGCGCAGGACAAGCACGACCAGTTTGCGGCTGTGTTTTGTTAAAGCCGTGACGTAGTCGGCGATCTCTGGAACGGCTTTGAGAATGGCCTCTTGTTCGAGATGGAGATCGCTACGCCTGGCGCCCTGGCCCCACGGTGCGCGGTGTTGCGGCAGCATCACGCGCTGGTGCTCGGCCTCGGCGATCCGACGATGGGTTACAAGGTTGCGGGCATCGAGTTGGATCTCCACTTTGTCTTTGCTCTCGCGGACCTCGACGCGGCGGCCGATCCAGGAGACGGGGACGGAGTAACGGTTACAGTGCAGGGCCACATAGCCTTCCACGTCGACCGTGCGTTCGTGCAGACGATACACTTCCGGGATCCACACCGGCAGTGGGCGCAGATGGCTCTGCTCCAGCACAAACAACTCGCGGGGCACGGCACGGATATGTTTCTTGTAGGTCGCGTTGACGCGGTCGCACCACTGCCGGGCCTGCTGGTTCAGCTCCTCCCAACTGGCGAAGGTGCGGCCCGCCAGGAAGTTATTTTCGATAAAGTGGAAGGGCCTTTCGACGCGGCCGGAACGGTTGGCATCGCCGCGCTCATGAGCTTGGAAGCGGAAGCCGAAACGTTCGGCAAAGGCGGCCATCTCGGCCACCGGAACCATCTGGCTGCCGGTGCCTCGCAGCACCACGACATGGGTGTTGTCGATCATGACCCGTTGCACGGGAGCTCCGCCGAAGTAACGCAGAGCTTCGGTGAGAAACACCTTGCAATCGAAGCGCTGGAAAGTCGGGTACAACTGGAAGAACAACATGCGCGAGTAACACAGCACGGCTGAGGCGGTCTGCACTTTGCGTCGCTTGCCGCCCAGCACTACCTCGTGCGGCGAGGTGTCGTGTTGAAGCTCCTCGCCAGCCGCGAAGTAATAATGCCCCGCCGCCACCGTCGGCGGTTGCCCGATGCCATGACGTCGGCAGAAGGCCGTCAGTGCCTGATAGGAGAACGTCGCTCCCTGGGCTGCCAGTTCTTCCTGCACCCGCATCAGATTCCCTTTGCAGTTGGTCAGCAGTTCCAGGATCTGTTGCCGGTACGGTTCGGCTTTCTCGGGACGCGACAGCGTGGGTACCTGTGACGTGTTCGATCGCAGGACTTTGCGTACCGTCAAACGGGAGAGTTTCAGCACCCGCGCAATCTCGTGCTTGCTCACTCCCTTGGCATGGAGTTCCAGAATCGCGCTCCGTTGGGCTTGGCTCAACATAGGCTCTCTCCTGTTCGGGTGGGATCTTGGCGGCCAGACGGCCGAGTTCATGAAGGGCGCGATCAACCTGCTGCCGCAGTCGGGCGCACTGGTTGCGATCCAGTTCGACCGTGGCGCCCGCCAGCCGCCGATTGGCGCGATGGCTGATCGCCACCACCATCCCCAGATCGCGCGACAGTTCGGCGATGGCCGTCGAAGGCGGCTCTGGCTCGCGTTGCCGCTGGGCTTTCAGAAACAACTGCGGTTGATCGAGAATGCGCTGCCGGATCGCAGGCGAAGCGTTTCGCCAGGCGGCATACAACTGGCCGGCTTCGCGGCTGGTGAACCGATGCGCCGCAAACGCTTCGGCCATGCGCTGACAGTCTTCCAGGCTGCACACGTGCTACCGGCACCAAAAACTTCATCGCCACGTGGGCCGTGATCTGCACCGCTGCGTACTTGTCTGCTGCACGCTTTCCGGAAGCTGATCGACCAGTGCCAGACGGCGCGATACCCAACTCAGGCTGCGATCGAAACGGCGCGCCAACTCGTCGAGACCATAGCCAAAGCGCTGCTCCAGTTCGGCCAGCAGCCAGCCTTCTTCCAACGCCGTCTCGTGTTCCGCCCAACGCAGCGAACGGTCCAGCACCAGAGCTTCGGCCTCGCTCATCGGCCAGACCACGGCGTCCACCGTGTCCCGGCCCAACTGCTGTAACGCCGCGATCCGCTGATAGCCGTCGATGACCAGATAACGGTCAACCTGGTCGGCGATCGCCACCACCACAATCGGCGTCTGCTGCCCCGAGGTGGCCAGCGACGCCAACAGCCTTCGTTGCCGCTCGGGCCGCCGCGCCCGCAAGATGTTCCCAGCGCCGATCCAGTTGATGAAACTCAAGTTGCATCGCTCCGATCCCCAGCCCTTTCCGCAACTGAGTCTGCCCTAAACCAGATCTGGTCTTTTTTGCGCAAGCGGGGAAGTGTGCCCGGAACTATCGTGGAATCAATACGATAAGCCTTGAACTGGTCTTGCGTGGAACGATGCAGAAGTGCGGCCATAATCCCAATGAAATCAGCGCCTTTACCGCCGAACTGGTCTTGCGCGATGTCCCACGGAAGTCGGCCAAATAAAGGGACGGTAGACGCAGCGGTTCCAGCGCTCGGGGCGACGTGCTGCGGGCTTGGATCCGGCGGGCAACAAAGTAGTCTGGATTGCGCGCACACCAATCCGCCTGGGTCTTGCGGCGCCGGGCCGCCTGGCACTCCGGTTTGCTACACGCGTGTTGTCGCGATCCAACTCGTTTATCGGGACGGAACCAGCAGCGGCAGATGCAGCAAGGCCTTTTCCGAGCGTCCAGGCATGGTGACTCATCATCACCTCACCGTTCAAACAACGCTTAGTTCAACTCTTGATTACCGAGCAGGTGGATAACTTCTCGTAAGCACGGGTGGGTAACTTCTCGAAAGCGCCGAAGCGCTTGCGCGCCAGTGCCAAATCTTCATCCGGCGTTGCCCGCGTCTTCTTGATGAAGCCATGCAGGGCCACCAGATGCTCACGGTAGAGGCACAGCAGCACCCGCGCCGCGCGCTTCGTCGGCAGATCGGTGCGAATTTCCCAGAGGCTATTTCCAATCGGCCGGCACAGCGGCATGCCTACCGGCCACCGCCATTGCGCCCTCAGCAAATCTTTCCCTACGGCTTGACACTCGGCTTCCGGCAGTCCCTTCAGCCACTCCCGCACGGGCTCGCTGCCTGCTGCCGTTCGGAAGAAGATCAGCGGGATTTTTTGCGGGTGATGGCTCTTTCGTCATCCTCTGTCATTCCTGCACTTTATATAGTACATGTACCATATAATGTACATCAGGGCAAATCCTAATATAGCTCGTTTTCGTACACGCCTTCGACAGCGTGTTTCCGACCGATACCGGAGGAGCGAAGCGCAACGTGCATTTGGCAAGTAGTTTTGGCCCCACCGCGGAAGTTGACCTTGACCCCACCCTGGAAGTTCACTGGACCAGGAAGTGGAGGAGATGCGATGTGTTCCGGGGCTGAAGCGGAGCGAAAGCCCCGGACACATCGAGCGCGATCGATCAGCCTGCTTTCTTACTCCTCCCTTTCTCCATCGTGCGCCGGAAGCGGTAGCTGTCCGTGCCGGTCTCGATGATGGGCGCTCTGTCCGTGATGCGATCCAGCAGCGCCTTGCATACCAGAGCGTGAAGCGTTTCGTGCGCAGGCTGCGCGGGGTGCGATCGCCGGAAGCGCGAGTGATCATCGAGACTGCGCCCAGTGAAGAGGCGCAGGTTAATTACGGCAGCGACCCGTTGGTGCGCGACCCGCAGAGCGGCAAGGGCCTAAGCCTTAATTCCCCCTGACCTTAGTACTTTATTCGTAGTTCCTTTTCTCCCAGGCACTCTTATCCTCCCGAAAACAGCACCGCTGCAAGCGAAACGTTTGGCCTTCCCAAGCGAAGACCGCACTTGCCGCAGCAAGCCGACTGCTTGAAGGAGAAGCAATGTTTAGAGCAGTAAAGACACTCATCTTTGTTTTGTGCTTGTTTGTTGTTGGGTGGGCAGAAGCTACTGTCACGTTGTCATGCACGAAGCCGGTCAACAAGAGCACGGTAACATCCCCGTTTGTGGTAGCGTGTTCCGCAAAAGGTGGATCAGCGATCACGCACTGGAACATTACCCTGGATGGAGCCAGCGCCCTTACTGCGTCCAACGTCAGTTCAATCAATACTGCGATTTCCGCCTCCGCTGGCACTCACTCCCTAACTATCAAGGCGCAAGACCTGAACGGCGCTTCAGCCACAATTAAGGACACGATAACGGTTAGCTCTCCTAGTCCAGTACCCTTACAGATCACAACTACAACATTGCCAAGCGCCACCGTCGGTAGCTCGTGCTCGACCACTCTTCAGGCCACGGGTGGTACCTCGCCCTATTCGTGGAGCGTGGCTTCAGGTTCGCTACCTTCCGGCATGACGTTATCGACTGGCGGGACCGTCAGCGGGAACCCGACCGCTGCCGGACAGAGCACGTTTACGGTTCAAGCCACAGATTCGGCGACCTCACCACAAGCGGCCATGGCAACACTGACGCTCATGGTCACTGCGCCAGCCGCTCCTCCCCGTTGCGATTACGTCGTCGAGTTTGCCGACGGCGACCGCGGGCACCGCTTTCAGCACGACCCTGACGGCATCCGGCGGGACTAAGCCTTACACCTGGCTATTGGCAAGCGGCCAGCTGCCCAGCGGCATTAATCTCTCCGCCGCAGGCGTCGTCGCCGGCACCACTTCCGTAACCGGCACCTTCCCCTTCACCGCCGAAGTCAGCGATGCAACCGGCACCTCGGCAACCGCCAGCCTCAACCTCATCGTCGCCGCTCAGAGCACCACTCCGGGCTACACCCGTTGGTATGCGCCGACCAGTTTCTGGAACACGCCCATCTCCGCCAGCGCATCCATCGATCCGAATTCGGCAGCCATGGTGTCGACCGCCCTCTCCGCCTACGGCTCCGGCTCGGTGCTGATGAATGACAATGCCTGGGGCTTGAGCTACGTTTACGCCAATTCCAACAGCAAGACCTATACCGTGACCTGCACCGAGTACTGCAACACTTCGACCACGGTCTTTCCGATTCCCGCCGGGACCTTGCCGAACACAGGATCTGACGGCCACCTGACGGTGATCAACGGACAGAACGAGATGGATATGTGGCAGGCAAAGTACAACGCCAGTACTGACACCTGGCAGGCCAGCGATATTACGACCACGACCATCAATGGCTGGGGAGCCAACTGCGCGCAAGGCCAGCTGTGTCTTGGCGCGGATGCCGCGGGCCTTGCTCTGCTGGGCGGTTCGGTGCGTCCCGAAGAGATCGCCCAGGGACACATCGATCATGCTTTGGCGCTGCTGACCCCGATGACCAGATCCGGCTATATTGCCTGTCCGGCCACCGGCTCGGACGGCAAGAGCAGCAGCACCAGCGCGATTCCGGAAGGGGCGCAGATCCAGCTTGATCCGTCGTTCAACGTAGCGGCTCAGAGCTGGGCAGCGTGGCAGAAAACGATTGCCGTAGCGCTCCAGCAGTACGGTGCCTTTGTCAACGACACCGGCGGCGCGCTGGCGCTCTATGGTGTCAACGACATCAATTCCGGCAACGTCACCTGGGCTTCGGCCGGGATGACGAAGTCTCCCAGTTTGTCGTGGATTCCGTGGAGTCAGATGCGCGTGCTGACGCTGGTGAAGTGCGGTAACTAACCTTTCAAGCTATTTGCCAAATAAAAAGGGCCGGGAATGGCAGATAGGTCGAGAGCCAGTGCACGCCTGGCGACAGCCTCGATGGACTCACCCGGGGCGGGCGGCGCAGGGAATGGGAACGGCAGACCTTAAATCGGCACAACCATCTGGATATTGTCTATCCTAACCGGCCCTTGACCAGCGAATGGGTAATTGCGTGCACCGAGAGTGAGACTCGATTATCCACACCCACCTTGCGTAGCAGCTTGGCGACATGTGCCTTCACCGTTCTCTCTTCGATTCCAAGAGCGGCTCCGATTTCCTTGTTTGCGTGTCCGGCAACCAGCAGTTCCAGTACTTCCTTTTCGCGATCGGTGAACACGACATGACCGG
This sequence comes from uncultured Acidobacteriota bacterium, assembly GCA_963819175.1. Classification (GTDB taxonomy): domain Bacteria; phylum Acidobacteriota; class Terriglobia; order Terriglobales; family Acidobacteriaceae; genus CAWBRT01. The sequence continues at coordinate 18,156 of CAWFVJ010000017.1, forward strand.
CGGGAAAGATATTTCCGGGAGAGGAACTAACCCGCTCGATGAACAGCGAAAGTACACGACGCGGCGCCCATACCGAACCCTGATGTACGGTACGAATGGCCTGGGCAAACTCGGCGGGGGTGGCAGCCTCATCGATGTAGCCTTTGGCACCCCCTGCGACGGTTTTCAGGATCGTCTCGTCGTCGGCGCCCACGCCCGTGACTATAATCCGCAGATCGGGCCGTGAAGCCTTCAATCCCGCCATCAAATCGAACCGGTTCTGTGAGCCACGTCCGGCAAGCAGGATTAGATCAATGTTGCTTCTGGTAGCGATTTCGGCTGCGGTCACCGCGTGCAGCTCCAGATCGGGTTCGCACTCGAACAGGGTGCGCAAGCCGACGAAACGCAGAGGATCGCTCTCTACAACTGCAATGCGGATCGGAGGTTTCTTGGCGGGGGCAGGTTTCATGGTTCCTCCAGCTTCTCTGAAGCATAACCCTTCTGGGCGCAGTGACAAGGTAATGGTTTTGATCCTTCCCGCCATACGGGTCATCGCTCGCAACGATGACCCCTGGCAGAAGTGAAAGTCGACCGCACAATCTGCGATGGTTCAGGGCTGCATTGTGGTCTGCACGGCGTGGGTATTCTGGTAGCATCTTATAAGGTGCTTTAACAGGAGCAGTCCTATGCTGGACAACATTGCCGCCAGCGCCAATGCAGAGGAAGGCATCCGTCAGGGGCTCGATGATGTAGCCCACGGACGCACTCGCCCGGCGAGAGATGTCTTTGACGAGATTCGCCGCAAACATGACATACCTCGTTGAGTTTGCCGCTCGCGCGGCCCGCGCGATCTCTGCCGGTACGATCAATGACGGCGCTTCTTTTAATCAGGTGCGCGGCAAGCCACGCCGTTCAGGGCGGGAAGGATGGCGCGAACGGCGCAGCCGTCCTAGTTGGGTCAAGCTTTCGGTCTTTTGCGAGGACCTTCGCGCGTTACGTTGCTGCGCAGCCAGGCAGTGAAAGCGCTTTCATCGAGCGTTCCGGCCGCCAGGCCCAACACCGCCTGTGTGGCACCTTCTTCACTGGCCTTCAGAGGGTACCCGTTCATTTCGAGAAACAAGGCGCCGACAAGAAAGCCGGTACGCTTGTTTCCATCGATGAAGGGGTGGATGCGGACAATGCCGGCGGTATAAGCAACAGCCATGCTTATGATGTCCGGGCTATCGCCATAGGCGTGAAGTTGTTGCGGCCGGGCGAGGGCGGATTTCAGCAGTCCTTCATCGCGGACGCCTGCGGCACCACCGTCGAGGGCAAGAAGACGGTCGTGAATAGCGAGGACGTCGCGTTCGTCTATCCAGACAGTCTGACTCACTTGGCGAGCGCATGCAGCGTGTTGCGGTAGCGGCCGATGATGTCCTCGGCTTTCCCCATTTTCTTCTCGAAGGCGGGATCGTAGGGAGTGAGCTGATAAGCGCCGTCGGGCGCTTCAATCAGGAAAAGGCGGTCACCGTCCCCCGCGTGCAGGCGGCTGACGGCCTCCTTGGGCAGAACGACACCAAGGGAATTACCGATTTTGCGTACCTTGAGTTCCAGCATCTTGTTTCTCTCCATTGTTATAACAATTGTAGTAACTTTTCAGCGGATATGCAAGGTATATTCCTAATGCGTGATCTACCCCCGGCTGCGCTCGGGATCAGACAATCCGCTGTCTCCAAAATGGAGCGCAGGGCCGATATGTACGTCAGCACGCTCCAATCGATGATCAAGGCGATGGGCGGCACGCTTCAGATTCTTGCTGTGTTTCCGGAAGGTAAGGTCGAAATCGATCAGTTCCGGAAGCTAAGAAGGCCGAACGAAGGAGAGTGACAAGGATTGGAATGTGGGTGCACCAATTGTGAAGCACTAATATTCTGTTTATTTAGTGCATCCATTTCATCAGTTGATGAATCCTCTAGAACGGAAGATAAATATATTCTTGACAGGAGGATAAACATCCGTTATGGTTAGGTCGAGGAGAGATCGTGTGGCGACAGCAGGGATGAAACTCGCCCGGGCAAAACTGTCCACCACTGTGTCGCGAGAGACTTACAAGTTTCTCGAAAACAAGGTAGCTTCAGGACAGGCAGCGACCATTGCCGAGGCAGTTGACCGTTCGATACTCATGCTTAGACAACTTGAGAACCGCGAGCGTTTGGCTTTGGCCACAGTTTCCTATTTCGACCGTTTGGAACCGCATGCGGCTGCGGAAGAATCTTCTCTCGCCCAAGATTTAGCATCGGCAGGCACTGGTATCGACTTTGACCAAGAGCTATAATTCGCCGCGGCGGGGTGAGATTTGGCGTGCCAACACCGGTGGCAAGAAGCACACGTTCGTTATTGTGTCTCTCGACGAACGAAATAGAAGTGAGCGCGTGTCTTCCGTGCTGGCTGTACCGTTTGGTAGTTTCGGCGCGGAAGGACCAACATCGAAGCGGATGGAACCAGGAGAGACAGGATTGCCGGAACCTTCTTTCCTGAAGGCGCATTTCATACAGGTCATCGAGAAAGACTCATTGTTGGAAAAGCTGCCTCGTGCATTCTCCGACCGTCAAATGAAAGAGGTCGTCGCGATGATTAACCGTGCCATCGATCCGGACGCGCCTTACAACGGATAGCCGACTCCCGCGCCTGATCGCAGGCAAATCCACGCCTGAACCGATTTCCCCTCACCACCAGCACTGCCAACACTTTCCTTACACTACGTGGGGGCCTGCCCGTGGACGTGGCGGGCTCTCTGGACGCAGCATTGCTCCTTGACCGCGCCAGCTTAAGGCAACAGCACCGGGTAACGTACCACTTGCCTTCAATTAGTTGGAGATCGCCAGCCCTGAGCTTCCAGATCCGGGTTCCTCCAGCCATCCCAGCAAAATCGGTCAGACTTCGGCAAATGGATCGGGGCACGTGCGCCACCAGTGTCTCGGTTTCGGTTCCTGACGATGCGTTGGTAATTACGGCTGAGATTTTTATTCGGGCGTTGGTCACGTCAGCGATTCTTGCCTGCAACTTTCGATGAGCCGCCCTTTTTCCGAGGCAATGCTGCCACCGTCTTATGCGCAGATCGCGGCGCCTGAGCCTTTGCCATGGTGACCGTCTTTGCACGCTTCGGCTTCGCGGCTGTTTTACCAGACAGCTCGGTACTGGCAGCCGTGCTCTCAGCCATATCCAATCCAAAGAGTTCGGAGAGGTCTTCGCCGCCGCCGAGAACCTTGGCTGCGGCCGGCCCTCTCTTCGCCAGCGGAAGCACATCGCCTGCCTTGGCGATCAGTTCCTTCTCGTCGACCTGATGGAGTCTGAAGAGAAGTTCGGGTTGTTGGTCGAGCCGCGCGCCGATGCCGTAAAGCACCGCCGCGACATGCTTGCACATCTCGGCCCAATCCGGGCAACTGCACGAGAGCTTGATCTCATCGGGCGAAGGGAACAGGCCGGTCTTCTGCCGGCAGATACGTTCCATGACGCCCTTGGAGAAACGTCCCTGCAGAAGCTCGACCAGGGAATCAATAGCGCCCGCGCAGTCCTTGCAGATGGATTTCCAGCGCGCCTTCGTGACCGGAGCAACTTTTACCGCCACTTTGTAGATCTCCGAGCCGCTGACCAGGGCCTTGATCTCACCGGGAGCAATTTGAAGATCGATCACCGAGCCGTTGCGCACGTAGGTCCGCCCGCGCGGCAGGCGGTTAGCAAAGTCGCTGTAGCGCTCGAGGTTATCGCACCAGGCTTTGCCCCAGAACGTCTTGACGATGGTCCGCCCTTCGATGGTCACCGGCGAAACGGGGTGCCCCTTCTTCCTGAGCTTCTCCATCTCGCGGGCGGCTTGCCGCCGCCGCTCCGCCACTGAAACATAGGGTTTCCATCCCCAGTCGTAGTACATGGATCAGGTCTCCTTCAGCGCCTTGTTGAGATCGAGCGCAACCAGCTTGAGCAACTCCTCGTCTTTCAATTCCGTCAGGAGCAGGTCAGCGCCGCCTTCGAGCAAATCCTTCGAAAGCTGCCGCTTCGATTCGATCAGCTGGTCGATCTTTTCTTCGACCGTACCCCGGCACACGAATTTGTGTACCAGCACGTTCTTGTTCTGGCCGATGCGGAATGCGCGGTCGGTGGCCTGATTCTCCACCGCGGGGTTCCACCAGCGGTCGAAGTGCACCACATGGGAGGCGGCAGTGAGGTTGAGACCCGCGCCTCCGGCCTTCAGCGAAAGCACGAAGAATCCCACGGCTTCGTCTTCCTGAAAGCGGCGCACCAGTTCCTTGCGCTTCTTTACCTCGGTTTCGCCGTGCAGCACCAGTCCCGGCCGCCCGAAAACCGATCCGAGGAAAGCCGCCAGAGGAGCGGTCACTTCGCGAAACTGGGTGAAGACCAGCACCTTCTCCTGCTTGGCGGCAATCACCTCGGCGATGTCGCGCAAGCGCGCCCATTTGCCGCTGTCTTCTTCGCTCCATGCGCCGTCTCCCAGCCACTGGGACGGGTGATTGCAGATCTGCTTGAACCGCATCAGGAACGACAGTACCAGACCCTTGCGCTGGATGCCCTCGGTGTTTTCGAGTAGCTCCGCCAGTTCCTTGACCGCCTGCTGATAGAGCGCCGCCTGTTTTCGGCTGAGCTGGCAGAACGCTTTGACCTCGGTCTTGTCCGGCAGATCGGCGATCACCGTCTTGTCGGTCTTCAACCGCCGCAAGATATACGGCCGCACCAGTTCGCGCAAAGGACCGTATGGATTGTGCGGCCGTTCCGCAAGGCGCTTGGTGAAGCTCGTAAATTCCTTCGCCGACCCGAGCAGCCCCGGGTTGATGAAGTCGAAAATGGACCACAGATCTCCCAGCCGGTTCTCGATGGGCGTGCCGGTGAGCGCGAATCTGGATCGCGCGTTGAGCTTCTTGGCGGTGCGGGTCTGCTTGGCGTCCGGATTCTTGATGGCCTGCGCTTCGTCGAGCACGACCAGTTGCCATGGAACTTCCGCAATCCACGGAATGCGGAGCAGCGAGCCATAGCTGGTGATCACCAGATCCACATCCCGCAGACGCTCCGGCGCAAGCGTCTTCAAATCGGCCGCGGGCATCGCGGACGGATGGGCGATGAGCGCCTTCAAGCTCGGCGCAAAGCGTTCCACTTCCGACGCCCAGTTAGCGAGCAGCGAAGCGGGTGCGACCAGCAGGCTTGGCTGCCGCTTGCCGTTCGTCTGGCTCTTCAGCACGAGCAGCAACGAGAGCACCTGAATGGTCTTGCCCAGTCCCATGTCGTCGGCCAGGCAAGCGCCGAGTCCGAGCTTGGCAAGGAGATAGAGCCAGCGCACGCCCACCTGCTGGTACGGCCGCAGCGTGCCGTTCAGCGCCGCGCCGGGATCGACTGCGGGCCAGCCCTCCGGGACTGCGAAGCCCTTTCAGCGTCTCCGCCAGCCACGGACCTGCGACCACTTGAGCCCAGTCGGCATCAGCGGCGACGGACGTCTCCATCGGCGGCAACATCGGCGCCGGCGAGCATGCGCATCGCCTCTCCAAAACTCAGGCCGTTCTCGGCGGCGGCGCGCTCGACCTCGCCGAAGTGTTCGATCATGCGGCTCAATCGCTCCCGGTCAACTTCAACCCAGCGCCCGCGCACCAGCGCCAGCCCATCGGACTTGGCCAGCAATTCTCGGATCTCTGCGGCGGTCAACGTTTCGCCGTCGAGCGTGACTTCCATGCGGAAATCGAGAAGCGCGTCCTTGCCTATTCCCGATGGCGCCTTGCCGCCCACTTTGGCCGTCACTTGCGGGCGCGGAGGGCGGTTGGCCCGCCATGCCGCCGGCATCCGCACCACCACACCCGCGCTCTCCAATTGCGGGACGTCTCTCAGGAGCTGTACGGCCTCATGGGGCGTCCAGCGTAACGGATGGAAGATCTCGCCCGCGTCCACCATGGCCTTCAGCCACGGACAGCTCTCCGCCGCTCGCTGTACGGGAAGAAGCAGAGACAACAAGACGATCCTTGTTGGCCGCGCCCGCATATTCGCGCAGAGCCTGACCCAGCGGAAGATGCTGGGCCTTGGCGTGTGCCGACAGCCGGGTGGTGTAGGTCGCAAGAAAAGCAAATGGCGCATTCTCATCTTTGCGGTTCTCGGCAAGATTGAAATGCACGCGACCGACAAGGTTCCACGCGGGGTTGCGGCGCTTCAGAAAATCCTGAACTCCGCATTTCGACTCGGACAGCTCACGCTGAAAAGCAGTGTCCAGTTCTTGCCAAAGGGCGTGAAGCACCGTTGCCGTCAGATACTCCGCGCCGATCATGGGCGGCGCAACCAATGCCAACGAATCCAGCTCCGCATCCGACGGCGCCGGAACGCGCGCTTTCAGTTGCGACGCCTCCTATCTCCGGCTGAGTGCAGATGGCGGTCACATACCGCGCGCCGAATTCTCGCCAGTAGGAGAAGACGGGAGGAAGCGCAGTCCCAACTTCCCCGGCTCCAAGTTGGAGAAGCCCATGACCCGATCCACGCGCGAAGGCGTCCCGCAAACGTTGCGCGAGCTCGGGATCAAGAGCTGGGGCGTCACGATCCTCGGTCAATGTGAGATGACCGTGAGGAGTCAAAGCCGGGACAATAAAGACCGAACCCATGCAGAGAACCTACCAGCTCAGGTGGCTAAACCGCAACGGTTTGGCGTGTGTGATTGGCGGACTTATTACGCTCTCCGTAATCTTCGATCGGAGGGCAGATGAATGCGAACTCGCTATCAACATGAGCGCGCGAGTCTTTACCGGGCATTGTCTGCCTATGGTAATCCTCGCCTGTCCACGTCGGTTGCCGTAACGAAAGGCTGACATCGTAATACTCGCTATTTATCACAGCGCACAGTAATGGCCAGAAGCCTTCTGAGCGCCGAGAATCCACCGACATTCGCCGGCGGAAGCAGGTGGAAATCCTGAAGCTGTTTGGAACAATCGAGTATGAGCCGAGCTATGACTACAAGGCAAATCGACGGCGCGATCAGATCGAGCAAGAGCGATGAAAGTGTTAGCGGACACATCGGTTTGGTCGCTCTCATTACGACGGAAAAAGCGGCTAAACTGAGCGCAGAGGAGCGGCGATTAACAGCGTTGCTGTCGGAAGCGATCAACGACGGCCGGGTGGTTATGATTGGAGCCGATTCGGCAGGAATTGTTATCCGGCATCAAAGATCAAGCGCAGTTCGACAAGCTCAAAGGCGCTCTACAGGTCTTTCGGGATGAGCCGATTGACACCTTCGATTACGAAGAAGCTGCACGCCTATACAACGTATGCAGGAGTCAAGGCGTGGAGTGTGGGCCCGTGGACATTCTGATCTGCGCGGTTGCTGTGCGGCGAAAATGGAAAGTGTTGGCCAGTGATGGAGGCTTGAATAAATGCTTGGAGGTTGTTGGATCTCTGCCTGAAGCACAAGGAAAGACCACAAAATGAGCTACAGGGCGAACAGCCGGGACTGGCCTGCAGATGACGCCTGTGATATTGGCTCCAGCCTTGCAGCCCGCGCCAAACCTTTATTTAGAAAAGGACGCTGTGGAGCCACGCGCGTTTACCGCGGAATTCACCAAATCGTGTCAACAACTTTTGCTGCCCGAATACACTCGTCGGCCGTAACCAACGCAATTCCTTCGACGATCGCGGTGGAACCAATCACGCGATCTGCGGGGTCTTTTGGATAGTTTGCGGGGAGCCTTACCGCTAGGGCGGCGATCTCGGGGGTGATAGGACGGAGAATAACCCTTGAGACGGTTTCGCGGACAAATGACTCCACCGTGCCAGCAACGTGGATGCGCCCTCGCTCCGCCAGAAACGCCAATTCCCATAGCGTGATCGTCGCTACGGCGAGGCCGCTGCTCTGGCGTGCCTCACGGATCGCATCTCGGGCTTTCTTGGAAAGCCGTTTCGGATCTGCAGACATCCAAATGAGTGCGTGAGTGTCAAGCAGAATCATTTACATTCCCAATCTTCCAGTGGGGTGACGGGTGATACGATGTCCCCGAGAATCTTCACCTTCCCGGCCATATAGCCAAAAACGTCATCTCCCGTCGTTTCGGCCGGGATCAGCTTTGCGACGGGCTTGCCGTACTTTGTAATCAGCACCGGCTCGCCGCTGTGCTGCACCTCGTCCATGATGGCAAGGCATTGAGATTTGAACTGACCTGCCGGTATTTTTTTCATAGGTGATGTGCCCAGAATGACTGTAGACCACTGGTCATAATATAACGACCATAGACATAACGCATGAAATTGTCAATCCTTGGTCCGAGCAATGGCCGTGACTCTTGCGATAATCACCGGCCCATGTCACTAACAAGGCCTCGAGCTCGCTGATGCCACATGTTCCAAATGAAGTGCTGCCAGTGATGAATGCTCAAGCGCAGCGCGGATCACCGGAGTGTTTGCCTTGCTTGGATACTAACGATTGTATGGACTAAACTAACTAATCTTAGTTCAATCCTTATGGACACCATTAACATCCATGAAGCCAAGACCCAGCTGTCCCGCTTGGTGGATCAGGCCGCAAACGGCAAATCCTTCATCATCGCCAAAGCAGGCAAGCCTCTGGTCAAGGTCACGCCGCTGGACACCCCTACGGGTAAGCAGGTTCGCAGGCTCGGCTTCCTCGCCGGACAGTTCTTGGTTTCGGAGGACTTCGATGGGATGGGGAGCCCAGAAATCGAGCTGATGTTCGGCGGTGAAGAGTGAAGCTGCTGCTGGTCGCATCTGCTGCTCTGGGCAGCGAACGAGCCCAAACGACTACCGAAAGCCGCCCGCGCTTTGATTGAGGATTTGGGAAACGATTTACTCTTCAGTGCAGCCAGCATGTGGGAGATCACCAACAAAGGCGACAAGCGCGGTTTCACTATAGTCAAAGCGGAGCTACCGCCCAGGCAGTGGGTATCACCATTGTGACCGCAAAAATAAATGGTTAATCACTGCACTTGGATCAACACCTTCTAGCGAGGAGCAAAGTTGTCATATTGACCATTTTGATCATAATGGCTAATATTAAATGCGGAGGGCGCATGAAGCCTGCTCTCAGTTCAAAGCGCGAATCGGGGCGCCAGCGCTACAAAAAGGCGCCTGAGGTGGACCCTCACGAGCGAGCCATGTACAGCCACGGGCGCTCATATACGGCGACGGAGGCCAAGAACAGGTTTGGCCGTGTCCTTGACCAAGCTATTCAGGGCACAACTGTCATTATTACCAAGCACGATACTCCCCGGGCAGTTCTCATCTCCATGGACAAGTTCAATGCCCTGCAGCAAGCTCCCCAGCTGAAGCTCAACACGCTGAGCACGGAATTTGATGCCCTTTTGGTCCGAATGCAAACCGCCACGGCTCGCGCCGGCATGGAACGAGCGTTCGCTGCATCAGCTGAGCAATTGGGGAAGGCCGCAGTAGGCGCGGCGCGCAAGCGTGGCTAGCAGATCCCGCGTCCCCCGGATCTACGTTCTAGCCGGTACCAACGGCGCCGGCAAGAGCAGCGTCGGGGGTGCGATGCTCATCGAGCAAGGGACCGAGTACTTCAATCCCGACGAAGCTGCCGCACGCATTCGCGCTGCCAATCCGAGCATCTCGCAAGAGGAAGCCCAGAGTGCCGCGTGGTACGAGGGGAAGCGGTTGCTTGAGCGGTCGATCGCCGAGCACTTGGATTATGCCTTTGAGACTACCCTCGGCGGAAACACGATCCCAGCGCTGCTCGAAAAGGCACTATCGGTGGGAATTGAGGTCCGCATCTGGTATGTGGGCCTGGCTAGTACGGAGCTTCACATCGCGCGCGTCCGCTCCAGAGTCGCCCGTGGGGGGCACGATATTCCAGAGGAAAAAATCCGTGAGCGCTATGCCCGCAGTCTCCTGAACCTAATTCGAGTGCTTCCGAAATTGACAGAGCTTCGGGTGTACGACAACAGTCACGAAGCTGATCCGCACACGGGCGTACCTCCCGAACCTCGATTGATAGTTTATCTGAAGAGACGCAAGATCGTAACCTTATGTGATCTGGCCTCGACCCCCGATTGGGCCAAACCGATTGTGCTCGCAGTGCTAAAGACAGCCGGAGGCAAGTAATGCCGGGAGAGCCGGAGTCTTAGGGTTGCGGGCCGGGCCCCTCAAAACGGCCTGATCGCAACCCTGTCGCAAGCTTAGCGATAAGCGCATCCCGTCTGGTTTCATCCAACACGGAATCAAGACAGCGGTGGTTCATCCGGGCTACTTCGCTTTAGGCTGCGTCTTGCCTGATCGGTTGTACCCGGCGTCGACGCTTGCGGGCCGCGTGCCAGAGGTCGTAGTTCATCTGGAGTTTCAGCCAGAGGTCCGGGGTCGTGCTGAAGGCTTCAGCCAACCGCAAAGCCATGTCCGCCGAAACCCCGGCCCTACAATTGATCAGTCGGGATAGCGTGACGCGCGAGACAGCGAGATGATTAGCCGCCGCCGAGACAGACATTGAGCCAAGGCGTTCCCTCAATACCTCGCCGGGGTGTGCTGGGTTATATATCGGCCTCTAATGGTAATGCTGGTAATCCACCAAAACGGCATCTTCCCCCTCGAAGGCGAAGGTCAGTCGCCAGTTTCCGCTGACCGTCACCGACCAATGACCCTTGAGTTGCCTCGAGAGCTTGTGCAGGCGCCAACCGGGAAAGTTCATTTCCTCAGGCCGGGAACTTGCGTCTAACACTGAAAGCTGAAGCCGGAGTTTCTTCGCATGAGGCGGCTGGATGCCAGCCTTGGAACCCGTCTTGAAAAACTTCTCAATCCCGGCGTGCCTGAAGCTCTTGATTACATGTTAAGTGTAACGCATCGCGATACACAACCGCAATCAAATGATGATCACAAACGGAACGCCCCGGTGATCTAACCGGGGCGGTTATTCAAAGTGTCGGATTCTGGATAATTTTGCCATTGTAGTATCACGCTTGACGTGACACGTATAGCGTGATACCTTGTTATCCGTGATCAAGAGATTCCGCTCTAAGGAAGCTGAGCGGCTGTGCCGGGAACGAATAAGCAGCAAGCAGTTCCAAAGCTTCGCGGATGTGGCCTATCGCAAGCTTATTCAGTTGGATGAAGCTGAAGAGTTGCGGGATTTGCAGGGAATTCCCGGAAATCGGCTAGAAAAGCTCAGCGGCGACCACGAAGGTCAGTATAGCATCCGCATCAATAAACAGTGGCGGATTTGCTTCAGGTGGGAAGAGGGGAATGCTTATGACGTTGAAATCACCGACTACCACTAAGAGAACGCGTATACCCAAAAAGATTGCCCCCGTGCATCCTGGGGAGATCTTGCGCGAAGATATCCTCACACCGCTCAGGATGAGCGTCAATAAGCTGGCGCTCTCGCTCGGTGTACCGGCGCAGCGCATGGGAGAAGTCGTGAATGGAAAGCGCGCCATTTCTCCGGATACTGCACTCAGGCTGGCGCGGTTTCTCGGGACCACGCCGGAATTCTGGATTAGGTTGCAGGCCCGGTACGCGCTTGAAGTTGCCAAGGATAAACTTTCCGCTGAGATCGAGCACACCGTCCGCCCCTACGAGGCAACGGCCTAAATGAAATAACAATATCAGGGCGCCAATTTATTCTGACAGGCGACGACGTACCTGACTTGAGCTGCGCCGGCCTGATTCGTCAGCGGCCAGGAAAGCGCGCGACGTAGCGTGGTGGCCATGAGTCGGTGAGCCCGAGGCCAGCGGCGGGCACCCTCACCACACAGCTTTCTGACTGTTTAGCCTTGCTTGACAGCCATAATTGGTGTGGACTAAACTAAGTAAACTTAGTTCAATGAGGCACCTATGGATACCATTAACATCCATGAAGCCAAGACCCAGCTCTCCCGCTTAGTAGATCAGGCCGCAAACGGGAAATCCTTCATTATCGCCAAGGCAGGCAAGCCTCTGGTCAAGGTCACGCGGCTGGACACCCCCACCGGCAAGCAGGTTCGCAGGCTCGGCTTCCTCGCCGGACAGTTCGCGGTTCCGGACGACTTCGACGAGATGGGGAGCCCCGAAATCGAGCGGATATTCGGCGGTGAAGAGTGAAGCTGCTGCTGGATACACATCTGCTGCTCTGGGCAGCGAACGAGCCCAAACGACTTCCGAAAGCCGCCCGCGCTTTGATTGAGGATTTGGGAAACGATTTACTCTTCAGTGCGGCCAGCATGTGGGAGATCACCATCAAAGGCAGCCTCGGACGAAAGGACTTTCAGGTGAATGCGAGGCTGCTGCGCCGCGGATTGCTGGATAACGGTTACAGCGAACTGCCCATCACCAGCGAACACGCCATCAACGTCGACCACCTGCCAGCAACACACAAGGATCCCTTCGATCGCATCCTTGTGGCCCAAGCTACGGTTGAGGGCATTACGCTCCTCACCAATGACCGTAAGCTTGCAAATTATCCGGGGCCGATACGAAAAGTGTGAACGGGCTACGCCAGTGCTACTGCGATGCTCCGTTGAATCAGCAGTTTGAATTGTTGCTCTCAGTTCCGCTGATACTGGAATACGAGGCGGTGTTGACTCGGCCAGAACATTTAGCTGCATCTGGATTGAGCAGCAGGGAAGTCGGGCGTGTCCTCGATGACTTGGCGTCAGTCGCGAGGCCGGTCAGACTTGCGTTCCGGTGGCGGCCGATGCTATCTGATCCTGATGACGACATCGTTTTGGAAACTGCGACAAACGGGAGTGCCAACGCAATTGTGACATTCAGGAATGTTGCGGGTCACCAGCGTCAGCTGGTGGATTTCTGCTGTTGTCGCCAGCAGGGCATTGTTTGCCAAAAGACCGAGTTCATGAAAGTGTGCTGCGAGTTGCGGACCACGATCACAACCGCCATGGTACGCGGCTCATTTGCGATGAGTCCCTATATACTACAATACTTACAATAGTTACACATTGGGGGATTGCATGAAATCAACTCGTTCGATGGTCATCAGCATGCGCCTGCCGGCAGAGAGCGGAAAGCGCCTCAAACGCATGGCGAATCGGCATGGATGGACTCCCAGCGACGCCAGTGCCCGCCTGGTGGAGGAAGGCTTGCGCCGAACGGAATTTGGATTCATCGACTTTCGAGATTCGCCTGCGGGCAGGCAAGCCTGCATTCAAGGGAGCACGCTCGCCATATGGGAGATAATGCTGCTCATCCGCAGCTATAAGAAATCCGTGTCGGCCGTAGCGAAACATCTCAAGTGGCCACAGGTGAAAGTTCAGGCAGCTGTCAACTATGCGGAAGCGTTTCCCGAAGAAATCGACGAAGCAATGACTGAGAATGAGGCGGCGGATTTTGAAATGCTGAAGCGCATGTTGCCTCAGGCCACCGAATTCGTTGCCAAGAAAACGGTGAAGAACTGAGATGCTCAAGCTTCTTCTCGATGAACACATCTCACTGGACGTAGCGCATGGTCTGCGTCGCCGCAATCGCGCGATAGAAGTTCGCTATCTGGTGGAATGGGAAGGTGGGCGCTTCCTGGGACAGGAGGACTCCGCTATTTTGCGAGAAACCGCCGCCCAGGGATTAACGCTTGTTACTTATGACCGGAGGACGATTCCACCGCTGCTCAAAACCTGGGCGGAAGAAGAACGAACACACGGCGGCGTGATCTTTGTGGACGAAAGAACAATTTCCCCCGCAGACATCGGCGGTTTGGTTTGGGCGGTGACTAGGCTGGCAGGAGAAACCGGGAATTGGGACTGGACAAATAGAGTCTATTTCTTGCGGTGCTGATGCCAATCGCCTCGATGTGATCGTGAACGCTCAAAATGACTGGTTGGATGACCTTTCCAGAAACATGGCGCTTCGCATTGAGAAGGCCTTCGGAGTGAAGATGGATACGCTCATGCAGATGCAGGCTTCCTCCGATATCGCCCAACCCCGCAATTGCACCCCTGACGATCGCCAGGGGATTCGATCCGCATTTGGCTTGCAAAGAAAGCGTGTGTATACTTTACGTGTATACATTTTGGAGGAATAGTACATGGGTACTGCGCGGGTATTCCGATCCGGGAACAGTCAAGCCGTCCGACTGCCGAAGCAATTTCGACTGAAGAGCAAGGAAGTTGAGATTTTTCGCCGAGGGGATGAAATCATCCTGCGGGAGAAGGACGGAACCATGGTTCGAGCATTCGATCTGCTGGCCAGTTTACCCGACGATCTTGAAATCGTTGGGCGCGCGAAGGATCGACCGCAGAAACGCAAAGGACTGTAATGGAGCCTCGCTATCTGTTGGACACAAATATCTGTATTTACATCCGGCAGAAGAGACCGGAGCAGGTTTTGCGCCGATTCCGGAAGCTGCGTTCGGGAGAGGCAGCGCTTTCGGTTATTACTTATGGAGAACTGCTCTACGGGGCAGCTAAGAGCGAGCAACGAGCTGCCGCGTTTGAGCGGCTGCGTGAACTTGTCAATCTGCTGCCTGCACTCTCCTTGCCGGAAACGGCGGGTGAAGTCTACGGAAGGATTCGCGCCGAATTGGAATCGAAGGGCGAGATGATTGGAAATAACGATCTTTGGATCGCCGCTCATGCCGTCGCAGCCGGGTTGACACTGGTTACAAACAACGAAAGGGAGTTCAGGCGGGTGCGTGGTCTGAAAGTGCAAAACTGGGCCACTAGCAAACCTCAGTGATGTCGGCCGCTTGTCGTGATCGTCTATGCCCAGGGGGCGTTGCGAAGCTTGGTGAGATCCTCTCTCTTGTAACCCATTCTGGGGAAGCGCGCGAGCTCCTGGAAGGCGTTAAAGAGCAGCTCGATCAAATGGTCAGCCGCATCGACGTCTTCATCCGTAACATAAACCCAGCGGTCATCCAAAATGCTGCTTCGCACCCTGGCTCAGAACGTCCGTGTTCATGCACGTTTCAGCCGCCGCTCCTCGGATTTCCGGCGAAGACACGACCGACCCTCGGAGGGCTCAACATTCTCTCCACGTTCCAGAGAGGCGAGACGTCGGCCACGCTCCTCGTTGAACTCCGCCATCTGTGCTTTTCTGCTGCAATCGAGTTAAAACGGGAGAGAAGTTCTGTCTGGGACCGATCCAGCACTCCGAAGCCGGCGGTGAACCTGGATTGCGACAGTTCTGCCTTTTATTGCTAACATTAAAAGCAGACATTTCGATTAGTATCCCACGGAAGTGAGGATTATGAAAATCGACATTCGGAGCCGAATACAGGTCGCGCCGCACATCGTTCTACTTGCAGGACTCGTTTTCTCGTCATTGCTCCTGCCCCTGCGCGCGACAGCGGCGCTGGGCGGCGATGAGGCATCGGTTGAGGCCGACCGCCAGCAGATGAAGGCCCAGCGCACGCTGCGACCCAACGACACGAAGTATACCGTGCATGAGCTCACGACTCCCTATGGGACCACTGTGAGAGAGTATGTCGGGCCGGATGGAAAAGTGTTCGGCGTGGCTTGGCGCGGACCGTTCCTTCCAGACTTCCAGCAGCTCCTGGGCGACTCCTTCGCGACGTTTGCACAAGCCGCGCAGGACGCCAGAAACGCGCAGCCCCGGCGTTCACGCAATGCGCCGCTAGCAGTGGCACAACCGGACTTGGTAATGCACTCGATGGGCCACACACGCGCCTATGTTGGCCACGCGTACATCCCAGGGATGATCCCGCAAGGCGTTGATGCCACGGACATAAAGTGAGGGAGGGGAACGTGCGAAAAATCGGCTTTGCAATTCTAATCTCAGCCTTGTGGTTCGCCGTGGGTTGCGGCGGTAGCGGCGGCAGCAGCAGCAATAACAGCACGACCAAAACGGTAGCGGAATGCGTTCAATTCCTGGACAACAGTTATTTCTGGGGCTCCGTGAAGTTAGCTGACGTAAGAATGGGTGGCACCACCCTGGGTGGCACCGCCGTCAATGTCGCGCCGCTGACCGTTGATGCCGGCCCCGTTCCCGCCACGAACCCTCAGGGAAACGTAGCGTTTACCACCGTGGAGGTCTGCACTCCGGGAACTTCGACATGCGTGACGATTGATCACATCGCGGTCGACACCGGCTCGACCGGGTTGAGGATACCGGCATCGCTGCTCTCTACGCTCAATTTGCCAGCTATCACCTTGAACTCGATTACGCCGGCTTCGGGCGGAACAAGCAACGGCAGCGAATTGGCAAGTTCGGTGCCGATTCACGTATTAGGCGACACTTCCATTCCTACGGGAAATTCGATACCAACTACCTGCTCGCAGGTGACCCCTCTTGGCGGTAGTTCAACGATAACCGGAACGGAGGAAGATTCGGTCACGGCACTGGGCGCGAATGGGCTGATCGGAGTGGGCAATTATATCTATGACTGCGATGTGGTCGGGAACCCGGCGGCAGGGACTAACGGTTGTAGCTCTAATACCACTCCACCTACGGGAACGTATTACACCTGTACGAGTTCCAGTTGCAGCTCTTCGTTGGTGCCTGCCGGCCAACAGGTTCGCAACCCCATATCGCTGTTTACGGACAACAATGGTGTGATTCTTCAGTTACAGACCGTCCCCGTCGGCGGCCAACTCGCAGCTACCGGCACTATGGTCTTCGGCATCGGCACGTCAAAAAACAATGGGCTTGGGAGTGCGACTGTCTTGACGCTTGATTCCAACACTAGTGATCCGGCTTGGTCTGGAATTACAACCGTTTACAATAGTGTCTCCTATCCTAATTCGACGAGCTCTATCGGCAGCTTCATCGACAGCGGCTCGAATGGCATCTACTTCCTGGACAGTCCGACTACGGGCATTCCGAACTGTTCCTCCCCCAATGCTGATTTTTACTGCCCCAATCCGTCCCCGGAATCCCTTAGCGCAACCAACAAAGCGACTGGCGGCAATAGCACTCCGGTCAGCTTCAGCGTAACCGACGCCAACGCATTGAATGCGAGCTTCACCGCTATTAGCGGCTTGGCCGGGCCGAATACACCGAATCCTGTTAGTTCCTCAGCACAGGTGGCTGATGGATATTTCGATTGGGGACTGCCCTTCTTCTATGGCCGGAATATCTACACGGCAATTTGGGGAGTAACTCCACCGAGCGGCGTTCCCGCGGGTCCGTTCTGGGCGTACTAGCGCCTGCCTGCAAATAAGAAAACGAAGGCCCGGTCCTTCAAACGGGCCTCATCTTTGTCCGCTTTTGTACGCTATGACGGCTTGGAGATGAAGCACGTCAGCGCTCTGGTCGTTGGATTATCTTTGCTTTTCGTGGTCTTCAACGTGTCATCCGCTGTCCCAGGCAGGGCTCAAGGGCTCTCAGGCAGGCTCATCAGGCCGTCTGGAAAACTGTTGACACAGTGTTGACACAAACAGGAAAGTAAGCCAATACTGATCCTTGGCTTATCTGTATCTTAATGATTACATGTAAGTTAAATGGTGCGTCTTAGGTTAGGAGACGATTTCAGAACTCTGGCATTTCGACCCACGGCCCTAGCCGTCGATTTTAACCCCTCTTCCGGTGTTTGGAGGTTTGGCCACAGTACCCCGAGAATTTGTAACCGCAAACGTGCCATTGACGAGACATTCATTTAACCCATTTGTTTACAGTAGCTTTCCGTGCGATTGCACTCGGATGTGAGGGTATTTCGTTCTTATCGATGAGCAAATCGTTGAATCTTCGGGTACATGATTAGACTAGTCGACAGCGCAAGCAGCGCGTTCGAACGGCAAAATTAAGACTATTATAGCTATTTTAATATAGTCAAGATAGCTATATTAAAATAAGATTGCATTAATATGAAGACGGTCAATATTGCCGACTTAAAGAACCAACTCAGTGCCTACCTTCAATACGTAAAGAACGGCGGGGAGATCATCGTGCGCGACCGCAATCTCCCGATTGCTCGCATTGTCCCCCTCTCGCTTGTGGATGTCTCGGAAGAAGAGCGACAACTGGTCGCCTCTGGCGCCATGAGACTTCCGGAGCGACCAATCGATTGGCAGGAATTCTGGTCGCTTCCCGCCGGCCATGTATCCCGCAACGCGGCCGTCCGGGTTGTGCTCGACGAACGAGAGGAAGGACAGTAAGTGGAATCGGCCTTTTGGGACACAAGTGCTCTGGTGCCTCTCTGTGTGAACCAACAGGGTACAGCTTCGGTAAGCCAGTTGGTAATGCGGTATGCATTGGTAGTCTGGTGGGCCACGCCGGTAGAAGCGCGTAGTGCTTTCTTGCGCCTTGCCCGAATGCAGAAGTTGAGTGCAGCCGAGTTAATTCAGGCGCAGTCACGCTTTCACTACTTGCGCCTGGGCTGGCGCGAAATCCAGCCAACGGAAGGCTTGCGGGCCCAGGCTGAATCCCTACTCGTTCGCTATCAACTCCGAGCCGCAGACGCGCTGCAATTATCAGCAGCTTGCACCTGGGCGATGAATCGTCCGGATGGTCGCGCTTTTGTTTGTGGAGATAAACAGCTCTCGGAAGCAGCTCGCCTAATGGGCTTCCGAGCAATTGAGTTGTAACTTAATTAATGTTAGCCAGACCCTTCGCAGAAATTTGATCGAGTTCGCCGCATTCCGGCGAAACGCTCGGACAAAGCTAGCGTGCTTGGTCATTCCTGCATCGCTCCGCGCGGCGAGGAGACCGCGCCTGCCTGGCGTTGGCGACCGTACTCAAAGCGCCTGTCTACACAACCGAACCGGCTTGGAGAAATCTAAAACTCGGCATCCGCATTCATGTCATCCGATAGCTGCACGTCGCTTCGGGATCCAGCGAATCCTCCGTCCTGTGGCAAGCATTTTCCCTGTTAATTCTCTGTTACGTGCCATGCTGAATTTGGGCTTACCGAAAACAGCCGCGTAAAATCACGTCCGCCCCCCAGCGGAGCTCGCGTAACGCACAATTTCCCTGTTTATTTCCCTGTTATTCGAGCCGCGGCCGCACGGGCAAACGACTGCCGGCGCCGGAGAGATATGGCACTTGAAAATCCCCCAGAGGATGGCTGCCCAGCCCCGTCCGCCGCGCGACATTCTGTGCGGAAAAACCTGCGCGCACCGACCGCGTCCGACTGCCAGCTCCGAGGCTGCTGAGGCCAGTATTTGGAAAATGTATTGACTACCGCCGAGACGAAACGGATGATAACAGCCACAATGGAGGGAGCAATGTTACGGCTAAGACCGAGCGCCTCTATGGCGCTCCTATTCGGCATCGTGCTCGTGCTCAGTACCTGCGCATGGACGCAGGTCAACGTTCGGATCGGGAGCGGAGATCAACCGCAACAAAAGCTCGGGCAAGTGCCACCGTCCAACAAGAGCGCAACGAGTCAAACTCCACTCAACTCCCCAGCTTCTCCCTCCGCAGCCGGCCTCATGCCTCTGCTGAGTAATCTTTCGTCCCCTGCGGGATTGCTGCACGAGTGGTGGAAAGATCCCACCATCGCGGTCGAGCTGCGTCTCACCGACGCTCAGAAGAAGCAACTAGAGGATGCCACGCTTGCACAACGGCTTGCGCTGATTGACGTCGGAGCCGACGGGCTGAAAGCTTTTGTCCGCCTGGGCGTTTTGCTCGATGCCGATCGTATCGACGAGACAGCGTACAAGCAGCAGCTCGGAGATTTGTCTGCTGTCGCCGCGCGCCTTGTCCAGAGCCTCGGGGAGATGGTCGCCACGCCACATCGCATGCTTACTTCAGAGCAATGGAGAAAGCTCCAGGCGCTCCGGCAACAGCGGAAATTGGAGATCTCGCAGAGTAAACCACGCGAAGGATCAGCTCCACATTAGCGCCCAGGTGTTCGCGTCTGGCCTGCGATGGCGTTCCGGAAAGCGGGGGGCGTTACCAATCCGAATTCTTAAGACGGCGCGCGGCGATCCTTGCCAGCCTGCGCGGAATTAGGCGGCTTTTGGTTGCTCCGCCACAGGCAATGCCACCGGCAAGATGGTACAGCGCGGGTGCAAGAGGCGGGAGCCATCGGAGGGACCGATGGGGAGGAGGTTGAAGACGACGAGTAGCAAATTCATATGCGAGACCCACTGGCCGCATTTGTGCGGCAGCATGGCGAAGATTAGGAACAGCAGCAGGTTGGCACCGGGGCCGGCAAGCGTAATCAGACATTCCGTCAGGCGCGTCCGGGCGTACTCGCGGATGATGTAGCCGCCCTTGTAACTGAACCCGATGCGCTTGACGCGTACCCCACAGGCCCAAGCCACCAGCGCGTGTCCCACCTCGTGCAGCATTACGCTGGCACCGGCCAGCAGCCCGGCCCACAGTCCCCACGTCCAGTGCGTCCATCCCAGGACAGGCCAGGAGAGCCCCGCCATCACCAGCACGAACAACCCGAAAGAGTGGTTCACATCAAACCGCATCCTTTGTTCCTTCACAGTCTCCTCAAGTGATGCATCGATCAAGAAAAAGGCGAGTTGTCCGGCGGACATGAGGCGGAAGACATAGGCTAGAATCTTGAAGCGTCCTTCGCTCCGCTCAGGATTTGTCCTGCGGGTCCCGCGCGAAGCATCCTCAGACCATAAGGGGCGCAGCCCTCAGCCGCGTAGTTGCCAATGCAAAGAGAGGACCGTTCGATCCTGGCACTTTGATTCGGCGATACGTAGGATCGGATCTGCAAGAAACAGCGGGCATTACCGCGGCAACGCGAATGCAGAGGGATAGGATAGTTGACGGCGGACCGCTGAGAATATGTCACCTTTTGTGCATGCGTCGCACATCGCAACGGGACGTTCTGGTGACAGTTCACGCATCGAGCCCTGGATCTCCAGTGCAGCAAAGCGGCACTGGAGCGCTGCTGTCTCGCCTTCTTTGGGTCCGCAAGTCCGTCGACCTACGTGGTTTGGCCGCATACCGATGCCTTGCTGAAGTTCAGCACGCTGCCCACCAACACCGCATCGGGGACTACTATCTCTCGGCGGTGACGGTGCAGGGTGCGGACACCTACTGGGACAGAACGTCTGGCAGGTCAGGTTGAACTACGGCGATGAAGAGTCTGACAAAGACCGTAATGGCCGGAAGAACCACACGCGGTGTGTTCTCATTTGACCAACACTCAAAACAGGGGCGGTTTCCCTCCGACCATGATTGTGGCGTTAGCGCGAGTTTCGCTCCCCACGCTGAAAGGAATCCCGGCGGATATTAAGGCTTGCATTACTGTGGCCGCATCGGGGTCAGGTGACTTGTACAAAATCAAGCCGGTCCAAACAACACCTTGAGGAAGGAGCCTTCCTTGAAGCTCCCATCCCGAGTCGATGAACGTTTTCAAAATATCTTCAGCGAAGAGCCCCGATTCCGGGTCTCCCAATGTCTCAATAATGATCCGCCCTGCCTTCTTTGAAAGAATGTCTACCAAAACCTTATGCTGCATGTTCGTAATTCGTCGGTTGGCTAGCTGCTGCTTCAATTCCAAGTATTCCTTTTCCATTTCGGCGGCTTGTCGGCTTGCTAAGGCCGCGGACTTTTCAGCCTCCACTAGTGCCTTGCTTTTTATCTGTTCGATCTGTTCGTCCTTTTCCTGCTGAATTCGCTCGATCTGTAAATCCTTCTCTTCCGAAGCAAGCGCCAACTCGCGGTCTTTTGCATTCATCAATTCTGCGTTTTTCCTGCTGCTTAACACTAAGAAGGCGGTAACAGCGATAGCTATTGCACCAGCGACAATGAGCAGCCCCAATACAACATTGTTATACAGATCATATTTCGCCTGTAGCTCGGCCGTGTTCGGAGCCACCACTCGTGTCTCCTTAATCTGGCCAACTGGGGTGCGATTCGTATTCTGCTGTGTAGCTGCGCTCGTCATAGTCGCGCGTACAAATGTGCTTGCATTCTAGATGAGGATGAATTCACGCTAGTTGCCACAGTTTCTGGAATGTGCATCGTCATCAGCAAGCGGAGAGATGTTCTGCCCAGGCCGATACCGCGGGGTCGAAGAAACCGGCCCGCGCGCATTGCCGCTGACTCCGTGATTACGTCCGTAACTTGACGCATCGAAAAGATGGACGCATAGTGTTCTTGTTTCGCGCATTACCCTCCTTAAGAATCCCAGCTCCCGGGCTGGGATTTTTAGTACGCCGTGCATGAATGACAGCTTGGAGGTGCAAGTCCTCTACCCAACCTGATGGAGGTGAAGGGTTAGCGAAGCGCAAGGGCGTCGTCGCGAGGCGAGGTCTGAAGGAAGCGTGGAGCAAAGATGCGAGACCGATGAACAAGAAGCGGATATGAGGCAATGCGGTGCCGGACGAACTGGCGTATGACAGTGAAGTCCATATCCATCAAGAGGCACTGGTTGTAAATCCGCCGGTTGCGCGTTGAAGGTGGTCGTTCTTATCACGGGAGATCTGCTGCATGTCCCGAAATCGGGACTGAGGGAAGAGGCGATCCTCTCTGACCATGCAGCAGAAGTCAGCAGCGGGCGAAGTAGTCCATGTCGTCGGCAAGGCTATTGAGGCACTCCAGGCCGAAAGGCGGAGACAACAGATAGGCCCAGCCGGGAACGGTGGACGAAGGCCCAAACGGAAGGAAGCGGCAAGTAGGCGGCGCAACTCGATGAGCGATATGCGGCAGAAAATCCGGCCCAGGCTGGCCTTTGGCGAGGAGACGAGGAGTGAAGCCCCACAGGCTCCTGCTCAAAGGGCCGAAACGCTCACGGCGAAGCGCATGAACGAACGCCCGGCTAGCAGTGACAAGCAACTGATGGAAGCGGTCTGCGAGCGGGGAAATTGCTTGCAGGCTCTGAAGACGAGTCAAGTCCAACAAGGGAAGTCCGGGGATCGACGACATGACGGTCGATGAGTTGCCCGGCTATCTGATGGAGCACTGGCCAGGCATCCGCGACCAACTTCTCCGTGGGACCTACAAGCCGCAGCCGGTGAAACGGGTGGAAATACCGAAGCCGGACGGCGGGGTGCGCAAGCTTGGTATCCCGACGGTGCTGGACCGTATGGTGCAGCAGGCGGTGATGCAGGTTCTACAGAGCAGATGGGATGCGGAGTTCTCCGAACATAGCTACGGGTTCCGGCCCGGACGCTCAGCCCATCAGGCGGTGGCCAAGGCACAGCAGTATGTTGTCGCAGGCCATCGCTGGATCGTTGATCTCGACTTGGAGAAATTTTTCGATCGAGTTAATCACGACCGGCTGATGAGATGCGGTGGCACGCCGTGTTGCCGACAAGAGGATGCTGCAAGCTGATCCGGGCTTTCCTCACGGCGGGCGTGATGGAGAACGGCTTGGTGGGTTCGGTGGAGGAGGGAACGCCGCAAGGCGGTCCACTCTCTCCACTGCTGTCGAATCTCGTGCTCGACGAACTTGACCAGGAACTTGAACGGCGTGGACACCGCTTCTGCCGTTACGCGGACGATTGCAACATCTACGTGCGCAGTCAGCGGGCGGGGGAGCGGGTGAAGCGGAGCATTACTTGCTTCATCGAGCGCCGACTTAAGCTCAAGATCAACGAAGCGAAGAGCGCTATGGCTCGACCAGCAGAACGCAAGTTCCTGGGCTTCAGCATGACCAGTGGCCGTGAGATCAAACGGAGCATCGCTCCGAAGTCTCTGGTCCGGTTCAAGCAGAAGGTGCGAGAACTTACGGGCCGAACACGGGGTATCAGCATCGAGCAAATGACGAAGGAATTATCCAGGCTACCTGCGTGGCTGGAAGGGATACTTCGGCTTCTGCCAGACGCCCTCGGTGCTGGAAGAACTGGATCAAGGGATACGGCGCAGGCTGCGATCCGTGATCTGGAAACAAGGAACGCGGGGTAGGCAACGTTTTAGGCTTCTGCGTCAACAAGGCGTGAGATACGAACTGGCTGCAGCAGCGGCAGGGAGTCCTCACGGTCCTTGGCGAATCGCCAAAAGCCCGGCGTTGCATATGGCGTATCCTGTCTTACTTCGACGCGCTTGACTACCGAGGTTGTATGTCGGGAATAGCTCAATCCCGAACCGCCGGATCGGACCCGCTTGTGGTGTGGCAGCTCCCGGGACTGGTTTTTACTAGCACGCAACAGCGGTGCATTACTTCAGTAACTTGCCTCAATGAGGGCGGCAGACCAGACTACCAGTACTGGATCCCGTTGCACATTTTCCGGGAAAGGTCCGACATGTTTCAGAAGCGCAAGGAATCCCGCATAAACGCAGTTGTGCCCGTTAGAATTGCTCGCACGAAAGACTCAAACGGCGAGCAAGTGATAATTGCTCACACTTACGACATTAGCCCTGAAGGAGCACGGCTAGGAGGCATTCAGGAAGATTTATCGGTCGGCGAGATTGTCATCCTTGACCGTCGTGGTAGGCGGGCAAGATTCTCGGTGTGCTGGAAAGCGGAAAATGGAATCTTTGGTCTGCAGTGCCTGGAGCCGGATAGGGACATCTGGGACTTGGAATCCGAATTTGAGGCGAGGCAAAAGGAGAAGTTGACCGAAGCGAACGCACTCCTAAAGTCGCCCGATCGGTTCTCATTCCCGGCAATGCTGCGCTGGAAAAATGCAAAAGTTGTTCGCTCTATCCAGTAACGTGTGCGGCCAAGAGATATTGGGTCGGCTACTCTGCGGGGCGGCTGATTGACCACACCGGCCCCTGGCTCACCCGATCACGGCTTGTTTTCCTTCTCCAGAGTCTTCACCCGCTTCGCCTGTTAGAGCTTCAACCCGCCGTATTCCTTACGCCAGCGATAATAGGTGTGCTCAACGATGCCCGCCTCCCCGCGGCCACCTCAACTTAACGCAGAATCCCGATGATCTGCTTTGGCGTGTATTTTCTCCTGGCCATTTTCCAGCTCCTCTCGTAACAGTGTCTCTCTCTTTACCACAAAAGTCGCCGGTCACGTCACCCGAGCTCTCTGCTCCGATCCGAGCCTATTTTGCAGTCAGCCGACTGAATCTCAGAGCCCCCCAAATATCCTTTTTCGTACCTTTGCCACTTGTGCCGCTGCAGATAAGCTGTCTCCGTAGAGATACAACTTGCTGGCCTGGGACGGCACAAGATCAGTAACCCGCTCGCCATATTTCTCACGGAGAATGCGGCATACTTCCTCGAAGCGAGAGGCGAATCCGCCCCAAACTTCGGGTTCTGAAAACAGGATATGGTCACCATGTTGAATCACCGTCCAACGCTTTTCGCTTCGAACCGCAGAATCCCACGTTAGCTCGAAGATCGCCGCATCAACGTCGGGCAACTGCTCTTTGCTAATCAACTTCCGTGAGTTGAACTCACGCTGAGTGTCCTCTATCCACTCACCCTGCCTGATGCCATGCGGATGACCTGAAGCCATCTCGGCGACCGTTGGGCGGGACACTATCGCCAGTATCGAAACAGTCGAAATGTCACACTCGGGGCATGAGCATTCCATAAGCTCTGCATAATATTCAACCGAGCCCTGCTCGAATGTACCTTTCCAATGGCATGTCGGGCATTCTAGCTGCGCCAAACGCCAAGCTTCTTCGTAATTAAAGCGTATGGGCATTCTTCCCCTCACATTTCCTCTTGCAATACCCGCCGTCCTCCAATTGGCGGCATTTAAGCCAACAGGGGCCGTCCTACATAGCCTTGGCGTTCTGTTTCCGCCGCTCCGCCCACCGTTTCTTTACGAGCTTCGGCGATTTTGCGTCTGCCCGCTGCGGTCATAATACGGCGACTAGGGGGTTGAGCCGGGGTAGGGTGCGCACCGAAAACGGTCGACCTAACGGGATCAGTACCATGTAATGATCCTCCGGCATAGCCGGAGGCTTTCACGGTTGCGGGCCCCTCAAAGGGGCCTGATCGCAACCGAAAGTCAAAAGCCATGACTACGAACCTCACATTCGGACGAGAGCCTTTTCGGGAAAAAGGCCTACTGCCGGAATTGTCAAACTCTTGCTGCCTCCTCGGCATAGCCGGGGGGTCTCCTTTGTTAGGCTAGTCCTTCAAGAACCGAAATTGCCCGGTCTATGCGGTCACGTTCGGTGCGAAGATCAAAGAGAATCTTAGCTGTATCCATCATTCCCCCGTTTGCATGACAGATATTGTCATATTGTCACACTTTTGCTGCAATGCGAGGAATTAACTCCTGCCCAAAAAACCAAAACTGCTATTGTCGCTCCCTATACATAGGCGAGATCTTATGCCGCGCAATGCTTAAAGGAAGGTGGGGGTATAAGGCAGCACTAACGACCAAATATAACTGCTTACTGCGCCAAGGCAATAAACTCGGCCCGAAGGAGTCAGGAGCACTTAAACCCGCCAGTCCAGTCTTCTTGTTTTTCTAGCCGTTCGGTCGAGCCTTCTGGACGAATCTATCAGCCTGCCGTACCGACGCATGGCGGCTCACTTTCGGGTTGAATGCCGTGAGCTGACGGTATTGTAGGCTAGACAGATCGCTGCTAGCCGCGATCTGTCTAGCGAACTCCTTCGGGGTCTTCTCTCTGAGAGCCCTGTGAGGACGACTCGAATTGTATTCCCGTCGCCATCTTTCAATGAGGTCCTTTGCCTCTGCCAAAGTCATGAACCAATGTGCATCGCCATCAGCAAGTGAAGATATGTTCTGCCCAGTCCGATACATTGGCGTTGAAAAACCGGCTCGTGCGCATTGCGTGACTCCGTGATTACGTCCGTAACTTGACACATCGAAAAGATAGACGCAAAGTGTTCTTGTTTCGCGCATTACCCTCCTTAAGAATCCCAGCTCTCAGGGCTGGGGTTTTTTGCTACCACGCAACGGGGGCGAATTACTTCAGTAACTTGCCCCAATGAGGGCGGCAGACCAGGCTACCAGCACTGGTCCCGTTGCACATTTTACAGAAAGGTCTGACATGTTTCAGAAGCGCAAGGAATCTCGTATAAACGCAGTTGTGCCCGTCAGAATTGCTCGAACGAAAGACTCAAACAGCGAGCAAGTGATAATTGCTCACACTTACGACATTAGCCCTGAAGGAGCACGGCTAGGAGGCATTCAGGAAGATTTGTCGGTCGGCGAGATTGTCACCCTTGACCGTCGTGGTAGGCGGGTAAGATTCTCGGTGTGCTGGAAAGCGAAAAATGGAATCTTTGGTCTGCAGTGCCTAGCTGCGGATCGGAACATCTGGGACTTGGAATCTGAATTTGAGGTGAGGGAAAAGGCGAAGTTGACCGAAGAGAATACATTTCTAAAGTCGCCCAATCGATTCTCATTCCCGGCAATGCTGCGCTGGAAAACGGCAAAAGTTGTTCGCTCTATCCAGTAACCTGTGCGGCCAGTAGATATTGGGTCGGCTACTCTGCGGGGCGGTTGGTTGACCACACCGCCCCCCTGGCTCATTCGATCACGGTTAGCTGAATACGCTTTCGGCACAACTCGCTGGGTAAGACAGCAGGCCTGCGTCACCTCGTGCAGAGGGAACATCTCCAGCAAAGCGCATGGTCTGCACATACGCGCGCTTGCCCCCTTGCTCAGACGCGCATCCAGCAGGCGCCATCGTTGCGGAAAGCACTCTGGCAGTTCCCATCCCACCGATGGCGTGATTTGGCCTATTCCATAGCTATTGGCACTATGCGCTGAACCAGGGCTATTGCGCGGTGAGGTGCGAGATTGGGGGCGAGCCAGGCTGGGAAACCCTCGTGGTGGGCCGAGCGGCTACACTGGCATTACGGGGTATTCGGGTGACTGGAATCATCAGGACGGAAGTTTCTAACCGGCGGAGCTGTCCACAAAGGTTTGGAGGCCGGTTGTTTATGTTAAGAGGGTATGAAGGCAGCACGACCGAATGGATTGCTCTACTGTGCCAAAGGCGGTAAACACGGGGGGAAGTGTTCAGGAACGCTTAGAACCGCCAGTCTTCTTCTTTTTCTTCCTATCCGTTCAGTCGAGTCTCCTGGGCAAATTTATCGACTTGGCGCACCGACGCGTGGCGGCTCACTAGCGGGTTGAATGTCGCAACTCGAGGCTTCATGGCTGAACCGGATTTGACTGCGTACATGTCTTGGTCAGCGGCGTCAAGAATTTCGTCCAACGTTTTGCCGTCTTCCCACTCTGCCACCCCGACACTTAAGGTTAATTCCAGCTTATCAAGATGGCTGCGCTTGTTCCAGCGGCTCAGATAATCGTGAATCCGCCTCACGACAAAACCAGAGTTCAATTTCGTGGTGTTGCCCAGAACGATAAGAAACTCATCTCCACCGTACCGTACAACAGCGTCGGAGCCGCGCGTCGAACTCTTGAGTATTCCCGCGACTTCCGCGAGAACGAAGTCGCCAGTGATATGCCCGAATCTCGTATTCACTTCTTTGAAGCGATCAAGATCTATTACCAGGAAGGTAAGAGGCTCTTTCGTGCGTCGGGCGCGGCTGATAAACCGCGCTGCCATTTCATCCAGGGAGCGACGGTTGTAGACTTCGGTCAGCGGATCGGTGAACGATTGCAGCCGTACCAGCTCGCTTTGAATCGATGTACTAACTAGGTTCCGGCGTGCCTGACGCAACTCCAAGCGTCGGACTGCAATATACGTGTTCAGCAGGATCAGGAGAGCGAGCACACCCAAAAATAACCATTTGGAAATCTTGATCTCGAAGATATAAGTCGCTTTGTTGCCGAAAGACAGACGGGAACAGCATGAAGAGGAGTCCGCAGCTAGCGATAAGGCCGCTCAAGACGACAATGAGCCACAATTCCCGGTCGCGCTTCTCTAGTCGGGAAAACTCCTTGGTAACCTTTGACAAGAGAGTGTCGGCGACGTGGGTGTTCTCTTTCAGGTTGAATGCCATAAGTCCCTTTCATTAGGCTTTTGCGAATGCCAAGCTGCTCTTAACGAGTTCTGTCGCTTTTAAGCCTGCGTTGCTTCCCGTTTTGTGCTGTGATGTCATCGGAGTCTTGTACAGCAACGGCCGACATCCGGGAGGTGATTTTGTTACAGTATTACGCCTCACTCGAATACATTCCTCTTCCCACTGCGCTTTGTGCAAGTTACTTAGGTATTTAGCCGATTAGGATGCCACGGGCATCGGCGATGAAATAGCGTGCCATCAGATTGCTTTTCCTCTTCCGAACATAGAAGTTGTTTCATGGAACCAAAGTAGTAAACATTCCGGCTCTGCATTGCCTTTCGAACCCGCGAAAGATGAGCCTTCCGAGAACTGTTGGCAAATGCGGTACCCATTTATGAGACTGCTTCAAGATCAGAACAAGCGCCACCCATTCTGTTCGATGCCGTAGTGAATTAGATGGGCTGCGGCCAGGTGAGCGGCAAATCTCCCTTCCGTTCTGGGATACTCCACCACCGTCGCGCGGGCCACGAATGACGTCTAATCTCGACAGCATGCGAGCGGAAACGAGGACAGTTAGGCCGGCGTCGCTTGCACACGACAGGCATATTTTCGGAACGCCGGTACCCTATTGAGGAGTACCGTATCGGCTGCCGCAACCTTCCGCGAATCTGGCCTAGACGTTGGGAAGCCTGGCACTTCGTGGAATCGATGATGGACAGTGCTGACCGCAGCGCCTTTTGCAGCGCGGCAATGCTGTACGACTCCGAGGCGCGTACGCGGGCTTTCCTGCCCATTTGCGCGCGGCGTTCAGGCGCGTCCAGCAGCGCAGCCGTCGCCTGCGCAAAAGCTTCCGCCGTATCGGCAAGCATAATCTCCGCCGGAGCGGCGAACTCCAAACCTTCGGCGCCGAGCGAGGTCGAGACCATAGCCTTCTCCATGGCCGCCGCTTCAATGATCTTCAATCGCGTGCCACTGCCGATACGCAATGGAACAACACAGACCGTGGCGGCTGCAAGCTGTGCCGCCATGTCCGGCACCTCCCCGGTAAACACCACATCATCGGCCTGCAGCGAATTCTGGAGTTCCTGCGACGCGCCGCGGCCCGCCACTACGAAATGGACGCCGGGCACGAGACGGCGTACGACGGGCAAAACCTCGCGCACGAAGTAGCGGACCGCATCGCGATTCGGATGCCAATCCATGGCGCCGATATAAAGCAAGGTTCGTCCGTCGTCAGCGTCGGGTGCGCTGGCCGGGGTTAGAGGTTGGTATCGCTCGACGTCGATCACATTGGGGATCACGCATACGGTCGTCCTCGGACAAAGCTCCCGAATGATGTGCCGGTCGCGCTCCGAGCAGGCGAGCACGGCGCCTGGCGGCATCGCACACGCGAACTTCCCAATGCTTCACATTGCGGGCTTCCAGGCATAGATACGCACGCTTTACCGGATTGCTTTCATAGGCGGCGTAGCGCTCCATGATCTCGTAAGTGAGGTCGTGCTTGTTCAGCAATATCGGCGCATCGGTGTGGGCGGGCAAATTGCCGAACATGTAGATGTCGTCGCAGATCACCACATCGAAGGTATCGCGGCGCAGTTCGGTGAGCAGCGCCGCCGCCATTTGCGGCTGAGAGAATCGCTTCACTCCGAACGGCGTTGCCGTGGCGGCCGCACACAGGCGCGACAGCAAATCCCCCGGCATCTGCGGGCGCGGCTCCGGCACGGTGATGACCCGTTCGCAGCAGTGTTCGGCCAGCGGCAAATGCGGGCTGTCCTCCGGGCCGGCGAACGATACCAGCGTCACGCGATGGCCTTCGCGGGCGAGCGCCAGCAGCAAGCTGCTATTCCGTACCCGGTGATCCCTTGTTGGGCGGGAACGGAAACGCCAGCGATGTGAACAGGATGCGCATATGCTTCAGTTGCCGCCCTCGACGACTCCGAGCTTTCGCAGTACCTGCACGCATGACTCTGATTGGGCCTGACGCCGGCTATATCGTCGAACCGGAATCGGCTCCCATTTTTGCCTCGGAAAACCTGCTGGCGCATGAGATCTTCGCTTATGCATTCCTGGAGTACGCGCGCGCGACGATGACGCCGAAAGACGCTGCCGATACGAGCATTGGGCCGGGCACACTGTGGGATGTGCAGAAAAATCGGACAGCTCGCAACCGGGGCTTCCTGAAATATGTGTGGAACCTGCCGGAAAGTGAAGTGCCGGAAATGCCGGTCTTCCAGCCGGGCGATATCTACAGGCATCCGGCGATCGTGAACTACATGCGGCTTAACCGTCAGCAGGATTTCAAAATCTCGGTGGTGGAATTGAACGAAAACACCGACAAGAAAGCGAGACAGTACATTCAAGGCCAGTTGAAGGTCTGACTCTAATTTTCAGCCCTGCGTTTATGTGTGAAACGGCCTGCTCTTGTCCCCAAGGGCAGGCCATTTGTCTGCGCAGAATGCTCTCAGAGCAATTCCCGAATTGGCGTGTAAGCGTCGCCGGTGTCTCGCTCGATCTTCTTCCCTACTCAAATCGCCAGGTAAATCCCGTGGTGAGGCCAAAGGGATAGCCGGGTGTGCCGTGTACGCGCGCTTCCACCGGCGCGCTCGGGCTCACGCGTGAATCGAAGAGGTTTTGCGTTTCGTAGTAGTGCTTGTTGTTGAGGTTGTCGATGGCGAGATTCCACTCCAGTCCGTGCGGAAGCTTCTTGGTGACCGCGAAATCGATCACGTCGAGCCCGCTGGCTAAGGCGTACGCCGGGGACAGCAGAGGCGGAGCGGGTGGAACCGAAGTGTCATCCGGATTCGTCAGCAGGTAATGGCTGATGTGGCGATAGCGCAGTGAGATGAAGAGGCCCTTCCAGCTTGCAAGCGTCAGGCTGGAGTTGGCGACCGTGTGGGGCGCGCTGTCCACATACTGGCGTGGCGAAGTGCCGAGGAAGAAGGCATTCGAGACCTGCGTAATGCCGGCGTTCCAGCTCAGGTGCTTGTTCAATTGCACGGAGGTCTTCGCCTCCCACCCATACGAGCGACTCGGCCCCTGGTACTGCATGGTGCCATTGTCCGGATCGTAAACGTCCTCGTGCTGCCGGTTGATGAGGAACATATCCGTGCTCAAGGAAACGCGCTTCAGGTGGTGCGAGGTTCCCACCATGTAGAAGTCCGTGGCGGCAACCTTCGGCGCAGCAGGGTCCAGCGCCATGCCACGCGCGTCCTGGCTGGTCACGGCGCGTCCGTAATTGAGATGAATGGCTAGCGGGATGCGCGCTGTGGGCGTATACACGACGTTTACCTTTGGCTCCGCATTACCCGCGTAGTTCAGACCGCTGTTAGCGGCTACCAGCCGATCCGCCAGATTGAAGCGATACTCGTCGTAGCGCAGGCCCGCATCGATGTGCAGGTGCGGAAAGTCGATCCCTTGTTGCGCGTAGACAGCCGCGTTTGTAATGTGGACGTTCGACTCCGTCGTAGGATTTCCCGGCACTGGCGCAATGATCTGCCGGTTCTGTTGGTGGAAGAGACCAACGTTGATCCAACTGTCGAACAGGTTCGCTCCGGCCACGAATAGTGTGGGGCGTCCCCACAATTTCGCGGCGTGCACATATTGTGCGCTCGAACCTTCCTGCAGACGCGAGTCGTGCTGCTGGATGCCGTCTCCGTGCACCGGGTCGTTGAGGTAGAAAGTGAAGTCCGAGTAGAGGTCGAACAGTGAGCGGGTGACGAATCCATCAACGCGCAGGGTATCGTTCGGGCCCAAATCCTTTTTGTAATACGCGCTGGCAGTCCCAGCGCGAACCTTGCCGCCATCGCTCGGGTCCATGTATCCAAAGCGACCGAGTTGCCCGGCAGCGACAAGGTCAAGCGGGATCTGCCCTGACGAATCGAAGTCATTGCGTCCGGCGTTAAGTTTGAAGCCGAGCGATCGCGCATTGTCGAGCTTAAATGTGTAGTTTCCCGTAACGTTGTCCCGCACATAATGCAGGGGATTCTGGAATGGACCGTCGGTGTAAGCGTGTTCCCAGGAGAGGAAGCTGTCTGCATTCTGCAACTTTGGACTCCAGGCGGCAAACGTACGGTAGCTGCCAAAGCTGCCACCCTGTGCGCGCAGCGTCCACTCATTTTCGAGACGTTCTTTCAGGCGGATATGGACGACGCCAAGGGCGGAAAAATCTCCATACTCAGCGCTAAAGGGACCATTGATTATGTCGACATCATCGACGAGTTCGGGGCTTAAGGACTTGAGCCAGCCGAGATAGCCTTGGCCGTGGGCCTGGGTGGCCTGGTTCTGCGGAACGTCATCGACCAGCACCTTGAGGCCGCCGTTTACGCCACCATGATCAAGGTTGAATCCGAAGCGGCGAACTTCAAGCGACTTGCCTCCTCCTTCGTGTTGGCCGGCGTTGATGCCGCTGTCGAGCGTTTCGAAGAGTTGGTCGTCGCGCAGAAACAGAGTGTTCTTGTAGATGGTGTCGTTACGGCGGTCAATCGAGGGCTCCAGTCCGGTGGCAGTAATCACAATGCTCTGCCGAAGCTGCGGAATGATTTCGCGCACTTTGATGACCAGGGCAGTGGCTTCTTGAGCGGCTGAAACCTGGTACGTGGTTGTCTGCAGGAACTTGCCGGATACAATGAGCACTGCCGGGCCCGGAGGTAATTCGAGCGCGAAATGACCTTTGGCGTCGGCAAGCGCCGTGAAACTACGCTTGCCGGCGGTTGCGGTTATCAAGGCTCCCACAATGGCCTCGCCCTTCGGGTTCAGGACCAGGCCTGCGACGGATCGAAGGTTCTGCTGGGCAAACAGCGGACTGGGGATAGCGGTCAGTAGAAGCATTACCGCGCACCAGATTACGGCCCGGGCTTTCATGCCAACATCTCCCAGCAGGTTCGGAAATAGATAACGAATTGTTTGTAACACGACTATAAAATTCGTGCTACCGTATTTCCCACACTTTCGGGTGACCAGCGTCACCTTCCGGGTGGTTTCACGAAACGCAGGTTAAGAAGCGTGCTGAAGGAGGGTGTGACGTATGGCGGAACTGGTACGAACCGGAGTCTCGATTGAACGGGAGCTACTGGAGCAGTTCGATAAGGTCATTGCCCGGCGCGGATATGGCAACCGCTCGGAGGCGTTGCGCGACCTGATTCGGGAAACCTTGATCGCCGAAGAGGTGAACGATAACAAACCGGTCGTTGCCACGCTGTCCATGGTTTACGACCACCATCGTCCGAACCTCTCCAACAAGCTGACAGAGACTCAGCACCACCACCATGACAACGTGCTGGCTGCCACGCACGTCCATCTTGACGCGCATAACTGCCTGGAAGTGGTGATCATGAAAGGCCGAAGTGGCGAGATCAAGCATCTTGCCGATCACATGCTGAGTATGCGCGGAGTGAAGCACGGCAAACTAGTCCTGACCTCCACGGTTGGAGACGAGTGAGCCTTTCACGCGCCGTGACACTCTGACAGGTGTGCTATACTCCGACCATTATTTTTTAAATGTTGTGGGGCTCACAAGGTCAGCCAGTTTGCACAACAAGCCGGCGCGAAGCTGAACTGCACTTTTTCAAGCAACAGTATTTGTTTCTGAGCTACATACGCATCTCGGCATTTTCCTAAATATCGTTGGACCTGAGTTGGAGCGCTTATTGGGACGAAGCGATTCACCTAGGGGAGAGATATGAATCAAGCAATAACAGATCAGCCTACCGCGGAAAGCGTGATGCGTAAGGTGTCGCTGCGCCTGATTCCTTTCATGGTGGTGTTGTACTTCGTTGCTTTTCTGGATCGCGTCAATGTCGGCTTTGCCGCGCTGACCATGAATAAGGACCTTGGACTGACAGCGACGGTCTTCGGAAATGGCGCCGGTATCTTCTTCGTCGGATACTTCATATTCGAAGTTCCAAGCAACGTCGCGCTGGAGAAGTTCGGCGCCCGCATGTGGATTGCGAGAATCATGATCACCTGGGGCATCGTCTCGGGGCTCATGTCGCTCACTACGGGACCGATCAGCTTCTATGTCTTGCGGTTCCTGCTTGGGATCGCGGAAGCGGGCTTTTTCCCGGGGATGATTCTGTACCTCACCTATTGGTTTCCCTCTGCGTACCGGGCCAAAATTGTTGGCGCCTTCCTGTTGGCGATTCCTATCTCCAGCATCGTGGGCGCGCCAGTTTCAACTGCGCTGCTGGGAACCAGCATTCTGGGCCTGAAGGGCTGGCAGTGCTTGTTTATCCTGGAAGCCATTCCAGCGATAGTGCTTGGTTTCGTCGTACTGTTCCTCATGACCGACAAGCCGGAAAAAGCACACTGGCTGACGCCGGCCGAGAGAGATTGGCTTAGCCGCGTTTTGCAGGCTGAGCGCAAGACACGTGAGTCGGTTCATCACTACACGCTGGGCCAGGCGCTTATGAATCCGCGAGTGGTTTTGTTCGGCTTCATGTATTTCGGCATTGTCATCGGGCTGTATGGATTCAGCTTCTGGCTGCCACAGATCATCAAGGGGTTTGGTGGGCTTTCTAATTGGCAAGTTGGTTTGATTACGATGATACCTTCCGCCTTTGCCGCCGTAACCATGTACTTGTGGGGACGCCATTCGGATAGAACCGGCGAACGCGTATGGCACGTTTTTCTGCCCGCGGTTATTGGAGGCACGAGTCTTGCCATCAGCGGTTTCCTGACGGGCACTCCGGCTCTGGCGCTGATCGCGCTCACCATCGGCGCAATGGGAATCTATGCTGCCTTGCCGACGTTCTGGACTTTGCCCACGGCCATGCTGAGCGGCACCGCTGCCGCCGGCGGTATTGCCCTGATTAACTCAATCGGTAATCTTGGCGGATATTTCGGCCCATCCTTCATGGGCTACCTCAAGGATTGGACGAAGTCACACACCTACGGCTTAATTGGGCTGGGAGCGTGCATGGCGATGTCCGGTATCCTGGCGCTGGTCATGGGACACAACCGCGAGTTGGAGAAGAGCGGCATCGCCAAGATGCAGCCGGACCCGTCAGCAGACTAACGGCAGTTACTGCGCCGGCCGCAAGGGCGATCCGCCTTGGGCCGGCGCCTTGGTTCAGATCTCGACCATTTTCCCGGGGTTCATGCGATTGTCCGGGTCGAGCGCGCGTTTGAGAGTGCGCATCACCTCGACCGCCGGGCCGTGTTCAGCTTCCAGATACTTCATCTTGCCATAGCCAATGCCGTGTTCCCCGGTGCAGGTGCCACCCATGGCGAGCGCGCGGGTGGCAATGCGTCCAGCCAACCGCTTCGCCTCGGCCAGTTCCGCTTCATTCTCGGGATCAAAGGCATAGACGCAGTGAAAATTTCCGTCGCCGGCATGCCCCACCAGCGTAGCGGGAAATGGTGCGCTGCGATTATCCTGCTGTGTCTCCAGGATGCACTCGGCAAGACGTGAGATGGGCACGCACGCATCGGTGGCCAGGCCCTTCGAGCCGGGACGAAGTGCGATCGTCGCGTAGTAGGCCGCGTGCCGCGCCTCCCAAAGTTTGTCGCGATCTTCCAGTCGGGTGGCCCACTGGAAGCCACTAGCTCCATGCTCTTCGGCAATCGACTGCGCGAATTCCGCCTGCTCGCTGACGTGGCGATCACTGGAGCCGTGGAATTCAAAAAACAATGTCGGCGCGACGGGGTAGTTGGTTTTCGAGTATCGGTTGATGGCGTCCATCTGCGCGTCGTCGAGCAGTTCGATGCGGGCGACCGACGCGCCAAACTGGATGGTTTCAATGACGGTTCTCACCGCGCTTTCAATGCTCGGGAACGAGCAGACCGCCGCGGAAACAGCTTCGGGCAGCGGGTGCAGACGCAAGGTCAGGTCGGTAATGACGCCGAGCGTGCCTTCGGAGCCGACGAACAAGCGCGTCAAATCGTATCCCGCAGACGACTTGCGGGCGCGCGTGCCGGTCTTAATGATGCGGCCGTCCGCCAACACCACGGTGAGCGCGAGCACATTGTCGCGCATGGTGCCGTAGCGGACGGTCGTCGTTCCCGAGGCGCGAGTCGCGGCCATGCCGCCCAGCGTCGACTCGCCACCCGGATCGATGAAGAAAGTGAGCCCGGTGTTGTTGAGCACCTTGTTCAGTTGTTGCCGCGTGACGCCGGCCTCAACGGTCACGTCGAGATCTTCCGCGCTGACCCTGAGCACCTTGTTCATTTCGCGAAGGTCGATTGAAATGCCGCCATACAGGGCATTGACGTGACCTTCGAGCGAGGTTCCCCCACCGAAGGGAATCACCGGAACCTGGTACTTGGCGCTGATCTTCAGAATTTCGCTGACCTCTTCGGTCGTATGTGGATAACAGACGGCATCGGGCATTGCGGGCGCATGATAAGACTCGCCGTGGGCGTGGTGTTCGCGCTGCACCATGGCAGTGCTGGCGCGCGAGCCGAGCAGAGATTTTAGCGCCTCCACGGCGTCGTCGAGTTGCACGGCGGTCGCGGACGTGACATGTGGGTTCAGCATATGGGCTCCTTATCGAAACGCGGCTGGCGCATCGTGCCTGTCTCCCGTTAGGATGCTCCTGCCCTGTCCTGCTGGTGTCTTTCGGCATGCGCAATCCGCTCTTCGACCTGCTGGATTGCGTGCGCGATGCTGTGGCCCTCCAGATACGCAATGATCAAGGGCGCCAGTTCCGGCGCATGTGCGCTGGTGTCATGGGTGAGCCAAGGGAGATCGAAGGCGATCGCCAATCGGGGCCAATATTGCGTGCGGCCCGCGATGACGTTGTCATTGGATGAATAGAATGCGATCCGGTCCGGCATTCTCCGCTCCAGCCTGACGGCATCGGCCCAGGTTGGAGAGTTGAGGCAGATGACGCGGAGGTCTGCGCTGCCCTGCTCCTGTAACTTCGCCGCCAGCAGGCCACCGAGGCTGATGCCGATCACCACCGTGCTCTTCGGGATATCCCTGGTTTGCAAGTCGGCCAGCGATTGCTCGGTCAGAATCTCTCCATCCGCGTGCAGCAGGCGGGGACGCTGAAACGAACTCGCGGGCTTTTGGGGGTAGTGGGCGCGTAGAAGCGATTCGATGTCCTTGACGCTACCTTCAGGGCTGCCGCCCTTGCCGTGCAGCAGAAGTATGTTGTCGAAGCTCACGATGCTCCTTCGGGCGGACACTCCAGCGAGAAATAATAATAACAAAGCACCGCGACGCGTAATCTTCGTTGAGCTAGGCGACCAGTAAAACGGCGCGGCTGAAAGCCGCGCCCCTTCAAAGAACTGTTTAACCGAGTTACTAAACCCAGCTTGCTAGTACTTCGGAACCTGGGGGTCGACCCGGTCAGCCCAGGCGAGAATGCCGCCGGCGAGGTTGCTGGCCTTGCCAAAGCCAGCCTTGCGCAGGAAGTCTACGGCCTTTGCGCTGCGTACGCCACTCCGGCAATGGGCCACGATTTCGCGGCTGGAGTCGAGTTCATTGACTCGCTTCGGCAGGTCGCCCAGCGGAATCGGATACCCGCCCAAGTTGCAGATTTGGTATTCGTGCGGCTCGCGCACATCCAAAATAAATACGTCTTCGCCGGCATCAAGCTTGTGTTTTAGTTCTTCGGGCTGAACCTCTGGAACATTTGTACTCACTACGCTCTCCTCGCCACGAATACCGCAGAACGCGTTGTAGTCGATCAACTCCCGCACCGTGGGGTGTGTCCCGCAGATGGGGCAGTCGGAGTCTTTGCGCAATCGAAGTTCACGGAACCGCATTGCCAGCGCATCGACCAACAGCAGGCGGCCAACGAGGGAGTCACCGGAGCCGAGAATCAGCTTGATGACTTCAGTGGCCTGAATTATGCCAAGCAGTCCCGGCAAGACGCCCAGCACCCCGCCTTCGGCGCAAGAGGGCACCAGCCCCGGCGGAGGCGGCTCAGGATAAAGACAGCGGTAGCACGGGCCGTCTTTGGTGGCGAAGACCGTGGCTTGTCCCTCGAAACGGAAGATGGACGCATAGACATTGGGTTTGCCGCTGAGCACGCAGGCGTCATTGACCAGATAGCGCGTGGCAAAATTATCGGTGCCATCAGCGATGATGTCGAAGTCGCGGAAGATTTCCAGCGCGTTGTCGCTCGAGAGCCTGGTTTCGAAGCGGCGGAGGGTGACGTAAGGGTTGATGGCCGTCAACTTTTCCGAGGCGGACTGCAGCTTCGGGCGGCCAACGTCGTTGGTCGTGTGGAGTACCTGCCGCTGGAGATTGGTGTAATCGACAACGTCAAAATCGACGAGGCCGAGAGTACCCACGCCGGCCGCGGCCAAATAGAGCGCAAGCGGCGAGCCGAGTCCGCCGGCGCCGATGCACAGTACGCGCGCAGCTTTGAGCTTGAGC
The DNA here is from genome assembly GCA_963819175.1 of uncultured Acidobacteriota bacterium. Taxonomy (GTDB): domain Bacteria; phylum Acidobacteriota; class Terriglobia; order Terriglobales; family Acidobacteriaceae; genus CAWBRT01. Next base: position 57,079 of record CAWFVJ010000017.1, read on the forward strand.
TGTCCGCTCATGCCCACCTCAGGCATGATCAGATGGCGAGAGTAGCGGAGGATTTCATCGTTGCTCAGCGTGAGAGCTTGCGGGTTTTCAAGAACGGTGGACATCGTAAATCCTTGGTCGCACCATACAGGTGACCTGAAGCGATACCAGCCATGCAGCCAAGGTTAGCGGTTGGCAGCGCCGCCGGCGATTGATGGAACGATGGAAATCGTGTCGCTCTCCCGCACTTGGGTGCTTTCCTTGTTCAGGTAGCGAATATCTTCATCGTTGAGGTACACGTTGACGAACGCCCGCAACTTGCCATCTTCGGTGAAGAGGTGCTTGCGCAACTCGGGATTCCGGTTGACGAGGCTGCCGAGCGCTTCTCCAACGGTGCTGGCGGGAAGCTCAACGCTGGCCTGCTTTCCCGCATATTGCCGCAAAGGGGTTGGTATCATCACTTTCATTTCAATTGTTATTGATGCAAAGGGAGGCCCTGCGGTTTCAGCAGATTGCGACGACTATTCGACCGCTATTTCCTCGTCGTGAAACTGCTTGGTTTCTTCTTCTCCGGCCAGCTCGAAAGAGTTGGTCTGCGCGGCCCGGCCCTGCTCCACGCTGGTGATGACATAGGAGCAGCCGATCCAGTGGGCCTCGGCGAGATCGGTCTGCGACCAACGTGCGGGATGGTCCGGGTGCGAGTGGTAGAACCCGACGATGTCCAGCTCCGCCGCGCGGGCATCGCGCTGGATGCCTATCAGTTCGCGAGGATCAATGTGGTAGCGATTATGCGGAGAGTCGCTGCGCGTGTTGCCGCAGCGCACGACGCCGCGCACATCCTTCACCCCTTCGTCGTTAATCTGCCCCAGCAGCACGCCACAGCACTCGTGAGGGTAAGTTTGTTCGCCGTGGCCGCGAAGCTCTTCGAGTTGAGATTTGCCAATCTTTAGCACGATGCCCAACCAATCGGTAATTCGAGAACCGAGGAGATCACGTTCAGGATAGGCTCGCCGGGGCTCTCGATGGAAGCTGCGGGCCTCAAAACTCTTCCCAGAATCTCTCGCTCAGGTACTTGTCGGCGGCATCGGGGAAGACGGTCACAATCACGGCTTCGGAACCCGCGCCGTCTGCTATCCGCAGACAGCCGGCCATGGCTGCCCCGGAGGAGATGCCGACCAGTAGCCCTTCTTCCCGCGCCATGCGTTTCATCACGCCGTAAGCCTCCTCGGTGCTGATCTCGAGATTGCAATCGGCGAGGCCGGGGTCGTAAATCCGGGGAACGATCGAGGTCGGCATATGCTTGGCGCCTTCGATGCCGTGGAAGGGCGAATCGGGCTGCAGGGAGATGCAGAAGATTCCAGGATTCAGCTCCTTCAGCCTTCGGGCTGTGCCCATGAATGTGCCGCTGGTGCCGAGCATGGCCACAAAATGGGTGATGCGGCCCTCGGTCTGGCGCCAAATTTCGTTTGCCGTGGTGTAGTAGTGGGCGCGCCAGTTAGCGGCGTTGGAATACTGGTCGGCGTAAAAGTATTTGTCCGGCTCGGCGGCGGCGAGTTCGCGGGCTTTTCGTATGGCGCCGTCGGAGCCCTCGCCCGGGTCGGTAAAGATCATCTCAGCGCCATAGGCGTGCAGCATGCGCTTGCGCTCGATGGAAACGTTGGATGGCAGACAAAGAGTGACGGGGAAGCCCTGGGCCGCGCCCAGCATGGCGTAAGCGATTCCCGTGTTGCCGCTGGTGGAGTCCAGCAGAGTTTTGCCCGCGACCAGCTTTCCGGATCGGATGGCTTCGGCAACGATATTGGCCGCCGCACGGTCTTTGACCGAGCCGCCGGGATTGACCCACTCGGCCTTTGCGAGCACCTGTGCGTCCAGATCGCGGGTTATGCACTCGAAGCGCAGAAGCGGAGTATTGCCAATGCGTTCCAATGCGGTTTGCCCCAGTACGCGGGGGACGATTGCCAGCCTGGTGTGCTCTCGCGACATCAATACATTGGATGAAGAAATGCGAGTTGCCGGATCAGGGTTACTCCTGCTTTTTTTCCTGGCTTTGGAGAGCCGCCGGGTCGCATTTGCGTGAACCGTAGGCGGTCGTCCGGGCATCTCCATGCTAATGCCGGTCATCCGACAGCATACGTCTACTCAGGAGCAGGCAATGGCACATCCACATTCCCCTCGTTTTCTGGAAATCGTCACGGACGCAAAGAAGCGAATTCAGGAGGTAACTCTGGACGAGGTGGAGGCGAAGCGGCAAAAAGGTGAGCAGTTCGTTCTCGTCGACGTGCGGGAGGAGAGCGAATTTGCCAAGGACCATATTCCAGGGGCGCTGCACATGGGGAAAGGAACGATCGAGCGCGACATTGAACAAAGGGTTCCGGACTTGGACACGCCTATCGTTCTCTACTGCGGGGGCGGATTCCGTTCGGCCTTGGCCGCCGATAATCTAAGAAAGATGGGCTACCGGAACGTGTTCTCAATGGACGGAGGCGTTCGCGGTTGGCGGAAGAAGGGACTTCCGTTGGCGGCGTGACCTGAACTATTCGCACCGCCAAGCCGCGTAGCTTTTCAGCGAGTCCGCAATCGAATTGCAAAGCGAAACGAGCGCCGGAGGAATCGAGGTTGCGATTCCGGCGCTCGTTTTGTTGCTACCGGCTTGATGAGCAGAGCCGGACTCCCCCGGCAAGTGTTGTTTGACACTCGCCGGGATTGAGGTCTATGCGGCCTTGCGCATACGCTCCTGCCTGATGAGCTCGTGGTAGGCGGGAACCGTAAGGAATTCGACAAACGTCGGCGAAGTGTACATCTGGCGCATTAATTCAGCCGCTTTGTCGTAAGAGGGATACTGACCGGCAGGGACGCCTGCTTTCGCTTTGGCGAGCTCTTCATGCAGAATGGCATCGCAGAGCGCCACGTCGATCTTTCGGCCGTCCTTCAGATGCGCGCCGTGATGAATCCACTGCCAGAGCTGGGAACGGCTGATCTCCGCCGTCGCCGCATCTTCCATCAAGTGGAACAAGGGGACGCAGCCAATGCCGCGCAGCCAGGATTCCAGGTATCCCATCCCGACCACAAGGTTCTGCCTGAGACCGGCCTCGGTGATGTCGCCAGTCGGAATTTGCAGCAGGTCGGCAGCCGTGACTTTGTATCCCGGAAGCTTCTTGTCGATCTGGTTCGGTTTCGGCATCAGGCGGTCGAAGGGCTCCTTGGCAATGGCCACGAGACCGGGGTGAGCCACCCAGGTTCCGTCGTGACCGTCGGTGGCTTCACGCTCCTTGTCGGCGCGAACCTGCGCCATCGCCTTCTCGTTGACTTCCGGATCGCTCTTGACCGGGATGAAGGCGGACATGCCGCCCATGGCGTGAATGTTGCGCCGATGGCAATCGCGGATGACCATTTTGCTATAGGCGCGCATGAAGGGCGCCGTCATGCCGACCTGCCCACGATCCGGCATCACAGCCTTGGGATCGTTGGCGAAGCTCTTGATAAAGCTGAAGATGTAATCCCATCTGCCGCAGTTCAATCCCGCCGAGTGATCGCGAAGCTCGTAGAGAATCTCATCGGTTTCAAAGGCGGCCAGAATCGTCTCAATCAGCACCGTTGCGCGGATGCTGCCGTGAGGCACACCCACTGCCTGCTGAGAGTAAGTGAAAACGTCGTTCCACAGCCTGGCTTCAAGATGGCTCTCAATTTTCGGCAGGTAGAAGTATGGGCCGGTGCCAGACGCCAGCAGCGCCTTCGCGTTGCGGAAGAAGTAGAGTCCAAAGTCGAAGAGCGAGCCCGACATTGGCTTGCCGTCGATCACAATATGTTCTTCATCGAGGTGCCAGCCGCGGGGGCGGAGGAACAATACCGCCGTCTTCTGGTTGAGTTTGTATTGCTTCCCACTAGCCGGGTCGCTGTAGGTGATCTTGCGCGCGATGGCGTCGGTGAGATTGATCTGACCTTCGATAAGATTGCCCCAAGTCGGCGTATTTGCGTCTTCGAAGTCGGCCATGAACACGCTGGACCCCGAGTTCAGCGCATTGATAATCATCTTGCGGTCAGTGGGGCCGGTGATCTCGATGCGGCGGTCCTGGAGGTCGGCCGGAATGGGAGCGACAGTCCATTCGGACTCGCGAATTTGCGTCGTCTCCGGCAGAAAATCGGGTTTCTCGCCTGCGTCGAGGCGCTTCTGGCGCTCATAGCGGGCGGCAAGCAGTTCCAAACGGCGAGCATTGAACCGGCGCTGAAGTTCAGCTAAGAAATGAATTGCCTCAGGTGTAAGCACCTGATCCTGCCCCGGATGACGGGGCGCATCAATCGTGACCCCACTGGTGGTCGTGGAATGTACGCTCATCAAAAATCCTTTCTTCTCCGACTGAAAGTCCGTAATAGAGCCCTTTTAGAGCCGGGGCCGCAATCCAACATTTGGCATCCCGTTGACGGAAGACCGGATGCAGCCTAACTGTTCATATAGATGCAGTTCTGCCGCATTTCGAATCCGTATTTAAAAGGCTGGAGGAAAACTTCTCTGTTTGCGCCTGAGGGCGTGCTGCATGGCACCGGCGGCGGCATCCGCGCCAATACGTGCCTGGGTGCTCGCCGCAGCCTTGGCTGTATCGTCCTCACGGCAGGATGGAGAAGGAGATGCCGGGGTTCTGTATCGGGACTATTAGCTTCTTTTTCCCCTTAAGTTGTTAGTTGAGGTTGTTTTGGCGGTCGCAATCTGGTAACAATGGCGAACGCTACAGTTATTACTTCGTGGGGGGATTCGCGCTATGTTCGATCTCGATCGCCGTTCTTTCTTGCGCGCGGCCACTGCTGCTTCTTTTGTGGCCGCCGGTAGTTCCACGCCCTTACTTGCGGCAGCTCAAACCGGCAATGCTGGAGGCAGCACCCAGAGTTCTCCCCCCGCCACGGGAGTCACCCGGACTCTGGCTCGGTATGTGGTCAATGCCAAATATGAGGACCTGCCGCCCGCGGTGCGCAAAGAGGGAGTCCGGACGCTGCTGAATTTCATTGGGGTTGGCGTCGGCGGCTCGCGTCACGAAGGCGTCAACATTGCAGTTGCCGCGATGACTCCATTTTCCGGACCACCTCAGGCCAGCATTTTGGGGCGGCGCGAGCGCTTCGACATCTTGAATGCCGCCATGATCAACGGCATCAGCGCCCATATTTTCGACTATGACGACACCCACCTGCGCACCATTATCCATCCCGGGACACCGGTAATTCCGGCTATCCTGGCGTTGACCGAGTACCGGCCGGTTTCGGGCAAGGACTTCCTGAACGCGGTGGTCATCGGAGTCGAGGTTGCGCTGCGCATGGGTAATTGCCGTTAGCCCCGAGCACTACGACCGCGGTTGGCACAGTACTGGAACGTGTGGGGTCTTTGGCGCTGCTGCCGCGTCAGGCATGCTTCTTGGCCTCACCGAACAGCAGATGGTCTGGGCTCTGGGATTGGCCGCCTCGCAGCCAATCGGCTTGCGCGAGTCATTCGGGTCGATGAACAAGAGCTTCAATCCGGGCCGCGCGGCAAACGATGGCCTGATGGCCGCCATCCTCGCTTCCAAGAACTTCACCAGCTCCGACGGCATGATTGAGGCCAAGCGCGGATGGGCAAACACCGTCAGCACCAAGCAGGATTACAAGGAAATCACGGAAGGATTGGGGAAACACTACGAAGCGGCGTTCAACACGTATAAACCGTTTGCCTGCGGAATCGTATTGCACCCCGCGATCGACGCGGCCATTCAGTTGCGCAATGAGTACAAAGTGAAGGTCGACCAAATTGACCACGTTGACTTGCGCGTCGCTCCGTATGTGCTCGAATTGACCGGCAAGAAGACTCCCTACGAAGGTCTGGAGGGGAAGTTCAGCATCTACCATTCGGTGGCAGTTGCAATCGTGGAGGGCGCGGCAGGCGAGAAGCAGTACAGTGCGCGGGCCGTTCGTGATCCGATCATTGTGGGCTTGCGGAGCAAGGTGATACCGGTTATCGATCCATCCATCAAGCCGGAACAAGTTGACCTTACCATCGTGCTGAAGGATGGCCGGAAGTTGCACAAGTACATCGAGCATGCCGTCGGCAGTGTCGAAGTGCCAATGACCGACAGTGCGCTGGAAGCGAAGTTCAGCGATCTTGCGGAAGGCATACTGCCGGCTCCGCAAATCAGGCGGCTGCTGGATGCGTGTTGGGGTGTCGAAAAACTGCCCAGCGCAGCTGCAATCCCGCAAGCGGCAGTCGTGTAAATTGCGCCAGACGAGACAAAATGAATCGGCTCACTGGATGTTGTCCGGTGAGCCGATTTACTTTACTGCAATTGCAGTGCGGCGTTCCTACTTGTTGACCATGTGCTTGGGCAGTGCGAGCACCGTAAGGCCTCCCGCAGCCACAATGACGGCCATGACGATCATGGGGATCAAGTTGCCATGCGTCAGGTCCTTGAGATAGCCAATGGCGAAGGGCGCGACGAAGCCGCCCAAGTTGGCAACCGAGTTGATCCAAGCGATGCCGGCCGCCGCCGCCGAACCCGCCAGGAATGAGGTAGGCAGCGCCCAGAACATGGGAGCCGCGGGAATGATGCCGGCCGCTGCGATCGACAGCAATATGACGGCCAGAACCGTGTTGGTGGCACCACACATCATACTTAGAACCAAAGTTACCGCGCCCACAAGCAGCGGACCAGCCTCATGCCAACGGCGTTCACGGTGCTTGTCGGCACTGGCGCCAAGCACGACCATGGCGATGGCAACGCAAGTGTATGGAATGGCTGTCACCAGGCCGATATTCAATACGCCTTTGACTCCGGCGTCCTTGAGAAGGGTGGGTATCCACAGCGTCAGCGCGTATTGACCCAGAGCCACCGTGAAGTAAATCCAGCACATCAGCCAGATGCGGCCGTCGCTGAATACGGCCATGAGGGAAGGATGCTCCTTCTTTTCCTTGGCTTCCTGGGCGACATAGTACTCGAGAAGCTGTTTCTCTTTTTCGGTTAGCCATTTGGCGTCGCGAATCCTGCTATCGAGATAGAGAATGCAGGCAACACCCATAATTAAAGAAGGTATGGCCTCGAAAAGGTACATCCATTTCCAGCCAGCCCAGCCCAAAAGGCCGTGAGACATCGACATGATGGCGCCGGAGAGCGGGCCACCGATCATCCCGGCCATCGGGATGCCGACCATGAAGATGCCTACCATCTTGGCGCGGCGGTGTGATGGATACCAATAAGTGAGGTACAGAATGATACCGGGGAAGAACCCCGCCTCGGCTGCGCCGAGGAAGAAGCGGACCAAATAAAACTGCATCGGCGTTCTCACCAAAAGTGTGAGCGCCGAAATAATTCCCCAAGTGATCATGATCCGGGTGATCCAGATGCGCGCGCCAACTTTGTGCAGGATCATGTTGCTGGGCACTTCAAACAGGAAGTAACCAATGAAAAATATGCCGGCGCCGAGCCCATAAATTGTTTCGCTGAAATGGAGATCGCCCAACATCTGGAGCTTGGCGAAGCCCACGTTCACGCGATCCAGGTACGCGACAATGTAGCAAAGCATGCAAAACGGCAACAGACGCGTGGTTACTTTCCGATAAGTTGCGTTTTCGAACTCCGGAGTAACTCCCGGCATTGCAGTGGCAGTGCCCAGTTCGACGGTCTTTGTGTCAGCCATTCAAGAACTCCTCGTAAACGATTTTCGGGTGGTCATGCATACAGCTTCGCTTTCAGAAACGCCGCCGTTCCTGCAGCACGTTCAGATTGTCCGGCTCTATGATGACTTCTGAGTATCTGGCACTGAATGATAGGTCGGGCTTTCACCCGCAGTCAAGACGAATCTCGATATTGCACTACAGCCAAATGACACCAGGAGAGCCTGAATCGAGCCAAAACGGTGTTGAACGGACAGAATGGCCCGAACGACGGCCCGCCGGGTAAGGGAAAAGCCTTGGTCCAATGGACGCGAGAGAAAAAGCACCTAGGAAAAACAAAACCGGCCACAGGATCGTGGCCGGTGAGTTAGCGCCTGAAGCTTCCTAGTCGCCCGCCTTGGATGCGGGCTTGGCCAGCGGGAATTGGGCGAGAATATTCTCAAAGTCACGCAATGTCAGCGTCGCCTTCTTCTCCAGGGCGCGGGCCTTAACCTTCAGCAGTATCTCCATTTGGGTTTCTTCGCTAGGCAGCGGATGACCGATTCGATCCAGCCAGATCTTAATCGAGTCCGCGCCGCTGTTCTTGCCCAGTACGATCTCCGGCGCGTCGTGGCCGACGAGATCCCAACGGTAGGGGCAGAGCTCAAGCGCATGCTCGTCGCCGCAGTTCCTGACCCAGCCGGAGATGATGCCCGACTCGACCTTGAAGATATCGTCGCCGAAGATGCCGCGATTCGGGCGCACCCGAACCCCTGCCATGGCGAGCACCTCCTTGGAGATCGCGTAGAGCTTCTCGGTCTTGATTCCCAGATCGATGCCGTACATCGTCAGCAGCGTCATGACCACGTCTTCGTAAGCGGCGTTGCCGGCCCGCTCGCCGAGAGCGGAAATGGTTGTGTGCGCCACGTTAGCCCCGGCCGCCAGGCCGAGCACGGTGTTGGCCGAGCCCATGCCGAAATCGTCGTGGAAATGGGTCTCCAGCGGCTTATTGATGCGCTCCTTGATCTTCTTGATCAAGTAAGGGATGGCGTGCGGCGAGCAACCACCAAAGGTGTCAACCACCGCCAGCGCGTCCATGTGGCCTTCCTTGGAGATGCGCTCGATCAGGTCCAGAAACCAGTTGATATCCGCGCGCGAGGCATCGATGGGAAAGAAGACCGTGTAAAGACCATTTTTCTTGGCGTACTGCGTTGCCTCTATGGACAGATTGACGGCTTTTTCCAGCGGCCACTTGTAGGCGTACTTGACGATGTGATCGCTCGACGGCACTTCCATCACGATGCCATCGACGCCGCAATCAACGGCCCGCTGGACATCTTCCTTCATGCAGCGGCCAAAAGCGAAAATCTTAGGTCCAAGTTTGCGCTTGACGATTTCCTTGATGGCCAGCTCGTCTTCTTTGGAGACCGCCGGCATGCCGGCTTCAATGCGGTGCACGCCAGCCTCGGCCAGCAGTTCGGCGATGCGAACCTTATCATCCTTGCGGAAGGTCACGCCGGCTTGCTGCTCGCCGTCGCGCAATGTGACGTCGTGCAACTCAATCTTGGGGGCAAACTTCAGCTGAGACCTTACTTCCTCGGCAAAATTCCAAGGGCTGGTAAACCATTTTTTCGTTTTGTTGCTCATGAGGACCTCACTCCTGCCGCAAGAATGTATTTTGTACTTCCAGAACGGTAGCGTGTCTGAGGTACACCGAGGCAGAGCCCGGGGACCATGGATCAAGACAAATCGTTACACTGGCGGCACCTGTGAATTCTACGCTGGCCGGTTCTGCATGGTCAATTTGCATCTGCGCGGCTGGAGCGGTGTCCCAAGCCTGTGGCCGCGCGTCGCGCTCAGAGGGGCGGCACCGCGCTCAGGACGGCGTCCCATGCCAGTTCGGCCGCATACGAGGCCAACTCTTCAAACTCCAGCCCTGTGCTCTCCACCTCTCCGGTGGTGACGGCGTAGAGCACGTCGCCGTCTTTTTCCGTGTGGAAGGGCTGAATGCCGCGTGCCATCGAGGTGTGGGTCTGAATGGCCAGCCTGCTGAGTTGCGCGTAAGTCAACTTCTGGTTGACGACTACGACCGTCAGCGTGGTGTTTTCGGCGGCCGTGGCGGACGGGAGCGGCTCAGCAACGGCGCTGGCCACGCCGCGCTTGAGCGAGGCCTTGCCGTCATTGAGGTCCTGGGCAAGAGTGCGCCGCTGGGCTGTTTGCGGATCGAAATTGCCGCGCACGACCCGCCCGTCACGGCCGACGATGACTCCGACCGAATTCACCACGCTGAACGCGGCAAGTTTCACATCGCCGACTTGGCGGAAAGCGCCGCCTTGTCCTGAGCTTTCCATGAACGCCGGGCCGAAAAATTTGCCGACATTAACCAGGCGTCCCGCGCCGTGCGCGCCGAGCGGGAAGCGGCCCTCGCTGAGCAGCTCTCAAAGCAGCGCGGCCGAGCTCTTTGTCGGGGTGTATGGCGTTGTTGCGCCCGCGGAAGTCGAAAACCACGGCTCCGGTCACGGTGGGGATCATCTCCCACGCGGTGGCGTGTCCGCGCAAGGCGAGCAGCTCGGCCATGATTCCGGAGGCGGCTTCAAGGCCGTAGCTGGAACCGCCGGTGAAAAAAATAGCTCGCACGGTTGGCTGGTCATAGCCGAGCCGCAAGCGATCGGTGTTGATGGTGGCTGCCGCTCCGCCGCGCACGTCCACCGCAGCCATCACGCCCTTGGGGAAGTGGAAAACGGTGAGCCCGGTCGGCCCTTCTTCATATTCGGCTGCGCCAATCAGCAGCCCTGGAAAGCAGAATTCGAGCGCCGGTCCATCGAAGCGAATCTGCGGAGTTGGTATGGTCATCGTTGGTTCCGAGGTGTCATCCTGAGCGTGGCGAAGGATCTGTTGTTTGTGCGTACTGAAAATACAGCAGATCCTTCGTTCGCGCAAAATCAGCGCGTTCTCAGGATGACAGGGTACGGGTATTTCAGCAGTTTCCTCAAGAGGCAACGCGGGTCAGCCAGCGCCAGGCAACGACCGCTTCCCCGGCCAAAAACAATAAGCCAAAAACCTGCTTGTTGTGCCTGGCAAGCCAAATTGGCAGATAGATATCAAAGTTGTCGGCGCGGTCTTCAGTGTAGCGGGCCGCAACTTTGGTGAGGGGGCATCGGCCGTCGTTGAAAGCCAACACGACGCACTCGCAAAGAATCACTGCCGTGATTGCAAGTGCCCATCCGAATTGCCGGTGCCATCCCACCCAGAACAACGCGATGACGCACGAGGCAAGCACAGCCCAAACCAGCGTGTGCAACAGCTTAATTCGCCGGAGTCTGACAAGGTCGGCCATGGCTGAGATTACAGCACAGATTTACGCCCTGTGTTCGTCCTCTTTCTTGCGCCGGCGCTCCGGTCGCCATGACAGTTCCTTCAGGAGTTATTACTTTCCCGTCCAGCAAGCCGCGCGCTTGCCGAGGAACGCCGAGATGCCTTCCTGCGCGTCAGCCGCGAGGGCGTTCATGCTCATCACTTCCTTGGCGTAAGCGTAGGCCTTCGGCTGATCGAGATCGATCTGCGTGTAGAAAGCCTGTTTGCCAAGGGCAACCGTGAACGGGCTGGCCTCGGCGATTTTGCGCGCAAGTTGCATGCTTGTGGCTGCGCAACTGCTGCGGCGGGAACGACCGTGTTGACCAAGCCCCAGTCGGCTGCGGTTGTGGCCGGCACCATCTCGCCTGTCAGCAGCATCTGCAGCGAGCGCTTGCGGCCGATAGCCCGAGTGAGGGCGACCATGGGCGTGGTGCAGAACATTCCGATCTTCACGCCGGGCGTGGCGAAAACGGCATCATCGGACGCGACCACCAGGTCGCAGGTGGCTACCAGTTGGCAGCCCGCGGCGGTGGCGACGCCCTGCACTTCGGCAATCACCGGCTGCGGAATTGCCTGTAGCTTCTCCATCAGCACGGTGCACACGTCGAAGATTTGCCGATACTCGTTGATATCTCTTCCCGCCATCTCGCTCAGGTCATGGCCGGAGGAGAAAACCTTGCCGGCTGCGGCGAGAATGACTGCTCGCACTTCGCGAGCGCCGCCTATCTCTCCGAGGCAGCCGATCAATTCCTGCATCAGCTCCAGCGACAGCGCATTGCGCCGGTTCGGACGGTTCAAGGTCACGATGGCGATGTCGTTGTCACGTTCACAAACGATATTCTGGTGCGGCATGAGGTCACCCCCGGTCTTATTGCGTATATATTGTAAGGCTTCATGGTACTGGTCGGGATTGGCGAGGTTCTATGGGATCTGCTGCCCGAGGGATCGCACCTGGGCGGCGCACCGGCGAATTTTGCCTGCATCGCCGCCGTCGCTCGGAGCTACCGGCTTGGTTGTGAGCCGAGTGGGCGACGATGAGCTTGGGCGCGAGGCGCTCGCCGGGTTACAGCGCCGTGGCGTCGATGGCTCTTTGGTTCAAACCGACGCCGTGCACCGGACAGGATCGGCGAGAGCAACGTTGGCGAGTGACGGAAGCGCCGGGTTCGAGATCGCGCAAGACGTTGCTTGGGACTATCTGCAATGGACTCCGGAACTCGCGAAGCTCGCCGGCCAGGCGGACGCCATCTGCTTTGGAACTCTCGCGCAGCGTTCACCGGCGAGCCGCGAAACGATTCGCCGGGTGCTGGGGTGCAGCCGCCCGGAATGCCTGCGCATCCTCGACGTGAATCTGCGAGCGCCGTTCCATGGTCTTGAGATTCTTAAAGATTCCTTGCGGCTCGCGAATGTGCTGAAGCTGAACGACGAGGAGTTGGCGTTCGTGTTGCGCGCCTGCAAGATGCCGCCGGCGCCTGAGGCCGATGCCGCGCGGATGTTGCAGCGGCATTACGGCTTTCAGACGGTATGCATCACCCGCGGCGCGTGCGGCAGCATCATCGCCTTCGGGGATAAGACCGTGGTTCACCCCGGAGTTGCCGTCGAGGTCGTCGATACGGTTGGCGCGGGAGACGCATTTACCGCCGCACTGGCAGTGCAGTTGATCGCGGGATCGACACCGGAGCGCGTCTCCGAGGCCGCGAATCAAGTGGGTGCATGGGTTGCGTCGCAAGCCGGGGCGACGCCCCTCCCGAACGACTCCGGTTGGCAGCGAGTGCGCGCTCTCTACGGGGTGCCGGAGCGGTCGTGAGCGGTGATGAGACTGGCGTTTGGCGAACCCCACCTGCCACACCGCATTTGCCACCCTCATGGCAAATATGGGCGCCTTCGGCTAAACTGACCGCGAAGAAGTTTTTTGGGGAGGAAAGATGGCGGACATTGCTTATGTTTCGGAAGTTGACCTGGAACGAATTGCCGGTCCTCTGCGGGTAGCTCACCTGCCGGGCGAGCCGAAGCCGGTTTACTTCAGCACTCACGGGTCGGTAGCCAAACACTACGGTGTAAACCCGGAGAACATTAAAGAACCGCACGCAACGACTCTGGATTATATAGTTGCTGCGGCCGCTGGTTGACTGTTGGGCACATTTGCCGGCGCGCTGGCAGCGCGCAAAATCGAAGTAGATAACGGGAAAGTACAAGCTCACGCTCGTGGCGAAGTGGAAAACGAAGGCGGGACGCTGATTATCCGCCGCATTCACGTTCACCTCAAACTTGCGGCGCCTGAATCGGCGCGGGAGACCGTGGAGCGGGTTCACGGCATGTACGCCGAGAAATGTCCGATCTATCGCTCACTGATTCCTGCGATCAAAATTACAACCAGCTATGAGTTGGTGGCGGGCATGAAGGCCGCCACTTAAAGAGTTTCCACGGTTGTTCACAAAAGGCGTCATCCCGACCGAAGCGAAGCGGAGTGGAGGGATCTTGTGGTTCTGCAGCAAAAGAACACACAAGATTCCTCGACTCGCGACCGTAAGGCGTCACTCGCTCGGAATGACGTCCATCTCTCGGGTACAGCATCTCCGCAGCGGCGCTAGGCTGTCTTCTGCACGTGGAGTTGTTCGTTGTAGATGTCTTCCAGGTGCTTGAGCGTGTCGATATCCTCGACGGGCTTATCGCTTCGCAGGCGCACGATTCTCGGGAATCGCAGCGCGAATCCGCTATCGTGCCGGTTGGAACGCATCACGGCGTTGAAGGCCACTTCGATGACAATCCGCGGTTCCACCTGCCGCACTTGTCCCTGATCGGTCGTGGTGTGCTCGAGAAACCACTGCGACATCGTCGCTATCTCGGCGTCGGTTAGCCCCGTAAAGGCTTTGCCGACGTTCAGCAGTTGGTCGCCATCGCGCACGGCAAAGGTGTAGTCGCTCAGCACGCCCGCGCGTTTGCCGTGACCAAACTCGACCGCCGTGACGACGACGTCCAGCGTGGCGAGTTCGCGCTTCAGCTTGATCCACGATTGGCCGCGGCGGCCGGGAGTGTAAGTCGAGGCAGCGTCTTTGATCAAGAGCCCTTCGTTGCCGCGAGCCCGCGCCAGATCAAATAACTCGTCGAGTTGGACGGCGGAGGCAGCGTGCGCGGAAGGGGCACGCAGCAGGCGCACAGTGTTGGGAGCATCGCCGGCGGCAGCGAAGCTCAACAATCCCTGGGCAGCGGCCACTTCGGGTTTGAGCGGATATTGCGACCAGGCAAACAGGGCATCGAGAATCGCCGCGCGTTCGCGCAATGGCCGGTCGATCAGCAGTTCGTGTCCGGCGTAGAGCACGTCGAATATCACATAAGCGACTGGAAACTGCGCAATCATGGCGGGGGTGGGCCGTTTGCGGCCCAACCGCTTTTGCAGTTCCTGGAAAGCGCGAGCCCGTCCGCCTTCTCCCTCGAAGTGCCAGCCGAGTATCTCGCCGTCGAGCACGACATCCTCGGGGAATGCCGCCAATAACGGCGTCAGTTCCGGGAACGAATGGGTGATATTGTCCATCGTCCGCGAGAAGAGCCGGACACATCCTCCGGAGCAGTGAGCCTGCGCGCGGATGCCATCGTACTTGTCCTCGACTACCATGTCGGAAAACTGCTCGAACGCTTCCACGGCGCTCTCCGCGGGAGTGGCAAGCATGAAGCCGATGGGATGGAACAGCCGCATTTGCGCTTGCCCGGCGCGACCCTGAGCGGTAAGGCGCAAGGTTTCCGACAAATCTCCCAGCAGCATATTGGCCCGCCTGACCACCTCGACGGGCGTGGACCAAGCGGCGGCAATCGCCTCTTCCACGAGGCTTTCCTTAAGGCCGATGCGCAGCTCACCGGTCATGATCTTAATGAGATACTTGGCTTCCAGGGAAGAAGCACGCGCCAGCAGATCGCGTAACACCGCGTGCTTGGCGGCAGGGCCGCGCGATTGAGCGATGCTGCGGAAGCTCTCGGCACCCATCGTCAGCGTCAACGGCTGCGCGGGCAGCTTCCTGGAGGAGAGCATCTCGGCTGCCGCCGCGCCAAGGTCGCCGTGCTTGCGATAGATGAACGCAACCTTGGCTTCATTGGTGTTTGCTGCTTCGGCCAGCGCCCTCCATAACAATGCGCCGCCGACCTGCAGTGTTCTCTCGTCGTAGGAGGGAAAAACCCTGCCCGAAAAATATAGGGCCGAAAGTTCGGCTTCCGGTATTGGCTGAGCGCGAAGGTATGCGGCTACAATTGCCACCTTCTCGTTCTTGCTGGTGGTGCCGGCAACGGCTTCACAGGTCTTGGCGAATGAGTTCATACTTCAGCGTGGCCCACTTTAGTTTGGATGCGAGTTACGGGCCAGCCGGTCAGAATACTAAGGTTTGGAATTCGGTTCCGGTCGCGGGGTCACCGAGTTTCAACCGCTCAGGTGCGGATTAGCGTGCTAAATTGCTGGTTTGTTTGACACTACGGCAACATGATCGATACCCTGACTGTATACCTTGTTGTTTAGCATTAATACACTACGGCAAGGAGCTTTTTCCGGGGGAGAGTCCAAATTCTGAGTTCTGTCATCCAATCGTCTATGTTCTGGTTGCGTCGCACGCTTCGATTCCATACCGCCCTTCATCTGTCATACGCGCTGGAGAGCGCGCAGGAGACTCTGGTCGGAGGTCAAGCCGTGTTGGAGGGCGTTATGATGCGCTCGCCGCATGCCTGGGGAATCGCCGTCCGTAAGCCGTCGGGCGAACTGGTGACCCACTCGGAGCCGCTGGAGCGGCCCTCGGACAAGAGTCCATGGAAGGGGTGGCCGCTGATTCGCGGAGTGATGACACTTGGGCAGGCGATGATGCTGGGCTTCAAAGCTTTGCGCTACTCGGCCAATGTCGCGCTCGACGAGGCTCAACTCGATACTCCGAAGGAGAAGAAGCTTGAGCTGAGCGGCTGGGTGGCGGCGCTGAACATCGCGCTTTCTCTCGGGTTTTTCATCTTCATGTACAAGTTTCTGCCTTACTTGGCCACCAAGGAGTTGCGGCAACTCAACCCGCAAGGCAATCGCGTGGTCTTTGCCTTGATCGAGGGCGTTATCCGGCTTTGCCTGTTCCTGGGATTTATCTGGCTCACGTCGCGATGGAGCGATATTCGCCGGGTCTACGAGTATCATGGCGCCGAGCATAAAACGGTATTCGCCTTCGAAGCGGGCGATCCGCTGGAACCACCTGTCGTGCAGCGTTGGTCGACGTTCCATCCCCGTTGCGGAACCAGCTTCCTGATGACGGTGATGCTGATTTCGATTGCAGTCTATGCGCTGGTGCCGATTCGGACATTCTGGGCCGGGTTCGGCATGCGGTTACTGCTGCTGCCGCTGATTGCCGGGATCTCTTACGAGATCATCCGTTTCGCCGCCAAGCACGGTTCATCGCTGTTCGCCATCATGACGCGCCCCGGCCTGTGGTTGCAGCGCATCACCACGCGCCAGCCTGACGACAAGCAGGTGGAGTGCGCGATTATTGCCCTGAACGAGGCCATGGAGTTGGAAAAGCAGCATGGCGGTGAACTGGTCATCGCCTGACGAGGAATTGCAGTACACTACATACATGTTTTATCCGCCGGCAAACCGTCTCGGCAACGTCCCCGCCCATCTGTAGCGGCGCCCGCCGCGACTTGTGTTTTCGCCTGATCGTCGCATCGCTCTCGCCCTCGTGCGCGGGCAACCATCAAAAATTCAACCATCGAAATCCAACGGGTGCGCAATGTTTGAACGACTTGCCCAGATTGAAGTGAAGTACGAAGAGTTGACACAGGCTCTGGCTTCGCCCGACATTATGGCCGACTCGGCTAACTACCAGAAGACCGCGAAGGCGCATAGCGAACTTGTTCCGATTGTCGAGAAGTATCGCGAGTTCAAGGATCTGAAGCGCGGGATCGAGGAGAGCAAAGCGCTCGTCGCCGAAGAGAGCGACCTCGACATGAAAGCCTACGCGCAGGAAGAACTGACGCAACTGGAAGCGCGAGTGGCGCAGGTGAGCGCAGACTTGAAAGTTCTGCTGCTGCCCAAAGATCCGAATGACGAGAAGAACGTCGTGCTGGAAATCAGGGCCGGAACCGGCGGCGACGAGGCTACACTGTTTGCCGCTGAAATCTTCCGCATGTACGCGCGGTACGCGGAGATGCGCCGATGGAAGGTGGAGGTGCTTTCCAGTTCGGAATCGGGCGTTGGCGGGATGAAGGAAGTGATCGCGATCATCGAAGGCCAGCGCGTCTATTCGCAGATGAAGTACGAGAGCGGAGTGCATCGCGTGCAGCGTGTTCCGGCCACCGAGACCCAGGGCCGTGTTCACACCTCTGCTGTAACCGTCGCGGTGCTGCCGGAGGCGGAAGACGTGGACGTCAAGATCGAAGCCAAGGATCTGCGCATCGATACTTTCTGCTCTTCCGGGCCGGGTGGGCAGTCGGTGAACACCACGTATTCTGCCGTCCGAATCACGCACTTGCCCACCAATACGGTGGTTAGCTGCCAGGATGAAAAGTCGCAGATCAAGAATCGCGAGAAGGGGATGCGCGTGCTTCGCTCCCGCCTTTACGAGATGGAATTGGCCAAGCAGCAGGAAGCGGTGGCCAAGGAGCGGCGATCGATGGTGGGAAGCGGCGATCGCAGCGAGAAGATCCGCACCTACAACTTCCCGCAGAACCGCATGACGGACCATCGCATCGGGCTTACGATTCACCAGTTGGGCGAAATCATGGACGGCAAACTGCAGCCGGTAGTCGATGCACTGGTGACGCACTACGAAGCCGAAAAACTGAAGCAGGAAGCGGCAGTGTTGGCGTAGGTTCCGCAGGGCCGCCGCCATCAACCATGCAACTGAGACAGGCACTCACGGACGCCGTGCGCAGGCTCGAGGACGAGGATGTCGGCTCGCCTCGCATGAACGGCGAGATGTTGCTGATGTTTACCCTCGACTGCGACCGCGCACATCTGTATGCCCATTCCGAACGAGAGCTTACGGCAGACGAGCAAGCGCGCTATGAAGATGCGATTGCGCTGCGCGCTTCGGGTTATCCCGCACAGTACATCACGGGACATCAGGAGTTCTGGGGACTGGACCTGATTGTTTCCCCCGCAGTGCTCATCCCGCGTCCGGAGACCGAGTACGTCGTCGAAACCACGTTGGATTTGGTGCGCGCAGGCGCGTGCCGCCACGCCACCCCTGGACCGAAAATGATTGACGTAGGCACTGGTTCAGGGGCGATTGCCTTGGCGCTGGCGACAGAGTTGCCCGCAGCTGAAATCCATGGGGTGGACCTCTCGCGGGAGGCGCTCGAAGTCGCCAGAGCTAACGCGGCGCGGCTTCAATTGGAAGACCGCGTGCATTTCCAGGTGAGCGACGTACTGGAAGGTGTGCCACGCGACGGCAGTTTCGATTTCGTGCTCTCCAACCCCCCTTATGTCGGCTTTCACGAGGCTGACAAGGTGCAAGCCGTGGTGAAGAAGTTCGAGCCGAAAATGGCGGTCTTTGCCGGCGAGCACGGCCTGGATATCATTCGTCGCCTTATTCCGCAGGCATACGAAGCGTTGCACGCCGGCGGCTATCTGGTCTTTGAGATCGGGTACACGATGGCTCCAGTGGCGACGGAGTTGCTGGCCGGATGGATCGATGTGCGCGCCGTTCCCGATTTGGCGGGGATTCCCCGCGTGATGGTGGCCATGCGGCCCTCGTCCTCCGGTCGTTGACATACCGCCGCTGTGTGATGGCGGTCACGGCTTCGTGTGTCTCTGCCTGCTTACACTGGAATCGGCCGCGGGCGCGGCTCATCATTTTCAGGCGGGGAGGTAATGTGGAGAAGATCGATCGCAGAAAACTAGTCACGCTATTGGGTGGACTTGCCGGGGTGGGCGCGGCGGCAACTCTTGTGGCGCACGCTGAACAGGCTGCTACGGCGAAAGCTCCCGCGGCAGCGATGCAGAATGTGCCGTGGCCTTATAAGCCGCTAGACCCGGATGTTGTCGCCCAGCACGGATTCGAAGGCTACTACAAAGCTGAATGCATGGCCGGATGTTTCGATGCCATCGTCAGACCGGTTACCGAACAGCTTGGTGCCCCCTATACAGATTTTCCGTTCGCGATGTTCAGGTACGGCGGGGGCGGAATTAAGGGCTGGGCAACCATCTGTGGCGCGCTGAATGGCGCAGCCGCTGCCATTCAGCTTCTCTCCCCCAACCCTGACCCGCTGATCAACGCGCTCTTCGAGTGGTATGAGCGTGAGCCGCTGCCGAACGTTCACCCTAAAGGTGCTAAGTTCCCCGAGATCCGCTCGGTCGCAGATTCGCCGCTCTGCCATCAGTCGATTGCGGCGTGGACGAAGGTCAGCAGCAAGCATTCGTATAGCCCGGAGCGCGCCGAACGCTGCGGAGCCCTGACCGCATCCGTTGCCAGGCATGTTGTCCTACTGCTGAACGAACAGGCGGCGGGCAAGCCGATAACGTTTGCTTTGCCGCAAGCGACGCAGGGTTGCATGAGCTGTCACGAGAAGGGCGGAGCGCTCGAAAACATCCGCACCAAGATGAACTGTGGCGGTTGTCACGCTCCGATGCTCGGCAAGCATCCATCCAAATCCTAAGCTAGTGGCGAAGACCTGCCGGAGGGCCGGGACCCGTGGGGGGTATCTCCCGGCCCTGCGAGCAGCGCAGTCTGCCGGGAATCCAGATGCCCGGCTGCTTTTTGGGTCTCGCCATTGCAGTGCGCGTTGCTGCGCCTGTATATTCACTGGGCGGCCTCTCGCTCTGGTGGTCTGCTCTGGTGCTCTGAATGTTCAAAGCAATCTATCTGACGAAAGAAAACAATCGTTTTTCCGCCCAGCTTACGGACCTCGATGAAGCTCAATTGCCGGCTGAAGGAGACGTGCTGGCGAAGGTCGAATACTCCACAATCAATTTCAAGGATGGACTGGCTCTCACCGACAGGGCTCCCGTTGTCCGGAAGTGGCCTATGGTGCCCGGCATAGACTGCGCCGGCGTAATCGAGAGCAGCAGCAACCCGGAATTCAAGCCGGGGGAAGCCTTCGTATCGGCCGGCTCCGGGCCTGGAGAACTGCTCTGGGGCGGGCTGGCGCAGAAGATCAAGCTGAAAAGCGAGTGGCTGGTACGCCTGCCAAAGGGAATGACGACTAAGCGCGCAATGGCGATTGGCACCGCCGGCTATACCGCGATGCTTTGCATCATGGCGCTCGAAAAGCACGGCATCCGGCCGGGAGACGGCGACATTCTGGTGACCGGGGCTTCCGGCGGGGTGGGGAGCATCGCCGTCGCCGTACTCGGCAAACTTGGGTACAGGGTAGTAGCTTCAACGGGAAAGCTGGCGGAGAGCAACTATCTGAAGAGTTTGGGCGCTGCGGAGGTAATCGACCGGGCCACGCTCAACGCCCCTGGAAAGCCCCTGCAGAAGCAGCGGTACGCGGGAACAGTGGACTCCGTAGGCAGCCATACGCTGGCCAACGCGTGCGCCCAGACCAAGGAGCTCGGGGCCGTTACTGCTTGCGGGTTGGCGCAGGGAATGGACTTTCCTTCGACCGTCGCCCCATTCATCTTGCGCAATGTGACGCTATATGGCATCAATTCCGGGCTCGCCCCGGTGCCGGTGCGCCTGGAGGCCTGGCGACGGCTGGCGATTGATCTCGATCCCGCCAAGCTGGATCTCATGACGCGGGAAATTTCGCTGCCGCAGGCTCTAGAAGCTGGGCGCGAAATCGTCGCCGGCAAGGTGCGCGGACGTTTAGTGGTCAACGTCAACGTGTTTTAGGAACTCCAGAGGGCCGGCGGAAAGCCCACTATAATTCATGAAGATGGTTGATATTCACTGTCATTTACTCCCGGGAATCGATGATGGCCCAACCTCCTGGGAAGAGACATTGCAGATGTGCGAAACCGCCGCAGCCGACGGCATCACGCACATCGTCGCGACTCCACATTGCAACGACCACTATCGCTTCGATCGCAAAGCCGCGCTCATCCTGGTGGAGGAGCTTGCGCGCCGTGCACCCAAGATCGCATTTAGCCTGGGGTGCGACTTTCATCTTTCGTACGACAACATCGAAGATGCCAAGCGGCATCCCGAGCGGTACACGATCGGGAAGACGAAGTATCTGCTGGTTGAACTCAGCGATTATAGTGTTCCCAACTCCATGACGACCGTACTTTCGCATTTTTGTGGTCTCGGGCTGGTCCCGATCATTACCCATCCGGAACGAAACAGCTTGCTGGAGGGCCGGTTCGAACTCATAGAGAAGTGGATTTCGGTCGGCTGCCTCGTGCAGGTTACGGCCGGCTCACTCCTTGGCGTGTGGGGTTCGTCCGCGAAGAAATTCTGTGAGAAGCTGCTCAAAAATGAACAAGTGCATGCGATTGCGACCGATGCCCATGATCGGGATCACCGGCCTCTTGTTCTCTCCGAGGCCCGCAGGGCCGCCGCCAAAATGGTCGGAGAAAAATACGCGCAAGCGATTTGTTCCGATATTCCAGCGGCTATCGTGCGCGGTGAAGAGCTGGAGCGGCCAAGGTTCTGGGCGAAGCGCAGTTTGAAATTGTAGATTGCAGCGGGGCGCGACCTTGCGCGCCGCGCCGCGAGCGATTCACTACGTCGATTGGCGGAGGCGAATATGCGCATATTGGTGACGGGTGCGGCAGGCTTCCTGGGTTCGCACCTTTGCGACAGACTTTTGGCGGCAGGGCAATCGGTTGTCGCCGTGGACAACCTGATTACCGGAAGCCTCGACAACATCAGGCATTTGGATCACGAACCGCGCTTCGAGTTCATCGAGCACGACATCTGCCAGGCCTTCGATTTCGGTGAGATCGATTTCATTTACGAATTTGCATCTCCGGCAAGTCCCGTGGATTACATGAAGTATGGGATCGAAACTCTGCTGGTGGGATCGCAGGGAACTCTGAATTCGCTCGAGCTGGCGAAGAAGTACAACGCAGGTTTTCTGTTGTCGTCCACCTCGGAGTGTTATGGCGATCCGTCGGTGCATCCGCAGCCGGAAACGTACTGGGGCAATGTCAATTCAATCGGCCCGCGCTCCGTCTACGACGAGTCGAAGCGCTTTGCAGAAGCGCTCACCATGGCATATCTCCGGTATCACAAGGTGAACACGCGCATTGTCCGCATCTTCAATACGTATGGTCCCAGGCTTCAGTTGAACGATGGCCGCGTGATTTCCAACCTGATGAAGCAAGCTCTGCGGGGCGAGGACCTCACGGTCTATGGAGATGGCAGTCAGACGAGAAGCTTCTGTTACGTCAGCGACGAAATCGAGGGATTTCTGCGGTTGGCCGCGACCGAGGAACATCTGCCGGTGAATATAGGCAATCCCGGAGAATTTACGATCCTGGAGTGCGCTCAATTGGTGCTGAAGGTTGTTGGGTCATCCTCGCAGATCCGATTCCGGCCGCTCCCGGAGGATGATCCCAAGCAGCGTTGTCCCGACATTACGAAGGCCAGGCAGTTGCTCGGATGGGAACCTGAAATCGATTTGGAAACCGGACTGAAACTTTCGCTTGATTACTTTCAGAAAGCGGTTGCAGAGTTGGCGGGGAGCCAGGCGTAAGGACATCGTCTAGCATATTCGCCGGGGAGTTTGGGCCCCGGCTTTTTCGTGGAATGTGCCTCGCAGAACCGGTCTAACGTGCCGCCCTCTTCTCAACCGCGAGCGAGCGCTCGCTTCTGGGCGGACGACGCGCTCCGCCGCGCAGGGCGCGAACGTCGACTTTCAACTCGGCAATGGTGCGACTCAGAGTATTGCGATGCATTCCCAGCTGACGCGCTGCCTTACACTGGTTTCCATTATTTTCTTCCAGCACGGTAATGATGAACCGCTTCTTGAACTCGCGTACGGCCTCGCTATAGAAGATTCCGCTTTTGTACATCTGCATCACGAGCGCTTCCAGCTGGTCCTTCACGTTGCCCCTCACTTTCCCGAAATCGAACAGTTTCACCTGCGCCGGTTATTAACGTTGGTTAAATCACCTGCATCCGGCTGCTATTTTTGAGCGCCACCCTTTGGCGCACCCTCTTTAGTCCCTGCGTTGCGGATTTCGCTAAGCGACCGCAACCCGTCCCTGAACCTGGCCTGCAGTTCCGATGGAGCTGCCCAAGTGGCGCCCCGGCCCATCACCAGGAAATACGATCCCAACCTCGATTCGGCAAGCATGTGCGAACCGGGAACGAAGGCCGCCATGGACATCACCAGGACCATGACGATCAGTGCTCCGCGAAGCAAGCCAAACGCCGCGCCGAGTAGCCGGTCAAACCATCGGAGCCCTACGCCGTGTGCCGCCCATCGTGCCAGCCGCCCGACCGCTCCAGCCAGAAAAACAATGCAAATAAAAATCAACAGAAAGGCAACGCCCTGGGCGATCCACTCGTTCTTGGTGTAAGGCAAAAGCCACGCGCCAAAACGCTTGTAATTCCACGCTGCCAGCAAATAGCCGAGCACAGCGCCGGCCAGGGAAAACAGCTCATAGACAAATCCCTGCGCCGTTGCCAGCAGTACCGATAAGAACAGAATCGCTACGATGATCCAGTCGAGCCCCGTCATCGAAGCACCTCTAGTCCACCGGCAAATCCCGACCTGTCAGTTGCCGGTATGCCGCCACGTACTTCGCGCTGGTATTCGCCGCGACGTCGGAAGGCAGACCGGGCGCCGGCGGCAACTTGTTCCAGCGAATCGATTCCAGGTAATCGCGCACATACTGCTTGTCGTACGACTGTTGCGCATGGCCCGGCTCATAGGTATCGGCTGGCCAGAAGCGCGACGAGTCCGGAGTCATTACTTCGTCAGCCAGAACAAGCCCCTTGGGGGTGCGGCCGAATTCAAACTTGGTGTCCGCGATGATGATGCCCCGGGTGGCAGCGTAGTTTGCGGCCTTCTTGTAAATTTCCAAGGTCAGGTGGCGGAGTTGCTCGGCTTGCTCGGCGCCCACCTGCTTTACCATCTCGTCGAAAGAGATGTTCTCGTCATGGCCGCTCGCAGCCTTTGTCGCCGGAGTAAAGATGGGCTCGGGGAGCGCATCGCTTTCCCGCAACCCGGCGGGCAGCTTGACGCCGGAAACCATTCCCGTTTTCAAATAGTCCTTCCAGGCCGACCCCGAAACAAACCCGCGCGCCACGCACTCGACCGGAAACATTTCGGCCTTGTTGACCAGCATCGAGCGGCCGCGCAACTGGGAGGCGTACTTCTGGATCGCCGGGGGATACTGATCGACGTTCGCGGTGACCAAGTGATTTGGAATGATATCTTTAAGGAAGTCAAACCAGAACAGCGAGAGCTGGGTCAGGACCCTGCCCTTCAGCGGGATTCCGGTCGCAAGGATGTAGTCGAAAGCCGAGAGGCGGTCAGTCGCTACAAATAGCAGATGATCTTTGTCGGCGACATATACATCTCGAACTTTGCCACTGGCATAAAGCTCGAGGTCGCTGAAGGCGGTGCGCAGTAGAACTTCTGATGTTTGAGTGTTCACAGTTTTGAAATTAATTCTTCGGAAATTTTTAAAGTAGCGTTTCTATTTTGTCAACGAATCTTCATTTACGCAAAACCTGGATGAACGGCTGAGCGGCGGACGGGAAGCCGCCGGCTTCGAATTTCGCAAAACGCAATCCTGTCAAGGGTTTTCGGGCGATTTTGCCAACCGCCGCCTGCCGCTCCGAAGACGTGCGGCAGCCTTTTTTTCGATCACAAATCCAGCTACTTGGCAAGTGTTCTTCTAGTACAAAATAATAGAGCATTCCCGCCCGCCGACATTCTCGCGCTAACCCGCTCCGGGAGCGCATTTCTACGAGTTTGACCGATTTCGGAGCATGGCGGGCAAAAATCTTTTCGGCGCCCGCCCTGCAAAAAAAATCGCAACAGTAAATCTGATAAGCGTCGATTACTTTCCCAAAATGGTGAAAAAGCGGATTAACGACTCAATGCCGCGATAAAAGTTTGGAATGTGAAATTTCTCGTTCGGCGCGTGCAGATTGTCGTCAGGCAGTCCGAGACCCATCATTACGCTCGGGAGCCTGAGGTAATTCTGGAACTGGGCGACGATCGGGACCGAGCCGCCGGAGCGTATATAGACGGTCTCCTTCTTGAAAACCTCGCGCATCGCCTGGTTAGCCGCCCGGACGTAGTCATTATCGGTGCTAATGACGGATGCCGGACCCTTGCTATGTACCTTGATCTTTATCTGGACGCCCTTGGGTACAAGCGAGTTCACGAACTTGGTGTACTTGGCAAGAATGTCATCGGCATCCTGATCCGGGACCAGGCGCATGGAAACCTTTGCCGAGGCACGCGCGGGAATCACCGTCTTGGCGCCGGTTCCGGTAAATCCTCCCGGCATGCCATGCACTTCGAGAGTGGGCCGCGCCCAGGTACGGTAGAGCACCGGGTACCCCGGTTCGCCGGTAAGCGCCGTGGAGCCGACTTCGGTCTTGCGGTAGTGTTCCTCGTCGAAGGGCAGGGCCTTCCACGCCTTCAGTTCGCCTTCGGTCGGCACCTTGACGCTGTCGTAGAAGCCGGGGATAAGAATCTTCCCGTTCTGGTCCTTCAACTTGGCGATGATTTCGCAGAGCGCAAACAGCGGATTGGGAGCCGCGCCGCCGTAGATTCCCGAATGCAGATCGATGGATGCTCCCTGGCACTCCACTTCGGTGTAAAGCAGGCCGCGCAGTCCAACGCAAAGCGTCGGCAGGTCGGGCGCGAACAGTTCGGTGTCGCAGACGAGCGCGAAATCGGCCTTCAGCTTGGCCGGGTTTTCCTGTACGTACTTTTCGATCGACTCACCGCCCACCTCCTCTTCGCCCTCGTAGAGCACCCGCACGTTGATGGGCAATTTGCCGCTGTTGCTCTTGAACAAAGACTCGAAGGCCTTCACCTGCATCCAGAGCTGGCCTTTGTCGTCCACTGCTCCGCGGGCATACAGATTGTTGTTGCGTTCGGTGGGCTCAAAAGGAGGCGTGATCCACTCGTCCAGCGGATCGGGCGGCTGGACGTCGTAGTGTGCGTAGGCCAGCGCCGTGGGCTTTCCGGCGGCGTGCAGCCAGTCGGCATAGACGAGCGGGTGGCCGGCGGTTTCAATCACAGAGACGTTTTCAAAACCGATGCGCTTCAGTTCGTCGGCCACGAAGCTGGCGGCGCGCTGAATGTCCGGTTTGTGCTCGGGCAAAGTGCTGACGCTGGGGATGCGGAGCAGGGCTTTGAGCTCATCGAGAAATCTCTGCTGATTCTGTTGCGCGAAGGTGAGAGCCGGCGCGGCCATGGCAGGTGTCCTTTCTCAGCGGGATGTGATGATGTGTTTTGTCTTTTTGTTGGCGGTCCCATCCGTGCAAACCGGAGAGTATAACACCGTGGACCGAATGCTGTTGAGGTTGCAGGCGTAGAGGGCCGGGTGCCCCATTCAAGCGAAGCTTGGGTGGGGCCTTCTCGTCTCAAACATCAAGTCCCATCATGCGCATCAGTTCCAGCCCGTTACTCTTTTCCACGATCCAGGCCGCAGACGATAATCGAATCGCATGACGCCCTGCTCGATCTCCTCCTGGAAATGAACGTTCTTCAGTTTGCCGGAGAGCCCGTCCGCAATCTCGGTCAGCGCCAGATCATGCGTGGTTACCAGGCCGATATCGTTGCGCTTCACCAGCGCGCGCAGTATGCCCTCGGCTCCAATTCGGCGGTCCTTCGAGTTGGTTCCCTGGAGCAGCTCGTCCAGCAGAAACAGCACCGGCATCCCATGAGCCGCCAGATCGAAAATCTGCCGCAGCCGCGTGATCTCGGCCTGGAAGCGGGAGCTGCCTTCCTGTAGCGAGTCGTTAATGCGTATGCTTGCGCCCACCTGCACGGCCGCCAGTTGCAGTCGCCGGGCGCGCACCGGACCCCCGGCCATGGCGAGCACAACATTGATGCCGACGGCGCGCAGCAGCGTGCTCTTGCCTGACATGTTTGAGCCGCTGATGAACAACACGCGCGTCTCCGCGTCCAGGGTCAGGCTGTTCCTGACGCAGGTCGCGGCAGGGATGAGAGGATGCCCCAAATCCTCCGCCATGAACCGGGGGCCTTCGGTCGCAAACTGCGGGAAAGAATCTTCCGGACGCTCGTAGCTGTAATTGGCCAGCGACAGCAGCGCCTCGATTTCGCCAATTGCCTTCAGCCATTGCCGCACCGCCTGACCGTGCTCGCGCCGCCACGCTTCGGCGGCAAAGGCCACCTGCAGGCTATAGAGCAGCGGCAGGTTCAAAACGCGAACCAGAAGGTTGTCGGAAGAATCGATGAAATCGACGACCGTTTCCAGCCGCCTGATCGCCCGCGACCCCGGAATGCTGTGCGACTCAAGCTCGCTGCTCAACTGTTTGAGCCGTTCCGAGCCGAACCGCTCGCGCTCCAGGCGGGCAAGCAGCGATGAAAGCAGCCCGAGATCCTCAAAAGCGTGTTCCGTCTCGTGCAAAATCCGGGCGACACGTTGCCGGTAGCGGTAGAGGATCGCCACCTCAATGGTCAGCAGGGAAACCGCGGGAGCCGCAAATCCTGTTTGGACCCAAAGCGCGGCGCTGGCGGCGACCAGGACTGCCAGCAAGGGAGCGACAACTCGAAGCCACGGCGGGAAATCGCAGCGTGACTCCGCCCAGTGGCGCAAACTGCGCGAGTGCACTCCGGTGCGCTCCCCGGCGCCGATGAGAAAAATTTCTTCGCGCAGATCGAGGCGGTCGCGCAGCTCGATCACCGCTTGCTGGCGGCTTAAGCACCTCAGGCATGGCGGCTGGCGCCAGCAGCCAGCGGGCAAGCGTTTGTTCCCCCATGCGGGTGCGCGCCGTGGAAAGCAGTTCGAACAGGCCGCCAGCGCCAAACAAGTCCAAGTCGCTGGCGTAGACGTGATGCGGGTTCTGGAAGCGTTCTCCGTGCGAGCCGTGGCCGCGCCAGCGATCTTCCAGCCTCGCCAAGCCCTTGCGGTAGAACTGCGCGCTGCGCTCGGCTAGCGACTTGTTGCGGAGCAGGCGGGAGTGGTAAACGCTGGCAGCAATGAACAGGGCCACGGCAATGGCGAAGGGCCAAGCCGGAATGAGGCTGCGGCCAAAGGCGAGCCATGCAAACAGCAGTCCGGCGCCTAGCCAGCAGCAGCTTGAGATAGCCCAGGCGCAGATGGAGGCCATCGTAGCGGGCCGCGCGCGCTTCCCGTTCCTTCAGCCGTTGAGCGTATTCCTCGTTGGGCGTCACAATTTAAGAGGTTATCAAAGAGTTTTTCCCCAGGAATAGCGCAAGGGTGACATTCTGCTCTAAAATGTGAGCCACCTCGTGGGGAGGGGATATGGCAAATCCTCAAACGCTGACCGTTCGCGGCGAGAGCCTGAAGGCTTTTCTTGCCGCCCGTGACTTTCTTTTCAAGCACCGCGAAGATTACGAAACCGCTTACCGGGATTTCCGTTGGCCCGCTCTGACGCAGTTCAACTGGGCGCTCGACTACTTCGACGATTACGCCCGCGACAACCAAAAGACGGCACTGTTGATCGTAGAGGAGAACGGTTCGGAGCTGAAGTTGAGCTTCGCCGAACTCTCGCGGCGATCGAATCAGGTGGCGAACTTCCTGCGGCGGCAGGGTGTTCGGCGCGGCGATCGCGTCGTGGTAATGCTGCCGAACGTGGTGGCCATCTGGGAGGTGATGTTGGCGGCGATGAAGTTGGGTGCCATCCTCATTCCAGCGGCGACGCTGCTGACCGAGGCTGATCTTCGCGACCGCCTTGGCCGCGGCAAAGCCCGGCACGTGATCGCCATCGGCTCCGCGGCTTCCCGCTTCGCCGGGATCGGCGGTAATTACACCCGCATCATCTGCGGAGGCACCGAGCCCGGGTGGCTCGCCTACGAAGACGCCTACAACGAGCCTGCGGCATTTGCGCCCGATGGACCGACGAAGGCCGACGATCCGTTTCTGCTCTACTTCACGTCGGGTACCACGGCGGTTCCCAAACTCGTGCTGCACACCCACCAGAGCTATCCGGTGGGCCATTTGGCCACGATGTACTGGGTCGGTCTGCAACCGGATGACGTGCACTTCAACATCAGTTCGCC
This sequence comes from uncultured Acidobacteriota bacterium, assembly GCA_963819175.1. Taxonomy (GTDB): domain Bacteria; phylum Acidobacteriota; class Terriglobia; order Terriglobales; family Acidobacteriaceae; genus CAWBRT01. Next base: position 86,096 of record CAWFVJ010000017.1, read on the forward strand.
CGGATGGGCAAAACACGCCTGGAGCAGTTTTTTTGCGCCTTGGAATGCCGGGGCGACCATCTTTGTGCACAATTACGGCCGCTTCGACGCCAAGAACACTTTGCGCGAGATGGTGCGCTGCGGCGTGACCTCGCTCTGCGCGCCTCCCACGGTCTGGCGGATGCTGGTGCTAGAGGATCTGAAAGCCTACAAGGTGAAGATCCGCACGCTAGTCGGCGCGGGAGAACCACTGAACCCGGAGATCATTGAAAAGGTGCGCGCAGCCTGGGGGATCACCATCCGGGACGGTTTTGGGCAGACCGAGAGCGTGCTCACGCTGGGCAACTTCCCGGGGCAGATGGTCAAGCCCGGAGCCGTCGGCAAGTCATCGCCCGGGCACAAGGTAGTGCTGCTCGACGGCGAAGGCCACGAGGCTGACGACGGCGAGATCTGCGTAAAACTCGACCCGCGCCCGCTGAGCTTGATGGTGGGCTACATGGACGACACTGAACGCACGGCTCGGGTGATGGAAGGCGGTTACTATCGCACCGGCGACGTGGCTCACCGCGACGCCGACGGCTACTTCACTTACGTTGGCCGCGCCGATGACGTTTTCAAGAGCTCCGATTACCGGCTCAGCCCGTTCGAGTTGGAAAGCGCGCTCATCGAGCACCCGAGCGTGGCTGAGGCCGCCGTCGTCCCGAGTCCCGACCCGATCCGCTGGAACGTCCCTAAGGCATTTCTGACGCTTGTTCCCGGGGTACAGCCCTCGCGGGAGCTGGCAAAAGAGCTGTTCGCCTTTATTCGTGGACGCCTGGGGCCTTACAAGCGCGTGCGGCGAATCGAATTCTCCGATCTCCCGAAGACCATTTCCGGCAAGATCCGTCGCGTGCAGTTGCGTACTGTCGAACAACAGACGCGTCAACAGGGCGAACGCCGCGAGGGCGAATACTGGGAAGATGACTTTCCCGAATTGAAGTAGCTTAATTTGGGTGACTGCTCTTGGGATGAGTATTGAAGTGACGGCCAAGCGGGTGCCCCACGTTCGCCATGCTGTTGGCTAACGTGGCGGTTGTTCGTAAGCTTTTCACGGTTGAGCGCTTCAGGTTAGCGCCGAACTCTAGGGCTGTGGAACTGGGGCACCGAAAACTACACTGTTCCGACGATGGTCGATAAATGCCATATCATCACTCGGGCGGTCGTGCGATAGCCCTGCGGGCTCCGCTCCTACGCAGTTCCGGTCCAAAGTGGGAATCGCCCCGAAAATCCATCAACACTTCATGTAACCAGTTGGTAGGAAAAGGCATCTGCTCTGTTAGTAGGTTTTATTTCGTCGCCGTGGTGAGTCAGGTCAACGACGAGGATGGCGACCGGGCTTTCGAGGCCGTAATCCCGGACTACGGAGAACCGATAACTGTGACAAGCTCCTCAAGCACAACTTTTAATGGGGCGCATCATCGGTTTGCTGTTTTCGTTGCGCTCTGCACTTTCTTGCTAATCATGGCTGGTGCGACGGTAACCAGCAACGATGCTGGACTTTCCGTGCCCGACTGGCCGACCTCGTTCGGTTCGCTCTATCGCATTCCGCCGATGGTGGACGGCGTCCAGTTCGAACACGGACACCGCATGATCGCGCAGTTCATCGGGTTGCTCACGATTGTGCTGGCGGTGTGGACGCAGCGCGTGGATCGCCGCCCCTGGATGCGCGCCCTCGGCTGGGCCGCTCTGGCAACCGTGATTCTGCAGGGTATTCTGGGCGGAATCACCGTCCTGTTTTACCTTCCACCGGCGGTTTCAACCGCTCACGCCGCGCTTGGGCAGACTTTCTTCTGCATCGCAGTCAGCATGGCACTGTTCACCGGGCGCAACTGGGTGAGAGAGGCGCCGGTGCTGATCGCGCAGAATGATCGCCCGCGGCTGACAACCTTGACCGTGCTGGCCGTGTGCTCGGTCTATGTGCAGTTGATTCTGGGTGCGGCCTTCCGTCACTCGGGAATGAAGCTTTTGCCACATCTTGTTAACGCCGTTGCGGTTACGGTGATCCTGCTCTGGACTTGCGTGTGTGTGCTGTCGCGGTATGCGCGAACGCCACAACTTCGCCAGCCCGCGGTCGCATTGCTGGTGCTGTTGTTTGTGCAGCTCTCGCTGGGCTTCGGGCCATATCTTACGCGGGTTGAATGGGGCAAAGGGTTGCCGGAAGGAGGCGTGAGTATGGTGCTCACGACTGTCGCTCACGTTGCGGTTGGCGCGCTGCTGCTTGCGACTTCCGTCATTCTCGCGATTCAGGCCCGCAGGCACACCGTGGTGGAGGAGACGCTGTTGACCAAGAATAGCAAGGCCGTTACCGCATGAGTTCGATCACGCAACCCCTGGCGCTGCCACGCGGCACTGCCGTCGCCGCTCTGGCCAAAGACTATGCCGAGCTGATCAAGGCCCGTGTCACCACGCTGATCGTGATGACGGCCTGGTGCGGATTTTATTTTGGCGCCGCTCAGTCGGGCGTCAGTTCTCTTTCCTGGACGTTGCTGCACGCGCTGCTCGGCATCGGACTGGTTTCCGGCGGCACGGCTGCCATGAACGAAGTCGTCGAACGCGACATGGATGCCCTGATGCGACGCACAGCGATTCGCCCGCTGGTCAAGCGAACCATCAGCGTTGAGCATGCGACTGTCATTTCGCTGGCAATGATTTTCGGGGGTCTGCTCTATCTCGCGATTGCGACAAACCTGCTCACTGCGGGGCTCACGCTGCTGACCTCTTTCGTCTACCTGGTTGCCTACACACCGCTCAAGAAGGTCACGCCGCTGTGTACTTTCGTTGGGGCATTCCCCGGCGCGATGCCTCCGGCGCTTGGTTGGACGGCGATTCGCGGCCAACTCGAATGGGAGGCGTTTGTCCTCTTTGCGATCGTATTCTTCTGGCAGTTTCCGCACTTCCACTCGATCGCGTTGCTGTATCGCGATGACTATGAACGTGCCGGAATTCGCATGCTCCCCGTGGTTGAGCGCTCCGGCGTCTCCACCGCGCAGACGATTGTTGTTTACGGGCTCGCGTTGATCCCCGTGACGGTTGCGCCGTTTCTCATGGGCATTTCCGGGCGCGGCTACTTTCTTGGCGCGGTTGTGCTCGGAATTGCGCAGTTCTGCTTCTGCCTGCGCATCTGGAATGCGAAGCTCGCGCCCTCCGAACCCCGTGCCAAGCTGATGGCGCGCCAGTTGCTACAGGCATCCGTGCTTTACTTGCCGCTGCTGTTTGCGCTGATGATGATCAATAGCATCAAGTATTGAGTGAGAACGGCGATTCGGCAGAACCAGTGATCATGAAAATGTCAACAGGCTCAAGCGAAGTCGGCGTATTGGAGCGCACCCCAGGGGCGGAACCGCTCATCAGTGTTCAGCAACTGCGTCACGCCTACGACAACCGGGCCGCGCTGAATGGCGTGTCGTTCGATGTCTATCCGGCGGAGATTTTCGGGTTGCTCGGACCGAATGGCAGCGGAAAGACCACGATGTTCCGCATCCTCTCGACGCTGATGATGCCTTCGGCAGGGCATGCCTGCATCATGGGCCACGATGCGGCTACCGATCCCGCCGGCGTTCGCCGTCACATCGGCGTCGTTTTTCAGGCGCAGAGCGTCGACGGCAAACTCTCGGCCGAAGAGAACCTGCGGCACATTGGGCATCTCTACGGATTGCGCGGAGCGGCGCTCAAGCAGCGCGTCAGCGAGATGCTGCGCCGCGTGGGCTTGGCGGAGCGCGCAAAAGATCGTGTCGAGACATTCTCCGGCGGCATGCAGCGCCGGCTGGAACTTGCCAAGGGCCTGTTGCATCGGCCATCGGTGCTGCTGCTCGACGAACCGACAACCGGGCTCGATCCGGGTGCGCGGCGAGACCTGTGGCAGTATCTGCAAACGCTGCGCGATCAGGAGCGGGTGACGATTATCGTGACCACACACCTGATGGAAGAGGCCGAACACTGCGACCGTCTGGCAATTCTCAGCCATGGAAATCTGGTTGCGCTAGGCACGCCAGCCGAGTTGAAGCAGGAGATTGGCGGCGACGTCATTCTGCTGGATACCGCGACCCCGGAAGCGCTGGCCACCCGCATCCACGCGCGCTTCGCGGTTGCAACTACCGTGCTGGACAACCAGGTTCGCATTGAACGCGAGGCAGGGCATCGCTTCGTTCCCGAAATCGTGGAGGCTTTTCCCGGCGAGATCGCCGCCATTTCCGTCAGCAAGCCGACCCTGGAAGACGTGTTCATCCGGCGCACCGGCCATCGCTTCTGGAACGAAGACGAAGAGAACAAACAAGTCGAGGCGGCCAAGCAGTCCAAGAAGTTGAGGCGTTGAGGCGGCGTCTGAGCCGCCTGCCGAAATCCTGAGCAAAGCGAAGGAACGCGGAATCCCAGTGTTTGGGGCAATGCCAGGTACTTAGAAGAGACCAAGGGGAGTAATCGTGGCGACACAGACGACCGCCATACCGGCGCACGCAAAAGAATCCGCGTCCTTCAGCCTCGTTCCGGCGCTTTCGCTGTGGCAACGCGAGGTCGTGCGCTTTTACCGCAATCTCAGCCGCGTGGTTGGCGTAATCGCCTCGCCGCTGCTGTTCTGGATCGTGATCGGCTCCGGCTTCGGCACCTCGTTTCGCAATGGCGGATCGGACCAGCACTACCTGGAGTTTTTCTTTCCGGGCGCCCTCATTATGATCGTGCTGTTCACCTCGATCTTCGCCATGATGTCGCTCATCGAGGACCGCAAGGAAGGTTTTCTGCTCTCCGTGCTGGTGGCGCCCGTTCACCGTTCGGTGATTGTGCTGGGGAAAGTCATGGGCGGCACCACGCTGGCAACATTGCAAGGACTATTCTTCCTGGTGTTTGCGCCTCTGGTGGGCGTCCACATCGGCCTAGTGCAATTCCTGCTGGTGGCGCTTGATATTTTCCTGGTGGCATTTTCGCTCACCGCGCTCGGCTTCGCCATCGCATGGCCGATGGATTCCACATTCGGGCTTCCACGCCATCATCAACCTTTTTCTGATTCCGCTCTGGCTGCTTTCCGGCTCGCTGTTTCCGCTGAGCGGAGCCTCGCTCTGGATTCGCGTGCTGATGCGCGTCAACCCCCTGACCTACGGGACGGAGGTATTGCGCGCCCTGCTTTTCCCCGGTACGGCCACGGATTTTTCGATCGGCGCCAGCCTTGCGATTTTGGCCGTGTTCACGGCGATCATGTTCGGGTTGGCCTTCTTCATGGCTAACCGGCGCACGACGAAGCCGGCAGCTTGAGGACGGTGCCCCATATCTGCCGCAGTTAGCAGATGTGGGATTTGCCCGAGGTAGCGCGCGCGGCTGAGGGATCTGCTTTGCTGTGCGGCGGTTTCACCTGGTGACTGACCATGCAAGCTGAATTGAGTTCGCTTCCCGCACTGAATGCTTTGCTCAATGGCACCAGCGCCGTGCTCCTGCTGGTAGGGCGTAACCTTATCCGGCGCAAACAGATGCGAGCCCACAGGTTCGTAATGCTGGCCGCGCTCTGCACCTCGACGGCGTTCCTCGCTTCTTACCTCTACTATCACGCCCACGTCGGACACGTTCTGTTTCAGGGACACGGCTGGCCGCGCCCGCTCTATTTCTCGATCCTGCTGAGCCATACGATCCTGGCCGTTATCATCGTGCCGCTGGTGTTGGTCACGCTCTCTCGCGCACTGCGGGCCCGCTACTCGCTGCACAGGGCGATTGCGCGCTGGACCTTCCCGCTCTGGATGTACGTCAGCGTCACCGGCGTCGTCATCTACCTCATGCTGTATAAGTTGTTCGTGTAGAAGCGAATCGTTAAGAACGTGATTGCGGGTGCCCCATTCAAGCCCGCTTTTGGCTTGAGTGGGGTAGTTATTTTTGTCTCCGCTTCCCGTCGCAGAAATGCCGCTCTGATCCCGCTGGTCGCTCAGAATGACATTGTAGAATGCTTTCACTTGAAACCTTCTGCTTTGCTGCTAAACTTGAGCATTCAATTGCAAACTGAGGAATCAGCGCATGGCAAAGAGCGTCAATAAAGTCATTCTGATCGGTAATCTCGGCAAAGATCCCGAGGTGAAGTACACGCCTCAGGGCACGGCGGTGGCGAAGTTTTCGCTGGCAACCAATGAGCGCTTCAAGGATAAGCAGGGCGAATGGCAGGACCGTACCGAGTGGCACAACATTACCTGCTGGGCTCGGCTGGCTGAGATCGCCGGCGAGTACCTGAAGAAGGGCCGCACGGTCTACATCGAGGGCCGCTCGCAGACGGACTCGTGGGATGACAAGCAGACCGGCCAGAAGAAGTACATGACCAACATCGTGGCCAATGACCTCGTGCTGCTCGGCGGCAAAGGCGGTGAAGGCTCAGGAGGCGGTGGCGGCGAAGAGGGCGGCTACGCAGGCGGGCGTTCGCGCGGTGGCGCGGCCGGCAACGACTTCGATCAGAGCGCCCACGAGCCCGCTGGCGCAAAGAGCGCCGAGAAGAGCACCGAGATCACCGACGACGACATTCCGTTTTAGGGTCGACCTGTCTGGTAGTGGGTCTTTTGAAATTTGCAAGAACGGGTGCCCCACGTCCCGCCCTGATGTTGGGCTGACGTGGGGTCTTTTTTGCTCTATGTAAATTGATCCATTACCCCTAACCACTTCTGTCGCCGTGGTGGGGTCTGCGGCCTTCGTTATGCTGCCGGGACGCGCTGCCGAATCTCATCCATCGAAAGATTTTCCTTGCGGGTAGCGACGTACCAGGTATGGCCAAACGGATCGACCAGGCTCCCATTGCGGTCGCCGTAGAACTGATCCTTGACCACCATGGTCGAGGTCGCTCCCGCTGTGATGGCCCGGTTGAAGGTTTCGTCCACGTTTTCGACGTATAGATACAGACCGCAGGAAGAGCCGCCCAAGAGACTGCGGGCTGCGCGTCCCGTGCTGCGGCGACTCGTCGCCCAGCATAATGATGGAATCGCCAATCTTAACTTCGGCGTGGGCGATCTTGCCATCCGGCATCTCCATGCGCTCCAGTTCGGTCGCGCCGAACGCCTGCTTGTAGAACTCGATTGCCTTGGCGGCTCCTTTCACGATGAGATAGGGCGTTGCCGTATGGTAGCCTTCGGGCACCGGTTTTACCTTGCCTGCCATAGAGACTCTCCTCGCACGGGAATTTTTGCTCTTGCGACAAGGTTAGATGCGTGCCTCGCGGGGAGGTTCGCGCCGGTGCCGAGCAAAAGCGCGAGCTGCTGGCCTAGTTCTCCGGCGGATTAAGAAGAGGATTAAGAAAGCTGCGATACTGGGCTGCGGCTGATCGCTAATGGTGTTTCCCGGATTGGTGTAGCCGCACGGTAAGGTGATTGGAAGCGTCATCCCGACCGAAGTGAAACGGAGTGGAGGGATCTTGTGTTTTTCCGCGGCGAAGCAACACAAAAGATTCCTCGACTCGCGTCGCAAGGCGCCGCTTGCTCGGAATGACGTTCTTTAGCGGTATATAACAACCCGGGAACTGCTCTACCGGCGTTTCCCGGAAGCCGGGGCGGAGAGAGCTGCCGGTGTGTTCTCCATCGCCGCGATCACCGCGTTAGCGAACTGGTTGGTGGAAGCGGTTCCGCTCACATCGCGGGTAAGGTGCTTTCGCTCGGAGTAAACCACTTCGAGGGCGCGCTGGATGCGGTCCGCAGCCTCCTGCTCTCCCAGGTGGCGCAACATGAGGATGCCTGAGCGCAGCACGGCGGTCGGGTTGGCGAGTCCTTTTCCTGCAATATCGGGCGCCGAGCCGTGTACCGCTTCAAAGATCGCGCAATGCTCGCCGAAGTTTGCCCCCGGAACCAGCCCGAGACCTCCCACAAAAGCCGCGCAAAGATCGCTGATGATGTCTCCGTACAGATTTTCCAGCAGCAGCACGTCGTATTGGTACGGGTTGGTCACCAATTGCATGCAGGTGTTGTCGACGATGTGCTCGCCGTAGGCGATCTCCGGGTACTCCTTCGCAATCTTGCGGGAGCACTGAAGGAAAAGGCCGTCGGAGAGCTTCATGATATTGGCCTTGTGAATTGCGTGCATCTTCTTGCGCTTGAACTTGCGGGCATATTCGAATGCCCATCGCGAGATGCGGGTCGACGCTTTTTCGGTGATGATCTTGAGGCTTTCGACGACTCCCGGAACGACCTCATGCTCGATTCCGGAGTAGAGACCTTCGGTGTTTTCGCGAACGATAATCAAATCTACGCCCGGATAATGCGTCGCCACATTGGGCAGATTGACGATCGGGCGAAAATTGGCAAACAGCTCGAATCGTTTTCTGAGTTGGACGTTGATGCTGGGAAAGCCGCCGCCGATCGGGGTCGTGATCGGCCCTTTGAGCGCCAGGTGAGTGCGTTCAATCGAGTCGAGCAAGCTCTGGGGAATGTACTCGTGGTATTTCTCGTAGGCGTCGGCGCCTGCCTGGAACGGTTCCCATTCAAACTTGACTCCGGATGCTTCCAGGATTCGAACGGCTGCGCCGGTCACTTCAGGTCCGATGCCATCACCGGCGATCAAAGTGATTTTGTAAGCCACGGGTGCGCACCTTTCACGCGAGCGGGGGACCTGCCTTTGCCTTGGCGGAGGCAGTCTGCTTGCCGTTATCTTTATCTTTTGTTTTTAACAAGTCCTGCAACTCGGACATGAATTCCTGGACATCTTTGAAGTCGAGGTAAACCGAGGCGAAGCGCACGTAGGCGACCTTGTCGAGGCCGCGCAGGCGAAACATGATGAGCTCGCCGATTTCGCTGGTCTTACGTTCGCGTTCGGCGGAGTCGATCACAAAGCTTTCGGCTTCGTTGACAATCTGCTCCAGTTTGCTGATGGAGACCGGACGCTTCTCGCAGGCGCGCAGCAATCCGTTCAGCACCTTCTGACGCTCGAACTTCTCGCGCCGTCCGTCCTTTTTCACCACCATGTACGGAATTTCGTCGATGCGCTCGTAGGTGGTGTAACGCTTCTCGCAACGCAGGCATTCCCTGCGGCGGCGTATGGCTTCGCCTTCCTTGCTTTCGCGCGAATCGACTACTTTATCCTGCTCAAAGCCGCAAAAGGGGCATTTCATGGGATGAAGAGCACCAGCAACGAGGCAATTGTAGCAGGAAGAAGGTTGAGGCGTGTGGCCGCCTTGCTAATTGCCCTTTTGGGGAGAGTCAACTTGCCCGGCGACTACTTTGGTTGCGCACTCAGGCTGTTCCGCCTGCGTAGCTTCAATTTCGCTTTCACGCGAAATCATGCGCAGCGAGACGCGTTCGCGATGGGCCATGATGAGTCCCGCGGGAATCACCGCCATGAAGGTCACCAACCAGCACAGCATGCCGACACTGACCGCAAGTTCGCGGGAAATGTTATAGGGTTCATTCTTGAATATGTCGGAGGACAGCAGTTCGATAACCGCTAACTGTGAGCCTCCTCCGACCCCTGGCAATTGCACAATGGAACCCACCATGCTGGCTCCCATAACCAGCAGCGCGTCTTCAAGTTCCATGTGGTGAAGACGAACCGTGCGGGTCACCACCGGGCTGGGGTTGTCATCGTCGTCGGAGTCGGCCTGCACTTGGACGGTCGTGACCGGATAAGCATGCATCACCTGAACGTAGGACTGCGCGATGAATATCCACAGGCAAAGCGAAACCATGGCGATGAACACGAAGGACTTCAGGTCGCGAATGGTGTGCAGTCCCTGCCCGAAGGCGCGCACCTTGCGGCAAACCGCGTTCGCAACCTGCTCCGAGCGCGGCCGCAGCAGGCGCTCCAAGAGTGAGGCAATCTGTTCGGTGCGCCACCACAGAAGAAAGAAAGTCATCGCCAACGCCGCTGCCAAAGCAAGCAGCAGATACCCGGCGGTTTGCACCTGCGGATATGCCTTGAACTTGTTTCCCCAAACTGCCAGGGACAGACCCATCAGAACGGCTACGGCGGAAATATCGAATACTCTTTCGACCGCCCAGACGGCCAGTTGCGAAGAAAACGTCAGATTCTCTTTGCGGGCCACCAGGAATGGCCGCACCAGTTCGCCGGGACGGCCCAGCAGGGCAAGCCCGGTGAAGCCTATGAATTGCGAAGGAATCAGGCGTCTCGTCGTGGTCTTGCAGGTAGGACTAAGAAAGATCTTCCAGCGCACGGCGCGCAGAACGTCAGCCAGATAGATCAAAACCACTCCACCCATCACCATCCAAATGTTTACGCCTTTGCTCACCCTCCAAAACTGTTGCCAGTCAAAGCTCCGCCAGTGCCGGAATTGAGAGTAGACAAGCGCTGCCAGAACCGCCAATACGATAGCCGAGGTGATTGCGTGCTTCTTTTTCATCGGAGCTGATTTCTGGCAGAGAACGGCGCCCGAGTCGAGTCCTCTCCTTCGGCTTTCTTGGCCCGATCCTTGCGTTCGATTGTGGGCGCGACGGTCCTCGCCTTGTTGAGGGCGGCGCTCTTGTGTTCAGCGGTCTGCCGGGTTTTGGAATCGCCCTTAACCTCGGGGACCGGACGCTTCGAACCCTTTACCGACGGGTTCGAGGCTGCCAACCCGGGTCCCTGACAAACGCCGTCGTTGCCTTTGTTGGGGCAGAGTTTCCGGCGATTGAAGTCAGTAATGACGCGGGCAACGTAGCTTCGAGTCTCCCGGTAGGGCGGAACTCCATGGTATTTCTCCACCGACTCGGGTCCGGCATTGTATGCTGCCAACGCCTTGATAGCGTCTCCGTTGTAACGCAACAACAACTCGCGCAGATAGCGGCTCCCGCCGTCGATATTGTTCGCCGGATCGAGACTATCTCGCACCCCTAGCTTCGCCGCGGTCGCCGGCATCAATTGCATCAGCCCCTGTGCGCCCTTCGGCGAAACCGCCTTCGCATTGTAGCCACTCTCCGCCCGGATTACGCTATGGATAAAGTCGGGATCGATCCCGGTCTGCAACCCGGCATTCGCGATGTGCTCGGGGAGGGACAGCGCCTGCGCCGGAAGCGCCGGAAGCTGCAACGAGGGCGCCGGTTCATACCCGGAAACACGCTCGGTAGGAAGATCGATGAAGCCAGCGCGTTGTGCGTCCAGATACAGACGAGTCAGGCTACCGAGCTCCTCATGGCTCTCGCAACGCAGGCTGAAGCCGTTTGTCAGCCGGGCAAACTCCGCCCCGTGCGCGCAACAAGCGCACAGCAGCAGCGCCAGCCACGGCCAGCGGCGGCCTGTCATCCCAGCACCGACTCGACGGCGTGAGCAACGCCGTCCTGATTGTTTCCCAAGGTCACCATCCAGCCATTCTGCTTCAGCTCTTCGCAAGCGTTGGCCATGATAACCGGGACGCCGGCGAATTCCAGCATTTCGATGTCGTTGTAGTTGTCTCCGATGGCCATCACCTGCTGCCGCTCTATTCCGCGGTGTTCGGCCCAACGGCGCAGAGAGTGCCCTTTCGAACAGCCGTGGTTCAGTACATCCACGATGCACAGATTGCGTTCCTCGTACTGGGTGCGCAAAACGGTGATCCGTTCCCAGAGGCCCGAATTCATTAAAGCCTGCTGCACCTCCTGCATGCGGGCAATTTCTCCGCAGAAAGTGGCCTGAACCAGCGCTTCGGTCACGGCATCTTCCAGTGGCTGCACCACCTCCAGGTATTCCGCATTCTTTTCCATCCAGCGGCGAATGGCGATATTCAACAGCTCGGTGGTCTCAACCACCAGCGCGCCCCTGCCCTCGCGGTCGAACGACAGGACCGTGTATCCGCGGAAAGCGGCCATATGACAAACCAATTCGCGCGCGATATCCGCCGGAAGCAGGTCGCGGTGAAAAAGACTGCCGTCACTGGAGCGGGTGATCGCGCCATTGGAGCTGATGAGGGTTACGCTGAAGCCGAGCGATTCAGCCACCGGCAGGGCAAAATTGTGACGCCTGCCGGTAACCAGCGCGATTTCGACGCCGCGTTCGTGGGCGCCGCGCAATGCCTGCAGGTTTGCGGCTGAAACCTGAAAGCTTGAATTCAGCAGGGTTCCATCGATATCGACGGCAATGAGCCCAATAGAATGCATTCCTCCCGATTCTACACGTCCGCAGCTCGGCCTCACACCCCAATGTGACGCCGAGGTACTGGATGGCTCGCCAATGCTCACTTTTGCCGTGCATTTTTTTCAACAGCCCGTCAGGTGCTTACGCTGCTAGTATTTAGGCAGTGTTCGGATTCTTTCATTACGGATTGTTTGGCATGCTGCTGATGGCGGCGGCCCTCATCCACTTCGTGCGCCGCCAGCCGGAGTCTTACTGGCTGTGGATCATCCTGCTTCTTGGCCCACTGGGGTCGCTTATTTATCTGGCGGTACAGGCCCTTCCCGAGTTGCGCGATCCCGGGGCGTTCGACTTCGTGAGCCGCAACCGCCGGATCAGGGAACTGGAGTCCGCGGTTAGCCAGAATCCTTCAGCGGGAAATTACGAGGAACTCGGGCAGCTTTACCTGGACAAAGGTAAATGGGAAAAGGCGCGCGCCTGCTTCGATCGTTCGATCACGCAACGTACCGACTCGCCCGATCCGTTTTATCGGCGGGCCTTGGCCTTGTTGCAGCTAGGCAATTTCCCGGCTGCCATAGAAGACCTGGAACGGGTGACGCGAACCGACCCCGGTTACGACATTCAGCGCGCCCCCGGGTTGCTGGCATGGGCCTACGCGCGAACCGGCCAGAACGAAAGGGCGGAAGCGCTATTCAGCCGCATCCTGCAAGGCTCGACCTTGACGGAGACGCAATATCACTATGCCGAGTTTCTGGCGGCGCAGGGCCGAGCGGCCGAAGCGCGGGAGTGGGCGCAGCAAATCATGGCCAAACGCCCCACCATGCCGGGCTTTCAACGCCGCCGGGAACGCCCTTGGTTCCGGCAGACGCGCTCGCTGCTGTCGAAACTGAAACTGAAATAGGTAATCGGATGCCCAGGTTCCGCACCGCGTTTTTCGGCGCTAACGTGGGGAGTTGCTTGAGCCTCGTTCGAGGCCAATTATGATGAAGAATCCTCACGTCGCAAAGCAAATCAGCGAGCTTATGCTCGAAATCTCCGACCGCATAAGCCAGTCCGTTACCTCCACCAAGAGCGAGTGTTCCGCCGAAGAGCACGCCGCATACCAGCGAGCCGCGGCCAAAGTCCTCGCCGCCGTGCAGCAAGAGGTGCTGGGTCCGCTCTATGCGGAGCATCCATCTCTGCGGCCAGCCGGATGGAAGATGACGGCCTCCCCGTCCGGCGAATCGCGCAGCCTGGGAGGAATTATTCAGCCGGTATAGAAGTGGATTACCGCCACAGCAGTGTCAAAGCGTTTTCGGGTGCCCTACCCTTGCGCCGCGTCAATAATTCGGCTCAGGGTGGGGTCTCTGATTTCGTTGCGTGTGCTGAGTTACAGACGGATACGCTCGGTTAGGGTACCTCAACGACCTCTGACGCTTCCAGTGAGACAATAGTTCGGTTAACGCCAAAGCAAAATGCCATGACAGAACGCCTCTACTACGAGAATTCGTTTCTTCACGACTTTGTCGCCGCGCTGCTGGCGGTCCGCCCTTTGCCGGACGGACGCCGTGCGCTCGTCTTCGACCGCACCGCTTTTTATCCCACCAGCGGCGGGCAGACCTTCGACACCGGCTGGATTGAATGGGAGAACCTCGACAACCCTCAGCCGCTGCGTCCCAAGTTCAGGGTCAGCGAAGTGATGGAGGACGAGGCAAGCGGCGAAGTATTGCACGTGATCGAGCCTGCGCCGGAGCTGGAGCACGCCCTTGCCGGTGCAACGTCGGCGCCCGGCGAAAGCGCGGTGCGCGTGCGCGGCTTCATCGATGTCGAGCGGCGGCGAGACCACTTGCAGCAGCACTCGGGGCAACATGTGCTCTCGGCGGCCTTTGTGGAGCTGTTCGAGCTGCCGACCGTATCGTTCCACATGGGCGAAGAGAGCTGCACCATCGACCTTGAGGCAAAGAGCCTTTCGCCCGAACAGGTTCGCCGTGCCGAAGAGCGCGCCAACCAGATTGTCTTTGAAGACCGTCCGGTTAAAACGCATTTCGCAACTCCGGAGCAGGCGCGCGAGATGGGCCTGCGCAAGATTCCGCCTGCCGGACGCGAGCGCCTGCGGATCATCGAGATCTCGGACTTTGACCTTTGCGCCTGCGGAGGGACGCATGTTCGCTCCACGGGGCAGACCGGCGCGATTCTGCTGCGCAAGGTGGAAAGGGTAAAGCAGGGGATGCGGGTCGAATTTGTTTGCGGCGAGCGCGCCGTGCGCTTTGCCCGCAAGGACTACGAAACCCTTACCGAGGCCGCCGGGTTGTACTCGGCGCATCTGTGGACCGCGCCCGAGCAGATTCGGAAATCGCTGGAAGAGCTCAAGACCGCGGCCAAGCGTGAGCACAAGTTGTTGGAGGAGGTCGCGGAATTGACCGCCGCGAAAATGCTTGCCGCAACCAAGCCCGCCGGCGGTATCAGGCTCATCGCGCAGCTCTTGACCGGACGCGATATCGCGTTCGCCAAGATGCTGGCGCAAAAGCTTGTCGCGGAGCCGGGGGCTGTCGCGCTGCTCGGCTGCGGCGCGGAGCAGCCCGCGTTGGTTTTCGCCCAGTGGCGGGGCGGCCCTTTCGATATGGGCGCCCTGATGAAGCAGGAGATGGCACGGCTCGGCAGCCGTGGCGGCGGTTCGCGCGAGCTGGCCCAGGGCGGCGTTCCGGGCCCGGAGCGGCTCGACGGTGCCCTTGAACGCGCAAAAGCCGCTATACTCTCGCAAAGCCCGAGCGCAGCGCCCGCTCCCGCTGCGCAACATACGTAACTCAGTTCGCACATAGTTCGCAAACAGGTTAGAGCAGATGCAGAGATGCTGTACCCCGAGAGATGAACGTCATTCCGAGCGAGCGACGTCTTGCGTCGCGAGTCGAGGAATCTTGTGTGTTTTTTGCTGCAGAAACACAAGATCCCTCCACTCCGCGCCCGAACAGCTTTTTGCTCGTCAAGGTTGATGTCTCGGGTACGCAGCGTGGCTGCTCCGGCCAGCGGCGCTCGGCGCTTCGGTCGGGATGACGCCTCTTATGAACACTGGGATACACCGACCATGGAACCGGCTGGAGCAATTTCGCGGAGCTGACGATTGGACCAGGGACTGATTCTCATCACGCTGCTCATCAAGCTCGGCGTCTCCGCCGCCGTCAGCAGTGTGCTTGCGCGCGGCCGACGCTTTCGCGTGCTGCTCTTCCGGGAAGATCGAAGCCTCGCGGAAAACCTCGAGATGGTGTTGCTCATAGGCATTCCGTTTGCGTTGGGCGTGGTGGTGCGTGCCAAAGTAAAGAACTTCATGGCCGCCGACCTGGGCTTTGAGAGTTCGATCCTGATGGGCATCATCACCGGGCGCTGCGGTGGAATCGCCGGCGGCCTGCTGGTCTCGATTCCTTCGCTGTTTCTCGGCGAATGGGGCAATCTGGCGCTTAACGTTGGTTCCGGCCTGGTGGCCGGGTGCCTGCGCAATCTTGCCCAGGACAAAGAAGCAATCTGGTCTTTCTCGCCGCTGTTCGACCTGAGCCTCTACCGTTGGATCAGGCGGACCATCCGCAAGTCTTTCATCGACTGGCAGACATCGTTCTTTGTCATGATCCTGGCGCTTACGTTTGCGCGCGAGCAGCTCAAGGATGTTTTCGGCAGGCATCTGTTTGCAATCGCGAGCCCGAACTGGTTGGTCAGGATTGTGATGTATCTCGCTACGGTGATGTGCGTGGCGATTGCATTGAAGGTTTTGAACAATGTGCGGATCGAAATGAAATTGGAGGAGCAGGAGCGTCTGCTGCTTCAGGCGCGCATGGAGGCCTTGCAGAGCCAGATTAACCCGCACTTCCTGTTCAACACCTTGAACACCGTTTCCTCACTCGTGCGTTTCAATCCGGACATGGCGCGCGAGGTGATCGTCAAACTTTCTAACATCCTGCGGCGACTGCTGCGGAAGAGCGATTCGTTCGTTCAACTCAAGGACGAAATCGAGTTTGTTGACGATTACCTTGATATAGAGGTCGTGCGCTTCGGACACGACAAGTTGCGGATTGTGAAGGAAATTGAACGCGAGAGTCTGGAGGTCGCCGTCCCCAGTGTCATCCTCCAGCCGCTGGTGGAGAATTCGATCAAGCACGGGCTCTCGCCCAAGGTCGAGGGCGGCACGATTTACCTGCGCTCGCGGATAGCCAACCGCCTGCTGGTCATCGAAGTTGAAGACGATGGCGTGGGCATGGAGAGCGGAGGGCGCGGCGGTACCGGCATTGGGATGGCGAACGTCCGCGAGCGGCTACAGGTCTTATATGGCGATACGGCTCGCATCGAAATCACCAGTCAACACGGCCATGGGACATTAGTCCGCCTGGTATTGCCGGTGCCGAATCCGGACGAATTCTCGTCATCGATTTACGACATCCGCTCCAGTACATCCCGGTAGAACTGCTCGTAGTGCGGAATAATCAGGGTGCTGCAGAAGTTCTTCTGCGCCTTTGCCCGGGCGCGCTTTCCCATGTCGCGTAACTTGGCGTCATCGGAGAGCACCTCGATGGCGTAGCGCGCCATCGTCTCCACATCGCCAACCCCGACCATGTATCCGTCTACACCATGTTCGATAAGCTCCGGAAGGCCGCCTGCGTCGGTCGAAATGGGGACCACCTCGCACGCCATGCCCTCCAGTGCGGCCAGTCCGAACGACTCAAGCTGGCTGGGAAGCAGCATCAGGTCGGCAACCGCCAGCTTCTCGTTAACCAGGTTCTGTTTTCCCAGGAAGAGAACCTGCTTGTGGATTCCTTTGTTCATCGCCAGCCACTCCGCCTGAGAACGATCGGGTCCGTCGCCAATCATCAGCAGCTTGGCCGGAATCTTTTTCAGCACGCGATCGAAGACCTCAATCACATCCGTGACGCGCTTGACAGGCCTGAAGTTGGAGAGATGAACCAACACGCGCTCGTCGGGCTGGGCGTACTCGCTGCGCCGTAGGACGGAGTTCGGATCGCGACGATAGAGATCGCAATTCACGAAGTTCGGGATCACCTCGATGTGGTTCTGGATATTGAATTGCTCCAGCGTCTGCGTCTTGAGGTAATCCGAAATGGCGGTAACGCCGTTGCTCTGCTCGATGGAAAAACGCGTGATCGGCAGATAGGAGCTATCCAAGCCGACCAACGTAATATCCGTGCCGTGGAGAGTAGTGACGTAAGGCAGCCGGCGCCGCTTGCGGGCGCTATCGCAGCAAAGCATCTGCCGCGCCAGCATCGCGCTGACGGAGTGCGGAATGGCGTAATGCACGTGCAGCAGGTCGAGATCGTAGATTTCCGCCACCTCGGCCATCCGCGTGGCCAGCGCAAGATCATAGGGCGGATACTCGAAGAGCGGATAACGCGAAACCTCGACCTCGTGATAATGAATGTTTGCATGCGGTTCGACAAGCCGGATCGGCTGCGAGTAGGTAATGAAGTGAACCTGGTGTCCTCGCTCGGCCAGTTCGATTCCCAGCTCGGTCGCAACGACTCCGCTTCCGCCGTAAGTTGGATAACAGGTGATTCCTATGCGCATGGGTATAAACAGTGTAGGTGAGCAGGCTACAGGTCGTCGGTCAGAACGCGAAGGGCTAGAGCCTGCACATTGCGCAAAGCTTCACCCTTGGTGCTCCCGTACATCATTACTCCCGGAAGTTTTGGAATGTCGGCGAGCCAGCGACCATCCACCTCGCGCTCGAGTTCCACATCTAGCACAACTACCGGATTGCGTTTGCGACGAGTTTTCTTCTTGAGCGCCATCGCTAGCATTGTATCCGCATTTTTCAATGCAAAGCCAGCTCCCGGCGAGCATCGCCGCTTATTTCCTGATACGAAATCAACTGTATGCCGTTTCGCTCCAGTGCCTGACGCGTGCTCTCCGCGGTGAGCGCCTGCATCTCTGTTTCTCGCGACGCCCGCAAGCGCGTGTTGATCGTGGCGAGCTGCGCATCGTTGTAGCCTGGATGGCAAACCAGCTCCCAAAGACCGTCTTGCATGCGATCGAGCAGCGCGGAAAGTCGTGAGACAGTGAGCGTGCCGGTTGCGACCAGGCCGAGACTTCCATCCGTGGTGCGCAGACCGGATTCGGCAACCATGGCGTGGAACTTGGCCCGAAACGCGCGCAAGGCCAGCACTTCGGCATAGCGCACGGGGATGCGAAGCAGGCTCGGAATAGGCATGGAGAAAACCGGCTCAAAGGGATTACGCAATGCGGGTACGCCGCAGGCGACCGCAGCCCTCAAAAGTGGTTTGAGAATGGATGGAAACATGTGCGCGTGCTTGTGTGCGTCGAAATGCGAAATCCTGATACCCTCGGCCTGAATCTTTTGAAACTGTGCCGTGGCCTCGGCCTCGATTTCTTCCGAGCGGAAGCGATTGCCAAGCGCCTGTTTTGCCAGTTGCTGAATGGACTGGTAAAAAAGCCCGGTTCCAGGTACGAGCAGCGAGGGCACTTGCGACGGCGGCAGCACAGGCCCGCCCTCTGCGAGCACGATATGGCAGCCGACGCCAATGGCAGGGCCGTCAGTCTGCGGAACGAGACGCTTGACCGCTTCGACGGCGTCCTGAAATTCGTCGCTGTTCGCCATCAGAGTCGTCGAGGTCACAATGCCGCGCTGATGACACTCCGCGATGGCGCGATTGACACCGCGAGTGAGGCCGAAGTCGTCGGCGTTTACAATGAGCCGCTTCACCCGCCAAGTTTAGCAGGCTGTTGAAAGGCGCGCCGTAGCCGGTAGCAAGGTGCCGCCGAATGTGCAGTCACCTCGGTAGCTTCGGCTGCGTCTTCTAGCGCTTCCCGAGATGCTGTATCCGGAAATCAACGTCATTTCGAGCGAGCGCCGTGTTTTGGCGCGAGTCGAGAAATCTTGTGGTTTGCCGAAAAACACAAGATCCCTCCACTGCGCGCTTGCATAGCTTCTTGCTTATCGAGTGCCATCGGGTACGCAGCTTGGCTGCTCCGGCCTGCGGGCGCTAGGCGCTCCGGTCGGGATGACGCCTTTCGGGAACACCGGATATAGCAACTGAGGAACCGCTCTAGCCCTGTGAAAAAGGACGCCGCGAGGCGTCCTTGATGATGAATGACTATGGCGATCGTCTGACAGACTACGCCGTACGCACCGTTTCAGCTTCCTCGCTCTGACTGAGGTAGAGCTTGATTTTCTCCAACAACGCGGGAAAGAGCTGCTCTTTCTGCAGGCACGCATTCACATCCTTGCCACCGTCAATCGGACCATAACCGGTAACAATGATGACCGGAACGCTGGGATCTTTTTGATGCACTTGCCGGGCCAACTCCAAGCCATTCATGCCTTCCATGCGGAAATCCGTGACCAGAATGTCGAATCTCTCTTTGGCAAACTTGTCCAGTGCATCGGCAGCACTGTAAGCAGAGACTGCCCGGTAGCCCTGCGTTTCCAGGATTTCACAACTTAATCGCGCCAGCACCTCGTGATCGTCGACGAACAAGATAGCCTTCATAGAATCACCTTTGGTTTTATCGGAAGCATCTCGACGCGGCTACTTGATAGTTAGTTTAAAGAAATGCCCTGAGAGATGCCTCTACGGTAAAATTTACATAAATCTATAGTGCTCACTCATGATTGAATCTTCACTAAATCCTCGCTGAGTCTCATTATCGGACACGCAATCATTATCGGACATAGAACAAGTGGCAATTAGCTGCTTGGAACGCGAATCTGGCGATGATCCGGCGCGGTTTCAGAACAGGTGCGCGAAAGCGATCACTGCCGGGCTCCCCGCTGAACTTAGCCTGATCCAGGATAGTAGCTCAACACTCCAAGCATAACGAGCGTAAATGAGAGTGGCGACGCCTATGTTCGTGCACCTGATCACGACGGAGTTTCATCGGCAGCGCAGATGCGGTTGGTGAACGGCTATAATCAAAAGTTTGAGCTGGAGTTGTCTGTTGTACCTGCACTCTCAATTGAAGCTGCGGCACGGGCGCCGAGGCGCCGACCTATCAATATAAGAAGGGAATCGTTATGACTGAAATCGAACTGATTCATGCGCGCGAAGTTCTGGATTCACGCGGAAACCCCACGGTGGAAGCTGAAGTGACGCTGGTAAGCGGGGCGAAGGGCCGCGCCATCGTCCCAAGCGGTGCTTCCACCGGCGAGCACGAGGCCGTGGAGCTTCGCGACGGCGACAAGTCGCGTTATATGGGCAAGGGTGTGCTCAAGGCCGTGGAGAACGTGAACGAGGTGATCGCTCCGGTGCTCATGGACATGGATGCCTCCTGCCAGGCTGAGATCGACGCCAAGATGATCGAACTGGATGGCACCGAGAACAAAGGCAAACTCGGGGCCAATGCGATTCTTGCCGTAAGCATGGCCTCGGCGCGTGCCGTCGCCGATTACTATGATCTGCCGCTCTACCGTTACCTGGGTGGCGTGACCGCGAACATTTTGCCGTGCCCGATGATGAACATCATCAACGGCGGAGCGCACGCCGACAGCAATGTGGATTTTCAGGAGTTCATGGTGATGCCGGTCGGAGCGCCGTCGTTCGCCGAGGCGCTGCGCTGGGGAGCCGAGACGTTTCATACCCTCAAGTCAGTGCTGAAGAAGAAGGGTTATAACACCGCTGTAGGCGACGAGGGCGGCTTTGCTCCTTCGCTCAAGTCCAACGCCGAAGCGGTCGAAGTGATACTCGAGGCCATCCAGCAAGCCGGCTACAAGCCCGGCGATCAGATTGCAATTGCGCTGGACCCGGCGGCGAGCGAATTTTTCAGCGATGGCAAGTACACCTTCAAGAAAGGCGACAAATCAAGCAGAAGCTCGGCACAGATGGTGAAGTTCTATGCCGACTGGGTACGCCAATATCCGATCGTGTCCATTGAAGATGGTCTGGCCGAGGACGACTGGGACGGCTGGAAGATGCTCACCGACGAGATGGGCGACAAAATTCAACTCGTGGGCGACGACATCTTTGTGACCAGCACGGCGCTGCTGGCGCGCGGCATCGACTTGGGCGTGGCCAATTCGGTCCTCATCAAACTGAACCAGATTGGCACGGTCACGGAGACGCTGGAGGCAATCGAGATGGCGCGCCGCAACGGCTACACCTCCGTGATTTCGCACCGCTCCGGCGAAACCGAAGACGCATTTATAGCGGATCTGGCGGTAGCCACCGGCGTTGGCCAGATCAAGACCGGCTCCGCCTCGCGTACCGACCGCATTGCCAAGTACAACCAGTTACTGCGCATCGAGGAACAGCTCGGGGCGGCGGCGAACTTCCTTGGCCTGGCGGCGCTGAACTACAACGGCGAGCTGATGGAAAGCGCCGAGGCATAAAACATTTCAGATTTCAGATTGAAGATTTCAGATTGAGAATGCCCAGCGATCCGCCTTTGCACGTTTGTGGGGGAGTCTGAAATCAAAATCTTAAATCTTGAAATCTAGAAATCTGAAATCCTTGAAGCGGAGATATCTGGTTGAACGCCGAAGAATTGAAGCTGCGCACCAAGCAGTTTGCAATCCGAATCATCAAGTTTGTGCAGACGCTGCCGAAAAGCTCCGAAGCGCAAGTGATTGGGAGGCAACTGCTAAGGAGTGGAACTTCGGTCGCGGCGAATTATCGTGCTGTTTGTCGGTCTCGCTCGAACCCTGAATTCATCGCCAAGATGGGCACAGTGATCGAGGAGGCCGACGAAACGGCGTTCTGGTTAGAACTGCTGGATGAGGCGTCGATCACCTCAGATCATGTCGAGCCTCTTCTTCGGGAAGCGGGTGAGCTCGTGAAGATATTCGCAGCGTCGCGACTCACCGCATCGCGGAGAAATCTGAAATCTGAAATCTGAAATCTGAAATGCCTAAGCCCAAACCGCTCGTTCTGATCGTTCTCGATGGCTGGGGTTATGCGCCGCCGTCGAATGCCAACGCCATTTCGCTGGCGCGCAAGCCGAATTATGACAAACTGCTCGCCGAGTACCCGAACACGCTGATTCACACCAGCGGGCGCTTCGTCGGACTGCCGGACGGGCAGATGGGCAACAGCGAAGTCGGGCACCTGAACATAGGCGCCGGACGCGTCGTTCACATGGATATCACCCGCATCGATCTCATGATCGAAAACCGTGAGTTGTTCCGGCATCCCGTGCTGCTCGACGCCATGAAGCACGCCAAAGCAAATGGGCGGCGGTTGCACTTTTGCGGATTGCTCTCCGACGGCGGCGTTCACTCTCACCAGAACCATCTCTATGCACTGCTGAGGATGGCAAAGCAAAATGGCGTGGAGCGCGTGTTTGTTCACTGCTTTATGGATGGCCGCGACACGCCGCCGGACTCCGGCGCGGGCTACATCGAGCAGTTGCAGCAGAAGATGCGCGAATACGGCATCGGCAAAATCGCTACCGTCGATGGCCGTTATTACGCCATGGATCGCGACCGCAAGTGGGATCGCCAAAAGCAGGCATTCGATGCCATGGTGCACGGCAAAACCATCGCCGCCTATACCGACCCGGTGCGGGGGATGAAGGATTCCTACGATCGCGGCGTCACCGACGAGTTTGTCATTCCGTTTGTCTGCACCGATGCGCGTGGTGAACCGGTGGGCACAATCCGGCCTGAGGATGTCGTGATCAACTTCAATTTCCGCGCCGACCGGGCGCGGCAGATTACACGCTGTCTGGCTCGCGAGAGCGGCATCACGGCTGAAGGCGGGCGCGATCTTCCGGATGCAGCGGCGCTGGACAAGACTATTCCGCGCGACGAAGTGCCGAAAGACTTGCAGTACATTTGCATGACCGAGTACGACGCCAAGTTCAAGCTGCCCGTTGTGGTGCCTTCCGAGCGCCTGACGAATATCCTGGCGAACGTCATGGCAAACCTTGGCCTGCGAAACCTTCGGGTCGCCGAAACTGAGAAATATGCGCACGTCACGTTCTTCTTCAACGGCGGCGTGGAGAAGCCATTTCCGGGCGAGGAGCGCGTGCTGATCCAGTCGCCGAAGGTGGCGACCTACGATTTGCAGCCGGAGATGAGCGCCAAAGGCGTCGCCGAAGCCGTGGTGAAAGCCATCGAGGACAAAACGTTCGACGTGGTGATCGCGAACTTCGCCAATGCCGACATGGTTGGGCACAGCGGCAAGATTCCGCCGACCATCAGGGCCGTCGAGTGTGTGGACGGCTGTTTGGGCGAGATTTATGCGGCCATCAAGCGCTGTGGCGGCATCATGCTGGTTACCGCCGATCATGGCAACGCCGAGCAGATGATTGATCCGGCAACCGGCGGCCCGCAAACGGCGCACACCACCAATCCAGTTCCGTTCATCTACATCGCCGAAGATGCGAAGCAGTTCGTGTTGCGCCCGGATGGCGCATTGCAGGACATAGCGCCGACCGTGCTCGGTGTGCTTGGCATTCCGCAGCCGAAAGAGATGACGGGGCACGATCTGCGGGTGAAGAAGAGCGCATAAGGCCGTCCGGCATTGGCGGTAAAGAGCTTCCCCGTAGCTGATTTTTCAACTACTCTGATCGTGCCAATGAAACTTGTCATAGCCGTTCATCATCACTTCCATCTCTGGATACCGCCGAAATCGTTTGCCGATCGCATTCGGCGCAATTTCTCCGAACTCGACGTGGTGCAACTCGATGGCTACGAGGGTCTCAAGACCGAGATCGTGGACGCGGATCTGATGATTGCGTTTTCGATGAGGGCAGAGCAATTCAAGGCGGCCCGCCGGTTGAAATGGATTCACTCGACCGCTGCCGCCGTGCATGCGCTGCTGCTGCCGGAGGTCGTGGCCAGCGATGTCGTGGTAACGAACGCACGCGACGTGCACGGGCCCGCCGTGGCCGAACACGCCATGGGCCTGGTGTGGGCCGTCGGCAGGCAACTGCACCGGGTCCGCGACTTTCAGCACAAGCACGTGTGGGCGCAGGAGCTCTTGTGGGATGCCGTGCCCCATCCGCGCGAAATGCGCGGTTCGACGCTGCTGGTCGTCGGCTTCGGTGCGATCGGGCGTCCGGTGGCGCAAATGGCGCATGCGGCGGGGATGCGAGTGATCGCCGTGCGCGAGCACCCGGACCGTCCCAGTGAGCCCGCACAGCAGGTATTTGGGTTTGATGAACTTGATGAAGCATTGCCGCTGGCCGACTTTGTGGTGGTGGCCGCACCCGTAACCGAAAAGACCACGGGCCTGTTCAATGAAGAACGGCTCCGCAAGATGAAACGCGGTGCTTGCCTGTTTAATGTGGGCCGCGGCATCCAAATTGATTCGGCCGCCCTGGTGCGGGTCATACGCGAAGGTCATCTCGCCGGCGCCGGACTCGATGTAATGGAGAAGGAGCCTCTCCCACCTGACTCGCCGTTGTGGGACGTGCCTGAGATCCTTATTACGCCCCACGTCGCAGGGTTCGACGACCTGCTGTGGGAGCGGCAGTACGAACTCTACTCGGAAAACCTGCGCCGCTATTTTGCCGGTGAACCGCTGCTCGGATTAGTCGACAAGAAAAAGGGATACTGAGGGCATTTCAGATTGAAGATTTCAGATTGAAGATTTCGATGTCAGATTGAAAACCGTCCCTGAGGGTGCTTCCATCGATTTTCAATCTGAAATCAAAAATCTGAAATCTTCAATGATTTACTCTTGGCACGCCGCCACGGCAACCGGTACTGGCACCTGCTCGATAATCTCCAACCCGAAGCCTTCCAGCGAGGCGACCTTGCGCGGGCGATTGGTGAGCAGGCGCAAGCGCTTGAGCTTAAGGTCAGTCAGGATCTGAGCGCCGATGCCAATTTCGCGTTGAGTTTTCCGCTGCGAATCAGGGAGCGTTGCGAGGCGAATGTCGCGATGAAATTGCAGCGTGATCTTCTCGCCCAGTTTCTCGATAGAGAAGCCCTTCGAAGTCTGGTGCAAGTAGATAATGGCGCCGCGGCCTTCGTCGGCGATCATCCGCATCGATTGGTCCAGCATGTTGCGGCATTCACACGAGGTGGCGCCGAAAACATCTCCCGCAAGGCAATGCGAGTGCATTCGCACCAGGGTGGGGAGGTCGCCGTACTTTTCCACCTCGCCCTTCACCAGCGCAACATGCGCCTGCCCATCGATCTCCGACTGATAGGCAATCATGCGAAAGTCGCCGTAACGGGTTGGAACGACTGACTCGCCGAGCCGGACGAGGTAGGTTTCCGTCTGCAATCGGTAGCGAATGAGTTCCGCCACGGTCAGCATCTTCATCTTGTGCTGCCGGCAGAATTCCTTCAGTTGCGGCACCCTGGACATGGTGCCGTCGTCATTCATGATCTCGCAGATGACGCCCGCGGGAACGAGTCCGGCCAGGCGGGCCAGATCGACCGAAGCCTCGGTCTGTCCGGCGCGAACGAGCACGCCGCCTTGGCGAGCGCGCAGGGGAAAGACGTGTCCGGGACGCGCCAGATCGCCTGGGCGACTCGAAGGATCAATCGCCACCTTGATGGTCTGCGCGCGGTCGAAGACCGAGATGCCGGTAGAAACGCCGTCACGCGCATCGACCGATTCGGTGAAAGCGGTGCCGAAGTTCGAAGTATTTTCGGCGCTCATGGGACCGAGCCGGAGCTGGTCCAGCCGCTGTTCCGTCATCGCAAGGCAGATCAGGCCACGGCCGTACTTCGCCATGAAGTTGATTGCCTCAGGGGTGACCATTTCGGCGGCCATGGTCAGGTCGCCTTCATTTTCGCGGTCTTCGTCGTCAACCACGATGATCATTCGACCGGCGCGAATTTCTTCAATCGCGGCAGGTACGTCACAGAACTGCGTTTCTTGAGTCATAGGAGATACAAAAATTCTATCAAACCCAGCGCTGGCCCGCAGGCCAGCTATTTCAGATTTTTGATTTCAGATTGAAAAAGGGTTCGACGCAAGGTTTCAGAGTTTCAAGGTTCGAAAGCAGCACGAAGCCTCATTAACAGATTACAAAGCCTTTAGATTGAAAGCCGTTCTGGCGGACTCTTTCAACAATCTTCGATCTGAGATCGAAAATCTATCAGAGATAGACAATCTGAAATCTGAAATGTCTTTGACCCTCGCAAGCCACTCGATTTTTCCGCCGGGTTCGGCTACAAACTATTTATGACGCACGCAAAGCTGGTGGAAGCCGCTATCGCCTGGCTGCGGCGGTACCGATGTGGAATCGTGCTCAGCGAACAAGGCTGCACGAGCGGCGAAATGCCGGACGCGATTGGCTGGAAGGGGAAGTGCCATTCCGTGCTCGCCGAGTGCAAGCTGAGCCGCGCCGATTTCCTTGCTGATCGCGAGAAACAGTGGCGAACGGATCCGGAGGTCGCCCTGGGCTGTGAGCGCTATTACGTGGCGCCCCGCGGCTTGTTGCGGGTCGAGGAAATGCCCGAGGGATGGGGATTGCTGGAATTGCATGCCCGCGAAATGATCGTGAGCAGGAAGTCGAAGAAAAACCTGCGGCAACCCGGCGGCCTCGTGAACGAAATGAATCTGCTGCTGGCGAGCCTGCGGCGCGTTGAAATTCGCATAGAGCCGCAAACGATTACGGACTTTCTGAAATGGAAGAACCGCTTAGCTGAGTACAACGGTGGCGCCTTGCCGGAGGGCGTGTTGGCGCCGGACCGGGAAAAGAATCCGCACTTGATGTAAGGGCAATAAATCTTTCGTACTGCCTGTTTGTCACCCTGCCTTGTGAAGCAACTCACAAAAATCGCCTGTTGAGGAAGGAATCACGGAATTTTGTGAGGACCGTCACAGCGAATTTGTGCGCTGGGCTCTGTAATGGTTCTGTTCCCTGGATTTCATTGTCCCGGACTGGCAGGCAGGATCTGAGACCAGCGTGGACCTCCATAAAAGCACGTCATGGTCCGCAAATCCGCTTAGGTTTGAGAGGTTCAGCCGGTCCAGGAAGATCGGGGACTCGCCGGAGATGTGGTCGCCGACGAATGCGGAGTGCGCCTGATATGCGGAGACTAGTGCTGGCGCGGCTCCACGACAACTCCGGACTCAGCGATTGGCCGCTGCACGGCGGCAACCTAACTTAAATTTGGTATTCGAGAGTGGATCATTCGATGAATAGACCTTATATAACGATTGATGGCAACGAAGCGGCTGCATACGTTGCCCACAAAATTAACGAAGTTATCGCGATCTATCCGATCACTCCCTCATCGCCGATGGGTGAGTTTTCGGATCAATGGTCGTCTGATGGCCAGCCGAACATCTGGGGAACGATTCCCCAAGTAGTCGAGATGCAGAGCGAGGCCGGAGCGGCTGGTGCGCTGCACGGGGCGCTGCAAGGCGGTTCCCTGGCCACCACATTCACATCCGCGCAGGGTCTGCTGCTGATGATCCCGAACATGTACAAGATCGCGGGCGAGTTGACCCCCTGCGTGATTCATGTTGCGGCCCGCTCCCTGGCGGCTCATGCGCTGTCGATTTTCGGCGATCACCAGGACGTCATGTCGGTGCGCGGCACTGGTTTTGCCATGCTGGCTTCCAATTCGGTTCAGGAAGTCATGGACATGGCGCTGATTTCGCAAGCGGCATCGATGGAATCGCGCGTGCCGTTCGTGCACTTTTTCGATGGCTTCCGCACCTCGCACGAGGTAGCCAAGGTGCAGGCGCTGGCGAAGGAAGACTTGCAGGCGATGATCTCCGACGACCTGGTTAAGGAGCACCGCAAACGCGGGCTGACGCCGGATCGTCCAATGCTTCGCGGCACCGCGCAGAACCCCGATGTCTATTTCCAGGGACGCGAGACCGTGAACCCGTACTATCTGGCCGTGCCCACCATCGTGCAGAATGCGATGGATAAATTTGCCGGCCTGGTCGGCCGCAAATACGAATTGTTCCAGTATTCCGGCGCCCCGGATGCGGAGCAGGTGATTATCCTTACGGGCTCCGGCGCTGAAGTGGCCGAGGAAGCCGTCGACGTAATGGTCGAGAAGGGACAGAAGGTTGGGCTGATCAAGGTTCGCCTCTATCGGCCGTTCTCGGCGGAGCATTTCCTGCAAGCCCTGCCCGCCACGACAAAGAGCATTGCGGTGCTGGATCGCACCAAGGAACCCGGCTGTCTGGGCGAGCCGATGTATCAGGATGTGCTGACGGTACTGGCTGAAGCGCAGGCCAGCGGCACATTAAAGTTCCGCTCGATGCCGAAGGTAATCGGCGGCCGTTACGGCCTCTCCTCCAAGGAGTTCACGCCGGCGATGGTCAAGGGCATCTACGACGAACTGGGCAAGGCCAAGAGCAAGAACCACTTCACCGTGGGTATCGTCGATGATGTCACCCACACCAGCATCGACTACGACGCGCAGTTTTCAACCGAGCACCCGAAGACGGTGCGAGCGCTCTTCTACGGTCTTGGCGCTGACGGCACGGTGGGCGCGAATAAGAACTCGATCAAGATCATCGGCGAGGACACCGATTTCTACGCGCAGGGCTATTTCGTATACGACTCGAAGAAATCGGGCTCGATTACGACCTCGCATCTGCGTTTCGGCCCCAAGCCGCTCAAGTCAAGCTATCTGATCTCCCGCGCGAACTTCGTGGCTTGCCACCAGTTCTCGTTCCTGGAGCGCATCGACATGTTGCGCTATGCGGACCAGGGCGCGGTGTTCCTGCTGAACAGCCCGTTCCCCCCCGACCAGGTCTGGGATGAAATGCCGCGCAAAGTGCAGCAGCAGATCATCGATAAGAAGCTGAAGTTCTACGTGATTGACGGCTACACGGTTGCCAAGGATACCGGAATGGGCAGCCGCGTCAACACCATTATGCAGACCTGCTTCTTCGCGATCTCCGGCGTGTTGCCGAAGGAAGAAGCGATCGCGGCCATCAAGCACTCGATCGAGAAGACCTATGGCAAGCGCGGCGAGTCGGTGGTGGCGAAGAACTTTGCCGCCGTCGATGCGGCGCTGGCGGAACTCCACGAAGTGAAAGTTCCCGCCTCCGCTACGAGCAGCAAGCAGGTCCGTCCCGCGGTTCCGGCTGCGGCTCCCGCGTTTGTGCAGAACGTGCTGGCCCCGATGATTCTGGGCAACGGCGACGATCTGCCGGTGAGTGCGCTTCCGGTCGACGGCACCTTCCCCACCGGCACGGCACAGTGGGAAAAGCGAAACATCGCGCTCGAAATTCCAGAGTGGGATGAGAAGCTCTGCATTCAGTGCGGCAAGTGCGTGCTGGTTTGCCCGCACGCCGTCATTCGCGCCAAGGTTTATGACAGCGGCTTGCTGAAGGATGCTCCCGCGACCTTCAAGTCGAAAGACGCGATGTGGAAGAACTTCACCGGTTCCAAGTACACGCTGCAGGTTGCGCCCGAAGATTGTACCGGATGCGCCCTTTGCATCGAAGCCTGTCCGGCGAAGTCGAAGACGGAGCCCAAGCACCGCGCCATCAATATGGTGCCGCAGATTCCGCTTCGCGAGCAGGAAGCGCGCAATTGGGATTTCTTCCTCAACCTGCCAGAGGTCGACCGTAGCGCATTGAGCCTGGCTCAGGTGAAGGACGTACAGTTGCTGCAACCGTTGTTTGAATTCTCGGGTGCATGCTCAGGTTGCGGCGAAACGCCTTATGTAAAGTTGATGACGCAGCTTTTCGGCGACCGAACCATGGTTGGAAATGCCACCGGCTGCACGTCGATTTATGGCGGCAACCTGCCGACGACTCCATACACGTTCAACAAGGACGGAAGGGGCGTCGCATGGTCGAACTCGTTATTTGAAGATGCGGCTGAGTTTGCCATGGGGTTCCGGCTTGCTTACGACAAGCAGACCGAATACGCACGGGAGTTGCTGGTTCGCTTGGGTGGCCAGTTGCCCGAGACGCTAGTGAAGGCCCTGCTGGCTGCCGATCAGAGCGGCGAAGCAGGTATTCGCGAGCAGCGGGCGCGGGTAGTCGAACTGAAACAGAAGTTGCAGGGCACCAAGACACCCGAGGGCAAGGACCTGCTCAGTCTTGCCGATGCATTGGTGAAGAAGGCAGTTTGGGCGGTCGGCGGCGATGGCTGGGCGTATGACATTGGTTATGGTGGCCTCGATCATGTGGTTGCCTCCGGACGCAATGTCAACATCCTGGTGCTCGATACCGAGGTGTACTCCAACACCGGCGGACAGATGTCGAAGTCAACCCCGATGGGGGCGGTCGCCAAGTTTGCGGCTGCCGGTAAACCACGTCCCAAGAAGGACCTGGCGATGATGGCCGTCAATTACGGAACAGCTTATGTCGCCCGCGTCGCAATGGGACAAAGCGACATGCAGACCGTCAAGGCGTTCCTGGAAGCGGAGGCCTACGATGGGCCTTCGATCATCATCGCCTACAGCCACTGCATCGCGCACGGCTACGATCTGGTGCACGGACTCGATCAGCAGAAGCTTGCCGTTCAGTCCGGTCACTGGCCGCTGTTCCGCTACAACCCGACGCTGGTCGCAGCAGGCAAGAATCCCTTCGTGCTCGATTCCAAGGCTCCGACGGTTCCATTGGAGAAGTACATCTACAATGAAACCCGTTACACCATGCTGCGGCAGGCCCATCCTGACCATGCCGCCGAGTTGCTGAAGGGAGCACAGGCAGAGGTGAATGAGCGCTGGAGACTTTACGAGTACCTGGCAGCGATGCCTGGTTCGACACCAACAAACGAGGCGAAACCCGGCGACGGAAAGTCGCTGAGCAAGGGAGCCGCGAATGATTAATCTTTCTACAAAGTATTTAGGACTGAAGTTAAAGAGTCCGCTGGTCGCGTCTTCCTCGCCGATGTGCAAGGACCTGGCGACCCTGCGGAAACTGGAAGACGCGGGTGCCGGCGCCGTAGTGCTGGAATCGCTGTTTGAAGAGCAGATCATGATCGAGAGCAACGATCTCGATCGCAATCTGTGGCAATCGGCGGACGTTTCGGCAGAGGCGCAGGGCTACTATCCCGACTTCGTTACCTACAACCTTGGACCGGAGAAGTACCTGGAGCATATCAGCAAGGCGAAGAAGTCACTGGGTATCCCGGTGATCGCCAGCCTGAATGGTGTGTCGAAGGGTGGATGGATCGATTACGCGAAGCAGATGGCGCAGGCCGGTGCGGATGCGTTGGAGTTGAACATCTACTTCGTGCCCACCGACATCACCAAGAGCGCCAACGACATCGAGAACATGTACCTCGACCTTGTTGAGGCCGTGACAGCGAGCGTGAAGATTCCGGTTGCGGTGAAGATCGGGCCATTCTTCAGTTCGATGGGGAACATGGCGCTGAAGCTGGAGAAAGCGGGCGCGGATGGATTGGTGATGTTCAACCGCTTCTATCAGCCCGACTTCGACCTGGAAGCGCTCGAAGTGGTTCCGCACCTGGTGCTGAGCCGTTCGAACGAACTGAAACTGCGCTTGCACTGGGTCGCAATCCTGTTCGGCAAGATCAAGGCAGACATGGCGATCACCGGCGGCGTCCACACGGCGGAAGATGTGCTGAAGTCGATGGCTGCCGGCGCCAAGGTTGCCATGCTGACCTCGGCACTGCTTGAACAGGGCACTGGATACCTCAAGACCCTGGAGAGCGGAGTCCGTGAGTGGCTTGAAGAGCACGAGTACAACTCGATCGAGCAGATGCAGGGCAGCTTGAGCCAAAAGAACGTAGCGCATCCCGCAGCTTTCGAGCGCG
The DNA here is from genome assembly GCA_963819175.1 of uncultured Acidobacteriota bacterium. Taxonomy (GTDB): domain Bacteria; phylum Acidobacteriota; class Terriglobia; order Terriglobales; family Acidobacteriaceae; genus CAWBRT01. The sequence continues at coordinate 117,692 of CAWFVJ010000017.1, forward strand.
CCAACTACGTCAAGGTGCTGAACAGCTATGCGCTAGGTCTGCCGGTCGTAAAGTAGCAACCACGATTCAGGACTGGTCAATCGCAGCCCGGAGAAACCCTCCGGGCTTTTTTCGTAAATCCGCTCTTGCCGGGATTTCAGATGTGGACTCAGGCGCGCCACGTCGTCATGTCGTATGATATTGCGTTTGTCATTGGGCAGCGGTCGACTGCATGACGGAGATTCCAGGGTGAGGTTATGAAGAGAAGGCTTGCGACGCTTGCGGTGGTTTTCTTTCTGGCGTGCGGGGTGGCCTCGGCGGATGAGGGGATGTGGCTGTTCAATAATGCGCCGGTGCAGCGTATCAAAGCCAAATATGGTTTCGCGCCGTCGCAGGCGTGGCTCGATCATCTGCGGCTGGGATCGGTGCGCTTCAACAACGGCGGTTCAGGTTCGTTCGTTTCGGCCGATGGTCTTGCCTTCACCAATCATCACGTGGGGCGCGAGTGTGTTCAGGATCTTTCCACCAAGGAGAGGGACTACATTCAGCACGGCTTTCTGGCAAAAACGAACGCCGAAGAAAGAAAGTGTCCGGCGCTCGAGCTGAACGTGCTGCACGAGATTGAAGATGTTACCTCGCAGGTGCAGGGTGCGGCGAAGCCGAGCATGAATGTTGCCGAAGCCGGGCAGGCGCAACGCGAGATGATGGTCCAGCTTGAGGCCGAGTGCACCAGAAAAAGTGGGCTGCGTTGCGAGGTCGTGACCTTCTATGCCGGAGGTCTGTACCAGCTCTACAAATACAAGCGCTATACCGATGTGCGCCTGGTGTTCGTGCCGGAAGAGAGGGTCGCATTTTTTGGCGGCGATGCCGATAACTTCGAATTTCCGCGCTACGACCTCGATATCGCGTTCTTCCGCGTATACGAAAATGGCCGCCCCGCGCATCTGAAGGCTTACCTGAAGTTTTCCCACGGCGGCGTCAAGGATGGCGATCTGGTGTTCGTCTCCGGCAATCCGGGCCGGACCGAGCGGCTGATGACGATGGCGCAATTGGATTTTCTGAGAGACGTGCAGACGCCGTTCACGTTGGATGTGCTAGACCAGCGCTACCGGGCTTTGAAGGCGTTTGCGGCTGAATCAACAGAAGACGCCCGCATCGCATCCGACGATGTCTTTGGCTACGAGAACGCTCTGAAGGCTTACAAAGGACAATATGCCGGGCTCATGGACAAGCAGTTGATGGACGAAAAAGCGGACCGTGAGGCAGCCCTGCGCAAGGCCGTCGACAGCAACCCGAAGATGAAATCCGAATACGGCGGGGCCTGGGATGCAATTGCGAGGGCCGTGCAAAGACAAGAGCAGCTCCATACGTCGTACTACTTCATCGAAACTCTGGGCGGGTTCGCCGGAGCGGAACCACATTTCGCGCGTCTGTTGGTGCGGGCCGCCGCCGAAAAGTCGAAACCCAACAATCTGCGTCTTCGCGAGTATGGCCAGGCGCGTCTGCCGTCACTGGAAGAGCAGTTGTTTTCAACCGCTCCGGTTCACAAGGCGCTGGATACCGTGGTGCTGGCGTCATCTCTACGGGAGATGCGGGAAAAGCTTGGCCGCGAGAATGCCGTGGTGAAGCAGGTCCTTGGCGAAGGGAGTGCGGAAGCAGTAGCTAAGGAGGCAATCGAGAATACCAGGCTGAACGATGTCAATTACCGCAAGCACCTCTACGAGGGCGGCTTGCAGGCGCTGCAGCAAAGCAAAGACCCGCTGATTGTGCTGATGCGCGAAATCGATCCGGCAGCCCGAGCCATCCGCAAGCAATGGGACGACGAGGTGGACTCCGTTCTGCGCGAGAGCGGCACTCTGATTGCCAAGGCGCGATTTGCCGTGCAGGGGACCGATACCTACCCAGATGCAACCTTCACTTTGCGGTTAAGCTACGGCGCGGTGAAGGGATATCAGCAGAACGGCAAGAGGATTCCATACTCCACCGATCTCGGCAGGGCCTTTCAAGACGCGGCGCGGCATGGCAATCGATATCCATACGAGTTGCCGAAATCCTGGATTGACTCCAAGGCGGCGCTGAATCTGAAGACACCCTATAACGATGTTTCAACCCCGGACATCATCGGCGGCAACTCCGGTTCGCCGGTTGTTGACAAAAGCGGCCAAGTCGTCGGCATCATCTTCGATGGTAATATCCAATCGCTCTCGTGGGATTTCCAGTACAACGACCGCCAAGGCAGGGCGATCCAAGTCGACACGCGGGCGATCATCGAAGCTCTGCGAAAAATTTACCGCGCCGACGCACTGGTGAATGAATTGATGAACGGCAGGGCAAACGCCGCTACGAAAGTTGTGCCCGCCCACTAAGGGCTGGAACAGGAGTTGAGTGCCGACCATCTTCCATGTCGATATGGACGCTTTCTTCGTATCCGTCGAGGAACTGTACGATCCCTCTTTGAAAGGCAAGGCAGTTGTAGTCGGCGGGCGGGCAGACGAGCGGGGGGTGGTTGCTGCCGCGTCCTATGAGGCGCGGAAGTTCGGCGTACACTCGGCGATGCCGCTGCGGACTGCCGCCAAGATGTGTCCCCATGCTATTTTCCTGGACGGACGTCCCGAGCGATATCGCCAGGAATCGGTTCGCGTGCATGCGGTTCTGCAGGAGTTCTCGCCACTGGTGGAGATGGCGTCGATCGATGAGGCGTATCTCGACATGACAGGCACGGAGCGACTGTACGGTCCTCCCTTGCGGGCGGCGCACTTGCTGCATGCGCGGATGAAGGAATTCACGCGGCTGAATTGTTCCGTCGGCATCGGAACCTCACGCGTGGTGGCGAAAATTTGCTCCGACCAGGCAAAACCCAATGGCGTTCTGTGGGTTGTTCCGGGTTGCGAGCGGGCGTTTCTGGCTCCGTTGCCGGTGCGCAAGATTCCGGGGGTCGGAAAGGTCACCGAAGAACATCTGTTGAAGCTGGGTTTAAAGACGGCTGGAGATTTGACGAGCTACGGCCGCGAGAGTCTGCGGGAGCAGATAGGCGATTGGGCGCTGGCATTGGCCGACAAGGCAGCGGGGATCGACGCCGGTGGATGGTTCGACGAAGCGATCGGCGAGGATTCCGGCCCCAAGTCGGTGAGTCATGAGCACACGTTTTCGGTGGATGTTTCAGACCGGGAGACGCTGGAGACTACGCTGGCGAAGCTGGTAGAGAAAGTCTGCCGCCGGCTCCGTGAATACCGGCTGCATGCCCGCCGCATCCAGCTCAAGCTGCGTTATGCCGACTTCAGCACCTTTACGCGGGCCCGCACCCTGGAACACCCCAGCCAGATCGATACCGAGCTACTGCCGGTTGTACGTGAGCTCTTCAGGCGAAATTGCAAACCAGGGTCATCGATCCGGCTGCTTGGCGTGCAGGCAGCAATGTTTGCCGAGCCGGATGTTCAATTGCATCTCGACCCTGGAGCGCGCGACGAACGCTGGCAGCAGGCGATGGGCGTGGCCGACAAACTGCGCGATAAATTCGGCGAGCAAGCCGTCTCACTCGGCGCCGGCATGCGGGCGGAGATACGCGAGCGCACGCATGATAATCCGACGGCTCTGCCGGGGAAGCATAAGAAGGAGTAACCTTTCGGAAAAGTTGGGGTGAATAGAGATGAAGACCTGTTTTGCCAGAATAGTTTGCTGCGCTCTTATTCTAATCATCGCCGGCGCTCCGGCTGCCTTCTGCGAGTTGCCGCCAACCGTTTACAAACAGTTGCAAGATAACTCTCCAGAGCACCTGCAGATCAAGGTACTGTTGGTGAAGACAAAAGAAGTGAAGAATGGGGCCCAGGTCTTCGTTGAAGCCACAGTCATAAATGTTATGCGTTCCGCCTCAAATCTCAAGGTCGGCGATGTTATTCGCATTGAGTACTTCCACAGCACGAGCCGCGCCCCCGGTCCCGGTCCTGTGGCGCTTCTCGTCCAGGACCAGTCGTACGAGGCGTTCCTGAGCCGTAACTCCACGGGCGACAAGTCCTACAGTCCAGCGGCGCGCGGAAGAAGCTTTTCCCAGTAGAAAAGCTGGGTGGCAGACTGGGGTTCTGTGGACTACAGATTGGCGTTTCGAAAAGGAACAGACCGGCCTCTGCCCAGTTTGCAAGCAATCCGGTAACTGATCCACCTGTTTTTCAGCAGCATGCCTGCTATTTCTCCAGGATGAAGCTTCTCGCCCACTGAATGGCTTGTGAATAGAGGCCCCAGACAACCGATTCCGCAGTGTCGAGGGCGGAGCACTGGCGGCTCAGCAGGCCCCACTCGCCCCGCTCGCAGGCCACCACGAGTTGCAGTGTCCTGCTCAGCGAATTCTCTTGGCCTTCCAGGGCCGCGCGGCACTCGGCCGAGATGGGCAATTGCGCCAGAACCGCGCTCATGGGTTGCGACAGGAGGGCGTCCATCAACGAGAGCAGACCCACCAGGAAGTAATCGGTGCTCGGTTCACCCAACTCGCCGGCCATTAATTCGCAGAAGCGAGCGCGGACCAGCGCCATGCTCACCAGCGCAGTTGAAGTCTTTTTCCCCAGCATGACGGCAGTGACGAGCGCCACCCATTTTTGGGTTTCGCGCTGGCCGAGAATGGTCAGGGCATGGCCGATCGTGCGGATGGGGTAGAGTCCGAAGGCCGCCGAATCCAGATAGCGCAAGAGCCGGTAGCAGAGAGAGGGTTCCTGCTTGATGACAGCCGCGACTTCCCTGGGTTCGTACTCAGGGTCGAAGGCCTTTTGCAAGATGCGTAGACATTTTGACTGCAACAGAGAGATGTCCGCACTGGAAACCATTGTGGGCTTGGCGAAGAAGTAGCCTTGGAAATACGTATACCCAAGTTTCTTCGCCAACTCGAACTGTTCGCGGTTTTCCACTTTTTCGGCCAGCAGGGTGATGCCCCGCTTGGCATAACGCGCAAAATCAGCCTGCTGCAAGACGTTGGTCGCAAGAAAATCGACCTTGATGATCTCTGCGATCTCAATGAACGGCGCATACTTTAGATCTCCGGTGAAGTCGTCCATCGCCAGCGTGTAGCCGCTCTTGCGGAGACTGCGGCAGCGGTCGAGAACTTCGCGGTCGGGTTCGACATCTTCCAGGATCTCAAGCACGCAAACCTTGCTCGGTAAGACCGTCACCATGTCGCTGAGCAGGATTTCGCGGGTGCAGTTGATAAAGGCCCGACGGCCCTCCGTCAGCGAGTTTGTTCCGATCAGCAGCGAAGTATCGATCGTGCGGCAAGTGGCAGCGGTCGGATCAGACGCATCGAAGATATTGGCGTTTCCAGAGCGGGCGAGAAGTTCGTACCCGTAGACGCCGCCATTTCGATCAAGAATCGGCTGGCGCGCAACAAAGCGCTGGGGCGGAGAGGCAATCGCGGGAGGTCCGGCCAAGCCACTGAAGGGTTGTGGGGCGAAAGCCATACAGATTGACTATCGGCCAGCCTTCGCCGGAGGTTAAAAGGCGCACAGCACCAAAGTCTGAGCTCGGCCCCCATTCCGGGAAGATTGCCAATTTGGGACGGAAAGGAATCGGGCATACCCGTTCGCGAGCCGGTCCGCGCCAACGCGCCGCCTGAATAGATAACTGCGAATCGGAGCAGAAAGTGCTATTGTACGCTCGCAGGGGAGGTGTAAAGCCCCGGCGGTTAGGCAGTTGAAATTTCCAAAGGTGCTATTGATATCGCATGCTGCTGCACACGAGCGACGCTGAGCTGTTCTTCAAAACCGAAGGCAAAGGTCCGGACGTTGTGCTATTGCACCCGTTCCCGTCTTGTCATGAGTTCTGGATTCCGGTACAGGACAAGCTTGCGGCAAAGCACCGGCTGATCATGCCGGATTTGCGTGGTATGGGCGAATCCGGGGCCGGTGATGGCAGCGCCACAATGCAGAAACACGCCGAAGACCTGGCGAGGCTCTGCGATGAACTGAAGGTGGGGAAGGCGATCTTCATCGGCTGTTCGATCGGCGGCTACATTCTTTTTGAATTCTGGAGAAGGTTTCGCGAGCGCATGGCCGGACTTGTGCTGGCAAATACGAAAGCCTCAGCCGACAACGCCGAAGCCAAGGCAGCTCGTCTACAGGCGGCCGAGCAGGTGATGCAGCAGGGTCCGGAACAGTTCATCGATGGCATGTTGCCGAAGTTGCTCGGCGAAGTTACACAGCGTAACCGGCCCGAGGTTGTGGAACGAGCTAGGTGCACCATGATGCGCTCGACCGCCCAGGGCATTGCCGCAGTGCAGTGTGGCATGGCGGAACGACCTGACTCGACATCGACCCTATCTAAGATCAGCATCCCGACGCTGATTCTGGGCGGAGCGGCGGATGTCCTGATTCCGCGCGAAGAACTGGAAAAAATGCGCGCCGGAATCCGGAACAGCACGTTGCAGATTGTGCCTAAGGCAGGGCACTATGCGGCCTTCGAGCAACCGGAGGAAGTTGCCATTCTGCTGAAGCGGTTTCTGGAACAGGCGGCGAAAGCCTCACGTCTCTGATCTGAAGTGATCTCACTCGGCAGCCGAGGTGCTGAGCAAGGCGTGTACCTGATTGAGTGTGGCACGTGCATGCTCGGCGTGCTGGCTTGAACGAGTACGAACGAAGAGAGAGCAAACGCAGCGATATGAACGAGGGTAGGCAAAAGCGGACGGTAGCCCCGGCGAGTAACATCAATGGCAGCCTGACTCCCCCCGGGGACAAGTCAATATCGCATCGCTACGCTATGTTGGCCGCGCTGGCCGAAGGCCAATCCACCTTGGAGAACTTCTCGGCGGCAGCAGATTGCGCCAGCACTCTGCACTGCTTGCGGCAGGTGGGAGTGGCCGTGACTCAGGAGGGGGATCGCGTGGAAGTCGTCGGCGGGCCTTTCGGGCAGCCACGTGAGGCGCTCGATTGCGGCAACTCCGGATCGACCATGCGGATGCTGGCCGGAATTATGGCCGCGCAATCGTTCGCTTGCCAGATGACCGGAGATGATTCGCTGAGAAAGCGGCCGATGGCGCGAATTATAGAGCCCCTGCGCAGAATGGGTGCTCAAATCAGCAGTTCGGATGGAGCCCGCCCGCCCTTGCTGATTTATGGACAACCTCTTAGCGCTATTGATTACGTGCTTCCGGTAGCCAGCGCCCAGGTGAAGAGTTGCGTATTGTTCGCAGGGCTTTTGGCGCAAGGCACAACCAGTGTCGAAGAGCCATTACGAACGCGCGATCACAGCGAACTGGCGCTGCGTGCCTTCGGCGCCACGGTCGAGCGTCAGGGCAACCGCATGAGCATCCAGGGTGGTCAGCAGTTGCGCGCGATCAAGGCTTCCGTTCCCGGCGATATTTCTTCCGCGGCTTTCTTTCTCTGCGCTGCCGCACTTTTCCGGGGATCGAACCTGGTTGTCGATAACCTGCTGCTCAATCCCACACGATCGGCGATCCTGGATGTGCTCTCGCAGCTCGGTCTTGAAATCCGTTTCCTGCACGTGACGGAGAGGAATGGGGAGGTGGTGGGATCGGTCCAGGTGCGCGGCGGCAAACTACGCGGAGCGGTAGTGCGCGGCGCTACGAGCGCATTGCTGATCGACGAGTTGCCGGTGCTGGCAGCGATTGCGCCTTATACAGAAACAGGCGTCGTCATAGCCGATGCGCAAGAACTGCGGGTGAAGGAGTCGGACAGAATCGCGGCCGTCGCCTCGAACTTGCGTGCCATGGGGGCCACCGTGGAGGAGAAGGAAGACGGCATGGTGATTCCAGGCAAACAGCAGTTGAATGGCGCGACGATCGACTCTCATGGGGATCACCGCATCGCCATGGCCTTCAGCGTGGCAGCCTTGCGAGCGACCGGCGAGACGGTCATCGATGGATCGGAGTGCGTGGCGATCTCGTATCCAGCGTTTTTCGATACGCTCGATACGCTGCTGGAACGGTGATTCGGGTTCTGGTTCTGTTCTCGATCCAGCGATGTGATAAATTACGAAGTGGGAGCTTCGCGGAACCGCCTTTCAGACGTGACCACAGTCATCGCAGGCTGGAGCGTAGATCCTTTTTCAGGGCGCGTAGCTCAGTAGGTAGAGCATCTGCCTTTTAAGCAGAGGGTCTCGGGTTCGAATCCCGACGCGCTCACCAATTTCTTTTTCCCTCCAACAGTTTGTGCGCGTTGCAAGTAAAGCAGATCTCTTCGGGTGCCATGCCCGGCAAGCGAAGGATCTACTGCATTTGCATGCGCCGGAAACATAGATCCTTCGCAATACCGCGCGCTCCGGCCTCAGAATGACGCTGCTTCGGCCCAGAACTACTCGCCGCCGGGCTGGACGCCCGGCTCATTGCCTACGACTCTGTCGCGCGAGTCTCGACTGCCGCGTCGGCCTGTTCCTCCTGCTGCTTTTCCGGCCGCAGCAGCGGAAAAAGGATCACGTCGCGGATCGATTTCGACCCGGTCAGCAGCATGGTAATCCGATCGATACCAAGTCCTTCGCCGCCCGTGGGTGGCATCCCGTAGGAGAGGGCGCGGACGTAGTCTTCGTCCATCATGTGCGCTTCTTCATCGCCGAGTTCGCGCTGGCCGAGCTGCTGCTCGAAGCGCCGCCGCTGTTCCTCGGGATCGTTCAACTCGCTGAAGGCGTTGCCGATCTCCATGCCGGCCACATAAATTTCAAATCGTTCCACCCAATCGGGCTCGTCGCGCTTGACTTTGGAGAGTGGAGAGATGGCGAGCGGGAAGTCGTAGAGAATGGTCGGCTCGAACAAGTGCTCTTCGGCAATGGCCTCGAAAATATCGGCGATCGTCTTGCCGGCAGCGTCGTTTGGATGGACCGGCAGATTAATCCGTGCCTGCTGAATCCGCCGCGCCATCTCGGCGACTTTGGCTGCGTCGCTGAAGCCAGGCATCTCCGGTTTCGTTCCCGCTGCCTCGGGCCAGTACTTGATGATGGCTTCGCGCATGCTGAGCCGCTGGAACCGGCTCCAGTCGATCTGGCGTCCTTCGTACTCGCATACGGTTGAGCCATTGACGTCGAGCGCGATCTGGCGCAGCAGTTCCTCGCTCAGAGTCATCAGGTCGCGATAGTCCGCGTAGGCCTGGTAGAACTCGAGCATGGTGAACTCGGGATTGTGATGGGTCGAGATGCCCTCATTGCGGAAGTTGCGATTGATCTCGTAGACGCGATCGAGGCCGCCGACGATCAGCCGTTTCAGATACAGTTCCGGCGCAATCCGGAGATAGAGGTCCATGTCGAGCGTATTGTGATGCGTTACAAATGGACGCGCCGCCGCGCCGCCGGCAATCGAGTGCATCATCGGCGTCTCGACTTCGATGTAACCGCGCGAATCAAAGAACTGGCGTAGCGACTGTATGATTTTGGCGCGGGTAATGAAGACCTTACGCACATCACGGTCCATCAGATCAACATAGCGCTGGCGATAGCGCAGTTCCACGTCCTGCAATCCGTGCCATTTTTCTGGCAAAGGGAGCAGGCCCTTGGCGAGAAAGGTGATCTCGTCGACGTGTACCGTCAATTCGTTCGTTTTGGTGCGGAAAAGGTACCCGCTGACCCCGACATGGTCACCGATGTCAAGCAGCTTGAACAGCTCGAAGCCCTTGTCTCCAACGGCATCTTTCCTGACGTAGACTTGCAGACGCTCTCCGCCCTGCTGGAGATGTACGAATGCCGCCTTTCCCATGGTGCGTATCGCCATAATGCGTCCCGCCGCGCGCACGTCCACGCGGTTGGCCGTAAGCTGCTCGCCGGTGCTCTCTCCGTATTGAGCGAGGATCTCGGGAAGCGTGTGGCTGGGATCGTAAGTGTAGGGATAAGCTTGGCCCCCAAGTGCCTCAATCTGCTTCAGTTTTTCTTTGCGGAGTTCGTATATTTTCTCGTCTAGTGCCAATGTATGGTTTCCTTAGTTAGGCCTGGGTGGCCTCCGTCAAGGGCCCGCCCCACTGCGCGCAAACCACGGCGTTTAGCGGGGTCCCGGTCAGAAATTACCGGATAAATTGTGACGTGGCTCACAGGCGCTACCGATTGCTTCGTTTATCGTCAAAACAAGCTCCGGCGCTGGTCACATTCGAGATTATAGACCGGGTTCGCGGATGGTGTACCCATGATTGGTGATAGCCTAGGGTACATCAACTTTTGAAACGCTCTATAAGGCTTGCTTCGCGTGTGCCACATTGCGGTCAAGTTGCCCGGCGCGGTTCGCTATAGACGCATGATGCGTTTGTAGGCGTGCCAACCCGCAAGGGAAGCGTTCTTCCGCAGGCTCCGGAAGCAGTGAGGAACAATGCCACAGAATTATGTCCCGATCTTTATCTTCCTGATCATATCGTTTCTGATTGGTGCAGGAACGATCGCAATCGCTTCGCTGGTTCGACCGAAGAACCCGGACAAGACCAAGTTGATGCCCTACGAGTGCGGTATCGATCCGGTCGATAACGCCCGCCAGCGGTATACGATCCGGTACTACATTGTGGCGATCCTGTTCGTGGTCTTCGACGTTGAAACCGTATTCCTGTTCCCGTGGGCCGTGCAGTACAAACTGCTTGGCATCTTCGGCTTCGTGGAAATGCTGGTTTTCCTGGGCATCCTGATCGTAGGGTTTATCTGGATATGGAAGAAGGGCGCCCTCGAGTGGATTTAGGACCTCAAGCGGGTTGGGCGGCTTCGTGCGGTCAGGACCTTCATGGCAAGTGTGCGCGGGGACGGGCAATCCAAAGAATCCGGCCTGCGTTTTGGGAGAGGCGTAAGATTGTGACACGAATCACGCCTGATTGTGATATGAATCCGTTCAGCCTTCGCTTTCAGGTTGTTATAACTGAACTTAGATACGGACCAATCTGGACCCGTAAGGGACATCACTAATGCCCGATGAAACTCAGCCAATAGGGGCATCGAGCCCGTCGGAAAAGCCTGCGGAAGAAAAGAAGGCGGTTCCGGCGACGGCAAACACAAGCCCGGCAGCCGAGTTGCCTGGACCCCCAGCCGAACCGAAACCTGCAAGCCCCGAAGCACCAAAGCCAACTGCAGAAAAGCCCGTAGCTGCAGCCGAGAAGCCAGCTGCGGCCGCTCCGGCGAAACCCGCGTCTCCTGTCGCCGGTGCTCTGAAGCCAGCCGTAGCGGCGCCCGCAGGCGTGGCAAAACCAGCCGCTGCCGCCGGTGCAGTCGCGAAACCTGCTGCTGCTCCGCCCAAGCCTCCAGCTCCCAAGCCCGATCCCTGGGAATCGCCGTTGATCGAGAAACTGCGCGCGGCTTACGGTTCTGGTTTGCGAGAGGCTTCCACCTACATGAAGCAGAATTACATGGTGGTGGACAAGTCAGTCGCCAGCGACGTGCTGCGCCATATGCGCGACCAGGAACAGTTCGATTACTGTGTCGACGTCACTGCCGTGCACTATCCCAAGCGCGACGAGCAATTTGACATCGTCTGGATTCTTTACTCGTTCGCGCGCAACGAGCGCGTTAGGGTCAAGACCCAGATCAAGGAAGGCGAGCCGGTTCCGAGCGCGGTTTCTCTGTGGCCGACGGCAAACTGGCTGGAGCGCGAAGTTTTCGACATGTTTGGGATTCATTTCACGGGCCACCCGGACCTGCGCCGAATCCTCATGCCGGACGATTGGAAGGGACATCCGTTGCGCAAGGATTACGGCCTCATGCAGCAGGATCAAGACTGGGTCAAGATCAACCTTGGCATTGAGAGCGGCCAATGAGCGAGTCGAAGTTTTACGAGAACACGGAGTCGCAGGAGACCGGGAAGACCTTCCTGGATTCCAGCGAACTGGTCCTCAACATGGGGCCGCAGCACCCGTCAACTCACGGCGTGTTGCGAGTCATCCTGAAGCTTGACGGCGAAAAGGTTCTGGGCACCGATTGTGTCATAGGCTACCTGCATCGCGGCGTGGAGAAGATCGCCGAGAACCGCACCTACGTGCAGTTCAATCCCTACGTTGACCGCATGGATTACGTCGCGGCGGTCTCCAACGGGCTGGGTTACTGCGAGACGGTCGAAAAGCTGCTGGGAGTGGAAGCGCCGGAGCGCGCGAAGTACATTCGGGTGATCCTGACCGAACTCAACCGTTTGGCAAGCCACCAGGTGTGGCTGGGTACGCACGCCCTCGACATCGGCGCGCTGACCCCTCTGTTCTACTGCTTCCGCGACCGCGAAGAGATTCTGAAGATTTTCGAGAAGTATTGCGGCGCCCGTCTCACCACGCATGCCTTCCGCATCGGCGGCTGTCAGTACGAGATTTACCAGGGCTTTGAGAAGGAAGTTCTGGATTATTGCGACTTCGTGCTGCCGAAGATCGACGAGTATGAAGAGCTGCTCACCACCAACCGCATCTGGCTGGAGCGCACGAAGGGAGTCGGCGTGCTGACCGGCGCCGAGTGTATCGAACTGGGAGCCACAGGCCCAGTGCTGCGCGGCAGCGGCGTGAAGTGGGACTTGCGCAAGGCGCAGCCCTACGCGGCCTACGATAAGTTCGAATTCGACATCCCGATTGGCAAGAACGGCGACACCTACGACCGGTACCTGGTGCGCATTGAAGAGATGCGGCAGTCGGTACGCATCCTGCGACAGGCTGCGGCAGGCATCCCGGAGGGCCCGATCACGGCGAAGGTTCCCAAGGTGCTCAGGCCGCCGGCCGGCGAAGTTTATCACTCCATCGAGGCGCCCAAAGGCGAGCTCGGATATTTCATCGTGAGCGACGGCTCGACGCAGCCTTACCGCGTGCGCGTCCGTCCTCCTTCTTTCGTGAACCTGCAAGCCTTGGACAAGATGGTCCGCGGGTGGCTCGTCGCCGACGTGGTTGCCGTCATCGGAACACTGGATATCGTCCTGGGAGAGGTGGACCGCTAAATGGACGCTCTCACCAATTATCTGCACTCGAATGTAACTCCCGGTGAAGCGGGCGACCTGCTGTGGGCCACGATTTACGTGCTTCTGGTGGTGGCCGCGCTCTCCGTCTCCGTCATGCTGATGACTTGGCTGGAGCGCAAAATCCTCGCTCACATCCAGATTCGCTACGGCCCCATGCGCGTCGGGCCGCACGGGCTGTTGCAGCCGATTGCTGACTCGCTGAAATTGCTGTTGAAGGAAGACATTATCCCGGAAGGCGCCGACAAGCTGGTGTTCTGGCTGGCCCCGGTCGCGGTCGTCATGACGGCCTTCACAACCTTCCTGGTGGTTCCGTTCGGCCGCACTCACGCCGTCACCGACATCAACATCGGCATCCTGTTCATGCTGGGGATTTCGTCGCTGAGCGTGCTGAGCATCATCATGGGCGGCTGGGCTTCGAACTCGCACTATCCGCTGATGGGCGCTCTGCGCTCCAGCGCGCAGATGGTGTCCTACGAAGTGCCGATGGCCATGGCGATCGTTTCGGCGATCCTGATGACCAGCCTCAAGACTGGCACTGGCACCCTGAGCATGATCGGCATTGTCGAGTCGCAAGCCGCACAGGGCCGGTGGTTCATCTTCTCGTTTTTCCCGCTCGGCTTCCTGGCGTTCGTGATCTTTGGCATCGCGATGATCGCGGAGACGAATCGTGCGCCCTTCGATCTGCCGGAGGCGGAGTCGGAGCTGGTTGCGGGCTTCCATACCGAGTACAGCGGATTCCGCTGGTCACTGTTTTTCCTCGCCGAGTACGCGGGAATGCTCGCCGTCAGCTCAATTGCGGTGACCCTGTGGCTTGGCGGATGGCTGCGTCCATTCTCCGGTGCGCTCTCAGGAAATGCCTGGGAGCTTGCGTTCTCGTTTGTGCCGGCGCTGACGGTGTTCGCACTCGCGGGCATTTGCCTTCTCGGCGCTGCTCGGATGCCGAAGCACCCATCTTTTAAGATCCAGACGGTGGGATTGGCGGCATGCGGGCTCTTCCTCGGCGCGGTGGGGTTGGTTCTGCTGGCTCCCGGAGTTCGCGAGCGTGTGCAGGATATGTACTGGTTCTCCGTGAAGGTCGCGTTTTTCATGTATCTCTACATCTGGTATCGCGGCACCTTCCCGCGCTACCGTTTTGACCAGTTGATGAAGATAGGCTGGAAGGTTTTGTTGCCGCTATCGCTCGCAGTGCTGATCCTGACCGCGCTGGTTGGGATTCGGCAGGAGCTGGCGACTGTCCTGATGGGGGTGTTGCGGTGAGTTTGGCTCCTCTGCTTCGCAAAATTTTTCTGGTCGATCTATTGAAGGGTCTGAAGGTCACGTTGAAGTACCAGGGCCCGAAAGAGATCGTTACGGAACAGTATCCGCAGGAACGGCCCGCAATTGCCGAGCGCTTCCGTGGACAGCCGCGCATGAACGTGAATCCGGAGACGGGCGAGCCTCTCTGCATCGCCTGCGGACTGTGCGCGCTGGCCTGTCCCGAGCACCTGATCGTGGTGGGCAGCGAACGCAACCCCGAAACCAAAAAGAAAGAGCTGACTGCGTTCAGCTACGACATCAGCCGCTGCATGTTCTGCGGCCTGTGCGAAGAAGCTTGCCCGAGCGATGCGCTCGAGCTGAGTCAGGATTTTGAAATGGCCACCTACAGCCGCGACGAACTGCTGCTCAATCGCGAGAAGCTGGAGAAAGGCCCTGAACCGAAGGTATACGAACGATGAATCCGGTAGCCACAACGTTCTTTTTCTATTTTCTGTCGGCGATCGCGATCATCTGCGCCATTCTGGTGATCACGCGCCGCAACCCGGTGCATTCGGCACTGCTGCTGATTATCACGCTGCTCGCGCAGGCAGGCCTGTACCTCATGCTGTACGCACCGTTCGTCGCTGGCGTCCAGATCTTGATCTACGCCGGCGGCATCATGGTGCTGTACCTGTTCGTGATCATGCTCGTCAACATCGAGCGCGCGCAACTGGAAGAGCGGTTCAACAAGCAATGGGTGGTCGGAGCCTTGGCGACGGCTGCGCTTGGCGGGTTGCTCCTGTTCATCTTCGTCAAGGGCAGTTCAATCTTTCCCGCGACTGCGCACATGTTCCCCGAACAGGTGAACACACAGCAGATCGGCCTCATGCTTTACCGGGATTACCTGCTGCCGTTTGAAATCGCGTCGCTGCTTTTGCTGGTGGCGATTGTCGGCGCCGTTGTCATGGCGAAGAAGAGGATTTGAGCGATGGCTGAGATCGGCACTTTACATTACCTGGTGGTTGCCGCCGCCCTGTTTATCATCGGCACGATTGGCGTGCTCACACGCAGAAACGTGATGATCATTCTGATGTCGATCGAATTGATCTTGAACGCGGTCAACCTGAACCTGGTTGCGTTCTCGCGGTTATACGGACTGCATGGGCAGGTGTTTTCGATCTTCGTGATTGCCGATGCGGCCGCCGAGTCGGCGGTCGGGCTCGGAATCCTGATTGCGTTCTTCCGCAACAAGGAAACCGTGAACATGGACGAAGTGGATCTGCTGAAGTGGTGAAGGTTTTCGCCGGCGCGTTTCTCCCCTGTCGGGAGTCGCGATAGCCGGCGTTTGGTAACGGGCTTTGGCCCTGGACCGGTTCCGCGTAATTAATCAGGAACCGGGGATGAGACTCAAGCAATGTTCTTTCTGGAACACATCTGGATCATTCCTCTGCTGCCGGCCTTCGGCGCGGTAATGATGTTCTTCTTTGGCCGCAAGCTGGCCGGCATTGAGCCGCCCAAGCGGACCGCCGGTGCGCATGGCGCACACGACGATGACAATGCCCATGGGCACGACCCCGATCCGCACGGTTCCGCCGTAGCGCATGATGCGCATGCAGCGGGGCACGATGAGCACGCTGGCGCGCATGAACTGCACACTTGGACAAACGTCATCTGCGTGGGCGCGGTGGTGATCGCGTTCTTGTTTTCGGTGGGCGCGGTTTGGCAATTGGTCCACAGCGGCCTGCCGCACTTTGAGAAGGTTCTCTACACCTGGCTGGGCGACGACTCCGGCAAGATGGTTTTCTCGACCTACAGCGGAAAGCCCGCAGAGTTCAAGGCCGAAGCCGGGTTCCTGCTTGATCCGCTCTCGAGTATCTGGCTGCTGTTTGTAACCGGCGTAGGCATGCTGATCCACATCTATTCCACGGGCTACATGGCGCACGATCGTGGATACTACCGGTTCTTCGGCTACCTGAACCTGTTCATGTTCTCCATGCTGACGCTCGTCATGGCGAACAACTACATACTCATGTTCGTCGGCTGGGAAGGTGTGGGCCTTTGCTCGTATCTGCTGATCGGCTTCTACTTCCTGAAGCACTCGGCTTCGACGGCAGCTAACAAGGCTTTCATCACCAATCGCGTAGGCGACGCAGGGGTGATCCTCGGGACGTTTACCCTGATGTGGGTATTTGGAACGGCAAAGTTTACCGACGTCACGGCGCTGGCCCGTTTGCACGCCGGGCAGATTATCGCCGACCCGCAGATGAGCATGCTGATCCAGGCGGCCTGCCTGCTGCTGTTCCTTGGAGCTTGCGGCAAATCGGCCCAGCTTCCGCTCTATGTATGGCTGCCGGATGCCATGGAAGGGCCTACGCCTGTGTCGGCGCTCATCCATGCGGCCACCATGGTCACGGCTGGTGTTTACATGGTGGCGCGCTCGAACGCACTGTTCGTGCTGGCCCCGGAGGCAATGAAGGTCGTCGCCATCGTCGGCGCCTTGACTGCAATTTTTGCGGCTTCCATTGCCTTGGTTCAGAACGACATCAAGCGCGTGCTTGCCTATTCGACGGTTTCGCAGTTGGGTTACATGTTCCTGGCGCTCGGCGTCGGTGCGTTTGCCGCCGGTGTTTTCCACGTGTTTACGCACGCGTTTTTCAAGGCGCTGTTGTTCCTTTGCTCCGGCTCGGTGATCCACGCCATGAGCGGCGAGCAGGACATGCGCTACATGGGCGGCTTGGCAAAGAAGATACCAATCACCTACAAGACGATGCTGATCGGCACCATCGCCATCGCCGGATTCCCGCCGCTGGCCGGTTTCTTCTCGAAAGACGAAATCCTGTGGCAGGCATGGTCGAGCAATGGCGGTGCGTTGCGCCCGTTGTGGTACATCGGTTACGCCACGGCCATCATGACGGCCTTCTACATGTTCCGGCTGGTCTGGCTGACGTTCTTCAGCAAGCCGCGCATGGATCATGAGACCGAACATCATATCCATGAATCGCCAAAGTCGATGACGGTTCCGTTGATGATCCTGGCCGCGTGCGCGATCTGCGCCGGTTGGCTCGGAGTGCCGCACGCGTTAGGCGGTTCGAATCGCTTCGAGAGCTTCCTGGAGCCGGTCTTTGACAACCCCGTCATCGCCGGGCGTGCCGTTGCCGGAGCAGCGGCTGAGCATGCGGCTTCCGCCGCGCCGGCGGAACAAGGATCTCCCGCGGTCGCCGCCGAACACGGCGAAGGGCCGAAACATCATGAGGAAGGCCCCAGCAGCAGTGAATACCTGCTGATGTTCCTTTCGGTGGGCGCCGCAGTGTGTTGGTTTGTGGGGAGCACGGAAGGCTTATGCCAAGGCCGGTCAAGGCTATGTCGAGCCGATTAACGCCGTGGCTCCGCCGCTCTATCGCACGCTGCTCAACAAATTTTATGTCGATGAACTCTACGACTACCTGTTTACCGGGCGCAAGCCAATCGGTCCGGTGCGATTGGGAGTGCAGGGCCTGGGCATTGCACTGTGGAAATTTGACGCCAACGTAATCGACGGCGGCGTGAACGGCGCCGGTTGGCTGACGAGGCTGAGCGGCACGATTTCCAGTTGGTGGGACAAGTGGATCATCGATGGGGTTTGCGTGAACGGTCCTGCCATTGTGGCTCGCGCATTGTCTTACCCGGTCCGGCTCATAGAGTGGGGTCTGGTGCAGTGGTACGCATTGGTCATGGTGATCGGCGTCTTCGGATTCGTTTGGTATTACGTAATTCACTAAGGCATTGTCGTTGTCCGCGCCTCGCAGCGCGGGCGAACTGGTTGCATTCGACGGAAACGTCACGGACGGAATTTAGAAAATGTATAGCCACATCCTCTCAATCATTTTGTTCACGCCGCTGGTCGGAGCACTTGTTCTCCTCTTTGTTCCCAAGGAAAACACGAACGCGATCCGCTGGCTGGCGAACATCTTCGCATTCATCGGCTTTGCCGTATCGTTGCCGCTGGTCCCATGGTTCTGGGCGGTTAAGGACTATCCGGGATTCAAGTTCGTGGAAGGCGCGCAGAACAACTGGATTCCGACGATCGGAGCCGGTTACTCGCTTGGCATCGACGGCATCTCGTTCCTGCTGATCATGCTTACCACGCTGCTCGGCGCGATCTCGATCCTCTCGTCGTGGGAGGCGATTCAGAGCCGCGTGAAGGAATACTACGTCTGGTTCCTGATACTGCAAACCGGCATGCTTGGCGTCTTCATGGCCCTAGATCTCTTCCTGTTCTTCGTGTTCTGGGAGGCGATGCTGGTTCCGATGTACCTGCTCATCGGCATCTGGGGCGGCCCGCGCAAGCTTTATGCGGCCATCAAGTTCTTCCTCTACACGCTGGCCGGTTCAGTGCTGATGCTGCTGGGAATCTTGTTCCTGTATTTCTTCAATCATCGGGTGACGGGCGTTTACACCTTTGACCTGCTCTCGCTCTATCGCACGGCTCCGCAGATTCCGGCGGTCTATGGCGATGCGGCCGGTGTAGTCCTGTTCCTCGGCTTCTTCATCGGATTCGCAATCAAGGTGCCGATGTTCCCGTTCCACACATGGTTGCCGGATGCTCACGTGGAAGCGCCGACCGCCGGCTCCGTGATTCTGGCCGGCGTTCTGCTGAAGATGGGAACGTATGGCTTGATCCGTTTCTCGCTGCCGTTCTTCCCGTCGGTCATTAAGTTTCCGGTTTTGCGCGGGTGGCTGGTCGCTCTTTCTCTGATCGGCATCATCTACGGCGCGCTGGTTTCGCTGATGCAAAAGGACATGAAGAAACTGGTGGCGTACTCGTCCGTGAGCCACCTCGGGTTCTGCACCCTCGGCATTTTCGCGCTGAACCAGGCCGGCATCGCCGGTTCCGTCATACAGCAGATTAACCACGGCATTTCAACCGGCGCACTGTTCTTGATCGTCGGCATTCTTTATGAGCGCCGTCACACACGCGACATCGCTGAGTATGGCGGTATTTCAACCGTGATGCCGGTTTACGCCACGGTCACGCTGATCATGTTCATGTCGTCGTTGGGCTTGCCGTTGCTGAACGGCTTCGTGGGCGAGTTCACGATTTTGCAGGGGACGTTCATGGCTAACCGTGCATGGGCGGCGTGGGCGGTTCCCGGTGTCGTTCTCGGGGCGGCCTATCTGCTCTGGCTCTATCAGCGTGTTTTCTTCGGTCCGGTAACCAATCAGAAGAATGAAAAGCTGCTCGACCTTACGCCGCGCGAACTGGCGACCTTTGTTCCGTTGATCATCATCGCGTTCGGCATCGGCCTCTATCCGAAGCCGCTGTTCCGCATCCTCGATCAGCCGGTGACGGAAATGGTAGAGCGCATCAACAGCAACGGATATTACAACGCCGCGGCTCCGGTGCTGACTGCGCCGGCCCCCGCGCCGAAGGCGGAGGGCAAGACCGATGCCGCGGCACCGAAGAAGGCCACGAACGTAGTGGTGCTTCCAAGCACGGCCTTATTGGCCCAGCCAGGGCAGAAGTAACGCTGGCAGTTCGCGGTTGTGGCAGTTTCGCAGCCTCTTGGCCATGAAGTGATTTTAGGGTAACGCTATTGTCTTCCGGCCGTGATCGACAATGGGCCGGGAGTTTGAAGGGACAATAAAGATCGTGGCAACGCCGATCTCACAATACTTCTCCAGCTCCGATTACCTGCTATCGCTGCCGATAGTGATGCTTACACTATTCGCGCTGGGGATACTGCTGATCGATTTGATCTTGCCGGCCGAGTGGAAACGGTTGAATGCCGTGGCTGCTTTGGTGGGCTTGTGCTTCTCTGCCGCTGGAGTCTTCAAGATCCAGTTGGCCCTCCAACACAACGGGGTTACGTTCCGCTCAGGGTTTTTTGGCGGGGTCCTGATGGACCGCGTCGCCATTTATTTCTTCTACCTGTTCCTGGTGGGAGCAGCGGTGGCGATCCTGATGTCGGTGCATTACCTCGAGGTCGAGCGCGAATCGCATGGCGAATTTTATGCACTGATCCTGTTCTCCGTCGTTGGCATGATGTGCATGGCCTGCGGCTTCGATCTGGTACTTCTGTTCATTGGGCTGGAGCTGATGGCGTTGTCGACCTATATCCTGGTCGGATTTCTGCGCCGCGACAAGCGTTCCAATGAAGCCGCGCTGAAGTATTTGTTGCTGGGCGCTTTTTCATCCGGCATCTTCGCCTATGGGTTGTCGCTGCTCTACGGTCTTTCGGGCTCCACCAACTTGGCCGAAATCGGCATCGCGCTGCAACGCCGTATCATCGCCAACCCGCGCGATCCAGTGATCATCCTGGCGCTCATCACTACCGCGACCGGTCTGCTGTTCAAGATCGCCGCCGTTCCATTCCATCAATGGGCGCCCGACGCTTACGAAGGCGCGCCAACCAGCATTACCGGGTTCATGTCGGTGGCAGTGAAGGCTGCGGCATGGGCGATGCTGTTGCGTATCTTCCTGTTTGCGCTTTATCCGCTGCGGCCCATGTATATTCCACTGCTAGTTTTTGTCTCAATCGCAACTATGACGGGCGGTAACCTGGCGGCGATCACCCAGACAAACCTGAAGCGACTGCTTGCGTATTCCTCGATCGCTCACGTCGGGTACATGCTGCTCGGCTTGATCGCCAGCGACGGCAAGGGTCATCAGACCGGCATCCAGGGGATTCTGGTGTACCTGTTGGTGTACACCTTCATGAACCTCGGGGCCTTCGCCGTCATTACCTCACTTCGCCGCCGCAATATCATTGGCGATGATCTTGACGACATCAACGGCTTGTTCTTCAAGGCCCCGACTGAAGCCTTGCTGATGCTGGCCTTCCTGTTGTCCCTGGCGGGCATTCCGCCATTCGCCGGTTTTCTTGGAAAGTACTTCATCTTCCTCAGCTTGATGCAGACGGGACATTACACTCTGGCAACCATTGCGGTGCTCTATGCCGTGATCGGTTTGTACTACTACATGAAGATTGCCAATGCGATGTTCATGAAGCAAGCGGTCGACGCCGAGCCGGTTAGCATTGGTCCGGGAATGCGCCTTGCGCTCACAATCGCCGGTGTGGGCACGATTGGGATTGGAATCTTTCCGAACCTGCTCATTCAAGCCGTGTATTGGTCGATGAACAGCGGCCCCTTGAACTCAATCGCTCAGCTGGTCAGGTAGACAGGTGCACGACGTTGAGCCGGGAACACTGCCAGATCTCGGCTCTTTTAGTTGCTTAACGACTCGAAACCGCTTGCGCAAGATATAATGTTTTTGAGGTGTTAGTAATGTTTGAAGGCTTGTTTCAACCGATGCATCTTCTTGTGATTCTTTTCATAGCCCTACTCGTGTTCGGGCCAAAGAAGCTTCCGGAACTGGGCAAGGGGCTGGGTGAAGGAATTCGATCTTTCAAGAAGAGCCTCAGCGACGAAGAGAGCAAACCCGCCGACAATCTAACGGCCAAGACGGACGCCGGGCCGAAGGCTTAACCGTCTTCCTGGCCGCGAAGTCTTAGGCTTAGGGCTCCTCATCGCAACCCACGAGAAGGCGGCGTTGCTGTTTGCGCGACCGGGTGCAACCCGACCGCAGCCCTCAGTCTTACCCGAAGGTTCAGTGATACAGCGCCGCTGTTTGCATCGCCGGGGTACAACTGCTAGCCTTGCTTGGCCATGGATGACAGCGGCTCCAAGCACCCGGAAGGCAAGAAGAACAACAAAGATCCGCTGGTTCTGCTGGCTCGCTACTCGGAGATAGGATTTATTCTTCCGGCAGCCGTCATTGTCGGATACCTGATCGGTCTGGCGCTCGACCACTGGCTGCATCAACACTGGCTATACTTGGCAGGGCTGATTTTTGGCGCCATCGCCGGCTTCGTCAAGATGATCCGCATGGCACTCTCTTCTTTCGATGAACGAAAATGAACAACCTGCGTCAGCATCCGACAGTCAGGCGTCTGCGACCCTAGGTGCGCGCCTTTCAGAGGCCTTCTACGACCGCGCGGTCTGGCGCATGCAGCGCGCCATCGGTGTCATCGGAATCGCCGTCATCGTGGGTTCTGCGCTGAAATTCGGATTGGCGGCGGCACTCGGCACGGCACTGGGCGTCGCGCTCTCCTGGCACAATTTTCGCTGGCTGACGCAAGCGGTGAACGCTTTGGGCGAGCGGCTCACGACCGGGCAAAGCCGCGAGCGCGGAGCCATCATCGTTTTCCGCTTTACCGTCCGTATCCTTTTGGTAGCGCTGGGTTCGTATGCTATATTCAGATATTCTCAAAGGGGCCTTTACGGCTACCTGGTTGGTCTGTGCGTGCCCGTTCCCGCCCTGCTTTGCGAGGCTGTTTACGAGGCATTTGGCGCCTTCCGGCGTGGACTGTAGCCAAATAACAAAGATATCCGAATGGAACCATTACTTCCTTTTACCGCGCTTCTGAACCGGCTCTTTGCGGCTCCCGTCACTGGACTGCTGCACACGTTGGGAATTCCCGTTAAACACCCGCTCGAGCCCATTCCAAATTACGTGGCGATGCAGATCCTAGTTGCCCTCTTGCTTGTGATGCTCTTTCTCATTGTGCGCTCGCGACTCTCGGTGGAAAAGCCGGGCGGCCTCCAGCACTTGATAGAGAGTCTCGATGGCTTCGTCGGCGATTCCTGCCATGAAATCATCGGGCATGATTACCAGCGCTACGTTCCCTATATATCCATTTTGGGATTGTTCATTATTTCGTGCAATCTGCTCGGACTGGTTCCGTTCTTTGAGACTCCGACAGGAGTGCCCTCGGTGCCGCTGGGTTGTGCCGTCGTGACCTGGTTTTACTATCACTATCACGGCATCCGCACGAATGGCCTGGGGTATATCAAGCACTTCACAGGTCCGATGTGGCAGCTCTCGTGGCTAATGCTGCCTATCGAGATCTGCAGCCACCTGGCGCGAATTCTTTCGCTCACCGTCCGTCTCTTTGCCAACATGTTTGCCGGAGACTTAGTAACGCTTGTGTTCTTTTCGTTGATCCCGATCGGAGTCCCTGTGCTCTTTATGGGACTGCATATCGGCGTGGCGTTAGTTCAGACCTATATCTTTATCCTGCTGGCGATGGTGTACCTCGGTGAAGCCGTAGCGCACGAACACTAAACACTCGGTGCGAATCGCGGGCGGGACACAGTAAACAGGAACCGGCGGTAGTTTTTAAGTTCGATCTTGCTGCAAGCGTGAGGGCGTCGCATTAGAGGATGCCAACCACCCACTGGCAGCGACACTCAGCCCTGCGGGGCATCTACAGGAGCAATAAAAATGCGTAAACTGATGTTCGTTCTGCTGACGATCGTCGCCCTTTCGATGATGGTGACGCCCGCCTTTGCACAAACAGGCGCCGCTGAAGCGGCCAAGCCTGTTAATTGGGTCGCTATCGCCTCCGGCTTCGGCATGGCGATTGCCGCCGGATTAGGAGCTCTCGGTCAGGGCCGTATCGGCGCGGCTGCCTGCGAAGGCATGGCGCGCAATCCTTCCGCTCGCGCCGGAATTCAACTTGCCCTGATCCTCGGGTTGGCTTTTGTTGAATCGCTGGTGTTGTTTACGCTCGTCGTGATCTTCGCCAAGGTCGTATAGCTCGCCCGCCAGAGTCTTTTGAATTTACATCGGTCCAGGGCCTCCCTCGGTGGGAGGCCTTTTGCTTTAGCGATTATTAGTGTCCTCAGCGGACGAGTTCACGCGCTGCGCCGATGGCGAAGTTGAGCACTGGGCCTGGCAGGACGCCAAGATAGATTGTGGCGATCAGGCTAAGCACCATCGCCAGCCCCGCAGCAAATGGAATTGGCGGCACGGGAGCGTCGCTCTGCGGTTCGCGCATGTACATCAACACGATCAAGCGCAGATAGTAGTAAGCGCCGATGGCGCTGTTGATGACGCCGATGATGGTGAGGACCACAAGGCTCGACTGTAGCGCGGCGGTGAAGACGTAAAACTTTGCAAGAAATCCGCCGGTAATCGGGATTCCAATCAACGAGAGCAGGAAGACGGTCAGTGCCGCCGCCAGCATAGGCGAGCGACGGCCGAGTCCGGCGTAGTCATCGACGTTCACGTATTTCTCGCCGGCGCTCGCGAAGTGGCTCACCACGGCAAAGGCGCCGACGTTCATGGCGGCATAAGATGCGGAGTAGAACATTGCGGCGGAAATTCCCGTGCTGCTGTTGCGGATGGCGGTGAAAGCAACCAGCAAGTATCCCGCATGGGCGATCGACGAGTAGGCCAGCAGGCGCTTAACGTTCGACTGCACCAGCGCTCCGAGGTTCCCGAGAGTCATCGACAAGGCCGCGGAAACCCATATCATCCAGAACCAGCCAGGCCGCGGATGACCCCAGAATTCGCTACCGCTTGCGGTGCCATACAGCACGCGCAGCAGCACGGCGAACGCCGCCGCCTTGGGAGCCGTCGACATGAATCCGACGACCGGCGCCGGGGCACCTTCGTAGACATCCGGAGTCCACACCTGGAATGGCGCGGTAGCGACTTTGAATCCGAGACCCACGAACATCATTGCCATAGCCAGATATGCCAGCCTGGGCGCGCCGTTGCGCAGTGCGGCGGCAATCTGGTCGACATTCGTGGAGCCGGTGGCGCCGAACATGAGTGCGACGCCGTAAAGGAAGAACGCGGTCGCAAACGAGCCCAACAGGAAGTATTTGAGGGACGACTCCGCGCTGCTGGCGACGCGGCGGCGGAATCCCGCCAGAACGTATGTCGCGATGGAAGAAATCTCAAGGGCGATAAAGATAAGCACCAACTCAATGGCTGAGGACATCAGGCACATGCCGACCGTGCCGAGCAGGATCAGGCCGTAGTACTCGCCCAGGCGAATCTTCTGCACTTCCAGGTATTCGAGCGAACTGAGTGTCGTGAGCAATGCGACCGCGATGACGACAATGTGGAAGAACACACTGAAGCCATCGACCCGCACCATGTTGAAAAACGCCGTGCCGGGAAATGCCGCTTGATAAAAGGTGGCGCAGAGGGCACAGACGCATCCGAGAGCCGAGACGAACCCCATTGACTTGCGGCTTTCATACTCGGGCAGCAGCGGGTCTGCCACCATGACGATCATGCCGAAGGCCGAAAGCACGATTTCTGGAAGGATTCGAATGTAGTCGATGCCGGGTATCATCGGCCGTTCACCTGGCTTGCTTTCTCAAACGAAATTGCCGCTGAGTGCCGCGCTTGCGCCTCTTGACCGGCCTTGGTTGCACTTGGTTGCGCCCTGTGCTGCGCCTGAGCAGCTACCTGCTTTTGGAAAGGTGCGAGCATCTGGGCGACAGACTGGTCGATGCGGTTCATCCATAGCGAGGGAGCGACGCCCATGACCAGCGCGGCAAGCGCAAGCGGCCACAGGCAGCTGCGCTCGCGCCGGTCGAGATCGGGCAACGCGGCATTTACGGGGTTCGTGATAACTCCGTAGAAAAGACGCTGGTAGAGCCAGAGCAGATAGCAGGCGCTCCAGATCACACCGCTGGCCGCCAGCACGCCCCACCAAGCCTTCGCCTGAAATGATCCGCTGAGGATCAGGTATTCGCCGATGAAACCGTTCAGCAGCGGCAAGCCTATTGAAGACAAGGTGATCACCAGAAAGAAGGTCGCATAGACTGGCATCGGCGTGGCTAAGCCGCCGTACTGCGCGATTTCGTAGGTGTGCCGCCGCTCATAGATGATGCCGCAGAGGATAAACAGCGCGCCGGTCGAGATGCCGTGATTCAACATTTGATATACAGCGCCGTCAACTCCGGCCGTGGTGAAGCTGAAGATGCCGAGCACTACCAACCCAAGGTGGCTGATGGAAGAATAGGCGATCAGTTTCTTCATGTTCGGCTGCACCATGGCAACCAGCGCACCGTAGATGATTCCGATGATTGCCAGGACCGCGATCCACCCAGCGTTGCGGCGGGCCTGCTCCGGAAACAACCCGACATTGAATCGCAACAGGCCATACGTGCCCATCTTCAGCAGTACGGCAGCCAGAAGAACGGACCCGGCGGCTGGTGCTTCGACGTGCGCGTCGGGAAGCCATGTGTGCAGCGGGAAGAGCGGCACCTTGACTGCAAACGCGATAAAGAAACCAAGGAAGAGCCACTGTGCGGCGTGCTCCATTCCCGGCAACGCGCCGGCCTGCAACAGCGCTTGCAGCGTCACGAAATCGAAGGTGCCACTGTTGGCATAGAGCCAGATGATTGCGGCGAGCATAAAGACCGACGCAACCATGGTGAACAGGAAGAACTTGACCGCCGCATAAACCCGCCGCTCGTGGCCGTACATTCCGATCAGCAAGGCCATGGGGATCAGAGTTGCTTCCCAAAAGAAGTAAAACAGAAAAAGATCGAGCGCCACGAATACGCCGATCATCGCCGTTTCCAGCACCAGCAGCAGAATGAAAAATTCCTTCACCCGGTCGTGGATCGAGCGCCACGAGATCATCACGCACAAGGGAACCAGGAACGTTGTGAGCAGTACCAGCCAGAGCGAGATGCCGTCGATGCCCAGGTGGTAATGAATGTTAGGCGTTGTGATCCAGGACTTGTCGACTTCATACGCCAGCGAGAGGCCCGGCGGAGTCAGTGTTTGACCGGCGATCAGGTGCGGCTGTGCGAGCTTGACCTGCTCGCGGAAATACCAGGGCAGATGGAGCGAAAACAGGAACGTGACGATGCTGACCAGCAGGGCAAAGCCGCGGATGTCGCGATCACGCCGGGGAAACAACGCGAGCAGCAGCGCCCCGAACAGGGGAACAAACGTCACCAGCGTGAGAATGTACGGGTTGACACTTGCAGCTATCATCGCGTTCCCATCCAAACCATATATAGGATGACGACCGCCGCTCCGGCCGTAACCCAGCCTGCGTAAGCGCGGATATTTCCGGATTGCTGGTGACGTAGCGAATCGCCGATGTCACGCACGCCCCGAGCACCGCCGTTTACGCTTCCGTCAATCAGCGTGGCGTCGATTCCGCGCCAGAGCACGCGAGTGGAGAAAGCAATCAGCGGGCCGATGATGGCAGCGCCGTAGATCTCGTCGACGTAATACTTGTTCAGGACTGCCGTATAAAGGCCGCCAAGCGAATCGGTGATTTTGGCCGGCAGGTCGCGCCGCTTGACGTACAAAAGCCAAGCCAGACCGAGGCCCGCGAAGGCAACTGCCACCGAGACGCCTGTCAGCGTCAACTCCAGCGAGCTGTCCTCGGAGGCCTGCGAATGCTCCTGCTCAGGATGCGTGCCCCCGTGCGCAGTGGCCGCCGCTTCCGCCGTGATGGTGGGCATCACCGGAGCAAGAAAGTGCTCGATCTCGTTGCTGCCATGAAGCGCCTTTGGGACACCCACGTAGCCGCCGACGATCGACAGCACTGCAAGCAGCACAAGCGGAACCACCATCACCCAGGAACTCTCGTGCGGTTCTCCATGGCCGCCTCCGTGATCGTGAGCACTGGCAGGGGGAGCCTGCGCAACCGCCCTCTGGCCACCCATGGGAACTTCATGTGTGTGTCCGGCGTGTTCGGCCGAGGCTGGGGTTGGCGTGTGCTGTTCGCCCAATGCGCCGCGGTATTCGTTATAGAAAGTCATGAACAGCAAGCGGAACATGTAGAAGCTGGTCATGAACGCCGAAATGACGCCGAACAGCCAGAGCACCCAGCTTCCATGCGGGCTGGAGAAAGACTGCCAGAGGATTTCATCCTTGGAGAAGAAACCCGAGAACCCAGGAATTCCGGAGATGGCACAAGTGGCGATCAGCATGGTCCAAAATGTATAAGGAGCGTACTTCTTCAGGCCGCCCATCTTGCGCATATCCTGTTCGCCGCCCACGGCGTGAATCACCGAGCCGGCGCCGAGGAAGAGCAGCCCCTTGAAAAATGCGTGCGTCATCAGGTGGAAAATACCCGCCGAGTACGCAGCCACGCCGCAGGCCATGAACATGTATCCGAGCTGCGAAACCGTGGAGTAGGCGAGCACTCGCTTGATATCCGTCTGCGTGATTCCGATGGTTGCGGCAAAGAATGAGGTCAGGCAACCGATGATGGCGACGACCGCAAGAGCAATCGTCGACCGGCTGAAAATGGCGTTCGAGCGCGCAATCATGTAAACACCGGCGGTAACCATGGTGGCCGCGTGGATCAGCGCGGAGACCGGCGTCGGACCTTCCATGGCGTCAGGAAGCCACACATAGAGAGGAATCTGTGCCGATTTACCTGTCGCGCCGACCAGCATGAGCAGTGCGATAGCAGTCAGCAGACCGGCTTCGCTCTCGATGCCGGGCGAGAACTCCGCAACCTTGTGGAATACGTCCGTGTACTGGAGCGTGCCGAAGTGTTTGACCAGCAGGAACAAAGCAATGAGGAAGCCAAAATCGCCGACGCGATTGGTGATGAACGCTTTCTTTCCGGCGTTCGCCGCCGAATCGCGCAGAAAGAAAAAGCCGATCAGCAAATAGGAGGCGAGGCCCACACCCTCCCAGCCGACGAACATGAGCAGGTAGTTGTTCGCCAGCACCAGCGTGAGCATGAAGAACATGAACAGGTTCAGGTAGCTGAAGAAGCGGTAGTATCCGCCCTCGTGCCCCATGTACCCGACCGAGTAGACATGAATCAGAAAACCGACGCCGGTGACCACCAGCATCATGATCATCGAGAGATGATCGAGATAGAAGCCGTACTCCACCACGAAGTTGCCGCTGCGCAGCCAGATCCCGATTCGTTCGATGTGGGGGAGCTGATCGGCTGGCATGCCGAGCATGCGTATAGCCGCCAGCAGCGCCCAGGCGAAAGATGCCGCCGTCGAGGCCAACGCGACGGTGCTCACCATCTTGTTCGAGAACCGCCGGCCGAACAATCCATTGATGGCGGCGCCAGCGGCGGGCAAAACCGGGATCAACCAGAGATCTAGACTCATAGTTTCAGCAAATTCACGCGGTCGACGTTCAGTGTCTCTCGCGTGCGGAAAACGGCAATGATGATCGCAAATCCAACGGCGGCTTCAGCAGCGGCCACTACCATCACGAAAAAAACGAAGATGTAGCCGCTCAGCGCTTGCCACTGCGCGGCAAAGGTCACGAAGGCAAGGTTCACCCCGTTCAGCATCAGTTCGATCGACATGAAGATGGTGATGATGTTGCGCTTGATGAGAAAGCCCGCAACTCCGCAGGCAAACAGGATCGCGCTCAGCACAAGATAATAGGAAACCGGCACCATTAGTCGCTTTCCCTCCGGGCCAGAACTACGGCGCCCATAATCGCGATCAGGATCAGCACCGAGGTCACCTCGAACGGCAGCAGGAAATCCCTAAAGAGGAGTCGCCCCATGTTGGGCGCTGTGCCGTGTAGCTGGCCAATGGCGACCGAACCGAGGCCGGCCTTGCTCGTGACCAGTACCCAGACGGCGGCGGAAATTCCCAGAATCAGTCCAGGCACGCCGAGCAGGATTGCCACCCGGCTGCCTCTGGTTTCTTCCTCCACGCCGGCATTGAGCAGCATGATGACAAAAATGAACAGCACCATCACCGCTCCCGCGTAGATGATGATCTGAATGGCGGCAACGAACTCAGCGCCGAGGAGCAGATAAATCAAAGCGAGCGAGCCCGTGACGAGCACAAGGGAGAGCGCACTGTTGATCGGATGGCGCTGCACCAGGAGGTTAATCGCTCCTCCCACGCACAGCGCCGCGAAGATCAGAAATAAAACAAGGTGCAGCATCGGTTCCACATCCGCGTGGGGCCCCCGGCGAGCTTTGCTCGCTGGGGTGATCGTCTATGCCCGCAGGGCCACAATCAGCCCGGTGACAAGTATGTTGGCGATTGAGAGCGGCAGAAGAAACTTCCAGCCGAATCCCATCAGTTGATCGTAGCGGAAGCGCGGCAACGTGCCGCGCACCCAGATATACAGAAAAACAAAACAAAACACGCGCGCCAAAAACCACAGGATCGGCAGCAGCGATTGCAGGATCGGCGGCCCGAATACAGGTCCGCTCCATCCGCCCAGAAACATGACCGACGCCAGGCAGGCCACGGTCACCATGTTGGCGTACTCGGCCATGAAAAACATGGCAAACTTCATCGAGCTGTATTCCGTGTGATAACCGGCCACGAGTTCGGTCTCCGCTTCGGGGAGATCGAATGGAATGCGGTTAGTTTCAGCAAAGGCCGCCATCAGATAAATGAAGAACGCCACGAATTGCCAGCCGCCACCAAAGATGTTCCAGTGCCACGGACTGCCTAGTTGCCTCTCGACAATGGTTCGCAGACTGAACGAGCCGGAAACCATCAGCACACCCACCAGCGACAGCCCGAGCGCAACCTCATAGCTCACCATTTGCGCACTGGCGCGTAAAGCGCCGAGCAGCGAGTACTTGCTGTTGGACGACCATCCCGCGAGCGCGATGCCGTAAACACCAAGCGAGGTGACGCCAAGGATGATCAACAAGCCGATGCCAATGTCGGCCGGCTGATTGCTCGCCGTCTCGACTCCGGTAATCTGAATCGGAGTCGTCACGCTACCAATGGTGATGTTGGGCCCAATCGGCACAAGCGCAATCGAGGTCAGCGCCATGACCAGAGAAAGCATTGGAGCCAGAATGAACAGAGTCCGGTTGACATAAGGGGGCGTCAAGTCTTCCTTCAGGATGAACTTGATGCCGTCAGCGAGCGGCTGCAGCAGGCCGAACGGACCGACGCGGGTAGGTCCCCAGCGGTTCTGCATGTGGCCCACCACCTTCCGCTCCAGCCAGACGGAATAGGCCACAATCGTCAGCAGCACGCCGACGGTAATGGCGATCTTGATGATGGCGACGAGCAAAAATATTCCAACATTCATTGAATCATGCGTTCCCAGAAACAAACTTACTTCGCGCAGCTTTCCGCACTCACTGATCGTTCGTTTGTGAAGCAGCAAATCCGCGAATACAAACCCATTGCCGCAAGCAGCCGAATGGTCAGTCAGCCACAACTTCGGTGTCGACCCGATCCTTGCTCTTATTCTCGATCACTGAGTTCAGCGTCTTTGAATAACGGCTGAGCGTACCGGAGGTAAACAGCTCGTCACGCGAGGGAACGATCCATTCCGGGTGACTCTGAATCCCCGCCAGTTGAATGTTCACCAGTCGAGTCTGTTGATCGTTGCCGGCCAGCAATCCCAGGCGGGAGACATCGTAGCCGGGGACCAAGCGCTGAATCTCGTCGAGCACTGCTATCGGATCGAACGGCGATACCCTTGGTTCGAGCCCGCGGGCATGAAGCCAAACCGCATGCTGGTCGGCCTCTCCCGACTGAGCCCCGCGCGTCTGGCCGAAATCCGCGCGTATGCCGACGCCGAACGGCACGAGCTTGCGGACGTCGAAGCCCATCTTTTCAGCAATACGCACGATGATTTCGAAGTCGCTCTTGACGGACGCAACATCGCCCGCTTTCTTCAACAATTGCAAATCGCCGCATGTGTTGGTAAACGTGCCGGCCTTCTCGTAGGCATTCGCCGCCGGCAGGATCACGTCCGCCAGCATCGCCGTTTCCGTCATGAACATATCCTGAACCACTAGAAAAGGCGCGTGCAGAACAAATGGGTCCACCGTGTAACGCGCAACCGGGTTGGAGCCGACCACATACAGGGCATGCAGCTTGAGATCGCGAGCTGCGTCGAGCATCTGGGGAAGACTCAAGCCGGGCTGCGCCGGAATTCTCCCTCCCCAATCACTGTCGAAAATTGAGCCGGAAGCAAGCGGCGCATAGCCGGGCAGCAGGTCAGGATAGAGACCCATATCGGCGGCCCCGCGCGAGTTTGCATAATCGCCGAGGCAGATGAATCGCGCTTGCTGAGCGGCGCCGAATCGTACCAGGGCCGCTATGTCGTCACCGCGAAGTTCGGAGCCGAAAATAATCACCAAATCCGGCTCGGCCCGGAGGGTGTCGCGCAGTTTGGCGAGCGCTTCAGGCGCGATTCCGGTAATGGCTTGCGCGGCGGAATCATCTCCAGCAAGGTATTGGGCGAACTTGCCTTCACTTCCCGCCGGAATTTGCGTGAAGCTGGCCGCCTGTCTGCCGAGCTTAATCGGTTGCGAGTTGACGGCGTGCAACTTGGCGCGATGCAGGCGCACGTTGTTGCGGATATGCCAAGCCAGTAGCGGATGCTGATTGGTCGGATCGTTGCCGACCAGCAGGATCGCCTGCGCCTGGAAGACATCGCGCATGCTTGCCGTCTTCGCATTATTCTCGGCGAGAGCTTTGACGAAAGATGGGTAATCCGCCGTGCGGTGATGGTCGATATTGTTGGTCCCCAGCACCAGACGCGCGAACTTCTGAAGCAGATAGTTTTCTTCGTTCGTGGTGCGGTTGGAACCAATAACCCCGACCGATTGCGGGCCGTGGCTCGCAATGATCTCGCGAAAGTTGCGGGCAACCGTATCGATGGCTTCCGTCCATGCAACGGGGACAAATCTGCCATCGCGGCGCACCATTGGTTCCTTGATGCGGTCGCGATGGTTGACGAAATCAAAGGCGTAGCGCCCCTTGATGCAAAGAAAGTCGCCGTTGATGCCGCTCTTGTCGCGATTGTCTCCGCGCACGATGTTCATGCCGGTATCGCTACGGCGGCAGCCAAGCGTCGTGAGGCAGCCATCGCCGCAGTGCGTGCAGACGGTGCCGACGTGGTTCATCTCCCACGGGCGTGTTTTGTACCGGTAAGCCCCGAGGTGAGTGCGCCGACCGGACAGATGTCTATGCACATGCCGCACTCCTCGCACTCGAGGTGGTCGCCTTTGTTGGGAGCGATGACCGAACTCTGGCCGCGGTTCTGGATGCCCAGCGCCCACACGTCCATGCCCTCACCGCAAACGCGTATGCAGCGATAGCACAAAATGCAGCGTGGGCGGTCGAAGAAAACGACCGGGGACCATTGCTGCTCGTCACGGTGGCTCTTGATGTCGATGAACTTCGATTCCGACGCCCCGTACTTGAACGTCATGTCCTGCAACTCGCACTCGCCTCCGGCGTCGCAAACAGGACAATCCAGCGGATGATTGGCAAGCAGCAATTCGAGCATGCTCTTGCGTGCCTGCACAACCTTTTCGGTTTCGGTGTGCACGACCATGCCTTCGCCAACCTGCGTGGTACACGCCGTCTGGAGCTTCGGCAGCTTTTCGATCTCCACCAGACACATGCGGCATGCGCCCTGTAGCGACAGCCCAGGGTAATAGCAGAACGAAGGAACTTCGATGCCAGTGTTCTTGCAGGCATCGATCAGCAGCGTACCGGCGGGAACCGATAAGGCTTTGCCGTTGACGGTAATCTTTACGAGTTTGGGTGCGTCTGCCATGAAAAATTCACCAGCTCCCCCGACAAGCCCTTGGTTGGCTTGTTGGGGCACAGCCTACGGATGCTGACCAGACGGGAATTCTGGGTCTGTCTTGATTTCTTCCACCTGCAAGGCGTGGCGCTCGGGATGCACTGCCATGAGCGTCAGCCACTGGTAGCCGTCCAGCATTCCCCTGTGCGGATGCGGCACAACCTTGGCGCGGAGCTCTTCCAGCGAGACGCTCTCCGCAACCTGCAAAGTGCGCTCGCGCGCCAGGCGGAAGCGTTCGAGCGCGTCGAACAGGCTCTCGCAGCGGCCCTTCGGCTCAACGTTTTCGGGAGCCTTGGCCTTCTGCGTGCGGTCGTGGGCGACCGCCAAAACAGCAGCATCATTCGCCCGGTCCGACGTGCCCGGCGCAGCCAGCTTCTCCCATGCCTTAAGCATCTTCTCCTCGGCAACCGCGATATGCTCCGCGCACTCCAGTATGGACCAGGTGCCTGGAGTCCTGCGCCAGGATGAACTGCTATCGAGCACTCCGTGGAATGCGCAGAAGTACCGGTTGCGGCTATCTTGCAAGCGTGCAATCAGGATTTCCTTATCGCCGGTTGTTGAAACTGCGGGTGCGCTTTGCTCAGTCATTCTCGACTCTTCCTCAGTGTGCTTCCACTGGAACCCGATTTTCGGCGCTCGCTTTCTCGTACGGACAGGGGCGGCCCTCAAGGTGATCCTCAAATTCGTTGCGGAACTTGGTAATAAAGCCTATGGTCGGCATGGCTGCGGCGTCGCCCAAGGGGCAGAACGTGCGTCCCATCATGTTCTCGGCCAAATATTGCATGTTATCGATATCCTTCGCGACTCCGCCTCCGGCATGGAACCGTCGCAATGTTTTTCGCAGCCAGTCAGTCCCTTCGCGACAGGGGATGCACCAGCCGCAGCTCTCATGCTGGTAGAACTGCATGGTGCGCAACGCGAACTTGACAATACAGGTTTGGTCGTCGAGGACCACCACGCCGCCGGAGCCGAGCATGGTGCCGGCCTTCATCATCGCATCGAAGTCCATCGCCACATCAATCTCGCTGGCCTTAAGCACGGGAACCGACGATCCGCCGGGGACGACAGCCTTGAGTTTGTTCCCGTTGGCAATGCCGCCGCCAACTTCATAGATCATCTGCTTGAGGTTGTAGCCCATCGGCAGCTCATAGACTCCCGGCTTGGCAACGTGTCCGCTGAGGCAGAACAGGCGTGTACCGCCATTCCTGGGCGTGCCTACCTCGGCGTATTTCTGACCTCCCATCAGCATGATGTGCGGCACGGTTGCCAAGGTCTCTGCGTTATTGATGACCGTGGGGCCGCCCCAGAGCCCGACGACAGCAGGGAATGGCGGCTTGATGCGCGGCACCCCGCGCTTGCCCTCAAGCGACTCCATCAGTGCGGATTCCTCTCCAACTTCGTAGGCGCCGGCGCCGCCGTGCCAGTAGATGTCCAGATCGTAACCGCTGCCGAAAATGTTCTTCCCGAGAAAGCCCTTCGCGTAAGCGTCGGCGATGGCCTTCTGCATGATTTCCAGCAGGTAGCGATACTCTCCGCGAATGTAGATGTAACCCTTGTGCGAGTTGATGGCAATGGCGGCAATCATCACCCCCTCGATCACTGCGTGAGGGTCGTGTTCGAAGATCAGGCGGTCCTTGCAGGTTCCAGGTTCGGACTCATCACCGTTGCAGAGCACGTACTTGGGCTTGGCGGATTCCTTCGGGACGAAGGACCATTTCATGCCCGTGGGGAACCCAGCGCCGCCGCGCCCACGCAGATTGGACACCTTCATCTCGTTGATGATTGCTTCCGGTCCAATCTGGAGCGCCTTTTGCACGGCCTTGTAGCCATCGAGTTCGAGATAGCGGTCAATGTCGGTGGCGCCCATGCCAAAGCGCCGGGAAATGATTTTGACCTCGTCGGGATGTGAAACCAGATATGCCATGAACCGGTTCTCAGTATTACCTGCGCTCGCTTCCTATTCTGCTATTTCGCTGCCTTCTCGCGGTACGCCTCGATGATCTCGTCCACCTTTTCAGGCGTAAGGTTTTCGTGGAAGTCGTAGTTGACCTGCATGGCGGGAGCCCAACTGCACGCTCCAATGCACTCCACCTCTTCCACGGAAAACATGCCGTCGGGGGTAATCCCATGATTCTGGGCCACGCCAAGCTTTTTCTTCGCGTGCTCAAGAATTTCTTCGCCGCCTCGCAGCAGACACGAAATGTTGGTGCAGACCTGCACGTTATATTTGCCGGCGGGCTTGGTCCGCAGCATGGAATAATAGCTGATGACGTTGCGCACCTCGAGCGGAGTAATCTCCAGGCGGCCGGCAATCTCCTGGATCGCGTCGTCGGTCAGGCAGCCCAGCTCGTCCTGCACGTAAAGCAGAAAGGGGACAAGAACCGAGCGCTTGATCGGGTAATGCGTAAGCATGTCCGCAAA
The DNA here is from genome assembly GCA_963819175.1 of uncultured Acidobacteriota bacterium. Classification (GTDB taxonomy): domain Bacteria; phylum Acidobacteriota; class Terriglobia; order Terriglobales; family Acidobacteriaceae; genus CAWBRT01. The sequence goes on from CAWFVJ010000017.1 coordinate 153,523, forward strand.
GCGCGCTTCCAGTTCGTCAGAAAATTTCATCGTTCAGAGTTCCCATCTCCGGCATCCCGGCGGCGGTGGAACTGTTTCCGCGCCCCACGCGCGACACTTCTATCGGTCAACGTCTCCCAGCACGATATCGATGCTGCCGATTGCCGCCACAACGTCGGCGATCAGTTGCCCCTGGCACATCGGCAAAATAGCATTCAGATTAGCGAAAGACGGGCTGCGCATGTGCACGCGATACGGCTTCGCGGTGCCGTCGCTGACAATGTAGTACCCCATTTCACCCCGCGGCGACTCAACTCCCTGGTAAACCTCGCCTGCCGGTACCGTGAATCCCTCGGTCACAATCTTAAAGTGATAGATGAGGGCCTCCATCTGGGTCTTCATTTTTTCGCGGTCAGGCAGCACGACCTTGGGAGCATCGGCCTTAATCGGACCCTCGGGCATGCCGGCCAGCGCCTGCTGAACAATCTTGGCCGATTCCCGCATCTCCTGCACGCGGATGGCATAACGCGCGAATACGTCTCCCTCGGTCGCGGTCGGAACCTTGAAATCGAACTGGTCATAGCTCGAATACGGCATGTCGCGACGCAAGTCCCAATCTACGCCGCTTCCGCGGGCAACGCCGCCGCTTAGACCGAGCGCGATAGCATCCTCGTAGGTGATCTTTCCTACGCCTTTCGTCCGCCCTGTCCAGATAGGATTCTGCGTCAGCAGGTCTTCATACTGGTCGATATGACCCGGAAAAGCGTCGATGAAGCGCTTCACGTGGTCAAAGAATCCCAGCGGAACTTCTAGCGCCAGACCGCCGACACGGAAGTACGAGGTCATCATCCGCTGGCCGCTGACCATCTCGAAGAGGCGCAGAATGTTCTCGCGCTCGCGGAAGCAGTAAAGGAACACGGTCATGGCGCCAACGTCCATGGCGTGCGTCCCCAGCCAGACCAGGTGTGAGTTGAGACGCGTCAACTCGTTCAGCAGAACGCGAATCCACTGCGCGCGCTTTGGAATCTCCAGCCCGAGAAGCTTCTCGACCGCCAGCACGTAAGCCAGATTGTTGGTCATCGGACAGAGATAGTCGATGCGGTCGGTGAGCGGCACAACTTGCTGGTAGAACTTGGCCTCGCAAGTCTTCTCAATTCCGGTATGCAGGAAGCCGATGTCAGGGCGGATACGGACGATGGTTTCGCCATCGAGTTCCAGCAGGAGCCTGAGCACACCGTGCGTAGAAGGGTGCTGCGGCCCCATGTTGAGGACCATCGTACGGTCGTCCCCGATGACCTCGACGACCGGCTCAAGATCGCTGAACTTGGTGGCCATTAACGGTACCCCTCAACTGGATAGTCCTTGCGCAGCGGATGGCCCTTCCAGTCCTCGGGCATCATGATGCGGCGGAGATATGGATGGCCGTAAAAACGGACTCCGAACAGGTCGAAGATTTCGCGTTCGAAGGGATTTGCACCGGGCCAAAGGTCGGTGAGTGAATCCACGCCTGGATCGGCCGAATTCAATTTGACCTTGATACGGATGCGCTCCTTGCGCGACATCGAAAGCAGGGAATAGACGACCTCGAAACGCGGTTCCTCCGGATACCAGTCGACGCAGGTGACGTCGGAGAAAAAGTTGAAAGTGGTGGCTGCGTCGTCCCGAAGCAGTGCGCAGGCATCGCGCAATGATTCGCGGCGCACCCAGATCGTCAGTTCGTCGCGATCGAATTTCGCGCCAGTGACCGCGTCGATCTTCCAGGAGAGCAACTTGGCCAGCGCCGGACGGTCTTTAAGTTGTTGAAGATCGGTAATCGCAGGAGCCAGTGCCATCAGGTTTACAGGACCTCATTCCTGGTCGGCTTATTCCAATCGAGCGCGCCCTTTTTCCAGATGTAAAACAGGCCGACCAGCACAATCGCGATGTACACGACCATCTCCCAGAAGCCGAACATCTTCAGCTCCTTAAGGAGTATCGCCCAGGGGTACAGGAAAACCGCTTCCACGTCGAACAGGATGAATAACATCGCGACCAGGTAAAACTTCACGGAAAAGCGCTGCCGGACATCCCCGATGGGCAGCATACCGCATTCATACGGAGACATCTTGACTCGGTTGTGCTTGTGCTGGCCAACCAAAGTCGATAACAGAACGATGGCGCCAGCCAGTCCGCTGGCGATGAGCACGTGAAGCAGAAGCGGAATGTACCGCACAAAATAGTTATCTGGCATAGAACCCGCCCACCCCGGCCATGAGCAACCTAAGGCGAACACTTGAGTGTAGATTTCAGGCGTCCTAGTAGTCAAGAACGCACGGTCAACCAGAGCATGTTTCATGGGCGGGCACTCGGCATTCGACTGAGTAATCCATCGAGACAACAATTTTTCTTGCGACATGGCAAGAAAGTGCTTTGCAGGAATCGGGAACTGTTCGACAATCGTTTCGTACCTTCCCCAATGGTCTTGCCGCCCGGAGAACTTGTGATCTTTGGATATAACACCGAGATCCGCCTAGGCGACACGGTCTATCACGTCCAGAGCGAAGCGCGGGGTAGCGGGCGACAGCTCGAGACTCAGGTGTTCGTCAAAGGACACTGCATCACCAAGCGTTCGAGCCTATCGGAACACGACAAAGACACGCAATCTGTGCAGGAGGTCTTGCGCCTGCAGCACCGGTCCGTGGTGGAGTCTATTCGCGCAGGGCAGTTGGAAGTGGCACGGACGGAGACTCCCGACCTGAATTTCAGCTTGCGCTGTACGAGCGCCCGGCGCGAAGACGCGGAACTTGTCCTGGGCTTCCAGGTCACCCGCGCCGGAGTTCCCATGCGCGATGTGAGGCTCAGATGCTTTCTGAATGAGCCGGAAAGCGCGCTTCCTCCCAAGCTGATTTCCGAGCCTGTAACCGATCTTGCGGGTATGGCAGGGCTTAGGATCGGCGGCGCGCTGGCGGCGAATGCTGAACTCCAGGTGGAGATGGAAGGCCAGGAACAAAAAACGGTTCGGCGATTCCGTCTTCGCCAGCGGGAAAGCCGCTGACTTACAATAAGTCCATGAAGCGAGTGATGGCCGCAATGGTCTGGGTTTTGCTGACCGGTTGGGCGACGGCGCAGCAATATCCTCCCGAGGATTTCCCCGCACAGTTGCCAGCCAAACAGCAGAGAACCACGAAGCTTCCGCCCGAGGACAGTGCCCCTCCGCGTTTGCTGGGTGCCACTGGTGAGAGTTCCAGCAAGGACACAAAGATAGACCTCCGCCCTCCCATGGGCGACGCCAAAGCGCATCCGAATAGCGGGGTTGCCGACGACGTACTGGAGTTGCGTTCCTACAACCCTCACAGGGCGCAGAAGGCCATTGAAGTTGGAGATTTTTATTTCAAGCGGGAGAACTACAGAGCTGCGCTCAGCCGCTACCAGGAGGCTCTGCACTGGAAGCCCGATGATGCCGAAGCGACCTTCAAGTCCGCCGAGAGCTTCGAGAAGATCGGACGCCTTCAGGAGGCGCGAGTCGGGTACGAGGCATATCTGAAGCTTCTGGCGGCCGGACCGCACGCTAAAGAGGCCCGCAAGGCGCTCTCCAAACTGCCTGCTCCCGTACCTGAAGCGGCCCAGCGTCCACAGGCGGCCGACTCCGCGCCAGCAGCCGGGGCGCCCAAGAATTGAGGGTCGGCACCGCGCAGCAAAGGCTCGCTTGATCGGCGAGCCTTTTGATTCGATAAGATCAGGAAAATAAGGTCAGGGAAAAACAGAGATTCAGTCGGGGAGTTTGACGCCAGCGTGCCGGGCCTCTTCCTGCATGCTGTTAAGCTTCTCGCGTTCCTCGTTCAATTTCTGTTGTTTCTGGGTGAGCTCCTCCCGGTCGAGCCTCTCCGCCTCGGCATATTGCTGCTGATTGTTGACGCGCGCGTTCACATCGCCCATGTGAGCGATTTGTTTTTGCTGAAACTCTTGCTCCGCCAATTTAAGTTCCCGCTCCTGAAGCGAGATCTTTTCCCGCTGAAGCGAAACTTTGCTGTTCCACTCCTTTTGCTCTTCGTCTTTTTTCGCCAGTTCGCTGGCAGCCGATCCTGCCTCAGGCGCTTTGGCGGCATCTTTCTCGCTGCCTGCTTTGCTCTCGGTCTTGGGTTTGGCCTTGTCGTCGCTACCTTCAGCCCCTTCCGCTGCATTGTTTTTCGCGGCGGCAGGTGTGGTCTTCATGGTATCGACCGAAGGAATCTCGTCGTTAGTCACCACTGTTTTGGCGCGCGGGTGAGGCGCGTTGCGGGTTTCGCGTGCCACCTCGCCCAGGCTCTGCGCAAGCAGAGTACATGCGCCCATGCTGAGGACCAGTATGATCGTGCATCGCATAAGAGCATTCATCGGCTTCCCCCGGCGTAAGTTCTTGCGCGCCTTACCAAGCCCTAATAGGCCGTGCAGGCCGCAACCGCTCTGATGTAACTCGCTGGGGTGTATTTTATCCCTGTTTCCTGCAAGATGGGCATTTTTCGCGGTGACGAAGGGGCATCATGTTGGTACATCCCCGGCCGCGCCAAACAGGGCGAAATGGTGTGCCGAAGCCATCTCCGTGGTCTGGGAATGATAGATTGGAGTCCGAATGTTTGCCCGACGTACCAACTGGGACCTGTCGCCGAATGCGCTCACCCTCGCGCTTAAGGAGCACGGCGGGAGTGGTCAAGAGCTGCTGGACTTGACGGCATCAAATCCGACATGCGTCGGTCTAGAGTATCCCGCGCGGCAGATCGCATGCGCCTTGGCCGACGAGCGCGCCCTGTCTTATGAGCCTGCCGCAAAAGGCTTGCTCACGGCGCGCCAGTCCGTGGCGAACTACTACGCCCAGCAGGGAATCGGCGTCGATCCCGAGCGCCTGATCCTGACGGTCAGCACCAGCGAAGCCTACTCTTACTGCTTCCGCCTGCTCTGCGACCCGGGCGACGAGGTGCTGGTCCCGAGCCCGAGTTATCCGCTGTTCGAGTTTTTGGCCGATCTCCAGGACATTCGCCTGGTTCCGTTTGAGTTGGTATACGACGAGGGTTGGCAGATTGAGTTTGAATCCTTACGCCGCGGCATCAGCGCGCGTTCGCGGGCGGTGCTCGTGGTGCAGCCCAACAATCCAACGGGCTCTTACGCCAAACGATGGGAACTCGAACGGCTCAACGTCCTCTGCCGCGAGCATCAACTGGCGCTGATCGCCGACGAGGTTTTTCTGGACTACAACGTCGAATCCGGTGAGCGGCTCAGCTTCGCCGGCAACATCGGTGCCTTGAGTTTTGCCCTGAGCGGGCTGTCGAAAATCAGCGGTCTGCCGCAGATGAAGATGGCTTGGATCGCTTGCAGTGGGCCCGTGGACTTGGCCGCCGATGCCATGAACAGGCTGGAAGTCATCGCCGACACCTATCTATCACCCAATGCGCCCGTGCAGCTGGCCACGGCGGCGCTGCTGGAGGTCAGGCACTCCGTCCAGCGGCAACTCGGCCAGCGAATTCGCAACAATCTTGCCGAGTTGGACGAGCAACTTTCGCGGCAACAGCTTTGTCATCGCCTGCGCGTCGAAGGGGGCTGGTACGTCGTGCTGCGGGTTCCCGCCGTCTGTGCCGATGAGGAGTTCGCGCTCGACTTGCTCCGCAAAACCAACGTGCTGGTGCATCCGGGGCACTTTTTCAACTTTCGCGGAGGCTGCTTTCTCGTGCTCAGTCTCATCACGCCGGAGACCGTTTTCGGCGAAGGCTTGCGCCGGCTGATTACCTTGTCCGGTATGATGAATACATGATTCACGAAATTCTGCCCGTCGGCCCGTTGCAGTGCAATTGCTCCATCGTAGGCGACGAGAACAGCCACGAGGCCATGGTGATCGATCCAGGTGACGACATCGAAGGGGTCATGGAGATCGTCACGCGTCACGGGCTCCAGGTGAAACAGATCGTGGTGACGCACGCCCACATCGATCATGTCGGCGGCGCCATGAAGCTCAAACAACGCACCGGCGCGCCCATTCTGCTGAACCAGAACGACTCCAATCTGCTGCGCATGCTGGATACGCAGGCGGCGTGGCTCGGCATGCGCCCGCCCGGCAAAGTGGATATTGACCAGAGCCTTACGAGTGGCGACACGGTCAAGGCCGGGGTCATCGAGGGCAAGGTGCTGCACACGCCGGGACACACCGAAGGCTCGATTTGCCTCTACTTCGAAGCTGAAAAACGATTGGTTGCAGGAGATACGTTGTTCGCCGGAAGCATTGGCCGCACCGATCTGCCCGGCGGATCTTACGACAAGATTATTCGTTCGCTGCACGAGAGTGTGCTGGCGCTGCCTGATGAAACAGTTGTCGTGCCGGGGCACGGTGAACTGACCACCGTTGGCGAAGAACGCGAAACCAACCCGTTCCTTCGCTGAGCCCCATTACTCAACGTGGACCTGAACCAGAAAATACGCACGTTGCCTACCGATCCCGGCGTGTATCTCTACAAGGACGCCGAAGATCGGGTCATTTATGTCGGCAAGGCCAAAAACCTGCGGGCCAGGGTGCGATCCTACTTTCTCGACGGCGCTGCCGAAGACGCCAAGACCGGCAGTCTGCTGCGCGAGGCCGTGGATATCGAGTACATCGTCGTTGCCAACGAGGGCGAGGCGCTGGCGCTCGAAAACAACCTTATCAAGCAGAAGAAGCCGCGCTACAACATTCTGCTGCGCGACGACAAGAGCTATCCCTACGTAAAGCTCACGGCAGCCGAGCGATTTCCGCGCGTCTACGTAACGCGCAGGCTTAGGCGCGATGGTTCGGTCTATTACGGTCCATATTTTCCGGCGAACCTTGCCTACCGTATCGTCGACCTCATCCACCGGCATTTTTTGGTTCCGTCCTGCAAGGTCGATCTCACGCGTGACCACGCGCGTCCGTGCTTGCAGTACTACATTAAGCGATGCCTTGGCCCGTGCGTCGCCGGGCTTACCACGCCGCAGGCTTACGCCGAAGCCGTCAATGACGTGCGCATGTTCCTGGAAGGCCGTCAGTCCGACCTTTCGCGGTCGCTGCGGGAGCGCATGCAAGGCGCCGCCGAGCAAGAGCAGTTCGAACTTGCTGCCAAGTATCGAGACCTCATCACCACGGTCGAGCAACTGCAGGAAAAGCAGCGCATGGCCTCCGCCGAGGGCGACGATGCCGATGTGCTCAACTTCCATTTCGAAAATCACATGCTGGCCGTCAACCTCTTCCACATGCGGGGAGGGAAGGTGCTCGACCGCCGCGAGTTCTTCTGGGAAGATCTCGGCGAATTGGAAGCGGCAACCGGCTTCGACACCGGGGAGTTTTTCAGCACCCTGCTCAAGCAGCTCTACGTCGATCAGCCGTACGTGCCTCGCTTCATTTACGTTCCCGTCGATTTTGAGGACCGCGAAGTCTTGGCCGAGTTACTCTCGGCGAAAAGCGAGGCGCGCATTCACCTCGAAGTGCCGCAACGCGGCGAAAAGCGTTCCCTGATCGACTTGGTGGGCAACAATGCGCGGCAGTCCTACGACCAGCGCTTCCGCGTGCTCAAGCCGCGCACCGACGTGCTCAAGAGTGTTTTGCAGGATGCGTTGAATCTCGCCGAGCTTCCCGAGCGCATCGAGTGTTTCGACATCTCGCATATACAAGGCGCGGAAACCGTGGCGTCGATGGTCGTCTGGCAAGACGGCAAGATGCGCAATTCGGAATATCGCAAATTCATCATCCGCAGCGTCGATGGGGTTGACGATTTTGCCGCCATGCGTGAGGTGGTGACGCGGCGCTACAAACGGCTCTGCGAGGAAGAGAAGCCGCTGCCTTCACTGATTCTCGTCGACGGCGGCATTGGACAGTTGCACGCGGCCTCCGAGGCGCTGGAGGCGCTCGGCCTGATCGCGCAGCCACTGGCTTCGATCGCCAAGCGCGAGGAAATTATTTACGTTTATGGACAGGAAAACGAGCCCGTCGTGCTCGACCGCCATTCACCGGTGCTGCACCTGATCCAGCAGATCCGCGATGAGGCGCACCGCTTCGCCGTTACCTATCATCGCAAGCGCAGACAAATACGCGACCGCGCAACGGAGCTGCGCGAGATTGAGGGCATCGGCGAGCAGACCACCCGCCGCCTGCTGCAACACTTCGGCTCGGTGCGGGCCATCCAACAGGCTGATGCCGCGGCGCTTAGCGCGGTCGTCAGCCGGCGTCAGGCCGAAGCCATCCTCGAACACTTTCGCAAGGCACGGGAGAAGGTGTAGATTGCCTCCTGCGAGTGCTTATCTGCCCACACTTTAGTCGGATAAACAATTCCTTATGGGCTTAAGAATAGAAATCGACAACAAAAAAAGCAGCTCTGGTCAGCGACACTGCATCTCTTATTAGTGCCAGATTGAATTTTTGTCATCTTGGCGTCGATTTGCTGTCATCTCGACTCAACGAGGTGGCGTGCTTTTCGAGCCCAGGGAGGACCGATGGCTGCTGAACCCGTAGGACTTGGTGGTTTTTGCCGTGGACGAACGCCAAATGGGATCATCGTATCCACGTGTCTTCACTGCGGCAAGGTTGCCGGGAGCAAATCCTCGGAGAACCTCCAGATGGCGGAGCAAGTTCACCGGTGCCCCTCTCATTTCAAAGCCCAGCAGCGGATGTCCGTAGTTTCGGGGCAGGGCCACGCCACTGGAATAGCAGAACAGAACTCCAGCAGTAATTCTTCAGACTAGCATCGGTCGCATAGGAACCACTCTCCAGGTTGGCCCAATTGCCCCAGCGAGCGGTGCCGCGCCAGCACCCCGATGCGGGCGGTGCGTGGGGTTTCCGGCTTTGAATCCTATTCGACCACACGGATAACAATCTTGCCGAAGGCTCCTTTGTCGAGATAGTTGAACGCCTCCCTGACGCCGGCGAACGGAAAGCAGCGGTCGATAACGGGCCGCAGACCGTGTATCTCGATGGCGCGATTCATCTCCTCGAATGCTCGCCGATGACCCACGGCGATTCCCTGGACTCGCGCCCGCTTGCGAATCAAACTGCGCGCATCGACATTAAGCTCCATGCCTCCCAGGAAGCCGACGACAGCCACATGCCCTTCTATGGCGAGCGCGTTCAGCGAGCGAGTGAAGGTTTTGCCGCCACCGACCTCTATGACGTGATCGACACCGAGTCCGCCGGTCAACTCCAGCACAGTCTTGTCCCAGTCTGGGGTGGTGCGGTAGTTGACGGTTTCGTGGGCGCCCAATTGCTTCGCCTTGGCCAACTTCTCGTCGCTGCTGGAAGTCACGATCACCCTCGCTCCGGCCATGGCGGCAAACTGCACGGCAAACAGGGACACCCCGCCGGTTCCTTGCACCAGGACCGATTCGCCTGCCTTGAGCCGGCCATCTTCCATAAGGGCGAACCAGGCAGTGAGTCCGGCGATGGGCAAGGTCGCCGCTTCCTCGAAGCTGAGGCGGGGTGGCGCTTTTACCACCGCGTCCTGCGGCCACAGGACATATTCTGCGAGCACTCCCGGCAACGGACCGCCCAGCGAGAAAGCGACTTCATCCGGCCCGGGTTTGCCGTCGATCCATCGCACCCGGTATTGGCCGGTAACGCGATCGCCGACCGCAGCCCGGGTGACGCCTGCGCCCACGGCGGTGACTTCGCCACAAGCATCCGATGCGGGCACGAATGGCAATGGCAGATTGGGCATGTAGATGCCCTCGACCAGCACCTTGTCGCGGTAGTTGAGCGAAACTGCGTGCACGCGCACCAACACTTCTCCTGGTCCCGGAACAGGCACGGGACGCTCAACCATCCGCAAGTTCTTCTCCGGCCCGAACTTCACTAATTCCCAAGCCTTCATGAAAACCTCTCCATGTGCGCCAGTTCGGCGACGTGGCAATGTTACCTGAATTCGGAACCGCGGATTCGCCGCTCCGATTCGGCTTGAACTCTGGGGCGAACTGCCTATACTTTAGGGACAGAAAATCACATTCGGGGTGCGGCTGGCGACGAACACTAAGGACAAGGAGCAGATATGGCATCGCACGGTGTTGAGACGGCTAAGGTTCCGGTTCCCAGTCAGCCCAACAATGTTGGCCAAAAATTTTCGTTTGAGTCGTGGGGCAAAAAATACGGCGTCGTGCTGGGGTTCGCGCTCGGCATCGTGATCTGGATGCTCCCCACGCCGGCCGGCATGACGTTGACTCAGCACAAGCTGCTCACGCTCTTCGCAGTTGCCGTGGTCATGTGGGTCACGATCGCCGTGAACTTCGCTGTCTCAGCCTTTTTTGTCGTCTCCGTTCTCTACTTCTGGGTCGGTAACGCAACGGGGGCCATGAAGAACGGCTGGCTCGTTCGTAATGCCAATTTTGCGGTGAGCGGGTACGGATCGGCGGCCCTCTTCATGCTTGTCACCGGATTCGTCATTTCTATCGCGATGACGCACACCGGTGTCGCGCGCCGCGTTGCGCTGCTGATGATGAAGGCGCTCGGACGCACGCCCCGCGGCGCGGTTGCGGCCTCCATGTTCGCGAATCTCGTGATCGCCCCCCTGACCCCTTCGAACACAGCCCGCACCGCCGCGATGCTTCCGATCGTCCAGGGGATTGGGCAGGCCTACGAGATCGAGCCGGGGAAGAGCAACTTCGGCCGCGCCCTCTTCCTCTCGCAAACCTTCACTGCAAACATCACCGGCTCCGCCTTCCTGACCGGCACGATTCCCAACCCGATTGCGATCGGCATGATGCTCGTTGCAGTCGGCGCCTCCGCCAAGCTCACCTGGGGCTACTGGGCCCTGGCGGCCCTTCCTACCAATCTGATCGTCCTGGTATTCACCGGGTGGCTCTGTCTCAGGATGTTCCCCCCTGAGATGAAGGAGATCCCCGGAGGCATGGACTACATCACCAAAGAACTCGCGGCGATGGGCAAGATGTCGGTGCAGGAGAAGAAGGCAATCTTGTGGTTCCTCCTCGCCCTCGTCTTCTGGTCGACCGACTTCTATCATGGCTTCAACTCGACGATGGTCGCGTTCGCCGCTTCGACGATGATCTTCGCTCCCAAAATCGGAGTGCTTGAATGGAAGACCACCGAGAAAATGATCCCGTGGGAGCTCTTCATCTATTTCGGTGGCGTGATCACCCTCTCCGACGTGTTGACCAAGACCAGGGCATTCGAGTGGGTCATCAGGACCGCGCTCGACGGACTCGGTGTGAAGACCCTTCCGATGATCCCGCTGGTGATCCTGCTGATGGGGTTTACGATCTTCTCCCACGCGATCTGGTCCACCACCACTGCGATGGGCGGCGTGATGATTCCGATCTACATCGGCATTGCCCAGACGCTCAAGTTCGACATCATAGGCTTCACGCTCCCGATGGCTATCCTGATGGCCTATGCCCTCTTCCTTCCGTTCAACACGATGGGTAATATCATCTTGTTCGGCCCCGGATATTACTCTGTCGAGAACCAGGTCAAGTCCTCGGTGCTCGTTGGGCTCGGCTCATGGATTCTGTGGAGTGTGACCGCGCTTACGTGGTGGCGCTTTATTGGACTTTTATAACCTGAGGCCGCTTTAGCCCTGCTTCTCCGCTGTTGTCAGAATCGCCTTCAGCGATTCGGTGATGCGCGCAACGGCATCGACCGGTTTCCGCATCGCCATTCACTGGCAGCGGTGCGAGTGGCACATTTTCAGTTGAATGCGGCTGTCACCTGCGGGTAGACGCGCTCGTACGCCTCGCCGTACTTGATGCTGCGGTCAGAGTTGCGCGACGCTTGCGAGCCGCGCTGAAGTGCCACCCTGGTGTAGTACTCCCAGAGATGCTCCTGCGCCGCCATGCTCTCGAAGGCGGCCCGCTTGCGCTCCCAAACCTCGGTAATGTCCAGAAATACGTTGGGCTTCCACTCGGATTGCTCCGTCTGGTGAGGCTCGAATAGAAATACGGGAGGTGCGCCCAATACTTTTTGGCCAGGACGATGCCCATGCGCCTGGGCAATGATCCGCGCCTCTTGTGCCGCAGCGGAGGCAAGGGGGTGATCGTGGTTGTAGGGATCTTTCGTGCTGTGCGTGAGCACGAATTCCGGGTTTACCTCGCGATAGATGTCCGCAAGTTGCTCGATGGCCGTATCGGGAATTCGCATCGGGTAGTCGCCAAGATCGAAGAAGCGAACCGTTGCGCCGAGTATTCCGGCGGAGGTCTCAGCCTCGCGCTTGCGTTCTTCCTTGACCTTCTGCAACGTCATGCCGGGTTGCTTCCAGAGCTTCGCGGACTCGCCACGCTCGCCAAACGAAAGGCACACGATGGTGACCTTGTAACCGCGTGAAGCATAGAGGGCGATTGCGCCGCCGGCCCGCCAGACAAAATCCGCCGAGTGAGCGCTCACGACCAGTGCCGTCTTGGGTTGTTGCTTCATGGCATCTTCCTTCTTTCTTGATTGGCGCACATCGTATTCCGCGCCGCGGTTCAGTCGGCCAAGACCGATTCGGCTACCAACTCCGCCTCGGGGACCTTGCGTTGCACCTCACGGGAACTTTCAAAACGGCGTTTCAGGCGCAGAATTGGCTTTTCAAATCCCACCCAAAGCAGGGCCGCGAAGCCAAGGGACAAAACAATTCGCGTGACCACCACCGCAAGATTTCCCCATGCTCCGTATTGCAGCATTCGCAGCTCGAAGTTGCCGATCACGACGAAAACCAGAATGTGCATCATGTAAAGCCCGTAGCTGACGGTGCCGATCGACTTGAGAGGCCGTGCGCAAAGCATACGGGCGTAAATCGCCCTGGGTTTGGAAACAATGGCCGCAATCAGCATGCCGCCGAAGCCGAGAGCCAGGAAGGTGTCGGCAAATGCGGTACCGCGATACAACATGAGCCCCACGCCGAAGAGTCCAAGCGCGATTCCGGCCAGGCCCAGCTTTCGCCATGCGGACTTGCTGAACGCATCCATCCTGAGTAACACGGCAATCAGCGCGCCGATGGCGAGGCCGTCAAGATGAATCAGCGTGTGCGTGGGCGTGAGCAACCCCGTATTCCAGGCCCGAACCATAGGCGAGACGACAAATGCCGCAGCCAGAAAGATGGCCAGATTGCGCAGCGAAAGACGTCGCGCAATCGGCGCCCATGCGAGATAGAACTGCTCCTCGATGGCCAGGCTCCACGTCGGCCCAATCGGCCCCGGCAGCGGGAGCGCAAACAGGTTTTGCACAAACAGTACGTAATAAAGCCAAGGTGCGGTCGAGGTGATTCGCCAGGCATGCTGCGGATTGTGTTCCAGAAGGCAGGGCACCAGGATGTAATTGAGCAGCAGCAGCAGGACGTAAACCGGCCAGATTCGCAGCGCGCGCCGGGCATAAAAGTTCCGAAAAAAATGCGCATCATTGCGGCCCTCGACAATGATGCCGGTGATGAGGAATCCAGAGAGGACGAAGAAAAGATTCACTCCTGCCCACCCGTACTCGGCGAAACGGCTCAGCAATCCGTCGCCGAGTTTGGTGTGACAGTGATAGAAAACCACCAGCGAAACGGCAAGACCGCGCAGCCCATCGAGCGCAGGGATGTACTGCGGCAACCATTGCGGGCGGCTCAACCTCGCCTCGGAACCGATCAACGCGAGATGCCCTCCGACGGTGAACTGGCTGTCGCATAGAGCTTCTTCGGCATGCGGCCAGCCAGGTAGCCCAGCCTGCCGGCGAGGATGCCGCACTTCATGGCCTCGGCCATCAGGACCGGGTCTTTTGCCCCCGCGATTCCGGTGTTCATCAGCACGGCGTCAAAGCCGAGTTCCATCGCCAGCGTCGCATCGGAAGGTATCCCGACACCTGCGTCCACAATCAAGGGGACAGATGTGATGATCTCCCGCAAGATCCGCAAATGAGCGACGTTCTGAATGCCAAGCCCGCTGCCGATGGGCGCCCCAAGTGGCATCACGCTGCTTGCGCCGGCATCGACCAGTCGCTGCGCGACTACCGGGTCATCCGAGGTGTACGGCAGAACCGTGAATCCTTCCTTGACCAAAATTCGTGTAGCCTCGATAGTGGCGGCGACATCCGGATACAGCGTCTTTTGATCGCCGATGACTTCGATCTTCACCCAGTCGGAAAGCCCGACTTCGCGTCCCAGGCGCGCCGTACGGATGGCGTCGTCGGCGGTGTAGCAGCCAGCCGTGTTCGGCAGCAGGAAGTATTTCTTGGGGTCGATGAAGTCGAGAAGCGATTCCTTCGAACGGTCAAGATTGACGCGGCGAACCGCGACCGTGACCATTTCGGCGCCGCTGGCATCCAGGGCCTTCGCGGTTTCTTCTCCAGATTTGTATTTCCCCGTACCCACAATCAAGCGGGAACGAAACGCTCGGCCAGCAATAACAAGTGAGTCCATGTCGCTATTGTAAAACCTTGCCCCCGGAATGGTGTACACCTTGTCACATCTGATTGTGACGCGACGGGTTAGCGAAGCTGGAAGGGCCCTAGGTTGCGCCACGTTTGCGAATATGCGGGGCCGTTTCCGCCGGAATTTGAATGCTACCGGGGAATCGGTCAGAATAGCGATGATCGTATAAAATAGACAGGTCATTCGAATAGCTGAGGTTCATCCGGTCGTTCCACCACCCTGACAGAGAGAATGCGGATTCGAATTCCGGAACTCCGCCGCATTGATAACTTGGCTTAATGAGGAGGCTTCATGAAAGACATCGTACTTGTTTCCGCTGTGCGCACCGCGGTTGGCGGTTTTGGCGGTTCGCTGAAAGATTTCAGTGCTAGTGACCTCGGCGGAATCGCAATCCGCGAGGCCGTAAAGAGAGCGGGTATTGCCCCCGAACAGGTTGATGAAGTGGCCATGGGCTGCGTAGGTCAGGCAGCGGAAGACGCGTACCTGTCCCGTTTGGCCTCGGTGAAGGCTGGCATCCCGGTCGAAGCAACGGCCATAACCATCAATCGTCTTTGCTCTTCGGGACTACAGTCGATTGTGACCGCAGCCATGGAGATCACCTGCAACTTCGCCGAAATCGCGGTTGCGGGCGGCGCCGAGAGCATGAGCAATCTGCCGTATTACCTCCGCAGCGCGCGTTTTGGTTACCGCATGGGACACGGAGAACTCGAGGATGGACTGGTCACGGCCCTGAGCGATCCGTTCACGCGGAGCCACATGGGCATCACAGCGGAAAATGTAGCCGAGAAATACCACGTTACCCGCGATCAGCAGGATCAGTTTGCGCTGGAAAGCCAGCAGAAGGCCGCCAAGGCCATCGCCGCCGGTTTGTTCAACGATGAGATTGTTCCCGTCAAGGTGAAGGTCAGCAAGACCGAGGAGAAGAGCTTCGCCGTGGACGAACATCCGCGCAAAACCACCCCGGAATCGCTGGCCAAGCTGCGCCCGGCCTTCAAGAAAGATGGAACAGTAACCGCCGGCAACGCGTCGGGAGTCAACGATGCAGGTGCCGCCGTCGTAGTGATGACGGGCAAGAAAGCGGCTGAACTCGGATTAAAGCCCATTGTGCGGCTGGTGGATGCGGCTGCTGCCGGTGTGCCTCCGGAGATCATGGGAATCGGGCCGGTCCCGGCGGTGAAGAAGCTGCTCAAGAAGACCGGCGTCAGGCTGGATGACATTGGTCTCATCGAGTTGAACGAAGCCTTCGCGTCACAGTCCGTGGCTTGCATCAATGAGCTGGGATTGAACCCCTGCCTGGTCAACGTCAATGGCGGAGCCATCGCACTGGGGCACCCAATCGGGGCGAGCGGATGCATCATCACCATCAAGTTGATCAACGAGATGATTCGCCGCAAGAGCAAATATGGCATGTCAACTCTTTGCATCGGCGGCGGTCAGGGCTTGGCCGTTCTGTTCGAGCTGTGTTAGCCGGCCTGCGCGTCTCCGCGTGGAAGGACTGATATGGGAAGTGTCCGATTGCATCACGTAGGGCTCCTCATGCCCACCGAAGAGGCCGCTCAGCAGTTTATGAAGCTGATCGGCCTCGATGAGGACCATCGGGGTTATGTGCCGGAATATAAGGCTCTTTGTATCTTCGCCAAAGGCAATGGAGCCAGCCCGGTGGAACTGGTCATTCCGCAGGGCGGGAAGTTGAGCGAGTACAAAGCCGGCAAGCCGGTCATTCACCACCTCGCATTTGTGGTGGAGGACATCAGAGCCGCGCAGGCCGAATATGCCGCGAAGGGAATGCCTCTGCTTGACGAAGAGCCGGTGCAGGGAGCTGGGGACTTCGTTGTGAACTTCCTGAAGCCACGGCACACCGGCGGGATCCTGGTCGAGTTTGTGCAAAACACGCTTTAGATTCAGCCGGCTAGAGCTGACACGGTTGTCATTCGACGACTCGATCCCCCTCGGCCGGCTCTTTTCTTTTCATAACAGCGTACCCTGGGCGGACTTCCCGAAGTGTGCAGTAAGCGGAACGAAGTTCACGCGACATTTTTGTCTTGCTTCGAATCCTGAGTAGCTGTCTAATCCTCTTTCAAACTCTTTACAAGTTGGGGAAGTATCCCAAGCTGGCCCAGCCTTACCCAATCAGGCCAGTTCTAAAGCAGTCAGGCCACTTACAAGCAGTCGGGCCACTTTAATTTGTGACAAAAGTCCCTGGCGGTTGTTCGACGCTGGGACCCGGGCCAAGAAATAGATTCGCGCCGCCACAGCGCGTGGAGACGATGATGCGCCTATGCCTCCTCCGCAGTAATACTCGCTCGATCGCCAAGACAAATGCCCTTTTACCAACGTTACTGAATGCCTTCGCTCGTGTTCGCTTCCGCGGGGCAGCGTTCGGGTTATTGGTTGCAATGTCTGTTCTCCTGTTCGGGTCAGGTTCCGCGTGGGCGCAGACGCAGTCGCCAGCCGTCTCACAGGCGCCGGTAATCAACACCGTGGCGGGCACCGGGAGCGCTGGCTACAGTGGCGACGGCCACGCAGCCACCAGCGCGGAATTTTTGGCACCCTATGGCGTTGCCGTGGATGGCGTCGGCAACCTCTACATCGCGGACGTAGGCAACTCCCGTATACGCAAGGTGACGCCGGACGGGACCATTAGCACCGTGGCGGGCAATGGAAGCTGCGTTATCAAGGATGCGAACGGTAACTGCTATAGTGGCGACGGCGGCGCAGCCACCAGCGCGGAACTTGGATACCCTTACGGCGTTGCGGTCGATGTCGCCGGCAACCTTTACATCGCGGACACGGGCAACAACCGCATCCGCAAGGTAGCGCCGGATGGGACTATTACCACGGTGGCGGGCAATGGAAGCTGCGTTATCAAGGACGCGAACGGTAACTGTTACAGTGGCGACGGCGGCGCGGCAACAGCTGCCGACCGGAACGTCAGTTACAACTGGGGCTATGTGATTCCACCTTCCGACGACGGAGGGTGAACACTGGGCGCGGCCATCAGCGCGGACTAAATCAACCCTTGGCGTTGCAGCGGATGGCGTCGGCAACGTTTACATCGCAGACCTGATCAACAACCGCATCCGCGTGGTTTGCGTGGTGAGTAGCGGGGCATTTTGCAATGGCCGCACTGTCGGCAATATCTATACGGTGGCGGGCAGCGGAATCGCTGGCTACAGTGGAGACGGTGGCCAAGCCACCAGCGCGGAGCTTAATCTGCCCTCTGGCGTTGCGGTGGACGGCGCCGGCAATCTGTATATCGCGGACCTGAAAATCGTATTCGCGTACAGGTTCTTGGCGTTCGTGCGAACTATAGGATATTGCCAGATCGAGTGCCCCAGCTTAGGTCTGTACATGAGGGCTGGCAGTACCTGGAACGCGGCGGTAGGATCATAACCACCGGCTCCCATTCTTGTCTGCAAAAGCGTAGGGACGGAAATCCTGAGATACGCCAACGCGAATCTCCGGCTCATCGGCCGCGTTACCAAAAACGGGAAGCGTGGTGCACACCATGAAGGCCAGCAGGCTGCTAGGGTAAGCCCCGCCAGCCGGAACCGCAGGCGTTTACTCTGGTGATTGCCAGGATCGAATGGAAGCGTTGCCGAGTCAAGCGTAATAGGCTCGTCGATGCCTTGCTTTTCGTATTACTGCCTCTCTCAGGACCGGACCGACACCCAACCCATGCTGGTCGCTCTAGGTGATGATTCCGCATAATGACGAGGGGGCGCGCTCCGCAACTCCATCTGCACATCACTGGCGAAGTGCTCAACGTCAACGGCGGCGTGTTTATGTCGTAGTGTTTTTCCTTTCCTCCTTACGCGGGCGAGCGAGAACTCTCTTCGCTGGCCCATCTTTATTTCTCTACCAGCACCGGAAGCAGCGCTATGCGGCCTGCTTCTCCGGGATTGTCACCGGCTTGCCCGGCTCGCGTTTTGGACGCCTTGCTACGAGTGGCAAAACGAGAGAGCAGAGCATGACGAAGGCGATGACGTGAATTGCGGTAGTGTACTGTCCGGTTGTCTGTCGGACACGAGCAATCAAAATCGGCGAAGGAATAGCACCGGCAGCCCATGCCAGCAATATCCATCCATAAATCCCACCCATGAACTTCGACCCGAAGAAATCAGCTGTGAACGACGGCATGGTGCCGAAGCCGCCACCATAACAGAGGCCGACAATGGCCACCGCCGTGGTGAACAGCGCAGCCGTGTGCAGGTGCGGCAGTGCGAAGAACACACCAACCTGGATGAGAAAGAGTAGGAAATAAACCCTGGCGCGTCCCAGAAAATCGGAAACTGCAGCCCAGAAGACGCGGCCCAGCCCATTGAAGATCGAGATCACGCCGACAATACCCGCGGCAGCCACCGGCGTAAGCCCGACAATCTGTTGCGCCATGGGCGATGCCTGGCTGATGATCATGATCCCGGCGGAGACGTTGAGAAAAAGCATGACCAGCAGCAGCCAAAACTGCCAAGTCCCCATGGCTTCCCTTAATGTGAAGTCGTAGGTCGTAGCGGATCTTGAAACCGCCGAACGCGGCTCCCAACCGGCGGGACGCCAGCCCTGTGGAGGATTCTGGTAGAACTGAGCGGTGATCACGACCAGAACCAAGTACGCGATCCCCAGGGTCAGGAACGTGGCAGCCACTCCCAACGCCAAGATTTCGCGGGCTGCGATGGGACTCATGACAAGCGCGCCAGCGCCATATCCGCAAACCGCGACGCCGGTCATTAGCCCTCGCCGATCCGGGAACCACTTCACCAGCGTGGCAACAGGACAGATGTAACCCATTCCCATGCCGATCCCGGATAAGGCCCCGTAGCCGAGATACAGGCCCGCCAGAGAGTGCCTGCTGGCAGCCAGTGCAGCTACGGCATAGCCAAGGCCGTAGAGGATGCCAGCGACGGTCGCAACCCGGCGTGGCCCCACGCGGTCCTGCCATAATCCGCCGAGTACCGTTCCCACACCGAGGAAAGACAATCGAGAGTGTAAAGTTGAGTGAAACCTGCGTCAGCGTCCAGTGCTCAGTGTTGATCAGCGGTTTGACGAAAACGCTCCAGCCGTACACTGCGCCCAGAGCAAATCTGCATGATAACCGCTGCAACAGCAATTCCCCAGCGGTTCGGAAGACGATCTGTGGTCATAGTTGTCTCCATTTATCGAAGATACGATGCCCATCCAAACAGGCAGCTATAACCGTCTTTCCGTCCAGGAAGCGCTGAGCCGAACTCATGAGGACGCGCTGGTCACGACTTTTTGTTACGAATTTCGATCTCTGGTCTCCAATCGTTTTTCGTCGCCAGAGTCTCGCTCACCTCCTAAGTATTGCCGCGCTTACGCCGCCGGACGAACCAGCTGCCGGGATGTCTGCTGAATTCGTTGCGCCCCTGAGTAAATGACAAAGCGCCGCCCGCGCAGGAAGCCGATCAGCGTCATGCCGAACTCGCGCGCAAGATTCACCGCAAGGTCCGATGGTGCGGAGACCGAAGCCAGCACCGGAATGCCCGCCATCAGTGCCTTCTGCACGATTTCAAAGCCTCCACGTCCGCTGACCATCAACATTGAGTCGCGCAACGGTAGACGATTCTGTTCGAGCGCCCAGCCGACGATCTTGTCCACCGCGTTGTGGCGCCCGACATCTTCACGAAGCACAAGCAAATCACCCCCCAACGAAAACAAACCGGCAGCGTGCAGTCCGCCGGTGCGTCCGAAAATGGCTTGTGAAGCACGGAGTCGCTCGGGTAAGCCGCATAGAACCTCCGGATCGACGCGGCAGTCAGGGTTCGGCGGTGCGATCTGCCGCATCCGCACGGCGTCGATAGACGCCTTCCCGCAAACACCGCAACTCGACGTGGTATAGAAGTTGCGCCGCGCAGATGCGGAATCCAGCGCCACTCCGTCAGCCAGATCCACGCGTACGCGATTTGCGCCATTCTGTTTCTCGTCTGGTTCATGCTGCGTGGAAGCAATCTGGTCAGCGGCCCCTGATCAGGCCCTCGGTGAAGAGGAATCCCGTCGCCAACTCGAGGTCGTGACCGGGGGTTCGCATGGTTACGCTGAGAGCGGTATCTCCGACGCGAATCTCCAGCGGTTCTTCGCCGACCAGGTAATCCTGGATGGTGCGCACTTCTCCATCACGCCATTCTTCGACCCGAGTGAGCGAAACCATGCGGGGAATCATTCCAAACTCCTGTCAGGCTGCCAAAAAACAAGTCAGGCGGCAACCTCGGTTTCATTCGTTGCCGCGTCAGCGGCGAGGCAGCTTCCGGCAACGACCTCTACCGCGGCGTTATAGTCAGGCACACCGCTCGAATCGAGCCGTCCGGCCGGAATGATCACGTTTGCTTCCGGCCAATGCGCTTGCAGGCATCCGGGCTTGATGTGGTCGATGTGCACGTGCCCCGAAAGCGAGCCGTGCTCGCCGCGCAAAGTGATCGGGTCGCCATTTTTCAACCCCATATTCTCGGCGTCTTCGGCGGACATAATGATGTCGTCGCGCCTGGCGCCGGTGAGCGGGTCTTTCTCGGCAAGCATGATGCTGTTGAACTGCTTGCCCCGCCGTGTGGACAGCAGGAATCTTCCTTCCGGCACCTTCTCTTCCGGAAGCGAAATCGCGCTGAAATGACCCATGCCGTCCGGTGTCAGACACCTGTCGACCAGCAGACGGGGACCGCCATACTGGAAGTTATCGCCCTTCTTGCGCATCTTTGCGATGCCTTTATAAGTTGGGCAGACCCGGTCAATCTCGTCGCGAATGTTTTGCGTATCTCGCCAGGGGAAGATCGCCTGCGGCACGTTCCGGATCGAGTTTGCGTGCCAGCATTACTGGAATCTCCCACTCGTCGCGAGTATCACCGGGACGCGGTCCGGGAATCTCCGGGCTATAAATGATGCGCCGCTCGGTGCTGGTCTCTGTCCCGCCCCCGCGCTGCTCGTAGCGCGTGCGCGAAGGCAGCAGCACGACCGTGTCGGCCGGATCGACAAACATCGTCTGATTGGCCACGATGTCCTGGTGAACGCGCAGCTTGATTTTGCCGAGTGCCCGGGTCACGAGCTCGGGTTCAGGCAAGGTTTGCCTGAAGTTCCCGCCGCTTTGCCATAGCGCATCAATCTCGCCCCGGTCGGAAGCCAGAATCATGTGCGCGGCGGTAAGCCCCTTCCATGAAGGTGGCTCGAAGCCCCATTTTTCCGGTGCAGCAAACTTCTTGGCGTTCTCTTCGCTGACGGGAAATCCCATGACGTAGGCGCTCGGCATGCCGCCCATCTCAGCTCCGCCTTGCACGCCACTATGCCCGCGAATGGGCATCAAGCCCGGTGTGCTCGCGCCCGATGTTGCCCTTGGCGAGTTGCAGGTTGACGATGGCGCGGACATTGTCGCTGCCATAGGCATGCTGCGTGATGCCCATGCT
Organism: uncultured Acidobacteriota bacterium; assembly: GCA_963819175.1. Classification (GTDB taxonomy): domain Bacteria; phylum Acidobacteriota; class Terriglobia; order Terriglobales; family Acidobacteriaceae; genus CAWBRT01. The sequence continues at coordinate 175,241 of CAWFVJ010000017.1, forward strand.
CCAGACGATGATCGCGTGCCGCGCTTTGCCGAACGCTTCAGCGAACCGGAACATGTCCAAGCGCGACAATCCCGAACCCTGCTCCAGGCTCTGCCACGACAGGTTACGGGCTTTGGCTTCGGTCTCGGCCCAGCCGACCGTGCGCCTGCTGATAAAGTCACGGTCAATCCAATTGCGTTCGACCAGGTGTTTCAATACTCCATAAAAGAAAGCGATGTCGCCACCAGTGTGGATCTGGAAGAAATCGTCGGCGATCTTGGTGCCGAACAAAGCGCTCTCGGTCACCGAAGGTATCCAGTACCGCTCCAGCCCCGGCTCACGGTAGGGATTGACTACGAACACCTTAGTTCCGGCTTTCTTGGCGTAGTGGAGGTACTTGGTTGCTACCGGTTGATTGTTCGCCAAGTTCGTTCCCACTAAGACAATAAGGTCCGCACCAATCCAATCGGAATAGGAACAAGTTGTTGCGGCGCAGCCCACGGTAGCGGTTAAGCCCGCCGTACTGGGCGCATGGCAGATGCGGGCGCTGGTGTCCACGTGGTTGGTACCGATGAAGCGGGCAACTTTCTGATGAGCGTAGTAGGCCTCGTTGGTCAGCCCGCGCGAGGTGAGATACCAAGCTATCCGTTTCGGATCGAGCTCTCGCAGCTTACCGGCAATTAGATCGATGGCATCGTCCCACGATACGCGACGGAATCCTTTCTCACCCCTCCGGCGCACCATGGGGACGGGTAAACGGCCGAGTTTACGCAGTCGCTTCTCAGAGAGCTTACTGAGCGAGCCGACATCCTCTAACTGGCGCCAGTCCATGGCGGGCATAGTGTTGAGTCGGAGCAGTTGTAAGCGAACAGCGCACAGGTGAATGCCTTTCATTGTCCAATCATGCATTCCCGTGGTTCCGAGGGAACAGCCGTCGCAGCAGCCATCGCGGAGAATCCGATAGGCATAGCCGAGATTGTCTTGATTCTCCCAGATCGAATCGGCAATTTCCATGTAGTTATTCGGGTGTTGTTCATTCAGGCCGTAAGGCACCAGGCCAACCCAATTCCGCTGTTTAGAACCCTTGGCTTTGTCTTCGGCGAACTCTGTCATGGTAAGAGCCTCCCTGCACGCGGGCACAAGCAGCACCCTAAACCACGCGAAGCGCGAAGGAGAAGAAGAACAGGCACTCCAGCAAAGCTAAGTGCTATTTATCGCGTTACGATGTATGAAGATAAATATATCCAAAAGGTTGCGGCGACCAAGACCTTTTGAAAGGGCAGCAGGTCAATCACGTCTGAGACGGAGGCACGGGCTGCGAGTGGAGGGTGATGAGTAGCCGTCACAGCTCAGGCCTGCAACTTCGACACAAGCGGTATTAGAAGTTTCTGCAGGCGAGGCTTGGGAGCACAGACAATCTCGGCAAGCAGGTGTCCCTTCTGAAAGATCCGAACAGTTGCGGTTTCGGAGGCCGCCAGTCCGCCAAGGCTTCTACGATGCAGTAGCCTGTAAACGATTGGGATTGCTGAAGATATTGGCGGAGGATGCAGTCCCGAGCGAACCTCTCTCTGCCAAATTCCCTGCTAACAGGGAAAAATACAGAGATTTTGGGCCTTTGAGCTGTCAATACCTTACCTCAGGCGGACGTAACGCCTTGCTGGTACAGGGCTTCCGTCGAAATCGCTCGCTTTAGGGTATTAAATAGAACAGGGAATGACGCATGGCGTAAATGCGAATTCGTAATTCAGATTGCCTGCGGTATTTTCCCGGAATTGGCAGTTGCAAAGCGATTGTCCGCCATCTAACTGTTCAAGTCTTAAGGAAAGCAATTGTTACTGGTCTCCTATGGAAAGGCGCAGCAGCGCTACCTTCCATGGGCATTTTGCTTTGCAGGCGAGGAACAAGGCTTGCGATCTGGCGCCAGTAAATGCAATAGGAGGATTCAAGTGACTGCATTGAATCGAACGGCTCGATCGTTTTGTTGGATGGTAGTGATCTTTGTCATCCTGGCGGCGGTGAGCGGCTTCGCAGAGATTGCGATCGCGGTGCGGATTGGTCCGCCTGCTTTGCCGGTATATCGTCAACCGATATGTCCAGCGGCCGATTACATTTGGACTCCAGGTTACTGGGCATGGAGCGGCGACGGCTACTATTGGGTTCCCGGAACCTGGGTTCTGGCGCCTGAGCCGGGCGATCTTTGGACGCCAGGGTATTGGGCTTTTTCGGACGGGTTCTATCGATGGCATTCCGGCTATTGGGGGCTGGAGGTAGGTTTCTATGGCGGCATCGACTACGGGTTCGGCTACTTCGGAAACGGCTACTACGGCGGCCGCTGGCGGGATGGCCATTTCTACTACAATCGCGCAGTCAATAATGTGAATATCACCCGCGTCCGTCACGTTTACAACCAAAGAGCACCCAACGTGCGGGTGTCGCACGTCAGCTACAACGGCGGGCGGGGCGGGACGGTGGCGAGGCCGACAGCAGCGCAGATGACGGCCGAGCGCGCACGTCATACAGCCGCCACAAGGACGCAAGTCGAGCACGAGCAGCAGGCGAAAGCGAATCGCCAGCAGTTCGCGTCGGTCAATCATGGGCGTCCGCCGGTAACAGCAACACCAAAGCCGGGAGAGTTCAAGACATCGCGGCCAAGGGCAAACGCTGCCGCTACGAACAAGCCGGCGCCGCACCCCACGAACAGAACGGCCTCGAAGGCCGTTCCCCGTGCCCCTGCACCAGAAAACAAGCGGGAACCAGCGCGTACGACAAACAATGCATCGCATCCGGCCAGACAGAGCCCGGCTCGTCCCAACAAGCACGCGCAGCAACAGCCAAGCCGGTCGAATGGCACTGCGCATAACGTCGCGCCGCCCGCTCGCATGGAGCAGAAAAAAGCGCAACCGGAGACGAGGCAGCGAGAGTCAACTGTTCGTCCGCCGGAGCCCGCGCGGAAAGAGGCTGTGAAGCCGGCGCCCAGCCCGAAGATGAACGCCCGGACAACGCCGCCGCCTGAGGCTGCACCGCATCACGCGCCTCCGGCTCCCCATGAAGCTGCACCGCCCCATCAGGCTCCGCCTGCGCACGAGGCTCGCCCGCCGGAGCCCGCGCGGAAAGAGGCTGTGAAGCCGGCACCCAGCCCGAAGATGAACGCCCGGACAACGCCGCTGCCTGAGGCTGCACCGCATCACGCGGCTCCGACTCCTCATGAAGCTGCGCCGCCCCATACGGCTCCGCCTGCGCACGAGGCTCGCCCGCCGGAGCCAAAGAATGAGGAGAAAAAGCCGGCTAAGTAGTCAAAGTGGAGATCGTGCCGGCGGCGACAAAGCCGGGCGGGCGCCCGCTTTGAGAGAGGCTTGGGGACGTTACCGCCGAGGAATCCGCTGTTAAATGAATTGAATGCCGATTGTGGCAAGGCGTTCCCGAACGGTTCTGCGCTGTTCCGGTCGGATCACGGGCTATACGGAGCTTAGGGAGTCGTCGGGCAGTTCCAGTTTCCGGCTTGCCGACGATCCGCTCACAATCCGGCGGTAACTTCCTCGAACGCGGTTTCTGGACCGTGACCTGCGCCAATGACCGACCGGCTTAAGCTATCTGATCCACAGTATGGTAGCGCCCGCTGCGGTCTACGCGGGAAAGGGAAAGAAGACCGAAAAGCATGTGCCCGACCGTCCGTCTCTGGTGACGGTGCGAAGCCGGAGCATTCCATCATTGTTCTCAACGATGCCGGATATGATCCACAAGCCCAATCCGGTTCCTGCTTCGCCCTTGGTCGTGAAGAACGGATCGAAGATCTTGTCGCGAATCTCGGCAGGTATCCCCGGCCCATTATCGGCAACCGTCACCCGCAGTCCACGTCGGCCTCGACGCCAGTCGGGGCTGGCATAGGCATGCAGCCTTATCTTCCCGTTCTTGCCGATGGCCTCAATCGCATTGCCGATCAGGTTGGCAAAGACCTGCCGCATCTCTCCCGGCAAGCCAATGAACTCTCCCTCGAATTCCACCTGTTTCTCGAACTTGAATGCCAGCCGACTCGATCTTTCGCTCGTAGAGCGCAATCACGTTGTCGAGAACTTCCCCGATCTTGATCGGCACCGGATTCTTCGCCTCACGCTGGAAGGACAGCATGTGCCGGGTCATTTGCGTGACCCGAGTCAATTCTTCACTCGCCATCGAAGCGTGTTGCCGCACCGTCTCGGGCGCATCAGGATTCTGATCGATCAGGAATAGCAGATTGCCAACCGTATCCAACGGGTTGTGAATCTCGTGGGCGAGAGTCGAGGCCATCCGTCCTGTCATCGCCAATCGTTCACTGTCGCGCACGGCTTTCTCAGCCCTTCGCTTCTCGCTGATGTCGTGGAAAACCAGCACGACACCTGTGACTTGGCCCTCCTTGTCTCGAATCGGCGCACCGCTGTCTTCAATGGGGAGTTCCGTTCCGTCGCGGCTGATCAGAGCGGTGTGATTGGCCAGTCCCACCACCTGTCCCATACGAATTACCTTGGCGACCGGACTCTCCGGCTTGATTCGCGTCACCTCATTGACGATGTTGAAGACCTCTTCCAGATCACGCCCTTGGGCTTCGGAGAGCGGCCATCCGGTCAACTTCTCCGCAACCTCGTTCATGAATATGACCTTGCCCTGCGCACAGGTCGCAGATCACCGCATCGCCAATGCTGCGCAGGGTGGTGGACCAACGCTCTTCACTTGCGCGCAGCGCCTCTTCCACCTTCTTCCGGGCGGAAATGTCCACACAGAACTCCACGCACTGGTTGTTGCCGAGCGAGCTGCCGGCGAAGAGGAGCCACTGCCGCGTGCCGTCCTTGCGGAAATATTCCTTCTCGTAAGGGCCGACGCGTCCCGTCGCCAGGAATTTCTCTACCTCCGCGCGGCTCACGTCCATGTATTCCGGCGGGGTGAGCTTTTGCCAGGTGAGTTCGCCCGCCTCCACTTGGCTGCGGCTGTAGCCCATGAGTTTGAGAAACGTGTCGTTGGCGTCAACCATGCAGCGGATCTTGGCCAGCGTCTTCGGCGGATTGATGTCAAACTCGTGCGGCGGCGCGTACTGGCAGGCGTAGTAGCATTCGCTGCAATTGTGGCAGAGGTTGGCCAGGTAATTGAGATCGCTCTCCTTGAAGACCAGCCGCCTCTCCATCGCCTGCCACACGGCGCAATATCCTTCGCAGTAGCGGCAGGCATTGCACACCGTCATCAGGTGCTCGCCCTCGTGCATCAATTCAGTTGGCAGCATGGCGCGGTGCCTCCTCTCTGCCATTGCGCGTCTCACCCCGATTGAGGGCTTGCATGGCTGCCTCCCGGCCGGCGATGCGGCCAAAGACTGTGCCGATGGTCACGCCAAAGCCCGCAACATACCCTTTCCAAGAATGCTTCCCGCCATAATCTCCCCGGCGGCAAAAATGTTGCGCGCCTTGTGCCCGTTGCTTCAGTCAGAACCACGGCGCGCTCATTGACCTTCACTCCGAGATAAGTAAAAGTGATCCCCGGCCGCAGACTGTAGGCGTAGAACGGAGGCTGATCGATCCGTAGCGCCCAGTGCGTCTTCTCCGGCTTCAAGCCGGAGGTTCTGCAGTCATCCAGAATCGAGTGGTTGAACGTTCCGGGCTGAACCGCGTCGTTGTAGGCCTTGACGGTGGCCTCGACTTTCTCAACCGGCAAGTTCACCAGCTTTGCCAACTCGGGGATGCGTCTGCGCCTTGGCCGGCGGGAAGACCGAGGGCATGAACTTGCCCATCGCCTTCGAGTCGATGATGCAGTGGCCGATCTGGTCCGGCTGCTGCGCCACCAGCCGTCCCCAGATGGCGTAGCGCTTCGGCCAGAAATCCTCGCCCTCATCGTAGAAACGCTCGCCGTTCTTGTTCACCACAATGCCCAGCGAAACGCAGTCGAGCCGGGTAACGATGCCGCCGTCGAACTTCGGGCGCGCGCGCGTCGATGGCCACACAGTGTCCCTGCGTGGGATCGCCGATGGATTCCACGCCCAGCTCGATCAGTCGCTTCAGCACCTTGCCCTTGTTGTAGGGAGTGCCGCGGATCAGGAAGTTATCGGCCGCCGGACCCCACGCCTCTTTCAGCCACTCCAGATTCGATTCGAAGCCGCCCGAAGCCGCCACCAAGCACTTTGGCGCCGATCTGCACGGGTTTGCCTTCCACCAGCACCGTGGCGCTGTCGGAACTCGCCGTCGACGACATCCAGGTCCACCACCTCGGCGTTGTAAACAACGCGGATGCCCGCGCGCTCCGCCCTGGCGAAGTAGGCGTTCATCATGGCCTTGCCGCCGCCCAGGAAGAACGCATTGGTGCGGCCCAGATGAAGCGTGCCGCCCATGGCGTGCTGAAAGCGGACTCCGTAGCGCTTCATCCACTCAGTGCAGGTGGCCGAAGCGCGGATCGTCATGCGCGCCAACTGCTCGTTGGTCTGGCCTCCGGTCACGCGCAGAATGTCGTTGTAGAACTCGTCTTCCGAATAGGCCTCGGTCAGCACCTTCGGTCGGCGCGTCGTGCATGCAGCGCAGATTTCTGGTGTGCCGGCTGTTGCCGCCGCGAAACTCTTTCGGCGCGGCCTCCAGCACGAGCACGCTGGCTCCGCTTTCGCGGGCGCTCAAAGCCGCCGCCAAGGCCGCATTGCCCCCACCTATCACCAAAACATCAAACCCCGAGAAATCGTCCGTCATCGCCATCTCCCGATAGCATTCTCCAGTTCGGTTTTTGGAGATTGCATCGCACCGAACTCCACACCCAGTTCGAGTTCTGACCGTGGATAAACTCAACGGACTCGATCCGGAAGCCTATCTCCGCGACATCCTGGAGCACATCGCCAATCACCCGGGGAACCGGATCAAAGAATCGTTGCCGTGGAACATCTGTCGGGACGGCGCTGCCGCAGAACCAGCCGTACCGTAGACCCCAAACTATCAACCAGGTTGTGTCCACAAGCTAAGAGTGTGGACACAACTCACTCATGCTCCCTCTGATTCGCCTGTCAAGACGGCCAGATTTCTGCGCTTACGAATCAGCTAGTCTGAGCCACTACAAAGGCTGCTATTACGACTTTGAAGATGAAAACAGGTTCTCGCTCATGGCGAGGGCCGGGGAATGTCCTATTTGCTTCACCTTCCGGACCGTCGACTTCGCCCAATATTTGCTAGCACGCGCCGACGCAACTCTCCATAGTGTGGTTCGCCTTGGCTTCCCCAACGGCCAGATGGAAGATTGTTGTTCTTGTCAGCGCGGCGTGGGACGAGAGGACGACGGGCCAACTCCATTTGTCAGCCTTCACATCAAAGCTCAATGCCCAATAAAAACCCTTCGTGCACAGCCGTGATTGCCTTTCGTGGCTGCAAGCAATCACCTATCTTATGAACCTTCCGGGATTGAGATTCCGGGATAAGTACGTTCGCCTTGTATCCTAGAGCCAGTATGACGGTATCGACTTCTTCAATTTCAGCCCTTATTCCTCCCTGAGAGCAAACCACCTTATGTCCCGCAAGAGACTCAACCCTAGTGTTACAGCTGATCTCAACCTGGTTAGCCTGTAGGCGGTTCAACAGCAGTTTACGGGTGCGTACCTCCACATCATTTGCGAGTTGGGGCAACTGCTCCAAGATGACAACCTGTTTCCCCGACCTCGCGAGCCATTCCGCAGTTTCACACCCGACCATCCCGCCGCCAATTACCACCGTCTTTTCGCCCACGTTCACTTTGTTCTGTAGTACATCCTCTGCAAACACAACGTTGAACTGAGCTTCAGGCGCAGGTAGGGAGATAGGTTCCCCTCCAGAGGCGATCACTATCTCGTCAAAATCGTCAATCAGGGCCAAGTTCTTCGCTTCGACGAAAGCCCCTGTCTTGATTTCCACACCCAATTCCGTAACCGCACGTATCAAGTATTCGCAAAAGTCCTTAATCTCACCCTTCTTTGGGGGAATCGAAGCAATCCGAAGCCGTCCTCCTAGCTGTACTTCCTTCTCAAACAGAGTTACTTTATGTCCCCTTTCCGCTGCGACCCTCGAAAACTCCAAACCGCTAGGGCCGCCTCCTATGACAGCAATCTTCTTAACCGTTGGAGTTCTACTGAGAGAGGGAATTTGATACTCCCGTCCGGTTCTTGCGTTCACCAGGCAAGTAATCGCGAGACCGTGGTAAAGGCGCTCAATACAGCCTTGATTACATGCAATACATGGACGGATGTTGCCTCCCTCGCGCGCTTTCTGAAGCAATTCTGGGTCAGCAATCAGTGCACGCCCCATAGCGACCAAGTCAGCAGCCCCGTCCTGTAAAATCGCCTCCGCCTCGTCGAGAGTTTTGATGCGCCCGACTCCGATTACTGGCACGTTTACGTGCGGCTTGATCTCTCTGGCTAAACCGATATTGCAGCCACGGTCCATGGCCATCGGAGGAACCGTTCTTTCGGCAGTCTCGTAGACTCCCGCCGAGACGTCGATGCAGTCTGCCCCTGCGCGTTCGAGCGACTTTGCGAATACCTTCGCTTCCTCCAGAGAAGATCCACCATCAATAAACTCATCTCCGCTGACGCGACAAAACAGCGGAAATTCATCTCCCACGGCCTGACGCACGCACGCCACCGTTTCCAGAGCAAAACGAGATCTGTTTTCGAGATTGCCGCCATACCTATCCGTGCGTCGGTTGCTCAGGGGCGACAAGAATTGGTGGATCATATAACCATGGGCGCAGTGCACTTCTACGGCATCGAACCCCGCCCGCTTCGCCCGTAGCGCTGCCTTCTGAAAACACTCCTGAATGAATTCAATTTGGGCCTGGTTCATCTCGCTGGGGATCTCGCCGCCCAATTCAGCAACGGGAGAAGGAGCCCACGGACGATGGCCGCCATTGTTGGAGCTACGGGCTCTTCGGCCCGCATGGCTAATCTGAAGTGCGATTTTGCCGCCCGCGTCGTGAACCGCCTGGGCAAGAGCTTTCAACCCGGGAACCTGTGCATCGTCGTATACGCCCAGCATATGGGGATCTAACTTCCCATGTGGATCGATAACGGTAAATTCTACAAAATTCAAGCCAACACCACCGGCCGCACGCTCCCGGTGATAACTGATCAAGCGCGGAGTTACTTCACCAAAACTCGTTGCATACCAAGTGGCCATCGGCGGAAAAACGATACGATTCTTCAAAAGCAGATTTTTAATCTTTATAGGTGAAAACGCCGCTGCGTACTTTTCCATCGTTCTCCTCGCCACATCGGAACACCTTAGGGAAGTGCTCGTTTCGCCAAGATGCCCGCGATCGGTTCTCGAATACATCTACTCCGTCGACAACTCGGTGCTCGTCAACCCTAGCGCTGGGTTGGAATCAGCCCCTGGATGCTTAGCCGAGCCCTAGTTCGGACAACTTACTCGTGGTCGGCACCCCATCCTTGTCCCAGCCACGGAATTCGTAGTATTCATCTAACATTTTGGGCAGGTCAGGAAGGTGCCCGGCGGACGCCCCCGATTCGAATGGCTCATGAGTAAACCTGTAGGGCAGTGTGTCATCTGCCCTTGTTAAGCCGCAAGAAAGGTTAAACAACCGCTTCAGGTTGAATGTTCTTTCGCCGGCCCTGAGCAGTTCCGTCGCGTCCATGTCCCAACCGGTTACACAGTTTGTCCACGTAACTAACAGCGGCAGATCCAGCACCGACATGGCGATGGAGCAAAATTTCAAGCTGTTGGACAGCTCCGCATAATTTTGAGCTATCGCCGCCATTTTTCCTTTGCCTTCGTGTGCCAAGCGATCCATCGGCTTGGGGTAGCCGAGGCCGGGCATCGCGGTGCGCTCCATCGTATGGGTGCAACCCCGGTGACAGGCTCCCCGATTCGATGTGGCGTAGGCAACAGCCAAACTCGCGAGGACTCGGGGATCGTGGTAAGGCGGTTCCAGACCCTTGACGTGCATGGCGAATTTCTCTGCTTCCGGACCAAGCTGCTGCGCCGCTCTGCGAATCCCCCCCTGCACCATTGCTCCGACGCCCTCGCCCGAAGCGATTTGCTGAACCAATGAAAGCACCGCCTCGCCTTTGCCCCATTCCAGCTTCGGTCCTGCGGGTGGGTTCTTGATCAGGCCCTTGCTGACGGCTTCAAAAACAAATGCGATTGCCCCACTGACCGAAATCGTATCCATACCGAGGCGGTTGCAGAGATTGTTCGCCTGAATGATGATGTCCCAATCGAATACCCCGCACTGCGGACCGAATCCGCCAATTGTCTCGTACTCGATCGGCGCGGTTTTCCCCGCATAGGGTCCGCTCCGAACGCGCACTTCCTTCCCGCAGCCGATCGAGCATGGCGGACAGTGGTATTTTCCGGCGGCATGGTCCTTGATCATGGTTTCGCCACTGAGACACTCGACGAGTTTGCCGCAATCTCCATTTGTCCAATTGAAACCAGACAAATCGCCGAGAACGGCGTTTCCAACCGTGCCGCCCGGAGTTCCGAGTTTACGCGGCCGGGCCAGCTTCTCCATCATGTAGGGCGTTATCTCACGGATGCTTTGCTGCAGTTCGTTCGGGTGTGCCACGGGCGTGCGCATAGTGCCATCGGCCACAACGGCCTTCAGTCTTTTAGAGCCCATTACTGCCCCTAGACCGCAGCGTCCCGCAGCTCTGGCGTGAGAGCCCTCGCTCATGATGCTCGCCAGCGGGACCAACCGCTCGCCTGCTGGACCGATGCAGACGATGGCTGCCTTCTTCCCATACTTCTCGGTCAAAATATCGAAGGTCTCGACCGTATCTTTTTCCCAAACACCGTTAGCGGGAACAAGCGAAACATCGCCATTGTTCACACAAAGGACCGAAGGTGACTGCGCCTTGCCGGTGATTGCGATGGCGTCAAAGCCGGCCGACTTCAGGGCAATGCCAAACCTTCCGCCGCTATCGGCCTCGCCCCAAGTTCCCGTCAGCGGCGATTTTGCCGCGACGGCAAAGCGCCCGGAGGTTGGAACGTTCGCTCCCGTTAACGGGCCAGAAGAGAAAATGAGGACATTCTCAGGCCCCAGCGGATCGATTTCACTGAAGCGACATCGCCGCATGATGTATGCCGCGAGCCCGGTTCCGCCGATATATTTTCTCCGGACATCTTCCGAGATCTCTTCTACCTTCACGCCACCGGTGGACAGATCAATCCACGCGAACTTCCCCATGTAGCCACCCATAGCTCCTCCAGTTGCCGACACAAGAAATAACTAAATGTACCCAGATGCCCGAATCGTTATTCCCATAAAACGTTCAGAATGTTGTCAAAGGTATTCTTCCTGCAAAGCAACATCGCGAATTTCGGCGACCGTTCCACTTCGCCGGATTTCCCCGCCGCGCATTACATAGCCGCGCGTGGCGATTTTCAGTGCGGGAACAGCCATTTGCTCGGTCATGAGAATCGTCGCGCCGTGGCTCTGGATCTGACGGATAGCTTGGGAAAGTTGCCCGATCCAGACTGGTGCCAAGCCCAGAAACGGTTCATCAAGCAGCAGCAGGGCCGGTGACGAACTCATGGCGCGCGCAATGGCAACCACCTGCTGCTCCCCGCCGCTCAATTGACCGGCTGGCTGGGTTGCCCGTTGGGCGAGCAAGGGAAACATGTGACACAGCCACTCGAAGGCTTGCCGCTGTCGCGCGCCTCCAAGTCCAAAAGCTCCAGAAAGCACATTGTCCTTTACAGACATAGAAGGAAATACGTGCCGTCCCTCGGGCGAGTAGCCGATGCCAGTTCGGGCACGACGATCGCAGGAAAGCGGTCCGAGGTCTTTCCCCCGGAATAGTACGCGGCCTGCGGCGGTGCGGACCAAACCGATCACGGCATTGATCAGGCTGGATTTCCCAGCCCCATTGGCTCCGACCAGCAGTACCGTCTCGCCCTCCTTAACCTCAAGTGAAACGCGGCGGAGCGCGGTGATACCGCCATAGTGGACCTCCAGATTCTCCACAGTCAGCATTGTTCCGCCACCTCCTCGGACGCGCCCATGTAGGCAGTAATGACCTCGGGGCGAGCCAGTACCTCCGCTGGGGGGCCCTGGGCAAGCACGCGACCGGCATCGAGCACCATAATCTGCGGACACAGTCGGCGAATAAGGTCCATGTCATGCTCAACGATTAAGACACTGGAGCCCAGTTCCTCACGTACGTGGTGCACGAAATCGTCCACGCGGGTTCGCTCCCGAATCTCAAGGCCGGCTGCAGGCTCATCGAGCAGCAGCATCTTTGGATTTGTTACGTAAGCAAGCAGCAGCCCAAGCATTTTCTGCAGCCCATAGGGCAGCTTATCGCTCTGCTCGTCGAGCCGGTCACACAGTTCGAAGCGTTTGATGAGTGCGTCCGTCCCACGCGGTGGCGTCTCGGAGCCGTGACTGAACCGGACCGCGCGGGCAAGGTTTTCCCTGACTGTAGCGGGACGAAAAGTGCTGGTCTGCTGGAATGTTCGAATTACTCCAAGGCGGCTACGCCCGTGAAAAGGCGTGCGCGTGATGTCACGGCCGCCGAGTCTGACATGTCCATGCGTTGGGAAAAGCAGTCCGGAAATAACATTAATCAGGGTGGTTTTGCCGGCTCCATTGGGTCCGACGACACCGAGGATATCGCCTGGTGACAATCTGAAACTAATCTGATCGAACACTTTGAGGCCGCCGAACTGCTTGGCGATAGCATCCACTTGGAGTTCGCCCCCGTGTTGCACGTTCGCGGCACTATCGATTGCGGTCACTGTGGCCATGTTCAACTCTCCAGGGTCTGCTTCGCCGCTGGTGCAGGATCTGCTGTCGGCGTTTCTTGAAGTGGCATCTGCTTCGCGGTGATGACGAAATTTCCTCGCCGTGCGCGCAAGCGCTGTGCAAGCGCCATCGCACTGCCGACAATGCCATCTTTCATCGCCAAAACGACAATCATGATTAACAGTCCGAACAAGCCTGTCGAATATTCTCCTCGATTGCTGAACAGGTTTGTGGCTGTTACCAGAAGGGTGCTGCCCACGATTGGCCCGAGCATTGAGCCCGCGCCGCCTACGATGGTGTAAGCGATGTAATCGACCGAGGACATTGCGCCGAACGACGAGGGATGCGCTGTGAGAAGCATGTTTAGCAGCGAGAATCCTGCCATTCCCGACAATCCGGCCGCCACTATGAAACCGAGCATCTTGTAATGCCACACGACAAGTCCAAGGCTCTCCGCCAGAACCTGGTTCTCCTTGATGGCAGCGAAGTGCTGACGGTAGCGCCGGGTAACAGCGGTGGTGATCACTCCAGCGAGCAAGGCAACACCGGCTGCGAGGAACAACACAGCGCGGTTATCCTCTAAAGCGGTCCCGAAAAACGTGGTCGCAGGCATGCCCGCCAGACCGTTCGAACCACCGGTTAGGGTCGGAGTCTCGAACAGTGTCAACACTGTGATCTGCGCCAATAGAAAAGTAACCAGGACGAAGTAGACGCCGCGCAACCGCAACACCAGCGCACCCAAAGGCAAGGCGACCAGCGCTGGGACGGCAAAGCTCAAAGCAGTTAGCAGCAGAGTATCGGTTAGCCCGCCGCGCAGGGCAGCGATCGCGGCGCTGTAGGCCCCCATGGCCATGAAGGCCGGCACTGCGAACGTCATCAGATCCATCCGTAGCATCACGTAAACGCCGAAGGAGGCTGGAACCGCGATCAGAATCTGCATGGCCAGCGAGACCACAAAAGGACTGCTCGTCAAGAGGGGAATTGCGAAGGCAAGCAGGAGAATCGCGATACTACTGAGTTCCGCCGCGCCGCAGGAGCGAACAAACGATCTGAATCGGTCAATCATCGCATTAAGCTCCCCGGAGTTCGCGACCGAAAAGTCCTGAAGGACGAACCACCAGCATGATCAGCACAAACACGAACAAAGCCAGAGCGCCTTTCGAGCCTCCGAGATACACGCTAGAGTAGGCTTCCACCATTCCGACGAGGAACGCGGCAAGTGTCGCGCCACCGATGCTACCCAGTCCACCGAGAATCACGATGAGAAAAGACGTCGCCAGCACCGGCTCCCCCACATTCGGCGCCAGACACAGGATCGGCGTCACCAAGGCACCCGTAAGTCCTGCCAAAGCGGTCGCCAAGGCAAACGCGAGAGGGAACAGCAACCTCGGCCGCAGTCCCTGGGCCATTGCAACCCGCCGGTCATCAGCGAGCGCCCGGAGAGCGCGACCGAACCCCGTGCGGTACATCAGCAGATACACGACGGCAATGATGACAACGCACACAGAGAGCACGATCATGTTTTCTTTAGGGAAATAATAGTTGCCGCTGCGCCAAGTTCCTTTGACCGGGAACGCGAACTCCGGCGACTCCGGGCCGAAGGTGACCAGCACACCACTTGCGATCACCAGGTAAAGCCCTAGCGTTAGCATCAGCGTGGCCAAGTGATCCTCAACCAGGCGCTCCAACAGAAATAACTCAAAGACATAGCCGAGGGCTCCGGTTGCTAGTAATGCGATCATCACGGCCAGAGCATAGGGTACGCCTAGATAATGCACGGAAGCATAGGCAACGTATCCGCCCAGCACGTAGAAGCCGCCGTGCGCGAAGTTCACCACGCCGAGAATGCCGAAAATCAGCGTGAACCCCAGCGCCAGCAATGCATACTGAACGCCGAGGCTCACCCCGATTAAGCCAGTAGAAACGAAGCTTTCCACGACAACTCCTCGCTACTTGCCCGTGGCAGCATCGATCCGCACAGAGGGTTGGGGTTTGCCGTTAACGATCAGCCCAGCACCAAAGGGGAACGAGAGCTCCTGGTTGATCTTGAAAAATTCCTGACCAATCCAGAGTCCCTTTCCGAGGCTCGGATCTTCAACCGGCAACGACCGAAGCGCAGCGGCAACTTTCTTGGTATCGTCGGCCGTGCCTGCCTTGGTGATAGCCTTCGTTACCATGCGAGTGGCCGGAACGTACTGATAAAAGAAATTGTTCTCTGGGGGTTCGGCGTGCATCAGACGTTTGTATTCGTCCCCCATGGCTTGAGCTTTGCTGTCAATGTAGATAGCTTCATACCAGTAGAAGTTCTTCACCACCTCCGGGCCACCGGCGACGCGTAATATTTCTTGGTCTCCGGGACCGCCAAGGCGGCCAATCGGGCCGCTGAATCCGGCCTGCCGTAATTGCTTGACCATGATCCCCGCTTCTCCCGGCGGCGAAGACGTCGTGTCGATGGCATCAGGATGGTAATTCATGATGCGGGTAACCAGCGGGGCAAAATTCGTCGTGCCGCGTTGGTAGTACTCTTCTTTAGCGTTGATCCCGTTCTTTGTATAGGCCACAGCGTCGACGCTTGCGATGTCCGTTCCGCCTTGGTCGTTTGGCGCAACCAGAACTACGCTCTTAAGGTTGAATTTCTGTTTTGCAATTTTCACAATCGGATCGGCCCAAGCGCTCGGACCAGGACCCAGATGGAAGACCAGAGGCCATTGCGGACCGATTGCGTCCTTGGCAAAGCTGTTGCCCATAACCAGCATGCCATTTCGCTTGGCAACCGGCTTGATTCCGGTCATTTCGGGTGAGCCGATCGGGCCGATGATCAACTTTATGCCTTGGCTGGCTAGGTTGTTTGCTGCGGCAGCTGCACCTTCCGGACTGTACTTGCCATCAAGGGCGACGACCGAGATTTTGCATTTTTGAGAACCGACCGGCAGCCCACCCTTCTCTGCGTACTCAGCCGCTACCATTTCCGCCGCACCGCGCATCGCGATTCCCCATTGGGCCGCCCCGCCTGACATCGGCGCGACCACCCCAAGTTTCACTTCGCATTCCGCAAAAGCAGGCGGGGCAATGAAAGATTGTCCAATCAAAGCGGCAGCCAGAGCTGTCGCAACAAGAAAATGCTTCATATGTTCTTTCCTCCAGAAATCGTAATTATGGTGAACGTCCAGTCTCGCCGGAGCCCCCACAGCTGCGCGAAACAGCACCCCAACTCAAAAACAGCTACAGCGTCATCGCAAGTTCCGCTGCTTCGGACACACATTCCAGCAGGTCACGCGGCTTCTCGCTGTCGCCTACCCGCTTCCAAACAACGGCCGGGTCATGCAGCATCTTGGACAGTCGGTTCGGTTGAGAGCCGACGGCGGTCACTACATTCTCAATCCCTTCAAAACAAAAAACCGACCCATCCTTCTTTCGGATTGCGGCCCCCTGGCGTCCCCAGTGGTCGAGCACCGCGCCGGTAATTACTCCCACCTTTTGCTCTTCCAGTCGAGCCAGAAGCATGGCTCGGACGGTCGGGGTGATGTTCTGTCCAACCTTTTCGAGCAGTTCTATAACAACAACGCTCTTGCCTTTCGACGCCAGCAGGTCTGCAACTTCCAAGCCGACCATACCGGCTCCGATCACCAAGATCTTTTCGCCAGCGAGTTCCTGACCTGCCAACACAGACCAAGCTGGAATTACCTTGCCTGGAAAGTCAGTTGAAACCGCCAAGGCCGTTGCCTGTGCTCCGCTTGCCTCGATCGCAACGTCAGTCGTCGAAGAAGAAATGTCGCTCGGTTTGACTTCGGCACTGCATTTCACCTCGACACCAAACTTCTCCAAATCTCGAACACGCGACCTGACAACTTCTCGGAGTCCTTCCTTGCCTGGGGGAACACAAGCAAGCCTTATCTGCCCGCCCAGTTTTGTCTCTCGTTCAAGAAGCACCACTTGATGTCCGCGTGCTGCCGCGACGCGTGCGGCTTCCAGTCCCGCGGGGCCGCCACCAATGACCACAACACGTTTCTTGACTGAGGCGGCAGGTATCCCGCTCTCGTAGTTTGTTCCAACCCAGGGATTCTGCACGCACTTCACGTCCAGGCCCTGCACCAGACGACCGAGACAGCCAACGTTACAAGCCAGACATCGCGTAATGTCTTCCGATCTACCTTCGAAAGCCTTTTGAGGCCAATGCGGGTCAGCGGTAAACGCCCTTCCGGTCGCTATGAAATCAGCATCGCCACGCGCCAGAATGGCTTCCGCCAACTGTGGCTCGTTGATTCGTCCGACGGCGATTACAGGGATTGAAACCGCGTCTTTGATCATCCGTGCATACTTGGCCAGGGACCCCGGCTCGAAATACATCGTCTGCACAACCTGCGCGCTGGCATAGGCGGTTTCATTCGTTCCCACGCTTACGTTCAGGGCAGCAACGCCTTCCGCCTCCGCCCATCGCGCGAGTTGAATCATTTCCGTGATGGTGAAGCCGCCCTCCATGAATTCAGTTACGCTCAGGCGGTAGATGATGGGAAAATCCCGACCCACACGGTCGCGTACTGCCCGAACTACTTCGAGTGGAAACCTTGCCCTGTTTTCAAAGGATCCGCCGTACCTGTCATCGCGGCAGTTCGATAAGGGAGAGAGGAACTGATGAAGGAGATAGCCATGTGCGCCGTGCACCTCGACTGCATCGAAGCCGGCCTCGACCGCTCTACCGGCAGCAGCGGCAAAGCATGCAACGATGTAGTCGATATCTTCCCGGCTCATGGCGTGAGGCACCTCGCCGGTTGCTGCATGTGGAATGGCCGAAGGCGCGAGCGGGGTGCATCCGATCACCTTAGATGGGGCCAATTTTCCGGCGTGAATCAGTTGAATACAAGACGCCGCTCCTTCGGCTCGGATGGCATCTGTGAGTCGTCGAAGTCCCGGAATAAACCGGTCTTCGGATGAACCAATCGCCCGTGGCCGCGACTTCGTCGTCTTATCGATGTACGAAGCCTCGGTGATAATCAATCCTGCACCGCCGCGCGCACGCTCTCCGTAATACTGCAGGTTCCGATCGCAGACCACGCCGTCGAGCCCGGTAAAGTTCGTACCCATCGCGGGCATGACAATCCGGTTTCTGATTTGCAGCCGCCCTATCCGGCCCGCTTCAAACAGACGTGGATACTGCATCCATCTCTCCTACGCTGCCGGTGAAGTTGGTCTGCCGCGGCGCTTCTCCGGCCAGCAGCGACTTTGAACAGCCTCGTCAGGCCTTCGCGCCGTCGAAAACCAATACGTCGCGCACTGTTTCGCCACGTGCGAGGCGGTCAAAACCCTCATTGATCGTGTCCAGGGTGACCGAACCCGAACGCAGACGATTCACAGGCAGACGACCGCGACGGTACAACTCCAGGAACGCAGGAAGGTCGCGCTGCGGAACGCAGCTTCCCATGTAGCTGCCCTTGATGCCGCGCTCATCACTGACCATGGCGGCAATCGGTACACTGAATGTTTGCTTTGGCTCAGGCAATCCGGCGATTACGACCAAACCACCGCGACGAAGAATGGAATACGCAGTAGAAAGAGCGGCAGGCACTCCGGACATCTCAAACGCAAACGCCACGCCGCCGGAGGTGGCGCTCCGAACCGCATCTACACACTTCGGGTCACGCGCATTGAAGGTATCCGTAGCGCCGAGCTGGCGAGCCAGACACAGCTTCTCCTCGCTGACATCGATTGCGATGATCCGAGATGCTCCGCAGGCATGGGCGCCCAGTAGCGCACTCAATCCGACCCCACCTAATCCAACGACAGCAACCGTAGATCCGAATGGAACTTTCGCGGTGTTTACCACCGCGCCAACACCCGTGATGACTGCGCAACCGAAAATCGCCGCATCCTCGAGCGGTATGTCAGGAGCGATGCGCACCAGCGAGTTCTGCGAGACCACCGCATATTCGGCAAATACCGACAGCCCGCTGTAATGGTTCAGCACGGTATTGCCGACACGAAGCTTCCGCGCTCCGCTCTGAAGAGTGCCGCGTGACCGCGCGTCCCAGGAGGCTTCGCACAGATTCGGGCGGCCACCGTAGCAGTGGGCGCAGTGCCCGCAACTGGCGACAAAGACCATGACCACATGGTCCCCAGGCTCCAACTCGGCAACGCCGGGTCCGACCTCGCGAACGATGGCAGCCGCCTCGTGGCCGACTACCGTTGGAACTGCTCGCGGACGCATACCGGCAATTGCGGAAAGGTCCGAATGGCACAGACCCGCTGCGGCGATCTGGACCAGAACTTCCCCCGGGCCTGGCCCGTCAAGTTCAACATCCTCCACCACCAACGGACGGCTTACCGAATACGGAGCCGGCTTACCCTGCTCGTACATGACAGCGGCGCGCATTTTCATCCTGATACCCTCGCTGGTTGTTTTTTGGTTTCGGGCATTACGTCCAAACGTAGCGCAATACTATCCAGTTCCGGCGACACGGCTGGATACATCGCCATCAGCGCGGGATCATGCCCGGCGATAACGTGGTCAGGGGTTTCCGCGAGGCCGCGTAACCGCCTCAGCGCATCGAGATACTCAGCTACGCTTACGAGCACGGGGAACGGAACTCCCGTCTCGGCGTTCGCGTAATAGTGCATCGCATCTCCGGCCAAAACGACCCAGCCGCGACGTGTCATCACGCGCACGACCTGCAAGCCCGGCGTGTGTCCCCCGACATGGTGAACCGTAATCCCCGGAGCTATTTCTTCCTCGCCATTGTGAAAAGCGACTTTGCCGCCGTAGAGTGCCCGCACGACCGAAACGACTTGCTCGATGTCAAACGGCCGCTTGAGAAAAGGATTGCACATGCAAGGACCAACAGCGTGTTGCATCTCACGCGTTTGCAAGTGGAAACGAGCCTTTAAGAATTTGTCGAAATTCCCAGCGTGGTCCCAGTGCAAATGCGTAGTGATGACGTCGTCGATCTCGGCGGGATCAATCTTGAGTTGGCGGAGACCCTCTGTCGGACATCTCAGGAAATCGTGTCCTCTGGCGGCGCAGGTTTCCGCGTCGGCTCCGCTGTCGATGAGAATTGTTTTCTTCTCCCCTACCGCCACCCAGACAAAAAAGTCCATTGGCATGGGACCGTCGTGCGGGTCCGGAACGGGGTACATGAAATTCTCGTGTCGCTGCCGCTTGCTGTTGGTTGCATAGCGTATGGCGTATAGATCGTAAGTGTCAATCATTTTAGAACCTGTGTGGCGCGCTACAACCATCCCCCGCGATTCGTAAATAGCTGGCTGAGTGTGCGCATTTTAAGAGTTCTGCACAAAGCAGGTCAAATTGTCTAACCCGATTTAATTAATAGACAAGCGTGATGATGAAACGATATTGCCCCGCGAGTGCATCCTCTCGGAGCTAGTTCGAAACGGAGTCAGCAATCCGGAATCGAGACACTAGACGGCAGGGTCACCCAACCGAATTCGGACAACGCTGGTTGGATCAGCGGTATCTTCAACACCGCAATCCACACCTCAAGATTTTCGGAGGCGGAGCCCAACCCAGCCGGAACTCCGAAGTTGGAATACCTCACCTAAATCCTCAAGCCAAGGTGTAAGAATAGTACACACGCCTGTTTTCCTATGCACGTGATTAACATCACACGCACATGTGATTAACATACACATCACGCGCGCATGTGATCCATCAAATTTCAACTGCGAACAAGAGCGGAGCGAGAGCTGCATCGGTTGGCTCCGGCAGGGCGGAGCCCACGTTGGCAAGAGCTAAAATGGGCCGGAAACGGCGGTAGCCGCCCTAAAGGTTCTCCATGCAGTCAATCTCGGGCAAAATGCGAATCACACTGGATCTGTACGCAGACGGCACGGCGGACCAGGTGCTCCATCGAAAGCTTTAGCGCTTTACCGCAGGGCCTGCACCACTCGGCCCAGAAAACTCCTTCTCGCCAATGGCACTCATTCCCGCAAAGCTGCGAGCATGTTCAAGCATCGCGCCGGAAGGACGCGCATAGTGCTGTGTTCTGCTGACTTTCAGACCGATCTTTACCATGAACTCGGCGTAGCGAAACAGGACTCCGAGCGCATCCATCACTGGCGCGTCTGCAACGCGGCGGATCCCTTGCCGCCAGATAAACTCGTTCAGCACACCGTCCCCAGGGATGATAACCTCTGCTCCAGCTTCAAGACCCCGTCGGCAAGCGCGCTCAAAACCCTCGGTTACTGCTTGTAAGCAGCCTTGTTCTCCCTCTAGTACATACTCGTCAATCGCCGGGTCCATGGCGACCACACCGGCCAAACGGTGCTCAAGTCCATACGCCTGAGCCAACTCCGCATGCTGTGCCTGTTGATCGCGGTTCAGCGCAACGAGCGCAAACTTATGGCCGAACGAGCAAGCTACGAGCATACAAGTTTCCGAAAGGCCCACGACTGGGATTTCGACCAGACTTCGAGCCTGCCGCAGGGCCGGATCATAGAAACAGCCGATGGCAACCGCGTCATAGCCTTCGCGTTCGGCAGTTAGCGCAGCCTCGCAGATCTGAATCTCATTGAGAAACTCAAGATAGCGGTGCCGGATCGCATCGATCGGCACGAAATCGGGACCGTAGGTGCCTGGCTTCAGTCCGTGCACAGTGACATTTGTGCCAGAATTCGCCAGCAAGGCAGCATGTTGTTCCAGGCTCTTGCGATAAACGGGAGCCATATTGAGATCAAGGATACTTTGATGCCAGATGCGCATTTCATTCCGGCCCCAACCGGTTCGCAATAACACCGCAATAAATAGTCGCGCCGCTCAAGATACTGCACGATCAGAGACGAGTCAATCGCTATCGAAATGACACAGCTCCGATTACGGCACTAGAGATTGCTAGACAAGTCGCGTTCTGGAAAGTTATGCGTGGTCAGGTCGATGAGTCACGGGAAACCGGAAGTTATCGGGGCGTCCGTCGGATTAGTACCTATAAGCGCCCCTCGATCCACCCGTGTGGATTTGCATTCGCGGTGCCCACCTGCTCATACCGTATTATCAGTGCCGTCCCGTTTAGACCGCAACTCTTACGGTTTTCCAAATCCACATGCGGTAAGAGTGCCGGAACGCAAAAACTCATGAGGCACTGCGACATCCGTATGACTATGAGCAAACTACCGAGTTTTCGTCGAACGGTGATTGGCTCTTTGCCAGCCCGTCGAAAATCGGAAGACTGCCGTATTCATACACCGGATTCTGGCGAGAGCTAGACCGGGCATCCAAGGTGGCGGGTCTGGGGCATTTCGGCACGGCAGCATTCGCGAGGTAAACGGCAAGATTGCACAACTCGCGTTACCCGGTAACGGCACGGAAAACGGCACGGTGGATTCGTAAACTACTGAAAAATGGCTCCTCAGGTAGGACTCGTACTCGAAGTCAATCCGCAAGTCCTATCCTGTCAGTAACTTGTTGAAAATACTCAGCCGAAGTATTCTCAGATTTCGCACGATTCGCCTTCTTCGCTGAAAGCTAGTACAAAAAGTAGTACAAACCGGTATCACAGAACATGGGGATTTTGCAGCCAGACGGAATACATAGCCTGCGGTCGACAACCGCACCACAGCACAGGTGACCAAGATTGACCTCCACAAGGTCGGCAAGGACATCTACGAACTACTCGCGCTATCCTGGTCGCCGCAGCTTCAAGCAGCGTGCTCGTAAACAGACCGTGGAATTGAAGCCGGACAAACTCTACACGCCGAGTGAGGTTGCTGCGCTGCTGAACGTGAGCTACGACACCGCCGTCCGCCGTATGCAAAGCATGAAGGGCTGCGTTGATATGGGAACGCAGACGAAGCGGTACAAACGAGGCAAGAAGATGCTACGAATCAGTGGCAAACATCTTTTAGCGTACCTAAGAAGCAAGACGAGAGATTAGCGGTGGCGTTCCCGATTACGATCCTGCCGGCTTGAGCGAGTTGGAGCGCGTCCGCAATCGGCTCGGCTCTCGCGCCCAGCTACATTTGCCGAAGAATCTCGATGACCTATTTCTTCGATTCTGCAATCGCGAATTGCTCGGAAACCTTCGAAACCGGCGGCTGCTAGAACGCCCGCGCACGTCGAAGCTGCCCGAGACCCAACTCAAACCGTAACCGCAGGACTTCCTTCATTTTCCGCACGCCGTTGCGACAAACGATACAAAGGTGCCGACCTGTATTGCGACATCGTGTGGCGCCGCTGCACACAGCCAGCCACGGCATCGGTGCAAGTTACCGAGAACGGTGAAACTTTCGTGGTGCAGTTGTGCGACGACTGCGCAAGTGTGTATCAGACCCAACTACGGTGCGGCGAGGTGCAAGACATCTCGCTGTGACTGGAGATAAGCAATGAGGCATCAGTGTGAATGGGTAGACTGTTTCAGGGATGGTGAGTATGTCCCAGCCGACCACCGGACAGGCAGCATCTGCGGTAAGCCCGCGGTGGACTTCATGCTCATGGACCCTGACGACGACCCGCCGCCCGAAGACGAAGACGGACACAAGTGGTGGCTCTGTGCCGAGCACTATGACCAGTGGACTGCGCCGCGACCAATGAGGTGCACTTGTGGCGTTGACGACCATTAGCCATGCGATTGCACGAAGCCGGATTTTTGGGACGAGCGATGAAGGGGGCAAGAAGATTCGCCGTTTCCCGGCCCACGCAGCCTGTTAAGGTGTCCACCGGCGCCTACGATGGCACGCTAGCCTGGCCCAAAAAGGTCTGGCGGCTTTCCGACCAGCATCGGTGACCCTGAGTCTGGCTTGCCTCTGTCGTGCTCCTCGATATCGCCGCTGGCCAACGAAGTCCGAAGTGGCCAGTCTTTAAAGGCGCACTCCGTCGTGGCGAATCTCAAGGTCACCTGTGGCTGCTCAAAGCGCTGGTTGAGGCCGACATCTACGTCGGTGGCAATCCACTGCAACCCCCGGAGACCGGGACCACGGTGCGACTGAAGGATGAAAAGCGACGTTTACAGGATGCCCTTCGCGGATACCAAGGAGCAATGGGGGATTCACAATGCTGGAGCTCCCCTCGCTTGCCGGATGTACAAATGAAAGCTACAAACTGACAGACACGGTTGCATCGCCGCAGAGATCCAGAAATGCAACTTTTGGCGAATTTACTCCCTCAGTCCTAATGGCGGGTTGGGGAATCTAATGCACCATGCGAGTGCGAAAACGCTTAATCGGTTTGATTGCAACTATTCAGTCCGTTCTTTTTCTGACGCATCTTCTTCTCTATGAGACGTGGACATTTCCGCCTGCAGGAAGCGATCCTCCTGGGGCGCTGTGGATCAAGCTGTTGTTCGGCTTTTTGTCGGTAAGTTTTGTTGCCGCTTCGCTACTTGCCTTTCGCTATACAAACGCTGCTTTGCGAGCGTTTTACAGGGCTGCTGCGGTTTGGTTGGGCCTGCTGACCTTCCTTTTCCTCGCAGCGGTTTCCTCCTGGATTATTTTCGGAGTTGCGCGGTTGGCTGGGCTGGACGTGAACTTCCATCGAACCGTGGAATTGCTGTTCGGGGCTGCAGTGGTGGCTGGACTGTACGGGGTTTTCAACGCAAGCTGGACGCGAATCACGCGAACAACGGTGCGGCTTGCGAACTTGCCGCCGGTCTGGCGCGGGCGAAGAGCGGCGCTGATCAGCGATTTGCACTTAGGGCATGTGCGAAACGGCAGTTTTCTGCGGCGTATGGTTGCGAAGATTTTGAGGGAAGAACCGGACGCGATTTTTATTGCCGGTGATTTGTATGACGGCACGGCCATCGACGCGGGGCAAGCAGCGGAGCCATTGAACGCAGCTAACGGCGCCACAGGGCGTGTATTTTGTCGCGGGAAATCATGAGCAATTTGGGGACGACAGCAAGTATCTGCGTGCCATTGCGGCGGCCGGGGTGCGCGTGCTCAGCAATGAGAAGGTGGAAGTGGACGGTTTGCAGATTGTTGGTGTGCCGTATAGGAACGCGACGCAGGACGGGCACTTCGCGTCGGTGCTACACGGCATCCGCTTGGATCGCGACCGCGCGAGCATTCTGTTGACACATGCACCCGACCATCCGGAAATCGCGGAGGCTGCGGGCGTTTCTCTGCAGCTATCCGGGCATACACACCTTGGGCAGTTCATACCCTGGAGTTGGATGGCGCGGCGGATTTACCGGCAGTTTGTGTATGGCTTAAGCCGGATCGGAAAGATGCAGGTTTTCACTTCCAGCGGAGCAGGAACGTGGGGACCGCCGCTGCGGCTGGGATCGAATCCCGAGATTGTAATGCTTGAGTTCGAGTGAAGTATTGGTTGTTTCGGCTGCCAGCAAAACCGAACAACAAAAATTGTAAATGTGCTCTTATTTTTCGGCCTACCCTGGGCGGAATCACGAAGCAGCCCGCCACCCCAGCCAGCACCCCTCGACCGACGTTATTACAACTCCTGTGCAACTCGTCTCATTCAAATAGAACAACAAGCTGGAGACAGTGCGCAGGTCAGCCCGCCTCGAGTACATTTCGGTTTGAAGTTTCCTGATGCGCTGCGACTCAGCTCCGAGGAACAAAATGCCCCAAATAGGTCTCTTTATCCCGTGCTACGTCGATCAGCTATACCCGCAGGTCGGGCTTGCGACCTCCGAGTGCTGCGGCGGCTCGGTCTCGACGTCGAGTTCCCCGAAGAGCAGACCTGCTGCGGCCAGCCCATGGCCAACTCTGGCTGCGCGGAAGACGCACGGCCGCTCGCGGAGAGATTTCTCAAGATCTTTGGCAAGTACGATCACGTGGTGGCACCGTCGGGAAGCTGCGTGTCAATGGTGCGCAACCATTACGCGCAATGGTTGGAGGGAAGCCGGGGTTCGACCACCTGCGCGCCAACACCTTCGAACTTTGCGAATACTCTGGTGGATGTCGCCAGGGTGACGAAGGTCAACGGCGACTTTCCCTCTGAAGGTGGGATTGCATATGAGCTGCCATGGTCTGCAGGGAATTGCGGCTGGGGAGCTCTTCCGAGCAAATGGTGCCGACCCTTCAACAAGGTGCGCCAGCTGCTGGCGCAACTGAAGGGAATCGAACTGATCGAGCTCACCCGCCCCGACGAGTGTTGCGGCTTTGGCGGTACCTTTGCCGTCAACGAGGAGGCAGTCTCATCTCTCATGGGCAGAGACCGCATTGCCGACCACGTGCAGGGAGGGGCGGAGGTGATTACCGGCTTCGACGTCTCCTGCCTTATGCACCTTGAGGGCATCATCCGCCGCGAGAAAATGCCGCTGCGTGTCATGCACGTGGCGGAAATCCTGGAGGCAGCGAGGCTCTCATGACCGGACACTCCGAGAAAGCGGCGCTCTTCGTCCTCGATGATGAGCGGGTGCACTGGCACGACCAGGCGCTGTGGTTCGTGCGGCTCAAGCGCGACCGGCAGGCCGCGAGCATTCCGGAGTGGGAGATGCTGCGCGACACCGCGGCTGCGATCAAGATGCATACGCTCTCGCGCCTCGCCGACTATCTGGAGGAGTTCGAGCGCAATGCAATCGCCAACGGCATCCAGGTCCACTGGGCGCGCGACGGTGCCGAGCACAATGCGATCGTCCATCGAATCCTCATCGGATCGAGGCATTACCCGCCTGGTGAAGTCGAAGTCGATGTTGACCGAGGAGTGCCACCTGAATCCCTACCTGGAGGCGCGCGGCATCGAGGTAACGGACACAGATCTTGGCGAACGCATTGTGCAGCTCCGCCACGAACCGCCAAGCCACATCGTGCTCCCTGCCATCCACCTCAAGAAGGAGGACATCGGCGAGCTCTTCCACGAGAAACTCGGGACCGACGAAGGGCGCCTCCGACCCGAAGTATCTCACCGAGGCGGCGCGTGGCCATCTTCGCGAGAAGTTCATGGCGGCGCAGGCCGGACTCACCGGCGTCAACTTCGCCATCGCGGAGACCGGCGGATTCGTCGTCTGCACGAACGAAGGCAACGCCGATATGGGCACGAGCCTGCCTCCGATCCACATCGCCTGCATGGGCGTCGAAAAGATCCTGCCCCGGGCAAAAGATCTCGGCATTTTTCTCCGGCTCCTCGCTCGCAGTGCGACCGGGCAGCCGGTGACCACCTATAGTTCGCATTTCCACGGGCCAATGCGCGGCGGCGAGCTGCATGTGGTGATTGTCGACAATGGGCGAAGCGCCATTCTTGGGCAGGAAACCTTCCGCCGCTCGCTCAGCTGCATCCGTTGCGGCGCCTGCATGAACACCTGCCCGGTGTTTCGCCGTTCCGGCGGCTACAGCTATGGCTATACCGTTCCCGGCCCCATTGGCTCGCTGCTCGGGCCGCAACGCGACCCGCAGAAGTATGGCAGCCTGCCGTTCGCCTCGAGCCTGTGCGGCTCCTGTTCCGACGTCTGCCCGGTGAAGATCGACCTGCATCACGAGTTGTATGCCTTTCGCCAGGAGCTTGTCCGGAAGAAGGTAGTGCCGCTCTCCAAGCGCATCGGCATGGCCGTGTTGGCGTTCGTGCTGGCGAGACCGTGGCTTTACCGGCTCGCGGGAAGGCTTATGCGCTGGATTGTGCCGCGGCTGCCCCGGGCTGTCGTTTATGGACCTTGGAACGCATGGGGACTCCATCGCGAGTTGCCGCCCATGCCGCGCGAGAGCTTCCGCGAACTCATGAAACGTGAGCCGCTACCCACGGCACGAGGGAGTGTTCGTGAATTCGTCGATGTGAAAAAGGAGTCGATGTGAACAGCCGGGACGCCATCCTCACGGCCTTGCGCCGCAATGCGCCTCCAATTTCGCCGCTGCCGGAGGCGCCGCACGGCCATCACTTACGAGAATCCCGACGCGCAGTTTGCCGAAACCTTCGCCTCGGTGGGCGGGACGTTCTTTCGCGTCGCAAGCCTCGCTGGCACTCGAAGCCGAGCTTAGGAAGCTCGAACTCTACGCCCAGGCGCACAAGATCGTTTCGCTCGTGCCCGGCGCAGGTACGTCCACCGTTGATGTCTCGGCCATGAAGCAGCCGCACGAACTTGAGGGCGTCGACCTTGCAATCATAGCCGGTGAGTTCGGCGTTGCGGAGAACGGTGCCGTATGGGTGCCGGGGAGCAGCCTCGGTCCACAGCGGGCGATCTTCGTAATCACCGAGCACCTTGTGCTGGTCGTTCCCGCGGGCCAGATTGTCCACACCATGCAGCACGCCTATGAACGAATTCGATTCGAGCGCCCTGGCTTCGGAGTGTTTATTTCCGGACCGTCGAAAACCGCCGACATCGAGCAGTCATTGGTGATCGGGGCGCATGGCCCGCGAAGCTGTACGCTGTTCCTGGTCGGCTAACGGTTACGCTTGCCTGCAGCGAAACGATTCGTCGTGGCTGGTTCGTCATAGAAACAGCATACGGCAGCTTATGCGTTGTACGCTCGCATGCGGAAAAGATGAAGCTTGAAGTCGATTGCTATTCCGGAAGGAAGGCGGACGAACGCCCTGTTCGTTTTCGGCTCGATGGACACGAGTACATGGTTGAGGAGGTGCTCGACCAATGGTACGGGCTAGAGGATGTCTTTTACAAAGTTCGCGCCGATGATGGCAACCTTTATATCCTGCGACAGCAAACATCGGCGCCTGACAAGCCTTGGGACCTCGTATCATTCCGGCAATTATCGGAAGATCGCTGATGAAAAAGAACGGTCTCTGAGGATGGCGTCAGCGCAACCTTAACCAACATACTTGAGCTGGCATCAGGATCATCACCGCCTGCCCATTTTCGGGCTAGTTTTCTATATTGCTGACAATGTATCTTGTTTCGCAGTGTAAGAAAGGAAACTAAAGATGGATACGACAAGACTGATAAGAAACTTGCGGGGCGAAAAAGGACGAATCGAACGAGCGATTGCCGCGCTTGAGGCATTGAGCAGCGACGGTGCGGCCTCTCAGACTACGCGAACTGCGGGTCTAAATAAGGCTGGCCGGCGCAAGATGAGCCCCGCAGCCCGGAAACGCATCTCGATGATGATGAAGAAAAGGTGGGCCGCAAGACGGAAGGCTGCAAAAAAGGCTTAAAGTCAGGACAAGTGCACCTTGTGATGTCCCCTGCAAAACTCGAGGCCAGGATGGAATCGCTGTTCTCCTTTCCTGTAGGGCTCTTTCATCCCCTACAACATGTCGGTTTCGCCCGGCGTTCTCCGGTTTGCCCGTGCCCCCGTTCCTCCCCGACTCATCGGCTTCGAAAGGACCCGCGCCGGCTTATATCGGAACTGCTGGGAACCTCCAAGGAATAGCGCTTTCCAAAAAGGTCCATCACTTCCACCCGCACCAGTTCCGGTCGTTTCATTTGGCCGGTTACCGCCGCAATGGGAACTATGATCCCTGAGTACGGAGGCACTACAAGGGGTGTCTCATTCCTCGTCGTTTCAGTTCGAGGAGGGGCCTCATCACGATCAGACGTCGTGACTAAGGTGTACTGCTCGCATTCCAACGGCACCCAATTACCATCATCACCCTTAACGCTCAGAAGGTATTCTCGGATCGTGTTTGCGCGGCTACTCACGTTGTACGCCTCGATAATTCCCTCGACCAGCCAACCGCCCGGTGTCGCTTTTGACACCACAATCCACTGGCCTTTCTTTGCCTGCAAACTCAGGTTTGGCCTTCTGTCTAACAGAACGACATATAGCGCCACCAGCGACAGCAAGGCGCTAATATATGCAACGTATGGCACGAACAGCTTCAGACCGCTGGCGACATTATGCAAGAACGGCGGCATAGATTATCTGCTTCCAAATTCGATTGAGTCACTGGCTACTCCGTCTATCACCGAACGGCTGGCAGGTCTTTCGCCCCAGGCGAATTCAAAAGACCGCATTCTCGCGCGAGGCTCACCAAGGTCTGCAATCTGTCGGGCGTCGGTTGTGGTGGTGAACCGCGTGATGCGCCAGGAGCCAAAGTCCAGCCGGCTCTCGTCCAGTATGACTTTCAATCGCAACAGGGTTTTTCCTTGCGCACGGGCATCTGCCAGCCCGCGCCCAACGGACCAGTAGACATGCTGGGCCAGAACCCAGGACTCGAATACATGACGCACGAAATCCTTGATCGTGCCTTCTGCTCGGACTGACGCTTCCCGCCGCGCCCGAAACAATGGTAATCGGTCCACCCGCTCGAAATGACTTTCTTGGTGCGGCGATTCAGCCAGGCAGAATGAGAGCGCAGCTATGATGCTCGGGGCCAGATCGAGAGCGGACGGGGCGTTCAGTGCCTGTTCGATCCGTTTCATCAGCTCCGTTGGACCGGTGGCAGAAGGTAATGACGCACTTAACCACTCGCGCGCATTGGCATAATTCGGTGGGGGCGAGACCTGGCCGAGAAACACATCTACCAGCGCGTCCGTCCCCTTTGGTTTCTCTTCGAGAGTTGCGATAGTCCAGTAAAGGAGAGCCTCCAACGACAGTCGAAACAGCTGCCGGACTTCAATCCGTCGCCAGGCTTCCCATATGCTCAGAAGGTGCGCCGGCGGCATAAAGTCTGACGGCGGACCGGCCATCGTGCTTCTGAGCGGATCGACCTCTATGGTTGAAGCATGCGTAGCAGCCGCGAGCATCAACTCTCCGCCCATCTGTCTGCATACCGGAGCCCCGGAGCCGAGAAGCATTTCAGTCATTGCCTCTGCTTCTGCTTTTGTGACGCTGTCCAACGCCCAGGCTTCTGACCACCCTCGTGCTTCTTCCGCGGTCACTGCTACCGAGCCAAATTTGCTGAACGCCGGATGGCCAAGAAAGTCCGCAATCCGGGCTTCGAACGCATCAAGCGCAGGCGCTGCTGCAGGGGTTGCAATCAAGATATCCGGATACTTCGGGTGAAGTTTGACCCAGCCCAGCATCTTCAGTGCTGGTCCATAGTTGATAGGAGCCGTTAATGCGGTCGAGTAGCGTCGGATTTTTCGACGTTGCTGCCAAGCGGACCCGCCAAAAGTCCATCGGTCAGATTGTAGGAGGTTGGCAAGAACCAGACGGCCTGGCAGATCTGCTTCCGGTGTTCTCAGGAACTGCGACCAAACGTAAATCACTTCGATGCGATCGACAAAGTCTTGCAAGTGATCAAGTGGAATCTTATCGATTCCTTGGCCTTGGGCAAGCTGGTTGGCACGGCGCCATGCCCACGCCACAAGAACAAACGGACGAATATGGCGCGCAACATTGTTCAGGCCGGGAAACACCTGGTCCATGAGATCGAAGTTGATTTGCCTCAATCCCAGGGGATCGACACCGCCTAATTTGGGCACGGTGGCGGGCGTAAAGCCCGGTTCATCGACTGCTGCCGCTGCCGCCGTCAGTTCCGCAAGTGAGGTCTGCGCCACGATCAGTCTCCCGTCCAAATCACGATGCGACGGCAGCAGTTTTTCGCTGTTGCTATGCACGTCGATTGCAGTTTGAAGATTTCGCTTGACGGCAGCAGGATATGACAGCGGGGGCAGGATTCCTGCCAATGGTTCAGCTCCAGGATTTTCTTGCGTGAGTGTTTGGACGTAAGCGCGTCCTCCAGGACTGGCCATTCCTCATGGGCCTCACGAGCCAGATCACCGTAGTCAGCCGCGGCCGGCGTACCGTTTTTCAGTGCGTGCAGATAGGCCCGGACCTGCTCCGGGTAGGTGCGCACTCTTTGCAATTGCAGCCAAAGCTCCTCGAACCCCACGGCTTGCGGCAGGATCGATTGGAAACCCTGGACGCCATCGGTTGATGGAATCTCACCGGACATATCTATACCCAGTCGAAGAAGGCAACCGCGCGCCCACCGGTAGCCGCTAGGTTCAGACCATACACCCAACAGGACCAGAATGGCCGCAGCCACATCATCGCGTCGTTCCGGCGGTACGCCGGCATTCAGCAACACCTTTATCAGCCGCTCCAGCCACGCTTTCGTCCGGGTGGCTTCCGGCTGCAGCCGTTCGCAAATATACTGCGTCAAATCAAAGGCGACCATGGCGTGGCGTGGTGCGCCTTCGGGAGCTACTAGCAGATCGAAAAGTCGATCGAATACCGCCAGTGACCGTTCGATTGCAGGGTCGTCAACGGCTTCTGGTTCCGGACCGGCGTCCGGCTTCGTCTTCATCGTCCTCCCCTTTTCTCCCTGTGCCGGTTCGGCCGAACGGTCCGCGCCTCTCGCGAAAAGCCATGAAGACATGATCCATGAATCGAGACCAATTCCGGTGTGCGGCCGTGTCGTGAGGGATTCTCGCCAGCAGCAAGGTTTCCGCGTAAATGCCGGCCAGGTCGGCGACGGCAACCATGGCAACAGGCTCACCGGAGGCACTTGGATCTTTAGACGATCCCCCGCTGATCGCCGCCGGTACCGTCCCCACAAGACGCTGCGGGTCTTCATAGAACCAACTCATGATGGCGGCGACATCCGCCGGAGTCTCGGTGCCAGCGAGGACTGCAAAAAGCCGTCGTCCCACCACGCCAGCACGGCGGGTTATATCCGCGAAGCTCGCCACAGAAACGAAACCTTCTGCCTGCCTCCCGTTATCTTTGCTCTGCACACGGATGACGAGCCGTCCTCCCAGCCAGGACTGTTCTTCCAGCGCCGGGGCGTTAATTCGAAAGGCTCCGTCCGTGGAGAGAC
Source organism: uncultured Acidobacteriota bacterium (assembly GCA_963819175.1). GTDB lineage: Bacteria > Acidobacteriota > Terriglobia > Terriglobales > Acidobacteriaceae > CAWBRT01. The sequence continues at coordinate 207,498 of CAWFVJ010000017.1, forward strand.
CGGTCTCCGCCAGCAACTCCGGTCCCACGGTGGTGACGCGAAAGACGGAGACCGGCCCGCTCATGGCGGGTGTCAACACCTGCCCAGCGACTTCATCTGCTTCAAGAACTGCGCGCAGCACTCCTGGCGCCTCATCGTCACCGTCAGACTGGCTATCAAGTGCCGCCTGCAACTCCGGCGGATCGGACGCGATGAACCTCCAGCCTGTTGTGCGTTCGCGCTGAATACGCACAACGCATGCTTCGACGTTGCGCTCGCGGCCCAAAGCTGCGGCAGTGCCGTTCGCGCTGCCGGAAAGCAAAACGCGCCCACGTTTACATATAATTTCAATTGCTTTGGCATGAAGCCGGCGGGGCTCCTGCTCATCCATGACCTCAAGCCGGATCGCGTGCACGATGCTGCGGCATCCCGTCGGCCAGTTTGAGCCGGCAAACCCTTCGACGCAGCCATGAGCATGGGCATGCACCAGGACGTGATCGAGCCCAATCGCCTCGCATAGATGATCGATTGCCGAGCCGTCGTCCCAGAAAGGCGCTGCAGCCACCATGTGTACCGCGCCCCAAGGTCTTTGACCGTGTGCACAAGCTGCTCTGAAATGGACATATCCAGGTTGTGAAAGAGACGGATATTGCCATCGCGGGATTTGCCCTGGATGGAATGGCGAAGTTCGGCGGCTATCGCAGTCGCACTGTTCCTCTGCGCAGTGCCGAACACGCTCGGTGACGGAAATCAGATCGAAGAAACTCGCCGCGTCCTCGATGGCGTCCGCCGCAAAGCTGGGATGCAGGTGCTCAAGGATTTCGCAGTTTCCGCCCCAGCCACCGAAAGTCAGGTTGCCGGAGCCGACAAGCAGGTGACATTCTTCCGCAGCCGCAGGACTGAAATCTTCGGATGAAAAACCCCGGTTGAGACAGATACAGGCTCGACCTCGTAGTCCTTGCCGACCCGATGCGCCCCCTGTTCGCTTAAACTCGCGCGAATCCCTTGAACGTCGGCAAGAATCAGCACATCACGTCCGCCTCCGCGAACCAGCGCGTCGAGAATGACGGCCTCGAAGAACGAGAGGCTAAGGGCGTATGTCGTGAAAGCTACGCGCCGCCATGGATGGGCAGAAACCAAATCGAGCGGCGCCAAACTCATGAGCTTATCCCCTCTGTGTACAGTTCACGGCGCAAGCACATAGCTCGTGCTACGTCCGTTCGAGACGAATCATCGGCGACCATAACAAATCTGGTTATCACTTATGAATTCCCAGTGCCTCAGCGAGTCCTGCGAGAAGTTTTTTGCGCATGCTGTCATTTAGCTTCGCGAGGTTTTCAAGCTTCCACCGAACGGCCGGCAGATCCTTTGCCCAGGCAAACTCAAAAGAGCCCAATCCGGCTTGCCCTGCTTTACTGAAATCAGAAAACGCCTGTGTTCCTGGGGCATCTGGCCGACTATATTCCCGATCAGGTTTTCGCGGGCTTGCAGCAGGTCGTCGAGGGTGACGGGCGTGTCCGTCATTCCCGCGAAGCCTCTGGCGAACTCGGCGGAGATGTCGAGGCGCGCCGGGAAGAGAACTTCCGCCATGGGCCGATTGTGGCTAAGGACGTAGACGATGAAGGCTTTGCGCAGATCATCATTTATCCCCTCATTGGCGAGGAGATCACGCACGTCGAAGAGATCGCGCGGATGCTGGCGGTCGAGGGCGGCGACGATCTTGCCGGCGTAGAGGTCAGCGAAACTGACGATCTGGATTTCCGCGAAGCCAAATTCGTCCTCGACCCGCGCCGATACCGATTTCGCAACGGGCTCATAGACGCATCCCCGCAGCACCGGCGTGACCTCGATCTTGATCTGAGCATCGTCGGCCTGAACAATCAGCTTCGTGATGCAGTTCTCGCCTTTTGGCTTGCTCGGGCCAACACGCGCGCCCGGAATGCCGCGGCTGATGGCGTCGGCTATCCGGCGCATTGCTACATCAATCTCCTTTAGCGACGCCGCGCGATCGGCTATTGGCAGGTACGTCAGATCGATATCAACCGAAAGTCGCGGCATGTTCCGCACAAAGAGATTGATTGCCGTCCCGCCCTTCAGGGCAAAGCAAGTCTCTGCCGCGACGAGCGGTATTGCCCTTACGAGCAGCGTGGCCTGCCTTCTATAAATCTCATCTACCGGCATCGATAGACTCCGGTACAGTGATGTTGAACTTGGGGTCGAACTTGCCGCCCTTCACAAGCATCCGTTTACCCTGCCCCAGGTCGATGCCGCTGCGGTTGAGGCTTTTTAACCATGCGTGATTGTGGCGCTCGGCAAACCACAGGAACAGGCGCTTCACCTTTACGCTGCGGCAAGCAACGAGCAGCGTGTGAAGCCGCCGGGGACTTAGGTTTCTCAGTCCCTCCATAAGAACGTCCGCCTGATGAAACGTCTCACGTTGCGGAACCTCATTCAGCAATTCCAGGATGGCGCGCTCCGGCGAGGATATTGTGAGCGGCCATTCCCATTGCCCCCAGGACTGTCGTATGTAGCTGCTCGGAACAAGATCAGCACGGGCGTTCCGGACTGCGTCCAGCTCGCCTGCTTTGGTCTTCAAATTACGAAGCGTATCTGCATCTTTGAAGAGCCTTTCGGCGTTGTGGAATACAAACCGCGTGTCCAGTTTTAGCTTGGAGAGCCAGCCGGGCGGCGTTCCGGCACCGTACAGGTGGATTTCGCGGTGAGCCGCAGAAGAGGAAAGATAATGCGCAAAGCCCTGCAGTTCGAGAGCTGTTCGGCCGCCCACAGTGACCGGACGTTCCAGCAGCATTTGAAGAGATATCACCACGTGCTGCCAACGCAGGCTTTCGCGTCCGTCTGGGACTGGCAGTTGCGCGGCCGGGCGGCGGTACACGCCCCTCACCACCTGATCGAGCCAGCCATGAGCGACGTACTTGCTTCGTAAGCTGCTCGAATAGCCTTGCTCTTCAAGCCAAGCTGCATCAACTACAAGACCTTCGGGAAGGTTCCGTTGCAGCCAGTTTAGCTTATCTTGTTTTTGCGCACCCATGGTTAGCATAATAGCACTTACTTAAACCACGGCCAAGTTTGGAAAGTTCGTTAAACGCTAACCCAAACTACGTCAATACATGATTCATTAAACCGAAAGAGCCAAAGCGAGCGTCTCCTCGGAACAGCTCATCATGCTTGGGCTGACGAAGAGGTACTCCGAGTCGGCACATCTCCAACCAGCGAAAAAGCCAATATCGCTCTCTAATATAGATATGAACAAAACAACAGAAAACACGAAGACCGCCACCAAAAACGTCGTCGCCACCAAGGGAGTAATGTCGGCTGTGACGGCGGTGGTCGGGGAAGAGCCGGACACGTTCGCCGATGTGGACGAGCATCCGGGCAGCCTCGATTTGCCGACCCAGAAACACGAAATCACGAAGTTGCTTGCCGACTTCCGGCGCCTGCGGGCGCTTTTATAACGAGCATTGATGCTTTACGCACCAGTCCAGCCGGACAGTCTGCCAACGATGTCAGGCTTTCCAGCCTAGAGTCAGGACGACTGAAGCTCGTGTTTTTCAGGCTATCCGACCAGAGGCACCCTTGCCCCTCAGCCACTCGAAAACCGCCCAAGTCGCAGCGAGGTCTTCCTCGTTGTACTTCAGAATTTCCGCCATTCGGGCGTTCCGCTCGGCTTCGTCGGCGGTCTCGGTCGCCAGAATGAACTGCGCCATCGCCCAAGTTCCGCCGTACTCGTCCTGCGTCCGCTTGTATCCGACGTATTCCTCGACGACTTTGAGACTGTAACTGGGCAGTGGTAGAGCGATCGCGTTTTTGGTGACGGGAAGCAGGTCGAGCAGGTTGCGGAGCACGCGTGCAGCGGTGCCGTCCGGATCGCCGTATCGGGCGATGTACTGATTGATATGGGTCTTTTCGTAATGGTGCCAATGCACGAACGGGATGTCGCCGTAGTCGGCGAAGAGGTTCTGGGCAGCATCGAGAAACGCCGCCCATCCCTCCTGATCGCCGTTCGGCCCGAATCCAGCCGTCACGCCCATGAACGCGCTCGGGCGCTTGCCGTAGACCTGCATGCCCCAGAGATAAATCTTTTCAAGGTCGTCGAGCTGCGGCGGCATGCCTTCGAGGTCAAACATGACGTAATTGTCGTGTGCCGGAATTGCAATAGCGCCTAGCATCCGCTCGTTGCCGCTGATTAGAACATCAGCGTAGACGAGAATCTTTTCCGCTTTCTTCCCGACCCTCTGCTGCCTGTCGCCCCACGGGCGTGTGAATTCGCTCAGCCGCTGCACGTCGAAGCTGGCGAGAAGCTGCGTTGCGGACTTTACCCCTGCGGCATTCAGTTCACGGGCGAGTCCTTGGTCAACCTCCATCACCAGCGAAACGTCGTCGTTCGCCTCTGCCTGTTGCCAGCAATGATCGTAATACCCGCATCCTGCACCACACTTTGTCCAGCCCACAGGCTCGTACGGTTCGGCTGCGAGCCGCTTCAATCCTACGATCTTCGTGAGTTCGGACAGTGCAGCAGCACCCCCGTCATACAGCACATCCACGATGTCACCCTTGCCGGTATGCACTTGGAGTCGCTTGGCAGGAGTGCCGACTGTCTGCTCGAAAAGCCAACCGTAGAGTTGGAGTTGGAGCATTATTTCCTTGTGATGATCTTCATCAACCTGCCGGGAGAGCTTCGAGTCGCGGATGAGATATCCATCCCCGTCGAGGATTAGAAAATCTGGGCGACCAACGATGGTCACGGGCATGCCGCCAACAACTGTGTCTACGGCAAACTCGCCCTGATAAATCACTGGGACGCAATTCCTGATGGCGTCTGTCGTCCGTCGAACGCGCTCGTCTTGCGGAACGACGCTAAGGTCTTCGTAAGCGCCGAGCGTAGCGAGATGGGCTTCCTCGTGCCGCTGTCCGAGCGTTTGAAGAATCTGATCAAAGGCACTGGGCTCGGCTCCCGGTACGCCTTTCTCTCGCAGGTAGACACGGCAGCGGAACAGGGCGTGGGGCGATAGAGGTTAACGATGTCGGAAGGAGTGAGTCGCATGCTGGAGTCCTTATTGGTTAGCATTGTGGGCGGATTCAACATGCCCAACAAGTGACCGAGCGGTAATCAAGTCACCGCAGATTGATGTATTCGTATTCCTGCCCTCTCGAAATCTCACCCAACCAGTATGCCGATTCGACACATTCGCCGCACATCCTGTCGCTTCCCCGATTCGGGTTAGTGCCCGAATGCCGGACAGTATAAAGTCCGTCGCTGTGGATACGGCACACCAGCCTTCCACATCGGTCGCACTGCTCCCAGTCGCTTTCGCCGCACGGCGTCCATGTGTACGAAACGCACTCAGGTGGCTCTACCAGCATGGTGTTGGCTCCTGTGCGCACTCATCACAACGGACTGCAAGCG
>CAWFVJ010000018.1:0-271912 GCA_963819175.1 uncultured Acidobacteriota bacterium
AAAAACTAACGGCACCGCGTTGCCAAAGGCAGCAGTATCTCGAACATCACATAGATTATGATTATGAGCCCTGCACCTATCCGGCGATCTTCCGGTTCCATGATTACTGGTTTTGCGGAACTTGCTACAACCAAATTCGCAACGTTGAACAGATCATTGACCTTGACTAACTAACAGGAGATTTATGACTAACAAATTTAAGAACATGAGATTGACGGAAACTCAGATTGACGACCTCGTGCGCCTGATAGATTCGGCTACGGAATGGCACGACTTTGACAACGATTACAACGAAGCAAGACGTTTTGACCGAATTTGGAAGACGTTGACTAACGCGAGAAACTAACAAGTTTGACTGCCGTCACGAGCCGCGACCGTGAGCAACCTGCGGTGTAGATGCGAACTGGACGACGGCGGTCGATTAAATGACAGTTAGAAATATCTTCTGACTTTCAGAATACTCAGTATTAGTAAGTGTCCAGCGAGTTTTCTCGCTTTGACAAAGGAGTTGTAAATTGAAAACAAAATCTGCGCATCAAACAATCGCTGATTTCATCAAGAATAATCCTGACCGAACTTGGTTTCAAATCGCGAACCAGTTCCAAGTCTCTCTATCAACCGTTTGTCGTATCGCCAAAGACGCCGGACTCAACCGTCCACGCGGATTGGACGCGGCGACCATTGCCAGCCGTGTTCGCACGGTACAGGAGTAATAATCGTGAGTACACTTTCACAGTTCCAAGAAGAAGATGTTGAACTCACCGGATCACCAGAACCGGCAACAGTATCTGAACCAGTTGTCCCCCAAACCGATCCGTTCGCGGCGGAGAACTTTACGGCGGAGTCCGTTGCTGCGACGGATGTCAGTGACCTGACCATTGAACTCGGCGTTCCATCGGACGAAGAGTTTGTACGGGTCTCCACTGATCCACGACACAGCATCCTTTGCACGCTGTTAACTGTGAAGCGAGAAGACGGCTTCGGGAAGTCATACTTCTTGTTGACACCGATGATGCGCGGCTGGTGTATGAAGCAACCATCACTGAAGAAATTCGTTAAGCAAACGAACCTGTATCTGTATCTCACTCAGGACGGTAACTACGGGCTTTGGCCTATCAGAGACAGTCTGGATAACTGGTCTGTGTCTGATCGTCAGGTTGTAGAGACAGCCAAGAAAGTTTGGTCACGCCGTTACAATCAGGGCAAAGTCCGCAAGGCACACACCAGCGAAGCGATAGAAGATCAACCACAGTTTCCTGATCAGGATATGTTCGGGCCTGACGGAATCCTAGCCAAAGTATTTGGTGATGCTTTCGTAATCGCCTCTCCAGATGCTACTGTCATCCGCAAGTTGCTTGGTCAATAGCAATGACTTGGGCAATTGAACTGTTGTCAAACCTTAACGCACTCGGTGCTGGACTCACAAACATCTGGGTCTGTGACACCGAGTTCTACGGCGCGGACGGTGATCTTCAACATCCCGTCTGCGCGGTCTTTCATTCACCTGTAACCGGCGACACCATCCGCCAGTTCTTTCCACCTGAACCACCGTATCCGTCGTGTCCTGTTGACCTAAGTGAGAAATCGCTGTTCGTTGCGTTCTCAGCGCAAGCGGAGTTGATGACGTTCTTGCAACTCGGCTGGGAGATGCCAGCGCGTATTCTTGACTTACTTTTCTGTTGGCGTCACATCAACAATGAAGAATTTCGGCTGAAGACAATGAAGCAAACGGCTAAGAACAACGAGTATTCAATGTTTGGTTTACTCGGAGTGTGTAGCCACTACGGTATTCGCGTGAGATCGCAAGATATAAAAGATCAGATGATAGGTATGATCTTACACGGCTTCCCCTACTCGGAAGACTACGAACAGGTTGGGATACTTCTCTATTGTGAAGACGATGTGAAAGACACTACGAATTTGCTGGAGAGAATGTTTACAGGGTCGACAGGGGATGCTTCAAGTTCAATCAGGTTTCCCAAATTTGTTGACCTGCGAAGCGATATTTACCACTGTCACTCCGCGCGGGGTTTTGCTTGGATGCGACACATTGGTATCCCCGTTGATGCCGGTTTGTTAAAGCGTCTTGCCGGCCATTGGGAAAAAATTCTTGATGCTATCTACGAGCAGGCGAAGATAGAGTTTCCCGTATTTAATGAAGATAGTTATGACATTGCGCCGAAACTTTGGGAGAAGTATTTAGAAGAACGCGGCTGGCTGGCTGCTTGGCCTAAGACCGGCGGCGGGAAGATAAAGAAAAAGAAGCAAGCGAAGCGCGGCGTTGACGTGCTGGAAATGATGTCTGACACCTATCCTGAACTCGTGCCTTTACACGAACTCATAATGATGAGAAATAATACAAAGTTGGGTTTGGGTTTTCCTGTTGGTAGTGACGGGCGTTCGCGCGTTCATTTCTGGGATTTCGGAACAGTGACTTCACGCTGTGCGCCGTCATCTTCGTTATTTATTCTGGCTGGCGGAAGTCCTGCCTTTAGGCATCTTGTGAAGCCAGAGAAAGACTGGTGTGTTATTGAAGCCGATTGGAGTGCGCAAGAAGTTTGGATCGCGGCGTATTTGTCCGGCGATAAGAAGATGCAAAAGATGCTGGCACAGGGCGATCCCTACATCAACTTCGGTGTCTTGGCAAATATGTTACCTAAAGACGCTACCAAGAATCCAGACGCGTCACCATATCCGCGAGAGATAGCATTGAAGCACGCTGTCCTGCGAGATCGCCTGAAAGCGGTTGCGTTGGGCGTTCTCTACGGAAAGACAGCCTACACCATCGCTAAAGCGTGCGGGATGACATTGGATGAAGCCAAAGCCTTGCTGCGCCTTCACAAGAGATTGTTCCCGCGCTTTTGGTGCTGGATCAACTATGTTGTAAACGAAGCGCTGGCAACGCGAAAAATCAGCACCAAGTTCGGCTGGACGAGACAGTTACTCGGGCGCAAGAAAAGAGAAGATCATCTCAACGAATACGGCAAAGTGAAAAGCCTGATCAACTCTCTCCAGAACTTTCCTATGCAAAGCCACGGCGCGGAGATGTTGCGGTTGGCTATCACCTATATGTCAGAAATGAAATTAGATGTTTGCGCACCACTACACGATGCCGTGTTTCTAACCTGCGAGATAGAAGATGAAGAACGCACGGTTCGCTTGATGAGAGAGTGTATGATCCGCGCGTCTATGAATGTCATCGGTGCTGTTGTGCCAATAGAAGTAGGTGTCACGCGGTATCCAGATAGGTTCGTGCCAAAGAAGAAACCTACAGCCATTAAGACTTGGGAACGAATGATGCAATTGTTAGAGAAATTTGAAGAAGAGGAGAAGAAGTATGTCTGAATACGCAAGAACCACAGCGAAATATTCCACCAGATGCCCACGGTGCAAACAGCCGATTAAGATTGATGCCTTGATTGTCAAAGCGGATGACGAGAGTGTTTGGAGTCACGCCGTCTGTCCAAGAAGTTTGATGCGTAAACCAGAGCCGTGCGAAATCTACACAATGAAAATCGTTGACGGAAAAGTTGTTCAGGAGTTGGTGACGAAATGAGTAGGTCATATAAATTCCGCGCCCGGATTCTCGCCCACGAACCTATCGCCGGTTTTCCTAACAGCGGCGTGCCCGTTCGATCCATTGAGTTAGCGAACATTCGCGAATTGTCGTCAGGCAGACCTGTGAAAAATCAGGTCAACCGCGCGGGCAAAATCTTTAAATCCGCTAAGCCGGGCGACACCGTGATGTTTGAAGCAACGGTTGGCTTCCCGGACATCCGCGACGCCGGCTACCGACTGGAGAAGCGACTTTTGCGCCCCCAAAACGTTCGGGTCCCAGACGAAGAGAGCTTTGATAAGGTATGTTGCCTTGAGCCGCTAACGGGGGTACAAGCGATTGTTGGGATACGGGTGGGGGTCTGGCATCTGGCACCATCAAAATAACCCGCTTCTTTAGGAGTTAAACTCCTACGATTCCCTACTAAAAACACCGGCAAATGACCATCAGAACACCGAATTCTGATAAAAAATCTTTGGAACTTTAGTGAAATTGTTGTTTCCTCTGGTTCCCGTTCTCGTCCAGTCCTTGCGCCAGCCAAGCTTGCCTCTGCACTTCGTCCAAACGGTCTTCTGCTTCCTTAATCCAGTGCTCGTATGTCTTGCGAATCTCCTTCTCTGACGTGCCGACCCACTTGCTCACATCAGCGACTGAGACGCCTTGCGCTAGCCACTCGCTGATGCGGAAGTGACGGAAGCCGTGCGGTGTCATCTTCACACCGGCTTCACGGAAGGCTTTGTAGAGGCGTTCACGCCATTCCGGATACGTGCCGGGGAAAGCCGGGGAACCCAGAGCCTCAAGCTGCTTCGCCAACGACGACGAGATGCGAACTCGGAACCTCTCGTGCGTTTTGCGGCGGTTGCTGCGAATCAACGTCTCGTCTTCCAGGGTCGCCGAATCGAACTTTTGAGCGTCCACCAGAGCCATGGCCGTCTCACGCATGAGTTGCGCAAGCAACTTGACTCGACCGGTAGCCGTAGTTAGAACCTTTTCAATCTCCTGCGTGGTTGGCGGCTTCACTTCCTTTGTGTCGTACCGAATCGCAAACTGCGGATTTTGCCTCGATGTGGGGATGGGATTCTTGTCGATATATCCCATGCCGTGGGCCCAGTTGAAGAATCCGTTGATAACCGCCCAATGCACCTTCAAGCTACTACTGTCGCCTGTGCGGAACGGCAGCGACATGCGGAACTTCATCACCCGGTCTGTCGTGATTGCCGTCAGAAGCAGAATCTCGTTCTTCTCGCACCAGTCGATGAGTTTCTGTCCCATGAGCTTCGGCTTTGTGTTGGTGAGTTTGTTCTTCTCACGGAATACCTGCCACTCGTTGATGGCGGCCTCAACCGTGACACCGTGGCAGACAGTCTTGCCTTGGAGGAGGTCTTCCAAGTGCTTTTCCAACTTTTTAGCGTTGGTCTGAGCTTCCGACCACGACCGGGTGTTGGCCGTCCACTTGTTCTGACCTCGTTTTAGCTTTTTGCCGTCCAGCACGGTGGAAGCCCGGTTCCAGTTAAATTGGAACCAAAGCGGGCAGCCGCAGCGGGGTGCGTAGCGGTCAGCCGTCTGGTCGCAATCCGCCGAATGACGACGGTAAATGATGGTGTCCATTGGGTCTCCTGTCCGGGAGGCTAGTACAATGATAGGACAATTCGGATCAGAAATCAAAAACAGGTAGGTTTTATGCGGGGAAAAATTGGCTCCTCAGGTAGGACTCGAACCTACAACCCTCCGGTTAACAGCCGGATGCTCTGCCATTGAGCTACTGAGGAGTATTAGCAGCCGCCTTTGCAGGCGGTGCGCGATCAACTAGAGAGTATTGTAAACAGGCGCTGAAGTATTCGTCAAAACTTAAATGCAGGAACGAGGCCGCGCTAGCCGTGCCGCCGTTCAACATGAAACGCTCCCAATTGTGGAATAGTGGAATCCAGCCCCGCTACCTGTTAGGGCGAATCCACAGACGGTATACCCTTGAGTATCACCGTCGGCCTCGGAAGCCCGGACGTTAGTGGGTACAACTTTCGCGAATACGGTCTAGCAAGGGGGCTGCACCATCGACGTGAAATCTCCAAGCATCCGGTCATTATTTTTGCCGGGCGCAGCCGGGCGGCTCGAAGCGTTGTTGAACGCTGGGACGGCGGATGCGGCTTATGCCGGCCTCATCGCCCACCCGCATCCGCTGTTTGGCGGGACGATGCACAACAAAGTCGTTTATCACGCCATGAAAGCGCTGAATGGTTTTGGCTTTCCCGTGTTGCGGTTCAATTTTCGCGGCGTGGGTGGCAGCCAGGGCGAGCACGATAATGGCCGCGGCGAGGTCAATGACGTGCAAGTTGCGCTGGAGTGGTTAAGCAAGGAATTCGGCAAGCCAATCATCTTTACGGGGTTTTCCTTCGGGGCGGCCGTCGGGCTCCGCGCCGCATGCCCCGACAGCAGGGTGACGGCACTGATCTCACTGGGCACCCCCGTGGCTGCTGAAGGACGGGCCTACTCGTACGGGTTTCTGCGGGAGTGTTCGAAGCCGAAGCTCTTCGTCAGCGGAGAAAGAGATCAATTCGCCCCGTCCCCGGCGCTGGAGGAGCTGATCAGAATGCTGCCTGAGCCCACCCGTTTGGTATTGATTCCGCAAGCCGATCATTTCTTCACCGGGCATTTGGACGAGATGCGCGGCGTTCTCAAGGAGTGGATAGAAGATATGCTTCGATCCGACAGAGTTGCCGTATAATTTCCGTGACTATGCCAACTCAAAAGACTGCTGAATCGGAACCTGCGGGCAGCGCGCCGGTTACGGAAATGCGCGCCACCGCTCTCGATATTTTCATGCACACGCTTACTGAGTCGAGCGTCGAGCGTATGTTCACCAAGAGCGTCAGCTACGAGGGTAGCGTGTTGCGAGTGGGCGACGAATCCTACGACATCAATTCGTACGCACGAGTTTTTGTCGTGGCAATCGGCAAGGCTTCGCACACCATGGTACAGGCGTTGAGTGAGCGTTTTGGCGCGGGGGTCGGAATCACCGGCATCGCCTGCGGTCCGGTGTTGCCGGCTGCCCAGGTATTTGGATTCCGATACTACAAGGGTGGGCACCCGATGCCCAACGCCGACTCAGTGAAAGCCGCCGAGGTGATGCTGCGCGCCGTGGAACCCCTTACGGGCAGAGACCTCGTCATTTTCATGATGAGCGGTGGCGGTTCGGCGCTGGTGGAAAAGCCGATCGACGATTCGATATCGCTGGAAGATTTGGTGGCGACCTATCGGGCGCTGGTGCATTCCGGCGCGCCGATTGCGCAAATCAACACCGTCCGAAAGCACTTGTCCGCCATCAAGGGAGGCCGCCTGGCACTGGCCGCGTCTCCTGCCCACCAGCTTTCGATCATGGTCAGCGACGTTCCTGAAAATGCGTTGGATTCTCTAGCCAGCGGCCCAACCATGCCGGACACAAGCACGGTTGCCCAGTGCTATGCGCTGGTTGACAAGTACAAACTGTTGCCGCAGTTCCCGGCGAGCGTGCGCAAACTGTTCGAAAGCCGAGCCATCCTGGAAACCCCCAAGCCGACCGATGCGGTCTTCTCGCGTTCGCGCTGGTCTACGCTTGCTTCCAACGCGGTAGTCGAAAAGGTCGCGGTGGAAAAGGCGGCAATGTCCGGCTTCGCGATCGAGGTCGACAATAGTTGCGATGATTGGGACTATGCTCCGGCAGCCGATTATCTGCTGAAGCGCCTGCGCGAATTGCGCAAGGGCGTCTCACGCGTCTGCCTGATTTCGGGCGGCGAAGTCACGGTGAAGGTGGAAGGCAAGGGAGGCGCAGGCGGCCGCAATCAGCATTTTGCACTCTACTGTGCACAAAAAATTGCCGGCGAGAGAATTACCATCCTCAGCGCTGGGACCGACGGTATCGATGGCAACAGCGATGCCACGGGCGCGGTCGTGGATGGCACGACATTGGCTCGAATCAAGCAGCAAGGTCTCAACGCGGAGCAGGCGCTCAAGAGTTTCAATACCACTCCGCTGTTTGAGGCGCTGGGCGATGTCATCAAGACCGGGCCAACGGGCAACAACCTGCGCGATCTGCGTCTCCTGCTGGCGTACTGAAGAGCTGATGGGGTAGGGAACTTAGCCGCGGGATACAGTCGATCCGTCCAATCGGAGGCAAAATGATTGCGCGTCACTGGCGAGGATGGACGAAGCTGGGCGACGCTGACAGCTATGAGCGTCTGCTAAAGGAAACGGTGCTGCCGCAGTTGAAACATATTTCCGGGTATCGGGGCGGCTATGTGTTGCGCCACGATGGAGACCAGGAATCAGAATTTGTCGTCATCAATCTCTTCGATTCGCTCGATGCAGTGCGGGCGTTCGCCGGGGAAGATTACACCGTCGCTGTTTTTGAGCCGGAGGCAAAGCGGTTGCTATCACGGATTGAACCCAAGGCGATGCACTATGATGTTCGCGCCGCCACGATCCAGGAGTTAAGCCAGATCATCATGGAAGCTAATTGTCTATAATCGCGCCGATGACCATTCCCACAATCGTCGCGCAGGCTTCGCAACATACGTGGTTCCAGGTTCTGAATAACTGGAGCGACGATACGTTTGAGTTCGTGCGCCACGACGTTCCAAAGATAGTCGGCGTTCTGATCATCGCCTTCATCCTCTCTCATTTTCTGAAGGTCCTCAAAAAGCATCTGATCGAATTGAGCAGGCGGGACACGGTTCAGACCTCGCTCCGCGCCACGCAGTTACGGACCCTGGCAAGTGTGTTTCACAGCATCGGGCTGGTCGTGATCTGCTTTGTCGCGGGAATGCAGATTCTACCCGTGCTGGGCATCAATATCGGGCCGCTATTGGCAAGCGCCGGCATAGCGGGCTTGGCCATTGGTTTCGGCGCGCAGACGCTGGTTCGGGATTTCATCAATGGTTTCTTTATTCTCATCGAGAACCAGTTCGACATCGGCGACGTGATCAAGCTCGGAGCCGTACAGGGGACGGTCGAGAGGTTGACGCTGCGGCGCACCGTGCTGCGCGATGTTGATGGTACCTTGCATACGATCCCGAACGGCCAGATCACGATCGTGTCGAACCTGACGCGCGACTGGACGCAACTGGCGTTGCACATTTCCGTGGGCTACAACGAGAACAGCGACCGTGTGGTGGAACTGCTGAAAGAAGTCGCCGGCGAGTTGCGGCACGATCCGGCGTTTACCGATTCGATCGTCGCCGAGCCCGTCGTTCCCGGCATTGAAAAGGTTTCGGCGGAAGAAGTCGACTATCTTATGCTGGTGAAAACCAAGCCCGGCGAGCAGTACGCGGTCAGTCGCGAGTTGCGGCGCAGAATCAAGGAATGTTTCGACAAGAATGGTATTCAGCCGGGGGGCCAGCACCGTTTCTATGTGGTCGGAGACACTGCCTCAATGCCGAAGCCGTAACCCTTGCGAGCTGCCGCCCGGTGGCGGATAGCTCCGGGTACATACCCCTGAGTAGCGCAAGAAACCCACCCCTGAGCAGCGCAAAAAAAGTTGCGTGACATCTCACATCCCAGGGTTTTGCATCTAGAATTTTAGGATGTGGTGGCGACTTCTTGGCGTCGATATCGCGGTGGGCGCTGTGCTGATCGCAGCGTGGTACTGGATATTTCTGCGCCTAAACCGCAGGCGGGGAGTGCGAATCCTGCAATGGATTGAGCAAGCTCTTGAAGGAAAAGGCCTTATCGCCGGGATGAAATGGCTGTCGGCTTCACGCATGCAGGTGCAACTTCGGCTTTTCGACTCCGGCTTCTGCCAACCGTCGATGCTGGTCCGGCTATTGCCGCGTGAAACACCATTGCAATGGATCGTGAGCCTGCTGAGGCGGCGTCGCGAAACGCTCACCTTCGAATCCGACCTGCCTTGCGCTCCAAACTTCAATCTGGAAGTTCAGAACCATCGCTGGTGCGGCAGAAGCCGCCGCAAGCTTGTGCCTGACAAGAACTGGACCCTTTCCCGTGTGGGTCCGTTCGTCATTACCAGCCGTCCCGACTGGCAGCGTGACATCAAGAATATGGTGGAGTCGACCGTAGCCTCCCGCGATTGCAATTTCATCCAGGTGAAGTTCGGGCGCAGCACGCCGCATTTTTCAGCAACCATTCCGCTGACCACCCTTCAACCTGGTTCCAACGTCGAAACCGGCGTCTTTGACGCACTCAAAGACCTCGCCGCCGGTGCTTCCGCATCCCGCTTTTGAACGGCGAATCTTAGGCGGGAATACTGGCGTCTAATACTCTTGTAAATGTTAAGAAGCTCCATTCCTCGTAAAGCCCGGCAGCTCGGGCGCTTGGTCAAGCACTCCGCACTTACGCCGCGGACGGGAACCACGAAGTTTCCAGTATTGTCGGGCAGCGGACAGCTTGGGGTGACCTTTATCGGTCACTCGAGCTTTTTCCTGCAACTCGCAGGAAAGAACTTCGTTATCGATCCGAATTTTGCCCAATGGTTGTTTGTGCTGAAGCGGCTGCGCCGTCCGGGCCTTCGCATCGCAGATCTTCCGCCGATCGACGCCGTGCTGGTCAGCCATGCGCACTTCGATCACCTGCATCGGCCATCGTTACGGGCCATCGCCCGCGCTACGCGCCGCCAGTGCGGTCGCGCACCGGTACTGATCGTGCCGAGGCATCTGCGGGATTTGGTCTTTGACCTGGGCTACGAAAAGGTGATCGAGCTCCCCTGGTGGCAAGCCGCGCAAATCGGCGAGACGGAGATCACGGCGGTACCGGCTAATCATTGGGGAGCGCGGATCATTCGCGACATGCATCGCGGATTCTGCGGCTTCGTGCTGCGCTCCTCCAAACACTCCGTCTATCACTCAGGGGATACGGCCTACTTCAGCGGTTTTGCCGAGATCGGCCGCAGGCTTTCTCCGAAGATTGCGCTCCTGCCTATCGGCTCATATAGTCCGCCATCGTTTCGGGCGGTTCACGCCAGTCCCGAGGATGCATTACGAGGGTTTCGCGAGATGCAAGCGGGGCTGATGATTCCCATGCACTATGGAAGCTTCAAGCTTTCCCAGGAACCGATGGATGAACCCGTGCGGCGACTTCTGGATGAAGCCGGCAGGTTGAATCTGCTTGATCGTGTACTGGTTCTGGAGGAAGGCGTCACCAAGGTTTTTTGATCTCCGCTATACGAACCACTGGTTGTTCCGGTTGCGCGCGCTGCATCTCCGAACCGCATGCACAGAATGTGACACTGCTCTCAGACAAAAGCCTTAACCCCCGCAAACTGGCATCGCAAATCGTGCCGATTTAGGCTCACTCCCGGCTAATTCCTGAAATTCACCGATGACACGAACGTGACACTCAGGTATCTTGTACGGAAGCACTCAGAAGCACTGCTCCTGTGGTGGAACACTCACGATGTGGATTGTACGACTAGCTCTCCGCAGACCGTATACGTTCGTCGTGGTCTCGCTGTTGGTATTCATTCTGGGAATATCAGCGATCGTCACGACCCCCAAGGACATTTTTCCGATCATTGATATTCCTGTCGTCAGTGTTATCTGGAGCTATACCGGGCTTTCACCGGACGAGATGGCGAACCGGATGGTTACTATCTCCGAACGGGCGATGACGACCACTGTTAACGATATCGAACACATTGAGTCGCAAGCTTATTCGGGCGTCGCAGTCATCAAAGTCTTCTTTCAGCCGAACGCCAAGGTGGAAGTCGCGCTTTCGCAAGTGACCGCACTGGTACAGACGCAGTTGAGAATCATGCCTCCGGGCACCACTCCCCCGAACATCGTCAAATACGATGTCTCATCGGTTCCGGTCCTGCAGATGGGTCTTTCCGGGGAGGGTTTAAGCGAGCAGCAGCTTTTCGATTACGGTTTGAATTACGTCAGAACGCAACTGGCGACCGTGCAGGGCGCGTCTGTTCCGCTGCCTTATGGCGGCAAGCAGGCGCAGGTCATGGTCGATCTCATCCCCAGCCAGCTTTACGCCAAGCATCTGTCGCCGGCGGACGTCTCCAATGCAATCTCGTTCCAGAACCTGATCCTGCCGACAGGATCGGTCAAGATGGGCGACCGCGAGTACGCCGTTCGCCTCAACAGCAGCCCGCGGACGATAGCGGAGATGAATGAGCTGCCGATCAGGGCGTCTGGCGGGGCCGTGGTGCTGATGAAGGATGTGGCCCAGGTACGCAGCGGGTTTTTGCCGCAGATCAACGTGGTGCGCATCAATGGCAACCGTGCATCGCTGATGACGGTCCTGCGCAACGGGCACGCTTCCACGCTGGACATCGTGAGGGAGGTCAAGGCGGCTCTGCCACGCGTACAGTCGATTCTCCCCCCCGCGTTGAAAATCACCCCGCTCTTCGATCAATCGTTGTTCGTGCGCGCCTCGATCTACAGCGTCTTGAAAGAGGGCGTGATCGCGGCGATGCTGACAGGCCTTATGATCCTGATGTTCCTGGGAAGCTGGCGCAGCACGCTGATCGTTTGCACCTCGATTCCGCTTTCCATCCTGACTTCGCAGATCATTCTCAGCGCGCTCGGGCACAGCATTAACGTGATGACACTGGGCGGCATGGCCCTGGCGGTGGGAATCCTGGTGGACGATGCCACGGTCACCATCGAAAACGTACACCGCAACATGGCAATGAGGAAGCCGCTGACGCGCGCGCTGCTCGATGGCGCGCAGCAGATCGCAGTGCCGACCTTTGTCTCCACGCTTTCCATCTGTATCGTTTTCGTGCCGGTAGTGCTGCTGACCGGAGCCGCCAGATTTCTGTTTACGCCTCTGGCCATGGCGGTTGTGTTCGCCATGCTTGCCTCCTACTTCTTCTCGCGAACCCTGGTCCCGACCATGGTGCACCACATGCTCGGGCCCGAAGTGCCGATCTATGCGACCGAAGAAGGCAAGCGCGGACACCACATGGACCTGGGGTGGGTGTGGCGCCTGCATTTCAGGTTCGACGATTGGTTTGAGGGCATGCGCGAGCGTTATCGCCGGCTGCTGGAATGGAGCTTGCATAACCGGCAATTAGTGCTCGGGCTGTTCGCGATTTTCGTGGCCGCCTCTTCGCTGCTGATCTTCGTCATCGGGCAGGACTTTTTCCCCTACGTCGACTCCGGGCAAATGCGCTTGCACGTGCGCTGTCCGGCGGGTACCCGCGTGGAGACCACCGAGCAGATATTCGCCCAGGTTGACGAAGAGATCCGCCGCATCATCCCGCCCGAAGAGGTGCAGCTCATTATCGACAACATCGGGCTTCCGGTCAGTGGCATCAACCTGGCGTTCAGCGATACTGCCAGCATCAGCGCCGCTGACGGCGACATCCTGATTTCGCTCAATCCTGAGAAGCACGGTCCAACCCGGGAGTACATGCGGTTGCTCCGCGAAAGGTTGACGGAGAAATTTCCGCAGGAAGTTTTCTTCTTTGCGGCCGCCAACATGACCACTCAGATTCTGAACTTCGGGCTGCCCGCGCCCATCGACGTTCAGGTGGTTGGCCGCGACCCGGTAACGAACTACGAGGTGGCCGAACGGCTGCTGGCGCGGGTGCGCAAGGTGGCGGGCGTGGTTGACGCGCACATCCATCAGGAGGTGACGCGCCCGCAATTCGACGTCAATGTGGATCGGGCAAAAGCACAGCAACTTGGGCTGACGCAGCGCGATGTTGCGCAGAGCATGCTGGTTTCACTCAGCGGCAGCTATATGGCTGCGCCCAATCAGTGGTTGAATCCAGCTACCGGCATCAACTACAACGTTACGGTTCAGACTCCGCAGTCCTCGATTTCGTCCCTGGACGCAATGCAAGCAACGCCGGTGAACGGCCCGCAAAACATCCAGACAAACGCCAAGGACACGCATCTGCTGGCAAACCTGGCGAAGTTCAAGCGCTCGACCTCTCCAGTCCTGATCAGCCATTACAACGTGCAGCCGGTGTTCGACATTCTCTGTGATGTCGATCTGCGCGACCTGGGTGGAGTGGCGCGTGATGTCCAGAAAATTCTGGATGACGAGACTAACTCGGGGAAGCTGCCCCGCGGCTCCTGGCTGGTCATGCGCGGGCAGGCGGAGACGATGCATAGCTCGTTCGTGCGCCTCGGCTTGGGTATCGGCTTTGCGGTGATCTTCATTTACCTTCTGATGGCAGTCAACTTTCAGTCATGGCTCGATCCGTTTATTATCCTCATGGCGCTGCCCGGCGCCTTCGCCGGCATTGTGTGGATGCTATTTATCTCACAGACAACCTTCAGTGTTCCGTCCATGATGGGTACAATCATGGCAATCGGCGTCGCGACCGCGAATAGTATTCTGGTGGTCAGCTTTGCGAACGACGAGCGCGCAACCGGCATGGGACCGTTGGAAGCGGCGCTTTCGGCCGGTTACGTTCGGCTGCGCCCGGTCTGCATGACCGCCTTAGCCATGGTCATCGGCATGGTTCCTATGGCTTTGGGCTTGGGCGAAGGCGGCGAGCAGAACGCGCCGCTGGGGCGGGCAGTGATCGGCGGCTTGCTATTTGCGACCGTGAGCACACTGTTTATCGTGCCGATTTTCTATACCGTTTTCCGCAAGAAGGCCCCGATCGATTGGGACAAGGAGATCGACCTCGAAGCGCATGAGGGGTTGGAAGAAGGGACGCAACCTGCGTAGTTGGAAATGAACCAGATGAATTCCAATGATCCGATGAATAGCGGCTCAGTCGCAGAGCAAATGCAGGTTGAGACCGATCAAAAAACGGGGCAGATTGCGCCCGAACATCGCCGCGATCTGCGTTCCACCAAAGCGGTCTTCAGGCTCGGCCTGTTGATGCTGGTCGTCTTCGGGCTAATTCTGATTTTGGGCTACATCCCGCGCTTCCGGAATAAGGAGGCGATCGCCAAGGCGGCGAAGCGTCAGCAGGAGTCGGTTCCCGTGGTTGCGGTGACCGCTGCCGTGAGGTCGAAGTCGAGTGCCGAGCTCTCTTTGCCAGGGTCCACCGCCGCACAGATGGAAGCGCCGATCTACGCGCGCGCTTCGGGCTATGTCGCTAAGCGCCTGGTGGACATCGGCGACCACGTCAAGGCAGGGCAACTGCTCGCCATCATCGACGCTCCGGATCTGGATCAGCAGGTGGACCAGGGACGCGCCAGCCTGCAACAAAGCGAATCCGCGCTGCGCCAGGTGCAGGCGCAGGCAAAGCTGGCCAGCGTGACCTGGGAGCGTTACAAGGTGCTGGTAGCGCGAGGGGTTTTCTCCAAGCAGGACGGCGACACGCAGGAGGCAAACTTCAACATCTCCCAGGCGAATGTGCGAGCGGCGGAAGATACGGTTAACGCCAGCCGCGCGAACCTGCGGCGCCTGATTGAGTTACAGGCCTACGAGCGCGTGCGGGCGCCGTTCGATGGTGTCATCATCACCCGCAACATCGATGTCGGCGCGCTGATTTCCGTCGCAGGCGGCGGCCTCGGTGGAGGAGTCAACACTGCGGGGACAGGAAGTGTCACTATCCCAGTAACGGGCAGCGCTACGCTGGGCGCGGAAATGTTTCGCCTTGCCCGCCTGGATCATCTGCGTGCCTACGTAAGCGTGCCCGAACGCAACGCGCAATATGTCGCAGTCGGGCAAACGGTAAGCCTGGTGTTTGATTCCGCTCCCGGAAAGAATTTTAAGGGCAAAGTGGTTCGCACCTCGCATGCAATCGATTCCACCACTCGCACCATGCTGACGGAGATACAGGTAGAAAACCGCGACGGCCAGTTGATGCCCGGAACTTTCGGAACCGTAACCTTTAACAACGTCCGTGCGCTACCGCCGGTGATCGTTCCCGGGGACACAATCATTACCCGCTCCAACGGAATGATGGTTGCGCTGGTGCGCAACAATACGGTGCATCTGCAACCGGTGGTGGCGGGGCGCGATTACGGCGCGAATGTCGAAATCCGCGAAGGACTCCAGGAGGGAGATCTCGTAGTCGTGAACCCTGGCGACTCCGCGAAGGACGGAGCCAGAGTGACGACACGGGTGCTTGCCGACGCCCAGCCGGAAGCCGGTTCTGGCGGGCGGGACAAAGCGACCAAGACGCGGAATTCGGCTTCGCCCGAGCAGTCTTCCGCGGAATGAGAAACCCGGCAATCAGCACACCAATTCAAGGCGATAGGCGTCGTCGTATCTGTCCGGCGCCAAACACACAGTTCGTGTGCCCTGTGGGCGAGCAGTCAATAGAAGGCGAGATGAGATCAATTTCACGTTTGCTGCGGCGGGGATCTTTTCTGCTTTGTGCGACGCTGGCGTTAACTGCGGTCGCGCAGGATGAGGCCGCGTCCACGGCGAAGCAGCCGATTACGGATAACACGATCGAACAGCGATACAACGAAAGCGAGTTGTCCACCACGCTCCGGAAGGCGGAAAAGACGGAGACGCGTCCGGCCGGCGAATCGGCAAAGGGATTGGGTCGTCCGGCGTTTCTCGGCGCATACCACGTCCACTTCGTTCCTCCGTTGCATTTGCAGAATACCGATCGGCTGGCCAATCTGATCCGCCAGGGAAGACTTTATCTCTCGTTGCATGACACCATTCTGCTGGCTGTGGAAAACAATCTTGACGTCGAGCAGCAGAGATATCAGATCGCGATGGCGGATACCGACATTGTGCGCGCAAAGGGAGGCGGAGTGACCCGCGGCCTGCCGCTCACCGTGCTGCAGTCGCCGGTCGGCATCGGCGGTCCCGGCAGCCCGCTGCTGAACAGCGCGGCCAGCACAGGCGCGGTGAGCCCTACGGCTTCGACCGTGGCCAATGTCTTCGACGTAAACCAGCTCACGGAAGCGCAGACGAACCTTTCCATCCAAGGGCCCACCTCGTTCTCGTCGGGGCCGCCCATTCCCGGCTACGATCCGACCCTGGTGGGACAGTTGGCGTGGATGCATCTGGAGTCAATTGCAATCGCGCCCGTCCGCCCCGTCGTTACCAGTAACACATTCGGCAATCTTACTTTAGCGCAGGGGTTCAGCCCGGGTACGCAGCTCCTCGTCGGCTCCACAAACGCTTCTGACATCTTGAACCTTTTCGGTTCGAACCCCGATCCGTTCCATCGTCCCAACGTGGTCGGCAGCATTACGCAGCCGCTATTGCGTGGCTTTGGAACAGGCGTCAATCGCCGATACATTCGTATCGCGGAGAACAACCTTAAGGTGTCGCGGCTGGTTTTTCGCCAGCAGCTCACGGATCTTATCTTCGGCGTCAGCCGGCTTTACTACGACTTGGTGAGTTTGAACGAAGACGTCAAGGTGAAGCAGGAGACACTGACGGCGGCGCAGCACCTCTACGAAGATGACAAAAGCCAGGTTGAGGTCGGAACGCTTGCTCCGCTTGAGCTGACGCGAGCGCAGGCGCTGGTTTCGGCCAGCGAGCTTGATCTCACTCGTGCGCGGGGGCTGGTCGCGCAACAGGAAGCGGTAGTCAAGAGCGTGATTTCGCGAACCGGAACGGCCGCCGCCGTTTTGTCCGGCGTGCGAATCATACCGACTGATTCCATCGTCGTTCCGGCGACTGAGAGCTCTCCCCCGATGCCGGAGCTGATTCGGCAGGGCTTGGCAAATCGCGCCGATTTGGCCCAGGCGACTATCCAGGTCAAGAACGCCGAAATCAGCGTGAAGGGCTCGCGCAACCAGGTCCGTCCGGAAATCGACCTGATCGGGACGGCAATGACGCGCGGCAATATTGGCAGCAGCTCCATCATCAGTGTGGCGCCGGTTGCGTTGCCGCCGTCCACGCCTGCCGGCAAACAGACCCACCTGTACGAAGCCGGCATCCAAGTCAATGTTCCTTTCCGCAACCGCATCGCGCAGGCCGATGCCGCGCGAGACGAGATCCAGCTTCGGCAAATGCAGGCGCGGCTGCAACAACTGGAAAACCAGGTGCGCGACGAAATCGAAAATGCGCTCACCGCGCTCCAGGTGGCGAGATCCGCCTATGTCGCCGCGGTCCGCAGCCGTCAATTTCAGGAGCAACTGCTTGACGCCGAAAGACAAAAGCTGTCGGTGGGAGCGTCGATTAACTTTTTCATCGTGCAGGATCAAGGGTTTCTTGCGCAGGCGCGTTCGTCAGAGGTGGTGGCCCGCAGCACTTATATCAAGTCCCGGGTTTCGCTGGAACGCGCAATCGGGGCGCTGCTGGAGTCCCACAACATCCAGCTCGACGATGCGATTCGCGGCGAACTCCCGGATTTGCCGCCCGCTGGCGCGGAGACGCCCAAGAACAACTAAAGGCCGCGGGAAAACTATTCTCCGAGGATGTCATCCTGAGCAGAGCGAAGGATCTGCTGTTTCCGGCGAGCCTAATGCGGCTCGGTGTTCTCTGTCTTCTCACTCCGAAATCGCACTGCTCGAGCTACTTTGCGCTACAGTAGAGGCTATGCCGCTCACGACACAAGCAGAGAAGAAACTGACGCTCGAGATTACGGGCTCCGTGGCCCGGATTACGCTCAACAATCCTCCGCTGAACGCGATTGACCCGGAGATGAGTAGCGCCTTGCGCGATTACTTGATTGCGCTGGAGCAAAAACCGAACGTCACGGCAATCGTTTTCGCCGGCAACGAACGGGTTTTCTCCGCCGGAATGGATGTTGCCTCGCTTGCGCCGCAGACATTGGAGGCGACGCTGAACAAGTTCCACGCCGTGGTGCGCGCCTTGGTGGCGACTTCGAAGCTCACCATCGCAAGTGTGCGCCGCCATTGCCTTGGCGGGGGAGCTGAGCTGGCGTTGGTGTGCGATATCGTTTACGCCGGCAGCGATGCCATTTTCGGGTTTCCGGAGATCAAACTGGCCGCGTTTCCGCCGGTGGCGATGGTAGCGCTGTCAGCCATCGTCGGGCAGAAGCGCGCAGCGGAACTTCTGTTCACCGCCCGCAGCCTCACAGCATCGGAGGCACTTGCCGTGGGGCTGGTGAACGAAATCGCCGACGATCCCGAGACGCTGGTTGCCGAGTGTCTACAGCGGGTTTCACAATTGAGCCCAGCCGCGCTACGCATCGCAAAGAAGGCTTTTTACGGTTGGGAAGCAATGCATTTCGAAAAAGGACTAATGCGCGCCGAGGAAATTTACCGCGAGTATGTCACACGCAGCGAAGATGGTAAGGAGGGCATTCGCGCATTCATCGAAAAACGCCGCCCGAATTGGACGGGCAAGTGAGCGGTGTTCGCATGCAGGCTCGAAAGCCGCGCCTGGAGCGGTAAAAGCTCAATCACGAATTCCCGGCTGAAATTTTTCTTGACTGACCATGTTCTTGCAACTAGCGAGCAGTCAGAGGGTTACGAATTTGGATGCCTGACTCGTAAGTTTTTGTCACAAAAACTGGCAATAATTTCGTACAATAGAAAACATGGCAACAGGCTGGGAAAGTAAATCAGTTCTAGAGCAACAACTCACAACACAATCCCTAACCGAAATAGAAAAAGAACGAATCTCACGCGAAAAAGCAGTACGCACTCGCGAACTGCAAACTCTTAATCTGAGTTGCGCTCGCGTGAAGGAACAACTGGAGCGTTCGCAAAGTCCGCGCTACAGTGAACTCCTGCAGCGCGAACTCCATCACTTGGAGAGAGAGTTGGCCCGCAAGCGGTAAGACCGCGCAGCGCCTGCGCGCCACTGTAGCCGGGAGGCGGGCTCAGTGTCGCGTCCCGCCTGTTTTGAAGGGCGTAGGCCGTCGGTGTCGAATGCCGCCTGCGAACATCGTTGCTGGTCTTAGTTGGCGCCTTTCCTCACCACCGGTTGTCCTATTGGTGGTGTTTTCACCCGCAAAGTGGTATTTTCTTGAGAGCTGAGCTTGGTTCATCACCATCGAGAGTGATGACGGTCACAGGCACGCTGTGTGCCTCCGGAGCACAATCTACCGGCCCAGGGGGTATTTGTATGCCAGTTCTGATTATAGGAGTCGTTTTCCTTGTGCTGTTTCTCATCATGGGCGTGATGAGCCTGACCGCAGTTGCCAGCGAGCACCGCTTCCAGCGGGAAGTCGACGAGTACAAACGGGCCACCGGGATTC
Organism: uncultured Acidobacteriota bacterium; assembly: GCA_963819175.1. GTDB lineage: Bacteria > Acidobacteriota > Terriglobia > Terriglobales > Acidobacteriaceae > CAWBRT01. The sequence continues at coordinate 19,551 of CAWFVJ010000018.1, forward strand.
CGACGAACGGGAACAACGAGACTGCCGGTCTGAAGTCCGCGGCCGCCGGACGCTGATGCCGATGTGCGATCTCTGTTGGCCAACCGACGACGCCTGCTGTGCAAGCGAGTAGCCCTGCCTACCATGCCGTGCCCAAACGGTAATTCAATTCGATAACATCTCCCAGCGCCTACCAGTCTTCCATCGACACTGTTTGACAAGCCTATTCGTATCATTGCACTCTGAGTAGATGGGCCTGAGCTTCATTCTGAAGTCGTTGCGAATGGCGGTGAGCGGATTTCTTTGTATTACGATGCTGGTTCTTCCGGCGGCCATTGCCGCGCAATCGCCTGCCGCGCAGTCGCCGCGCATTACGGTCGCCGCAGCCGCCGATCTGAATTCCGTGTTGCCGGATATCGCTGCCGCCTTCGAGCACACCGCGGGCATTGGGGTCCAGCCGGTCTTCGGATCGTCGGGAAACTTCTATGCCCAAATTCGCAATGGAGCCCCCTTCGACGTGTTTCTCTCGGCCAATCTCGACTATCCGGAGCGGTTGGCTCGTGAGGGTTTTGCCGTACCCGATTCGCTGTTGCGCTATGCGCGTGGAACGCTGGTGCTCTGGGTCCCGAATCGCTTGGGACTCGATCCGGCGCAAGGATTGCAACTGCTGCTCCGTCCCGAGGTACATAAGGTGGCGATGGCAAACCCCGCTCACGCTCCTTATGGGCACGCTGCGGATGCCGCGTTGCGCTCCAGCGGCCTGTATGACAAAGTGAAGCCCAAGCTAATTCTCGGGGAGAACATCAGTCAGACCGCGCAGTTCGTTCAATCCGGCAATGCCGAGGCCGGTTTGCTCGCGCTCTCGCTGGCGAGAGGCCGGCTGATGGAGTCTCAGGGGAAATACTGGACCGTTCCTGATTCGCTTTATCCTCCGCTGGACCAAGGCGCGGTGCTGCTGAAATCGGCGGCGCACCAGGCGGCAGGCCGCAAGTTTCTGGAATTCCTCGCGGGCGCTCAGGGACGCGAGATTCTGGCGCGCCACGGTTTTCGTCTGCCCTCCGGGGAGGGCGGTAAATGAATTTGCCCGCCCTAGCGGTCACACTGAAGCTGGCGGCCATTGTCGCCGTGCTGCTCATGATTGTGGGATTGCCGCTAGCGTGTTGGCTGGCGTTCTCCCGCTGGCGATGGAGGTTTCTGCTGGACGCGGTTGTAGCCATGCCGCTGGTGTTGCCGCCGACCGTGCTCGGCTTTTACTTGTTGGTGGCCATGGGACCGCAAAGCCCGCTCGGGGCGTGGTACACGAAGTGGGCGGGGCATTCGCTAGCGTTCACCTTTGAAGGGCTGGTTGTCGGTTCCGTGATCTACAGTCTGCCGTTCGCCGTGCAGCCGATTGCAGCTTCGTTTTCGGCAGTCGATCCGGAGCTGATTCGCGCTTCCGCAACTCTCGGGGCTTCGCGCTGGCGCACCTTTTGGCGAGTGATCGTGCCGCTTTCCGGGCCGGGCATCTTTACCGGCTTCACATTGAGTTTTGCGCACACGCTGGGCGAATTCGGCGTGGTTCTCATGATCGGCGGCAACATTCCCGGGGTGACCCAGACGATCTCGATTGCCATTTTCGACGACGTGCAGGCGTTGGACTATGCCTCGGCGAATCATGCCGCGCTGCTCTTGCTGGTGCTATCGTTCGTCATGCTTTCCGTGATTTACGGCTTCAATCGGCGCCGACGCAAGCCGCCGCATACGTGGGCAATCCGGTGAGCGGCGGCCGAGACGATCCCACTCCTGGACCGCCGCCGAGGAATCTCTCGCTCTCGACGCGCCTCAAACTGCACATGGGCGCGTTCGCGCTCGAGGTCGCTTTCGAGCTTTCAGCCGGGATCACGATTCTTTTCGGAGCCTCCGGCGCGGGCAAGACAACCCTGTTGAACTGCCTGGCCGGACTGCTGGAGCCGGAATCGGGAAGCCTCACCGTCGATGGCCGTGTGCTCTACGATTCCAGCGCGGGAATCGACGTGCCAGTGCAAGAGCGGCAGGTGGCATATCTCTTCCAGCAGCTTGCGCTGTTTCCTCATCTCAGCGTGCAGCAAAACGTCGAGTACGGGCTGGCTGAACTGGACAGGCGAGAGCGCAGGCTCCGAGCGCAGGCGATTCTGGAAAGGTTTGGCATTGCGGGATTGTCGGGGCGGCGTCCCAACGAAATCTCCGGCGGCGAGCGGCAAAGAACGGCGCTGGCAAGGGCGCTGGTGCGGGAGCCGAAATATCTGCTGCTCGACGAACCGCTTACCGCGCTCGATGCCGCCACCAAGGGCGCCATCATCGATGACCTGCGGCGCTGGAATCGTGAAAGTCACGTGCCTGTGCTCTACGTCACGCACGATCGCTCGGAGGTCTTTGGTCTGGGCGAGCATCTGCTCGTGCTCGACCATGGCCGCATCGTGGCGGCCGGAACGCCCTATGAAGTGTTGGAAGAGTCGCGCCGTGAGTTCATTGCATCGCTGGCGGGCTTTGAGAATCTGCTTCGCGCAAGGGTCGAAAGCGAGCACCCGGAGGCGGGGACGATGACCGTTTCCCTGGGAGAAACCGGCGTGACGCTGGTATGTCCCCTGCATCGCGGCGAACAGGGCATGGCGGTCAGAGTTGGCATACGCGCCGGCGACATTATGGTGAGCCTGGACAGGCCCGTGGGGCTGAGCGCAAGGAACAATCTGCCTGCCACCATTCGCTCTTTGCGCCGCATGGATGTGCTGATAGAGGCATACATCGAAGCAACGGGCACTGCCCATGGCGCGCCGCCGGTGCCATTCCGAGTGCACCTCACGAGCGGCGCTGTCGACGCTTTGCACCTGCGTGAAGGGCAGCAGATCTACATGGTGATCAAGACTCACTCCTGCCGGGTGATGCACGATGGATAGGGCCCGAATGGCGGCCCATATTTGCGGAGCCGCAGGCGGAGCTAATGTGGGGTTGTTTCCGTGCTGAAACCGACGAAGACCGGCTCCGGTTCGAGCTCGATGCCAAATGCATCGCGCACCTTCGCCTGCACCAGATTCTTCAGCTTCAGCAGATCGGCGGCCGTTGCGCCTCCGCGGTTCACCAGCGCCAGCGCATGTTTGCCTGAGACAGCTACGGGCCCGAGTTGAAAGCCCCGGCACACGCCCGAGTGCTCTACCAGCCAAGCCGCCGGAATCTTTACGAGTCCATCGCCAGCCTCGAAGCTCGGAACCCGGAGGCCAGGCGGGGCCGGGGTCCCCAGCAACGGCCTGTTTTGCTGTTGTTGGGGTGGAGGACACTCCTTTGAGATACGACGCGCGGCTTGGTCAGGCTGTGCGGTCGCAGCAAACGGCTCTTTGGCCTCATAGCGTTCCACAATTCGCTGGTAGTGGGCTTGCGTGATGAGCGGATTCTTAAAGAATGAACCCGCACTCCGCGAGTCGGGCTCCGCATCCTCTACCACCATGGCTTTGCGCCGCCGGATCTCGAGCACAGCTTGCCGCACCTGTGCCAACGAAGGCTGCGCGGCGTGCTCGCCGAGGCGCGCCTTGAGATCCGCATAACGCAAGCAGGGCGCGCCTCCGGGACGCAGCGCAAATGTCACGCGCAGAATCATGTAGCGCCCTCGGTCGGTGGTGTTGAAGCGGCTGCCGCGATAGCAAAAGCCGCAGTCTTTGTTCTCCAAGCTGACGAACTCGAGAGTGTTGAGATCGAGCGCCTGCACGTTGCGAATTGTTTCGGAGACATCTTGCCCGTACGCTCCCACGTTCTGCACCGGCGTTCCGCCCACGGTGCCTGGAATGCCGCTCAGGCATTCGACTCCGGCGCATTCCTCGGCTACAACATGCTCGACAAACTCATCCCAACTGGTTCCTGCCCCAGCGTGGTAGAGGATTTCATCCTTCGACCGCCGTCGCTCGATGCCGGCATTCGCGATGCGCGCTACCAGTCCCGGCCAGCCCTCGTCGGAAACAACCAGGTTGCTGCCGCCGCCGAGAATGAATAGCGGTTGATCGTACTCGCGAGCCCAGAGGACGGCCTCAAGCGCATCGTTGTCCGTCCGCACGTTGACGAAATAGCGCGCGGGCCCTCCGATGCCGAGGGTGGTCAAGGGCGCAAGTGGAATGTTCTGGAGAATCTCCATTGCCGACAGTTTACATCGTGTTGGACCCGCGGAGCCGGCTACTTCCGTTGGGCCTTCAAACGATCCAGCAGGTCCTGAGCGGGCTTGAAATTTGGTGCGATCCGCAGCACGTTGTTCAGTTGGTCTTGCGCTCGTTGTTGGTCGCCGTTCAAAACCAGCGCCAGCGCGAGGTGGTAATTTTCGTCCAGCGAATTGGGCCGGGCCTGTACCGCTCTCGTGAAGGCCTGCACAGCCTCCGGGTAATTGCGGCGGGCCATCTGCGCGAGACCCAGGTTGTAGTACTTGTCCGGATCGTCGGGATCGAGCGAAATCGCCTTCCGGCACGACGCGGCGGCATCGTCGAACGAGCGCATTCGCAGGTAAACAACGCAGGTTTCGCTGTAGGCGTCGGCAAAGTCCGGCTTCAGTTCGACGGTGCGCTTGAATTCCTGCAAAGCTTTGTCGAGTTCGTTCCGGCTCAGATAAATGTGGCCGAGAAAGAAATGCGCGTCGGGGCGATTTGGATCATCGCGCAGCGCGCGTTGCACGCCAAGCAATGCCTGTTGCTGATTGCCCGATCGCAGCGCCCGCTCCGCGGCGGCCAGCACCAGTTCGTTTCTGTTCCGCCGGCGAGCGAAGGCAGCCGCGGATATCAGCAGAACGGCCACCAAAGCAAAGACCACGTACGAGCGCAAGACTCCGGCTCGCTGCGGCGGGCCGGACATAGCATCGGGTTCCGGTTCGCGCACCGGCCCGCTGGGAAGCAGCCATCCCAGGATCGCTCCGGTAATGAGCCCTCCCAAGTGCGCGGAATTATCGATGTGAGCGGCAGCGGCGCCGAACGCAATGTTGTAGAAAACGAAAACCGCGATGCTGGTCAGATGGCCGCGCATGGCGGTGCGCAGACGCTGGTTGCGCTGAAAGGCGAGCGCCGGCAGCAACGCTCCAGCGATGCCAAAAATTGCGCCCGAGGCGCCGACCCCGACCACTGCCGTGTGCCACCACGCGCTGGCGATGCTTCCGCCCAGTGCGCAGTACAAGTAGAGCAGGACGAAGTTGCGGCGTCCAAACAACAGCTCGGCCAGGATGCCGAGGTTCAGAAACGCCCACATGTTCAGTGCGATGTGGAGAACATTGGCGTGGAGAAATGCCGAGGTGAGCAGCCGCCACCATTGTCCGCCGAGGGTTAGAGGTCCGAAGTTGGCTCCCCACAAGATCAGCTTGTCCGGGCTGGGAGAGGTGGAGCGAAGGGAGATCACCATTGCCAAGAACACCAACACGTTTATGGCGATGAGGATGGCCGTTGGAGAATGAAGCCAGAAGCTCAGCGGAGGGCGCCGGGGTGCGACTCGTTGCTGCTGAATTGCGGCCAGCTCCTGTCGGCAAGCGGGACAGAGCATATCCCCAGGTGTCGTGGGTTCGAAAGCTCGCCGGCAGTGTGCGCACTCCTGCATGAGTTAGACCAGTTCCTAGACTGCTCTAGTTGGCGGCCGGCAGCATCTTGAACGCAATACCGTTCGGCTGCATGCCGGTGGGGATCATCGTGAACAAACGTTGTGGCGGTTTTTGAATCTTCTTATCGCGGCGCACATCGAGCCGTAGCACCGAGACATCACCCGACCCCGTATCCGCCACAAACAGCAGTTGTTCGTCGGGCGTCAACACCATTCGGTCCGGTTTGCTGCCTACCGGAACGCTCACCAGCAGTTTTCGGGTGGGCACATCAAACACAGCGACGGAGCTCGATCGCAAGTTGCTGACGTAGAGCAGGCTGCTGTCGCCGCTGAAAACTCCACTCACGGGACTATGACCGGCGAGAAAACTCTCACTGACTTCATTCGACGTGGTGTTGATGGCCGAGATCGTATCTGCTTCAAAGTTGCACACGAATAGTTCGCCGCCGTCCGGTTTCAGCATGAGGCTGACCGGAGTCCCGCCAACCCGAAGCAGCGTCAGCAGCCGTTTGTTTCTCAGGTCGATGGCTGCAATCTGATGCGATGCGGTGCAAGCCACAAATGCCTTGCTGCCATCCGCCAAGATGGCAATATCCTCCGGATTCTCGCAGACCGGAATGGTCGCCTGCAGATCGAGTTTCTGCGCGTCGATCAACGAGACGGCATTTGCGCCACGCGAGGAGACGACAACCAACTTGCCATCCGGCGACACCCGCGCCAATCCGGGCTGGTCCGGAACCGGTATATTGGCGAGCAACTGACGGTTCTGTAGATTCAGTGCGGTAACCGTATTCGATCCGGCATTGGCGACGAACGCGCGCGTTCCGTCCGGCGTTACGGAAATCGAGTACGGGCTTCGTTGCACGGCCATCGTCGCCACCAGTTGATTGCTGCGCGCGTCGATGACGCTCACCGAGCCCGAATCCGAGTTCACGACGTAAACTTCGCTCTTGACCGGGTTCGGGGTAACTCCCGTCGGATTCTTGCCCACATTCAGGGTTCGGAAGGGCGCGAACGAAGCGGTATCGATGACGGTTACCGTGTCGCTCTTGCCGTTGCTCACATAAACAAAGCCTTGCGTAGCGGGCGAAGTTTTCCTGCATCCCAGGCAGGCAAGCAGCACCATGCAGATGGCGGCAAGCGCAGCCAGATCGAGCCGTGCTGGCCGGGAGGCGAATAAACGTTCGTCGCTGATCACGCGGAAGCCGGCTCGTCGTCCTGATCGGCGGCAGGGCCCGCGACACGCGCCGCGGTTGCATGCACCGGAGTTGCACCGAGCGCCTCCGGCACCCCGGTGACGGTGCGATCCAGAACCTCCGCGATTGGGCGCACTTGCCTGATCAGGTCTTCCAGTTGCCAAGGGAATATCGACTGCGCGCCGTCGGAACGCGCCTGCTCAGGGTTGTCATGCACTTCCAGCATCAATCCGTCGCAGCCAACCGCAACGGCGGCGCGTGAAAGCGGGATCACCTTATTGCGTTTGCCGGTGCCGTGGCTCGGATCGACCATGATGGGCAAATGACTTTCGCGCTGGATGGCGGGAACGATGCTCAGATCCAGCGTGTTGCGCGAGTGATCCACAAAGGTGCGGACACCGCGCTCGCACAGAATGACCTGGTGGTTGCCTTCATTCATCACGTACTCGGCAGCCAGCAGGAACTCCTCCAGCGTGGCGCTCAATCCGCGTTTCAACAGAACGGGTTTGCGTGCCTGTCCGGCGCGCTTCAATAGCGAATAATTTTGCATATTACGCGCGCCAATCTGGATGACATCGGCATACTGTTCGACCAGGTCCAACGATGCTTCATTGACGGCCTCGGTCACGATCAGCAATCCAAACCGCTTGCGTACCTCGGCAAGCAGCCTCAACCCTTCGAGCCCCAAACCCTGGAACGAATAGGGAGACGTGCGCGGCTTGAAAGCGCCGGCGCGGAAGAAAGGCACCCCTATGCGGGCGATGCGCTCGGCCAAGGCGAAGATCTGCTCGGGAGTCTCCACCGCGCAGGGTCCGGCAATGATGGCCAACGCAGGGCCGCCAATGGTGGCTTGACTGCCGGGAAAGTGAATGACCGTGTTCTCAGGCTTGACGTCGCGGCTTACCAGCTTGTAGCGCTTGCTGATGAGCAGCACTTCCTGTACACCCGGCAACTCTTCGAAAAATGCCGGGTCCAAGTCGCCGATTTCGCCGATCACGGCGATTCCGAAACGCTGCGTACCCGCGCTGATGTGCGCACGGAGCCCTAAGGTTTCAATCTTCTGGCAGACCGCCCGGACGTGCTCTTCCGTGGCTTGGGCCTGCATTACAACGAACATAGGCGTTGCCTCGAAGACTCTAGTTTAAGCCTCTTTGCAATCGTGCCGCAATGTGGCGCGGCGGCTGGCGGGACGGGTTTAGCTTTCCGGCAGCGATCTTACGCCCGCTGCGCGGGCTGACGTTGCGCATGTTCCTGTCTACCCCAGGCTTACGCCGTGGGGCTACCGTCTGTTGCCCGCTACGCGGGCGCCAATCGTCCGGCAATCCCGCGGAATCCACAGGCATCGCGGCGGCCGGAGACGTCGGCAATTTGCAATCAGTTATTCATGAAACTATCTTTGTGAAATGAGCCGCCATGCCACCTGCCGCTAACGAACCTGCAAAACGCGAGAAAGACATACTGAAGCTGATACCGCCGCCGGATGACGCCGCCGCAACTTACTTCGCGCCGCATCGGGATTCATACCTCGACCGCAGGCGGCGTGGAGAATGCCGCCGAACGCGCTTACCGGCTCGGATGCAACACGTTTCAGATTTTTTCGTCGAGCCCGCGGCAATGGAAGCCCTACGAACTCGCCCGCACTCGGTGCGAGATGATGAGCCGTCTGCGCGATAAATACGATTTGCGCCCGCTCGTCATCCATGCCAACTATCTCATCAATGTCGCCGGCGGCAATGCTGAGTTTCAGCCGCAAATCAATTGAGTCCTTTCGCGCTGAGATCGAGCGTGGCATCGCGCTGTGCGCCGAGTACCTCGTGCTGCACCCGGGATCGTTTCGTGGAGCGGAGCGTGCCGAGGGTCTCGAACGAGCCGCCAGCGCTCTCGAAGCCGCTGCTGCAGGACTTCACCTGGCGCGCGCCGGGCTGACCGTCCTGATTGAGAATACGGCGGGCGCCGAGTATTCGCTAGGCGGAAGCTTTGACCAGGTTGCGGAGTTGCTGGAGCGGCTGCGGCCGGTTGTGCCCATAGCCGCCTGCATCGATACCTGCCACACTCACGTCGCAGGCTACGACATCGTTAGCGAAGCTGGATACGAGCAAACGATGCGGCAGCTCGAAGAAACCATTGGCCTCAAAAACATTCCCGTCTGGCATTGCAATGACGCAAAGGCCGAGCGAGGTTCAAAGCTCGACCGTCACCAGCACATCGGGAAGGGAAGCATCGGGCTGGAGCCTTTCCGCCGCCTGCTGAACGATGCCCGCACCGCGCACGCGGCGTTTATCGCCGAAACTCCCATCGACGAGCCGCTCGATGACCTGACGAACGTGAATGCACTGAAAGCCCTGGTAGGCCAGCCGGGCGAAAAACATATCCCATGAAGTCCGGTGCCGGGACACGTCTTCGGAAACCGCGCGTCGTCGGAGCAACATGAGATGTATGTTCTGGGCCGGGGTTTTGGTCTGGGTCCGCTGCGGGTTGTAGAATCAAAGTTTGTAAATCTGCAATCCTATGAAACCTATAAAGATGAGCCAGAAGAGCAAGAATCGTAGCCGATCGAAGTCGTCCAGCGAAGTAGTGGAACGCGCAGCTGAAACGGTTCGCCAAGTGGTCGAAAAGACCGCCGCGGGCGTCGGTAAGCTGGTGGAGGAGGTCAAGCAGGAAGTTCAGGCCGCCGCGCAGGAACTTTGTCCGGCCGAAGCCGCCAGCCAGCAAGGCCAGGAAGATGGGCGAAGCCCGGCCGGAGCCGCGCTGCCCCCCCTCGGGCCGTCGCCGTCTACTCGTGACCAGGATGAAGGCCGTTACAACCCGCAATCGGTCGAGCAAAAATGGTCCGAGCTCTGGAACAACGATCCAAATCTCTATGCCGCCGAGGGGGTGGACTCGGGCAAGCAGAAGTACTACGTGCTGGAAATGCTGCCCTACCCTTCGGGTGCGCTCCACATGGGGCACGTGCGAAACTACTCCATCGGCGACGCTCTGGCCCGCTATATGTGGATGAACGGCTACAACGTGCTGCATCCCATGGGATGGGATTCCTTCGGACTTCCGGCCGAGAACGCGGCCATCAAGAACCAGCAGCCACCCAGGCAGTGGACGCTTCAGAACATCGCCAACATGAAGGCGCAGATGAAGCGCCTGGGCTTCGGCTATGACTGGTCGAAAGAGGTCACCACCTGTTTACCGGAATACTACAAGTGGAATCAGTGGTTTTTCCTCAAGTTCTTCGAGCGCGGCTTGGCCTATCGGAAAAAGAGCACCGTCAATTGGTGTCCCGAATGCCAGACGGTGCTTGCCAATGAACAGGTCGTGGCCGGTTGTTGCTGGCGGCATGAAACTACGGTGGTCGAGCAGCGCGACCTGGAACAATGGTTTCTTCGCACCACCAGTTATGCCGAGGAACTTCTCTCCGGACTCGATCGTCTGCAGGGCTGGCCGGAAAAAGTGCGCACCATGCAGCGCAACTGGATCGGGCGTTCCGAGGGTGCTCTGGTCGATTTCAAATTGGATCACGCCGCCGGAGCCGCGGGCGACAAGATCACGGTCTTCACCACGCGCGTCGACACCATCATGGGAGCCACGTCGGTACAACTTGCGCCCGAGCACCCGCTGGTTGCCGACCTGATCTCGTTCAATCCCGATCTGAAGGCCGGTGTCGATGAACTGCTCGCCGACCAGCGCACGGCCAGGGAAGCGGGGGACATGGGAGCGCTGGAAAAGAAAGGCGTGTTCACCGGCTTCAATGCCATCAATCCATTCAGCGGAGAGCGCGTTCCGATCTGGGTGGCTAATTACGTCCTGCTGGATTACGGGACCGGCGCCATCATGAGCGTGCCGGCGCACGACGAGCGCGATTACGAGTTCGCCAAAAAATATGGGCTCGAGATCCGAATCGTAATTTTGCCGCGCCGCGAGGGAGAGCCTCCTGCCGCGGGCGAGCCCGAGACGCCTGTGCTGCCTTTCACGCTTGAAGACAGCCTGTTGATCAACTCTGGCCCGTGGAATGGCCTCTCCTGCACGGAAGCGCAGCATGTGATGGCGAAACATGCCGAGGAGCACGGCTTCGGTAAAGCAACCGTCACCTACCGGCTGAAGGACTGGGGCATCTCCCGGCAACGTTATTGGGGAACGCCGATTCCGATTATCCACTGCGGTAAGTGCGGTCTTGTGCCCGTGCCGGAAGACCAGCTACCGGTGCTGCTGCCCGAGAACGTGGAAATCACGCTCGCAGGCGGTTCGCCGCTCGGGCGCATACCGGAATTCGCCAACACTACCTGCCCGAAGTGTGGAGGTCCGGCACGGCGCGAAACCGACACCATGGACACGTTCGTCGATTCCAGTTGGTACTTCTATCGTTACACCAGCCCGATTTCGACAGCGCCATTCGATTCGGCGGTTGCCAATTACTGGTTCGCCATCGATCAGTACATCGGCGGAGTCGAGCATGCGATTCTGCACCTGATCTATTCGCGCTTCTGGACAATGTTCATGCGCGATCTCGGCCTCATCCGCAACGATGAACCCGCGACGCGCCTGTTTACGCAGGGCATGGTGATCAAGGACGGCGCGAAGATGTCGAAGTCGCTCGGCAACGTCGTTTCGCCCGACGACATGGTGGCGCGTTACGGCGCCGATTCCACACGCCTCTATACGCTGTTTGCCGCGCCGCCCGACCGCGATCTCGATTGGCAGGACCAGGGGGTGGAAGGCGTCAGCCGCTTTTTGAACCGGACTTACCGCTTCATCTCCGAGGCTCCGGTGAAGTCTGGCGGAGGCGAGCCGGTGTGCTACGCTGCCGAGTTCACTCCATCGGCTCGTGCCATCGTCCGCAAGATGCACCAAACCATCAAGCGCATCACCGACGAGTTGAACGGACGCTGGCACTTCAACACCTGCGTGGCCGGTCTCATGGAGTTCCTCAACACCTGCACCGCGCAGCAGGAGGTCTTTGGCAAAGGCGCGAATTCGCCCGAGTTGCGGCCCCTGCGCGGCGAGGTGCAGCGCAACTTCGTTCTGATGCTTGCGCCTTTCGCTCCCTATCTCGCTCATGAGTTGTGGGAAATGCTGGGTGAGGATCCTGCCAAGTTGTTGCGCCACCCGTGGCCGAAGTACGATCCGGCGCTCGCCAAGGAAGACGAGATCGAAATGGCCGTGCAACTCAATGGGAAATTGCGCGGGCACATCGTCGTCTCAGCCGATGCGCCCGAAGATTCGACACGACAGGCGGCGCTAAACGATGAAAAGGTCAAGGCGGCAATCGGGAGCAAACAGGTTATCAAAGTGATTGTCGTGCGCGGCAAGCTGGTCAACATCGTTGTGCGCTGACGTCACCGGATTCCAAAGTGACTGTAGGCGATAAGGCGCTGTCCGCAATGGAGCGCTGACGGTCACGGCAGACGACTGCTAAGCGGCCTCGTGTGCTTCCAGCACCGCCGTTTCGGCATAGAGCAGTTCAATCTGGCTGCTGTAACGGGCTTCTAACTCGCGCCGGCGCAGTTTAAGCGTGGGGGTCAGGGTACCGTCGGCGATCGTGGGCGGCTCGGGAAGCAGCAGGAACTTCTTAATCTGCTCAAAGCGTGCCAAGTCCCGGTTCAAGCTGCCGACAAATTCCTCGTACAAGGCGCGAACTCTTGCGTCTTTCACAAGCTCTTCATGCGAGCTGAAGGTGACGCCATGCTGCTTCGCCCACTCTTCCAGGGCAGGGAAGTCCGGCACGATGAGGGCGGCTGGAAAGCGTCGCCGGTCGCCAATCATGGCGGCTTCGCTCACCAGAGGATTGTTTCTCAGACGATTCTCGATCGGCTGCGGTGCAATGAACTTACCGCCCGAGGTTTTGATCAGGTTCTTCTTTCGGTCGGTGATCGAAAGAAAGCCGTCTTCATCCAGCGAGCCGATATCGCCGGTCTTGAACCATTCTCCGGCGAATGCGTTCTGGGTCTCCTCCGGCATGTTCCAGTAACCCTGGAACACCGAGGGCGCGCGCACAATGATCTCGCCGTCATCGGCGACTTTTACCTCTACGCCGGCGAGCGGTTTGCCGACAGTTCCGGGTCGGAATGACTGCGGTGAATTAACGGCGATCACGGGCGAAGTTTCGGTTAGGCCGTAGCCCTCCATGACGCGCAGCCCGATGCTGGCATACCACTCCGCAAGTTCGATTCCAAGCGGAGCTCCGCCGGAGATAATGGTTCGCACGTTTCCGCCCATGGCGTTTCGAACCTTGGAGAAGATCAGCTTGTTGGCAATGTGCCAGGCGGCTGAGCGAGGAGTGCGTCCGGCAACCGTTTCCGGCATGTTGCGCCTGCCAACAGCGATAGCCCAGTTATAGAGCTTGCGTCGCGTGCCGTTTCCCACACGGAGCTGCACCTGGTTGTAAATTTTCTCCAGGACGCGCGGTACAGCGACCAAAAACGTGGGACGGATTTGCTGTAGCGTCCGTGGCAGATCTTCAAATCGGGAACAATATGCGATGCTTACGCCGCGGTACATCAGAGCTATGTCGCAATGCCGGGCGGTGATGTGCGATAGCGGCAGGAACGAGACCACCGACTCCTTGTCGCCCATCTCGAAGTGATCGAGAGAAACGGCGATATTTGAAACCAGATTGCGATGCGACAGCATGACGCCCTTTGGCGTTCCCGTGGTTCCCGAGGTGTAAATGAGAGTGGCCAGCTGGGTGGGAGTGATTTGCCGTCCGAGACGGTCAAATTCCGGGTCGCGTTGCTCCGGGCCCTGCATCATGATTGCCTGCATCTGGCCGGCTTCGGCGGGCAAAGCGCCGCTGGGCTCGTCCATCAACATGAGGCGCTCGACGCACGTCTCGGGGAGCAGCGGGAGCACCTTGTGCAGTTGGGCTTCGGTTGAGACGAACAGAATCCGGGTCTCCGAATCCCGCAGAATGTGAGCGCATTGCTCGGCGGTCTGAGTCGGGTATAGCGGCACCACGACCGCCCCCGTCATCAAGGCCGCAAAATCAGCGATTGCCCACTCAGGGCGGTTCTCGGCGAGGATGGCCACTCGATCGCCCGACGCCAACCCACGGGCTCGAAGCCAGGCCGCTACGGCTGCCACGCGACGGTACAGATCCATGGAAGAAATCGGCATCCAGGTTCCACGCTGCTCGTACAGAATTGCGCGCGGGTCATTGCGGTCTACGATGGCGGAGAATATGTCGGCAAGAGTGGCAGGTGCTGTTGGCATAGTCGGGTCCGGATTGCCATCGACGATGGCAATGCCTACGTTATGAGATGATGTTTACCGGGATTTGGCAGCTCTGGCCGTCAGATATTTATCCCAGGCACACTCGCTACTGGCATCTTCGCCGGCGTTACGGCTGTGCCGGGCGTGACAGTTTGCCGACAATAGGAGTATTCTGCCGTGCGAGGTGTTTGATGAGAGTCTTGCGAATCAGTGTGACGGTTGTGGTTTTCTTCGCCCTGGTTAGCTTGGCACAAGCGCAACAGGCTGCTCAGGCCGCGTTACCGGTGCCTTCTGTCAAAGTCGGAGAGATGGCGCCCGATTTTACCCTGAGAGATCAGAGTGGGAAGCCGGTTTCCCTCAAGGACTTCAGGGGAAAGCAAAATGTGGCTCTGGCGTTTTACGTCTTTGCGTTTTCGCCTGCCTGAAGCCAGGAAGCAAAGACCTTCCAGCAGAACTTGCAGAAGCTGGAAGCGTCTAACACCCAGGTTCTGGGTGTCACCATGGATGGCTTTTTCGCGAATAAAGCCTGGACGGATCAACTGGGCATCAACTTCCCGATGCTGAGCGACTTGGGCGGCGATACTACCCGGCGCTATGGCATCTTCAACCCGCAGACCAAAATGGCGCGGCGGGCAACATTCCTCATCGACAAAACCGGAAAGGTCGTCGAGATTCAGCTCGACAAAGAAGCGCTGGACCCGAACAATGCGGTTGCTGCCTGCGAGCGGCACAAGTTGAAAGGATAGCGGCGTCTCGTATAGGAAAGGGCCGTGCGAGCGGCCCTTTTTTATTTATTTTCCCGCGCCTGATTCCACGCCTGCTCCATGGAGGTGAAACTCTCTCTGACGCTCGGCGCGCTGATGCATTACACTAGCGTGCTCAGGAGCACTCCAATGCAAACGTCACTCACACGGCTCACTCTGGCCGAAGCCGCCGAACAGGTGAAGACCCGGCAGATCTCGCCCGTCGAACTAACCAAGGCCTGCCTGTCGCAGATCGAGCGGTACAACCCGGTTCTCAATGCTTTCATTACCGTCAACATCGAAAGCGCACTGAGCGAAGCCGCGGAGGCCGAACGCGAGATCCAGAGCGGCCATTGGCGTGGGCCGCTGCATGGCATTCCAGTGGGATTGAAAGATATTATCGATCAGAAGGATGTGCCTACCACGGCCGGCAGCGCGGTGCTGAAGGACACCATCGCCGTCGAAGATGCGGAGGTGACGCGCAGGCTCAGGCAAGCCGGAGCCGTGCTGATCGGCAAGCTGAACCTGCACGAGTTCGCCTACGGGGGCAGCGGGATCATCAGCCATTTCGGCCCCGTGCGCAACCCCTGGGATACGACGCGAATCACCGGCGGGTCATCTTCGGGGTCGGCAGCGGCGGTTGCCACCGGTATGTGCTTCGCGGCGCTGGGCACCGATACGGCGGGGTCAATTCGCCTGCCGGCGGCATTCTGCGGGATTGTCGGCTTGAAGCCGAGCTTTGGGCTGGTGAGCCGGCGCGGAGTGTTTCCGCTCGCACTGTCCTTCGATCATGTCGGCCCCATGACGCGCACGGTCGAAGATGCGGCAATTGTGCTGGATGCGATCGCGGGTTACGATCCGGCAGATCCCGGAAGCTGCCAGTTTTCCACGGCGACGATGTACAGGGACGCGATTAATCGCAGTACGACTGGTCTCCGGGTCGGCATTGCGACCGAGTATTTCTGCGAGGGTACCGAGCCGAAAATCGAATCAGAATTGCGCATCGGAGTGGCTCGCATCACAGCTCCGCGCACCTCGTCAATTTGCGACATCAAGGTTCCGATTGACGAAGACCGCACGGTCCAATTCTATGAGGCGTACCAATATCATCAGCAGTTTATTGAGGAATACCGCGACCAGTACGATCCGCAGACGTTGACGCGCATTCTCCAAGGCAAGGACGTCACCGAGGAGCAATACCGCGCTGCCAGGTGCAGCCTGGATGCACTGCGCCGCCGGAGCGCCGAGGTACTCCGCGACGTGGACATACTGATCACGCCCACCGTCCCGATCTCGGCTCCGACGATTGCAGACCTGCAGTCGGGGCTGCCGGAATTGAGAAAGCGCGAGCTGCGCATGCTGCGCAACACCCGCCCATTTAATGTTCTGGGGCTGCCGTCCATCACGGTTCCGTGTGGATTCACCGCTGACGGCATGCCGATCGGCATGCAGATCAGCGCGGGTCTGGGCGCAGAACGGAAGGTGCTCGCGATTGCGCACCAGTTCGAGCAGCGTACCGAATGGCATCACCGCGTGCCGCGCGTGCTGGAATCGTAGCAGCTCAAGAAACTACCCCAGGTGCAGAAGAACCCGACGTTGGTGCTTCACCGAAATATGTATCTTGGGACGCCGTTCTGGCTGCCGTAAACTGAAGAGGTGCCCGAGCTTCCGGAGGTTGAGACCACGGCGCGAAGTCTGCACCGGCACGTTGCCGGCGACGTCATCGAGTCGGTGTGGATCGGCGACAAGACTAATTTGCTCAAGTCTCCGGCGGAGGAGATTGCGCGCACCCTGGAAGGAGCGCGGATTGACTGTGTCCACCGCGTGGGCAAGCACATCGTGATCGATCTCCATCGCGATCACGCTGGCGTCGGGCGCAGGGTACAGTCCGGCGCGCAGGCCCAGTGGATTGTGCATCTGGGGATGACCGGGCGCATGCTGGTCTGCGATCCTGCGGTCGAGCGTGCAAAGCATACCCACCTGGTGGCGCAACTTGCCTCGGGACGCGAACTGCGCTTCGTCGACCCGCGGCGCTTCGGAAAGCTCCAAGTACTTTCGGGAGCGTCGTTCCAAGCTCCGGGCAAAGAGCCGATTGGTGCCAACCACGAAGACTTTGCCAAGCTATTCCGCGGGCGCAAAACGCCCATCAAAAGTGCTCTGCTGAATCAGAAGCTCTTAAGCGGAATCGGCAACATTTACGCCGATGAGTCGCTGTTCCGCGCCGCCATCCGCCCGCGCCGCCGTGCCGCTTCGCTCACGCGAGCCGAACTGTCGCGCCTCTATGATGCAATCCAAGAAGTGCTGGCCGAGGCCATCGCCGCCGGTGGATCTTCGATTTCCGACTACGTGGATGCTACCGGAGACGCCGGTTTCTTCCAGCTTCAGCATCGTGTCTACGGACGCGAGGACGAGCCGTGTCTGGTGTGTAAAACCTCGATCAAGAGGATCGTCATCGCCGGACGCAGCAGTCACTACTGTCCCAGGTGTCAGAAATGAAGAACAACAGTTTCAAAGTTTCGAGTTTCAGGTTTCAAGCTTGGGAGCTCCGGCTCAGTGAGTTTGGCGGATTAGGCAGATTACAATGGTGCTGCAATGTGTCGGCTGGAGTGCCTGCTAGCTCCGGGATACATCATCCCTGTTATTGCTGTAGTCGGCGCGCAACTCTTTGGCCTGTTCTCTGACATCCGAAGCCGGTTTTCACTCATCAATCCTGGTTCTGGCTTGATACTTGAAACTCGAAACTTGAAACTCGAAACTGTTTGTATCAAGGTACGTCATGCTTTCCTACGCAATCGGAGTCGATCTCGGCGGTACAAATCTTCGCATAGCGGCTGTTGACGAAAGCGGCAAACTGCTGGAGAAAGTCAGCAGCGAAACCGAAGTCGCCCGCGGCCGGGACTTCGTCATCGATGAAATGACGCAAGCAATCCGCAAAATGCTGGATGATTTTCGGGGACATGGCGAATCGCGCGGAGTCGGCATCGGCGTGCCCGGCATCATCGACATGGATACCGGCATGCTGCGCGAATCACCGAATCTGCCGGGCTGGAGCGAGTTTCCGGTGCACGCGGAAATCGAGCGGCGTCTCGGCATCCCGGTCATGCTGGAAAACGATGCCAATGCCGCGGCGCTCGGCGAGCAGTGGCTCGGTGCCGCCAAGGACTGTGGCAGCATGTGCATGCTCACGCTTGGCACAGGCGTCGGTGGCGGCATTGTACTGGATGGGAAGATCTGGCATGGCATGAACGGTATGGCCGGCGAATTGGGCCACATCAATGTTGAGCCCGAGGGGCATCCCTGCAACTGCGGCAGCCGCGGCTGTGTCGAGCAGTACGCTTCCGCGACCGCAGTAGTTCGCATGGCGCGCGAAGCCGTTGCCAAAAACCTTTCCCAAGAGTTGGCGCGTGCCGCCGAAGGCGAAGAGTTCAATTCGCTCCACGTCTACCAGCTCGCAAAGCAGGGCGATGCTGCCGCACAGGATATCTTCCGCCGCATGGGGCGCGCACTGGGCATGGTGCTGGCGGACATGGTGAACGCTCTCAACTTGCCGATCTACGTCTTAGGAGGCGGGGCGGCCAGCGCATGGGACGCATTTGCGCCCACCATGATGGAGGAAATCCGGAAACGCTCGTTCGTCTATGCGGCGACCGTGCCGGAAATTCAGCAGGCGGCGAAATCGAACAAGAGCACGCTAATCACCAGGGCTCAACTGGGCAGCGAGGCCGGCCTGTACGGCGCCGCATACCTGCCGTTGCAGCGTGCCGGGGTAAAGTGACGCGCGCACCAACCTAAGCGTAGCGAAGGCATGACACTGACACAGTTTTTCAGCAGCCTGCTAAGAAGCCGGCCTGACTTGCCACCGCTTTTATTCCGCGGGAAACGACCCGGAGTCTCGAGATGGTCTGCGATCGCCGGTCATAGACTTGCCTCCGCTTCTGGCTGGACCCTTGGGGCCTCGTGTCTTGTCGAAGGGCCTTGCCCCGGTTGATCCTCGGCGATCAGGGCCACCGTGTGCGCGCTCTGGCCGCGAAGGGCGCTCGCGGGTGGAGTCGAATTCCTTCCTTGACGTGCGCTCCGGCCGTCGATCCTGGCGCGGGCGGGAGAAGAATTCACGATCTGTCGAGCCAACTGGGCGTGCAGGGCGACCGATGCAGGGCGCGATGGCTTTTTTTCGCCCCTGGCAGGACCCTTGGGGCCTCGTGTCTTGTCGAAGGGCCTCGCCCCGGTTGACCCTGCGCGATCGGCAGCGCCGCCTCCGCTGGGGCCTCGGCGCTTGTCGAATGGCCTCGCCCTTCTTGCGATAGGGCCGCCGGGCGCGCGCTCTGGCCGGGAAGGGCGCTCGCGCGTGGAGTCAAATTCCTGCCTTGACGGGCGCTCCGGACGCCGCGCCTCCGGACGATCCTGACGTGGACGGGGAGAGAACCTACGATCTTCCGGTCGAGTGCGGCTGGCAGGGGGTCCAGAGCGACGTGCAGGCGCTCCCATTCCTGCCGGCGATGGCCGCCGTTCGGGTGATTGTGGCCTCGGCTCTGGGCGGGAATGAACGCTCGGCGCGTCTGGGCGGTAGCCAGGGCGCGCGCCCGCGGGCGGTCCGGGAGCACTGAAGGCTTTGTCGGGTGCGCTGAAGGCTCTGCCGCCGCGCTCTCCTGACCGGGTGCTGGTGGCGGGCAGCGGCTTGGGATTGCGTAGCGCCTCGACCTCGCGCGGTTTCAAAAATCGCCATTCGCCAGGCTCCACATCGAGTCGCAGTGAACCGTAGCGGACGCGCTTGATCTTCTCGACGTGATGACCAATCTGCTCGAACATGCGGCGGATCTGCCGGTTGCGTCCTTCGGTCAACGTCACCTCGTACCAGGGATTGTCCTGATGGCGCACCAGATCGATTCTGGCCGGCAGCGTGTGCTCGGATTGCGTGCGGCGCGGCATGCCGGGACGAGTGCCTCCCATGGTTCCCGCGCGCGAAGTCTCCGGTGGCAGGTGAATGCCGCCACGCAGCTTGTCGATCTGCTCCTCGGTGGGCGCGCCGCTCACCTTTACCTGGTAGGTCTTGGGGACGTGCGAGGCTGTCTTGGTGAGTTGCTGCATGAGTTCGCCGTCGTTGGTCAGCAGCAACAGCCCTTCGCTAGCGTAGTCGAGCCGTCCGACGGGGAACACTCGTGCGTCAACGCCTTTAAGCAGGTCGAGAACGACTGGCCGTCCCTCCGGGTCGGAGACCGTAGTGACATATCCCTTGGGCTTGTAGAGCGCGATATAAACGTGGCGCTCGGGTCCGCGCAGCAGTTGACCGTCCAGGCGGATTTCATCGGTGCGCGCGTCGGCCTTCGAGCCAAGGGCGGTGGTCTTTTCTCCATTGACGCTGACGCGTCCGGCAGTAATCAGCTCTTCAGCCTTGCGTCGCGAGGCCACGCCGGCCGCCGCGAGAATCTTTTGCAATCGCTCCTGTGCCATAAGTCTTAATCATACAGTGTGCGCAAGTTGGAGCGAGGCAGCCCGCAGGACGCCCGTGGTGGGGTGTCAGCTTCGGCGCAGGCAAGCCGCTAGGAGTCGTCTTCCGCGCTGCCGGCTGGTGAAGTGCCGGGCTCGTTCTTCTCTGGAATTTGAGTTGGTGATGGTGGCTCGGCGCTCATCGCGGGGACGGTAGCCTGCTGCGCCGGAGTGAACAGCTCCACCTGTCCATCGATGGCGAGCTTCTCGAACTCCTCCATGCTGGGCAACTCGCTCAGTTCGTTCAGTCCGAATCGCGTCAGGAACTGCTTGCTCGTCTTGTAGAGAATCGGACGGCCGATCACCTGCTTGCGACCGGCGGTAGTGATGAGCTTGCGATCCAGCAGGGTTCCGAGAACACCTGCTGCTTCCACGCCGCGGATCTCGGTGATTTCCGGCGCGGTAACCGGCTGCTTGTAGGCAATCACCGCCAGCGTCTCCAGGGCGGCCATGGAGAGGCGAACCGGAGGCTTCAGGCTTCGCGCAAAGGCGCGCACTACATCATGGTGCTCCGGTTTGGTTGCCATGCGAAAGCCACCAGCAACCTGCCGGATCTCCATGCCGTGCTCTTCGCTCGAATAATCGGCAATCAGCTCTTCGACCAAGGCCCGCACTCGAAGCCTTCACGCGCGCGTCCTCGGGGTTGGCGGGTTTGCGGTGCTTACCGGCGCTCTGGGATGGCGCGGCAACGCTTGCCTGCGGCTCTGGCTCCGTTGCGGCTTCGGCAGGTGCAGCCTCCGCTTCTCTGAGTATCTCGGTTGCACCTCTGCTGCCGATTCCTCGGCAAATTCGACAGGCTGCGAAACAGCGGTGCCGTTGGAAGCGTCGTCCGACGGCGCTGGCTCGGCTGGCTCGCTCGCATCGGAGGCGGGCGCGCCGTCTTCCTCCGGTGCAGGCATGCTCTCAAGCGGCTCGATTTCCGCGATGGAATCGGCGCGCGCCTTTTCCGCTTCTTCCGCCAGGACGATGTCCTTGACCAGCAGAGAAATCTGCTCCAGTGTGATCGGCTCTTCGGCCGCGTAGATGACCGCCTCGATTTTCGCCTTCAGTCCCATTCGGAAAAAGACCTCTGATCAGCAGCTCAGTCGCCTTTGAATCTGTACGAGCGAAGCCCGGGGTTTCATTTCCAATCGTCCCTGAATCCCGCCGAATCGCCCAGCACCTGATCGAAATTCGTGTGCTTCTTCAGCACGATGTCGCCGAACACAGTGTCCTGCCGCGCCAGCACCGCCTGCAACCGGATCAGCTCCAGGATGGCCAGAAATACGCAGACGAGTCCCTGGCGCGTGTGCACGTTGCGCAGCAATTGTCGCAGGCGCAGGGGCCGCTCCTCAAGCATCAGACGTTGCCGCACGTACTCGATCATCTGGCCCACGGTAATCGAATCTTCATCCAGCTTGAGCACGGGGCGATTCTTGGCACGCTCCAGAATCTGCTGGAAGGTTTTCACCAGGTCGATGATGTCGGCCGCCAGCTCCGGCTCCGTGCCCTCGTCATTCTGAAACTGCTTGAGCGCGGGATTGGTCAACACCGCGTCTTCGAGTCTGTTGCTTCTGCGACAGCATCTGCGCCGCTGTCTTGAAGCGCTCATGCTCGAGCAACCGGTTCACCAGCTCGCTTCTCGGATCGTCCTCCGAGGCCGGCGCGTCCGGATCTTTCGGCAGCAGCATCCTCGACTTGATCTGGATGAGCAGCGAAGCCATGTAAATGAATTCGGCTGCGACATCGACGTCGAGCTGCTTGATCCGTTCCACGTAGACAAGGTACTGCGCCGTAATTTTGGCGATAGGAATGTCGTAGATGTCGATGTCCTGCTTGCGGATGAGATCCAGCAGCAGGTCAAGCGGCCCGTCGTAGACTTCGGCCACGCTCACGGAAAAAGGGAACTCGTCAGCCTCGTTCTTCTTTGCCGTTGGCGCCAAGCCTGACTGCTGGTCCGCCGGAGCCCCCGGCGCGCGTTGTTGTTGCGCGTGTTGGGGTGGAGGCACGGGACTGTTGCGCTCGTCCGGCATCAACTACTTGCTCCCCAGCGGCGGTTCGTAGAGGTGCGATATATTCATCGCCTCACGAGCCTTCTCAATCGTTTGTTGCGCCACGATCCGCGCCCGGGCCGAACCGGCCTCCAGCACATCCCAAGCGAGCTTCGGATTCTGCTCGAAGGGGCGGCGCCGCTCCTGGATGGGAGCGAGCACAGCCATGACGTTGTCGGCCACCCAGCCCTTGCACTCGATGCAGCCGATGCCGGCCGTCCGGCAGCCTTCGTACACATTGGCCAGCGTTTGCTGGTTGCTGAAAATTTTGTGCAGGTCTCCGACCGGACACACATCCGGATCGCCCGGGTCGTTGCGTCGCACGCGAGCCGGATCGGTGACCATGGTCTTCAGCTTCTGGCGCACGACGGGCTCGGGATCGCTCAAGTTGATGAAATTGCCGTACGACTTCGACATCTTGCGCCCGTCGGTGCCGGGAAGCTTTGCCGCTGGCGTCAGCAGCGGTTGGGGTTCGGGGAATACATAAACACGCTTGGCTTCAGGCACACCGGCTCCGCGCAGCACTCGTCCGCTGCGGGTCTTGCTGGGAGCCCAATAGAACTGGTTGAACCTGCGCGCCACTTCGCGCGTCAGCTCCACGTGCGCTACCTGGTCCTGGCCGACGGGAACGAAGTCCGCCTGGTACATCAGGATGTCGGCCGCCTGCAACAGGGGGTATCCAAGGAACCCGTAGGTGCCGAGACTTTTTTCGGCAAGTTGCACTTGCTGTTCTTTATAGCTCGGCACGCGTTCGAGCCAGCCGAGCGGAGTGATCATCGAAAACAGCAGGTGCAGCTCGGCGTGTTGCGGAACGTGCGACTGAATGAACAGCACGCTACGCTCAGGGTCGAGGCCCGCGGCCAGCCAGTCGGTGGCGACTTCGATGGAGTTTGTCTTCACCGCCGAAGGATCAGCGTAATCGGTGGTCAGCGCGTGCCAGTCGGCGACGAAAAAGAAGCACTCGTACTCATCCTGCAGACCCACCCAATTCTGCAAAGCCCCAACGTAATTTCCCAGGTGCAGTTTGCCTGTGGGCCGCATTCCGCTCAACACGCGGCGCTTCGCCGCGGCAGCGGAAGCGTTTTCTGCTTTGTTATTCAAAGTGTCCGACATCAGATTCTCGCTAAAATATCGTTAAAAAATCGTACCACCGGAAACATCAGCGTCCCCAGAAACCGCCCACCGAAGAACAACAGCAGCATCAATCCGAACATTCCGACGCGGTCGTACAAATTGAGCACAGCCCCTGAAAGGAAGTGGCGCAGAACGTGGCTGCCGTCGAGCGGTGGCACCGGGATCAAATTGAAAACTCCCAGCAGAATATTGATGAACATCAATTGATAAAACATGAGCGCCAACGGCGTGATCCAGCCCGCATCCAGGGCAAGGCTTCCCGAACTCCTGGCTAGGGCTTGAACCACGTAGTGTGCCGCGGGCGAGGTAAGGGACAGCAATCCAAGCACGACGACTGAGGCAATCACCACCAGAAAATTACTGGCCGGGCCGGCAACCGATGTCAGGATGTCATCCCGCACCGGGTTCTTAAAGTTGCGCGGATCGACCGGCGTGGGCTTGGCCCAGCCGATCATCGGGAAGCCGGTGAAAAGCGCAATCGCCGGCAGCAGGATGGTGCCGACCGGATCGATGTGCCGCAGCGGGTTCAGCGTGATTCGTCCGAGCATGCGCGCCGTCGGGTCGCCGCAACGGGATGCCATCCATGCGTGCGCCGACTCGTGAATGCTGATCGCGAAAAGAAAGGCAATCAGTTGAAAGAATATGTATACGTAGTGCAGTTCCATGCTGGGAATTCGATAGTATCACGCCGCCGGAGCCCGGCCGTCAGACTGCGGAAGGCAGCGTGCGAAGTCAGGCGCGTTTCCAGAGCGATTCCTTGGTAGGTTAGGAGTGTCATTCTGAGCGACCAAAGGGAACGAAGAATCTGCTCTTGTTTTCCGGCGCAAGGAAAAGCACGTCCTTCGCTCCCCTGCCCAGGCTGCGCTCAGGATGACACTCCAGAGGTGTCGCGATCAATGACGAAGTATCCGGAACAGCTCTAGTCTTTCATCTGCTCCACGAGATAATTTGCGATGCCGATCTGCTCGATGGTGACCAGTTGTGTCTCCAGATAATCGGCGTGCGTTTCCTCGTCGTGCAGCAGCCTTTCAAAAAGTTCGCGGGTGCCGTTATCGCCTTCTTCCCGGCAGAGGCGGATTGCATCGTTATATTCTTTGATCGCGCCCAGTTCGTCTTTCAGGTCGATTTCAAACTGCGACTTAACGTCAATTCCGGCCTGGGGCTTCAGCGGCACGTTTACCGCCGGCATGCCATCGAGGAAGATAATGCGTTCAATCAGGTGCCTCGGCGTGCTTCATCTCCTCGATGGCGCGCTTTTTGGTGAGTCCCGCCAGGCGTTTATATCCCCAGTTATCGCACATCTCCGATTGAACGATGTACTGGACGATGGCAGTCAATTCGGAACTGAGATTGTCGTTGAGCGCTTTAATCACTTTCTCGCTACCGCGCATAAGAGCCTCCTAAAATCGTTCATAGCCGCCGATTGGCAGCTTACATGAAAAATAGTTTGATAGACAAATGCGTTTACCTTTGCGTTACTGACACTTGGTTGTTGCCGACCACGGCGACATCAATGCGCGCCGGCAGCGGAAAACGGCTGTCGAGTCCG
The DNA here is from genome assembly GCA_963819175.1 of uncultured Acidobacteriota bacterium. Classification (GTDB taxonomy): domain Bacteria; phylum Acidobacteriota; class Terriglobia; order Terriglobales; family Acidobacteriaceae; genus CAWBRT01. Next base: position 44,431 of record CAWFVJ010000018.1, read on the forward strand.
ACGTTAGCTCCGTATTTCGGTTTCAAGTAGTAGTCGACTAGAAACTGCATGGCCACTCGTGGCACCTTCACGCCATCGATCGCCACCGACTCAATGTGGACCGAACCCATGCCACCGCTGCCGGTCGCCTGCGCCTCGACGGAAACCTCATGCACCCCAGTAAATAGCATAGCCATCCATGGATTGCTTATCTTTCGTGAAGCCGTCAGCCGGTCAAAGTCGATTCGCGCCGCGGCGGTCACCATCGTCGGCACGCTGCTGAAGCGCACGCGCTGCACACCCTCAGGCAGAGCAACGCCGCCCTCCGCAAGGTAGGCGTTGATTTCGTCGGCGGTCAGCACCGTGGTTCTCGGCTGCGGCCGTGCGAGCTGGCCGTTCTCGGATATTTCTTTCAGCTTCCGCTGTGCGCTCTGGTAGCTGGCGCTATGCGAGCCCGTGCTCTGGGACGAGGGCACGCGCTGGCTAATGGCGGGCAACGAAAGGGTCAGCAATACTGCAATCGCGACGATCCATTTCATGGTTTCAGCGAGGCCTCGGTCGCCGGCGGCAACTCCACCAGCGGCTTTTGCAGGGTTCCGCGGAGGCGATACGCCGTCTGTTGTCACGCTCCGAATTGCAGGGCAAGGTTGCCACCCTTTATGGAACCATTCAAGGCGTAGGTGCCGCCGCTGCTCCGCATTTTGCTGCTGGAAATTCAGAAAACCACCATCTTCCAGCGCGATGTGTCCGGCAAAGTCGAAAAACTGTAAAGGCATTCGGCCAAGCTGAACGTTGCGCCACAATCCATTGCGCCAATCGAAATCGGAGGCGGCGCTGGCGGAATCCCACAGCTCGCGCGAGGTCCATCCGGTCATCTTGGATCTGGTAGGTGCCATTCACGGTTCCTGTTCCAATCGCCGCATGAACGATTCCCGCAAGCTGGCTGGCGGCGATATTCGCGACCGTTCCCAGTGCCGGAATAAATCGGCTCATCGCCGGTAAAATCGGCTTGCCACTGTCCCGTCTGGCTTCCACCCAGCAATTCCGCGCTCGTTTTGGTCAACGCCAAATGTCCGGAGTTCAGCGTGAACTCGGCACTTCACTTTGGTCACGGTGAGCTGGCCTAACAGCAAGTCGCTTGGCCGCAATCCGGCCTGAGGCACGCATCTTTGCCAAGGCGCTGGCCTCGCCGCCCGAGCCGAAAAATTTGTACCAGGGCTGCTGCTTCATACGCGGGTTGAACAGCGCGTTCAGCTCTTCCACGTTGATGGTCTCCGCCTGCACGTCAAAGCCGGAGGCGCACGATGCTGCGTCATTACACCTGCGCGGAAACTGAGCTTCGCCGGTGAAGACGCTCTTGCCGATCTGCGCCGTAAGGTTGTGGAAGAGCACTCGATTGTCCGCCAGTTCAACCTGCGCGGACTGAATAAGCACCGGGCTGGCGATGCCCGGAACCTCGGCCCTGGCCGAATGGACTTGTGCTCTGCCGAAGGTCCGGACCCTGGCGAATCCCGACCCAATCGCCGCTCAACGCGACATCCAGCTTGGCGGCGCCGAACAGGCCAAAACGGGGTCCGGCAATGCCGGTTGCGCGCGCCACCTGCAACAGGCGGCCCAACTCGGCGTCTCCCTGTACTTGCAGGTTGTAGCCTTTGGTCGAAAGCCATCCCGACCCGCTGGCGGCATTGGCCGCTCCCAGGGGAATCGGGAACGAGTCTAAGTTGATCCGGCTTCTGCCCCTGCGCAACGGCTCGAGGCCTGTGCTCGGAGCGCGGTGTCGTGCCGCGTGCGCGCGGACAGTCCCGCGGAAAAGCGCAGCGTACCCAACTCGAGATTCTTGCCGAGCGTTGCCGAGCGCAAGACGATTCCCGTACCCTCGCCCGTGCCGCTCCACCTGCCTTCAGGATCGTCTTCGGCCCGCTGCCCGTTGAAACTGGCGTTGAGAACACCGGCGGCGGAGAGGTCGTTCGGCAGATCAGCTTTGGCGTGCCGCAAAATCGTGGTGACCGCATTCGCGGGAACGTCCTGAACCGTTATCGCCAGGTTATAGGGGCGCATCGTGGCAACGGTTACTTCGCCCTCTGCCTTCACCATGCCACGATCGAATGGCATCTGGCAGTTCAGGCCATGGATGGCTTTGTCCTCCGAGCGGAAGGTCCCAGAGCACTTTGCGTCCAGGCGCAGGGGTTCTCCGCCGGCAATGTCAAGCGCTGGAAATCGTGCACACCAGCGGCGCCGGTCACACTGGAGCGCGGTTGGCTGTCCCCTCGAGCGATACATTGAGTTCGACGCCGCCGCGCCAGCCGCGGTTACGTCCATAGATGAGTTTGGTGATCTGCCCAAGCTGCCCGTTCGACCAGTTCAACTGCATCTGCATGGGAACGTCGCGCAACAACTCCGCTCTCCGGAAGCTGCCGTCGGCGCGCAGGATCCCGGTGTCATTGATGGGAAGATCGGTGCGTAAAGGCTTGCGCTTCCAGGTGCGTGCGCCATTCGTTTTCCGCGGGACTCCACAGCTTAAAATCGGCTTCAGTCAGGGTGAATGCGCTCTTTTCCTGACCAAACTTGAAGTTGATTCGTCCCGATTGCGCTTCGATATAAGGGAAGCGCGGGCGCCGTTGCGGACCAGCCATAGTGGGTGCCGTCTCGGTCCGCGATGCCCGCCACAGCAGCGATTCGAGATTCCATTTGCCGTTCGGACTGCGCACGAGATTCAGGCTGGGATACTTCAAACGCAGTCGCGCTATCTCCAAATTCCCGCGCCACAACGAACTCAAACGAAGGTAAGCGGTGACCTCGTCGGCCCGCAGGATCGGCTCGTAACTGAAAGTCGGGATCATCTCCCACCACCAGGTTTACCAAGTCAAAGCCCGGCTGCGGCAGCAGTCGCAGGGTGATGCCTCCAAGCGTCACCGGCCTGCCCAACTCGCGGCTAATAGCGTCCGCGATGCGAGCGCGATAGCGGCTGACGTTGATCAAGGGCGGCACCAATATCGCCAATCAGGATCAGCGCCAGCCAGGATTGCCAGAATGCTCCTTTTCCCTAATCGGCGCGAAGCCAGCGCTGGCTGGAGATCTCCGGCTGGCACAATGCTCATCACCGCACCACTTTCAGCATGCGGGACCAGCGGGTCTGGTCGAAGAAATGGAACACGATATGCACCAGGAATCCGACCCGCTCAGCGATACTGTCTTTCTTGTACTGGTTGGCCGGAGTCCGGAAAGACCAGTAGATGAACATGGGACGGCCGATGACGTTTTCCCGGGGGATAAATCCCCAGTACCGGCTGTCGTAACTCACGTCGCGATTGTCGCCCATGGCAAAGTACGAGCCGTCGGGAACCACCAGGTCGCCGCCTTGCAGGTGTTGCCGGATGGTGAGCTGCCACTCGGGCGTGACGCTGGCGCCTTCGATCATCGGGATGGCCGGGAAATTATCGCGATACGCGTCCACGCTGCCGTTGTGGATGACATAAGGCTCTTGCAGCGGCTGCCCGTTGCGGTAAACCACTCCGTCGCGCAGGTGAATACGGTCTCCGGGCGTCCCTATGATCCGCTTTACCACGTACAGGCCAGCCTCGGCCGGCGAAAGAAAGACAACGATGTCGCCGCGCTGCACCTGGCGATAGGGAATAACCGGAAACCAGTTCGTCTTGGGCGCCAGCAGCACGCGATCGACAAAAACGTGGTCGCCAATCAGCAGGGTATTCTCCATCGAGCTGGACGGAATCTCGAACGCCTGCAGGCAGAAGGTGATGATAAACAGACCGACAACCAGCACGGAGGCCAATGACGCGATGAACTCCGACGTGGTTTCCTCATGCTTTTCGCCGGATTTCGCCGCCTTCGACGCTGGTTTTTCCGTGGTCGAGTCTGCTGTTCGTTTTGAGACTTTCAATTTTTCGTCGGCCAAATGGTCTTCCTGAGATTGCGATTCCACCTGCGCTCTTGCGTGGACTGGCGTTATTCCACTATGCGCAGCATTCGCCGCCAGCGTATGCCCAGCCAGCGCTCGAATACAGGGCGCAAAGAGGAAAGTTTATCATCCTGCGGGGCCGCTTCGGCAGAGTCCGCGCCGGCCGCGCCTGCGGCGGACCAATAGATCAGCAACGGACGCCCAATCACGTTCGCCTTTGGAACCAATCCCCAGTAGCGGCTGTCAAGGCTGTTGTCGCGATTGTCTCCGAGGACGAAGTAGCTATTGGCGGGAACCTCCAACTCTCCGTTTCGCACCAGCGTGCGCATCTGCAGGAACCAGCTGGCGGTGATATCGGCGAAGGGTCCAGGGCTGGCCGGAAAGTTGTCGCGGAAATTCTCGAACGAGCCGCGCCGGAGATGCACGTAGGGTTCGGTCAAAGGCTTGCCATTTACGTATACCCGCTTCCTCTCCAGGTGAATACGATCGCCCGGAAGGCCAATCACGCGCTTAACAAAGTGGTCCGATGGCTTCACCGGGTAGTGAAACACGACGATGTCGCCGCGCCGTATGGGTCTGTACGGCAGCAGGAAGTCCCACATCCCGGGCGGGCCGTAGTGCAGCTTGTCGACCAGCAGGTAGTCGCCGACCAGCAGGGTTCGCTCCATCGACTCGGATGGAATCTGGAAGGCTTGCACGGCGAAGGTGATCACAAATACAGCGATCACAACCGTGATCAAAAGCGATTGCGCCGAGCTTGTCCAACCGGCTGGAAGCTTTCTGGCCGCCAAGTCCGGGTCCGCCTGCCGTGTTTGAGGCTTCGCGTCGCTGGTGCCATCCGCTAGCCCGGGGGACGATAAGTCCACTAGCCCGGTCGACGAAACAGTTTCTGCTGTCGTGGTTATGCAATCCGGGGCGGAGTTATCAGGCAGCGGGCGGTCATTGGTGGCGGCAGGGCCTGTCTCAGAGCTGGAGATTACGGGTTCGGGAGGGGTAGATTGATTTAACTCGCTCACTTCGTCTCCAACCCCGAGTTCAACTTCGCCAATGCCGCGCGCGCCGCATCCTGTCCAGCCCGTTTCTTCGTCATGCCCTGACCGCGGACGGAAAATTCCACTTGGCCCGATGGGTCAACTACAACGGTCTCCAGCGTAAACAGCTTCTTGTGATCGGGGCCTTCTTCGGCAATCAGCAGGTACTGCGGCTCGGGACGCCCCAAGGCATGCAGCCGCTCCTGTAACTCCGACTTGTAATCGGGCGATACCAGCGACTCCACTCCGCCCTGCCTGCGCTCCAGTTCGGGACTCAACACCCAAGCCAGTACGAAATCGCGCGCCACTTCCAGCCCCGCGTCAAGAAATAGAGCGGCGACAACGGCTTCCAAAGCGTCCACAAGCAGGGCCGCCTTGTCACGCCCGCCGCTTTTCTCCTCGCCCCGTCCGAGCCTCAGATATTCGCCAAGTTGCAGCGCTCTGGCGGTGTGGACCAGGTGACGGGCACTCACCAGCAAAGCCCGAATTTCGAGAGTTCGCCTTCGGTGTAGTCCGGGAAACGCTGGAACAACTCCTGGCTGGTCACAAATCCAAGCACCGCATCGCCCAGGAATTCGAGCTGCTCATTGTCTTGCGCAGAAACGTCTTGCGGGGAAACGTGTTGCGCCGCGACCGGCGTTCCGAGCGCCGTCAAAGGGTTGACCGGCGGCAGGGTCTCCGGCGCATTCTCGCGTCCATGAGCTAATCCATGCTCTCCTGCGTGGGAACTATGCGTGAGTGCTTGTACAAGCAATTCGCGTTTCTTGAAAGTGTATCCAATCTTCCGTTCAAGGTCGGCCGCATCCGCGTGTTTCATGTGCAATTTATCGAAATCCCCGGTCCCCGGCTTCCTGCTAGTTGGATGCTTCTGCCTGGATCGCAATGGAAGCCGGAATGAGAGCTATTCTTTCACAGAAACACCGCGAAAGAGGAAGGTCTCCTCGGCATGCGGTTCACCCCAATCGAAAGTAAAAGCTCGCTTCTATTGTTGCTGCGCCGCCGGGGCTGGTTTCGGCTTTTTGCGGGAGGTGGATTTCGGCTTGGCCGCCGCATTGTCGTCCACGACCTTCTTCTGCGCTCTGGCTTGGATAAGTTGCTGCCTGAGCTGTGCAAGCTCCAGCGCCTGCGCTTCGGCCAAGGATTCCACGCGCTTCCCGAATGCTGTGCGCGCGGCTTCCAAGCCGTCGATGTCGGCAGCCAGGATTTCGTACTGGTCTTTGGGCCCGAACGCCCCGGCTGACTCTGCCAGCGACTTCAACACGTCTGAAAGCGCGTTCAAGTTGCGATACAGGCGAAACCCAGGGGCCAGGTTTCGCGGTGAATTGCGCACCGCCGTGATGAACTCCGGGAGTGCAGCCGTAAGATTTCTCTGCATGGAATCGATGGTGGCTTCCGCCTGCCGCTTGCTTGCCGAATCGGTCTTCCATTTTTCGACCCGCAGCTTGCCTAGTTCCAGATTGATGCTCGAAGCCAACTGCTCAATCTGCCTCAACATGCCGTTCAGCTCCGGATCGATGGGAGCCGCGAGGGGCGCTGATCCAGCCCGCGGAGCGCCACTGGAGGGAGCCATTTGCGCCACGAGGGCACAGCTCAATAGGCAGAAACACACCAGAAGCAGCCAAGGGTGAGTTCTCAATTTGTTCTCCCGAAGGCCGATTGCCCTGATCGATTGATGCAGTTCACAATAGTCAGCAAAGTGGTACGTATCCGTTGCCACTTCTATCCCCCTTTGGATGCAATCCTGTTCCGATACGCGCGATGCGGCCGGCGCGTCGTCAAGGTGGGCTGCTGGATGTCTAAATTGAGCATCCAGGTACTCACTTTGAGTACTCACGGTGGCCCATGAAACAGCATCCGTCTGTACTCTCTTTAGGAATCCCTCCGCCAATTGCGGCTTGCAAGGCCTCCAGTCACTTTGGATAAAGAATTGCTGCAAGTTGTCCTCGAACGCGCTTATTCGCGTCCGCGAATCCAGATCGGCCTATCCGGGGTCAGGATTTCTGCGCGGCGGCACAGTGCGATTCAATCTCCTTTACTACTCCCTCCCTGACCGCCCCGTCCGACATAGTCGCCGAACGGGGCTTTTTTTGCGGAAGCCAGCACGTTGCTCCGGAAGCCTGACATCACTTCCCGTTCCCGTTTTCGAATCGTGGGATTATCTTGTGTATTTAGCGGTAGTTTTTCTAGATTGGCTCTGGTAGCTGGTTTTCAACGGATGGCAACCGAGCGGACAAAAACTCTCGTGTGCAATTCAGAGGTGCACAACCATGGGAGCGGAAGTTGTAACTTCAACAGTTTCAGAATAGATGCATCCCAGAGCTAACAATCTTCACGGGATATATCGTTCGCGAAACTGGGTTAAGCAGAGGCGCTAGCCGTTTTCTTCTGCTGGAAGCATTCGCGGCACAAAACCGGACGGCCCTGTGTCGGCTTAAACGGGACCGTGGTTTCCTTGCCGCAACCTGAACATACGGTGCGAGTCTCCACCTTCGGTGGTGCCGTCGCCTGCGTTACCCCCAGAGCCTGCCCGCGCTTTGCCTTGCAGCCCTTGCAACGCTTAGGCTCATTCTTAAACTGCTTGTCATGGAAAAACAGTTGTTCCCCTGCCGTGAAAACAAAGTCTTCACCGCAGTCAATGCACTTGATGACCTTGTCCTGGAATTCCATGGATGTTGCCCCTTTCAGCCCACACGCGCACTGCGAAATTCATGCGGCAATTTCGAAGCGCTCGCTACTCCCTGGTTCGGCCCGTAACTTCCATGAAAGCGCACTGCCGATCAAAAGACACTTATGTAGACCACTTTCATTGCTTGGGCAAAAGGCACAGCCCGCTCACAGCAGCGGCCCACATTTAATTTACTATTGCTCTCTGCGAGCCTTCTTACTGCTGCGTCTTAGCGCCAAAGCTACTTTCACTTGGCGGTGCTAGCTTACCGCAACTTTCACTTTTTGGCTCTAAATTTAATCGTTTTGGCCCTAGATTTAATCATTTTGAAGCGATTCGGTACCAATTTTGCACAGGTCTTGTTGGCCGAGTGACGCGGCCTCCGTCAATGGCTCACCTTAGTGCTCTTCCTACCGCCGATCCATGAGCTGTACGTTATTGCATATAAAAGTATTACCGAATTGATCACCGTCTCGGCGCCGGCGACAGGGTGACTGTGGGCGTACATTTGGCCGTCTGCGAAATGTCAGAGCGGGGGATCCATGAAAATAATCAGTCTTAGGAATTCGACACCCTTCTATCCTGTCCAAAGATTTCTTATGATGACGCGCTGGTGTTATGGGGAGGCGCTGGAAGTGTCTCTCCACCCCACTCTCTCCGAAACCACATTCGATGTAGAACTTCCGTATGCGAAATCTCGTTCGCGTTCAGCAACTCGCAAAAGGAGAAGATGGCACGAAATAGTTGCAGCCAAAATCGAGAGCGCTTGATATATTGCAATCAAAATAAAGAAGGGCGAATTATGAAATCGAGAGACAAGGCAGTTTGGTGCTTAATTGTGTTATTTATCGGTACCGTTCTGATCGCCGGCACGGGTTGCCAGTCCGCGCCCGCTCCTGCCAAGGAAGTAACCATCTCCGTAAGTCATCAGCCCTGTGTTCACGCCCTGCCAACGTATATGGCAATGACAAAGGGGTGGGACAAGGCGGACGGATTTAAAATCGATTATCAGTTCTACGCTTCCGGCCCGCCGCAGAATGAGGCGCTGGCTTCCAATAAGTGGGAGGTCGGGGCCGAAGGCGCTGTCCCCGGCATGCTGGCCGCGATTCGGTATGGCGCGTATATCATTGCCATCTCCAATGACGAGTCCGAGACCAACGACTTGTGGGTGCGGCCGAACAGCCCAATCCTCAAGACAAAGGGCGGCAATCCCAAATATCCCGATATGTATGGTTCGGCGGCAAGCGTCAAAGGCAAGACCATCCTGCTGACCACCGCCTCGACGGGTCACTATGCGGTGATCGCCACCCTGAAGGCTCTGGGGCTCAGCGAGCAGGATGTGAAGTTGGTCCACATGGAACAGTCGCAAGCCATGGCTGCTTTCGAAGCCGGACAGGGCGACATTGTTCAGCTCTGGGCTCCCTTCGACTACATCGGCGAGAGCAAGGGCTGGAAAAAAATGTCTTCGGGCAAGCGAGCCGGGGTTGTCGTGCCAGGCGTCGTCATTGCCAGCAAGAAGGCTTTCGAGGAGCATCCGGATAAGGTCGCCAAGTGGCTCAAGCTGTACATGAGAGGGATCAGCGAGATGAAGTCAGATCCCAGTGGCTCGGCCAAACTGCTGGGCGCTTATTACAAGGAGCACGGACTGACCCTGAGTGACGCTGCTCTGGCGCAGGAATTCTCTCTGCGGCCGCTCTTCGACACGAAGGAGCAGTTGGCGCTGTTTGCCAAGAAGGACGGCGGCCTCAGTCAGGTTGAGAAGTGGATGTCGGATCTGGCCGACTTCTTCGTGCAACAAGGGCGCATTACCCCGGCCGAAAAAGAAAAGATGATGAAGGGCAACTTCATCAATGACAAAATCCTGAAGATGTTATGACGACTCGATCTCAATCGCCTCCCGTTTCGGGAGCTGGTTCTGCAACAGCACCAGCTCCCGGGGAGCAGCGTCCAGCAACGGCTTCCGCAGGCAAGGGCAGTGAAGGCAAACGGGCCATCGCAGTCAAGCCACCAGATTCGGGTTCGATGTGGTGGCTCTCTCTCCTGAGCGTAACGGTGTTTCTCGTCTTCTGGTATGCAATCGTCCGCTTCGAAATCATCTCTCAGGCGCTGCTTGCTTCGCCGGAGCAAGTGCTGACGACGTTCATCTCGAAGCTGACGAATCGGGCTCCCGACGGCGCGACCCTCGGCGCCAACTTCAGAACCAGTCTTAAATTGTGTTTGATCGGTTATACCTCCGCAGTGTGTGTCGGCGTACCGCTGGGACTGATCATGGGATGGTTCCGCCGGGTCGACGAAATCGTTAAACCGCTTTTCGAGATGATCCGCCCAATTCCTCCGATAGCCTGGATACCCTTGGCGATTCTCTGGCTGGGAATCGGGCTGCCGGCCAAGGCGTACATCATCTGGCTCTCGGCGTTTGTGCCGAGCGTCATCAACTCCTATGCCGGCATCAAGCTCACGGAGCCGGTACTGATCAGCGTCTCGCGCACTTTCGGAGCAACGAATTGGGAGACCTTTCTCAGGGTCGGCGTACCCTCGGCGCTGCCGATGGTGTTCACCGGACTGCGGCTGTCGCTGAGTTCGGCCTGGATGACGCTGGTCGCAGCCGAACTATTGGCGGGTAGCGAGGGCTTGGGCTACATGATCCAGATGGGACGCACGCTGGCTCGACCGGACGTGATCATCGTCGGGATGCTGACCATCGGCTGCACCGGCGCGGCGATGGGATTCCTGCTGGAAAAGTGCGAGCGCAAGCTGGCGCCGTGGAGGAGATACTAAGTGGCTGAGATTGCCTCCTCCCGCTTTCGACCGAAAGCCCACGTCATACCAATCGCCTCGATGATTGTCATGGTGGCGTTGTGGCAACTGGTGGTGGGCACGGGTCACTTTGGCAAAGCGCTGCCGTCGCCTGCGGCGGTGGCGAGGCAATTCTGGGTGATGTTGTTCGAGCCCATAGGCCGCACCTCGCTCTATGGCCACATCTGGGCCAGCCTGGTGCGCGTGCTGTCGGCCTTCGCGGTCGCCACATTCATCGGGATACCGTTAGGGCTGTTGATGGGCTGGAACAAGAGATTCGAGGCGGTGGTCAAACCGATTTTCGAAATCTTCAGGCCCATCCCTCCGATCGCGTGGATTCCACTGGCGATCCTCTGGTTTGGGATTGACGAAACGCCGAAGATTTTTATCTGCTTCATCGGGGCGTTCGTACCGGCGGTGATGAACGCCTACACGGGGATCCGCTTCACTGAACCCATGCTGCTGGATGCCGCACGAATGCTGGGAGGGAATCGTCGCCAGCTCTTTATGGAGGTGGCTATACCTTCCGCCATGCCGGCGATTTTTGCCGGCCTGCAAAACGGCCTGAGTCTGAGTTGGATGTGCGTGCTGGCGGCGGAAATGGTTGGAGCACAGGAGGGGATCGGCTACCTCATCCTGCTCGGCATGGATATGAGCAATCCGGCAATGATCATCACCGGGATGCTGCTGATCGGCGCGATTGGGGCCGGCATCGCCATGCTGCTAAGATACGCCGAAAAAAGGATCTGCCCGTGGAAGCGCGAGATATCGATGTAAATAACCCCGACACGCGCAACAACGGCGCGAGCCGGGAACCGCAGCCCAAGATCGCGGCCCATAACGTCTGCAAATCTTTTGCCGGCGTGGGCGGCAAGGTCACCGAAGTATTGCGGGACATCAATCTCGCGGTGGTCGAAAACGAGTTTCTGGTGATTCTCGGCCCGGGACAATGCGGGAAGACCACTTTCCTGAACATCGTGTGCGGCCTGGATCGGGCGGATTCCGGCGGCGTCTACCTGGACGGCGAAGAAGTCGTTGGCCCCGACCCGAAGCGAGGCATGGTCTTTCAGCGCATGGCCCTGTTTCCGTGGTCTACCGTGATGGAGAACGTTGCCATGGGGCCCAAACTCAGGGGCGTGGGCCTGAAGGAACGTGAGGAAAAGGCGGCTGAGTATATCAAACTGGTCGGCCTTGAAGGATTCGAGAAATCCTATCCGCACCAGCTCTCGGGTGGCATGAAGCAGCGAGTCGGCATAGCCCGCGCCTACTGCAACGGTCCCGATGTGATGCTCATGGACGAGCCCTTCGGCCACCTCGACGCCCAGACCCGATACCAGATGGAGGATGAGGTACTGCGGATTTGGGGGCAGGCGAAACGTACGGTGATCTTCGTAACCAACAACATTGAGGAAGCGGTTTACCTGGGGAACCGTATTGTGCTGCTCACTCGCTGCCCCGCCAGCGTCAAGGCAGAATACGTGATCGATCTGCCGTGGCCACGCCGCTACACCGATCCCAAATTCCTGGCATTGCGGAAAGAAATCGCCGATAACAGCGACCTTGCTCTGTAAAGAAGGACGGAGATGACTGCCGAGAAACGCAAGATTAAGGTAGAGGTACGCAACCTGACCAAGCAGTTCGACGATCTGCTGGTGCTTGACGACATCTCCTTTCAAGTCTACGAGGGCGAGTTTCTCTGCATCGTCGGCCCCACCGGCTGCGGCAAGACGACTTTTCTCAACGTGTTGAGCAAGCTCATGCCGCCATCTTCCGGCGACATCTACATCGACGGCGAACCGGCCGACCCGCGCAAGCACAACTTGTCCTTCGTATTTCAGGAGCCATCTTCCATGCCTTGGCGGACCGTGGAAGACAACATCCGCTTCGGCCTGCAGGTCAAGAAAGTCGCTAGAGACCAAGTGGAAGGGCGAACCAACGAGATGCTGGACCTGGTTGGGCTGAAGGAATTCCGCAAGTACTATCCCAGGCAACTATCGGCCAGCATGGATCAGCGGGTGGTCATCGCACGGGCTTTCGCCATCAACCCCGACCTGATGCTGATGGATGAGCCTTACTGCCAACTCGACGTTAAGCTGCGCTACTACCTGGAAGACGAAATCATCCGCATCTGGCGGGAACTCAAGCGCACGGTCATCTTCGTCACTCACAACATCGAAGAAGCCGTGTATGTAGCGGAACGTATCCTGGTGCTTACCCCGAAGCCCACCACCATCAAGGCCGAAATCAAAGTCGATCTGCCCCGGCCACGCAACTTCGCCAGCCCGGAGTTTGTACGCATCAGGGAAGAAGTTACGGAAATGATTAAGTGGTGGTGACCACCCCGCAGAGATACGAAAGGATGGGGTAGTTCGTCGCGCAGAAGAAAACAGCCCCACTCAAGCCCAACTGCGGGGCTTGAATGGGCCACCCGCCAGCGCATACGTTGCGTAATTGTCGTGAAATCGCCTTCGCACTAATTACGGCGGTGTCGATTTTATGAGGTGTCACCCCGAGCGTAGCGAGGGGTCTATGTATTTATTTCCTTGCCGAATCGCTGTCGGTGAAATGCATAGATCGTCACGTCGCGCCGAACTGCACGGCGCTCCTCACGATGACAACTCCAGAGTTTGTGCCAGGGAAGAGCAGGGCCGCATTTAGCGTAATTGTCGATAACGCCATACCGCCAATAACACCCAGCAGCCAGCCTCGGACTTCGGTTTATGGTCTTGCGCTAAGGCCGCAGGATGATCTTTGCTGCCGCCACTTTTCCTTCGTCGAGTTCGCGGAAGGCCTGACGACCTTCGCTGAGCGGACGTTCTTCCATCCAGTCAAGGCTGCCGAGGTGGCCAGCGGCCATGGCACCAACGGTTTCGATGAAATCGAGGTGGGTGTAGCAGTAAGAACCGATGAAGGTGACTTCCTGCAGCGTGATCTTGCGTATGTCGAGACCGTCGCCGCTGGACTGCAAGCCGATGTGAACGATGACCCCGCCAGGCTTGATCATGCGGCTTGCCGCTGCCCGCGTGGGGCTGGAGCCAACCGCATCGATCACCAAATCGACGGTCCAATCGGGCGGCTCGGCAGCGTCTCCCGGAGCGAAGGGCCGGAACGATGTGAGAGCCTTTCTGCGCAATTCGTTGGACTCCGCGACATGAATCTCCTTGGCGCCGAAATGGCGCAGCGCCAAAGCGGAGGCAAGTCCAACCGCTCCTCCTCCCAACACCACGCAGCATGCGGTGGCAAGCGGCCGGTTGAGGGCGCGGGACGCATTACGAACCGCATGCCAGCCCGCCGCCATCGGTTCGGCCAGCGCCGCCTTCTGCACAGGCAAGCCGTCCGGCAGTTCGACGAGGTTAGCCGACGGGATTCGCACCAATTCGGCAAAGGCCCCTGACCGTGGCGGCATCGAGGTCATCTGCCGGGAGCGGCAGAGATGCGATCTTCCATCGATGCAAAAGACGCACTTGCCGCAGGTGACAAGTGGGTTGATCGTCACTCGCTGACCGGCGCGTGGTCCGCTTTCGATACGTCCCGCGGCCTCATGGCCAAGTACCAACGGCGCGGGCCGGCGCTCGTCGCGGCCGTGATAGGCATGCATGTCAGATCCGCAAATGCCGACGGCCTCAACGTGGACGAGCACTTCGCCAGCGGCCGGGATAGGATCGGGTTCCTCGCGGTATTCGAGCGTAGCTGGACCCGTATAAATCAGTGCTTTCATCGAAACAACTCCTTGCCTAATTGGTCTATTTCGCGGTGAAGCCGCCATCCACATAGAGCGTTTGCCCGGTGACGTAGGATGACGCTTCGGCTGCCAGGAAAATGACCGCTCCGTAGAGATCGGTGAGTTCGCCATTGCGGCCGATTGCGGTCTGGGCGGCATTGTGGGCTGCGCGCACCGGATCGGCAAATACCGGGGCGGTCAACGGAGTTGGAAAAAAGCCGGGAGCAATCGCGTTGCAGGTGATGCCCTTTGGCGACCATTCCTGCGCAATCGCGCGCGTGAGCTGAACCACCCCGCCTTTGGCCGCTCCATAAGGCGCACTGTTGGCAAATGCACGGCTGGCCTGGAGCGACGCAATGTTGATGATTCTTCCCCAGCGACGCTCAGCCATTGCCGGAGCAAAGAGCTGGGTGAGCCGAAAAGGCGCACGCAGATTAATCGCCATGTGAAGATCGAAAGCTTCGGTGGTGACTTCGGCGAAAGGCTGGCGCAGGTTGACGCCAGCGGAATTGACTACGATGTCCACTTTCAATCCGTGTTGCTTGACGGTATCGGCGACGCTGTCGAGTCCCGCGGGAGTGGACAGGTCCGCCGGACAGGCGGTCGCATGGATTTCCTGCGAGCCAAGACAGCGGACGGCAGCCGCGAGTTCATCCTTGCGCCGGGCGACCAGAATCAGCTCCGCTCCTTGCATGCCCAACGCTGTCGCCAAGGCAAGCCCAATGCCTGAATTGCCGCCGGTCACCAGCGCCGTGCGTCCGGACAGCGAGAACAACTCGTCGAATCGTCCCATTAAACCTTTACCGCCTTCCCCATGTCAGGCTTCAAGTCCGGGAAGTACTTACGCAAGCGTTCGTCGCAGGTGCGGGCATGCGCCTCCATCCCTTCCAGTCGCGAGATGCGCGCGGAAGGCTCGCCAATGGCGCGGCTGGCATTGCGATCCATTCTTTGCCACGTCAGCGGTTTGAGAAACTTGTGAACCGAGAGACCGGCGGAATACCGCGCAGCAAATTTTGTGGGAAGAATGTGGTTCGGCCCCGATGCCTTGTCACCGTAGGCGACGGTTGTCTCCTCGCCCAGGAACAGCGAACCGTAGTTTGAAAGCTTGTGGAGCCACCAATCGAGATCGGTGCAATGTACTTCAAGGTGCTCGCTGGCATGCTGGTCTGAGATCCGCACCAACTCCTCACGCGTGTCGCAAAGCACCACTTCACCATAGTCGCGCCAAGCGGCAGCGGCAGCGTCGCGCGCCGTGGGCGGCAGTTCGGCAGTCAACTTTGGAACCAGCCGGATTACAGCTTCGGCCAGCGAGCGGGAGGAGGTGAACAACCACGCAGGGCTTTCATGTCCGTGCTCGGCTTGGCCGACAAGGTCGGAGGCAACGATTGCCGGGTCAGCCGACTCGTCCGCGATGACCGCAACTTCGGAAGGTCCGGCAAAGACATCGATGCCAACCTTGCCGAACAACATTCGCTTGGCCTCGGCAACGAATTTGTTGCCGGGCCCGACGATAATATCGGCGGGCTTGCCGGTGAACAGTCCATATGCCATGGTGGCGATCGCCTGAACCCCGCCGAGGGTCATGATCACGTCGGCGCCCGCAACCTTCATCGCATAGAGCACGTACGGATGCACGCCTTGACCCTGGAAAGGCGTGGAACAGGCGACAACCGTCTCAACGCCCGCCGCTTTCGCGGTTGCGACCGACATATATGCCGAAGCGATATGAGCGTAGCGTCCGGTTGGGACGTAGCAGCCTGCAACATTGCAGGGAACCAGCTTTTGACCGGCCCGCAGACCGGGGACTACCTCCAGCGAAAAGTCTTGAATCGAGCGGCGCTGCGCTTCGGCGAACCGGCGCACGTTGTCGACCGCGAAGGTGATGTCGGCACGCACGCTGGCAGGCACGGCCGCAATACAGTTCGCGATCTCTTCCGGGGTGACGACAATGGGGCCCGACCAGTGGTCGAGTTCGAGCGCATAACGGCGCACGGCCTCCTCGCCATGCGACTCGATTTCCGCCAGCATCTTGGAAACAACTTGACGCGCGGACCCGCTTTCCGTCTCCGAGGTTTTCCCGGCCTTTTTCAGATAAGTAACGGCCATCATCTTCCTTTCAAATTTCTTGGCGGTACTAAGAACAATACCGCGTGCGGAAAAGCGAAGCAATCGGTTCAGCGCGCATCAGCCGCGCGGCCCTGCAAAAGTGACACTTTCAGGGAGAACGTTGCGATTACAAAGAAATTAAATGCGAAGCAGTCGGCAGCATATGGACCCCACATTAGCTCCGCCTGCGGCTGCGCAAATGTGGGCCACCTGTGACCCGGATGGGGCCAGTGACCTGCGCAAATGTGGACCATCAGCCGCCCGTAGAAACTACCCCAGGTTACCGTCGACCTGCCAAATGAGCCGTTTGCTACGAACCGGCCGCCTGACCGAAACGCGCGGCGCGTCTCAAAGGAGTTCCTTGGCGACGCGGAACCTGGGGCACCGAAAAGTATGGGGCACTCTTTTTGCTCGATTTACGGTGTGCTGAAGAAGGCAATTACGTCGTGCTGAAAAATGCGATGCCCCTTTTGCAAATGCATCATGTGGCCCGCGTCGGGCACTATGACGTACTGTTTTCTCGGATTAGGAAGTTGAGCGAAGAAAGGCAGCAGTCCGTCGAGGTCGGCAACATCATCGTACTGACCATGAATGATCATGACCGGAACGGGCATGAGCCGGGGATTGAGCATGGGCATGATCGTTACCATGTCGAGTTGCGGCCCGGTTGGTGATTTCACCTCGACCTGCACGGCCGCTTTAGCAAACGCATCGACTACACCAGGGTCACTGACCTCAGGCGGGGCCATGGAGTAAAAGCGCGGTTTCCACGCGGCTTCCGGGATGGAAACGTAGGCGTTCTGACGGAAGAACTCGATGCGGGGGCGCCGCTTGGCAATGTCGGGACTGTTAATGTGCATCTGCGCATAGGAGATATACTTCTCCACCTTATTGGGCTGGCTCATCACGAACATTCCGCCATACTGGGTTCCCCAAGACCAGCCGAGAAGGTTGACCTTTTTCGCGTTGCGGAGTTTTAGCACATAGTCGACTACCGCATTCAGATCCTGACTAGCCTCGGCGGTAGTCATGTGGCCTTCCGGATGGGTAGAGCGGCCAAATCCTCTGACGTCGAGGGCAAAGACGTCAAAGCCGTTTTGAGCGAGCACATCCATCAGACTGTAGGTAGGTTTGCCCGACACCTGAAGGTCGAAGCTCTCCTTTCCCGCGGTTGCGGAGCCGTGGCAAAGGACGATGATGGGCTTATCCTTGGAAGTCTCCACGTACTTTTCCCAGACGTATAGCCGGATAGCCCCGTTGTTGACCCAGTGCTCGACCCCTGTCACTGGCTGGGCGACGCCAAAGCAGGTTGTGCAGAGGACGAAACACACGGCGAAGAGAATGATGACATTCTTTTGTTTCATGGAATCTCCGTACTCAACCGGATTTTCTTGCTTGACATTGAAGGCGGCTGAAATTGTACGCCGATTCCGCCCGTTTTAGATGTTGTTGAGGCGGTTTCCGCAGAAGCGTTTGGGGCAAGGGGCACCCAGGCGAAGAGTCCCACATCTGCTAACTGCGGCAAATGGGGGTCACCGCGCACAAACTACCCTCTAGCCAACTGCAGGCTGGAATGAGCCACTCACCGAGGGTCTACTGGGAAGCTCTTGGCGAGCTAGCGTTCGAGCGCTTTGCGGTCCCAATTGCCGAGGATGGCAGCGGCTTCGTATGTGCTTTGCAGAAACTCCAGCAGCGAATCTTTGGGCGAGCGGGCGTTGCGGACATCGTCGTACATGAGCAGGAATTCGCCAAGCTCGGAGTGATAAAAGGCTTCCCTGGGACGCACTGGCTGCCGGGCAAAGCCTTCGGGTTGAGGGGCGGCGTAGGAATAGAATGCCGGGGCCGCGATTTCGCCGCCTCCGGCCCAGAAGCCGGCGCTGCTTACCTCATGGGAATAAGCTTCACGGGTAACCGGGTCGGCCCCCGGACGCTCCGGCGCGGGCCTGCCCGAGAAGCGAGTCACCGCAAGGTCGAAGCTTCCCCAGAAGAAGTGCACGGGACTGACTTTACCCAGGAAGCGCGACCTGAATTCTTCGAAGACGTTATCGACCCATACCAGAATCCGCCAGAAGCGCTGTGCGGCATCGGCGTCATACGAGGCGTGAGCATGATCGATTTCGAATCGAATTGGGTTGGGAATTTCGACCGGCATCGTCCAAATTTTGACACTGATTCCGAGCGAGGCCAGCGTTGGCATGAATTCCTGATAGAACTCCGCGACGCTCTGCGGCCGTAACGGCAGAGCCCTGCTGTTGCCGTCGCTCAGCTCAATGACGAGTTTGTGATCGAGGAAATCGAAAGCAATGTTGAATGAACCGAAGCCGTGCGGAATCGGAGGAGTCGCGAGGCCGCGCGAGGTCACGCGCAAGGTCGCGTTCCACCAGTGGTTCACCTTGGGAGTGAGTTGCAGCTGAACTTTGCCGACGATTTGCAACCACATGTGAAGGGTCGCAAGGGTCTCGCTCCAACTGCGTAAAGGCAGCGCCGGCAAGGGTTCCGTGATGGAATATCCGATTGGCTCCGCTTTCATTGCTCGCTCCTTCCACCTGCGCTGAGATGGGTCCCTCGGCGACTAAAGCCGCAGGATATACTTCAAGGTACGACGCGGCTGAGGCCCCGCCCTTCAAAACCGAGTTGTGAAAACGCTTATACAGATGTTCGGAAAATCGAGACGGTTGTGTGAATTCACCGGCTCCGCAGCTCTGGCTGAGAACTTGCGATCGAGTCTAAAGGGACTTCGTTTTTCCCTGTAGGAACAATCTTTTGGTCTTGCAAAAGGGCTCAGGAGCATTAACAATTCGAGCCAATCGGAACAAAGCGAGGGGAACTTGTCAGACAACAAATCACTGGTCGTGGTGAGTGCGCACGCCGCCGATTTCATTTGGCGGGCAGGCGGAGCGATTGCGGTTCACACCAAGCAGCATGGTTACCGGGCGGTCGTGGTCTGCCTGAGCGCGGGCGAGCGTGGCGAGTCGAACGAAGTGTGGGCGGCGGAGCCGAACCTCACCATAGAGGAAGTGCGGTCGCGCCGCAAAGTTGAGGCAGAGCGGGCGGCGGAAGTGCTGGGAGCCGAGATCCATTTTTTTGATCAGCAGGACTATTTGATGACTCCAAACTCCAGTGTGGTCGAGAGGCTCGTCGACATCTACCGGGACGCGCAGCCGCGATTTATCCTGACGCATCCCCAGGTGGACCCCTCGAACTGGGATCACGCTACGGCCTGCCGACTGGCGCTGGAGGCGCGCATGGTAGCGCAGGCGCCGGGGCGGAAGGGCGGCACGATCATTGCCGCGCCCCAGGTGTATTGCTTTGAGCCGCACCAGAGCGAGCTTTGTGAATACCGCCCGGATACACTTCTCGATATCTCCGAGGTCTGGGATCTGAAGTGGCGCGCGATGCTGTGCATCAAGTCGCAGACCAAAATGTGGCCTTATTACAAGAACGTCGCGGAGCAGCGTGGCAATACCGCACGGCGGCGAACCGAGCGCAAGATCACGCACGCCGAAGCGTACCAAAGAATTTTTCCGAGAACCGTCGAGGAACTCTAAGCTGACGCTTGGTGATTCGCGTGCTGTTTCTTGGGTCGAACCAATTTACGGAGGGCGGGAGCATGGCAAAAAGCAACGATCAATCCGCGACAGCGGTCGCGCAGCAACCGAAGAAGGGGAGGCTGGGTTGGTATTCCGACCTTAATAACCGGGAAAGACTGACCTATTGGGCGTGCTTCGGCGGCCTCGGCCTGGATGCGATGGACACGACCATCTACGCCTTGGTGATGCCAACTCTGATCGCCATTGTGGGCATTACCAAGCCGCAAGCCGGGATCATTGCGTCGGCTGCCTTGATCGGCTCCGCAGTCGGTGGCTGGCTTGCCGGGATCGCGGCGGATCGCTTCGGGCGGGTGCGCGTGTTGCAGATTACCATCCTGCTGGTGGCGGGCTTCACGTTTCTCTCGGCCTTTACGCATTCCTTCTGGCAGCTTTTCCTGGCGCGAAGCATCCAGGGAATCGGCTATGGCGGAGAGGCTGCGGTCGGCGGCGTGCTCATCAGTGAGACCGTGTCGCCGCACCTTCGCGGTCGCGTGGCCGCGTCAATCCAGAGTGGGTACGCGATTGGCTATGCCATGTCAACGGCAATGATGCCGATCATCTTTGGATATTTTTCGCAGGCGATGGCGTGGCGGGTGTTCTTCGGTATCGGGCTGCTTCCAGCCGTGTTCGTGATGTTCATACGGCGTTTCGTGCCCGAGTCCGCCCTCTATGTTGAATCGCACAAGCAGAATGCAAAGACGGCGGGGAACAATTTCTGGGAAATTTTCGTGCCTCCGCATCTGAAGAACACGATCACGGCGACCTTGCTTTCGACCGGCATCCTGGGCGGTGCTTACGTGATGATTACCTGGTTGCCCACATATCTTCGAACTGTCTTGCATCTGCGCGTATCCTCCACGGCGGGCTACTTGGCGCTCAATATCCTTGGGTCTTTCGTAGGGCCGTTTGCCTACGGCTTCCTGAGCGATTGGATTGGCCGGCGCAAAAGTTTCATGATTTTCCTGTGCTGCCAGGCTACCAATGTGGCGATCTACATGTTTGCTCCCATCAATGCCACCACGACGATGGTGCTCGGGTTCTTTCTCGGCGCGCTCCAGGGAGGTCTTGCCTCGGGCATGCTACCTTCATTCTCCGAACTGTTTCCCACGCGCATTCGCGCCAGCGGTCAAGGATTTTCGTTGAGCGGCGGCCGCGGCTTCGGGGCCGTGGTTCCGGCGATGGTCGGTGTGCTGGCGGCAAGCTGGCCGCTAGGGCGGGCCATGGGAGTGTGCGCCCTCTCGTCTTATGCCGTGGCGCTCGTCGCCGCTTATCTGCTGCTGGAGACCAGGGGAGTGGATTTGCGGGCTGAAGCAGCAACCGGCAAGTGATTGGAGACGATGCGACATGGCGAAACATCCATTGCGGGTGCTGGTGACAGGCGCGGAGCTGGTTTCAAGCGCGGTCGATAAGCTCGCTTCAATCGGCGCAAGCCTGACGATGATGCCGGGAAAGGTGACGGAGCAACGGCTCATCGAAGAGCTTGTAAAGCAACCGGTGCAGGCGATCCTGATGCGCGGAAATCCGCCGGTCAGCGAGACGGTGTTGGATGCCGCGACTGAGTTGCGCGTGATTGCCAAGCATGGAGCCGGCGTCGATTCAGTGAATCTGGCTGCGGCAACCGCGCGCAAGGTACTGGTGATGGTTGCCGGTGACGCCAATGCCCCCGCAGTGGCAGAGCTTACCCTCGGGTGCATATTGGCGTTGGGGCGCGAGTTGGAGTCACTGAGTGCTCGCGTCAAATCGGGCCAGTGGGATCGTGGAACCTTTCAAGGCAGGGAGCTTCGCGGCCGTACGCTCGGGTTGATCGGCTTCGGCCGGATCGGACGGCGGGTGGCGGAGCTGGCTCGATGCTTCGGAATGAGTATCGTGACGCTGACACGCTCACCAGAGTCGATCAACCCGTCGCTCGCGGAACGCGCGCCAACCCTGGACGCGCTGCTCGCTTCCTGTGACATCGTTAGCCTGCATTGTCCGCTCACGGCCGAAACGCGTGGAATGATGGATCGCCGGGCATTCGCCATGATGAAGCCGGGAGCGTTGTTCATCAACACCGCGCGCGGAGCCCTGGTCGACGAGGCGGCTCTGGCGGAGGCGCTAAGCAGCGGCCGGCTGGCAGGAGCCGCTCTTGACACCCTGACCGAGGAGCCTCCCGCGCCGGGCAGTCCGTTGCTGTCGGCTCCGAACCTGATCATCACACCGCATATCGCGGGGCAGACCAGCGCCGCGGTGGAGCGCATGGGCATTGCCGCCGCCGAAAACATTGTCGCAGTGCTTACGGGCGGCGCCGTGGACCCGGCCAACGTCGTGAACTGCAGTTTGCTGTCGAGGTGACGCGCAGCGGCATCAAGCTATGAGGAAAGAGAGGGATTCGAAAAGTGAAGCACAGAAAGTTGGGGAAATCGGAGCTGCAAGTTTCGGTGGTTGGGCTGGGATGCAACAACTTTGGATTCGTCGCGAACATGGATGTCGAAGCATCGCGCAAGGTCATCGATAAGGCGCTCGAAGTGGGCGTGAATTTTTTTGACACGTCGGACAGTTATGGCACCTCGGAAGAGATCATGGGCGAAGTGCTGGGCGAGCGGCGGAAGAAGATCGTGCTGGCGACCAAGGTGGGAGCAAAGCAAAACCCGGAGGGCCAGAAGAGCGGCGTTTCACGAAACTATATTCTGGCCGAGGTGGAGGAAAGTCTGCGGCGGCTCAGGACCGACTGGATCGATCTCTACCAGATTCATTACCCCGACCCCAAGACCCCGATCGAAGAAACCCTGCGCGCCTTGGACGACCTGGTGAAACAAGGGAAAGTCCGCTACATAGGGTGCTCGAACTTTTCGGCCGCGCAACTGAATGAGGCGCAGAAAACCGTCGCGGAAAAGAAGCTCAGCACTCTTGTTTCCAGCCAGGATGAATACAGCCTGGTGGCGCGCAACATCGAGCGCGAGATGCTGCCGGCGATCGAGCGGCATGGCATGGGCGAGCTTCCGTATTTTCCGCTGGCGAGCGGGCTGCTTACGGGAAAGTACAGGATGGGCCAGCCTGCTCCAAGCGGCTCGCGCCTGGCGCAGAAACAGGCTTTGGCGGACAAGTACCACACCGCCGTTAACCTGGAGAAGGCGGCGCGCCTGGAGCAGTTCGCGACAAAACGGGGCCACACTTTATTGGAACTGGCATTTAGCTGGCTGCTCGCGAGACCCGCAGTGGCAAGCGTCATCGCCGGAGCCACAAAGCCAGAACAAATTGAGAAGAATGCCAAAGCCGCAGGGTGGGAGCTGAGTGCGGAGGAATTGGCGGAGGTCGATCGGATCACTGTTTCTTGAGGTTGAGCGCGAGAAAGCGGTGTTTCCGCCGCAGAATCAAAAGGTGGCTCGACTCCGCTCGCCATGACAGCCTGTCAGCGGGGGCGGAGTCGAGCCTGACGAACGTGTGCTCGGGCTCAGACCCGCCGTGCGCATGGCACGCGTGAGTTTGAGCGCATACTCCCGCACCGCCTGCTGGGTCTGGGTGGCCGACCATCCGTACTCCTGAGCAAGATAGGAGCCCACCAGCGGCGCTGCGGCAATTGCCGAATTCCAACTAAACCATTGCAACCCAATGCGCCGAGCCAGGACGTCTTCAATGGAGGTCGCCATTTCGAAGCGAATGCTGTAGACGATCTCCGCCTGGATGCTTGGGGAGCCCGCCACGATTGGCGCCGCAAGTTGCCTATCGGTGCGCGCGAGTTCGAGTACTTCAACTGCGCGAGTCCCAAATTTTTGGCTGAGGTGTTGAGCGGTGTCCGGGGAGATGTGGAATTTCGGAACCAAGGTGTGCCAAAAGGTTGGTCCGTAGCCCTCCGCTCCGGTTAGCCGAAAATGCTGCGTCTGACAGGGCAAAACCGTTCCCTTCAAATACTGCTGAACCACGTTCACCGCATCCTCGGCCATCGCCCGGTAGGTGGTCCATTTGCCGCCGAGAACACTGATGAGTCCGCTCTCTTGATTCAATTCCACCTCATGATCCCGAATCAGCTTCTTGGTCTTGCGCGCATCTCCCGGACTGACCAGGGGTCTTAGTCCCGCTATACCGCTCACGACCTGATCGATGCTAAAAGGCCGCTTCCAATATCGGTTCAGATGCCTGAGCAAATACTCAACTTCTTCTTGCTTCACCGCTAGATCATCATCCAGTGTCGCTTCGTCATCGGTGGTTCCAACCAGAAGCCTGCCCAGCCACGGGATGGCAAAGATCACGCGCCCGTCATCCGTTTTGGGAATGAGCATCGCATCAAGCCTGAAGGCCGCCTCAAGGGGAAGCAGAATGTGTATCCCTTTGCTCAGCCGAAGCCGTGGATGAATGCCGGGGTTTGCAAGTGTCCGGACGCGGTCCGAGAACGGGCCCGTGGCATTGACGAAGGCCTTCGCGCTCACGGTGAAGCGCTCCTGAGACTAGTTGGTCTTCGACGTGTGCTCCCGATAGCTTGCCGTCCCCGGTTTTGGCAAAATCGGCGACGCGGGAATAGTTGAGCGCGACCCCTCCGTTCTCGACGAAGGTTTTGAGCAGCGCAATGCCGTACCGGGCGTCGTCGAATTGCCCGTCCGTATACGCGACGGTGCCCACCAGTCCCGAGGTGTTCAGCATCGGCAGGCGCACTGTGGATTCGTGGACCGAGAGGAAACGGCTGGGGGAAAGCATGCCTCGACCGGAGATCCAGTCATAGAGCTTTAGTCCCGTCCTGAAATAAAACGCGTCGCGGCGGCTGAAGCATGGCACAAGGAGTTCCACGGGACGAGTGAGAAACGGAGCATTGTCCAACATTAGTTTGCGTTCCCGCAGGGCGCGCTTGACGACGCGATATTGACCGAGATCGCAATCCGCAACCGATTGTTGCAGGTATCTGACGCCGCCATGCACAAGCTTGGTAGAGGCACTGGAGGTTGCCGAGACGAAGTCGGCGGCGTCCAGCAAAACCGTTCGCAGGCCGCGAAGTTGCGCGTCGAGCGCGCATCCCGCTCCAGTCGCTCCACCACCGATTACGCAGAGATCAAATGTCGTGCCCTTGATATTCGCCATTGTTTCGGAGCGGCTTTTCATCGGGTTCCCCTTCTTCGTCGCAATATGTGGCAAAGCCTTGTGATCGGGACAAAGCAAAAGCCGCCCAAGAGAGGTGTCTTGCATGGTTGAATCATGCAGGAGGCTTCTCTTGGGCGGCTTCTCTAGTCTCTGCCGCGATATGGAAATCAGTTTAACTTCGAACCGGCAGTGGCGCAAGGACAAGATGCAAAAGATCGAGCGAGGCTCGCCTGGGACCCCGACATGGACGGGACGAGAGGTACCCTCTTTATGAAAAATTCAAAATGGCCGCTATCACACTCTGTTGCTCAGGGAGATACCTGTTGCGTTTCCGCCGGGCGGGGTATGATCGAACGCGAAACACCAAGTTGCCGGATTGAAGATGCTGGAGCGTTGCGGACCCGCACGCTAAAGGCGCCTCCCGGTACGCATTCCGCCAGGACAGGTGAAGTGGCGAATACACTCGAATCTCTTCTGGAACAGAGCCGCATTATCCCGGCGGTGCGCGCTCCGGAATTCTTGTCGAAGGCGGCGGCAGCATCGAGCAAGATTGTTTATCTGCTGTGCGGAACGCCTGAAAACATTGGCGAAATGGCTGGCCAGGTGAGTGCCTGTGGAAAAGTGCCAATTGTAAATCTGGACCTTGTATCCGGGTTTGCGCGCGACGCGGCGGCCATTGAATTCATGTCGCATCGCGGCATACGGGGGATCATATCCACGCATCAGGTTCCGCTTCGCGCCGCCCTCGGCCTTGGCCTTTTCGCCATACAGCGAACATTTCTCCTGGATTCGGCCGCCCTGCAAAGCTCGTTGCGTTCGATCGAGCAAACGCGTCTTGACGCCATCGAGGTGCTGCCTGCGATCGTGGCTCCGTATCTGGTGCGCGAGCTAAATAGTCAACACTCCAAACTGCCGGTAATTGCCGGAGGCTTAGTACAATCACTTCGTCAGATTCAGGATTTGATAGACCAGGGCGTGAATTCGGTTTCCGTCGGCAATCCTGACTACTGGCTTGTGTGAAGGTCCACAGGTTGTGGTGCGCCCGACGACAAGGCCGACAATGTTTTTGACGCATTTTCCGATCTGCGCGATATGCTAGGAACGATTGTGGGAGGCGGGGATTTGCCTCCTGTAGTATAGCCAACAACTTTTATCAGGAGGGACGTGGTATGAGACGGTTAGCGATAATCACAAGCCTGCTAGTTGCGTTTTTTGTTGCGATGACAGCACCCGCTTTTTCTCAGGCTATTGAGAGTGAGTTCTATCTCATCACCCCCGTATCCAAGGATGTCCATGATCCGATGCTGAAGGCGTTTGCGGCCTATGCAAAGAAGAAATGGAACGTGGACGTAAAGACCAGTGCCATGCCGCAAGGCACGCCGGTTGCCTATGGCCAGATCGTGGAATGGAAGGGAAGACCACAGGCAGATGTCTTCTGGGGCGGCGAGGGAATACTTTTTGACAAGCTGGCCAACCAAGGGCTGCTGGACAAGCTACAGCTTCCCGAAAAGATGTGGCGCGAGATTCCTGCCACGATCGGCAAGCCTGTGGGACTGCCACTCAAGGATCCAAAGAAATTCTGGGTTGGGACGATGCTGGAACCCTATGGGATTATTTATCAGCCAACACTTCTCAAGCGTCTGGGCGTACAGATTAAAGACTGGGATGACCTTCTTAATCCGAAGCTAAAAGGAAAGATCGCACAGTGTACTCCCGACCGATCCAGCAGCAGTCATGCTTCCTATGAAGTCATTCTGCAAACCGATGGCTGGGCAAAGGGCTGGGACTGGCTGACGAAGCTTTCGGCGAACACGGGAATTTTTACCGCCCGCTCTCGCGACGTGCCGAGCTCGGTAGCCAAGGGAGAGTTCGCCGTCGGCTTTGCGGTGCCGAGCTATATGGCCTTTGCCGAGGTGCTGAACGGTTATGACTTGGGGTTTGTCTATCCGAAGAATGCCTATGTGACGCCCGAGCCCATGGCTGTTTTGAAAGGTGCGCCTCACCCGAAGGCAGCCCATGCCTTCATTGAATTTCTGTTAAGCGAAGAAGGTCAGAGACTTGTCTCTTCCATGGGAGTCTATCCGATTACCGCCAAGTACAAGGTTCAGGGTCCTGCCGGGTCCAATCAGGAAAAGGCAGTGGCTTTTACCGGTGGGATTCGGTCCTTCTTCGATATCCCGGTGGGCAATGTTTACAACGACTCGGTTGCCGGGCCGCGAAACGAAGACGTGAATGCCTACTTCCGCAAAGAAATCGCGGAGAAACATAAGGACCTCGTTAAGAAATAACTTCATGCACATCTACCTGAAGGATGTCGTAAAGAGATTTGGCGCCCTGGAAGCGGTAAGTCACGTGTCCCTGGAAATCCGGGACGGTGAGTTGTTTACCCTTCTAGGGCCGTCAGGTTGCGGAAAAACGACGATTCTGCGGCTTATCGGCGGCTTCCACAAGCCCGACGAAGGAGAAGTGTACTTCGGCGACAAAGAAGTATCGGCCATTCCCACTTACCAGCGAAACATCGGCATGGTCTTCCAGAATTATGCTCTCTGGCCGCACATGACGATTTTCGACAATGTAGCCTATGGTCTGAAAATCAAGAAGATTCCCAGGAAGGAGATACCCGAAAGGGTGAACAGAGTGCTGTCCACGGTCAACCTGACGGGACTGGAAAAGCGCTATCCCGGCCAGCTCTCCGGCGGCCAACAGCAGCGGGTTGCACTGGCCCGTGCCCTGGTTCTCAATCCTGATGTGCTGCTTCTCGATGAGCCTCTCTCCAACCTTGACGCAAAGATACGCCTGCAGGTCCGCGCCGAGATCAGAAAGCTCCAGAAGGAATTGGCGATCACCTCCATCTATGTGACCCATGACCAGGAAGAGGCGCTGACTATTTCCGATCGTATCGCGGTCATCGAGCGCGGGAAAATTCAACAGATCGGAGCGCCCATAGACCTCTACGAACGGCCGGAGAATCCGTTCGTGGCCGATTTTATCGGTATCAATAATCTGATCGCAGGCGAGGTGAAGCAGGTCGATGAGAAGCTTGATGGTGGTCGACACGCGGTTTCGGGTTGATCAAATGTCTGCCGGGCAAACAGCTTCGTGAGGGCGATGCGTGCAAGATATGCGTGCGTCCCGAGGTCGCTTCCATCGGTCCGTCCGCTGAAACGCAAGACGGACTGAACGTAATTTGCGGAACCGTAAGCTTTGCCTCCTATATCGGCAACGCTATACGCTACGACATCGAACTTGACCGGGAGACCATCTTTAGAGTTGACGTGCAGAACCCCAGGAACCAGCAACCGCTTCCGATCAATCAAAAGGTGAGCGTTTGTTTCCCCATCCGAGTAACGCTTGGGATTCCTGTCTTGAAGGGCTAGGAGCCGGAACGTGAAGACCGAGACAGCGGCAGTGACGACGAGATCACGAATCTGGCCCGACGTGCACGTTGGAGAACTTCTCGGTTACGCCGGCCTCTGGTGTTTCTTTATCATTTTCTTGATCTATCCTCTTATCCGCCTGTTTTACGACAGTGTTACCACCGAGGACGGGATCTTTACTCTGGGGAACTATCACCAGTTCTTCACCGATGCTTTCTATCTGAGATCATTCTTCAACTCCATGGTACTTGGCGTTGCTTGTGTGATCACTACCTCGATACTGGGCATCGCCATCGCGTTTCTCTTGCTTCGTTACGATTTTCCCGGCAGGAAGCTCTTTTCCTATCTCACTATCATTCCGATGATTATGCCGCCCTTGGTTGGCGTCATGGGCTTTACCTTTATCCTGGGTCGCGCAGGGACGGTCAATACCATTCTGCAGGACTATTTTGGCTTCGAGCAGCCTATCAACTTCATGTACGGAATTCATGGGGTGCTGCTGGTCGAGACCTTGCACCTGTTCCCGCTGATGACGTTGAGCATCGTGGACGCGATGTCGAAGATATCGCCCTCACTGGATGAAGCGGCCGAGAGCGTTGGGTCACGAGGGCTGCGCAAGTTTCTGGATATCACTTTCCCCTTGACCACGCCAGGCTATGTCACCGGCGCGCTGCTGGTCTTCATATGGACCTTTGCTGACTTCGCTACGCCGCTCGTGGTTGGTGTGGATGACCTGCTGGCCTCGCAGGCTTATCTGAACATTGTCCAGTTTGTCGACCGCAGACTTTTCAAGATGGGGATCGTGATCTCGGCCATCATGGTCATTCTGGCGATTTTGTTTCTGATCATTGCCAAAAAATATGTGGCCATCAAGGATTACAGTTCGCTCTCCTATTCGCAGATAGAGAGGAAGAAGCTATCGATTTCGTCGCAGCTTGGCGTGGTTGCCTTTCTTGTCGGCGTTTTGATCTTCGCCTTTATTCCCTATTTCGGAATCGCTCTCGATTCGTTCGGGAAGGGTTGGGCCTTGACGCCATTTCCCGTCAAGTACACGCTTCAGTATTTCGAGCGAGTCTCGGTTGAGACGCCCAAGTTCATCCTCAACAGCCTTCTCTATTCAGGCATTTCCGTAGCGATCTGCATCGCCGTGGGAGTTCCGGCGGCATGGGTCATGGCGCGAACCAAACTTCCGGGCAGAGAAATTCTCGATTCATTGACGACGCTGATCCTGGCCCTGCCCGGGACGGGGATTGGCATCGCTTATATGCGCGCCTTTCGCGACCCGCTGCCGTTTATGGGCATTCCCCTTATTGGGATGTGGATCGTCATCCCTATCGTACTCGGCGTGCGACGCTTGCCTTACACGGTGCGTGGGACATTTGCCTCTTTGCTGATCGTCCATCGTTCTTTCGAGGAGGCAGCCGAAAGTGTTGGGGCGGCCAAGATTAAAACCTTCAAGGACGTGACCCTTCCCCTCATCTGGAAGGGAGTGCTCACTGGCGCCTTGTATTCGTTTATTCTCGCGCTGCAAGAGGCTTCCGCCACTCTTCTGCTGGTGGTCCCCGGCCATGAAATGATGACCGTAGGGATTTTTAATTTCTATATAGGCGGGTCGGTGAATGAAGCGGCGGCGCTGGGATTGATTCTGATCATTCTTGGCGCGATCTGTCTGTTGATCATCAACCGGCTTGCCGGGTCCAGGATGGGGGGCGTTTTTGGCTAAGGCTCGAACAAGACCAAGGAGTTGGCCCCCGGAAGCGGTGCTGCACGGCGAGCCTAAGGCAAAGACGAGCGAAGGGAAGTGAATGTCGGCTGAAACGCTAGGCAAAATTCGATGCTTTGTTCTGGATATGGATGGAACTGTGTATCTCGGGAGCCACTTATTGCCAGGGGCTCTCGAGTTCATAGAGTACCTTCGCGAGACTCGGCGCGACTTCTTGTTTGTGACCAATAACTCTTCTCGTCATGCCGAATACTACGCGAACAAGTTGACGAAGCTGGGAATCCCCTGCGACGCCGCTAACATACTGACCTCCGGAGAGGCAACCGCCTTCTATCTCAATACCCTCAAGAAAGGCGCGCGAATCTTTCTGCTGGGTACTCCCGAGCTGGAAGAGGAATTCCAAAGGCAAGGATTTACGTTGACCGGCGATCTCCCGGATTTTGTGGTGCTGGGCTTCGATAAGACGCTGACGTACGGCAAACTGGTGACCGCATGCGATTGGATACGCAAGGGCGTCCCATTCATCGCCACTCATCCGGATCTGAATTGCCCAACCGAGTCCGGGTACATTCCGGATTGCGGCGCGATGGCGGCGTTGATTACGGCCTCGACGGGCGTGGAACCCAAGGTGATTGGCAAGCCGCATCGTGAAATCATCGACATGATCCTGCGAAAGAAGGCTTACGACGCAGAGCAACTCGCGATTGTCGGCGACCGCTTATACACCGATATGGCCACCGGATTCAACGCCCGCATCTGCACGGTTCTGGTTCTCAGCGGAGAGACAAAGTCCGCGGACCTTCGTGCGGCCCCCACGCAGCCTCAGTATGTCTGCCGCGATCTGGCAGAGCTGGCGGAACGATTGATGCGCAGCGACGGAGAGCTCGCGAATTCGGTTCAGTCAAAATAGTAGAATTCTGCAATTTCAGAAATGCCCCCGTCCGACGGCAACCCGCTCCAAAATACTTGAATCATCCATTTCTGAACCTGCTCTAAGAAGCCGCGGAAAAACTGTTTCTCTGAGAGTGTCATCCTGAGCAAAGCGAAGGATCTGCTGTTTGCGTGTGCTGAAGCAGATCCTTCGACCGGCGCAAGATCGGCGCGACACTGGTATGAGTTTTTCCGCAGCCTGCTCTAAAAGAAATTTGAGGTGAATGATGCACGGAAAAACATTGCTATGGTTGTTCGTTCTCGTGAGCTTGTTTGGCGGAGCAGCTTGCAGCAAGAAGCAGACTGACTCAAGCCAAGCATCACAGACTCCTGCGGCACAGACCCCGGCGACGCCGTCTCCGGCGCAACAAGCGAGTTCCACACCCGCGCAGCCGGCACAGCCCTCTATGCCTCCATCTCAGGCAGCTACTCCGACAAAGCCATCTGCTGCAGGCACGCCGGAAGAGAAAGCAGAGAAGCGCGTAGCCGCAGCGGTGCCGACCGGCACGGCTCTGGTGGTGCAACTCAACAGCGCAGTCAGCTCGAAGACTGCGCAAGCGGGCGAAACTTTCACCGCCACGGTTGCCAAGCCGGTTGTCGTGCAGGGTGAGATGCTGATTCCACGGGGTGCCGAAGTGACCGGCAGAGTGACACAGGTGAAGGCAGCCGGGAAACTCGCCGGAGCCGCGCAAATGGGGCTCAGGCTGACGTCGATCAAGGTGGGCGGCCAGAGCTATAAAGTCCGCTCGAATGAGATTTCGCAGACTTCAACTGGAAAAGGCAAGCGCACGGCCGTAATGGGCGGCGGTGGAGCGGGACTGGGTGCCATAGTGGGTGGCTTGGCCGGTGGCAAGAAGGGTGCGCTGCTCGGCGGACTCGCCGGCGGCGGCGCGGGAACTGCGGGTTCGGCATTTACCGGCAATACCGATATCACATTGCCGGCGGAATCCGTGCTCAGTTTCCGGCTGTCTCACCCGCTCGATCTGAGTGAGTCGACGACGTTGAGTTCGTCCAAATGATGATGTGGCGGCGGCTACGACTGTGCGGCAGGCTTGGCTTACAAGATTCGCGGACGGCTGAAATCCGGCAGATGCACGAGGTCTTCGTGCGGCACGTCCTCCATGGGGAGTCCAGCTTTTCGCCAAGCCGCAAGGCCGCCGTTGATTACAAATGCATTGAATGCTTTTTCCCGCAGCAGATGCGCCACCCGGGCGCTGGTCGCTTCGCGCAGTCAGGTGCAGTACAGGTAGATATCCTTGTCATGGGAGAGGCGCTTGGTCTCCTCCTCCAGGTTGTTAGGTTCGATGCGAATAGATCCCTGGATGCGCGCGGCGCCGGGGTCGTAGTACCCATGACTGCGAACATCGACTAAGAGAATCTTGTTCGATCCTTCGGAATGAAGCCTGTTTGCCAGCTCATCCACCTGCACGCGCGGCACGATACGGTAGATGCGGTGCTTGCGGTAGAGCAGCATTCGAGAGACTACGAACGCGCCGATGGCAATAGCCATGACGATTCCGATCACGTGTCCGGCGACCTGAAAGCCATGGGTGAGAGCGACAAGAAAATTATGGAAGAGAAACCCAACGCCGCCGTACGCCAAGATCCATAAGCTAGCCCCAATGAGATCGAGCACGACGAACTGGGCAAAAGGCATCTTCATGCTCCCGGCCAGCGGTGGAATCATGGCACTCACGCCGGGTATGAACTTGGCGATTAGCAGCGTGGCTCGGCCCCGTTTGTAGAACGACTCGGCGGATCGCAGGATACAGGTTTCCGGGTTACGGGAGAGCTTGCACATGAGTCCCAAAAGTCCCCAACCCATGTAGCCACCCAGAACGAAGAGCAGGGAATCTCCCAGAAGCATTGCCGCAAGCGCAACGAGGAACGCTGCCGGAGCTTTCAGGGCTCCTGACGCCGCCGCCGCTCCGCTTCCGACCAATGTCAATGTGGCTGGCACCGGCACTCCCAGCGATCCCGCAAAGATGATCGAGGAGAGAATGAGATAGCCGTGTTGCGCGATCCGGAATAGTAAGCCGCTCATACGGAGTGATCTCTACTTCTTCTATCCCTCGTTATCTGTTTCAGGTTTGCAGGCCGTTTAAGTGGGTCTTGGAAATGTTCATGCCCAGCGGTGCAGTCCTCACTTCCCAGGTCTTTTCTTCGCCGGGGCGATGGTGGTAGGCTTCTTCCGTCCTGCGCCTCGCAGAGGATCAGCCGGCTGATATCCGAGCCCGGCCGATAATAGCTCCACCAGTTTTGCCAGCACCTTTGTCCTTGCCCAGTACTTGTCGTTTCCTTCCACCAGACACCAGGGGGCCCCAGTCGTGCTGGTCTTAACCAACATCTCCTCGACTGCCTCCTCGTACGAGCTCCACTTGTCGCGGTTTCTCCAGTCTTCATCCGTAAGCTTCCATGCTTTGTAGCCGACAGCTTTGCGCTCCTCGAAACGCCGAAGCTGTTCCTCGCGAGAGATGTGGATCCAGAACTTTGCCAGGACCGTTCCGAAATCACGCAGTTGCCGCTCGAAAGAATTAATTTCCTTAAAGGCTCGTTTCCATTCCGCCTCAGTAGCGAATCCTTCCACGCGCTCCACCAGCACCCGGCCGTACCACGACCGGTCAAAAATCGCCATCTGCCCGTGCTCCGGCAGTCGCCTCCAGAATCGATAAAGGTAGTGCCGGGTTTTGTCCTCCCCTTGCGGAGCGCTGATCGGATAGACGACATAGCCGCGCGGATCCAGTTTCTCCGTAACCCGCTTGATGACGCCGCCTTTGCCGGCCGCGTCCCAGCCCTCAAAGACGACGATCACGGGACGCTGTTGCAGGTAGATCTGGTATCCCAGCTCGCGGAGTTGAATTTGCCGCCGCGCCAGCTCGCGCACATAGGCCGCACGATCTAGTTTGCGGGTCAGGTCCATTCTTTCCAGCATCAGAGTTTTCCTCGGCCCAGGGACTCCATGGCCGCGCGCAGATCGGCGTCGCGTGGCATGCCCGCCGCAGCCTGGGTGCGCGGCGGTGCGCTCGTCCCTAGACGCTTTTCCATGGCGGTGATGATGGTTTCAAATACTTTCTTCCGCGCATGCCATTTGGAGGTTGCCTCGACGATGGTCCATGGCGCATATTCCGATTCCGTCAGCTCCAGCATCTCCTCGATCGCCGCCAGGTACTTCTCGTATTGCTTGTGGCGTGCCCAGTCAGCCCGCGTCACCCGCCAAGCTTCCAGCGGATCTGCTTCGATCATGCGGAATCGCCTGCTCTGCTCTTTCTTGCTGATGTGAAGAAAAAGCTTCAGAATGGCGGTGCCGTCGTCGGAGAGCATGCGCTCAAACTCGACGATGTCGCGAAAGGCCTCCCTTACCGCTTTTTCCGGAATTGCGCGTTCGACGCGCTCCTCAAGCACGCGGGAGTACCAACTGTGATCGAAGAGGACCATCTCACCCCGGTTCGGAACCTTCAGCCAGAAGCGCCATAGCCAGGGCCGCTGCTGCTCGTAAGTGCGCGGAGCCGTGATGGGGTAAAGCTTGAATCCACGAGGATCCAACCGCTGAGTCAGCGTGCTGATCGTTGTGCCTTTGCCGGAAGCATCCCAACCTTCGATGATCACCACGGTAGAGACACGCTGATCCCAACATGCCTTTTCAAGATCGTAGAGACGCCGCTGCAGGCCCGGCAGCGCGCTCTTGTATTCTTCCCGTGACAGCTTCTTTTTCTTCAGGTTAATGTTTTCTAACATGCTGTAAGCCGCCGGCTACTTATCTCGAATACAGGATTGTACACGAGCAACCAGGGGCAGCTGGGAGTGAGCTTCACCTTGGCTTCGTCTGTGGCCTTGTGTAGAGTCCCAGAAATTAGCGCAATAACCCTCTGAGGTGTCATTCTGAGCGAGCGCCGAGCGCCCGCGGTCGGAGCAGCCAAAGCTGCGTACCCGACGTCGTATTTGACAAGCAAGTAGCTATTCAGGCGAGCGAAGAATCTATGTATTTGATTCGTACTGCATAGATCCTTCGCTTCGCTCAGGATGACATCCCGAAACTTATGCAGCGAGCTTGCGACAGCACCCTAGGGAAGGGAAGTCGGGGTTCTTGCAGTCAGCAAGCGGCTTTCGGCATTGTCGTCGGCATAAGCGGCGACTATCTCGCCGGAGTAGAACCGATGGAAATCTCCATGCGGGTAGAATTGCTCTCGCACGGATTGCGCCAGTGCCTCCGGAACCAAATCGTTCCGATGCAGAATCCGGCATTCGTAATGCACAACGCACTGCTGGATAATCGGCGATTTCACCTCACGGCTTGGGATGATCGTCAGGTGGGACTCTTTGAACTTATCGTGGTCTCGTCCGGATAGCTTTCCGCATTGTGCCACGGCTGCCGAAAGCTCGCTGGGAGGCACATTGACCGTGAAGTCGCTGATCTGCTCCAGCCGGCTGTAACTGTGCCGGGAGGGCCTCACCAAGACGGTGAATACAGGGCGAGCCCAGACGCTGCCGATCAGTCCCCAGCCAATGGTCATCACATTGGGCGTGCCGTCTGCTCCCATCGTAACCAGGAGTAAGCCATCTTCCCGCATTCGCTGCATAGTCAGGGCAAACAAATCCGTATACTGTATCTGAACTTTGGGCATCTTGCGATTCCACCTCGAAAGAATGTTGGGAACTGCTCCTGCGGAAGACGTGGCGTTGCCGGCGTATACGCACATCACCCCGCGTTTTCCGGTTGCATATGTTAGAACAGCAATTTACATATTGTAATCGAGTCATGCGAAGCCACAGACAAAGATTGCCAGAGCGGCAACGCCAAAGCTTCGGTCTCCGGGCATCCAGAGATTACTGCGAGCTGCGCTACGGACAACAGCGGCGGTTTGGCCGGGCTGCCGGCTAAGGGAGCTTCATCAGATGATTCCAATGAAACGTTTTGTGGAGCGCTGTGCGGTTGTAACCGGTGGCGCCTCCGGCATCGGGCTTGCAATTTCCGAGCGGCTGCTGGCGGAAGGCGCTCGCATCGCAGTCTGGGACGCAGACGGTACCCGGCTTGAGGCCCTCAAGCAACGCTTCGGGACCGCAGTGGTTACCGCGACCGTGGATGTCTCCGATGCAGGCGATGTCGAACGTGCGGCACAGGAGGCCATTGGTGCGCTCGGGAGAGTTGACATTCTGGTCGCGAATGCCGGTATCACAGGGCCGAATACAACTACCTGGGTCTATCCGATCGAAGCCTGGAAGCGCGTCATCGAGGTCAATCTGAACGGAACTTTTCTTTGCAGTCGGGCGCTGGTTCCACACATGATGAGCCGGGGCTATGGGCGAATCGTGAACATGGCTTCCATTGCCGGGAAGGAGGGCAATGCGAATGCTCCGGCTTACAGTGCATCGAAAGCCGGCATCATCGCCCTGACGAAATCGCTGGGTAAGGAGCTGGCAAAGTCGGGCATCACCGTCAACTGTGTTACGCCCGCCGCGGTTCAGACTCCGATCTTTGAGCAAATGACGGAGCAGCATATCGAATTCATGCTCTCCCGAATACCGATGGGGCGTTTTGGCACCACTGACGAGATCGCCGCTCTCGTTGGCTGGCTCGCCAGCGAAGAATGCTCGTTCTGCACGGGCGCAGTTTTCGACATCTCCGGGGGACGCGCCACCTATTAAAGCCGGAGCTGCGCCGCCGCGCGAAAGACGCCGAAGGGCGGTATAGCGACCGTTCTTGTATTCTTATGGCTAGGCCGTTCTATTAACATGGACCCCATTAAACCGCTTTGGAGTGCTGAAAGTCAGGTGGAGTTCCTGCTGGAACTCACTGCGTCCACTTCGGATTCGCGCAAAGAGCTGCCGTTGCGCCGCGATGTGCGCTCGCTCGGAATTCTGCTGGGCCGCGTACTGGTCGAGCAATTCGGACAGCAGTTGTTCGACACGGTCGAGCGGTTGCGGCGGCTGCTGATTCAGCACCGCGACCAGTCGTTGTCAGCGCCGGAGGCCGACGACGAGACCCTGCTTCGTGAAGCAAAAAACGTGGTGGCGTGCCTGGACGTGGAGACCGCATACAGGGTCACGAAAGCCTTTGCCAACTACTTCGAACTCACCAACCTCGCGGAAACCAATCATCGCAAGCGGCGGCGCAGAGCGGCCAAGCTTCTCGCCGATGATCCTCCTTTGGCCGGATCATTCCACGGAACGCTCCTTCGTTTGCGCCAAGCCGGCGTCTTGGCGGAGCAGGCGCTCGAAGCACTTGCCCAAATAGAAGTCACCCCTGTTTTCACGGCGCATCCGACGGAGATCGCGCGTCAAACCGTGCTGCTGAAACGGGCCCGGATCGGCGCGCAACTGGAACGGCTGGACCAATTGCCGCTTTCCATCGCGGCGGCCGAGGATTGCGAGTCGACGATTCTTGCGGAGATCACGGGGCTGTGGCAAACCGATGAAATTCGCCTCAAACAGCCGACCGTGACGGACGAGATCCGTGCCGGGCTGAGTTACTTTCCGATTGCGCTGTTCGCGACTGTGCCTAAACTCTACAGCGAGTTTGCCGAGTCGTTTCTTAAGGTCTATGGCATCAGTCTGCAACCGGCCGAGCTGCCGATCATGCTTCGTTTCGGTTCCTGGATCGGCGGCGACCGCGACGGCAATCCCTCGGTTTCGCCCGCATGCACACGGCAGGCGCTTGCCATCGCTCATGACATTGTGCTGGCGCATTACATCGAGGAGGTCCGGTTGCTGGCGCGACGCGTCACGATTTCGTCGTACCAGGTGGAGGCCTCGACTGAGTTACGAGACAAATTGCGGGAGTACGAGGTTTCCATAGCGGAGCCTCGAGATGAATTGCAGCGGATCTCGGTTGCTGAATGGTACCGGCGATTTCTGCTGATTGTCGGCGCCAGGCTCCGTTACACGCAGGAAGATCGTCTGCACCCCAAGGGGTATCGCTGGGCAAGCGAATTCAAGAGGGACCTTTCGCTGGTGCGCGAGAGCCTATGGCAAAACCACGCGGCGCGGTTAGCCGTTCGCCTGGTGGATCCTCTGCTCTGCAAAGTGCGCACGTTTGGTTTCCGGCTGCACACACTCGACATCAGGCAACACGCGCGCGTACACGGCAGCGCGCTGCGTGAAATTACATCGGTACTGGCGACGCAGACCAACGAGCCGGGGCTAGGCCAAGGGCTCTCTTTCGCGAGCACGGAGCTGCTGGAGACATTCCGCACCATCGCCGAGGAGAAATCCGCACGCGAGCCCGGCGCGATTCTTGAGTACATTGTCAGCGGCGCGGAGAGCGAGGAAGACATCTTTGCGGTCATACGGCTGGCAGCTCTCTCCGGAGTGCGTGTCGCCGGTTCAGAAGGCGATCCCGGGTTGCTTCCCGTGCCGCTGTTCGAGTCCATCGACTCGCTGCGGCGATCGGCCCGGATCATGCATTCGGTTTGGACTTCGGAGGAGTACAAACCGCTGCTGAAGTCCTGGGGCAGCTGGCAGGAGGTGATGCTGGGCTACTCCGACTCCAACAAAGACGGAGGCATGATCACGAGCACCTGGGAGCTTTACAAAGCGCATCGCGATCTGCATCGGGTAGCGAGGGAATGCGGAGTCAAACTGCGCATCTTCCATGGGCGCGGCGGCACGGTGGGCCGCGGAGGAGGGCCAACTCACAGGGCGATCCTCGCGCAGCCCGTTGGCGATTTTTCCGGACGAATTCGCGTTACCGAGCAAGGCGAGGTGCTGAACTGGAAATACTCCGATACGGTTCTGGCCGAGTGGAACCTCGAACTCATGATCGCCGCATCGCTTGAGGCGCTGGTGCGGCCGAATGGCCCCGCACCGGACGGCGAGGCTCGATGGGAAGACGCGATGGAGCAGATCTCGCGCGACGCGTTTTCCTATTACCGGCAGAACATTGCCGAGAACCCGGAGGTTCTCCGCTATTTTGAAGAAGCTACTCCGGTCAATGAACTGGAGTACGCGCGCATCGGTTCGCGCCCCGCGCGGCGGAGCCCGGGGCGAAAGCTGGATGACCTGCGGGCAATTCCGTGGGTGTTTGGATGGATGCAAAGCCGCCATGCGCTTCCTGCGTGGTTCGGCGTTGGATACTCGCTCGAACGTTTTGCCGCGGGCGGCACGGAGCAGGAAGGCATGCTGCGGCAGATCATAGCGGAGTTCCCGATGTTTTCCGATCTCATCCGAAACGTGGAACTCGCGATGGCGAAGGCAGACCTTTCGATCGCTCAAATGTATGCTTCGCTGGTCTCCGATGAAGGCGTTCGCGAGCGCGTGTTCAACATGCTGGCCGAGGAGTTTCATCGCACCCGGCGCATCATCCTGCGGCTTACGGATCAGAAAGAATTGCTGGAACATAATCCAGTGCTTTCGCGGTCGATCCGCCTCCGCAACCCCTATGTCGATCCTATGAGCCTTATCCAGGTGGAACTGCTGCGGCGCAAGCGGGCGGGCGAAGACAGCGAAGCCTTGAAAAACGTGCTCGCGGCGACCATGAATGGCATTGCCGCGGGACTGCACAACACAGGATGAGTATGGCCGGGTTCTGAATTGCCTAGAGCAGTTCCCGGATTGATGTAGCCGCCCGGTAAGTTTAATTCAGAAGCGTCATCCCGACCGAAGTGCTGAGCGCCTGCGGCCAGAGCAGCTAGGCTGCGTACCCGACATTGCTACTCGATAGCATGGAGCTGTTCGGGCACGGAGTGGAGGGATCTTGTGTTTTTCTGCGGCGAAGCAACACAAAAGATTCCTCGACTCGCATCGCAAAGCGCCGCTCGCTCGGAATGACGTTTTTGGGGCGGTATACAGCAACTCGGGAACTGCTTTAGACCGGCGAATAATCACTCAAAGCTTCTTGAGCTTCTTCGGTCAGGTCCTGCACTGCCAATCTAGTCTCGTGGACCACGTAAACACAGCCCGAGACCAGCGCCGTGACTGCAAAAACACCAATCGCAAGTGCAATGGCGGCTATTCCCCGGAACACGAATTGATTGCCGAAGTAGGCCGACGTGGCGCCGATCACCGAGATCAGCGCTGAGGCCGCAAGCCCGCCGAGCGCCAGGTACATGAGGCGGAGAGCCCTGAGGAGAGCCTGAGCGCGCCGCTGCAACCGCCCAAGTTGACGCACGCGCGACCCATATTGCGGGCTGTCCTGCTGAAACTTGGGCATCGCATCGGTCAGGACGCGCGTTCTATCCACGACGCGCGCAATGCGGTTGCCGATTCCGAGACAAAGTACGGAGCAGGCGTTCGTCAGAACCGCTGGAGCGACAATGGCAGTGAGTACGGCGAACGGATTTTCGTGCAAAGGCACACTCATAAAGCAAAAATCTCCAAAGGCATGGACGAACACGAAATGGCGTGCTCGTGTCTAACCGAGGAGCATAGAACGATGGCGGAAGGGAGGCAAGAGAATGTCTGGAAAAATCAGCCGGGATTTTCGTTTTGGAATGCCTCTGACCGTCAATACTGTTTGGCGCGTTCTTAGGCCAATGATTCCGCCGACAGGTGACGGCCTAGGCTGGAACGGTCCACCAGAAAGGCACGTTCGAGCAGCTCGGGCCGCAGCACTTCGGCCGTGGGACCGGCGATGGATGCAGCCTCGGGTGTGAGCAGAATCACCGACGAAAAATTTTCCCGAACGAGAGCGAGATCGTGCATCGCGGCTACGATGGTGATGCCGCGCCCGTTCAGTGTCCGCAGCAATCCCATCAGTTCGATCTGACGCCCGAGATCGAGGTGTTGCGTAGGCTCGTCGAGCATCATCACCTTGGGCTGCTGGGCCAATCCAATGGCGATCTTTACCCTTTGGCGCTCGCCACCCGACAGATCGGAATACGCGCGCTCGCGCATGCCCAGGATATCGACCGCTTCCATGGCGCTCTCGACGATTTCGAGATCGTGGGCGGAGGGACCGGCGAAGCGCCGGAGATGCGGAACGCGCCCCTGGGCAACTATTTCTTCCACGCGAAACTCGAAGGGTACATCAAGGTGCTGAGGGACAAGCGCCGCATAGCACGACAGCTCGCGGCGGCTCCACGACTCGAGCGCACGCCCTTGCAGAAGGGCCGTGCCTGATGTGGGTCGGAGCAATCCGGCGACGACCTTCAGCAATGTAGTCTTTCCGACGCCGTTTGGACCCACCAAGGCGGTCATCTCCCGCTCTTCGATGTGAAAGCTCAGATCGTCGAAGATGGCGCGCTCTCCATGCGCGAAACTTACGTTGCGGAATTCGATCACGGCAGGCACTAGGGAGAAGAACTCCTTTTCTTCTGATTCAAGAGATAGAGAAACGCAGGACCGCCGATGAAAGCCGTCAGCAATCCCACCGGAATCTCCGTAGGCGCGAATGCCGTGCGGGCAATCGTATCGGCCACGATCAGGAACATTGCGCCACTCAACGCCGCCGCCGGCAGAAGCCGGAAATTATCGGGCCCGAGAATGATTCTCAGGACATGCGGCACCAGCAGGCCGACAAACCCGATCAGGCCGCCCAGCGACACGGAGAGCGCAGTCAGAACCGAACCGATAACTACGATCAGGATTCGAATCTGGCCAACGCGCACTCCGAGCTGTTCGGCATATTCTTCGCCCAGCGCGAGCGTGTTCAATTGCCGCGCCAGCGGAATCGCCAGCACCAGCGCTATCACTTCAACCACTGTGATGATCAAAATCTGCGTCCAGGATGGAACGCCGATCTCTCCGTGCAGCCATGCGGTAAGCATTCGCATTCCCGGATTCGACGCTTCCTTCCCGAGCTCAAGGGCCGACGTGGCGGCGTTCAACATGGTACCGATCGCGAAGCCTGCAAGCAGCATGTTTTCAATCGCGAATTTGCCGCCGGCGCGCGCCAGACTCCATACGACGGCCATCGTCAACAGCGAACCCGCGAACGCCAGCAGCGCAGTGGCGCTGATTCCGGCAATCGACATGGTCGGCACCAGAAAGACCGCGATTGCTCCGCCCAGCGCGGCGCCGCCCGAGGCACCGAGTACAAACGGATCAGCCAGAGGGTTACGGAACAAGCCCTGGAACAGAACTCCGGTCGCCGACAACCCCGCGCCCACCAGCCCCGCCGCAATGACTCTTGGAAGGCGCAGGGTAAACAAAATGATGCCTGCATCCCCCGCCTCCGCCGGATGCAGCAAAGCACGAAGCACCGAGGCGAAAGGCACGCGGACCGCTCCCAGGCCCGCCGAAACGACTCCCGCGACAAAGAGCAGGACGGCCAGCGTGATAAGGGTCGAAGATGTTTTCGGGCGGCGTCGCATCGGCTTATGAGTGCTTTCGAGTTGGGGCCGGTGAAGCTGCTGCTGGAAGCGCACGGATTTGACGGGCAAAGTCCTCCAGTGCGTCGAACGCCACCGGACTGGGAAATTGCAGGCGATCATCGATACGAATTACACGTCCCAGACGAACTGCGTCGAGAGAACTCCATCCGGGTCGTTGCTGCATTTCATTGAGTCCAAACGGCGAGTCTCTCAACACCAGCACGTAATCCGGCTTTCGGGAAATCATGGCTTCCAGGCTGACCCGCAGCCAATCCTGAGCAAGATCACGAGTAATCGGGCGCGCTCCGGCAACGGAAATCAATTCGGTAATAAACGCTCCACGGCCCGCCGTGATACACGGATCGAGCGAGAGAACCAGGAAAACGGAAGGTCCACGTCCGGTTTGTGCCGCCAGGGAACGCACCCGGCGTTCACGCGCCCGCAATTGCCCGATGAGCGAAGCCGCCTCACGCCCACGCCCCATCGCGAGGCCGATGCTGGAAATCGAGTGATACAGACCCGACAGGCCTCTATCTGTCACCAGAAAAACCGGAATCCCAATCCGCTCAATTCCCTGCACGGTCTCGGAGCTATTCAGAGTGGCAACAGCGATTGCCAGGTCAGGATGCAAAGAGGCAATCTTCTCCAGCGACGGATGCAAAATATCACCGACGCTCGGCTTTTGATGCGCTGCTTGCGGGGGATAGTGCGTGTAATCCGTGATGCCGGCAATGTCTTCGCCGCCTCCAATGGCGTACACGGTATCCGTAATACTCGGCGTGAGGCAGATGACGCGATGAATCTGGTCCGGGACTGTGACGCTACGACCCACGTCATCGAGCAACAGGCGGGCCGCCTGTGCGGACAAAGAAAACACAAGCAGGAGTGCCGTGCACACGCAGGCCTTCTTCAGCGCGACGATTCCTCTGCAACGCGTCGCAACGCCAGGTTGGAACCTTCCGAACACATTGTCTCCGCAAACTCGGTCAGGCGGGATTTGTAACGGCGGCTTCCTTGAACCTTGTCTCGGTCGCCGGAGATGCTCGTCGGCTCTCCCATCGAAGCCGAACTGGCCATGGACACGTATCTGGCCGGTCTCCTGACTTGCGCGTCGGCGGTGCGAACCACCTTCCCAGAGAACAGCTACTCCAGTGGTTCAATTGTTCGCATCTCAGCGCTTACAGTTGCGGGGCAGTGGCGGCATCTCACCGCGCTTCCCTTTGCCAGATGGCGCATTTATAGCTCATCAGCGGAGCAGTGTCAATTCGGGATCAGTGCGCGAAGCAAGAGGCCAAGCATGATGCTTGGCCTCTCGATTACGCCAACTAACCGCGCGATCAGAACTGAATGTCGAACTGCTCCTGGTGAAGCGGCGGATCGCTCTTGATCAGAATCGGATGGCGGACAAGTTCTTCCATCTCGGTCAGCCATTTGCCATTGTTTGCCTTCAGTTCTTTAGCCACCTCGGGATTGACCCTCAGGGTGATGTCGGCGGCCTGAATGTGCGAACGAACCTTACGCAGCTCCGTGTAGATCTCATTGCACACCGTGGTGACCGACTTGACGAAGCCCGTGGCCGCGCAGTACGGGCAGGGCGAACCCAGCGTACGCTCCAGCGACTGCTTGACCCGCTTGCGCGTGATCGCCACCAGTCCGAAATCATTGAACTGCAGAACCTTTGACGGGGCGCGGTCGGACTTGAGCGCCTCTTCCAGCGCCGTCATGACTTTCTGCCGGTTCTTGCGCTCATCCATGTCGATGAAGTCGATGACGATGATGCCGCCGAGATCGCGCAGCCGAATCTGCCGCACGATTTCCTTGATGGCATCGACGTTCGTCTTGACGATCGTGTCTTCCAAACGAGCCGTTTTGCCGACATACTTGCCGGTGTTGATATCGATGGCGACGAGCGCTTCCGTCTGGTTGATGACGATATAGCCGCCACTCTTGAGCCAGACCTTCGACTTCAAGGACTTGTCGATTTCCTCGTTGATGCCGAACTGCTCGAACAGCGGAGTGGGCTTGGTGTAAAGCTTAATGCGCCGCACCAGGTTCGGTTGGAAGCGCGAGGCGAAGCGCACGACCCGTTCGTATTCCTGCTCGCTGTCGACCCAAATCTGCGAAAAGTCCTGCGTAACCTGATCGCGCAGAATGCGCTCGACCAGGTTCAGATCGTGATAAATCAACGCCGGAGACTTGCTGCTGTCGGCGCGGCTGCGAATCTCGTTCCACAGGTGCTTGAGGAATCGGATGTCGGCGCGCAACTCGTCTTCCTTGATTCCGGCAGCAGCCGTACGGACGATGAAACCGCCGTGGCCGTTTTCGCGCTCGCTGGTCACAATGCGCTTCAATCGCTGGCGCTCGTCGTCAGAGCTGATCTTGCGCGACACGCCTACG
The DNA here is from genome assembly GCA_963819175.1 of uncultured Acidobacteriota bacterium. Classification (GTDB taxonomy): domain Bacteria; phylum Acidobacteriota; class Terriglobia; order Terriglobales; family Acidobacteriaceae; genus CAWBRT01. Next base: position 88,954 of record CAWFVJ010000018.1, read on the forward strand.
TGGTTCACCGTCGGCATGTAGACCAGGAAGCGGCCCGGCAGCGCGATGTGGCTGGTGATGCGTGCGCCCTTCTTGCCGATGGGCTCCTTGGCGATCTGAATCAGGACCTCTTGCCCTTCCTTGAGCAGGTCGCTGATCAGCGGCATCTGGCGCGGAGCTTCTCGGCGTCCTGTGCGCATGGGAGGCCGTCCACCACGGCGCCCACGACGGTCGCGCCCACCGCGATCGGGATACGCGTGCTCGGTACGCTGCTGGTAGCCGGCAGTTGCACCCGGTGCGCGCAGTTCGGCTCGTCCGCCGTCGCTCAATTCCCGAGGCTGACCGGACTCCTCGCCTTCCTCCTCGCTGGCGAATTCAGACTCGGCCGTGACTTCCGATTCCTCAAACTCATCGCCGTCTTCCGGATCGAAGTCGTACTCCGATTCGTCCAGCACATGCTCCTCGCTGGCTTCGCGAACGGTCTGGCCGAGCAAGTCGCCGTTGGCGGCCAAGCGGTCGAACACCTGTTCCACTATCTCTTGATGGTCATCAGTGTTGAATTGTTCGACGTAGGAAGGCATATCGGTCTCTTCCTCGTCGAGTTCTTCGTGTACCACCGGACCGCCTTGGGGCGAATAATCGCCAGCCTGGGGAACTGCGGCGCGTTCGTCGTGCGCGGAACCTTGATACCCGGCCGCTTGAATTTCCTGATCCGGCAAGGACGTTGGCAAAAACTCCCCGTTTCCAGCCGGAGTTGTTAATGGTTCGTCAGCGGGGGAGAGAAGCTCCGATTGCTTTTCTGGACTCGCTTCGGCCTTGGCATCTTCATCTTCCGCTCTTGGCGCTACGGCTGGAGCATCGTCATGGACGGATTCGCTGAAAGCACTGCTCGTGGCTTCGGGTTCAGAATGGTGTGAAGGCTCTATTACCGGGACGTGCTGGCGATAAGGCAGCAGGTCCGCCTCAGTGATACTAGCGTCAGCATCGCCGCCCAGCGCAGCTTCATAAGAAGCAGACGTGGTCGCAGGGGTAACCTCAGGTGTGGCGGTTTCCGCCATCGTCGCGTGTCCGGCTCCGGCGGCCCGCCCGCTTCCGGCTCAGGGGTGCTGGCCGGAACGGCGGCGACGGCGCTGTCGCTGTCGAAAAGCCTGGCCTCGAGCGGAGCGACCTCGGCGTGCGTTGCGGAGTTGGGTTCCGGCTTACGGTACTTGGAGATAGACTCTCCGGGAAGCACAATCGGCGTGTAATTTTCCGGCAGGGAATACTCTTCCCGCGGTTCACGGTCACGCGGCTCACGTTCACGGTCCCGACCACGGTCTCCACGCACGCCCACGTCCACGGTCGCGGTCGCGACCTCCGCGGCCTCCGCGGAAATCGTCTCGGCGCGACTGGAATTCCTGACGTGGCTCCGGCGGTCGCTCGCTCTCATCCCGAGGCCCAGCGTCTGCGCCGCGGCTGTAGCGGGCGATGGACTCACCTGGCAGCAGTATCGGCGCGTAATCGGACGGCATGCCCTGGAAGTTCACCGGATCCTTGTCGACGGCCTTAGCCTCCGGCATAGACTGTTCTTCCTGAACGGCCGCCGGAATCTCCGGCTCGACATCTTCGGGCGCGGCAGCGCCTCCCGACTCGGCAGGAGCAGCCTCACCCTGCGCGATTGCCGGCTGCGCTTCAGGCGCGCGCTCACGGCCTCCGCGGCGGCCCCGGCGCCTGCGGCGGCCCCGCCAGCGGTGTGCTCCTTCCGCATCCTGAGGTTCCGCGTCCGCAGACTCGGCGTCAGTCGCCTCGGCAGGCCCATCGGCCTCGTCGACGAACTCTTCCTCCTCGGGTTCCTCCGATTCCAGCGCGGCAGGCACGCTCTCGGCAGGCGACTGCCTCACCTCGGCGAATTGCGGCCGGACCGGTACTTCGCCAAACTCTTCCTCATCATCCTCCCCGGCGAAATCCAGGAAGTCGGAGACATAGAGAAAAGCGTCGCGTTCCAGGCCGACATCGACAAAAGCCGATTGCATGCCGGGAAGCACGCGAGTTACGCGTCCTTTGTAAATCGAGCCGGCGAGGGTGTATTCATTTTCCCGCTCAAAGTAAACTTCGGCGAGCTGATCGTCCTCGACCAGCGCTACCTTGGTTTCGTGAGGGGTTGAAGAAACGTACAATTCCTTGTTCATGGTTGCTCCGGGCTCGCGGAACTGGCACGGACTCGAGGTCCCGGCAAGCAATTGCCCGGGTGGTCACGGCCCGCGTTGAGTTTGCGAGCGTCACCGGAAGTGGAATAGGCAGGTCAGTCTTGAAGTTCGGTGGACCGCTCCGCCACGCCTAAGTGCTACTGCGTGGTGATGGAGAAGGGCCGGGGACCACACGGGAAAAGCTGTGTGGAGACCAACACGCTTGCTCCCCAATTTGTCGGAACATCCGCTTCCGCCGGCGATGCCAGCCAGAGGTCCCGATAAAATGAGCAAGTATTCATGTCAGCCGAAACTGCATTAATCTTCTGCACCGAAACACTGCGTCGCACCTTCAGGGTTTGTGGCCACACTCTCACTGGCAAAGGCGGAAGGCCAATGCCAAACAAGGGGGCCGTTACCCGCCCCGGGCAACGCTCCTTCAATCCTGTCGGCCCTTTTCCTCTGGCCGGCGAGTGCTCTTCTTGCGAAGAGCGGTAAGAATCTTGACCTATATGTTAGTCGGGGCCGGGCTCAGGTCCTGAGCACCGCCGCCGAAACTCTCAGGCCGTCTTGCCATCGGCAAGAATGCTAATTCACGAAACGGCGCATACGGACGTTCATCACGATTCCGAGCGCCAAGAATGTAAACAGCACCGACGAGCCACCATAGCTCATCAACGGCAGCGGAATGCCGGTCACAGGCATAAAGCCGACCACCATTCCAACATTGACCAGCACATGAAACGTGAGAACCGCTACAACGCCCATCACGATGAACGTTCCAGCACGATCAGGCGCCGTTTGAGCGTTGCTGATCAAACGCATCAACAACATAAAGTATAACAGTAAGAGGAAAGTTGCGCCGACGAATCCGTGCTCCTCCGCCCAGGCGGCAAAGATAAAGTCCGTGTGCGGCACCGGCAGGAACTGACCCTGGGTTTGCGTGCCTTTGGTTGCGCCCTTGCCCCAGAGCCCGCCGGAGCCGACCGCCACCATCGACTGCATTACCTGGTAGCCCGCGCCTCTGGCGTCTTCCTCGGGCGCGATAAAACTCGTCAGGCGGGTCTTCTGATAGGGCTTTAGCCCGTAATGCCAGACGGCAGGCATCAGGATGCCGGCGATTAGCAGCAAAATCAGGGCATGCTTGGCCCGCATTCCGCCCAAAAACAAACCCATCATGGCTACCGGGACGTAGGTAAGCGCCGTGCCGAGGTCCGGTTGCTTGAGCACCAGCAGCATCGGAACGCTGACGATCAATCCCGCCTTCACCAGTTCGCGAAACGGCAACTCTCGTTCGTTATAGTCGGCAAAATACTTGGCGATGGCAAGGATCAGGATGAGCTTGACCCACTCCGATGGCTGAAAGTGCGATCCTCCCGGCATCAATATCCAGCGGCGCGCCCCCAGATACTTGCGGCCAAAGATAAGCACGGCCACCAGCGAGACAACGGCAACACCATACATCCACGGCACGTTTTCAAGCAGTACCTGGTAGTTCACGACGCTGAGGATGAACATCAGGATCAATCCGGCGGCGATCCAGTACATCTGCCTGATGTGCATTCCCTGAAATTTTGTGTGCAGGGTCGCGCTGTAAATCTCGAGCACGCCGAGTGAGCAGATGATGAGCACGATCAGCAGCAGCACCCAGTCGAAATCGCGGAAGCGGATATGACGGCTCATCGATGGGGGGCGCTCCTTGCGGGAGGCTCGATAGTAGCAAACAGGCCGGGAACATAATCCCACGGTCGCTTTGCATCCTCCGCAAAAGCCTCCATGCCGGGCGCCGCAACCGCCCGGTGGAATTTTGTCCCCTCGGAGATGTGGAAGCGTGCGCCGCCCAACTTATCGGTCGTGCCGCCCCACAGGCCCGTCATTTCCGCCGGTTTCGGCTTCGCGGTTGTCGTCGGAGCGGGCTTGGTTGGCACGGGCTTGGCCGTCTCAGCTCCGCTGGCTTCGGGAGCAATGCCAGGCTTCGATTCGAGCTTCGGTTCGTTTGCGGTGGCGCCAGCCACGTTCACCTGCTGGGCCCGCTTCTTTTCCACGAAAGCCTTGACGACCTGAGCGGCCATACGTGCTGCGAGGTATCCATGTTCGCCGCCTTCGACAAGCACGGCAACCACGATGTCGGGATTCCGACGCGGAGTGACGCCCACAAACCAGCCATTATCCTTGAACGCCGCTTTGTTGGACACCTTGGCCTTCATCGCGTTGGAAATCGTTTGCGCCGATCCAGTCTTGCCAGCAAAGTCGATGCCGTTCAGATGTGCGCTTGGCGCGGTGCCAATCGGGTTTACCACATCGGCCAGACCATCGGTGATGGTGGTCCAGCCTTCGCTGTCGATGGGTATCCGCGTCTCTTCGTTGTAGTTCACCATTTGCAGGTATTGCGGGGGCAACTGGTCAGGGAAGGCCACGTGCGGCCTGCGCATAATTCCATCCGAGGTGATGGCGCCGACAGCGCGCATCAGTTGCACGGGCGTGGTCGCGACCGCGCCCTGGCCAATGCCCACCGAGATGGTTTCGCCCGCAAACCACTTCTGCTTATAGTTCTTGATCTTCCACTCTTCGCTGGGCATCACGCCGCTAACTTCCTGCGGCAGATCGATGCCGGTCTTCTGACCGAGTCCGAACATGGTTGCGTACTTAGCGATGCGCCCGATTCCTAGCCGTTCCGCAAGAGTGTAGAAATAAGTGTCACAGGACTGATAAATGGCTTTCGGAAGCGTTACCGTGCCGTGTCCACCCTTCACCCAACACTTAAAGAAACGCCCGTAAAACGTTCCACCACCTCCGCAATGAACCACGAGAGTCTGTGAAATTCCTTCCTGCCATCCGGCAACAGACATGATGACCTTGAAGACGGAACCCGGTGCGAGCTGCGCCTGGATGGCTTTGTTCAGCAGAGGCTTGGCAGGGTCCGTCAGCAGGTCGTTCCATTCTTTGCGCGAGATGCGCACGGCGAAGGCGTTGGGATCGAACGCCGGACGGCTCACCATTGCCAGCACTTCTCCGCTGCGGGGATCCATCGCCACGATTGCGCCGTTCTTGCCCGCTAACGCCTCTTCAGCGGCGATCTGGAGGTCTATATCGATGGTCAGCTTGAGTTGCTTGCCGGGAACGGCTTGCTTGTCGCTAAGTTCGCCCACTTCCTTGCCGCGACTGTTGACCAGCACCCGCCGCGAACCGTTTTGCCCCATGAGGATATCGTTGTAGTACTTCTCGACTCCCGACTGCCCGACGATGTCTCCCACGTTGTTGAACTGGAACTGAGGCTGGTTCAACATCTCATCGCTGACTTCTCCGACGTAGCCTATGAGATGCGCGGCGAAGCCGTTTTTTGGGTAGAGGCGGCGATGGACGGTAATGGTGTCGAGCTCAGGATACTCGTTACGGTGCGACTCGATAAACGCCAATTCATCGGGCGTAACGTCGTATTTCAGAAAGATGGGATTGAAGCCTGGCAATGCCGCCATCCGCTTCAGCCGCTGGCGCAAATCCGCCGGATCAAGATGCAAGCCGGCGGCGATGCCATCGAGGTCGGCGTCGAGATCCGCCGCCTGCTTTTGATCGCGCAGCAGCAGCGCGGAAAACGACGGGTAGTTGTCGACGATGATGCGGCCTTCACGATCGAGAATCTTGCCGCGCGGCGCCAGGATGGGCACTTCGCGGATGCGGTTCATCTGCGCCAGCGTGTCATACTTTCCCTGATTAACGATCTGCAAACGCCAGAGCCCGAAAGCGAGCATGAGGAAGATCGCCAGGATTACATACTGGATTCCAGTGAGCCGAATTTGCGGAACTTTTTCTTCGCGCCCAAACATCGATTGCAACTGCCTCAATCCTAAAAGGGCCAATCAATGGAATCAATGCAACGTTCCACTTAATTCTATCCTGATTGTGCTGGCAGCAACGCCTCGAAGGTACTACGGCGAGGAGGGATAGTCACCAGGAGTGGCCGCGTTCATCGGGCCAATGGCCCGAGCCGGTTCGGAGTACCAATGTGGTGTTCTTTGCCTTTAGGATCCAACAAACCGGGCGTAGAGGCTGCGCGCGACTCCCGTGTCCGTCGTGCCCTTGATGATGGCCCGCCCGTCGGGGAAGAGCGTCAGTTCGTAGGGGTCTCGCCAGAACTTCAGCACGAACTCGTTATGGCGCACCGTACCGTGTGGCAGCAACCGTTGCTCCATCTCGTCGAAGTCGATTGGACGATGGCGTTCGTGGATTTGCACGGAATTGCGTCCGCACATGGTGATGTGCGGGCGGGCTTCGCCGGAAAGGTGGATGAAATCCGCCTCGCCGCAGGCGCGGCAACCGGCGCGCGGATGATCGGCGACGATCTCGGTATGGTCGTTGCTCCATACGTCCAGCGAGAGCATGCTGCGCCGCAGTTTGTCGCGGGCTCCAACCAGAAACTTCAACGTCTCGGTGACGGTGATCGACGCCAGGGCGTTCACCGCCGAATTCAGAATGCCCGATGTGTCGCAGGTCTCCACTACACCGCGCGGCGAATCCGGAAAGATGCAGGCAAGGCATGCTGTTTCATGCGGCAGCACGTTCATGGTGAGCCCGTAGCTGCCAACCGCCGCCGTATAGATCCAGGGCCGCTTGAATTTCACCGCGAAATCATTGATCAGATAACGGGTTTCGAAGTTGTCGGTGCCGTCCAGGATGATGTCCGCCCCGTTCAGCAGCTCCTCGGCGTTGGCCGGAATCAGGTCGTCGACACGGGCGTCAACTTCGATTTCGGAGTTGAAGCTGCTGATCTTGCGGGCGGCGGCCACAGCCTTGGGCAGAGATTCGGCTGCATCAGCCTCATCGAACAACACCTGCCGCTGTAAGTTGCTGGGCTCTATGTAGTCGCGGTCGATGATCCGCAGATGGCCGACCCCGGCACGCGCCAGCAAGGAACTGATGGCCGATCCGGTTGCGCCGCACCCAACAATGACGGCGTGCCCCTGACCCAACTTCTTCTGGCCTTCAGCGCCGATTCCGCGAAACAGTATCTGCCGCGAATAACGATCTTCGAATTTCGGTTGTGAGATCATGATTTTGACCGGAAAACATTTATTATAAGTGAGTTGACACGCATAGTCAGGGCCTTGAGGGACAGATGCCTGGCGCCGCGAATGAAAGTTTCTCCTGCCGGGGTCCCCGACGCGCGTTGTGGTTGCGCGGGGTCCGCCCCAGCAAGCGAAACACGCACTTGCCGGGGACCCCAAATGGGCGGAGAGCAGCATCACTGCTCATGAATGCAACTTCAGTGTGGGAAGATAGGCCGGGTGGAAAGGGTATCTGTTTGCTGGCCGGAGCCTCATCGATCATCAGGCTCCTGGTGCTTCTGTCTGCTGCCTGCCTCGCCACAGCCGCTGCTCAGGAGCAGCCGCCGCCTGCATCACACGCCAATCAATCGCCCGCTTCGCGCGCGGCAATGCAAAAGCTGCCGGCGGGAGTTGCGGCCCGGGTCGAGTTGCACGGTACGGCCATGGGAACGGCTCCCTACGTCGTCGCTCTGATCGAGCAGAAGCCCGGGACAGCAGTAGATCGCGATGCCATTCGCCGGAGCATTCGGCGGCTTTATGCGACGCGATTGTTCGAAACCATAGATGTCGTCTGGGAACCCGCCGGCAGCGGGCAGATCAATCTTATCTTCCAAACGACACCGAGATACTTCTGCGGATCACTTTCGGTCGACGGTTTGCCCAAGGACGGGCCGCGCCTGAATGAAATGATTAGCTCGTCCACGCTGGAACTCGGGACACACTACTCGCCGCAAAGGATCTCGCAAACCCTGGAGCGCATGCACCGCCTGCTGGAAGATAGCGGCTACTATCAGGCCCAGGTGACTTATCAGGAGTTCCCGGATCTTGCGTTGCAGCAAATGAACCTGAAGTTTCAAGTTGTGCCGGGCAGCATAACGCACGTAGGCCGGGTGACTCTCACGGGCGATCCTGATGTTGTTCTCGACGACATCGAATACATCGCCGACATCCATCCCGGCGACAAGGTTCGAAAGGGCCAGATACAGCGTGCTCTCCATCGTCTGCGCAAGCGATTCCAAAAGGGCAGGCGATTGACGGCCCAGGTCGGAATCACCCATTCGTATGTCGCGGCAAACAACACCGTCGATTACACCATCGAGGTGCGGCGTGGGCCCAAGGTCGACATCACGGCCGAGGGCACGAAACTCACCCGGGGCCAGTTGAAGAGATCCATCCCGATATTCCAGGAGGGAGCGGTCGACGAGGATCTGCTCAACGAGGGGCGCCGCAATCTGCGGGATTTCCTGCAGACCGAGGGGTTTTTCGACGCGAAAGTGAATGTGCGGGAAGAGCGGCAGGATGGCGCCGTGAAGATTGTCTATCAGGTGGATCGCGGCGCCAGGCATCGACTGTTCGGCATCAAGGTTGAAGGCAACAAATACTTCGACACTCAAACCATACGCGAGCGATTGTCTCTACAGCCGGCAAGTTGGACACTGCCGCATGGCCGTTTCAGTCAGGCAATCCTCGCCGTCGACGTTTTGACGATCAAGAATCTCTACGTGGCGAACGGGTTTCCTAACGTGGAGATCACGGGAAATGTCGTGGCCGACTATGAAGGCGATCCGCAACGCTTGTTCGTCAATTTCAAAATCGTGGAAGGGCAGCAGATGCTGGTGCGGAGTCTCACCATCACCGGAAATCAGACCTTTCCGGCGGAGCTGCTCCAGCGCAATCTTTACATCGTGCCCGGCCAGCCGTATTCAGAGATGAACGTTTCCACCGACCGCGACACGGTCGTGAACTTCTACTTCAACAACGGATTTCCGCAGGTGCAGTTCGAGGCTGCCGCGAAGCCGAGCGAAAGCGATCTCCGGCGTATGGATGTCGCTTACAAGATCACCGAAGGGGAACGAGTTTACGTCGAGAAGATAGTTGTTTCGGGGTTGGTGCATACGCGGCCGAGCGTGGTGGATCGCCGGTTCAACATCCGTGAAGGGGAACCTCTCGATCAGGCGAAGATGGTCGAAACGCAATCGCGCTTGTACGACCTTGGAATCTTTAACGAAGTAAACATGGCCGTGCAGGATCCCGGCGGCCAAATCGACCACAAGAACCTGCTCTATCAGATCCAGGAGGCCCGGCGCTATACGTTTCAGTTCGGCGGCGGCATCGAGTTTTCAACCGGCAATCAGCCCGGCAGCAACCCTCAGGGGAATACCGGTATTAGCCCCACGGTATCTTTCAATGCCACGCGCATCATATTCCGCGGGCGAGAGGAATCGCTGATCCTCAAAGCCCAGGTGGGAAACCTCATCAAGCGCGTTTTGGTCAGCTTCGACCAGCCGCACTGGTTTGATCTGCCGAAGTGGCATTTCACAACCACGTTCTTGTACGACAACACGCGGGACGTAAATACGTTCACGACGGAGCGGCTGGGCGGGTCGTTTCAGTTGGAGTACCGGGTTTCGCGCGCAAACCGTCTGTTCTATGCTTTCAGCTACCGCCAAGACAAGGTTGACCCAAGCAGCTTTCCAGCCGGCTTCAGCCAGGATCTGCTTAACATTTACGCCGTCCCGGTACGCATCGGAATGCCTAGCGTCACCTTCGTCAGGGATACGCGTGACGATCCAGTCGACTCGACCAAAGGGCTCTTCACCACGGCGGATTTTGGCGTAGCGACAGCAGCTCTGGGTTCAGAGGCAAACTTCGGACGCGTGCTCGTGCAGAACTCAACCTATCATCGTTTCGGAAACAAATATGTCTTTGCACGCTCCACCCGCATTGGGGTCGAGTCGCCTTACAATACCTCCAGCGTAGTGCCCCTGCCGGAGCATTTTTTCGCTGGCGGCAGCAATTCCTTGCGGGGCTTTGCCGTGAATCAGGCTGGGCCGCGCGATCAGTTTTCCGGGTTTCCGGTCGGCGGAAACGCCATGTTCGTCAACAACCTGGAACTGCGCGCTCCACCCGTGCGCTTGCCGCTTGTCGGCCCAGGGTTCAGTTTCGTGGTGTTTCACGACATGGGAAACGTGTTCGACACCGCCGAACATATGTGGACCAATCTGTGGCGGTTCGAGCAACGTGACCAGCAAGGCTGCAGAAACCGGACGTCAGCGTGCGATTTCAGCTACATGTCGCAAGCGGTGGGCGCCGGCGTGCGCTACCACACTCCAATCGGGCCGCTGCGCCTCGATTTTGCTTACAATCTGAACCCGGCGTATTTCGCCACCACGTCAAACGTCGATCAGGTGCGGCACTTTAATTTCTTCTTTAGTATTGGGCAGACATTCTGATGAAGATTCTGGCATTGATTTTGTCGCTTGTTTTTGCGATTGCTCCGCTGGCCGCCGCCCGCGACCGGGTCGACGGCATCGTGGCAACCGTGAATGACGATCCCTTGCTTGCCAGCGAAGTGGAGGATGCCATCCGCGTCGAGGCGTTCATGCAGGGCAGGCCGGTCACGGATATTCCGCTGGCGGATTACCAGGCGGCAATGGATCGGCTGATTGATCGGACGCTGATCCGGCAGCAGATAACCAGCGGGTACACACCGCCGGTCCAACAGGTGGAATGGCGCATTGCCCAGGTCCGCGCGGCGTTTCCCGCGGCGAAGTCGGACGCAGCATGGCAAGAGCTGCTGGCAACCTATGGAATCCATGAGCAGCAACTGCGTAAGAGCGTCGAAGAACAGGTCCAACTGATGCAGTTTGTCGATGCACGCCTGCGCCACACGGTTAGCGTCTCCCACGACGAAGTGGAGAAGTACTACAAAGAGAATCTACTGCCGGAGCTGAGCCGGAAGGGATCTGCGGTCGAGCCACTGGCTAACGTGCAATCCGAGATTCACGAACTTCTGCTACAGGGGAAGATCGACGCCCAGCTTAATGCCTGGCTTGCCAGTCTGCGAGAGCAGGGGAACGTGCGAATTGTGAAGCCTGCGGCGGAAGCCGCCACCGGCTCGGGCGGCGACTCAAAGGCGATGTCCTTTTCCGCCGTGGTTGGACGATGATGATCCGCTCATGAAACAGCGACGAGACGGGACCGCTCTAATTGCCGCGATTGCCGCCCTTATCGTGCTTGCCGTCTCCCTTTGCGCTGCCTGGTATCTCAACAGCGCCTTCTTTCGCGAGCGCATGCGGCAAAAGCTGGTATTCGCGCTGCAATCGGTCACTGGAGGCACCGTCGAAATTGAACGCTTCCAGTGGCACCTGTCACGGCTTGAATTCGACGTTGACAACATTACCATCCATGGACTTGAAGCTGCGGACGAGCAGCCCTACGCGCATGCCGATCATCTCCGTGCACGGCTGAAGATCCTCTCGATATTGCGGCGGGAAATCGCACTGCGGGAACTCTCTCTCAGCCGTCCCATCATTCACATTCTGGTCTATGCCGACGGCCACACGAATCAGCCTCCTCTGCCAATCGGCGGAAATCAAAGCGCGGTCCAGGCGCTTTTCGACTTGTCGATGGAGAAACTGCAACTCAGCGACGGCTGGTTCTTATGGAATCAGCGCCTCGTACCACTCGATTTTTCAGCCGATGATGTTTCACTGGCGATGGCTTACGCAAGGGATGCGAACAGGTATGACGCTCACGTTCGCGCCGGCAAGCTCAAACTCCTGAATGCGGGCTATCAACTTCCCTTGGCGCAGGGACAGGCGGAGTTCAGCCTGTATACGGACCACGTTACGCTCAACTCGCTGCGAGTCTCCGCCGGTCACTCTCTGCTGGAGGCAAGCGGAACCCTGACAAACTGGAACGAGCCGGTCTTGACCGCGCTCTACAAAGTCGCTGCCGACACTTCTGAGGTAGCCCCGATGTTGACGCCGATCGGCGCGCCTGCGGCGGCCTCATCTCTGCGCCAGTTCAGCGGAGGAGAGCTGGAAGTCACTGGTAAAGGCGAATTCTCACGGAAATCGTTCACTTCTTCGGGTAAGGCCATCTTCAAAGGCGTGGCTTGGACGGTTGGCCCGCTCGTCATCAGGAACCTCACGGGAGGAATGGAGTTTTCGGCAAACCCCGATAGCATCAGCGTGCCTCATCTGTTTGCCGCGGCGCTCGGCGGGTCGGTAACCGGGCAGACGGAGATCACGCACTGGCTCGCACCGGCAGCGTCGGGCGGGAATGGCAGTCGCGGGAGGCATGCGGAGGAGCAGGGCACTGCGAGCTTTACCCTGCGCTCACTTTCCGTGAAGGAGCTTTCGGCCTCCCTCCCTAAACGCGCACACGAGTCTTTGAATTTCGGTGGACGGATCAGCGGCAAGGTTGCGAGCACATGGCGCGGTTCGCCGGAGAAAGCCAACACCAAGTTCGGCCTGGATGTGGCTGAGCCGCCGATTGAACGTGCCCGGCGAGATTCCGCTATCAGCGCACCTTGAGGCCACCTACTCAAATTCCAAGCGGTTGCTTGCGATCGCAACGTTGAACGCAGAGAGCAAAGCAACCCGGCTGCAAGTGAGCGGCACTCTTGGAAGCGTCGCCAGTAATCTGCGGTTTGCGATCAACACCGGCGACCTGGGCGAGATTCAGCCGCTTCTGGCACAACTGCCGATGCTTCCAAAGGCGCTGCCTCTTGAGTTGGCTGGTGCTGCGACCATCAGCGGAACCGCCTCCGGCACTTTTTCCGCTCCGCTGGTTGCCGCGCATCTTGAGCTGCGTGATTTCAACACCACCATTCCACGTGGCCGGGAGCAACCGCAGGCTGCTCGAGCGAGTCCGCCGAAGCGGGCGAGCGGCATGCTTGGCGCGCTGTCGGTTTTCCGCTCGGCGAAGACTGCAACAGCCATACCGGCAGACGAGCCTGCTCCTCTCCGCCTTCACTGGGACGAGGCTCAAGCTGACGTCCTCTATTCTTCGCAGTTGATTTCAGTGAGTCACGCCAAGCTGCGGCGCGGCCCGGCTCAGATCGATTGGGAGGGCGGTGCCTCGTTGCTGAAGGGCCAATTTGTGGAATCGTCGCAGCTTCACGGCCGTTTGCAGGTCAGCAACGGAGAGCTGGCCGATCTACAGTCGATTATCGGAACGAACTATCCCATCCACGGCAGGCTGGATACTGCATTGCAGATCGACGGAACCCGCCAGCAGTTGAAAGGAACGGGCCACCTCGCGCTGGCGAACGTTGTCGCCTATGGGCAGCCGATTCGGTTGGCCAGTGCAGATCTAAAATTCGAAGGCAATGATCTTAAGGTCCAGAATCTGGTTGCGACCAATGACTGGGGCAAGGTGACTGGCGGGGGTGAGTACAACCTTTCCGGCAAGCAGTTCAGCTTTTTGCTTCATGGAATTAGCTTTCAACTGGAGCGCGTTCGCCAACTGCAAATCAGCAGGTTGCACGTTCAGGGAGCGCTTGGATTTGAAGCGCAAGGTTCGGGCACGGTGGAAGCCCCGGTGATCAACGCCTCTCTTCACCTGCGTGGCCTGACTGTCAACGGAGAACGCATTGGCGACTTCAACGCCGTAGCGGTGACCCAGGGCGCAGATCTCACGCTGACTGCGCGTTCGGCATCCCCGAAAGCCTCGGTCGCGCTCGACGGAAAGATCCAACTGCGAGGCGAAATGCCGATGCAGGCCAAACTGGTGGCCAGCAATCTCGTCCTCGATCCATTGATCAAAAATTTCTTTCCGGTCGGACATGCAGCTCACGTTGTCCTTGACAGCGAGATTCTGGTGCAAGGCGATGCACGCTCGCCGCTCTCACTGAGCGCGGAACTCACTATCCCAAGTGTCCAAGGAGAGCTGGAAGGCCTTCCTCTTCACAACGCCGGGCCAATTCGACTGCACATGCGCGATCAGGTGGTAACCGTCGATCAGTTTCGTCTCGAAGGGTTGCAGACCCACTTTGTCGAGATTCACGGACAGGTCCACCCCTCCGGCGATCAGCGCTACAATCTCGACGCTGACGGCAAGATCGACCTGAGGCTGCTGCAAACGCTGGCACCTGATCTCAGCTCGCGGGGCGTCGCCGACCTCGCCGTTCGAATTCGCGGCACCATTCCCAAGCCCTCTTTGAGCGGGCAGGTGCGCATCACCGAAGGTGCCGTCTCGTACGTCGATTTGCCGAACGGGTTGAGCAACATCAACGGCGTACTCGCCTTTAACCAGGATAGATTGCAGGTCCAGGATCTTACGGCGGTTACGGGCGGCAGCCGGCTCGAACTGGGCGGTTCCGTCAGTTATACGCAGGAGATCACGTTCAACCTGACCGCCGCGGGCCACGACATTCGCCTGCGATATCCCGAGGGCGTAAGCTCCAGCGTCGATGCCAGTTTTACGTTCTCCGGCACTACCAGCAATGTGCTGCTTTCGGGCGACGTGACCGTCAGCCGGCTCGCCTTGAATCCGCAGTTCGATTTTGCAAGCTACCTCAAGAAGACGCAGCTCGTGGCTATTCCGGCCAATCCCAAAGCCCCGGCAAACAATGTAAGGCTTGATGTGCGGATCGTTTCCACGCCGCAACTCCAAGTGCAGACTTCGCTGGCGAGGGTCACCGGCAATGTGGATCTTCGCATCCGCGGGTCAGCGGCGCAGCCCTCGGTTCTGGGTCGCATCAGCATTCTGGAAGGCAATATTACGCTTGCCGGCACAACATACCGGCTTGATCGCGGCGACATTTCCTTTACCAACCCGGTCACCATCGATGCCAACATCGACATCGAAGCTTCGGCCCGCGTCCGCGATTACGACATCACGCTGGGGTTGCAGGGGACGCTGAACCGCTTGAGCATGACGTACAGGTCCGACCCGCCACTGTCGTCGTCGGACATCATCTCATTGCTCGCGTTGGGGCGAACCCGCGAAGAAGAAATCGCGCAGCTTCCCGGTTCGACGATGCAGGGCACGTCCAATCTCGCCGAGTCGGCATCAAACGCCATTCTGGGCGAGGCCCTCAACTCGGCTGTAAACAGCCGCCTGCAAAAGTTGTTCGGCGTCAGCCGAATCAAGATCGACCCCAATGTTGTTGGTCAGCAAAGCGGGGCGAACGCCCGCCTGACGATTGAGCAGACAGTCTCCAATCGCGTCACCTTGACCTACATCACAAACCTCGCTCAGTCGGCGCAGCAGATCATCCAATTCGAGTACTACATCACGCCTCGCGTATCCATTGTCGGGGTGAGGGATCAGAATGGCGTGGTGAACTTTGATGTTTTTGTGCGCCGCCGGAAGCGCTGAGTCACGCCGACATAAATCGTATCGGCGCGCCCGGCGCGCTGGGGTGATAACCTCGCATCATGCCAATGGACCCGGCCGATCCGTTCATCGAAGCGAGACTCCGGATGGTCGCGGAACAACTCCGCGATCGCGGTATTCGCGATGAGCGCGTGCTGCAGGCCATGGCAACGGTCCCACGCCACGAATTCGTACCGCCGGAAGTCTGGGGCAAAGCCTACCAGGACCACCCGCTCCCCATCGGCGAAGGCCAGACGATCTCGCAACCCTACATCGTCGCGTTCATGATCGAAGCGCTCGGCGCCGAAGCCGGCGATACCGTACTGGAGATAGGAACAGGAACTGGATATGAGGCGGCGGTGCTCTCTTGCCTTGCTGCGTGGGTGTTGACCGTGGAACGGGTTGCCTCGCTCGCTATGCGCGCCCGGGAAAATTTTGCTCGCCTTGGATACTGCAACATCGAAACCAGAGTGGGAGACGGGAACGAAGGTTTGCCGCAGTCGGCGCCTTTCAAGCGGATCATTGTGGCGGCCGCCGCTGCCGCAGTACCTGACTCTTTGCTCCAGCAGCTCGATGAAAACGGAAAGCTCGTCTTGCCTGTCGGCAGTGCCGATTTGCAGGAATTGCAATTGCTGCACAAGGTAGGCGGACAATTCATCAGGACCAATCTTGGCGGCTGCCGCTTCGTACCGCTAATTGGACCCTAAGCGGGAAGCGAAGGATCTCGCGTCGTTTACCCGGCAGCTCGCGGGGCTTCGGGACCGCCGGATTCCTCGTCTGAGTGCTCGATGGCCATGCGCATCAGCTTCCACAACTCGTCCCTACCCATCCCACTCTTCGAGGAAAACGGCAGGATCTTGTCGGCGCCAAGCCCCTGGCGCAATTTTTCCAGTGCGGACTGCAGGCGGGAACCTACTTTGTCTGCTTTGGTCGCAACCACAAGCAAGGGGCGGTCCACATGCCGCAAGAATTCAATCAGTTGCGCGTCGCTCTTTTGCGGTGGAACATTGGCATCAACCAGGCAAAGGCAAAGCGCCAGGGTGGATCGATTCGTCAGATATGGATCGACGAAGCCCTGCCAACCATTGGTAATTTCGCGTGGAACGCGCGCGTAGCCGTACCCAGGCAGGTCCACAAACAGCAAGTCCGGCTTCGGATGTCCCGGCCAACGCACTTCGAAGAAATTGATTGCCTGAGTGCGGCCCGGCGTATTGCTGGTCTTGGCAATCTTCACTCCGGCAAGCGAATTGATCAGGCTGGACTTGCCCACGTTCGAGCGGCCCAGGAACGCGATTTCCGGCGAACTCGCGGCGGGGAAGTGCCGTTCATCCAAGGCGCTTAAGAGGAACCGTGTGTGGACCTTCATCTTCCTGCTAACCCCACTCCATGGCTTTAGATGCGAGCCTATCGCTTGAGCGCCGTTGGAAGTGCACAAACAAAAAAGCCCGCTGCGCCAGCCTCAACGATAAAGAGCAAATCTCGTTTGAGGCGTCGCTAGCGGGCTCGATAGGAACCTTGCTACTGCCGCGCGGCCGGCTGATCGGGCGCAGTCAGCGGTGGCGACATCGCGGGCGCCTCGTCAGCGGACACCGGCAACGAACGCTCGAGTGCGATCTGCAAAACCTGATCCATGTGCTCCACAAAGTGGAACTTCATGGCACTTCGCAGATTCTCCGGCACATCCGCCATATCCTTGTCGTTGTCCTGTGGCAGAATCACTTCCAGAATGCCGGCACGATGCGCCGCCAGCAGCTTTTCCTTAAGCCCGCCGATCGGCAGAACCTTGCCGCGAAGCGTGATCTCGCCGGTCATCGCAACGTCGCGCCGTACGGGAATCCGGCTGAGGGCGCTGGCAATCGCCGTGGCCATGGTGATTCCAGCCGAGGGACCGTCTTTCGGGATCGCGCCCTCCGGCACATGGATGTGAATGTCGATATTGCGGTAGAAGTCGTGGTTCAGGCCGAGTTGCTGCCAGCGCGAGCGGATGTAAGTGATGGCCGCCTGCGCCGATTCCTGCATGACATCGCCCAGTTTGCCGGTCAGCAACGGCTTGCCGCCTTTGCCTTCCACCACGGTTACTTCCGTGGACAGCAGCGAGCCGCCAACCTCGGTCCACGCCAATCCCGTAACCAGACCGATTTCGCTCTTCTCGTTGACCGCCGTGTCGCGGAAGCGCATCACGCCAAGGAAGTCGTTGATGTTCTCTGCGGTGACTGCGATCGAGTAGGCTTGGCCGTCCTTCACAACGCGGCGGGCCACCTTGCGGCATACGTTGCCAATTTCCCGCTCCAGGTTGCGGACCCCGGCCTCGCGCGTGTAATTGCGAATGATTCCGGTGATTGCATCGTCGGTGAAGCTGATGTTCGGCTCCGTCAACCCGGCCTGCTCTCGCTGCTTCTTCAGCAGGAAATGCTTGGCGATTTCGAGTTTTTCCGGTTCCGTGTAGCCGTGCAACCGCAGCACTTCCATGCGGTCCTGCAGAGCCGCGGGAATCGTGTGCAGCACATTCGCCGTAGCGATGAAGAACACCTGCGACAAATCGTATTCAACGTCCAGGTAGTGATCGATGAACATGTAATTCTGTTCCGGATCGAGCACTTCCAGCAGCGCCGAAGACGGATCGCCGCGGAAATCCGCGGACATCTTGTCGACTTCGTCGAGCATGAAGACCGGATTCTTCGTTCCGGCCTTCTTCATCATCTGGATGATCTGTCCGGGCAGCGCGCCGATGTAGGTGCGGCGATGACCGCGAATCTCCGCCTCGTCGCGAACTCCGCCCAGCGACATGCGCACGAACTTGCGCCCGGTCGCCTTGGCGATACTCATGCCGAGCGAAGTCTTGCCGACCCCTGGAGGTCCGACGAAACATAGAATCGAACCCTTCGGGTTCTTCACTAACTGCCGTACGGCCAGGAACTCGAGAATACGATCCTTGATCTTTTCCAGTCCGTAATGATCTTCGTTCAGGACTTTCTCGGCGAACTCTATGTCCCGGACTTCCTTCGATTTCTTCTTCCAGGGCACGGCCAGCAGCCAATCCAGATAGTTGCGGGAGACGGTGGATTCGGCCGACATCGGAGGCATCGCCTCCAGCTTCTTGAGCTCCTGCAGCGCCTTTTCGTGAACGTCCTTCGGCATACCGGAGCTGTCAACCTTCTTCTTCAACTCGTCGAACTCGCTCTTTTCGCCGCGCCCGAGTTCCTTCTGGATCGCCTTGATCTTCTCGTTGAGGTAGTACTCTTTCTGCGCGCGCTCCATCTGCCGCTTGACCCGCGACTGGATGGTGCGATCCATGTTCAGCTTCTCGATTTCTATATCCAGCACGTCGAGCACGCGGTTCAGACGGTCGGCGGGATCGAAGATTTCAAGCAGTTCCTGCTTCTCTTCTATCGTGAGCTGAAGATTGGCGGCGATGGTGTCGGTCAGCTTGGCAATATCGTCCGGCCGGACCGTGGCGGCCATGGTTTCGTAGTTGAGCGACTGGCAGAGCTTTACGTATTGCTCGAACTGCGAAATCACGCGCTGCATGGCGGCTTCGATCTGGGGCGTCACCTCGATCGTATTCTTCACCGTGCGGACGGACGCCTCAAGGTAGCCTCCCACCTCGGTCACCTGCAACGTCTTGCCGCGCTCGAGCCCTTCGACCAGCACCTTGATGTTCCCGTCAGGGAGTTTGAGACTCTGCACAATATTGACGATCGTGCCCACCTGGTAGATCTCATTCGGCTTCGGCTCGTCAATGCTGGCATCGTGTTGCGTGGCCAGGAAAATCCTCTTGTCGTGGGCCAACGCCTCTTCCAGCGCCCGCACGCTCGATTCGCGCCCTACGACAAATGGCGTCATCATGAACGGAAAGATGACGACGTCCCGGATGGGCATCATCGGCAGCTTTTTGGTCTCGAATTTTTCTTTGGTAGAACTCACTCAGTACAGCTCCCTGTTTGGCCCAACTTCAATTTTTCGCTCCGGGGCCGACGGCTATTTCGAGCCTACTACATGAAACTTCCTACGGCAACCACCGCCCTGGACTGTAATACCCTAGTAGATACGGCCCCTAATTGTTTCGATGACGAATTCTGATTCGGGAAGGCTTCCGGCGGGAAAATCTTTCCAAAAGCACGCCGCTACAAGGCCTAAAGCGTTAAGAAAGCCCGCGGTACGCTGACCTTTCGTAATGACCACGAACCGGGAAGCATTGCCCCAAACGAGTAAAAGGGCCTGCTTCCCGCAAGCCCTTCGTCCGAACAGAATCGCGAACCGATTAGCCCGCCTTTTCCAACATGGCGATCGCCAGGTCGCGCTTTTCGACCATCTCGCGAGTCACCTCGAAATCTTTCACCTTCTTCTGGCTTGGCAGGTGATACATCAGGTCAAGCATCAACTCTTCCAGGATCATCCGCAGCCCGCGAGCGCCAACCTTGCGCAGCGTAGCCTCGTGAGCGATGCTTCGCAGAGCATCGGGTGTGAAACAAAGTTTGACGTTCTCAAACTCGAACAACCGCTGGTACTGCTTGGTGATCGCGTTGCGCGGCCTGGTCAGGATCTCGACCAGCGCATCCTCATCCAGATCCTCAAGCACTCCCATCACAGGCATGCGGCCCACGAATTCGGGAATCAAGCCGAACTTGATCAAGTCCTGTGGCTCGGCCTTGCGCAGCAATTCGCTGTCGCGCTTGGCAGCGCCGATCATCTCTTGCTGCGGCTGGCCCTGGGCTTCGTCGGAGCGGAACCCCATCGCCCGTTTTCCGACGCGTCGTCCGATCACCTTTTCCAGACCAACAAATGCGCCACCGCAGATGAACAGGATGTTCGTCGTATCAACCGGGGTGAATTCCTGATGCGGATGCTTACGTCCGCCCTGCGGCGGGACGTTGGCGACTGTGCCTTCAAGAATCTTCAGCAAAGCCTGCTGCACTCCCTCGCCGCTCACGTCGCGGGTAATCGAGGGGTTCTCGTCCTTGCGCCCGATCTTGTCGATTTCGTCGATATAAATGATTCCGGTCTGGGCCCGCGCCACGTCGCCGTCGGCTGACTGCAATAGCTTCAGGATGATGTTCTCGACATCCTCGCCGACGTATCCGGCTTCGGTAAGCGTGGTGGCGTCGACGATGGCAAAGGGCACGTCGAGCATCTTGGCCAGAGTTTGCGCAAGCAGCGTCTTGCCGGTGCCGGTCGGACCGATCAGCAAAATATTCGACTTCGAGAGCTCGATATCGCTGTTCCGCTGCTTGTTCATGTAGACGCGCTTGTAGTGGTTATAAACCGCCACCGCAAGCTTCTTCTTTGTCTGTTCCTGGCCAATGACGTACTCGTCGAGAAAGGCCTTTACCTCATGCGGCTTCGGCAACTGGCTCGGAGCGGCGGAAGGCTGCGCTTCGCTGCGGTCGTCCTCGAGAATCGAATTGCAGACCGCAACACATTCGTCGCAGATATAAGCCCGTGGGTAATCGCTGGGGGAAGAGATTAACTTGGCGACAGCGTCCTGAGATTTGTGGCAGAAGGAGCATCGCAAAACTTCATCGGAACCTGACCTTCTCATGTGACTCCTCGATACTTACCATGCACTTGCCGATCTCTTGCTCCGCCTGGTCCGCCAAGCGGTGCGGGAACGCTCCCGCCTGTCAAAGGCCATCGTGACCAGCATATCGCTGATCCAAGCCCGGCCTATTGAACTACAACTTTGCTCCCAATGGAAGTCCCCATTGCTGCACTCGGGTGACCACCCGACCCGAAAAGGCAGCGCGATACCCTAGCGATGCTTGAAAATAATCTCGTCTATCAGCCCGTATTCCTTGGCCTGTTGCGAGTTCATGATGAAATCACGCTCCACGTCGCGCTCCACTTTCTCCAGCATCTGGCCGCTGTGTTTGGCGAGCAGTTGGTTGGTGATCTCACGCATGCGGAGAATTTCGCGCGCTTGAATATCGATATCGGTTGCTTGTCCGGAGATGCCTCCGCCCATAATAAGCGGCTGGTGAATCAGGATGCGTGACGTGGGCAGAGCAAACCGCTTTTTCGCGGCGCCTCCCGCCAGCAGCAGCGCAGCCATGCTCGCCGCCTGCCCGATGCAGATGGTCACCACGTCGGGCCGTATGAACTGCATAGTATCGTAGATCGCCATGCCGGCCGTAATCGAGCCGCCGGGCGAATTGACGTAGAGCGATATGTCCTTTTCGGGATCTTCCGCTTCCAGGAAAAGCAATTGGGCAATGATGAGATTCGCTACCTGGTCGTCGATTGGTGTCCCGAGAAAGATGATGTTGTCCCGCAACAGACGGGAGTAGATGTCATACGCACGCTCGCCCCTGCTGGTTTGTTCCACTACCATGGGCACAAGCATAGGTTCGCTCCTTTATCATCTGTGCGCTCTCTCCGCCACGGTTGCGATATCAAAAGGCGGCGGCGCGTTCAAGCGGTCCCCACTGCGCGTTACGCGTGGTGGGGTGGAATCCCGCTCGGAAAAACGGCTTGCAGGGTCACCGCCGCTTCCAGCACGACGCGCCCCGATCCATAATACTAGCGATTCAATGCTTCCGGGGCACCGTGTGGAAGCGCAGCTCCCGTTCCGGAACTCCCCGTCTTGTTGCACTCCAGAAAAAACGTATTACGCCGTCCTGCTGTACAGCATTTCCAAAGTCTTGTCGTTCCTGATCCGTGCCCGTATACGATCGACCGCGCCATTCTCTTCCAGCCGTTTACGGACGGCCTCCGCCGTTTGTTGCATCTGCTTGGCGAGAGATTCGATCTCTGTATTCAGCTCTTCGTCGCTGACCTCGACGGTCTCCACGTCGGCAATCTTATCGAGCAGTAAAGATGCCTGAACTTCCCGGCGTGCAGCCTGCCGCTGGCCTTCGCGCAAACGGCCCATATCCATGTTCTTCAAGTCTTCGGTCCGCATTCCCTGTGCGGCCAGGGCGCGCATGCCCCGGTCCAGCCGGGTGTCAATCTGCTGCTCGACCATTGACTCGGGCACGGCGATATTGAACTTGGTCACCAGGTCCTGCACCAGTTTGTCCTTGGCGCGGTGCTCCTCTTCCTGCTGCTTACCAGCTTGGATGCTCTCCCGTATCCGAAGTTTCAGATTCTCCAGCGATTCGAACTCGCTGCCGACTTCTTTGGCGAAGTCGTCAGTCAGCTCTGGCGCGCTCTTACGTTTGATGCTCTTTATCTGGACTTCGTAGTGAACCGTTTTGCCTGCCAGCCGTTTGTCCGAAAATTCCTGCGGGTAGGTGACATCGAAGCTGCGCGCTTCGCCCGCCTTGGCGCCGCGCAGGTTGTTGCTGAACTCCGCCATTGTGTTGGCTGCCGCCGATCTCCACCAGCACGTCGTCGACGTTGATCGGCTTGGCATCGGCTTCCCCCGACGTTCCGGTGAATCCGGCCTGGGCATAGTCGCCGTCCTGGAGCGGGCGAGCCTCCTCCACGTTTTCGTAGGTCGAATGCTGCTCGCGAATGTTCGCAAGCGCCTGGTCGACCTCCTCGTCGGTCACCGAAATCTCGATCTTTTCAGGATGAATCTCCTGGTATCCGCTGACGTCGATTTCCGGCAAGACCTCAAAGCGGGCCTTGAAGCGCATCGGCTTGCCTCCAGCCAAATCGAGGTCCGTCACCTGTGGTTGCGAAACCGGAACCAGGTGCTGTTTTTCCGTTTCCTGTCGGAAGTAACGCGGAATCAAGTGCTCGACAAGTTCGCTCTTGATATCTTCGCTAAAGCGCTGGCGGACGATGGCAGCCGGAACCTTGCCCCGCCGGAAGCCCGGAACCCGGGCATGCTTCTGAAGTTCGCTGATAACGGTCTGTTCTTCTTTTGCCACCACATCGGCGGGGATCTCGATGGAAACCTCTCGCTGACAGGGGTTAGGAGTTTCGGTCTTGCTTTCTTCTATTGGAGTCAAGGAAGTGCCTTCAGATCAGTGTAAAGTGTGCGCCAAAAAGGCTGGCCACCTACGGCTCGCGCCGGGACTTCAGCTTCGCGCCCAGTGGAGCCGACGCAAGCAAAGCGAAAAAATAGTGTAAGAGAGGCAACCGAACCCGGTCAAACCCGTCCGCCCAGAAGCCAACAACTCTGTTTGATTCGGAGCTGACGGATCAACTCTGACGCGTCCGGCCGGTGCGTGGACTCAAGTCCCACCTTGTCTATTGTACGCGACTGCGGACGAAAGGCCGATTGATCGCCGGTATTTGTCCCGGCGCTTTCGGTTAGGAGATCGGCTCAAGCATGCCGCGACGAGATGCCGGCCTTTCTCCCGTGATCGACTTATAAAACAAGCTCTAAAATAGGTTCATGCCCTCCGCCCTGCATGTCCTCAACAATGAAGTGGTTCTTTGCCGGCGCTGTCCGCGTCTGGTCGAGTTCCGCGAAACCGTAGGACGCGAGAAGCGCCGCGCCTATCTCGATCACGACTACTGGGCCAAGCCGGTTCCCGGTTTCGGAGACCCAAAGGCCAGGGTGATCATTCTCGGGCTCGCGCCCGGAGCCCACGGCAGCAACCGCACGGGCCGGCCATTCACCGGCGATGCCTCGGGACGCTTCATGTACCCGATCCTGCACCGCACGGGCTTTGCGTCGCAGCCCAACGCCGACAGCCGCGACGACGGACTGCGCTTGCTGGACGCCTACATCACGGCCGCTGTGCGCTGCGCTCCGCCGGATAACAAGCCGTCTCCGCAGGAAATCGCTAACTGCGCGCCTTTTCTCGATCGCGAATTGGCGGCCCTCAAGCGAATGAAGGTCCTCGTCGCGCTGGGCAGGATCGGCTTCGATGCCTACCTGAATCATCTGAAACGGATCGGCGTGCTGAAGAGCAAGAGCGGTTACAGCTTTGGTCACGGCGCCCAGTACACGATGCCGGACGGGGTCATCCTGCTGGCTTCCTACCATCCTTCGAATCAAAACACGGCAACCGGCAAGCTGACGGTTGCGATGTTCGAGCAGATATTCCTGACCGCCCGCCAACTGGTGTCCAATCCGGCGACGGATGGCCGAGGGCGTTGCGAATCTCATCCAGCTCGATAATCGCTGCCCACTCACCGCCTGAAGATTGCTCCCACACAATGCGGCCGTGCAGCAGCCTTGCCACAATCGCCGGCGAAAGATCGTGGTGATAGTCGAAAAAGCGCTCTTCCATGCGGCTCCACCAGGCGACGTGGCTGAGCGGATTTGCCGGCGGATCATACTTTGTGGAAAACACGAAAGCAACATCGAAGGCTTGCCGCTGTTGCGCCGCCTTGAAAATTTCCGAGGCGGCGAAGTTCTCGATCCGTACCACCGCGAGCGGGCTGGAAACGTAGCCAAGAAAAGGCCGGTTCAACTCGTCGGATGCGGGCCAGGCGGTCAGAATCCGATCATGCGCGTAGTGCCGCTCCAAATAGGCGGCGGCTTGCTGGTGCAGGCGGACGAAACGCGCGTAAGTGAGGTTATCTTCCGGCGCGATTCTCCATGAGCGGACTCATGACCAGCGCTAGCACGAAAGCGGCGGCACAGACCACGCACCAGGCGCGCCAGACCATAATCGCACGTCGCTGGTCATGCGTACTCTGGTCGCGCTTGCCGGGATAGAGTTCCGCAACCGCGAGGATAATCACCAGCGGAATCACCGGCATCATGTAGCGCGCCAGTTCGGCGCCGCCTACGAACGACAGTGCCACCACATAGGCCGCAATCACCATGCAAAATACACCCTGCACGCGGCGATCGATGACGTCTGACGGCGCAGACCTCAGCCTCCATACGATCAGGGCTGGTATGGTCAGCATGAACAGGTTCATGCATCCCGCCGCCTCCCACAGGCGCATCAACGCCGCGAGCGGAATGCGTCGAGGATCGAACGCGCTCCAGACGTTGTACGACAAATACTCCGCGTTGAAGATCCGGCCAGTTTGCAGATGGTGATAGGCATACCACGCCAACAGCGGAGCTGCGGCGAGCAGGTGCGCCAGCGCTGCCACCGGGCTTCCTAGCGCGCGCCCTCGTTGGGGTTGCAGCGCGGCACGGCTTCGTAGATAACCAGCAACCTCCAAGACGAGAAATGCCAGGGGAGTGATGAAGGCCGTTTCCTTGGACAGCGTGGCCAGAGCGGAAAAGCCGATTGAAACCATGCGCCGCCCCGTGATGTAGAAATAGACGGCCCAGGCTGTAAAGGCGAATGCACCGATATCGAGCTGGAGCAGGGAACTCTGCGCGAAGATTACCGGATGAATCGCCGTCAGCCCGAGCGATGCCAGCGCAACCTGCCGGTTGGCCACGCGCTCCGCCAGTCGATAAAAACCAAGCAGGCCGAAGGCGGCGAGCATCAACATGGCCGTGCGCGTCACGACCGGCACAAAGCTGCTCAGCTTCCACCACATCGCAACCCAGAGCATCACCAGTGGAGGATGCGCGTTGGAGAGCGTAGTCTGCGGGATCAGCTTTCCATGCAGGAGAATGTCGCGAGCGGCCGGAACAAAATAACCGGCCTCGTCTGAAAAATAAGGCAGCCGCAGCAGTGTTGCGTGCAGGGCAAAAATTGCGAAAAAGATCAGGACGAAATCAATGCCCAGCGGAAGCGGCCCCGCGTGCGGGCCAGTTGGCCTCAATTGCGCCGAAGGGGGCGAAGGGCTTTGCGGCTCCCGTTCCATCGCTGGTGCTAACCAGATTCGCGGAAGGTATCCCCCGCGATGGGCCGGAAATTCTGGGATGACATCCCGCCCGGCGTGCTGTGTTGGGACATCTACCTAACCATGCTCTAGTGGATTGGGCCAGGCGCCATTTTGGGATCGAGCTTGATCTCGCCAAACGCCTGCTCATAATTGGCGACGTTTTGCGCTAACAGTCCGGCCAGCGCCTTGGCCTGCTGCGGACTGAGGTAGACCCCCTGAAAGTTCTGCACCTCGACATGCGTCTCGCTGGGCTGTAGCGTGCCGAATACGAGGAAGAAGTCCCAGACGTTTACGCGTATCTGTACGCTGTTGGCGTAGCGCTCGCGATAATCCGCTGTGTTGGTGATGCGAATCTCCTGCTGCGGTACAAAAGTCATGGATGACTGTCCTGCGTGCGCAGTTGCGCTCGGTGCGGTGTCCCGGAGACACTTCGTGTTAATCAAATAATCGCGTGAGTGTCATCCTGAGCAAAGCGAAGGATCTGCTTTTTCTCGTATCCGAAAGCAAAGCAGATTCTTTGCTCCCGGTGGTCGCTTAGAATGACACCTCAAAAAAGTCATTGCCGGACGCATACTACTTCGCGTTCAAGGCTAAAACATCTGTGTGCCCCACAGATCGTGCAGATGCAGCACTCCCTGGACCCGGCCTTCGCCGTCTACGACGACGAGGGAAGTGATTTTCTTTTGCTCCATCACCTCCAGGGCCGCCGTGGCGAGCTCGTCCGGCGAGATCGTTTTCGGTGTCCGGGTCATGCATTCGCCCGCCGTGAGGTCCAGGATTTCTTTGCCGCGGCGTTCCAGCAACCGGCGCAAGTCGCCGTCGCTGATCACCCCGGCGAGCAGCTCTCCTTCCACGACGGCCGTCATGCCGAGCTTCTTGCTCGACATCTCGAAGATCGCATCGGCCATCCGCGCCCGCGGCGAAATCTTTGGGATCGCGTCGCCGGTATGCATCAAGGCCGACACCCGCATCAGGCGCTTGCCGATCTTTCCGCCTGGGTGTAGGTTGGCGAAGTCTTCTTCCCGGAAGCCGCGTTTCTCGGAGAGCGCGACGGCAATGGCATCGCCCAAGGCGAGCATGGCCGTGGTAGAAGTGGTGGGCGCCAGCCCCAGCGAGCAAGCCTCTTTGGCCACCGAGCAGTCCATGGCGATATCGGCGGCCTGCGCCAGCGAACTGTGGCTGCACGGGGCCCCCGGCAATCCAGCATTTGGATTGCTGGGGTGGGCGTTCGGCGGGTAGAGCGGGTCGCAGGTAAAACTGATGAGTGCGATGCCCAGCCGCTTGATGTTCGGCAGCAGTTCAAGAATCTCCTCGGTTTCGCCACTGGCCGAGAGTGCGATCACGATGTCGCCCCGCACGATCATGCCAAGGTCGCCGTGTAGAGCTTCCGTCGGATGCAGGAAAAGCGCCGGGGTTCCGGTCGAGCTGAGCGTGGCGGCAATCTTGCGCGCGATCAGGCCGCTCTTTCCCAAGCCGGTCACAACCACGCGTCCCTCGCAGCCCGACAGCAACTCCACGGCGCGGCAAAAAGCCCCCGCCATGGGACCGGCGATGCGGTCGGCCAACTGCCGCAAGGCTTCCGCTTCCATGCGAACGACATTTGCGCCGGTGTGATTCATGGAAAGACGAATAGTACCAGATTGCCCGACAGCCGCGCCGCCAAACATTGCCGGAGAAGGCCGCGTTTTTGTTTGGCGCGCCTTTGCCGCTACAGGTAAGCTGACGTAGGTGGGACGCCCGGATGAGAAAAGACGAGAAATCGAGAGGAGCGAGATGAGAGCCCTTACCTCGAAACCTGCTGCCGTAACCCTATGCCTGCTGCTCTTGGCCGTGGCAAGCTTCGCCGCCTCCGATGGCCGCTCGCTCGACCGCGGCACCAATGAACTTGGCTTCTGGGCCGGGTACTCGCCAAACAATCCGACGCTAATCGGCATTACCACGGACCGTCCTTTTACCGAGCTGAATTTTCAGTATGCGCGGGTGATTGTCGCCCGCGACCATTGGGCCCTGAAATACACGATTGAAATGGTTCCACTCGCCGCTCATCAGCCAACCGCGGCAGGTCAACGTGGTGCGGGGAACCAGCGTGGTGCAGGTCGACGCCCCCGGCACTCGGCGCACAATCTACGGCGGCGGCACTTCTCCCATCGGGCTGCAAGTGAATTTTCGCCGCCATCGTGCGCTCCAGCCCTATATCAATGGCACAGCGGGCGTCCTGTATTTTGCCGAGCAGGTTCCCGTGAGCGGATCATCGCAATTCAACTTCGGGGTCGGCTGGGGAGCGGGTGTGCAGATCTGGCACCGGGAGAACCAGTCCGTCAGCATAGGCTACAAATTTCACCACATTTCCAACGCCAACTCAGCCGACCGAAACCCGGGCGCAGACTCCAATCTGTTCTACGCGGGATACGGTTGGAGTTGGAAACACTGACCAATCCCCTTGGGGTCCGGAATCTCAAGAAAATTGGTGGCCCACATTTGCCTGTTTTTGGCTAATGTGGGGTTACGAGCTGCGCTTCGGTTTCCACTGATTCAGGAATTCGACAATCTGCTGCGGGTCGAGCCGGCGCGCCGATGAGAACTGCCCATCCCTCTGGCTACTCAGCAGTCGGCCGTTCTCCGACAGTACGGCGATAGCCGGTATCCCCTTTTTCAGCGGGATCTGGTATTGATCCGCCAAGTCGATGTTCTTGGCGTAGCGTCCCTCGCCCTCGCCGGTATCCACGTGAACGACGATGAAATTGTCTTCCACCAGCGCCTTGATCGGCTCCTGGTGGAATCGATAGTCGAGCGCGTGGCAATCGGGACACCAGTTGGCGCCAAAGACTAGAAGAATTCGTTTGTGCTCCCGTCCAGCTTCACGGAGTGCTTTGGCGATCTCCGCTTTGGCGTTGGAGTCAGGGTCATAGAGCTTGGGGTTAAACGTGATCTGAGCTGCAGCCGCGGTCAGCAAGAGCAGAAGAGAAATTGCAATTGTCGTCGTTCGCCGCATAAACGCCACTCCCGCAGATATGGTACATGAAATGAAACAGGGGTTCAGATTCCGTAACCGACCATCCAGCCCCGCCCCTGTTTGACCCCGCCGCGCCCTCAGGTGACAGCACTTGTCAGGACGCCGCGCGTCCGCCAGGTTATTCCACGACTACACCTTTCGCTAAACTGGTCTAAAATCAGAGATTCAGTTCTGGATAAGGACGCACTATGGCGCTCCAGCTTTATAACACGCTCTCCGGCAAAGTTCAGGAATTCAAACCTCGCGAGGACAACCTCGTCCGCATGTATGCCTGCGGGCTCACGGTTTACGATTACGGTCACATTGGCAACTTCCGCACATTCATCGCGGTCGATGTGCTGCGCCGCTTCCTGCTGCAAAGCGGGTACAAGGTGCAGCATGTCATGAACATCACCGACGTCGACGACAAGATCATCCGCAATGCCATGCAAAAGGGCGTGCCGATCGCCGACTACACCGCGAAGTTCGCACAGGCTTTCCTGGACGACATGCAGACGCTCAACCTCGAATCGCCAGAGAAGCTGGTGCGGGCAACCGAGCATATCCCGGAGATGGCGCACTTTATTGCCAATCTGGTCGCCAAGGGCAACGCCTATCGCACCGATGAAGGCTCGTACTACTTCCGCATCTCCAGCTTTCCGCAGTACGGCAAACTCAGCAAGAAAGACTTCGCGGGCATGACCGACGGTGCGCGCGTCGACGTGGACGAATACGACAAAGACAATGCGCGTGACTTCGCCCTGTGGAAGGCCCCAAAACCCGGCGAGCAGAGCTGGGAAACCGAGATTGGCCCCGGGCGTCCGGGCTGGCACATCGAGTGCTCCACCATGAGTATGGAATACCTGGGCGAGAGCTTCGACATCCATCTAGGCGGCGAGGACCTGATCTTTCCGCATCACGAAAATGAGATCGCGCAATCGGAAGCGCTCACCGGCAAGGAGTTCTCGCATTTCTGGGTGCACTCGCGCTTCCTGCTGGTTGAGGGCGAGAAGATGTCCAAGTCGCTCGGCAACTTTTATACCTTGCGCGACCTGGTGCTCATGGGCCATAAGCCGTCCTCCATTCGCTTCCTGCTGGCATCTGTTCCTTATCGCAAGCAGCTTAACTTCACCTTCGACGGACTCAAGCAGGCGGCGGCCTCGGTAGATCGCTTGCGCAATTTCAAGCTGCGTCTGGAAACCGGGCAATGGCCCGAAGGCACGAATCAGGCGGTTTCCGCGATGGCCGCCGAAACCATGACTGCCTTGCGCGTCGCCATGGAAGACGATCTCAATACGGCGCAGGCTTTGGGAGCTATGTTCGACTTGGTTCGCGACGTGAACGCTGCCGCCGACAAGGCCGAGGTGCACAAAGACGACGTTCCAGCACTGCTGCGGGCGCTCGCCAAGTTCGACGCTATCTTCGCCGTGCTGGCCGACGACGACGCCGCTAAGATCCGTCGCGTGGTGGAGTGGGCCGAAGCCGAAGGCCTTGGCGATAAGATTTCAGCCGAAGTCCGCGAGCTGGCCAAAGCAGCCGCGCTCACCGATGCTCAAATCGAAGAGCTGGTAGCCAAACACTCCGCGGCGCGCAAAGCTAAAGACTTCAAGAGCTCCGACGCGGTTCGAAATCAACTGGCGGAGCAAGGCGTGATTCTGGAGAACACTAAAGACGGCGTGCGCTGGAAAAGAAAGTGAAGTAAGTTTCAGAGCTGCGGAAATCGCCAACGCACCGGCTTCGGTGCAAAAAGCGAACAGGCGGCAACGATTTTGCCGCCTGCTTAACCCGGTCCTCAGGAGACTTCCCCTTTACATCGCCCTCTGGATACAGAATACCTGATTTTGCCAGGGCATTGCGACATCGTTTTAAAAACTATTTTCCTAGTAAAATCAGCAACTTAGCTTCCCGGTGACACGGAACGCAATTGACAGGGTTCGTTCGCGCAAAAAAAACGGGACGCCCAAAGGCCGTCCCGTCCAATCCGTGTTAGCTAATCCTAGAACGAATACTTCAATGAGACTGTTCCAACATTGGTGTGGAAATCACGCGGCAACAGCACGGAAAGGCTTTCCACATCCTTCTCGTTGTAGTCGTAGTAGGACCACGTTCCCTTGAAGGCCAACCCCTTGTGTATATCAAAGGTCACGCCCATATAGGCCTTGTGCCAGTTGGTGTCGAGCGAGCCGTTAGGGACCAAGGGATTCGGGCCGAGCCCAAGACCACCAATCGTGCCGGCGCCCGGCGTGCCGGTTATCACGGCAGAGCCGGGGTTAACGGTGTTATACGTGCTGACCAGGAACAGTTGGTTCCCGGAATCCATGCGCAGCCAGTTATTGTATCCGCTGCTGCTGGTCAGCTGATAGCCTGCGTTGAGCGTGACCCGCTTCATCGGCTTGAATCGCAAGTTGAGGTAAGCGGTGTTGGTATCCTCCCCATATTGCAACAAAACGGGAAGATCGCCCGACGATTGGTAACAGCTGGCCGACGCTGCCGGTATGGCTGGCGTGGCTACGAGGAGAGGATTAACTATCATACATGTAGCGGCCGTGATCTTCTGGTCCAGATACGTCCACCCCATATCCACGCCAAACCGGGGGCTTGGGTCTAGACTGAAGCCGACAGTATAGGTCCGGGAGTGGTTCTGATTGCCGTAGGCTGCAGTATCACTGGGCTGGAAGGCAAGGTTCGGACTGTTGCCTTGATTGGAAGCGCCGTAATCGTTGCGCGATTCAATGATGTGGACGCTGGCGTTCAGGGTGACCCACTTCGGGAACTTGTAAGTGGTTCCCACGCGGTAGCGCTGCTCATGGCGCGGGCTGATGTTGGTGAAAGCGAGAGTGTTGAAGCTCGAACCACCAATAGGTAGCCCACATCCCGAGCATTGGTCCGCGTACAGCAGCTCGGTATCGGCGTTGATGCGCCACGCGCTGGTCGGACGGAAAATTACTCCTCCCAACGCGGTATGCTGGTCGACCTTGGCGACCAGCGGAGTGAGCACAACGGGAGTTGCCGGTGTTAGTGCTCCGTTGGCAACGGCGCCGAGCGGTGCAACATGTAAGGGAGTGATTTGGGCTAGCGTACCGACTATGTCCGGCGACCCCTTGGTGTCCTCTTCAAGACGCCCATAGCGATAGCCGATATAGGCGTTGAATTTGCGGCTCGGAGTCCAGTTCAGCTTGGCGGTGTTGGTGTAGGTTCGCTCGCCCAGGAATGTGAGCCCCGCAGTGCCGGTCTGAATGGTTCCGGAGGTAGCGGGGTTGACGGCCGAGCCTCCCGGACCGGCGAGCGTTGACAAAATGCTCGACGGAATCAGGCAGGCCTGGCCGGTTGTTCCGAGGGCGTAAGGGCGTTAACAAGGTCGTATTGGCCGAACTAGCACTTGAGAGGCAGGTATCCGTTGTCGTTTGCAGCGAGTTCGGATCGTGCCAGTTTAACCAGCGGAACTGATCGGAGACACTCCAAGCCTTGCTGATGTGATAGGTAAGCCCCAGATTGGCGTTGCCCTCTATCCTTTCAGCGACTGCTTTGCCAGAAAGGTAAGTGGCAGTGCCAGCCCCTGTCCGCGTGGGGAAGTTGAGGTTCGCGCCCATGTTGGCGTCGCTGTAACTACCGCTGGCCGTGATGTCCAGCTTGCGGAAGTAGTTCGACTGCAGCGACACCTGCGAGGTTGGTATATCGGTACGAATGTTGTCGGCAAAGTTCCAGGAGTAGGCGCCGTTAGTACAGTTGGTTGCAATTGAGCCGTTCGTCACGAAGCAATTGGCAGACGGCAGGTTATAGGGGGACAGAGCGTAGGGGAACCCGATGTTGACCAGACCAAGCGCGGAATGACCCGCAACGGGGAAGCCGTTCGCATTGAGGTAGGAGTCACTGTTGTCGACCTTGTCATGCACGTAAGACTGGTCGAAGCTGATGGTGGTGCGCTTGAACGGCCGCACGTCCACGCCAAACGTGTAGCGGTCCGAGCGCATGCGGAAAGCGTTGACGAAGCCAAAGGCTGAGGTGCCTATGGTGTTGAAGTCATTTCCCTGGTTGTCATTGCGTGAATAGCCCAGGCGGAAGCGGATAGCCGACTGGGGAAACAGGGTGAGGTTGAAGTCGCCCATGTTGCGGGTAGTGTCTTGCATGTGCGGGCTGTTGACGTACCCGAAGTTGGACGTCAGAGGCGAAAGCGGGTAAACCGAGTTGAGTGGGTTCGCCTGCAGGTTGTAGTCGAAGAAGTTCTGGTCGCGCCGGTAGAGACCGACGAAGTTGTACAACTTATTCTTCTCGATGCGCAGGCGGATCACGTCGTTGGGATCGCCACCGAGCCCGAAGCTGCTTAGGTTCAAAGTGTCGAACAGTCCGCCGCTGCGGTCCATGGACCGCAACGACAGCTCCTGCCCGAGCAGCCGGGGACCGCTCTGCAGGTTGACCAGGGTGTCGTACATCTGCTGGTTACCGTTGGTTTCGGTGATCCGGCCGCCGAGTTCGATCGACTGGCGCACCTGGTATCTGCCCCACACACTCCCCTTGGTATCAGTGTCATCGTCCTGCGCCGCCGCCGCCGATGGAAGCACGAGCGCAAGGACAGCAAGAAGAGCGAACGCTTTCCTGTTCATACGACGACTCCCATCCAGCGACACCCCCTGCGAAAGGAGAGGCCGCGGCGAATTTTGATTTGTATTTGCCATCTTTATCCTCTTCATCCTCTTCCTTTCCTTAAGGAGTAAAAAAACGACCGCTGGTGTTTGAGCCGTGAATGGCGGCGTGGCAGATAATGCAACTCTGGTTGAACCTATTCTGCTGGTGAATGCTCGAATTCCCAGGGCCGCCGGTTCGACCGCCCATGTTGGTGTGGCACTGCAGGCACAGCGAGTTGATGCGCGCGACGTTCAGCAGCCGTGGATTCGTCGAGCCGTGCGGAGTGTGACAGGCCATGCAGCCTTCAACCTTGACCACCTCATGCTCGTAAAAGAACGGTCCGCGCTTGTCGCTGTGGCACTTGAAGCAGACGAAGTTCTGGTCGGCCGTGGCCCGCAATTGTCGCCCGGTCGTCGAGCCGTGCGCATTATGGCAATCGCCGCACTTGACGAGCCCCTCTTCCACGCGATGATGGAACGGCTTCTGGAACTCGCCTTTCTGTTCCGCGTGGCAGGAGAAGCACAACTGGGTTTGCGCCTTAACAAGCTGATACTCCCGCGTTGAGTGATGCACGGAGTGACAGCTGGTGCAGGTAACGCCGTTCTGGTTGTGCGTCGAACGCACGAACTCGCGCTGCTCAGGATTCGATTCGTGGCAGGTCATGCAGCGCTTCGTGATTTGGTCCGGCTTTGCGCCTTTGAAGTTGAAAATTTTTGTCTTATCGCCGCCGCCCGCAACGTGCGCCGCGCCGGGTCCATGGCAGGATTCACATCCGTGGACCGCCTCGCCGCGAATCTTCTTAGAAATACCGATTCTGAAATGGGGGCTGGCGTCGATGCTCTTGCCTGCGTCCTCATGGCAACCTTTGCAGGTATCCGACCCAACATACTGCGACGGATCCGCGGGTAGGGTGTCTTTCTGGTCTGCGGGCGCGTCCTTCTTGGCGTTGGAGTCCCGCTTGGCGGCCATCATCGTGGTCGCTGCTAACAGGAGAACGCCGATCAGAACCGCCCATCGGAGAATGGGCTTAACAACAAGAAGATGTCTCATCCTTACTCCTACATTCCTACGTCAACAGGTTCGGATCAAAACATACTGATGTTGCCGGAGAATCGCGATGTTTTTCAAAAGTCTGTGGAATGGTCGACGAAAGGAACTTCCTAGGGAAGTACGGTCTCCTTCCGGCGCCGTGGCCATCCAAAACAATTCGAACATTCTACACTGGAAATTCTTAACGCGGCTGAAATTGTCAACTAATCAAAAAAAATAATCGAAAGCCCCCAAAGGACTGGCACCTAGGAGTCGATAAGAGAACTGCCTTCCCGAAGCGCCGGTCAGCTTGTTTCTTATAAAGAAAGCCGAGAGCAGGGAAGTGCTCTCGGCAAACTGCTTGCGAAAACGGCTCTAGTCAGCGTGGGCTGTGTTCTTCTTTACCAGGCTACGCTTAACGATACCGGTGAAGATCTGGCGTGGGCGAGCGATTTTTTGCTCTTCGTCGACAATCATCTCCTGCCACTGTGCCAGCCAGCCTGCGGTCCGCGGGATGGCAAACAGCACGGTGAACATTTCCGAGTCGAACCCCATGGCTTCGTAGATGATGCCGGAGTAGAAATCCACGTTCGGATACAGCTTGCGCTTGATGAAGTATTCATCTTCCAGCGCAATCTTCTCCAACTCCATCGCGATGTCGATCTTGGGATTGCGTCCCGTGACCTCGAACACCTCTTCCGCCACCTTCTTGATGATGGTGGCGCGCGGATCGTAATTCTTGTAGACGCGATGGCCGAATCCCATCAGCTTGTATTTGCCTTCCTTGACGCCTTTGATGTACTCGGGGACCTTGTCTTTGGTGCCGATCTTGGCGATCATGCGCAGCACGGCCTCGTTGGCGCCGCCGTGCAGTGGACCGGCCAGGGCGGAGGCAGCCGCCGAAGTCGCCAGGAACGGATCGGCTTCCGAGCTGCCGACCGCGCGCATGGCATTGGTCGAGCAGTTCTGCT
This sequence comes from uncultured Acidobacteriota bacterium, assembly GCA_963819175.1. GTDB lineage: Bacteria > Acidobacteriota > Terriglobia > Terriglobales > Acidobacteriaceae > CAWBRT01. The sequence continues at coordinate 124,502 of CAWFVJ010000018.1, forward strand.
CGTGGTCGGCGTGCAGAATGAACAGGACGTCCAGCGCGTGGGCCAGAACCGGATCGGTCAAGTACTTCATGTGGCTTTGCTTCCACAGCATGTTCATGAAGTTTTCGGTGTAACTGAGGTCCGGTTCCGGAGCGACGTAGGGCAGGCCCTTGCGGTGACGGAAGGCATAGGCGGCAATGATCGGCATCTTGCCGATCAGGCGATACATGCAAAGTTTCCGTGTCTCGGCGTCCCGCACGTTCTTGGAATCAGGATAGAACGTCGATAGCGCGGCCACTGTGCTCACCAGCATGCCCATGGGGTGCGCGTCGTAACGGAATCCTTCCATGAACTTCTTGATATTTTCGAAGATCGTCATGCGGTAGTGGAGCGCATCCATCCAGACGACTTCCTCCTCCGGAGTAGGGAGCTCCCCGTTAATCAGCAGGTAGGCAACCTGCAGAAAGGTGCAATTCTCCGCCAACTCTGCGATGTCGTATCCGCGGTAGCGCAGGATACCTTTATCACCATCGATCAGCGTGACCTTACTCTCGCAACATGCGGTATTGGTGAATGCCGGATCGTAGGTCATGATCCCGAAGTCATCGGGGTTGACCCTCATCTGGCGGAAATCCATGGCGCGAACCGTTTCGTTCTTGATCGGGATCGTGTACGACTTGCCGGTCCGATTGTCGACTACTGAGAGAGTGTTCTCGGGCATAAATGCTCCTGGCGTTTTGCCTACCCCGATGCCGGGGCGTGATCGAAATGAATTGTCGAAAAGGTGCTCTAACCCCAAGCAGCCCCACCTGCTCATCTCTCTATTCTACATACCCCCCAACGCACTCTTTAGGGTTCTATGCGCCAGAGCTGTTTCGATCTCGAGGTAGAAATCCCTTCCCCACACATATGACAACTACTTGACAGTTACTTTGCGTCTGGAATAAACATTTGGCTGTAATGTGCGTCACAGGTATTTGTGATGATTGACACCAGCACAGCCCCATGTGACCGGCAACCACGTCCCGCCTTTCTGTTGGGCTGACGTGGCGGTGTTGTTCAGCTCGCCGCCGGCACTTTACCCACGGACAGTGCGCAGCACGACATCCGTGAACGCTTCTGTGCCGAGAGTGCCGCCGAGGTCACGGGTGCGCGTCGCGGGATTGGAGAGCGCGAGTTCCACCGCGTCGGCAACGCACTTTGCGGCGTCGGCCAGCGCGGGCTTCTTGTGCTCCGTGGACATCCAGTCGAGCAGCATGCTGGCTGAAAGCATCAGCGAAACCGGGTTCGCGATGCCCTGGCCTGCGATATCCGGCGCGGAACCATGCTGCGGTTGTCCCATCGCGGCTCCATCGCCGGCGTTGAGGCTGCCGGCCAGTCCAAGGCTGCCGGAAATTTCGGAGGCTTCATCGGAAAGAATATCGCCGAACATGTTGGTGGTAACGATCACGTCGAAGCGCGCCGGGTCGCGCACCAGCATGGCAGCCATGGCGTCGACGATCATCTCATCGAGTTTTACCTGCGGGTAATCCTGTGCGACTTTGCGGACCTCACGCAGGAACAGGCCGTCGGAGACTCGCATGACATTGGCCTTGTGAACGGCCGTGACTTTATTGCGGCGCTTGGCGGCGATTTCAAATGCGGCCTTGGCGATGCGTCGGCAACCTTTGACGGTGATTTTGCGAATCGCCAGCGCGACATCCTCGGTCGGCATGAACTCGCCGTTGCCGAAGAACATGTTGCGGTCCGCGTAGAAGCCTTCGGTGTTTTCGCGCACGATGATCAAATCCATCTCTTTGTTCGCGAAAGACATTCCAAAACGCGAGCGGCTCGGGCGGATATTGGCGTAGAGATCCAACCCGATGCGTATCTCGCCGGACGGATTGCGCCCTCCCTTGTCACGCGGCGGGTAGTCGTGGTGCGACACCGGTCCAAGCAGCACGCCATGCGCTTTGCGGGCCGCATCCAGAATGTGCGGCGGCAGCGTGGTTCCGATCTTCTTTAAAGAAACCAGCCCGATCTCCTCGCGATGAAATTCGAGACCCAGCGAATATTTATCGTTGACGGCGTTGAGTACCCGCATCGTGGCTGCGGTCGTTTCCGGGCCGATGCCATCGCCCGGCAGAATCAACACGTCCATGATTGTCTCCAGAGTTCGTCAAGAAAATTCCGTGTTGCGGATCAAGTCTACTAAGCGGACTGCGATTCGACATCCAAAAATATCGACCCCGCCACTCATCGATACGCGATCCCGGAATCGCCAACAGCGTTTCCGTTCTGAGCGTGCTCGCGTGCGATTGCCACGCCCATATTATCGGGCCGGGAGCGAAATATCCGTTTGTCGCCGGACGCAGATTCACTCCCGTGGAAGCGCATCTCGACCAGTACCGCAGGATGCTGAGCGCGCTGGGATTGCAGCGCGCAGCAACTGGCCGCACCCAAGTTACAAAAGCGTGCCGCCGGTGGATGCCACGCAACTCGATCTGCTCGCATATTGGGCGCCCGAGGCGATGCGCAAACGCATCCTCGTCGATAACCCGGCGAAGCTGTATGGCTTCCCGAGCGCGTAGAGCTTAGCGGCCCATATTCGCGGAGCCGCGGGCGGAGCCAATGCGGGGCTAATTTCGGAAACAACTTACTTGCTCTAGCGTGAGCAGAAAAGTTACAATCGCGCCATTCTAAGCATGAGAATTGAGGTAGTCCAATGGGTTGGCTAATGCGGACGCGACTTACGTCGATCTGTCTGCTTGCTTTGTTGTTTGCTTTGGTATCTACTCAGGCGATAACCATGAGCGCACAGTCGTCCAGTGCCATTCCGGCGGAAGGCCAGAAGCCATCCTCCATAGCGGAGTTGCCCCCCGCCGCTTCCGCCAAATCGCCGTCGAATTCACCAGACGCCACCAAGCAGCTTGCCAAAGCTCTTCAAATAGCGGCGAAGCGAGGTACCCCGTCACATGTACCTCCGTACATCGCGGACGATCTGGGTCTGACACACGCAAGCGTCACCGTCGAGCAGTCGCTGTGGGCTTCCGAGTTGGATATAGAGGGCGCTCGAAAGATTTACCTCGTCAACAACTCGAATGTGGCGGTGTTCATCACGGCCGTCAACGAACAAACGATGGTTTATCTGGTGCGCTCCGGAGTGCTTAAGAAGGCGGGACGAGTAACGTCAGGAAGGCTTGGGTCGAAGTCGCTGCAAAACGTTCCGCTTGCCGCGGCTGCCGCCGGCTTCAATGTGGAAAGAGATTTTTGGATTCAGTGGATTGACACGAACTTTCCCGACGGGTCTCCATCCAAAAAATAATGTGCTTGAAATCCTGGGCGCATGTGTGCAAAGACGGCGCCCTATCTCGCCTCTCCCCCATCCAGTAGTGTAAGATTACACTCAGTCGTGGGTGCATCTCCCTTTGTAAGTCTATAGAAGTTCCAATCTGTCTTTCCTGAAGTCAACCAAGGTTCCCTGGCTCAACAATTTCAATGGAGGTTTCAGCATGCGAGTCATGACAAGGCTGGGTATGGCCGTTGTTCTTCTGCTGGCGATATCCGTCAGCAGCTTCGGCGCCGAAAAGGCCAAAGTGCCCGCTGGCGTGAAAGTCAAGAAAATTGCCGCCGGAGAGATTTTCGCCGACTCCAAAGGCATGACGCTTTATACATTCGATCGTGATACCGCGGCGGGCAAGTCGGCCTGCAACGGCCCATGCGCACAGAATTGGCCGCCACTGGTCCCAAAGGCAGACGCAAAGCCCAAGGGAGAGTGGACCGTGGTGACGCGCGATGATGGCTCTAAACAGTGGGCCTATAAGGGTAAGCCGGTTTATACATGGGCCAAAGATAGCAAGCCCGGCGATGTTACCGGCGACGGCTTCAATGGCGTATGGCACGTCGCTAAGCCATAGACGACGCCTCTCGCCTCTGCCCCATCCTGGCGCTCCAGGGTGGGGATTTCTTTGGAGCAAAAAACGGAATTTGAACTAAACCGGAAGAGTCAGCATGACACCCTGGCGTTGTCACAAAGTCACGGGGCGAAGCGCGTTAAGACAAGGCGAGCAGGAATTGCTCGGCGGATTCTCGCGGGTGATCCATCAGCGCGGAAATGATCGCCACGGAGTTGGCTCCCGCTTCAAGCACCTTCCGGCAGTTTTCAAGCGTGATGCCGCCGATTGCGACCAGGGGCTTAGTCGTGAGCTGCCGTGCTCGCCGCACTCCTTCTAAACCCACCACCGGATCGGGGTTGAGCTTGCTGCCGGTAGCGAATACGGGGCCGATGGCAACGTAATCCGCCGGACTCGCCGAGGCTTCGGCAACCTGCTCAGGGCTATGCGTGGAGACACCAAGGATGCGGTTTCCAATCAGGCCGCGAACCATTTCCGGCAAAAGGTCATCCTGCCCTACGTGAACTCCGTCGAAGCCAGCCGCCAGGCAGAGATCGGCGCGGTCATTCATGATGAGTTTGAGTCCTGGGAATGTCTGTCGTAAAGCGCAGGCGTGTGCCAATGCGGATCGGGCCGGCAGCCGCTTGGCCCTGTATTGCAGCAGGCGAACGCCGCCGTCGTGCAACTGCGAAGCGAATTCCAGAACGGCGGAGAGCAACCCTGCATCGGAAGAGGGATTGATCGCGGCGGGTCGATTTCCCGTAAGGTCCCGTTCCGGAGTATTCCTGCTCTGGACTCGCGCCAGCATGCAGTCGATGTCGAGAATCGCGTACAGCGGCGGCGGCCACATCTCTAGAGTAATGCCCATGCTGGCGTATCCGGAACTATCACCGCCGGGCTGAATGTCCGGCTTCTACTCGGTATCATCTTCCGCGCATCGGGTCTAGCCGCGTTCCTTGACGCTCTTTCGGGCGCGATGCTTCCTGGGCGATTCCTCCACCTGCTCACTCGGAGCCGTGACGGGGGCAGTCGCAGCCCGTACCTCCGGAGCCGCCGGTGGTTGGGTGGCTTTCGCCAGAAATCTCTCCATGAACTTGGTATCGATTCGCCCCGCGATAAACTCGGGGTCCTTCATGATCCGCCGATGCAGAGGAATCGACGTGTGGATTCCCTCGACGATGAACATATCCAACGCGCGGGACATTCGTGCAATAGCCTCGTCGCGATCTTTGCCGCGCACGATCAGTTTCGCGATCAGCGAATCATAGTAGGGCGGCACGACCGCTTCAGCGTACATGGCGGTGTCAACCCGTACCCCGATTTCCCCGGGTGTGTGGAATGCCGTGATCTTGCCCGCCGATGGAGTGAACTTCTCCGGATGCTCGGCGTTGACGCGGCATTCGAGGACGTGCCCGCGTTGCTCGATCACGTCAGGCAGGACGTCGGACAACCGGGCGCCGGCCGCAATCAGAATCTGGGCTTTAACCAAATCCACATCGGTTCGCATCTCGGTTACGGGATGTTCCACCTGGATGCGCGTGTTCATCTCAATAAAACTCAGGGAGTCATCTTCGTCCATGAGGAACTCTACGGTCCCGGCATTGACATAGCCAATCCGGCCCAGCGTTGACGCCAGCAGATCGCCAATTCTGGCTCGCAGCTCCGGGGTTACCTTTACTGAAGGGGACTCCTCGATCAATTTTTGGTGCCGCCGCTGAATGCTGCACTCGCGCTCGCCCAGGCTCACCACGTTGCCGAATGAGTCCGCCAGCATCTGGAACTCGATATGGCGCGGGCGCTCGATGTATTTTTCCATGTAGAGGAGCCCGTTGCCGAAGGCAGCCGCCGCTTCGCTCTGCGCGGCATTGAATAGTTGCGGCAGCTCTTCCAGCGAGCGAATGATGCGCATACCACGCCCGCCGCCTCCGGCCGAAGCCTTTACGATCACCGGAAGCCCCGTCTGGCGCGCCCACTCCCCGGCTTCTCCCACCGAGGCGATGACCCCCTCGGAGCCCGGTAAAATCGGCACGCCGGCTTTCTTCATCGCCATGCGGGCTTTTTCTTTTTCGCCCATCATGCGCGTGATCTCCGGAGGAGGTCCGATGAACGTAATGCCGCAGGTTTCGCAGACTTCGGCGAAATTGGCGTTCTCACTCAGCAGGCCATATCCGGGATGCACCGCGTCGACATTGCTGATTTCGGCTGCGCTGATGACCGCGGGGATGTTGAGATAGCTTTCGCTCAGCCGTGGCGGCCCGATGCAGATGGCCTCATCGGCGAAACGTGCGTGCAGCGAATTGCGGTCCGCGTCGCTGTAAATGGCGACCGTGCGGATGCCCAGCTCCTTGCACGCGCAAATGATTCGCAGGGCGATCTCCCCGCGGTTGGCAATCAATATCTTCTTAAACATGGAAAATGGCCGGCCCGGCGCTTTCCGGTGCGAGCACTATCTCGTCCGGACCGAAAACAGCGGCTGCCCGTACTCCACCGGTTGGCCGTTGCTCACCAGAATCTTTACGAGCTCGCCCGCCACGTCCGACTCGATCTCATTCATCAATTTCATGGCTTCGACGATGCACAGCACCTGTCCCTGCGTTACACGATCGCCTGGTGTTACGAATGGCGGCGAGCCGGGCGAAGGCGACTCGTAATACGTGCCGACAATTGGCGATTTGACCAGGTGAAGCTCTTCCTCGGCAGCCACGGCTGGCGTGGCGCCGGCGGCCGGGGCGGCGTGCGCGCCCGGTGCAAGCACCGAGCTTGCGGGTGGAAAATGCGAAGCCATGGGAGACGGCGCCGGCGCATACAACGCCGCCGACTGCCCTCGCTTGATTCGCACCTTGACGTCGCCGCGCTCCAGTTCGAACTCGGCCACGTCCTTCTCGATTAAGAAGTCGATCAGCTCTTTGATTTCTTTCAGGTTCATTTTTTTATCAGGCCAAGAACCGCGTTGACTTCAGGATTTCCAAGGCTCGCCACGGTCACGCAGCCTTGAAACGCGGTGCCCAATATCTGCCGTAGTAGCAGATGTGGAATATCGATACGGTCGCCCTTCAGACTTCCATAAAATCTTTTCTGGCGGGCGTCAAAAGCTCGTAGCCACGGCTGGTGACCAGCACCATGTCCTCGATACGAATGCCGCCCTTGCCCGGCACATAGATCCCGGGCTCGATGGTAATCACCATTCCCGGCTTAAGCGTGCCGTCCTGATTGGCGGCCACACGTGGCGGTTCGTGGATTTCCAATCCCACACCATGCCCGGTCGAGTGCGTGAAAAACTTTTCCAGCTTCGAACTCTTCAGCACCGATCGCGCAGCCTTATCGACTTCTGACAATTTCGCGCCAGGACTGACGACGGATATCGCCGCAAGCTGCGCCTCCAACACCGCGCGGTACCAGCCTCTCTCTTGCCGGCTGGGTTTACCCATGTGAACCGTGCGGCTCATGTCAGAGCAGTAACCGTGCAGTATAACACCGTAATCGAGGACTACGAGGCCCAGCTTTGGCAGCAGCGCGTCGGAAGCGACGCCATGCGGCAGCGCCGACCGCGGACCCGATGCGACAATCGTTTCAAACGACATGCGCTCGGCCCCGGCGCGTCGTGCCGCGTATTCGAGTCGCGCCGCCACGTCCACTTCGGAGCGCCCCGGACGCAGCGCCCGCAGCACGAGCGGGAACAGGCGCGCTCCCAGCAGCACCGCTTCGCGAATGGCATCGACCTCGTCGGGCTCCTTCAGCATTCGCAATCCCTCGACGACGCCGGAGGTCGCGATCAGTTTCGATCCGCGCAGTTGGCGAGCCAGCAGAGAGCGCGTGGCCACCGTCACGTGTTCGGCCTCGATACCCAAACGGGACGGTTTGCGCGCCGCAATCTCCCGCGCTGCTCCCATGAGCGAACCGGTTTTATGTACCACCACTCGCGGATGTGCCACCTGCTGGCGCGCCTGCCCGGCGTAACGGCCATCGGTGACGAAAACCGACCGGCTGCCGATCAACAGTGCGGCAGCGCTGCCGGTAAAGCCCGTCAAATAGCGCACGTTCGGTAAATGCGTGATCAGAATTGCATCCAGCTTCAGGCGCTGCAGCTCGAGTTGCAGCCGTTGTTGCCGTCCAGAGTAGTCCATGCTGCTCATTGTATATGGCGCATGGTACCAGTCACGGGCAGTCGTTGCGATGGGGTAACCGATTGCGCGAAGTTGAGATCGTTCCCCCCAAAAAAATGAGGGGCCGCGAAAGCAGCCCCTCAATCTCGAAACGAAGACCGAGGTCGTTATGTCTGGATGATCTTAGGACTCAGGATGAAAATCAGCTCCTGCGTGCTGGTTGACACCGACCGGCTCTTAAACAGATTGCCGAGTATTGGAATGTTGCCAAGCCAGGGCACCTGCTGAATGTTGATTGAAGTCTGCGTCTGAATGACGCCGCCGATGACAACCGTGCCGCCATCACTCACCAGAACCTGCGTTGTCGCCTGCTGCGTCAGCAAGCTGGGATTGCCGCCCACCGTGGTGCTCGAATTGCCGAAATCCGGGGTCGTGTTCTCCACGTCGACCGCGAGGAAGATCGTATTTTCCACCGTGATCTGCGGAGTAACAGTCAGCCGCAGAAAGGCGTCGATATAAGTCGTAGTCGCCGGTCCGCCAAGCTGACTCTGCGTGACAATCGGAATCCGGTAGCCTTGGCGCACCACCGCCGTGACATTGTTCTGCGTCACCACTCGCGGCCGGGACAACACCTTCGCCAGACCGCGCGACTCGGCGGCGGAAAGCAGAACGTCCACCCGGTAGTTGCCCACCGCAGTCGAAAAGCCTAATCCACTCGTATTTCCAGTTGGCGCCAGGTTCGAGAACAGCGGGATGCTTCCGCCGCTGGTGAAGTAGGGGAACGACCCCGAAGACGAGGTATAGGTTTGCGTACTTAATCCCGTCGTCGGGTTGCCGCCAATTGATGTTGACCCATTACCCCAGGCGAAACCGAGCTGCGTCCCGAACTGCTGGGCGAAGTTTCGGGTGGCCGAAACCACGCGGGCTTCGATTTCCACTTGCATCGTCTTGCGGTCAAGCTGCGTGATCAGACGGTCGATGCTGGGAATGATGCTCGGGATATCGCTGATGATCAAAGCGTTCGTGCGATCGTCGGCGAGCACTTCACCGCGAGTCGTCAACAGCTTCTTGACCGTCGGCATGACATCTTTGGCGCGCCCGTAGCTGAGGAAACGGGTAACCGTAATCTTGCTGACGGCCAGCGCTTGCGCCTCGATCCGCGCCCGCTGCGCCTCTGCTTCCTTGCGGAAGGTATCCTGCGCCGCGATCCGCAGAATGTTGCCTTCCAGCTCGCGTCCGAGGCCGTTGTTGTGCAATACCACGTCAAGCGCCTGATCCCACGGCACGTCGTCCAGAACCAGCGTGAGCGTACCCCTGACGCTCGGATCAAGGACGATGTTGAGGCCGCTGATCTCGTGAATCAGCCTGAAGAAGTCCTTCAGATCCACATCCTTCAGGTTCACCGAGATCGGCTCGCCGGTGTACTTCTTGACCGCCGGTGGAGGCACGGGCTTGGCGCTTGCCTTCTGCTGCTCCAGCGCGAGATTCGCCGCTGGCGTCGGTGCCGGCGGTTTCTCCGGCTGAACCGGCGCGGCCAGTGCTGCTGGTTTCTCCGGTTGGACCTGTTCCGTCACTGCCGGCTGTGTCTGCGCCCGAACCTGCTCGGTTAATACCGGGGCGTTCTGTGGCTGAGCCTGCGCGATCAACACCGGCGGGCGATCTTTCGCGACGGTTGTTGCCGCTTCGACGGCGCGCGTACTGGCTGGACCAGCTGCAACTGGGACAGGCGCCACGGTCTGCTGGACAGGTGCCGCGGTCTGCTGGACAGGCGCCACGGTCTGCTGGACAGGCGCCACGGTCTGCTTCTTGTAATCCGGCACCACAAAAACATAGTCCGGATTCTTCTGAGCGCCGGATGGCTGTCCCTTGGCGTTGCTCAATGCCTCCGGTGCTGACTTCGCCGGAGTTTCTTTGGAAGTGTCACTCTGCTTTTGCCGTTACGGCTTGCGGAGCGGGAACTGGAGCCGGAGCCGCCTTTTCTACCGGGAGCGCCTCAGCCTTTCGGACTTGAGGCGGAAATGTCTCGGTGTCTTTCTGAGGCGGCGGATCTTTCTGCGCTACCGCGTTAACCACGGTCTGGTCGATGAAGGCCGATCCTACCGGGTGCAGTACCGCTGTCGAACTGTTCATGGAAACCGTCTGCGTCAGGGGGGCGAAGGCCAACGCCGCGGACAGGCGCGAAGTTGCTGCGATTGGTTTGACCTGCGGCGATGCCGCTGACGCCAAAGTTGCGGGCGCTTCGACCTTCGGACTTGGTGCGGTTAGCGTGAGGCTGGCCGAATGTTCCACCTTCGGCGGCAAGAGGGTGACTACCAGCTTGTTGCCCCTGTTCGCGATGTTGAAGTCACGTGGCCCGGTAAGATCGAGCACTACGCGCGTGACGGGAGGAGCCAATTTGAATTGCGAGATGCGGACCGACTTGAGATCGGCTGCATTCACCATGATGGTTCGCTGCCTGGTGGCCGAGAGCGAATTCTCGACGTCAACCACCAGCCGCTCTGGACCGCTCAGCCGTAAAGTCTTGGCCGTCTTTGCTCCCTCGATTTCAACCGCCATGCCCGTGCTGGTGCGAACCACCCCGATATTGCGGATCGTAACCGGCTGCAACGAAGCGGTCTCCGTTGTCGCTACAGGCTTGGGCGGCACGCTGGCCACCGGCTTAGGCGCCGGCACCGGCGTTGCTGCCACGGGGCGGACTACGGCCGCCGGCTTAGGTGCCGGAGCCGACGTTGCCACGGGGTGGACAGCGGCTGCCGGAGCCGTCTGAGACGCAGCGGCGGAGCCATTCGGCATGAACAGCAATTGCAACCCGTTCTTGGTTTCCTTGACCTGGAGCTTGGCTGCGTCCGTCACGGTCAACTCAACCCGCGTCACGCCGATTCCCCCAACACTCTTGTATTCGAGCACCCGGTAGCTTTTCACCAGCGGCGAATCGAGGCTGCGCTGCCGCTGCTTCATGGTGGTAGACGAGACTTTCTGCAAGTCCACCAGCACCATCGAAGGCTGGGGCCGATACTCGTTGTGCGTGAACGGTCCCGCGGTTTCAAGCGCCACGACGGTCGCGCCACCCTGGGCCGTTACCGAAATCTCCTTGAGTTGCGTATCGGCAGCGCCCGCAATTACCGCAAACAATAGCAGTGGCGCCAGTGCAAACACGTGCTTGAGCCTCATGTAACTCTCCTCGCAACCGGCACGCCTTGTTTCCGGCGCACCGTCGGCGGCTGCCCTCGGAGACAGCCGACACCCTAACTTGTACTTCCGCGCCGGTTCCATTCGGTAGCCGGCGTGCGTTTTACCCACCGGCCGATCCCGGGCCGTTCATCGTCAATGTAACGTCACGAGTCACCGAATGGCCTGTCCGGTCCCTGCTTGTTTCCTTGAACGTCACCCCATTGGTTGTGACTCGCACCACGTAACCGTTCATGAGCGGATCGTTTTCGCGCAGGAAATATGCGCGATTCGCCGCGTTGACAACCACCGCGATAAAGCCCGACTCGGAGCGGACCACGCCCTTCAGCTTGATCCTGTTGATCATCAGACAGCGCTTGCCGCCGGAGGTGCAGACAGCGGCCTCCGGAGCGGTCGATACCGAGCTGATAAACGGATCGCGCCCGCTGCGCAATGCTTTGACCGCCCCCGGGCTGGTTGGCTTCACGGGAGGGGTCGCGGATGGCGCCGCTGCGGTGCCTGTAGCGGGCTTTGGAGTGGTCGCCGTCGGCTTCTGCTCTTTTGCTTTGCTCTGAGGCGTGGCCGGCACGGCTGGACTCACTGCCGCGCGAAGCGGATTCAAGAACGGGCTCCGCAGCGGAGCAACCTGCTGGACATCGCCCGGGGCCTGCGCCCATCCGGTGACGGCCAGTAACAAAATCGCACTTGCAGCTCTCCAGACCATAGATTCCTTTTACTTTTTCGGCTTCACCAGGGGCGCTTTCGCGGTTGGTGGTGGCGGCGGTTGAACCTTCGGGCTGAAAAATGCGGAAGCGGTGCAGGTCGCCACCACGCTCTCGCCCGGCGCGTATTTGTAACTCTTCTTCGCTTTCGCTTGCGATGGATTCTTCACGTTCGCCATCGCCAAATTTGAGACGCTGACGAGCCGCTCCATCTTGCCGATCTCCTCAAAGAAACGGACAACTCCGAAATAAGGGCCGTCAATCTCGATTTCGAACGGCAGCTCCGAGTAGAAATCGCGCGTCACCACGGGCATCGCGGTAAATCGCCGAAGCTCGATGCCTGACGACTGCGCTTGCGCCTGTATCATGCGTATGAACCCGTCGACCTGCTTGTCCTCCGGCACGATTTGCTTTTGTTGCTCAATCTGCTGCCGATAGGTCTCGATTTCCTTATTCAGTTGGGTGATGCGTGCCTGGAACGGCATCAACTGCGCGATCTCGGTCTTCTTGCCTTGTAGCGCCGCAAGGTCGTCGCGGTTAATCTGTTCCATGGGTCGAACCATCGCATACCAAACCCCGGCCGCGATGAGCACGCACGCCAGACTGAGGATTACGATCTTGTATTTTGGCTCTATTTCGCTCCAACTAGCCATAATTCCCCGTTTAGGACTGCCGCTTCTCACACACGAGCGTGAAGGTGAACGCCTGGTAGTCTTTTACCGAATCGTCCTGCAACGTTTCCTTCAGTTCGACGTTCTTGAAATAACCGGACTTGTTGAGATTGCTCATAAGGTTGGCCACGGCCGTCGTGCTCAGCGCCATGCCATCCATGGAGATCGATTTGCCGTCGTCGCTCATTTTGTTCAGCCACACGGCGTCAGTCGAATTCACCGATTGCGTGATCGTGTTCAGCAACTGCACGGGACCATTCTGAGCGGCGCGGAGTTGATCGATGACGGTGAACTTATGCTTGATCGCATCGACCTCCTTTTGCTTCTGCGTATACGCCGCCTTGACGCCCGCCAGTGCCGCTAATTGCTTGTCGGCAGCGCGAAGATCGACTTGGATTTTCTCGTGCTGGTTTTGAGCGCGCCAATACATGAATGCAACTGCGCCAAACACGATTGCGACGGCCAAGATCGACAGCATCCGCAATGACGGCGCAGACATTGTGACCTTGGGCATGCGCCGAGCCTTCACTTTGGGCGTGCCAAGCAGATTGATCCGGATCATAGCTTGTCCTCGAAGCTTCTCAAGGCCAGACCGACCGCCACGGAAAGCTGTGGTGCGTGCTGTTCCAGCAGGTCAGCGCTTGCATTGGCTGGCGGGTCGATCCTCAAAAAAGGATTCAGCGTCTCCACCGGCAGGGAAAACTCACGCTGCAACTCCTCGATCAGTCCGGGAATCTGCGAAGAACCGCCGGCCATGTAAATCCGCTCGATGTGTTCGCCGCTCGCCGAGGCTCGGAAGAAATCGAATGTCTTCTGGATCTCGAGAACGATTAATTCCGTCACCTGCTGAAGGATCGGTGTCTTGGCATCCTCGCTGACCGTACCTACCCGGTGTCCAAGTTTCAACGACTCGGCGTCATCGAAGCTCAGGTCGAGTTCCTTTTGCAGCGCATCCGTGTACTGGTTGCCGCCCACGCTCACATCGCGGGTGAACAGTGGCGTCGTCCCCTTCACGATGTTGATGTTCATGACGCTGGCGCCCAGGTTCAGCAGTACCACGGTCGAGTTCGATGTCGGCACATAGTTGAATTCGTAGCAATTCAGCAGCGCGAAGGCGTCGATGTCGACAATCACCGGCTGCTTTCCCGCGAGCTGAAGCGCATTGGTGTAGTTGAGAATCTTGTCCTTCTTTACAGCCACCAGCAATACATCCATCTGCGACCCGCCCTCTTCGCCGGAGAGCACCTGGTAATCCAGGTTCACGTCGCTCATCTCAAACGGGATGTGTTGCTGGGCCTCGTTGCGTACCGCGGCTTCTATTTCTTCTTCAGGCATGCTCGCCATCGAGATCTTCTTCACGATCACGGAGTGGCCGCTCACCGAGGTTGCCACCTGTTTCGACTTGATTCCGTGATCGCCAAAGATCTTTGTAATCGAGCTGGCTACGCTGCCGCTGTCGACGATCATCGAGTCGACTACGATGTCGGAAGCAAGCGGTTCCACGCCGACATTCACTACCTGAATCTCGCCACGGACTCGGCGAAGCTCAATCGCTTTTATGCTGCTTGAGCCAATGTCGAGCCCGACAACCGGTTTTCCACTGCCTAGTCCGAACATGTTTATACCCTTAACGCCCGGTCCCGCTCATTCGCACTCGCTTTACCGGCGTAGCCGCCAGACGCGCCTTTTGCACCTGTTGAGGCGGTTTGCCGCCCGCTTCGCCGATTGCGCTCTTCTTTTCCATCCAGGCGTCCAGAATCGTTTTCTTGAACTTCCATCGGTTGCCCAGCTTGAAGGCGGGAATCTTTTCTTCCGAGACGTACTTATACAAAGTGTCCGGACTCACGCCCAGATATTGCGAGGCCTGTCTGATGTTCATCACTTCGGGCGAATCGGCCATTGCTGCTGACCTTTCCACAGAATTTCGCTGCCTTTCGACGAACAACTTCATTCGTCCGGCACGCGTTCAAGGACGAAATGCTCCGACCTTGCTTGGGTGAACTGCTGTTGAGCAGGTTAACGCAGGAACTCTGGCTGTCAACAGATTACTTCCGTTTACTTCCGGTTCTTTAGGCCTTTCGCGGGTGTTTTTTGGAACATGTACTCCCGTTCAGCACTATATACAGTATGAAAAATTAACTAAACCCATATATGTAGTGGAAGTAATGCGGAAAGTTCACCCGATATGCCAGCGAATATGGACGTTAGGAATGGTCATCAGGGAGATCGCTGGCGGTCATTGGCCGGGCAAAATCGATGGTTCGCCGCGTGCGGTGACACGATTTGTGGGTCGGCTGAACCGCTGCCTTAGTGTTAGGATTGCTGATACTCAGGGGGTGGCCTGTGAACGCAACCAAACATGCAGCCGAACTCGATGGCATGCTTGCGGTCGATGTCTCCGGCTATGACCTTATCAACTATCCTTTACTCAATAAAGGTACTGCTTTTACCGAGACGGAGCGCGACGAATTCGGCCTGCACGGAATGCTGCCTCCTCATGTAGGTTCCCTCGATGAGCAGATTTCCCGCCGGCTCGATGCTCTGCGCGGATTTCCCACGCCCTTCCAGCAGTACGCTTTTCTGCGCGATCTGCAGGACACGAACGAAACGCTCTTCTACGCCTTGCTGGTGCAAAATATCGAAGAAATGCTGCCGCTCGTCTACACGCCCACCGTCGGCGAGGGCTGCCAGCGTTTCAGCACCATCTGGCGAAAGCCGCGCGGTATCTTCTTGAGCTACCCGAACCGGCATCGCATCCACGAGATTCTCGACCATCGCCGCCACGACGATGTTCGAGTCATCGTCGTCAGCGACGGCGAACGCATCCTGGGACTCGGCGACCAGGGTGCGGGTGGCATGGGAATCCCGATCGGCAAGCTCGCTCTCTACACGGCCTGTGCCGGAATCCATCCGGTCAACGCGCTTCCTATCATGCTCGACCTCGGCACCGATAACGAAGAGCGGCTCGCCGATCCCATCTACCTCGGCTGGAGACATGAACGTGTGCGCGGCGCCGCCTATGACGACTTCATCGAGATGTTCGTCGAAGCCGTAAACCACCGCTGGCCGCATGTGCTGTTGCAGTGGGAAGATTTCGCGCGCGCCAACGCCGGCCGTCTGCTCGACCGCTATCGCGACCGCCTCTGCACGTTTAATGACGACATACAGGGCACCGCCGCAGTCGCCACCGGCACCCTGCTGGCCGCCATCAAGGTGACTGGGGTTCCACTGACGCGGCAGCGAATCGTCATCCTCGGGGCCGGGACCGCCGGCTGCGGCATCGCCTCGTTATTGCTGAAAGCCATCATCGACGCCGGAGTGCCTGAATCCGAAGCGCGCCGCCAATTCTATGCGGTGGATCGTGACGGACTGCTGGTGGAAGGCATGGCCGACATTCAAACCTTCCAACTTCCATTCGTGCAGCCGCGTGTCGCCATTGCAGGATGGAAGCTTCGGCAGCCGGATCGCATCGGCCTGTTCGATGTCGTTTCCAACGCTCGTCCGACTACACTGATCGGCGTCTCCGGGCAGCCCGCAACCTTTACCGAGGAGATCGTGCGCGCCATGGCCGCCAATGTGGCGCGTCCCGTGATCTTTCCGCTCTCCAATCCCACTTCGCGCAGTGAAGCCACGCCGCAGGATCTCATGGCTTGGACCGACGAACGTGCGGTCATCGGCACCGGCAGTCCATTTCCGCCGATCATGCGCCATGGCAAACCGATGGCCGTCGACCAGACCAACAACGCCTACATTTTTCCTGGAGTCGGGTTGGGCGTGCTCGCCATGAATGCTCGCCGGGTGACGGATTCCATGTTCATGGCTGCGGCCAAGGCGCTGGCCGGGGCGTCTCCTGCCGCACGCGATCCCGAGGACACACTACTGCCTTCGGTCAGCCGCTTGCGTGAAGTTGCCGAGGTCGTTGGCAACGCTGTGGCCAAACAGGCGCAGCTCGACGGTGTTGCCGAGCCGCATGATGAGCGGCAGATTGCCGACGCCGTTCGCAACACAATGTGGCAGCCTGTTTATAAGCCTTACAAGCGAGTGAAATGGGGCTTAGGGTATCCGGAGAGACGTGCGTGTGCCGCAACAGAGAGTGGGAATCCGCAACGCTGACGGCGGCCCGTGTCTGCCATCCGTTGGTTGGTGGCCCATATTTGCCATCCGTCGGCAAATGTGGGGACGTTCGGCGGTTCGCATCGCAAACCTAAACCCGCCCTATGTCCCTTGCGCCTGGACGCCGGCCATGAATTCGACGACCTGCTGTTCCGCCCAGCGTCCGTCATAGCCGTCCGGCTGCGCCAGAAAAGCGCAATGCCCGCCATGCTCGCTGCGCATGTACGTGATATTCGGGTTGGCCACCAACTTCGCTTCCGTCTCCGGCTTGAGGACAACGAACGGGTCGTCGACGGAATGAATGACCAGCGCGGGAATGGCGATTCGATCGAGGAATTGGGCGGCGCTTGCCTTCGCATAATAATCGTCGGCGCTGGTGAATCCCATGTATCGCGCGGTAAT
Organism: uncultured Acidobacteriota bacterium; assembly: GCA_963819175.1. Classification (GTDB taxonomy): domain Bacteria; phylum Acidobacteriota; class Terriglobia; order Terriglobales; family Acidobacteriaceae; genus CAWBRT01. Next base: position 141,532 of record CAWFVJ010000018.1, read on the forward strand.
GAAGTGGTCGAATTGCCGTACGCTATGGGCCTTCCGCAATAAGTCAACGTCGAACTTGCCGGGAAACAGCCGGGCCTTGCGCCGGAAGCGCTGAAACAGACTGTGCAGAAACCACAGCTCATAAGCGCGATTCCGCAGCTGGTGCAAGCGGTCGGCGGAGGCAGCGAGATCGCATGCCGGCGAGACGGCCGCTATCGCGCGCACCTGTGGCGGGGCACTTGCTCCCCACTCACCGGCGCACTTCAGCACCTGATTGCCGCCCATGGAGAATCCGGCGAGACCGATCGCCTCCAGCCCATCCTGCTCGATCAGCCCGAAGACGACCCTCTGCACGTCGCGCGACAGTCCCGATGTGTAGAGCGTGGGGCAGAGCTTCTCCGTGCCTCCACAGTTGCGCACGTTCATCCGCACCACGTTCCAGCCCCGCTGCCAAGCCTTGTAGCCGGTGCCGATCACGTAGTGCGATTGGCTGGAGCCTTCCAGCCCGTGTATCAGCAGAATCGTGAAGTGCGCCCGGCGCGCGGGCTGCCAATGGCAGTGGCAAAGCACTTGCGCCTCCGGCTCCACTTGAAAGAGTCGTTCTTCAGGCGGCGGCAACAGGTTTGGACGCGGCAGGAAGTTTCCCGCCAGCGTCTGCGCGTGTGCGCCGCGCAGCCAACGGCGTGGAAGAAAGCGGACCGAAGATCGGAGAACGTCGTTCAGAGTCTGCAATTCCATCTATAATGGATGCAACAGATCAGATTTCGCGGAGCCCTATGCCTATTTTCGAGTATATCTGTAAAGATTGCAGCCGCACCTTCGAAGCCCTGGTGATGAATTCACAAGAGCCCGAGTGCCCCGCCTGTCATGGCCGGCAACTGGAGCAATTGCTCTCCACCTTTGCCCCGCGCTCCAACAGCACCGCACCTTCCGGCGCACCAAGTCCCTGTGGCGGCGGCGCCTGCGCTTCGTGCCCGAACGCCGGCATGATGGATTGAGAAGCCCTTTGCCTCCTGGAAGATAAACCAGTGCCTCATGGCTTGTGGGTTCTGCCTTGTTGGAAGTTCCCGCAATGGTTGTTTGCTATGTCATTCTGAGCGACCAAAGGGAGCGAAGAATCCCAGCACGGCCTGTGACAAAGGGCAGCCGAAGGATTCAATCAAGAAGCCCTGGAGCGGCGCCTAGTAGGACACTCTCCAGGGATGCTTCGCTTCGCTCAGCATGACATCCGGGTCGGTTGGACGCATGGTTCGGGTGGCTCACATTTGCGGAGCTAATGTGGGATTCTCACGGAGCTGCAAGGAGATTTGTCATGAAACAATTTCGAGCCGCGGTGGTTCAGGCAGGGGCCGTTCCCTTCGATTGGGAGGCCAGTGTCGAGAAAGCGTGCCGGTTGACGGCTGAAGCGGCGGCCAAGGGAGTTGCCTTGGCGGTCTTTCCCGAGGCGTTCATTTCCGTCTATCCGAAAGGTTTGGATTTCGGGTCGCGGGTTGGCGGTCGTACGCCTGAGGGCCGCGAACAGTTCCGCAAGTATTGGGAGAGCGCCATAGAGGTGCCCGGACCGGCCACGGAAGCTCTTGGCAAGGCGGCGCGGGAGAATCACATTCATCTCGTGATCGGCGTCATCGAGCGCGACGGCGGCACTTTGTACTGCACCGCGCTCTTCTTTGCCCCGGACGGCGCTTTGCTTGGCAAACACCGCAAGCTGATGCCGACAGCCCACGAGCGCCTGGTGTGGGGATTCGGCGACGGCTCGACCATGCCGGTCTTCGACACGCCGGTGGGAAAACTAGGCGCGGTGATTTGCTGGGAAAATTACATGCCCATGTTGCGCATGGCGATGTACTCCAAGAACATACAAATCTATTGCGCTCCCACGGCCGATGACCGCGACACCTGGCTTCCCACCATGCAGCATATTGCGCTTGAGGGCCGCTGTTTTGTGCTGACCGCATGCCAGTACATCAAGCGAGGCAGTTTCCCCGCCGACTATCCGGCGCAGCAGGGCGACGATCCCAACACGGTCCTCATGCGTGGCGGCAGTTGCATCATCAATCCATTGGGACGCGTGCTCGCCGCGCCCAGCTTCGACGGCGAATGCATTTTGACCGCCGACATTGATCTCGACGAGATCCCTCGCGCCAAGTACGACTTCGATGTGGTAGGCCATTATGCCCGGCCAGACGTCTTCCGGCTCTCGGTCAACGAGCGGCGAACCCCGCCGGTCACCAGCGCCGTCGAGTGGACTGAGGATGCACTGGCCGGAAAGCTTGCGAAGTAGATTGCAAGGCTACAACTTATCCAGAGATCTCTCCTGCTGACGAGCCTGAGTTGCGAGAGTAAGATGCTTGGCAGCAATTAACCTCATAAGAGGAAGAGCGAGATGCCAGCACGCAACTATTGGCTTGATCTATTTACTCCCCAGACCTGGGACGAGTTCCAAAAGGCTGGTGCTTCCGTTTCAGGGTTTCGCGAGTCGCGATGGAGTTTTGTCCAGAAGATCGAAAAGGGCGATTATTTGCTCTGTTACCTGACAGGTGTATCCCGGTGGGTCGGTTTACTTGAAATCACATCAAAGGCATTCAAGGAAGAAAAACGGATCTGGAAGGATGAAGTGTTTCCCTGTCGTTTAAAGGTCAAATCCGTTGTCATGCTCGCCCCGGAGGTGGGAGTTCCGGTCAAGGACATGCGAGACCAACTCTCCGCATTCAAGAGCACGAAGGATAATCCATATTCCCTTGCGTGGACCGGAAAATTCAGAGGATCACCGGCAAAGTGGAACTTAGCGGACGGTGAAGCCGTTGTGGCGGCAGTTCTAGCGGCTCAGAAAAATCCATTGTCTCGCCCAATCGATCCGGCAAAGCTGAAGTACCGACCGAAGGCTTTAGAGACGAAGATCGGACTTGTGACAGTTCCCGGCGCAGAGGCTGACGATTCAGCCGATATACCGCAGATTAGCGAACCTTCCAAAGAACCAGCCGCTCACACAGAGATTCAGTCACTGTTGCTGAACCTCGGGAGCGAAATGGGCTTTGATGTTTGGGTTGCGCGTAATGATCGCAGCAAGTCATTTGCAGGTGTACGCTTCGGCGATCTCCCAAAGATAAAACAAAATTTGCCGTTGCAGTTCGATGATGCTACGACTCGAACAATCGAGTTGATTGACGTGCTGTGGCTGTTCGGCAACGCTATCGTAGCGGCATTCGAGATCGAGAGCACGACTTCCATATATTCAGGACTGCTTCGGATGGCTGATCTGATCGCGATGCAGCCGAACCTAAACATTCCCTTGTACCTAGTCGCACCGGACGAACGACGAAGCAAGGTTTTCGAGGAGGTGAATCGGCCAACATTTAGTCGCCTCAATCCTCAGCTCTCGGAAGTGTGCAGCTACATCTCATTCTCCTCTCTGCGCAAACGGGTCAAAGAAGTCCAGGGGTTTGTGAAGTACCTAAAACCGGATTTCTTGGAGGAACTGGCCGAAGATTGTGTGCTTTCAGACTGATTTCTAAAGTGGCAGGTGGCCCACATTTGCGGAGCGTAGGCGGAGCTAATGTGGGATGCGCCAATTCAGCGCAGCAAAATCACTCCGTAAGCCGTTGAACAAAATGGTAGGAGCGGCAGGACTCGAACCTGCGACCCTCTGCTTAGAAGTAGGATCGAAGCCATTTCTACGAATTGCTATGGTCATCGGCCAGCTTCTCAAACGCAGTGTTTATGCGGGTTTTCCGCCTTGGCCAAATTATACTGATTTCACTCATTTTCTGTCGAGGGTCCCTAGAGTTTTCCCTAGAGTGAGCAGCGACCTTCGGCGCGGTTGGAAGAGTTGGCCCCTCGGGCGGATCACGCTAAAAATCCACAATGTGGACTTATTAGGTGGTGCAGAGAACTCTTGATGCAGACGCAAGCTGCTGGTCGCAAGAAGGTTAGCGACTCACTGGCGGCACGCGGCGTGTAACTGTCAGCCGTGCGACTTCAGTCCTCTCCGATGATCACCTCTATTTTGGGAATCTGTGGCGCGCCCTCATGACCGCGGCACTCCCTCTCAATGCGGGCTCCTACCTCAAACAGCCGCGCGATCTGAAATGCTGACAACCTGTCTGCATCGAGTTTTTTCAATGCCTGCATCGCCTTATCTTGCAGATCGAAAGCGTCGCGGATCTGGCGCTCCAACATCAGAGCACGCTCACGAAAGTTGGTTGTGATCCGGATGTCATCCATGTGCTCATCGTAAGCTTTAACACGCTCTGCCCATCGGTGGGTCCGGCCCCACCGCTCGATCAGAGTTTTGGATTTACCCAACATCCGCCCGACTATTGCATAACTCCGCTCATTGCCCAGGTCGCGGTAAGTGACCAAAGCAGCAAAAGCCTTAGACGACTCTCCGGCCAGACGGTCCCAGTCCATATCTCCTCCCGCGGTGTTCGCTACGAACCTGGCCAAAGCCGCGCACCGTTGAAGCAAATACTGAACGGCGCTCAGAGGCTCTGGGCTTGACGAATGGATGCGTTCGCGTCAGAATGCCGCCGATCATTAGATCCATTCTCCGGTTCGGGCTCCGCTTCATACTTAAACACAATTCGTGTACCCAAGGATAAGGCAATGATTGTCCGACCAGTGTCCACGGTGGTGCTCGGGTTCCTACTTCTAATGTCAACAGCGCCGCTGGCGCAGACGGGCGCAACCCCGCTGTCTTTAACCGCCGAAGACGTTGAAGTTGAGCCCATCGGAATTGATCCGCGATTGCTGGCGAAAGCAACGGCCGGCGACCCCGCTGCTCAGATGATTGTCGCGCATTTATATTTCGAAGGAAAAGTGGTTCCGAGAGACTACGCGCAAGCAGCAACGTGGTACCGCAAGGCCGCCGAGCAGGGTGACGCCAGCGCCCAATACAATCTCGGCGTTATGTACCAAGATGGCGAGGGTGTCCCCCAAAACTATGCTGAAGCACTGAGTTGGTACCGCAAGGCCGCCGAGCAAGGCGCCGCTTCCGCCCAGTCTAATCTCGGCATGATGTATGAAAATGGTTTGGGAGTGCCCAAAAACTATGCCGAAGCTCTGCGCTGGTATCCCAAGGCAGCCAAGCAGGGCGATGCCATCGCCCAGAATAATCTCGGCAGGATGTATGAAGACGGCTTGGGACTGCCAAAGGACTATGCCGAAGCACTGCATTGGTATCGAAAGGCCGCCGAGCAGGGCGACTCCTTTGCCCAGAATCATCTCGGTGTTATGTATCAACACGGAAAGGGCGTCCCACAGGATTACGCTGAAGCCGTGCGTTGGTACCGAAAGGCCGCCGAGCAGGGTAATGAGTTCGGCCAGTACCTTCTTGGTGTCTCTTATGAGAACGGCTATGGCGTACCCCAGGACTACGCTCAAGCTATGGCGTGGTATCGCAAAGCCGCTGACCAGGGGAATGCGCTAGCCTGTCTTGGCCTTGGTTCAATGTACTGGGATGCCCTCGGTGTGCCCAAGAATGGCGTCGAAGCCGTGACATGGTTCCGCAAAGCTGCGGAGCACGGCGATACTGACGCGCAATTTCTAGTCGGCCTTGCGTACAGAATTGGTGATTACGTGCCACGGGATGATGTCCAGGCTGCGAAATGGCTCCGTAAGGCGGCGGAAAACGGGGACTCACGAGCGGAGTACGAACTTGGGCTCCTCTACGAACTTGGAAAGGGCATCCCGCAAGATTATGTTCAAGCCGTGACGTGGTACCGTAAAGCTGCTGACCAGGGCAACGCGAGCGCCCAATACCGCTTAGGTCTTAGATACTATGACGGCGTTGGCGTGCAGAAAGATCGTGGTCAATCGGTCACATGGTTTCAAAGGGCCGCTGACCAAGGCAGCGCCGACGCCAAAAAAGCCCTGCAGATGATGCAGCAAAACATGGCTCCTACGGTTGCTTGGCGTTACCAACCCGCAATACTTGAGGGCTGGAAAACCGTTTCGAGGGGCTCTCATTGCGACTCAAGTGCAACGGCAGAATCAAACGGTGACGGGGCGGCAACAGCGCACGGCAGCACCGATTGCAGTGATTCGACCCAACGGGTTTACTCCGTGCTGCTTGGAGACTATCACTACCAGATTGCTCCGCAGATCAGTCCACTAGCAGGGGCACCCGTAATTTGGCCCGCCTTTGCATTCCGCCGAAGCCCACTGGCAGACTTATCGCCCGGAACGCAGGTTCAGGCTCGCGTCCAAGGCGATACGTTATACGTCCTTTACAAAGACAAAAAGGAATGGAAATACCTAATTGTGGGAAGCGTCCCGGTGGATGCCCCAAAAGCTGCGCCGGAGTCCAGACGAAGCAATAGCCCTCAGCCAGCGACAGTATCAGCTCCTAGCATTTCAGCCACAACACCACAAACGACGTTGGACATCTCCTCAATTCCGTCCGGCGCAGAAATTGAACTCGATGGTAACTTCGTCGGACAGACGCCCTCTTCGCTGGGCGTTCCCCCCGGAGAACACACTCTCAGGATAGCCAAGGGCGGCTACATTCCCTGGCAGAGAAGGGTAGCGACATCAACCGGAATCGTGAAGATTTCGCCGGAACTGGAGGCGGCGACGGCCAAGTAATAAGACCGCGAGCAACTGCCGAACGAGTTCGCCATGTGCGTTATCACTCGAAGATTGTGACCACGATTTCAGGCGTTCCATCCGCGGATTCTCCTGCCCCCAGCGCGGTGATGCTGGCCGGGTCCGTGCCTGTTTTTGTTGCGCCCGCAACCGGCAGCCCGGTCTCATAGTCATGGATTTCGGTCGGTTCCGGCCGACTGCCGTTCTCGAAGTGCGGCGCGCGGTAGATAGTCGGCGCTTGCACCTCCTGGGCGCGCACGTTAAGCATCGCCCTTGCGGCTGCCCTCGACTCCAAACTCCCCAGCGGATAACCTGCCGGCTTCGGTCCTGAAGTTGTTGCGGGTACAGTATCTTTGTCTTCTCGATTTTTCATGGTTTTCAACCCTCTCTTCTGTTGGTTGCTGTTGCGGACAAGCGGCGATAAATCGAACCCGTTGCCTCTGCCTGTGATTCATCGTTACTTGCTGTTTTACACGCAACCGTATCGGTGAACCACGCTGGCAAACTGCCCTCGCGGGCATAGGCTTCCAGTTCGGCGCCTGTCATGCGCTCAAACAGCGCGTTAAGGTCGAGGTGTTCACTGCGCTCGATCCACTGGCCCGCGACATTGATCTTGCTGTAGGCCTGGACCGCAGCGACGACCGCTGACGAGGTAACCGCGACCTCTCCCGCCTTTTCGATGATCCTTTCCAGGGCGGAGCGGACGTTGCGCTGTCTCTTGGCGAAGAGTCCGAAGGCATGGGCGTGACGGTACACGCTGGCACGATCCGCCAGCCCGTATTCCTTTGTGATGGCCGCCGGGCTCTGCCACGCAATAAAATCGGCCTCGATCTCCACCCGCTGAGCATGGGCACAGATGGAGCACTGCCGCTTGTGTCGGCCCAGGTTGGGTTTCTTTTCGCTTCGGTTCATTGCGTCCTCCGAGTTGTCACAGCAGCAAAATCCACTGCGAGACACAACCCCTGCCAGCCGTCCTCAGCGAGTGGAAAGCATTCGTTCAAGAGGGAGCAGAACAGTTCTCGGGAGCATGGTGATTGCCTGTACCGTTGACACCACTCCAGGTAGTCGCGGTGTAGGAACTTTTCAGCAGCCCAAGCTCGCCTCGTTCGCACACAACGGGCACCGATCCAGCGGAACACCAGCCGCCTGGCCGCTTCGAGTTGCTCCCGTTGAAGGCGCTTCGGTTCGGTAGTGGGGCGCTCGATAATTGGAAAGGTGGCCGGAGGGGAACCCTCAAAACCCGCAAAAGCTATTTTTGAGGGTTCTGAAGGTTCGGGTTCGGGGGAATCTCCCATTATTGGGCACTCCGGCGGAGTCCAAGTAAGCCAGCGCGATGTGCTCATTTTGCCCTCCGTGCCAGCTTCGGGTTTATGGCATTCACCTCGGACGGTCTGCCCTTGCCGTGTTCGAGTTCGACTCGGCGGACCCATCCAGCATCTTCGAGCAGTAGCAAGACCCTGCGCGCTGCATCGGGTGTGTTTAATCCGCGCCAGTCATTGTCATAGACATCCCGCACGGTGAACATCCCTTCGGTGCGCTTCCACCCTGCTTCTAGGCGACGGCCTAACTCCGCTGCGGCTTGCCGCTCGGGTGAGACGATCATGGAGTACACGCGCCTTGCATGAGACTCCAGGTAGTCGCACCATGCGGCAGCCTGTTGAGCGTGCTTCAATGTGACTGCCGCGGTGCCGCCGTCAGCTAGCTCGAATAGCAACGCCAGTGATGGCATGAGACTGCGATACTTGCTCAGGTGGGCTACCAGCGCCGGGTGAAGGTCATCACCGCGCAGTTTGCCCTCTAGCTCAGTCAGCCACGCAACAAATAGCTGCTGTGCATCGGAAGCGAAGCAAAACCGGAACGGCTGTGCTGCATCCAGGTTCGTAATACCCTTGAACAGTTGTTCTGCTTTTGCCGCACCTTCTGAATGCGGCGGACGGTCTATGTACTTCCAATCATGAGGAATGTCGGGATATATCAGCACTTGAAATCGCTGGAGCAAACCATCGTTTTGCGGTCCATCCTGTAGCGCATCGGACAGGTAACCCCGCAGTCTCGCGGGCTGTATCCCGCCCAGCATCGACACACAACAGGCATCGACATGGATGCTACCGCGACCAATGCGGTCCATCGTGTAAGGGGTGTCGCCATTCCAAGCCGACAAGAAAAATCCACGTTCGCCCTCGCGCCCAGGCTTGTCTAGAGTAGCCAGCCACCCCGACAACTCGTCTCGGATCACCAGCACGCCAGCCGGATTGTCGCGGAGGATCTCATGCAGCTTTTCTGCCGTGGCGTCCTGCGTAATTAGTCGGCCGCATACCGGCTCTGCGACAGAATCATCCGGGCGCACTGGCACCGGCTTGCCGCTCTTCTGTGCGGCCTTGTACTGCTCGCGCCAAGCGGCCCGCCTTAGCTCGGACTCTTCTTGCTGCTGCTGATAGTTGCCGATGGAGGAGTCATATTCCTTGCGCCAGTCAGCCTCGATCCGTGTAAGCGGGCGAGTGAGAGCAGAAATTACGGGCGATTTCATCATGCCGGGCGGGGCAATTATTCCACCCCACAGATTCGGCACTACGATCCAGGAGGTATCGGCGGCCTTTGGTTGGATTGTGGCCCTCCGGTTGGTCGCGCCCGCCAAACATAGGACGGCGATGACTGCCGGATAATCGAGCGGTGCTTGCATCCGCTCCGCCGTGTCCTCGACTAATGGTCGCAGTGCTTCCGGCAACAGCTTAATGTCGCACGCCTGCACAGCCGGCAACTCTCCGCCAAGCGGTTCCGGTTCCTGCCAGTCATTCTCTGCTGATACTGGCAAGGGCGTTGTGGTCTGACTCAGGGCCGGAATAGCGCCATCCTCGGTGACCACCTCGATGTGTGAAGTATCCTTTGGCGTGACGGCCCGCGACTCGACTAGGCGGAGCAAATCTGGATGCTGCTCCAGCATTGCGCGACGTGCGTACTGCTCACTGCTGGCGCTCATGCGACCACCCCCATCCAATGCCCGTCATCTGTCAGGACCACGCCAGCCCACCGCACAGAGGCAGCCATCTGCTCACGCTGCTTCGGGTGAAGCACATATTCGGCACGCTCGGGCATCGCCCCGAAGCTCAACAACGTGTACTCCACCAAATCGTGCTGTAGCGCGTCATGCAAGGCGGACGCGACGAACCAATCGCGCTCACTCCAGGCGGTTGCTTTCGATAAGGCCGCCAGTTTGTGCTCCGCCGCATGAATGCTGTTCCTGCACTCAAAACGAAGTGCGCGTTCGAGGCTGGCGAGTTTGTCGGCTGCGCGCTCGATATGCTCGCGCTCTCGCCGGCTTGCCTCCATCGCTTGGCGCCATTCATCCCGATCCCGGCCGCCGTCTAGCCTCACGCCCGCCAACTCCCCCACATACCGGAGAGCATCACGGAAGTCACAGCCCTGCACCGCGCGAACCAGCGAGTACACGTCACCCCCCTGACGACAGCGGTGGCAATGCCAGACGTTCTCTCGATATGCAACCGTTCCCTTGCTTGTGCCGCGGCACAAGCCGCAGTCAGCGCGTCCGCGTGGCCTAAGAGTCCACCCTAATTCCCGGAGAATCTGACGGATCGGTACCATGCGTGCTATGTCGCGGGCATCGGGTCCCGACGCTACGGCCGCCATCACCGACCTCAAGCGCCGGCATGGTGCCGCGCTCGATGACCTCGTCTAGCGCCTCCACCGGAATACATACGACTCGCCCGAGCCGCACAGTTTCAATCTTTCTTAGCCAGATCCACTGCCTCAGTGTGGCCGCCGTGATGACGCCGCCCATGTATTCGACTGCCTGTGGAATACGCAGAAGTTTTCGGGGTGCCTTGCTCATCATTTCCTCTTTTCGTATCGCCAGAGATTGATGACTTGCTCTGTCCATCACACGTACACTACCAATTTTCTATGTAGCGTTAAACATATTTCGATTGCTTTTCTCTATCGTTACGTGCTATCAATAATTTGTGAGCGATAAGGACAAAAAAATAGACCAAAGCCCAGCGAGGGAAGTCCCGGACTTTTCTGCCCAACTTGCCGCGTATGCCGTGGAGCAGGCAGAGCCCCGCGCCGATGGACGGCTTTACCCTAGGCTCACTGGTTGGTCTCCGGCGAATCGTTGGGGTTCGTGGAGTTTCGAGGTGTATCACGTGGTGGATGCCTTGAATGGAAAGCAGCTTTGGTCTATAGAGGGTGAGGCGCCTGGGGGTCAGGAATTTGGAGACTACGACCAGAAGCTAAGAGACGCGCCGCCGATTCTCCGCAAGATCGTTCATGATTGGTGGGGTTCTGGTCCGAACCTGAAGAAGTTTCGGCTCATCCATCCGAAACTGTGCGCGGAAATTGACCGTTTGTGGGAAGCAAGGCCTGTGGAGTTGTCCTGGGGACCCAGTGGCAATGCTGTATTTATAAGCGCCATAACAGACACCCCTGGTCGCACGGCGAGAGAAGAGGCCCTGCGCTTTTTCCTAATCCTGATAACGAATCCCAACTGGGAAAAAGTAGCTGGCCCTTGTGCCCGCTGCGGCAAGTATTTCATCAAAAAACGTGCCTCACAGAAGGTGTACTGCTCCCGACAATGCGGCAACACTGCCACGGCTACGGCTAAGACCCGCGAGCAGCGTCAACAGGAACACGCGGACAAGTTGAGTCGGGCGGCTAGAGCTGCGCAGAAATGGGCCATCGCCCGCACCAAACTCGATTGGAAACCATGGGTGTCACGGAAGGAACCGGACATCACCCCAAAATTCTTGACCCGAGCAGTGAACAGCGGCGAACTCAAAGAGCCAGTTCGCCAGTGAGGAGCGCGTCATGTCTATATTCCGGTTTCGCAACAGCAAGGTGTATTGGATGGATTTTTTCTTCCACGGGCAGCGCATACAAGAAAGCACGGGCACACGCAGCAAAACCTTAGCCAAGAAGATTCAGGACAAGCGCCGGCGGAGCCTAGAGGAAGGTGCCGCAGGAATCCGCACGCGCACGCAACCGCAATTGTTCTCCGTTGCATCCGCGGCGTGGCTTCAGCTAAAGAAGCCGACCTGGGGAGGCAAAACATTTGTGATAGCACAAACCAGCATGAACCATCTCTTGCCGTTGTTCGGCAAGAAGCTGTTGGTTGACATCGAAGCCCGTGACGTTGCGAGGTATCAGAAAGAGCGGCGTGCCGAAGGCGCAGCTCCACGGACGGTGAACATCGAAGTGGCCACTCTCCGCCAGATTATGCGCAAACATGGCGCGTGGGCTCGAATTCAGTCTGATGTGAAAATGCTTCACGAACGGGAGGATGTCGGGCGAGCGATTACAGAGGAGGAAGAGACTGCCCTCCTGTTCGCCTGCGGCCAGTCGCGCTCCCGGTCTTTATTGCCTTTTGTGTCGTTAGCCCTCGACACAGGCTCTCGGTACAACACCATCCGCACTTTGCAGTGGTCAAGCATCGACTTTCCCGCCCGCTGCCTCAAGTTCGGCAAGGACAAGACTCCATCTGGTACGGGCAGAGTCGTCCCCTTGAGCCAACGTGCATTCCATACCCTGAAGTTTTGGGCGCAGCAGTTCCCTAATCGCCTGTCTGAGCATTACGTGTTCCCCTCTGAGAAGGTAGGAGCTTCGGGCGATGCCTTCGATGCGAAGGTGTACAACACAGACCCCACGAAGCCGATTGGTGACATCAAGGAAGCATGGGAAGGTGCGCGGAAGCGCACCCGGCGCAACTGCCCGAACTGCAAGGCTGGCATTCTGGCTGACAAGCCGAAACCCGAAAAGGGGTATGTCTGTGTTGAATGCCGCTTTGAAACTCCGGAACTCCCGGCCGGGCTGGTTGGCGTCCGTTTCCACGATTTAAGGCATAGCGCGGTGAGTCGCATGATCGCCGCTGGCAAGCCGCTGCCGATCATTGCAAAGATTGTTGGATGGTCAGCCGGAACGATGGCGAAGATGGCCGCGCGCTATGGGCACTTCAGTATCGACGAAATGCGCGGGGCAGTAGAAGCTATTAGTCACCCAGCGGTTCAGAACGGAGATTTTGAATCGGGGTCCCTAGAGTTTTCCCTAGAGTCAAAAGGCGGCGACGCAGGCCGTCGCGCTAACTGATTGAGAAGAATGGTAGGAGCGGCAGGACTCGAACCTGCGACCCTCTGCTTAGAAGGCAGATGCTCTATCCACCTGAGCTACGCTCCCCTGGGTCTCCCCCGGCAGCGGCGGGGCCATTGCTGGGGTGGAACGCACCAATTCTACCGTACTTGAGCTCGAGCGGAATCCCACATCTGCTGACTGCGGCAGATGTGGGGCACCGTCGATTGCGGAAGGCATATTCGGGGCATAGACAGGCGTCCAATGCCGACGCGATGTTATTTGGTGCCGAGCACCAGTTTGGCGATGGTCGCCAACTGCATGTTCGAGGTTCCTTCGTAGATGCTGCCGATCTTTGAATCGCGGAAGAATTTTTCCGCCGGATAGTCTTTCGTGAATCCGTAGCCGCCAAGAATTTCCACTGCCAGCGATGCCACGCGCTCGGCAACCTGCGAACAGAACAGCTTGGTCATCGCCGCTTCTTTCAGGAAAGGCATGCCGGCGTCTTTCATCCGCGCGACGTTATAAACCATCATGCGCATGGCCGTGACCTCGGTTGCCATCTGCGCGATTTGGAACTGAATGGCCTGGAAGTTCGCGAGCGGCTGGCCAAACTGTTTGCGCTCCTGCGCGTATTTCACCGCCACATCCAAAGCTCCCTGCGCCAGGCCCAGCATCTGGGCGCCGATCCCTATGCGCCCCTCGTTCAGCGTTTCGATGGCGATCTTGTAGCCTTTGCCGACCTCTCCAAGCAGGTTTTCCTTGGGCACTTTGCAATCTTCCAGGATCAATTCGCAGGTGGAAGAAGCGCGGATGCCGAGTTTGTCTTCCTTCTTGCCGACCGAAAATCCCGGAAAGCTTTTTTCCACCAGGAACGCGGTAACGCCACGGTAGCCAGCCGATGGGTCCACCGTGGTCAGCATAATAAACAGGCTTGCTTCCTTGCCATTGGTGATCCACATCTTCTGCCCATTGAGCAGCCAGTGGTCGCCTTTGTCCTGGGCGCGGCACTGCAAAGCGAAAGCATCGGACCCTGATCCGGCCTCGCTCAAAGCGTAAGCGCCAACCCACTCGCTCGCCATCTTTGGCAAATACTTCTTCTTCTGTTGCTCGTTGGCCCAGCGGAGTATGGCGTTGTTCACCAGCGTGTTCTGCACATCGACGACCACGGCCGCCGAGGGATCGACGCGCGACAATTCCTCGACCGCTAGAATGGCTTCGAAAAAACTTGCGCCGCTGCCGCCGTACTGCTCGGGAATCTCGATTCCCATCAGTCCAAGCTGAAAAAACTGCTCGATCAGCGAATGTTCGAAGACTCCTTTTTCGTCCATGTCCTTGACCAGCGGACGAACCGCCTCTTCGGCGAACTGACGGACGCTATCGCGGAACAACTGCTCGTCCTCGGTTAGCGCAAGCAGCGACTGGGGCGCCACGGATGAAGCTGGAGATGTGGGCATATCGAAAAGACCTCGATCGAAAGAGAATCAATGCGACCGAAAATTATAGACCAGTTTCACGACATGAAACCGGCGCGGGTCGCTTCACGATTGATCAAGGCCGGTCAGGGGAGGGATTTTTTCAGTCGCGCACAACCTCTATTTTTGTTGCTGGAATCAGGATGCGCTCCATCTTCTGATTGCCGTCGAACCAAAGATCCCAGTCGGCAGTGCCTTCCGAAGTGATCCGGTAGTGGCTCAACTCCATCTCTTTTCCATGAATCGGCAGATGCTCGCGGCCCATGTATTCGATCGAGACGAGAATGGACGTGTGCTGCCGGGGAACAATCACGCCGAACTGCGATTTCTGCGGGGTACACTGAGTGGTGCCGTTCACGGGCTTGCAGATGGACGCAAGGTATCGCCAGATCAGAATCTCCCGGTGCGAAAAAAAGAAATCGTCAAGCACCAGGGTGGTGGCCGGCACCAGGAACGGCTGGTCGAACTTCTTGTCCTTTTCGCTGGTGATGTGCTCGACCAGGAACTCCTCTTGCGGTTCGACTACGATTTCGCTCTTCTCGGGAGCGAGTTCGTGCCATTCATAGCGTTGCAACTCACCTTTGGGACTAATGCGGAACTCGCTGGTTTGCCGCGCCTTGCTGGCGCCGTCGTCGATCTTGATTTCCGACGAAGCAATGCTTGACTCCGCGGACTGCCTGATGGTGAACGTCTCAGTTCCCACCTTGCGGCCATCGATCAGGATGCTGAAGATGCCGGAATCGACCGTCGCGCCCTGCTGCGCCGGTTTCGAGCGGGCACAAATCGGAGCGGGCGCAACCAGCGCCAGTGCCAGCAATCCCAGGCTCAACCACCTCATTATCATTGCCGCTCTTGTTCTCTGAACCATGCAGCCAACTCCTTCGCTATCGCCGTGATGGGCTTATTGGTCGTGTCGGTGCGGACGTGGGCCTGCTCGTAGGCAGGCCGCCGCTCTTCAAAGAGTTTTGCGAAGGCCTCCCGGTTGGCGGCTAGCGGCCGCTTGCCAGCGAAGTGGCCGACTCTTCGCATTGCCTCGTCCAGCTCCACCTCAAGAAACACAACCAACGCGCCACTGCGAGCGATTCGGTCGCGATTCTCAGGCTGTGCGTAAGTGCCGCCTCCGAGGGCGACTACTACGCGGCGTTCGGTCCCGGTTGAGAGCACTTGATCCAGCGCTTCGGACTCGAGTTGACGAAATCGCTGCTCCCCCTCCGTGCCAAAAATCGCCGCAGCCGGCTGCCCTGCGCTCTCCTCCACGACGGCATCGAGATCGATGAAGCTGCATCCCAACTCGCGTGCCAATGCAGCTCCGACACTGGACTTGCCAGCACCCATGAACCCCACCAGGAGTATGGGACCGATCTGGAACGGACTTGTCATCGGTTACGTAGGCGACGCCGGAACCTTCCCCGGCTGACGCAGCTCGACCGCGCTTGAAACGGGTGCAAAGTGCCCTGATTTTAGCATGAGGAGAGATACGGGAAGAAAGCTACAGGCGAGGCGAGCACCGTGAAGTTGGGGGCCCGGCGATTCTTGTTCGCCGGGCTGATCGGGCACGATGTCTCAGTTGTCCGGCACTACCAGCAAAGCAGGCGGACGGAGAGGTTATCAGCGCATGCACTGAGCAACTGTGCCGAAGGCAATAATCCAAAGAACTGCATGAAAGCCCAATACGCCTTTGCGCGATCCGGCCGGCTTGGCCAAGCCTTCCCGCTCGAGCGACTTCTGGATTTCATTCCACACCCGTTCGTCCGGCTCCTTCATCGGAACCAACAGCTTTGCCTGCTCGGCAATGTATCGAAGGTCGGCAACCAGGTCGCTGCAAACCTTGCAGGTCTTCAGATGATCTTCTTCCTGTGGCGCTTCCACCCGTCTCAATGATGAACGGCAGGACGCTTTGGAATTCCGAACAAGTCATGTTCTCTCCCCAATGCCAAGCGCGATTTCGCACGCTATCGAAATGCCCCAACTTTCTCCTCAGCGCTTTGCGGCCTTTTCAGCTCTGCTGGTCTTAAGGAGATCGCGCAGTTTCATTCGCGCCTTATGAAGCTGAGATTTGCTGTTGCCGATCGAGCAGCCCATCATCTCGGCGATTTCATTATGCTCATAGCCTTCAATGTCGTGCAGCACAAAAATGATTCGATAGCCCGGCGGAAGGCTTTCGATCGCGCGTTCCAGATTCACCCGGTCGATCGATCCGGCGAGTACGTTATCGCGCGAGCCAATATCTCTCTTGGGTCCGTCTTCTTCTTGAGGCTCCAGCGTCTCCTGCAACGAGACTTCCGGCAATCCCTTTTTGCGAAGCTGCATGAGTACGACGTTGACGGCTAGACGGTGCAACCAGGTTGAAAAAGCTGACTCACCGCGAAAGGTCGCAATCTTGCGATATAGCTGCAGGAAAGCTTCCTGGGTCAGATCCTCCGCCTCGGCCGTATTGCCGGTCATGCGCAAACAAAGGGAATAAACGCGGCGCTTGTGAAACCCATACAGCACCTCGAAGCACCCGCCGTCTCCCTGCTTTGCGCGCTCAATCGCTTCCGCTTCTGAAATCCCGGAAGCCAGAATTTTCTTTGCTTGTGCCAATGTTCGCTTCTTGGACCTTCCCACCTGAGATACTGGCAGGATAGCTTGGTTTTGCGCTGCTGTCGTGTGTAATTCCATCAGCTCTCAACACTTGCCGGCGCACAACCCAACGCCCGGCCCGGAACGCCTATCAGCGCTATGCGAGGACTTCCCCAGTGGAATGCCGTCGCCCACCCCCGCTGAAAAACCGAGGGTCTTTTGTGCTAGACAGATTTACGTCCCAGTGACACAACCACTTACTAGAGAAGCATATCCGGTGCGGGTTTGGTTGCCTCCTAACTTCGACCCGAGCTGATGGCTGGAAGGAATACAGGGCGAGTTTAGCCCTGACGCACCTTGGCGGATGGCCGCTAATCACGTAGCAATGTGGGCCACGCACTAGACACGCCAAGTCAGAGTTGTCAAAGTTTACCGTTCATATCTCCATTATTTGTCTTATTATGGACACTCTCTTTAGTTAAGGCGGTTGAACAGCTCTCGGAGACGACTGCAATGATCTGCCCCAAATGTCATACCGAATATCCTGAGAACACGCAAACATGCAGCAAGTGTGGTCAAGCCCTAGCCACGGGCAGCATAGCAACCGGCGCTGTGGCTGCGGTCCCGGCGCGTGAAGTTGCCAAGGCCCCGCCAGTGCGATCCGGGTGGCGCCACGCAATTTGGCTGGTGGTTCCCTTGCTGGGATGCATGATCTGGTGGGCGAATACGGCCGCTCGTTCGTACCCCCGGGGCGCTAGCCCACAGCTCTTCTGGACACAGTTCTTTCTGGTTCTTGCGGCCATACTCTTGGGCATTCGCCGAGGCGGGGTCGCACTAGGCATGATCGGCGGCTTGGGAGTGACGATGCTGGTGCTTGGTTTCCGGGTGCCACCTTCCGAGCCCCCTATTCAAGTGATGCTGATTATTCTGGCGGTCGTCACCGCCTCGGCGACGCTTCAGGTTGCCGGCGGACTCGACTATCTTGTGCAAATAACGGAGAAGCTTTTGCGTGCCCATCCTAAGCACGTAACCTTGCTGGCTCCGTTTTGCTCTTTCTTTTTAACTGTTTGCGTGGGTACTGGACACGCTGTTTACGCGCTGCTGCCGGTTATCGCCGATGTTGCCCTGCGGACACGCATTCGGCCCGAGCGTCCGATGGCAGTGTCGAGCGTGGCGGCGCAGATGGGGATCACGGCGAGTCCTGTTGCCGCTGCCGTGGCTGTCTTCCTGGCTTTCGCGGCCAAAACCAGCCATCCCGTAAGCCTGATCGATATCCTGAAGATCACGATGCCGGCCGGCATTATCGGCCTGCTGGCAGCCGCTCTCTGGAGCATGAACCGGGGCAAGGACCTGGACAAAGATCCTGAATTCCTGAAGCGCATGGAAGATCCGGAATTCCGCAAATCGCTCGACGTTTCAGTCACCACCCTGAACAAAAAGCTGCCGAAGCACGCTAAGACGTCGGTCCTTCTGTTCTTCACGGGAGTAGCCTTCATTGTCGTTCTGGCGCTCGATCACGACTTTCTGCATCTGGGGCTGCTGCCCAGGATAGGCAAGGAATCGGTTCCACTTACCGTCGTGGTCCAGATGGTGATGCTGGCATTCGGCGCTTTTATACTTTTCCTGACGAATGTGAAAGCCTCCGACATCGCTCATTCCAGCGTCTTCATCGCGGGCATGATCGCCGTCGTTTCCATTTTCGGCATCGCGTGGATGAGCGATACCTTTGTGACCAGCAATAAACCCTATCTAGTCATGCAGATGAGGTCGATGGTTCAGGCTTGGCCCTGGACATTCGCCATAGCCATGTTCTGCGTCTCGGCGTTTGTCAAAAGCCAGGCTGCCACTCTGACCGTCATGATCCCCTTTGGCGTGGCACTGAATCTGCCAACGACGGTCATGCTCGGCTTGATGCCTGCCAGCTACGCTTACTTTTTCTTCTGTTTCTACCCGAGCGATCTGGCGGCCATCACCATGGATCGAACCGGCACAACCCATATAGGCAAATACCTGCTGAATCACAGTTTCATGATGCCGGGGTTGATTGGCGTGTCGGTCTCAACGGCAACCGCGTATTTGATATCGCGGGTGGTGTTTTGAAGATTGGGCAATGAGCCTAAGGCAGAACCAGGGCTGGTATATTTCAAGAGGTGAACGTCATTCCGAGGGAGCGACGCCTCGCGTCGCGAGTCGAGGAATCTTTTGTGTTGCTTTGCCGCGGAAAAACACAAGATCCCTCCACTACGCTTCGCTCCGGTCGGGATGACGCCTTCGTCGCGAGTCGGATACATCATCCCTGGTTTTTCTCTAGGCCTGTCAACCGTCTCCCGCAGAAGCGGAATTCGCTTCCGCGTGGAACCGTTCTTACCGCGAACGCTGTTGGAGCTGGGATGGTGTCCCGGCGTCGGCAGGGAGGTTCGACTGAGGCGCGGCTTTCAGCACCCCAGGATTCTGCGGGGATGACGGGTCGACGCCGAAATCCCAGACAAAAGAATTCATCATCTTCGGAGTAATCATCTCCACAACGGCATACTCCCCGGGAGAAAGCGGCTGCGACGGCGTCAACTTCACCCATCCGCCCGGCAGTGGTTCCGCCGTTGCTGGCAGGAAAAGCTCCTGCCGGCTGACTCTTCCGGTAATGGCGATCTTGAGGCTTCCCACCACGCGGGCATCTTTCTTGGTTTCCAGTCTGGCGATCCGAAAGCGTTCGTTGAGCGGCAGCGACTCGGCCCCTGGGTCCTGGTCGATATCGAGATAAATTGCCGGCTGCTGCGTGTGAGACTGGGCGCGAGCGTGCTCGCCCTTCAACTCTACCAACTGCTTCGAGGAGGCAAGCGGGATCATGGCTGCTCGCAGGATGTTGTGGCCGGTTTGGCGGTTCAGCTCGCCGCTGCTCTGGTTCAGCTCGGTCAGTTGCCGCTCTCCGTTAAAGGTGTCAAGCAGGTACACCCCTCCGGAGCTGGGAAGATGGAGACCGGGAGCGATGGCGGGGCTGGCCTCGCTGGTTTCTGACTCGTCCTCTTCCGCCGATTGCTTGAACTCCAACTGGCGCTGTACCTCGCGTTGCTTCTGGAAGTTCTCGGTGGCGGGCCAGTCGATCATGGAGGCCGGAATCTCCTCCCATTCGTTGCGCTCGGTGCTGAGATAGCGCACGCGGTCGCCGTTCACCTCCCACTTGCTGGCCAGCTGATAGCTGCCATCCTTCAGCACCAGGCGTTTGGCGGTCTGTGCCTCAGCCGGCAAGTGGGCGAATAGCAGAAAGAAAAACGCAATCAACAACACGACTTGGAGTCGGCGATTCAAGATTTTTGTCCACCCCACCACGCGGGCAAGGTTCAACTTTGCAGATTTTATCGCAATTCCGGCCCAGACCGATGAAGGCTTGCCGAACCCGGCGATTCCGTTCATAATTGATCGTGCACCCCTTTGGACCCCACCGACCGCGCCGATATTGTGCGCGCCGGTGCCACCCTTTCGGAACAAAGCCGCTGCACAATCCACCCCATAATTCACAGAGGTCGACATGTCGGCAAAGTATATCTTTGTGACGGGCGGCGTTGTGTCGTCGCTAGGTAAAGGTTTGGCTGCGGCTTCCATCGGATGCCTGCTGGAAGCGCGTGGACTGAAGGTAACGCTGCTGAAGCTCGACCCGTATCTGAACGTCGATCCGGGCACCATGTCGCCGTTCCAGCATGGCGAGGTTTTCGTGACCGACGATGGCGCGGAAACCGACCTCGACCTCGGCCACTACGAGCGCTTCACCCACGCCAAACTCACGCGCGACAACAACCTGACAACCGGCCGCGTCTACGAGCAGATCATCGCCAAGGAGCGGCGCGGAGACTATCTCGGCAAGACCGTCCAGGTCATTCCGCATGTCACCAATGAGATTAAAGCGGCCATGAAGAAGGTCGCACCGGATGTCGACGTGGTTTTGGTCGAGATCGGCGGCACCGTCGGGGATATCGAGTCGCTGCCGTTCCTTGAGGCCATCCGCCAGATGCGCCAGGAGATGGGCCGCGAAAACACTCTTTTCATCCACGCCACCCTGGTGCCTTACATAGCCGCTGCCGGCGAACTCAAGACCAAGCCCACGCAGCACTCGGTGAAGGAGTTGCTCTCCATCGGCATTCAGCCCGACATCCTGCTGTGCCGCACCGACCGTTTTCTGCCTTCGGAAATGAAGGCGAAGATCGCGCTCTTCTGTAACGTCGAGCAGGGGGCGGTGATCACCGCCAAGGATGTTGCCTCCATCTACGAAGTGCCTCTCGGGTTCGCGCAGGAGGGCGTGGACCGGCTGGTTATGAAATATCTGCATTTGCAGGCCGGCGAAGCTGACCTGGAGAAGTGGAAAGATCTCGTCCACAGGGCCTACAACCCGCGTGACGAGGTGATCATAGGCGTCGTCGGCAAATACGTGGAATACGAAGACTCCTACAAATCGCTGAAGGAAGCGCTGGTTCATGCCGCCCTGAATTTCAATCTCAAACTCCACCTGCAATGGATCGAGGCCGAGGGCCTTGAGACCAATGACGACAGCTACAAGACGCAGATGGAGGGCTTCGACGGCATCCTTGTGCCCGGCGGCTTCGGCAAACGCGGCATCGCCGGCATGCTGAACGGAATCCGCTATGCGCGCGAGCAAAAGGTGCCCTATTTCGGTATCTGTCTCGGCATGCAGACCGCCTGCATAGAATTTGCGCGCAATGTCTGCGGATTGGCCGACGCCAACTCCAGCGAGTTCGATCCCGCGACCCCGAACCGCGTCATCTACAAGTTGCGCGAACTGCGCGGAGTGGAGGAACTCGGCGGAACCATGCGCCTCGGCGCGTGGACCTGCAAACTGGAGCCGGGATCATTCGCCCAGCGCGCCTACGGTACAACCGAGATCAGCGAACGCCATCGCCACCGCTACGAGTTCAATCGCGAATACGAGCAACTGCTCACCGGCGCCGGCCTGAAGATTACCGGCACCACTCCCGACGGAACCTACGTCGAGATCGTCGAAATCGCGGACCATCCCTACTTCCTCGGATGCCAGTTCCACCCCGAGTTCAAATCGAAGCCACTGGAGCCGCATCCGCTGTTCGTCTCCTTCATCAAGGCTTCCTACGAGAACCGCCAGCAACGCCTGGCCGCAACCAGCGTCATCCATGAAGACATGTTCCTGAGGCCCGAAAAGGCGGGAACGGCAAGAAGGTAAAGCAGCTTGGTGACACAGTCATCGTGATTGCGGGTGCCCTACCCTTGCGCCATGATTTTCGGCGCAGGGTGGGGATTCTGACTTTGCGCTCGTGCTCGATCTTTCAGCTACTGTAGTGCGTCATAAATCAGAACACTGCAAGCTGACCCCGCGAAGCGGGGAAAGATGGTAGCCCATGGCGTCAGCCATGGGTTTTGGAATAGGAAATCTGGAAAGCCCGCAACGCGGGCGACAGAATCTCGACCGCCTCTGTCGCCCCCTTCGGGGGCTTGCGATCCTGGACGCCCTTGCACCCACGGCTTACGCCGTGGGCTACCGTCTGCCGCCGCCTTCGGCGGCTGGGAGAAACTGAAACGTTGATCTGTTTGACGCACTACACTAGGTGATTTTCCTTTCATTTTCCGGACCATGTTCCTGAAAACTGTGCGAAGGCAAACAGCCCCACCCTCCGGCTTCGCCGGAAGGGTAGGGTACCCGATTACCTCGTCAGGACAATGCAGGAAGTTACGGTGTGGCTTTGGCTGGTCTCGCCGAAGCGTTCTACTATAGAGACATGGCCTTTATTCTGGGGATCGAGAGCTCGTGTGACGAGACTTCTGCGGCGGTCGTCCGCGATGGAGAAGAGCTGCTCTCCAACGTGGTGCTTTCGCAGATTCTGACTCACCAGGCCTACGGCGGAGTGGTTCCCGAACTTGCCTCTCGCGAACATCTGCGAGCGATTGTCCCGGTCGTCCGCCAGGCGGTTGAACAGTCGGGAATCGCGATGGAAAACCTCGACGCATTGGCGGCGACCAAAGGTCCCGGATTGGCGGGTGCGCTGATGGTTGGGCTGAGCTACGCCAAGGCACTCGCGTTTGCCCTGGAGAAGCCGCTGATTTCGATCAACCACCTGGAAGGCCACATCCACGCGGTTTTGCTTGAAGCGCGGCAGAACGGCAACGGGCAACTCGAGTTCCCGGTGCTGGCGCTGGTTGTTTCCGGCGGGCACACTCACCTCTACCTCGCCGAGCAGGTTGATTCCGTTTGGCGTTACAAGAACGTCGGACACACCCGCGACGACGCCGCCGGAGAAGCCTTCGACAAAGTGGCTAAACTGCTTGCGCTTGGCTACCCCGGCGGGCCCATCATCGACGCCCTGGCGAAGTACGGCGACGCTATGGCAGTCAATTTCCCGGCCGCGCAGCTCAAACATCGCGACCGCAAGGATCGCGGTCCGGTTCCCGAGCGCCCCCACTTTGACTTCTCTTTCAGCGGCATTAAGACCGCCGTGCTGCGCTATGTGGAAACGCAGGACGATGGCCCCGTCCATCGCGCTTCGGCGGAGCGCTCTCGCGCAGCTTGCCGCGCCCGGCGTTGAAGATATTCTGAAGCACTGTGATCGGCGGACGCTCAACCTGGTGGCATCGTTTCAGCGCGGCGTAGTGCAGGACCTGGTTGGAAAGACATTGGCGGCGGCCGCTGAATACCAGGCCGTAACGCTGCTGGTGAGCGGTGGAGTGGCCGCCAACAGCGAGCTTCGGCAGGCTTTTCAGCGCACCGCCGCGCGCGAGGGATTGCGGGTGCTGTTTCCTTCGCGCCCGCTTTCGACGGATAACGCCGCCATGATCGCCGCCGCCGCCTATCCCAAGTGGCTGGCGCGCGACTTCGCTTCCACCGACGTCACCATCGAAGCCTCGCTTCCGCTACGATAGACCGCAACCACCGCGAGAGCGCCGCACTTGGACGAGGATCTCTCTCGCCGCAGCGCAGCGGGGTTCATCGCCAAGGATGGTGTTGAGGTTTACGAGGCTTCGTCCACCGCACGCTCTTCAATCGCCATGTCCTTGAGTTCGCTTGACTCAAAGATTTCACGGCAATCAAGACATTCAACAAATTCGCGTGTCTTCTTGGCGGGCGACGATTTGCACGCGCGGATGCTGACACGGCTTTTCCATGATTCTGCTCGAGGGAAGGTTGGGTTGCTACCGGACGGGATAAACTCATAGAACTTTTGATCTGATGCCCGGTCGCTACGTGCCGGACAATCGATTGAGCGGTATTTTAGAGAGCGCCCGCGCAAAGTCAAGCAACTTTCGCATGATCGAGTCGGCTCGGGTCAGCGTTTTCACCGCACCCGCCAAGTATCCACTCAGATCCAGCTGTCGCAGCGGTGAAGCCGGGCGCGGCCAGAGCTGCCCTGAGAAGCCGATCTTGCAAGTGAATCTGCGACCAAAATTATCGCCAATATTTAAGTCTATTTATTTCAACAGTATTAGTAGATGAATGTACGTTTCAAAAAAATTGCTTTTCGAGTGCTGACGTGCAACAATCAATTGGCGACTAAAAAGGTCGCAGATCAAGATTCGATGTCCGGAGCTGCTCTGACCGCATGCTGAAACTGACCAAGAAAGCCGATTATGGGTTAATCGCCATGAGGCACTTGGCCGAGCACGCCGCTGTTGGTACATGCAGCGCAAAGGATTTGGCGGAGCTGTACAGGATTCCGCAGGAAGCGCTGGCGAAGATACTGCAGCGGTTGAAGAATGCTCGATTGTTAAAGAGTCTCCAGGGCACGAACGGCGGCTATGCGCTGGCGCGAGATGCACGGGAGATCACCGCTTTGGAAGTGATCCGGGCGATTGAAGGACCGCTCTTCATCACCTCCTGCAGCACAACCCGGGGCGAGTGCGGCCAGAGCGTGCGCTGCACGGTTCGCGAACCACTGCGCAAGGTGAGCCGCACGATAGAAGAGGTTCTGGGGAAGTTGACGGTCTGGGATTTGACCGAAAATGCCGAGCAGCAGGATGTCGGCCAGTGAATTGGTCACGCTGCGTTGAGCGAGTTTTGAGAAGTTGTTGGAGCCGGGCCTAGAGATCAGGAGACGAACTATATGGCGGAAGAAAAGAACAATAGTGCCGGAGTGAAATTACCTATTTATATGGATAATCACGCCACCACGCGCGTAGATCCGCGTGTGCTGGATGCGATGCTGCCTTATTTTTCCGACACCTTTGGCAATGCGGCCAGCCGCAATCACGAGTTTGGATGGGTGGCCGAGCAGGCGGTCGAGCAGGCTCGCGAGCAGATAGCGAAGCTGATCGGCGCCACGGCAAAGGAGATTATCTTTACCTCCGGCGCAACCGAAAGCGACAATCTCGCCATTAAGGGCGTGGGCGAGATGTACCGCGAAAAGGGCGACCACATCATTACCCAGGCCACCGAGCACAAGGCCGTGTTGGACACCTGCAAGCGGCTGGAGAAGCACGGCTTCCGCGTCACCTACCTGCCAGTGCAGAAGGATGGCCGCATCGATCTCGATGACCTCAAGCGGGCCATGGATGAGAAGACAATTCTGGTCTCGATCATGCACGCGAACAACGAGATTGGCGTGTTGCAGCCGGTCCGGGAAATCGGCCAGCTTTGCCACGAGCGCGGCGTGCTGTTCCACACGGACGCCGTGCAGAGCGTAGGGAAAGTTCCCTTCAACGTCATCGAAGATCACATCGACCTGGCTTCGATCAGCGCGCACAAGATCTACGGACCGAAGGGCGTCGGCGCGCTCTACGTCCGGCGCAAGAATCCGCGCGTGCAACTGGTCGCCCAGATCGATGGCGGCGGTCACGAGCGTGGCATGCGTTCCGGCACGCTGAATGTGACCGGCATTGTGGGCTCTCGGCAAGGCTTGCGAATCGCCATGCAAGAACTGCCGGAGGAAACGGCAAAGCTCACGCAGTTGCGCGAGCGGCTGAGACAGCAGATTCTCTCGAACCTGGACGAGGTTTATGTCAACGGCTCGATGGAGCATCGCGTGCCCGGAAACCTCAATATCAGCTTCGCTTACGTCGAGGGCGAGTCGCTGCTGATGGGCATCAACGACATCGCGGTTTCCAGCGGTTCGGCTTGCACCTCGGCCACGCTTGAGCCCTCTTACGTGCTCAAGGCGCTCGGGACCGGCGACGAACTGGCGCACAGCTCAATTCGTTTCGGCCTTGGGCGCTTCAACACGCTGGCCGAAGTGGACTACGTGGCTAAGCGGGTGGTTGAAACCGTGAGACGGCTGCGCGAGTTGTCGCCGCTTTACGAGATGGCGAAAGATGGCGTCGACCTGAAGAAAGTGCAGTGGGCAGCCGAACCCAGTTCGCACTGAAGGCTCGGGCCAGGCGCAAAAATTTGGCGGCGTGGCTTACGACGCGAAGAATCTATATAGCAGGTTTGGCACGCAGTTGAGCAGGAGAAGAACGGATGGCTTACAGCGATAAGGTACTTGATCACTATACAAACCCGCGCAACGTTGGCGCACTCGACAAGGCGAGCGCCGAGGTTGGCACCGGCCTGGTGGGAGCGCCGGAGTGCGGCGACGTGATGAAGCTGCAAATCAAGATCAATCCTGAGACAAACGTAATCGAAGACGCGAAGTTCAAGACCTTCGGTTGCGGTTCGGCCATCGCTTCCTCCTCGCTGGCTACGGAGTGGGTCAAGGGAAAGACGGTCGACCAGGCATTGCAGATCAAGAACAGCGATATCGTCCGTGAGCTGTCTCTGCCCCCGGTGAAGATCCATTGTTCGGTGCTGGCCGAGGATGCCATCAGGGCCGCGATCAGCGATTGGAAAAAGAAACAGGGCCGCAACGGCAATGGCAACGGCAACGGCAACGGTACCGGCAAGTAGTTCCACCCCTCCCGCGTGTGGAACCCGCGGTGGAGGAAGAGGATTTGGCGCGGTGCAGCTGACACCGTGCTCTGGAGGCGCATGACAAACGCAAACCAACCCGTACAGGCAGCAACGCCCGTCAAGGGCATAGAGGTTACGCCGAAAGCGATCGAGCACATCCGGATGGCCATGGCAAAGGAAGGCATAGCGGCCGCCGAGGGCGGACTTCGCCTCGGCGTGCAGGGCGGCGGTTGTTCGGGGATGAGCTATCTGATTCGTTTTGACTCGCAGCCGCGTGAGCGGGACAGGGTCTTCCAGTTCGACGACGTGCGCGTTTTCATCGATCCGAAGTCATTTGTATATCTGCACGGCATGACGCTCGATTGGACGGAGACGCTGATGCACAGCGGGTTCGCTTTCATCAATCCGAACGCGCAGAAGAGCTGCGGATGCGGCACTTCTTTCTCGTAGGCAGTTTCGAGTAGATTGTCATCCGGCGTGTCTCGGCGGAGGCGAAGTGTGTCCCCCGTTGCACGCGAAGAGTGCGCCGGAGTGATATCTGGGATATGCCGACTAAACCGGCCTAGATAGCGAACGCTCTCTTGCAATTCGAAAGTGTGGTCTGGAAACAGCTTATGATGATTCAAAAACCCACAGCGATATCCGTCGAAAAGGAATCCGGGAAGGGGCATCAGTGCTGGTCGTGCGGCGACATGCGCGCCGCCCACTTTTGCGATTCCTGCGGCCATCTGCAACCTCCGCATCCGGCGGACTTCTTTTCCTTCTTCGGATTGCCGCACAAGCTCAATATCGAGCTATCGTTTCTGGAACATGAGTTCCATGCGCTGAGCCGCAAACTTCATCCCGATACGTATGTCCTTTTCAGTCCGCAAGAGCAGTCCTGGAGTTTGGAAAAAAGTTCGCAGCTCAACGATGCTTACCGGACGCTGCGCGATCCGATTTCGCGAACCGAATATCTGCTCAAAAAAGAGGGTGTTGAGCTGGATGAGCAGTCGAAGCGGGCGACCGAGAAAGCTCGTTCCACCGGCACTTTGAAGAAACAAGGGGTGCCTGCGGATATGCTGGAGGAGATTTTTGAGCTGAACATGCAGCTTGAAGAAGCCCGCATGAACAAGCAGACCGGCGAGCGCGACCCGGCGCTGAGCGGCGAACTGCAAAACACGAAACGCCACTTGGAACAGAAGCACGAGGCTCTGATGACCGAGCTGAAAGAGTGCTGGAACGAGTGGGACGCGATGATCGACCGCGGAGGGCAGGACGAGGATCGCACGATCCTGTGCGACAGAATGGTCGATGTGCTGAACCGCCGCAGCTACATCCGTAACCTCGTGCGCGATGTGAACGAAGTCCTGGAAGGTTGAGGCCGCGAGAGGATATGGCGACCAGCGATCCCAAAGACTATCCCTACGTCACTCGCCTGGACGTCCGCTACAAGCCGCTGGAGATCGTCGACGAAAAGGCGATTGCCGACGCTTGCACGCACAAGTGGTTCAACCAGACCCTATGTAAAGTGAACGAGTCGGTGGTCCGCCTGGGGGTGATCGAAGGTGAGTATCACTGGCATCAGCACACCGACGATGACGAATTTTTCTACGTGGTCGAAGGAAAGTTGTTGATCGATCTCGAAGATAAGACGGTCGAACTTGCGCCGCGACAAGGCTTCGTCGTTCCCAAGGGAGTCCGTCACCGGACCCGGGCGCCCGGCCGAACCGTGATTTTGATGGTGGAAAACGCCGGAATCGAACCGACCGGCAACTGAGCGAAAGGCAAAGACGTCGCCTCAATACAAGAGCAAACCCGTTATCATGTCAAACGAACGCGTAGTCGGTATCGATCTAGGAACCACGAATTCGCTCGTCGCCTTCATGCATTCGGAGAGTCCAGTCATTATTCCGGGCGAGGACGGATTGAACCTCGTGCCATCGCTGGTCGCGCTCGACGCTGAGTCCCATATCGTCATCGGCAATGCCGCGCAAAAATACCTCGCTTCGACTCCCGAGCGCGCCGTTTACTCGGTCAAGCGTCTGATGGGCCGCGGCGTGGAAGATGTCCAGGACGAGCTGAAGCTCTTTCCTTTCCGGCTCGCCGACGATCTTGTTCCCGGCGAAGTGCTGCGCATCAAACTGGGTGAGCGCAGCTTACACTCCGCCGGAAATATCCGCTTACATCCTGCGCCAGCTCAAGCGCAATGCCGAGCGCTTCTTCAGCGGGCCCGTCAAACAGGCGGTGATCACCGTTCCCGCCTACTTCAACGATGCACAGCGGCAGGCGACGAAAGATGCCGGCCGCATCGCTGGCCTCGATGTGCTGCGCCTGGTGAACGAACCAACTGCCGCTTCGCTCGCTTACGGCCTTCACCAGAAGAAGAACGGAACCATCGCGGTCTACGATCTGGGTGGCGGCACATTCGACATTTCGATCCTCAAGTTGAGCGACGGCATTTTCGAAGTCATGGCCACCAACGGCGATACGCATCTCGGCGGCGACGACATTGACAATCTGCTGATCGCCATCGCGCTCGACGACATTCAGGGCGACCTTGGCCTCGATCTTCGCCCCAATGGCGAGGCCGTGCAGTTGATTCGCCACGCCGTTATCGATGCCAAGATTGCGCTCTCGACGAATCCGTCCACGACGATCAGCGTCACGCTGCCGGACGGACACAAATACCAGCGGGAAATCACGCGCGAGCAATTCGAGCAGCTGATACGTCCGGTCATCGAGCGTACCGCCGGTCCATGCAAGCAGGCGATGAAAGACGCGGCATTGAAGCCCGAACAGATCGACGAGGTTGTTCTCGTCGGCGGGTCCACCCGCATTCCGCTGGTGCGGCAATTGGTTCGCGATTTGTTCAAACGCGAGCCGCATTGCGAACTCAACCCCGACGAAGTGGTCGCTCTGGGCGCAGCCGTCCAGGCCAACATCCTCGCCGGCGGGTCGCAGGCGACGCAGGAAATGTTGTTGCTCGACGTGACTCCGCTTTCCCTCGGCATCGAGGCGCTTGGCGGCGTGGTGGCCAGGATTATTCATCGCAATTCCACTATTCCGGCTTCGGCAACGGAGCATTTCACCACCGGCGTGGACGGCCAGACCAGCGTCGCCATTCACGTGGTGCAGGGCGAGCGCGAATTGGCGAAGGATTGCCGCTCGCTGGCGCGGTTTGATTTGAAAGGCGTTCCGCCGATGCCGGCTGGACTTCCGCGCGTCGAGGTGCGGTTCCTGATCGATGCCAACGGAATCCTGCACGTCTCCGCCCGTGAGCAGCGCAGCGGCAAAGCGGCGGAAATCGAAGTGCAGCCCAGTTACGGACTCTCCGACGAGCAGGTCGAGAACATGATTCTCGAATCGTTCGATTACGCCGAGAAAGACTTGCTCGATCGACAGTTGATCGAGGCACGCAACGAGGCCGAGACGATTTTAGCCGCTCTGAAAAAGGGCAAGCAGAGCCCGGCATTCCAGCAGCTTGCCCCGCCGGAGCGCGAACAGGTCTGGCTGCGCGAGCGGGAGCTGAAAGCCGCCAGATTACAGGACGATCCACGTAAGGTGCGCGCCGCAATCGACGCTCTGAACCAGGCGACGCTCCGCCTGGCCGAACTGATGATGGATACCGCGGTGAGTTCGGCTCTCAAAGGCAAAACCATGGAGAATGCCGATCTTGGCGAAGGTCCATCGGCGCCGCATCCCATCGGCAAGGCGGAATTCGAGTAACTGCGTCACAAGTCGAATGACTTATTGGGAGATGTCATTCTGAGCCGGAGCGCCGAGCGCCCGCAGCCGGAGCAGCCAAGCTGCGTACCCGACGTCGCGTTCTACAAGCATATGGCTGTTCAGGCGGCGGCGAAGAATCTATGCATTTCGGCGCAGGGAAAATGCATAGATCCTTCGCTTCGCTCAGGATGACATCCGAAAGATGGCAAGACGCATTCAAGTAACGACCTATTTGTTTGACGCCTTTGTCTTATTCAGCGCGTGTTGAGGTTGGCATGGGAAATCAGGATACGCAGTCGAACAATAACGTTACTGCCGCTACCGTCGAAGCCGGCGCGAGCACGGTTCGCGTGACTTTTTTGCCCGGCAACCAGTCTTCGAATACGAGCACGGCAGCCTTCCTTACCAGGAACACGGTAAGCCGGAGTCGCTGCTGGATGTGGCCATTAACTTCGGGGTTCACCTCGAGCATGCCTGCGGTGGCAACTGCGCTTGCACAACCTGTCACGTGGTGGTTCGCAAGGGCAAGGAACTGCTTAGCGAGATCGATGATGAAGAGGCCGACCGGCTCGATATGGCCGCCGACCTGCAACTGAATTCGCGCCTCGGCTGTCAGGTGCAGATCGTCAAGCCGGGAGAAATTGTCGTCGAAATCCCCTCATGGAACCGCAACTACGTCTCCGAGAGCGGCGATCCGAAATGAGTTCGGCTGAGGAAAACTTTCAGGTGGAGCTCGGGTTTCAGAAACTTTGGGCTGGAACTCGGGTTATTATCTGAAACACGATTGAGGAGAAGAGAACGATGGCGACCGAGCTTCATTGGGGCGATGCTGAAGACCTCGGAATTCTGCTGGCCGATAAATTTCCCACCCAAAACCCCTTGGAAATCCGCTTTACCGAACTGCACCGCATGATCATTGAATTGCCGGTGTTCGCAGACGATCCGAAAACTTCGAATGAAGCCAAACTGGAAGCCATTCAAATGGCGTGGTACGAGGAGTGGCAAGATCGGAATGAGTAAGTTGAAGGGATGAGTCTAGATCCCGGACCTGAATGGCGCCGAACTAACCACGCGGCGATGATCTACCACGGTCCCACTGATGCGCCACACGTGCGGCGTCAAATACTCCAGAAAACTCTGTGAGGGCCGGATCGCGTCGAACCCCACTACACGCCGAGCGACGTCGAGAGCTTTTCCCTGTACACGCGCATCCGGCATCACGTGGCAGGTCCAGAGAGCGAGCCAGTTGGCATACCGCTCAACAAAGCTGATGTCGTCAGTGCAGGGAGGAACTGCAAGATTACACCGGCGTCGTGTGAATCTCCGCTGTGGCATGGGAGTACGCGGAGCCCTGTCAGCTCCACGCACTCAGGTAGTGCCCTCCTGTTTTCAAATGCCGCTGCAGCTGGCAGGTTTCGACAGTTGTTTCTCCCACGGAAGTTGGACGGCCGGTCCGTCCTCATCGCTGAACCAGTTGGTGGTTAGCGACTTTGTCTGCGTATAGAACAGCACGCCATCCTTGCTTCCCATGACATGCAGGTCTCCCAGAAACGAGCTTTTGTGGCCTTGGAAGGCGAAGTACGATGTCGGCACAGGAATACCGATGTTGACGCCCACCATGCCGCCGTCAGTGTTGACCGCAAATTCCCTGGCACGGTAGCCGCTTTGCGTGAAGATGACCGATCCATTGGCGAACTGATTGGCGTTCATGAGCGCCAGACCTTCGGCGAAATCCTTCACACGCTTGACGCACAGGACCGGCCCGAATATCTCTTCATCTCCAACCGTCATGCCGGGCTTAACGTGATCGAGGATCGTCGGCCCCAGGTAATAACCGCCGGCGAACCCTTCGACCTCGACACACCTGCCGTCCAAGACCAACTGGGCTCCTTCTTCGATGCCCTTGTTAATCCACTCGATGATGGACTGCTTGTGTTCCTTGGAGCCGACTGGGCCGAGTTTCGTACAATCCCTCGTTGCGGGTCCGACCTTGAGTTGCTTGGCGTACTTCACCAGCACCGAGACAAACTCGTCGGCGATGGCCTCTTCCACAACCGCAACGGGCAAAGCCATGCAGCGCTGACCGGCCGCGCCAAATGCGGAATTAACGACCGCTTGCGCCGACTTCTCCAGGTGACAGTCTCTGAGCACCAGCGCGTGGTTCTTGGCCTCGCCCAGCACCTGCACTCTCTTTCCGTAGGCTGCCGCGGTTGCGTAGATGTGTCTGCCAACCTGCGTGGAACCCACGTAGGAGATGCCTTTCACGTCCGGATGAGTCAAGAACAACTCTGCTTCCTTGCGGCTGCAGGTCATCACGTTGACAACGCCCTCAGGCAGGCCAGCCTCGATCAGCAGTTCCATAATCCGCATACCCGTCTGGGGAACCTTGCTGGCCAGCTTCAGAACGAACGTGTTCCCTGTGGCGATACACAGAGGCATCATCCAGCCGAAGGGAATCATTGCCGGAAAGTTCGCGGGAGCTATACCGGCGAAGACGCCAAGAGGCTCGCGGAAGGACACGGTATCAATGCTGCTGGACACCTGCATCAGCGTATCGCCCTGCATCATGATCGGCGCGCCGCATGCCAGTTCGGCTCCCTCAATGACCTTGCCGACTTCCCCCCTGGCCTCGACAAACGTCTTGCCCTGTTCCTGCGCCACCAGGGTAGCCAGTTCATCGAGATGTTCCTCCAGAGTTCGCTTGTACCGGAAAATTACTTCAATCCGCTTTTGCACGGGGATTCGCCGCCAGACGGAGAATGCTTGCTTCGCGGCCTCGATTGCCTCGTTAACCTCACCCTGCGTGCAGCAGGGCGCGTGCGCCATCACATCGCCGGTGCTAGTGTTGTACACGGGCATGGATTCCCGGCTGGCGGATTCCTTCCACTGATTGTTCACGCAATACTTCAGTTTCTTGACCGACATGGACATCGCTCCTTTAAAAGTTGTTCTCGAAATGCTGGTCACTGTCTTTGCCTGCTCAGCCGCGCTGGATACGCGGCCGCATTGACCGCGAATACTTATCTTGCGGCGGCGGTCACCGATGTCATTTGATAATTGTGTTTTCGTCCGACCACGATCAGAGCCGTACGGATAGCTTCCACGAGACGGTCGATTTCGCTTCTGGTGATGATGAAGGGTGGGGCCATAACCAGAACGTTGTTCGATCCTGGCATGCTGCGATTCATTCTGCCGATCAGTACGCCCTGCGCTTTTATTTCTCCGACCACTTCGGCAAGGAATGCTTCCTCGAATGGGACTTTGGTCTTTTTGTCCTTCACCAGCTCAACACCGGCGAACAGACCTTTTCCTCTAACTTCACCTACGATCGGCAGCCGTTCCAGCTCCTTTAATCCGGCGAGCAGGTATTCCCCGTTGCGGGCCACCTGCGCCACCAAGCCTTCGTCCTCGATAATGCGGAGATTCTCAAGGGCAGCGGCGCAACCCGCCGCACAACCGCCGTAGGTGCTGATATCGCGGAAATACCCCAGCGTGTCTTCGGCATCCACCACGAAGTTGTCGAAGATCTCCTTCTTCGCCATGGTGACGGAGAGCGGCATATAGGCACTTGCAATGCCCTTGGCGGCCGTAATCATGTCCGGAACGAAGTCGTAGTGCTGAAATCCGAACATCTTTCCGGTCCGGCCAAATCCGTTTACCACCTCATCCATAATTAGCAGCAATCCGTGCTTGCGGCAGATCTTCTGAATCATGGGGTAGTATTCCGGCACCGGTATGACGATGCCACCGCCGGCGGTCAGCGGCTCCAGGATTACGGCCGCAACCGTTTCCGGGCCCTCTTTTTCGACCACCTGCTCCAATGCCCTGGCGCACTCCAGGTTGCACCCCGGATAACTCTTGCCGAATGGGCAGCGATAACAAAGTGCGTGCGGCATCTCGACGAAGCCATCCAGGAGAGGCTCAAATCCCAGGCGTCGCTCCGGTTGTCCGGAAGCGCTCATCGTCCCCAGCGTGGTTCCGTGATAATCGCGAGAACGGAAAACAATCTTGAACTTCTGCTTGTTGGGGTACTGCTTCTTGTAGAGCTGACGGACGATCTTGAAGGCCTTTTCGTTTGCCTCCGAGCCGCTGTTCGAAACGAATACCTTTTCGAGTGCGGGAGCAAGCGACGCAAGTTTCGCCGCCAGCAGGATGTAGGGAGGCGTCCCGGCAGACCCGGCGTAGTACGGCAACTGTACGAGTTGCTCATAGACGACCTTCGCGATCGTCTCTCTGCCGTAGCCTACGTTCACGCACCACACACCGCCGGAGAGGCCGTCAAGATACTCCTTGCCATGGATGTCCTTCACCATGCATCCCTGGCCGGAGACCATAATCGGTGGCTCCTGCGTCTCATAGACTTTATGATTCGACAGGTGAAGCCACAGGTGTTTGCGAGTTAGTTCGACCAATTGCTTGTTGTCAGCTGATTTCAAGTACACCTTCCATTTTGTCCAGCGCAGCTCTGCACACTTCTCTAGAGCCTTGATACTACTTCTCTGGTATTTCCAAATCGCCCATGGCTGAAGCCAGACCGGCCCCGGAACCCATCCTGATCGTCTTCATTGCCGCCTCCTGAAGATCTCTTCCGTGGGCCGAGCTGGTACGGTCCGAGGTAGAGACGACAATTTAAAAAATAGTTTTGTCTAGACAAATGGAATATGGCACACTACCATGCCCGTGTCAAGCGGTTCTTTCAGCTTGCCTTCCACGTGGCACGCCATGCTAGTACATTTGCCTGTTAAGGAAGAATATGGCTGGCGGCTGCCGGTTTCCGAGGCTGCCACCGCAAGAATGCTGCTAAGCTACGGTGGTAGTGATGCCTTCGGATTTGCCTCCCGATTTGGGATAGGTGAGGGAAGCCAAGTCCGTGAGGTGTGCGATCGGGATGCATTACCGGTTGCCGGGCGTGAAGTTGACGAAACGCCCGAAACAAAGATCCTGGCAAAAATCCGCGGCCCATCTGAACGGAACCTGCCGGACTTCCGAGCCAGCGCAGCAAGGGAGCCCGCATTGCAATGACTACCAAACCCAAGTATCTACTGATCTACGAATGGCTGTCGAAGCAGATTGAAACCAAGCAGTATCGACCGGGAGACAGGATCCCCAGCGAGCATGAACTTGCGTCAATGTTCAATGTTCATCGAATGACCGTAAGACAGGCCATCGACAAACTCGTCGAAGAGCATTTGCTGGCGCGAAAACGCCATTCCGGCACCTTCTTGATTTCCGAAAGAAGTCCGATGTTAATCCGCCGTTCTTTGGAAAACATTCCTACCTATTACGAGGAGATCAAACAGGCTGGCTTCGATCCGCGCTATAAGACCTTGGAAGCAAAAGTCGTATCTGGAACTGATGATGCCTCAAGACTTAGATTGCAACCCGGCGACCCCGTATTGTCAATCTTTCGAATGATATCGGCTGGCGACATGCCGCTTGCGTTGGAACGATGCTATCTTCCGGGGGCTCTATTTCCCGGCCTGATCGACCAGAATCTCGAAACGGTGCTTTACAACTTAATGAAGGATTACCAGATCGTCCCGCACTTTGCGGAACAGGAGATAGCAGCCGTACTGCCAAACGCTTTCGAACGCAAGCTATTAAGAATTACAGAGACATGCCCGTGTATCCAGATATCAAGCCTGGTATTCGATCCAAACGGACGTCCGATTGAGCTGTCGGTTGCTCTACATCGTGGCGATAAGTATCGCTTTCGGTGCTCCATCGGAAAACCGTGAAGCTGCTATCGCACCGAGCGAAGCTTTTCTTCTGCGACGAGTCCGGGATTCTCGCCCTTCAGGACCCTTTCGACGCTTTTCCGCACAGCTTGCTAGGCCTGCCAGTATCCGCGAGCGGCCATGGCGTTGCGCTGTCGCACACGTTCAATCAAGTCGGCAGTGATGCGATATCCCTCGATCGACAGTGAATGGTAGGCATCGGTGACGTACGCTTGGTCAATATGCTTCACATACGCGCCGACATTGCGCGGCAGTCCCGGCGCCTTCGGGAACAGGTCAATCACAGGCTCCCGCATTTTCTGCCACAACAGCCTTATGCGGTTCACATATGGAGATGTTTCGCGCACGGGGAGAACGAGAGGCGGATCGATCGCCAAGAGTGAACGGCGAATCTCTCCTCTCGACATCGGCACTAAGCCTCACCTGACCTAATCCGATTCGGGACTCAGCCCACCTCATAAGGGTTTTGTTTCAATCGCTTGGCTGTCCTCCTCAGAGTACCCCAAGAAATCACCCCGAATATCACAGACTTTGAGATGGATCATGGGCTACATTGTGCCCAAGATCAGCATTACGGCCGATGAACGTGGCTGCTCAGACTTGGAGGCGGCTACCTTCAGTTTTCCCGCGCTCGCAGGAACGCGAGGACAGGGATTGCCTGTGAGGGTGAGTCTGGCAACGGGCGGGCTCCGCACGAAAGGGGCAGGTATGACTACCACATATCCGGTGACGATAACCACACTAGAGGAATTACGGTTCCTCGAGCAGGAGAAGCAGGCTGGTATGCGGTTTGAATGTGATTCAATGGCCGCAGTCTTCGATGAATTCGACGATATCAGGGCACACGGCTTGGGTGTGACATTGAAAGAGGGAAGTTAGCAAGGCAGCCGGGTGACATAGATGCAGAGGCACATGGCGAAACGTCGCCACACAATAAGGTGGCTCGCAATTTGAAAAGTTGAAGCTCTATCCGTTGGACTGCAGAAACTTCAGCAGGCTGACGAGCTGTTGATTCTTGCGTTGAACGATCTCAGTGCGATTTTGGTTTGTCCAGTCGTAGTACCCCTTGCCGGTTTTCAATCCCAGTTCACCCCCAGCCACTTTGTCCCGCAGCAGCGGCGGAGGTTCCTGCATGTTGGAAAGATCGGGGAAGAGTGTGATCTCCGAGCCTAGCTGAGTATCAAGCCCATTCAGATCGCGTTGCTCGAAGAGACCGGAGAACAGCAGTCGCAGGGCAAAGCTGTTCTTGAGCGCCGCATCGACGCTTTCGACGCTGGCTATGCCCTCCTGCACCATGTGCATGGCTTCGCGCATCATGGCGTGTTGCAGGCGGTTGCCGAGAAAGCCCGGCACATCCTTGAGGACGTGCACCGGTTTCTTGCCGGCCGCGGTCAGGCACTGCATCACCGCTTCCAGCACATTTGGCGCGGTGCGCTCGGTGGTAACGACCTCGACCAGCGGAATTAACTGCGGGGGATTCCAGAAGTGGGTTCCGATCACCCGCTCAGGACGCTGCGAAAAACCAGACAGCGTGGTGATCGGAATGGCTGAGGTATTGCTCGCGAAGATCGTCTCCGGCTTCGACAAGCGGTCGAGCTGCTCGAACATCTGCCGCTTGATCTCGACCTTTTCGGGGATAGCCTCGAAGACCAGGTCGGCCCCTGCCACAGCTTCGTCGAGCCCACCGGCAAAGGTGAGATTCGCTTTGGCCGAAGTGGCCTGAGCCTTCGTGATCAGGCCGCTCTTCAGCAGCATCTCAACACTGCTCTCGATGCGAGCGCGCGCATTTTCAAGCACTGCCGGCATGCTGTCGGTCAGGCTGACCCGGTGGCCCGCCTGGGCAAGAACCTGTGCGATGCCATGCCCCATAATGCCGGCGCCGACAACCGCAATCCGATTCATCTGCTGACCCATTTCGAGAATCCTTTTTCTTCGTTTATTCCCAGATCGATTTAGCTGGCCGCTGCGCTAGCCTCGGTATCGATCGGCAGCGGACGAAGCGAGGTCATCATAAAGAGAACGCAGAGGATGCCGACAACGGTAATGGCGCCCCCGAAAGCCAGCGCGAACGGAAATCCGAAGTGTTGGGCGACATATCCGGTAAGGATTGGTGCGGCGATGGAAGCCACGGCCCCGGAGGTGTTGTTAATCCCGCCCAGTGTGCCCGACATGCCCTTGGGCGCAAGATCCTGCGGAAAAGTCCAGGTCAACGCCGAGCAGGCGGACTCCCCGCCCATGGCGAGCACCAGCAGCCAGGCCGCCGTAGTGGCGCTTTCGGCGAATCCGGCAAAGACTACCGCCAGGGAGACCACTTGCATCGCCACCAGAAGGCTCTTCTTCACCTTTGTCGCATCCATGCCGGAGTTGATCATCTTGTCGGCGATGATGCCAATCGACGGCTGGGTTATCATGCCCGCAATCCACGGCATGGTGGAATAAAATGCCACTTTGCGCAGATCGAGATGGCGGGCGTGTATCAGGTATCCAGGCAGCCAGGTGAGGAACAGATAGTAGAGGTAGTCCTGGCAGAACTTGACGCAAATCATCGCCCACATATTCCGGTACCTGAGCAGCACCATGATCGGGATGCGCGCTTTAGGGGCCGAAGCCGTGCCGGCCTGGGGAGTGGAACTGCCGGGCTTAGCGCCGTAAGTGAGGAACCACAGGGCAACCCAGAGCAGGCTGCCCAATCCGGTGACGTAAAACGCGACGTGCCAGTTGGGGTTCGCCTTCGAGCCGAAGGCGAGCATCAGCCCGATCATCAACGCCGGACAGACGGCGAAGCCGACACGCAGCCCGGCCATGAAGACGCCGGTCGCCATCCCACGCTGCGACTTGTCGAAGCGCTCGGCAATGACCTTGGTTGCCGCCGGGAAGTTCGCCGACTCGCCCACGCCAATCAATATGCGGGTAATGAGAAGAGTTCCCACACCCTTTGCCAGTCCGGTCGCTGCCGAGGCGAACGACCACAAAGTCGCGCCCAAGCCATAGACCCTCTTTTCCCCGTAGCGGTCGCACAGTCTCCCCGCAGGCAAATTGCCCAGCAGGTACGCCCAACCGAACGCAGACAACACCATGCCCATGGTCGTCAGGCTGAGGTTCAGGTCTTTGGCAATGAAGCTGTTGGCAACTGCAAGGCTCGAGCGGTCGAGCGCGTTGATCGCGTTTCCGCTAAAGATCAGGAACAGCATCCAGTACTTGGTCGACGTCTGGCGGGTTTCCACAGAGTCTCCTTTACCCCATCGATCGTCATGCGTGGGTTGCGCACTTCTTCGAACACCGAAGCCGGCGAAAAAATTGCTGCTGATAGTGGCTCCCCATTCTGCGTCAGCCCCGCTAAGGCAGTCAAACTCTTTTCGTTCCGCCTCGGGCCGAGGAGCCACCCAGCGTCCCTCAAGTTTTTTCGGTCTCGCGCAAACCGGCGCAATCTCAGGAGGCATCTGGCGCAAGAAAAACAGGCCGTTCGCACTTGTTCGATATATATTTCAATCTTATTCATTCCGCTTACGCCGGCACGGCGTCATTCCTATGAATAATCTGAGGTCATCATGAGAATCGTCGAAATCAAAGCATTTCCCGTCACCGTTCCCGTTCCGCCGGAATATCGCGTTCGCCTGGGGATCGGCGTAATGGTCAAGCGCGACATCGTGTTCGTAAAGGTAACCACGGAAAGCGGCCTCGTTGGTTGGGGCGAATCGCACCACGGGCGCGCTCACCTGGCCATCGCCACCCTGGTCAACACGACTTTGAAGCAGTTGGTGCTTGGCATGGACGCCACCGACGTAAACGGAGTCTGGGCGCGTATCTATAAATTCCAGCTTGGCAGCCACGGTATGGGGGCTGCCTGCGCCATGGCGATGAGCGGTATCGATATGGCTCTGTGGGATATTCGGGGCAAGGCCGTTGGTTGGCCGCTCTACAAGTTACTGGGCGGAAGCAGCCACAAGATTCCTGCCTATGCTGGCGGCATCGCGCTTGGCATTCAGCCCCCCGAATCACTCCTCGAGGAGGCAAAGGGTTTCGTTGCTGCTGGCTTCCGCGCAGTGAAGCTCAGGCTCGGGGGCGACACCGTGACGGCAGACATCGCCCGCGTTGAAGCGGTGCGTGCTGGTCTCGGGACCGAGATCGATATCCTCACCGACGTCAACACCGGCTACAGCCTGGCTGACGCGCGTCGCGCCATGCCGGCCTTTGCTGCCTGCAACGTCGGTTGGCTGGAAGAACCGTTTCCAGGTCATGATTATCGCCTGTACCGCGAAGCCAAGAGTTTTGCTCCAGTTCCTCTTGCTGCTGGCGAAAATCATTTCACGCGCTTCGAATTCAGCCGCCTGATAGAAGAGGGCTCAGTCAGCATCCTGCAGCCCGACCTGTCTAAATGCGGAGGCATTACCGATGGGCTGAAGATCGCCGCCATGGCTTCGGCCTACAAGCTGCCAATCAATCCTCATACCAGCCAAGGTGTCGGCATGACGGCAACAGTTCAGTTCTTGAGTGCGATTGAGAACGGCGGTTATTTTGAGGCCGATTGTTCGCTCAACAATCCTTTGCGCGACGAGTTCATCAACCCGCCAATCCGCATCGCCAACGACGGCACCATCCTGCCCAGCGAAAAGCCGGGCGTCGGGGTCGATGTGAACGAGGACATGATTCTGCACTACGCTGGAGTAGAGGGGCCATCCTTCGTTTAACGACGCTCGAGACGTGGTGAGTTCTCAGCACCTTGGGCGCAGACAAGACCGGGGTGTCGATGAGGCATCCTGGCCGCGGTTCCCGGCCACGCGATTATGCCGGCCAGCCGGGATTCCGCAAAGGGTGAGCAGTGTTGCATGGGCTTTATTTTTGGACTTAGCCATCCAGAGCGGACGACTGAACAACGGTTCTATACGGGCATTATTCGGATAGGTTCCATTTTTTCACGAGGGCCGGCTTCTGATTTAGCAGCCATTGCTCCCACTGAGTTTTCGTCTTCGTCGGAAACTTCGACAAGACTAACGACACAAACTTGTCAAAACTCAGTGTGGCTTGAGTTGCGCGGACTGCCTGGAACATCTTTTCCATTGTTGGTAATGGCAGCTCCGTAGCGGGAACCGCCTTTGGCCCAGCGCTGACGGGATTCGACGGAGCTTTCGGCGGAGCGGGAATTGTTGTCGGCTTGCCAGTGCCCGGTGTCGGGTCGTGCTTTACAAACTGGCTCTTCCAGAAATCATCGTTCTTCATAAGGACGTTAATTGGCTTCCTTTGTTCTTACCTTCGGGATGTCCGCAGAACCTCGCCCACGGCCTGACGCTCGGCGCGGAAGATTCAGCGGGATGAAAAGACAGTCTCAATACCAGGACCCTTGGTCTCAGCGAGTGGATCGATCGGCGCTGCTGACGTGACTTCCGCCGGCGACTCGATGGCGGGCTGTTCTTGTTCGCTTTCAAGAGCGATCACGGCCGCCGCTCCAACCTGTCGCTCTTCAAGACCCGCAATCCGCTGAAGCACGTCATTCGCCGTATCCTGAATGCGGGTACTGGGTTTGTGAAGCTTGCGAATCGATTTGAAAGCAAGGTGACACAATGCAAAACGGTTCTGAGTCTGTAAAGCAGCAAATACGATATGTGCGCGCATGACGCGGTCTCCTTATTCGTCACGAGATGGTGCTTGGGACCAATAACGCGTGGAGGAGCAGCTCCGCAGTGCCAAACTGCGCCGCACCATTGACAGGGAGATGTGAGTCTCTCCGCACCACGAAGGTAAATGGGAGTCGTCCATACACATATTGGCAGCTGTATTCACACTTGGCGATGACGCACGTCACATTAGCGAGAATAAACTCCTCCCGCCAAAGACACGTCCAATACGGTGAGGTCTCCCCCGATTGCCAACCCCTGTGCTCGCTGGGCTTTCTTGTGAGGCGAACACTTCTAGAGTACCACACCATAGCGGGCAGGGGAGTGCAATCGATGGCACCCCTCATACCGGGCAGACCGCGACACGATTGTGCCGCACGTCGAATACAGAATCGAAGTTAGAAATCCAGAGTGGGCGGATTCAGGAGGAATTCGTGGCCAGGCACGCGTTGGCTTTACTTGGCGCCAACTTTCATCGCTCTTTGGGATTCACCGGCTCTGTCATCGATAGTGCGTGATGTCGCCGTCCGGCGTTGTCCGGCCGCTCTCCGCGAGAGTCGCTCAACCCCTCCAAACACGGTTTCGAGCAGCTCCAGACATAGAATGGACACACTGCCGGTAAACGAGTGCATGTAAGAGCCCACCTTTTTTCGACGCTCCACGCGATGCTCCAAGAGATTCCCTAAGGAGGATCCGCCATCCGGCGACTACTGGCTTGAGTCATCGTTCGAGAAGCCGACACAGGGTTCCTCGACAACAACCGTGAGTAGTTGGATGGCAATGTGAGCTGCTCGGTTGCTTAATACTGGAATTAGGAGGCTGGAAATAGGAGGCTCTTTAGCAGAGCGGGAAGTCCCCGGCTCTGCCGGGGGATACTTGCCACAACAGCAGGGCGGAACGTGGGGCACCAAATTAAATGTGAGTCACAATGCGAATGTGGGCCACCGGGTTTCTACTTGAGGGGAAGGAAGACGGAGAAGCAGGTGCCGGTGCGGCCGCCGCGGGTGACGGTGCGGAGGCGCAGGGTTCCGCCGCTATTGTGGACGATGCCAGAGGTGATCCACAATCCCAGTCCGGTTCCGGCCTCGCCTTTGGTGGTGAAGAACGGTTCGAAGATTTTGCCGCGAATGTTAGGCTGGATACCGGGTCCGTTATCGGCGACGACGACGCGCAGTCCAAACTCCCCGGTGCGCCAGTTGTGCACAGCGTGCGCACTGAGTCTGATTTTCCCGTTCTTTCCGACGGCTTCAACGGCGTTGCCGAACAGGTTGGCAAAGACCTGCCGCATCTCGCCGGGCAGGCCGATGAACTCCTGCTCGAACTGGATGCGCTTTTCCACCTGAATGCCGGCCGATTGAATCTTCCTTTCGAAGAGCACGACGACACTTTCGAGGATCTCCGCTACGTTGACAGGCACGGGCTTGTTTGACTCGCGCTGGAAGGCCAGCATGTGGCGGGTCATCTGGGTGACGCGCCCGACCTCCTGAGAGGCCAGCGCCAGGTATTGCCGCGCCTCTTCCGGATTGGGAGTTTGATCCAGCAGGTAAAGCAGGTTGCCGACGGTATCGAGCGGGTTGTGGATTTCGTGCGCCAGGGTGGCGGCAAGGCGTCCGGTGGTGGCCAGCCTCTCACTGTTCTGCACGGCCTTCTCGGCCTTCCTCTTTTCAAGTACATCGTGGAACACCAGGACGATGCCGGTGATTTCGCCGTCTTTGTTTCGAATTGGGGCGGCGCTGTCCTCGATCGGGTATTCGGTTCCGTCGCGGCTGATCAGAGCCGTGTGATTGGCGAGGCCCACGATCTGTCCGTGGCGAATTACCCTGGAAACCGGATTCTCCCCCTTGATCCGCGTTACCTCGTTGACGATGTTGAAGACCGTCTCCAAGTCCTTCTCGTAAGCCTCGGCGATTGTCCAGCCGGTCAGGGCCTGCGCCACGTCATTCATGAAGATGATCTTGCCTCGCGCACAGGTAGAGATTACGGCATCGCCAATGCTGCGCAGAGTGGTGGCCCAACGCTCCTCGTTTTGGCGCAGCGTCTCTTCGGCCTGCTTGCGTTCGGTGATGTCTTCCAGCACGCCCATTAAGCGAAGGGGCTTGCCGTCGGGAGTCAACTCGAATTTCGAGTAGTATTGGATCCATCGCAATTGCCCGTCATTGACACGGCGGATGCGATAAGCCCCCCGGAAGAGGGCACCGGGCTGCATGCTTTCCTCCAACTCCTGCTTAAAGCGCAGTAGATCTTCGGGGTGCAGGGTTTCTCGTACGAATTGATCCCGGTTCACAGGATCGGTGGTCTCAGGGATGCCGAAGATCTCGTACATCCGCTTGTTTTCCCAAACAGCCGTGTCCGTTGACACATGCCACTCGAAGATCCCCAGTTGTGCGGCGTCAGTCGCCAGGCGCAACCGCTGCTCCCGCGCTCGCGATTCAATCTCTGCCTGCTTGCGTTCGGTGATATCGCGATTGATTTCGAGGACGCGGTCGATATCATCGGCGCCGCGTATAAGCTGCTTTCGGGCTGAGACGACGACTTCACGGCCATCTTTGGTGAAGTGGTGTAGCTCACCCTCCCAGAAGCGCTCTTCGCGAAGCTCTGCTTCGATCTCCGGCCACGGCCTGGGATGAATGGTCCTGAGCAAATCGTGGGACACACGGCCCAACGCTTCGCTTTCGCTATAGCCGTAGAGCTGCTCGGCACCGACGTTCCAGCTCT
Organism: uncultured Acidobacteriota bacterium; assembly: GCA_963819175.1. Lineage (GTDB taxonomy): Bacteria > Acidobacteriota > Terriglobia > Terriglobales > Acidobacteriaceae > CAWBRT01. The sequence goes on from CAWFVJ010000018.1 coordinate 185,831, forward strand.
CGATGGCGCCATCGAGCCGCCAAACGAGGATCGCGTCAAAGGAGAGCCGCAGCATGTCAGCCTGCTGACGCAGCGTGGCCTCAGCCCGGCGCTGCTCGCTGATGTCGGTGTTGGTGCCGAACCAGCGGACCACTCGTCCTTGCGCGTCGCGCAAGGGCATTACGCGGGTGAGGAAGGGGCGGAAGACACCGTCCGCGCCCAGCAACGGGAACACCATACCGAATGGCTCGCCCGTAGCAATGGAGACCTTCCACCGCTCCATGACTTGGGGAAGCTCGTTCGGATCGTGTACCGATTGCCAGCCCCAGCCTTCCATCTGTTCGGGGGTGGTTCCGGTGTATTGATACCAGCGCTGGTTGTACCAGTAGATCCAGCCGTCCGGATTCGCCGTCCAAGCCAACTGCGGAATGCCTTCGGCCAGTTCGCGGAACTGGGATTCGCTCTGGCGCAGCGCCTCTTGGGCCCGCTTAATCTCGGTGATGTCGCTGAAGACGACGACCAGGCCGGTGATCTGGCCGGTGGTGTCGCGCATAGGCGCGATACTGTAAATCACATCGAAGAACGTGCCATCTTTGCGGATGAATGCGTCCTCGTGGTTCTTCAAAGGCCGCCCAGTTGTCAGCACCTGGAAGCCGGCGCATTCGGAGGAGGGGAACGGTCGCCCATCCCGATAATGGTGATGCGTCAGGTCGTGCATCTTTTTGCCGCGCAATTCGGCGAAGCTCCACCCGAAGAGTTCTTCGCCGGCCGGATTTATCGAGGTGACCAACCCTTGCGTGTCAACCGTGTACAGTCCTTCGCCGAGGCTCTTCAACGCGACTTCATCGAACTCAGCAGCTTGGCGCAGCGCCTCTTCGGCACGGAACTTGGAAAGCGCCACTGCCAGATAGTCCGCCAGCCTCTCCCACTGGAGTATGGTCTCAAGCGAGAAACGCCCTTTTTGGTGGTCGTTGAGCTGAAGCAGTCCCAGCCGCTGGTCTCCAATACGCAGAGGGATCAGGGCCACCGACTCGTATCCTTCGCCGTTGCAACGGTTGCGAGTGCGGGCCTGACGGTCGGCGTCGGTGGTGGTGGCGAGCAGGCGCGTGGTGTCATTGGCCCAGAAACTTCCATTGGCGGTGAAAAAGGGCTTCGAGGGATCGAACCGACTGCGAATCACGTTGCCGCACATGCAGTCAATCGCGGGATTGCCGCTGTTATCCAGGATGACCTTGCCGGCGGCGTCACGGGAACAAAGGCTGTTCTCGAGCTGGACAAAATGCTTCGGGAAGCCACGCGCTTCGTAATAGGGGTAATCGTCGCCTTCCTGCAGGCGGATGCCCACCGCCTCGCAAGCGGAGCGTTGCTGAAAGAAGGTTGTTGCCGCGTGAATCAAATCTCTGGTTCCCCGGCTCTGGTTCACCAGCCGGAGAAATTCCACCGTCGTTTCGCGTTCTTCTTCCGCCTTGGCGTGGGCGGCACGCATGCGCAGTGCGTTGATGCCGTACGCCAAGTCACCGGCCAGCTCCGTCAGCAGGCTGACTTCACCTTCCGTGAACGTGTCCGGCTCGCGGGAATAGATGGTGATGGCCCCAAAGACCTGATCGTCTTCTTTGAGAGGGACGACGAGCGAGGAGGCGTAGCCACGCTTGATGGCATCCGCGCGCCAAGGCAGGAATGCGGGGTCCGTGAGCATGTTGCGGCACATCGAGGGTTGTCCGGTGCGGATGGCGGTGCCGGTAGGGCCGCGTCCACGTTCGTTGTCGGCCCAGGTGATCCGCATCGCCTCCAGGTATCCCTCTTCAAAGCCGGCGTGGGCGACGGGCCGGACAGTCTTGTCTTCGTCATTCTCGGCAATGCCGATCCACACCATCGCATAACCGCAATCTTCCGTGATGATTTGACACACCCCTTGCAGTAATGCCAGCTCATCGGTGGAATGCATCAGCGCCTGGTTGCTGTTGCTCAGGGCCGTAAGCGTGCGATTGAGTTTTCGGAGCTGTTCTTCGGCGCGCTTGCGCTCGGCGATATCCTGGGAGGTAAATAGCGCCATCGTTACCTTCCCTTGCGAGTCGAATACAGGCGAGGCGTTGTAACTGCCAATCATGTCCTCGCCCGTGTGCTTCGATCGGATTCGAAATTCGGCGCCTCGGACGTTTTGACCGCGCAAGGCGAGACCTATCGGCCAGTCCGCTACCGGGACAGAGTTGCCCGCCATGTCAAACGCTTCCCAGTGCTCTGCGAATGCCTGCGGGTACTCAGGCACGTCGATTCCGGGGTAGGTTCTGCGAAACGCCGCGTTGGTCAGGATCGGATGCCCATGGCTGTCGCAGACATAGAGGCGTTCGGCCATGTTTTCAACGATTGACCGCAGCTGTACTGCCACATCCTCGGCATAGCGCTTCGCCTGTTGGAGTTCGTTTTCCGCCTGCTTGCGTTCGGTGATGTCAGCAAAATAAATGCGAGTAAGGCCGATATCCGGAATGTAGTGAATCGATTGCTGGAAGACCGATCCATCGGTTTCGACTTCGCGGTTGAGGACGTGCTGCCGGGCCTCTGCTCCGATTGCAGCAATGACTTCAGACCATCGATTGAGGATCGGATGCTCAGTGCCGGCTTCCACAATGTCAGGGAAACGTCTCCAGGCGGCTGGATTGGCGTAGGTGATCTTTCCGCGCAGGTCTATTTCGAGGATGGGATTCGAGTTCAGTTCGGGGAAACTGGCGAGATGGGCGATTCTTTGCTCGGCTTGATTGCGCTCCGCCGTGCGCTGCTGCAGGAGCTGGGAGGCTTTCACCAGGGATTGGCCGAGCTCGTTGGTCTCCGCGAGATCGAGCGGTTCTACTGCGACCGGCTGGCCGCTCCCCAAGGCCAAGGCGGGGGGGATGAGCGCATGGATGGAGGCGGCGATCCGCTGCGCCAGAAACAGCGCCAGGGCGAGGCCCATTATCAGGAGCAGGATCGAGCCGCCAACCGCCCACCACAGCCATTGCCGAAGCCCTGCCAGCACAACTGCTTTGGGAATTGCGATAAAAACTAACCAACCGGACACGGGTGATCGGTGGAACATGACAACCGAATCAACGCCTTCCTGATTTGGGATCTCGAACGATCCCTCATCCGCCGCGGCCATCCGGCTCAGCGCAACAGGCTGGGCTGATGTCCCAACAAATTTTTCCGGGAAACGGTTCCGGGCAACCAGCACATGATTGGCGTCTTGGATTGTGACCGTCCATTCGGACGAAATGCCCTGCTGCGAAAGCAACGCTGAGAAGTGTTCGGCAGGTACGGCAAACACCAGGTCATATTGGACATGGCCGTCAATAAAGACCGGCACCTCGACGGCGAAAACATGGCGTCCGGTAAGGGCTCCCTTGAACAGGTTGGTGATGCCCGGCTTGCCGGTTTCAAATACCCTTCGCATCACATCAGAAACTTGGCGTTTGGGTAATGGCGATCCAAAGGGCACATAGGAATTGAGGTATTGTTGCCCGTCAGCACCGGAGAGATTTACGTCGCCCAATCCCGGGTTTTCCTGCTGGAAATGTTTCACCTGCTTGTAGAAAGTCGCAAAATCGTCCTTAGCAAGGGCAGGCGAGGTGGCAAGGGCGGCGGCACCAGCCTGCATCGCCGCAAACTGCTGGTCAACCACCAGGGAGAGCGCCCTTGTGGTTTCCAATACCCGCTGTTCCAGGAGCTTTTGCCTTTGCTGATAGGCGTGATGAACAACGAAGGCGGCAATAACGCAGACCGGCAGAACACAAGCCAGCACGAGACAGGCTAGCCGGAAGCGAAGCGTCCGCTGGCGTGGCTTGCCCGATGGCGGCTCGGGTGTCTGTGGCCGGTTTATGGAGTCAGCCCCCGTCAAATCGTTGCTGGGCTGGTTGGGCCGAAGATCAGTGGTCGACATAGAGGCTTACCACAATCTCCTGCGGGATGGCCTCCACGTCATGCTGAGCCTGGCCCGCTATGCTCTCGGTGTTGCACCGCAACAAGGATGATGCTCCAGAAGGCGTCTGTTTATCAAGAGAGAAGTTGTTGTAACGCATTGAAAAGCGCCGTGGGATGATCGCCCTTCACGGCATAGCCATCCACCCATTGCATCACTTCATCGGGGAACTTGACGTAGGCGGAGAAAAGCAGAATTTTTACGTCGGGGTTGAGCCGCTTGAGCGCGATGGCGACCTGGTCTCCATTCATCTCCGGCATGGCGTAATCCAGGACGACGGCGGATACCGGATTCGCCACGAACAATTGCAGCCCTTCGCGCCCGCTGGTGGCAGTCAACACCTTATAGCCCTGACTCTCAAGCAGCATCTTGCGGACACGCAGGCCAACGGGCTCGTCATCAATGCAGAGGATCATGCCATCCATCGTAGAGTATCCGGTTGAGTGGTTGACGGCGAGCATGTCACTCGCGTGCGTGAGTGACCGCACCGGCTCGCATGATGTGTATCACAAAGCGCGCTCAATGTCCCGAAAACAGGCTACTGCAAAGGATTATTGTAACAAATTCCGCGTGTCTGGAAAGGGAGTCCGACAGGCGGGAAAAGACTTCCAAGGGACAGCCGCTCTAGTGTAGTGCGCCATCAATCAGAACACTGCAAACTGACCCCGCGAAGCGGGGGAAAGATGGTAGCCCATGGCGTCAGCCGTGGGTTTGGGAATGGGAAATCTGGAAAGCCCGCAACGCGGGCGACAGAATCTCGACCGCCTCTGTCGCTCCCTTCGGGGGCTTGCGATCCTGGACGCCCTTGCACCCACGGCTTGCGCCGTGGGCTACCATCTGCCGCCGCCCTCGGCGGCTGGGAGAAACTTAAACGTTGATCTGTTTGACGCACTACACTAGCATTAAGGGAGAGTCACTCAATGTAATCCACGCTGATGTGTGCGCGGCAAAGGAGGGCACAATGGCCTCTTACGCAACGCTTTCACCTCATGAAACGGTCGACATTGCGTCTCGGCTATTCGAAAAAATTACCGCAAAACTAAACTGCAAAAATTTTCTTGTGCGATTCTGGGATGGCAGTTGCTGGGGGGCCGCGGCACACCCCAGTTTCACGCTGATCCTCAAGAACCCCTGGTCCTTACGGCAATTATTTCTCTCGCCCAGCGAACTTTCGGTCGGCGAGTCATTTATTTATGACGATTTCGACGTGGAAGGCGATCTGGAAGCGGCATTTGAATTCGCTGACCGCCTGTTTGCCGAAGAGTTGCCGCTGACGGAGAAGCTGAAGCTTCGCGCCCTGGCCATGGTGCCAAAAAGATTTTTGAAGGGACGCGCAGCAGCGGCGCCAAAGGGCAGGCCACATTCGGTGGAGCGCGACCGGGCGGTTGTCCGTTACCACTACGACGTTTCCAACGACTTCTTCAGACTGTTTCTCGACCAGCGGATGATCTATTCGTGCGCGTATTTCAGATCGCCGGACGACGATCTGGATACGGCGCAACGGCAGAAGCTGGACTATCTATGCCGCAAGCTGCGGCTGAAACCGGGCGAGCGATTGCTGGAACTGGGATGCGGCTGGGGAGGCTTGCTGATCCACGCCGCACGTGAATACGGCGTCGAGGCCTTCGGCATCACGCTGAGCGCTCCCCAGGCTGAACTGGCACGCGAACGCATCCGCCAGGCGGGACTGGCTTCGCGCTGCAAGGTGGAGGTTTGCGATTACCGGGCGCTCGAAGCGCAACAACAATTCGACAAACTGGTGAGCGTAGGGATGTTCGAGCACGTCGGCGAAGCACTGTTGCCGGAATACTTCAGCAGGGCGTGGCGGTTGCTGCGTCCGGGAGGCGTGTTTCTGAATCACGGAATAGCGCTGTCTGCCACATGGCGACGCAGCGGAGAATCGTTCATTGAGAAATATGTTTTCCCGGATGGCGAACTGATTCCGCTCCACACGACGATTCACGCCGCCGAGAGCAGCGGTTTTGAAGTGCAGGACGTGGAGAACCTGCGCAAACATTACGAAATCACGCTGCGGCATTGGGCGGCCAGATTGCAGGCGAACGCCGAAGAAGCACGCCGCCTTACCGACGATGCAACGTATAGGACATGGCGCATCTACATGGCCGGGTCGGCGCATGGATTCCGCGTGGGCAGGATGAATCTGTGCCAACTGCTGCTGAACAAGTCGGAGCAGGGACGCAGCGAGCTGCCGCTCACCCGGGAAGATTGGTATTCGTCGTAGGCCACCAGGCCGAGCAAACTACCCCACCCAAGCCAAAGGCAGGCTTGACTGGGGCACCCGACGAGGCCCCTCAGAGGCTAAAGCCTCATTGTGTTGTGCCGGTCTTACGTACGGGCTGAAGCCCGTACCCTTCAAAACCTTTGCTTGGTCAGGCGCTCCCAAGAGCCCCACGTCAGCCCAAAGGAAGGGCGGGACGTGGGGCATCCGAAAGCTGATCGCAAGGCGGGATTTGCTATTGTGGAGGGCGGAGCGAATGTCAGCGGAATGCACCGTCCCTCGGCAAATCGGTGGCTGGTTGCTATCGCCGTCATGTCCAGCGCCGTAATGGAAGTGCTGGATACGTCGGTGGTGAACGTGAGTTTGCCGCATATCGCCGGCAACCTGTCGTCCACCGTCGACGAGGCGACCTGGGTCCTGACCTCCTACATTGTGGCCAACGCGGTGATTCTGCCGATCACCGGATGGCTGGCGAATTACTTTGGGCGCAAACGGCTGCTGCTGACGGTGGTCACCGGATTCACGGTCTCCAGCTTATTGTGCGGACTGGCGCCGAATCTGCCGTCGCTTATTTTGTTCCGGGTGTTGCAGGGCACTACGGGCGGCGGTTTGCAGCCGATATCGCAAGCCGTGCTGCTGGAGGAATTCCCGGGGCACGAGCGCGGCAAGGCGATGGCTTTCTGGGGCATGGGCATCGTGACCGCCCCCATCCTGGGGCCAACCCTCGGCGGATGGATCACGGACGCGTATTCCTGGCGCTGGGTTTTTTACATCAACCTGCCGGTCGGACTCTTCAGCCTGCTCATGATTTCGTTGTTCGTGGTGGACCCGCACTACATCAAGCGCGGCAAGCTGCGGCTCGATGTCATTGGCCTGTCGCTGCTCGCCGTCGGTATGGGTGCGCTGCAAATCATGCTGGACAAGGGTCAGGAGGAAGACTGGTTCAGCTCGCGGTTTATCGGGACGCTGGCGGTGCTGGCGGTGGTGGGTCTGGTGGCATTCGTGATCAGGGAGTTGCTGGTGCCGCAGCCGCTGGTGCGCTTTCGCCTGCTGCGCTACCGTACGTTTGCGGCGGGAATCTTCCTGGCCTTTATGCTGGGATTCGTGCTCTATGGAAACCTTGTGCTGCTGCCGCTTTTCATGCAAACACTGCTCGGCTGGACGGCGCAAACGGCCGGCTTGTGGACCAGCCCGCGGGGGATCGGCACGGCGCTTCTGATGCCGGTGGTGGGTTACCTGCTGGGCAAGAAGTGGGATGCGCGCTGGATGCTGATGTTCGGGTTCGCCACGACGGGCATCGCCTGTTTTGGCTACTCGGTGATGAACCTGGATTCCGGCACCTGGGATATTTTCTGGTATCAGATGCTGCAGGGACTTGGGATGGGCTTTGTATTTGTGCCGCTGACGACGATCACCATGGAGATGATTCCGCGCGAACAAATCGGATACGCCACCAGCCTGTACAGCGTGATGCGCAACATCGGATCGAGCGTTGGGATTTCGTTCGTAACCACATGGCTGGCGCGGCGGGCACAGGTTCACCAGGCGATGCTGGTGGCGCACGTCACTCCCTACGATCAACAGTTCCGTGCGCTGCTGGGCGAGACCCGCGGACTGATGATGCAGGGCGGCTCGGATGCGAGCACGGCAAACAGGCAGAGCTTGTCGGCAATTTATAATCTGGTGCAGCGGCAAGCTTCGTTGCTCAGCTTCGCGGAAACATTCCGGATCTTGGGCGTCCTCTTTCTACTTTGCATACTGGCGGTTTTCATCATGAAAAAGCCCGTACACGAGCGGTCGAGCGATGTTGCCGCGGACTGAGGCGGGCTCGCCGGGAGCGCTCCTCGTGAGACAATAAATTGTTAAACCTAGAATGATCAGTAGTGTCTCCGAAGACCGATTATTCCAGCGTGTCACCCTGAGGAGCGTCCATGACGCGACGTGAGGGTCCATGAATTTGCTTCTTGGCTTTCGGTGCTCGGAGAAATGCATAGATCGTCACGTCGGCTCGCAAGAGCGGCGAGCCTCCTCACGATGACACCATTAGCGGATGAAGCGAGCCGCTAGCGAATGTGTAGATCGGAAATTAAGAGTGCAAGTTATTATGGATTTGCTTTGCCAGGAACTTATCTTTCAGCAGCCGCTTAGAGCGTACTCATGATTCAGTTGTCCGGGGCCGGCAAACGCTTTGGCCCGAAAGTCCTGTTCGAAAACCTCGATTGGCTGATTACTCCGCAGGACCGCGTGGGTTTGGTCGGCGCGAATGGCAGCGGCAAGTCGACGCTGCTGAAGGTGCTCGCCGGGCCGGAGTCGCTCGACTATGGTTCGATCACGCGCGCCCGGGGGATTACCGCCGGGTACCTTCCGCAGGATGGGTTGCAACTGGCTGGACGGTCGGTCTTCGACGAGTGTCTGTCGGTCTTCGACGAGCTGCACGAGATGCACCGCGAGATGGAGGAGCTGGCGCGGCGCATGGGCGATCCTGACCTGGACGGCGCGGAGTACGCGCAGATCGGCGAGCGCTTCCAGAGCCTGGAGGGCACCATCCGCGCCCGCGAGGGATATGCGATCGAGGCCCAGGTGGGTACGGTGCTTGCGGGGTTGGGTTTCCGCAAAGAGGACTGGCCGCGCAGGACGGAAGAGTTCTCCGGCGGCTGGCAGATGCGGATTGCGCTGGCGAAATTGCTTCTGGAAAAACCGAACCTGCTGCTGCTGGACGAGCCGACGAACCATCTGGACCTGGAGACGCGCAACTGGCTGGAAGATTATCTGCGGAATTATCCGTACGCTTACGTCCTGATCTCGCATGACCGCTATTTTTTGGACGTTACGGTCAACAAGACGCTTGAGATATGGAATCGCGGGGTTCACTTCTATAGCGGCAACTACGAGAAATATCTGCGGGAGAAACAGCAACGCAGGGATTCACTGGAATCCGCCTACCGCAACCAGCGCGAGCGCATAGAGCAACTGGAAACTTTCATCACGCGCTTCCGCTACCAGGCGACCAAAGCCAAGCAGGTGCAGAGCCGCATCAAGGAACTTGAGCGCATGGAGCGCATTGAGGTTCCACAGGAAGAAAGGACCATTCACTTCACGTTTCCGCAGCCCAAGCCAAGCGGGCGCGTGGTGGCCGAGTTCAAAGAGGTGGCGAAGCGCTATGGCGAGAAAGAAGTGTTCGCAAGCGTATCGTTCATCGTCGAGCGCGGCGACCGCATCGCACTGGTCGGAGTGAATGGGGCAGGGAAGTCGACGCTGATCAAACTGCTGGCCGACCTGGAGCCGCTGAGCGCCGGCGAATATCATGCCGGGCACAACGTCGAGATCGACTACTTCGCGCAGGATCAGTACAAGGAACTGAATCCGGAGGCGCGCATGATCGACGACCTCGGACGTGTTGCGCCGCACAAGACTCAGCCCGAGCTGCGCACTTTGCTGGGGAGCTTTCTGTTTTCAGCGGATGAGGTGTTCAAGCAGATTGGAGTGCTTTCCGGCGGAGAGCGCAACCGCTATGCGCTGGCACGCATGCTGCTGCAACCCTCGAATTTTCTGCTGCTCGATGAGCCGACCAACCACCTGGACCTGCGCGCCAAGGACGTGCTGCTGGAGGCACTGGAAAAATTTACGGGGACAGTGGTCTTCGTCTCGCACGACCGCTACTTCATCGACAATCTGGCGACACGGGTCTTTGAAGTGGCCGATGGCGCAGTGCAGGTTTTCCCAGGCAACTACGAAGACTACCTGTGGCGCAAACAGCAGCCAACGAATGCGGTGGCGATGAGCGACGGGCTGGCGAAGAGCGCCGCGGCAGATGCGAACGGGGAGACAAATCAGGCCGGGAGCGACTCCAAGCCGGAGCCTAAGAAACGCGTGAACCCGATCAAGTTGCGCCAGATGGCGGAACGCTGCGAGGAACTGGAAGAGGCGATCGCGCGGGTCGAAGGCGAAATCGCCGATGCCGAACAGGCTTTGACAGTGTTTGTCAGCGCGGAAGAGACGCAACGCACGGTCGAACTGCTGGCCGGCAAGCGCGCCGAGTTGGAGGCGCTGGTGGCAGAGTGGTCCGAGGTCTCACATCTCATCGAAGAGAATGAGTAGACAGGATGCGCCACCGGTGTGTGAGTGGCGCAGCAGGAGCGCAGTTATTGATCGGCGTCAACTATTTGTTTCCTTGGACGACAGTCGTTTCTCCCTGCCGGGAACTTCGATTGTCGCTGATCAGTTATGCACGGGCGCAGCAGATCCTCGATCTCGAACACTTCTTGAAGGTACTCGAACGGAAGCCCGGCGCGTTGCGCGGATCGAAGCCGCTGGCACAGCGACTGCCGGGAAGCATCGGAGCGTAAGACGCTTCTACAATCTGTTATTCCGATTAGTTTAAAAAAGATTACTTGGCCGGAAGGAATTCGATTTTCATAGTACCGGTAGGGACGCTCTTAAAGTCGAAATCGGCAGTCACCAGAATAGCATTCTCTCGCACCGCCAGTGATCCAGCAAAGGCGTCGGCATACGGAACCCTAAAATCATACTTGAATATTGCCGCGCGCTCGGCGTGTTCCTTATCGGCCGCCACGATCGTGATCGGGAGAGCAGCGAGGTTCGCAGTCAGGGCACCGGCCTTTATAATGGACGACGGTAAAGCTCCAGACCGCTTGTAGAGGGCCCCGGCAAGTTCTCCCCAGTTCACCGCGCTGAGCAGTAGCTCGATATTGCCCTTGGCGGCCTGCATCAACAGATCGCGGACCCGTTCAAAGCCGACTTCTTTGTCGGTGAACCGAAGAATGGCGCTGGCGTCTAAGACGTAGGTCATCGTTCTTTGTCGTCCCGGTGCGCCTGCTCGCGAAACTTACCCAAGCCTTGCGTCGAGCCACAGAGGCTATCGATGAACTCCGGAGTAATCGGCCGCAGAACGAGTGTTTGGCCTTCCCGCTGAATCGCCAGCTTAGTACCGATCGACAGTTTTAGTTCTTCACGCAGTTCGGCGGGAATGATGACCTGACCTTTGGTGCTCAATGTCGTGTATTCGGTCTTCATCGGGAAATTATAAACGATTGGTAAGTCGTAAGTCAATAATGGCTTACTAATTAAAGGGTCGTCTTATTTATTTTATAGAACTGCTGAGTATCCAGGGGGGGAAATGATGTCCGGAGCGGAGGACTGCACTCTTCGTTCGTGGGTGTATTGATCTCGCCAGGGCGCCCGGCATGGGCGAGAGAAGCTGCTGCTCACGGAGCTCGTTCCTGTCGTGAAATTCCCCGACGACTTATAGAGAAGCGTGCTGACGCTTAACGACTGAGGCTACGCAATCAGCAAACAATCACGGATTACGATGGAGCTTAATGGGGGCAGACCCGTAAAGGGGTAGAGGATCATCGGTTTGCCAACGCCGCAATTGCGCCCAGCCATTCGTCCGCGGTCACAAGCGTCAATCCAGATCCTGCCCTTGGCATTCAGCAGCAGCGCCTTCCAGGTGCTCACCGGCGAGGAAGGAGCAGTTGCTGGTCGTTCTCAGGCTGCATCCTAGGCGAGTTTGAGCCGCGCTAGCTTCATCCGGTCGGTGCGAACATGGGCAAGCTCATACTGCGCCTGTTGCACAAGCCAGCTTTCGGCGCTACCGCCAAACACCTTGGACAACCTAACGGCCATTTCGGGAGATATGCCGCGCTTCTCATTCACCAGTTCTGATAACGTCGTGCGCGTCACTCCGAGGGCGGCGGCGGCGGCGGTGATGCTCAAGCCCAGAGGCTCAATACACTCGCGCAACACAAAACCTCCGGGGTGAGGGGGATTCTTCATCGGCATGGCTCAGCCTTCTTTCAGTGGTAATCCACGTAATCAACATCAAAGGCGTCGGGATCGACAAAGCGGAAAATCACCCGCCAGTTTGCACGAACCGTTACTGCCCAGAAACCTTCGAACTCGCCTTTGAGCGTATGTAACCGGAAGCCGGGCATATCCATATCGGACATGGTGCGGGCCGCGTCGAGCCTCACGAGAATATCGCGAATCTTAACAACGTGTTCGGCAATAACGCCGCGCGGGTCGTCGCCTTCATAAAGGCGTTTCAGTCCCTTGTGGCGTATTGACCGGATCATTTCTAACCGTAACGCGTTACGTAACGCGAGTCAAGCACCATCGATCAAACCACACCCGCGTTCGCATGCTCATGGGAGTTCGATCCGCATTTGGCACGCAAAGAAAGCGTGTGAATACTTTACGTGTATACATTTTGGAGGGATGGTTACATGGGTACCGCACGGATTTTCCGATCCGTGAACAGCCAGGCCGTCCGGCTACCGAAGCAATGTCGACTGAAGAGCAAGGAAGTTGAGATTTTCGCCGAGGAGATGAAATCATCCTGCGGGAGAAGGTCGGAACCATGGTTCGAGCATTCGATCTGCTGGCTTGTTTGCTCGACGATCTTGAAATCGTTTGGGCGCGAGAAGGATCGACCGCAGAAACGCAAAGGACTGTAATGGGGCCTCGCTATCTGTTGGACACAAACATCTGAATTTACATCCGGCAGAAGAGACCGGAGCAGGGTTTGCGCCGATTCCGGAAGCTGGGTTCGGGAGAATGCAACGCGCGTGACCTGTAGGGATGCTGTCACGCTAATTCCCGGGATCGATGTGAACTGCTCGATGGCAAGTCATACACAGCGTAATCAGATTCTCCTCTGCATCTGCGCCGAGTTGCGCCCGTGACCGGATATGATGGACCTGCAAATCGGTGCGGCTCCCGCAGACTTGGCACCGCCAGTCATCACGCTTCACGACCCGGCGATGCAAGTCCTGGTACTCGGTGCAGTCGAGTCGACGGTGCTTCATGCCGCAGCAAGTCGCTGCAGGAAGATGGCCTGTTGGGCATTCCCGTGGCCCGCAGCCGCAACTCTTGCATCAGCACGTAAGCGGCGGCAGTCAGCAGTACGCGAAACTGGTTGGCCCAGAAGTCGCTACAACTGGTGCGATCGATCTGCAAGTCGTGTAATTCCTTGATTCGATTCTCGATTTCGCCGCGTTGGCAATAGACCTTCTCGTAAAGGAACTGTGGGCTCTGTTTCATGTTGGTGATGACGAAGCGCGGGTTATCTTTCTGCTTCTTACCCTCGGCCCGCACCACCTCGGCCTTGATGATCATACGGCGTTGCCGAGGCCACGTTCGGGCCGCATAGTTAGCTTCTCCATAGATGTGCTCGGTCTGGCCGGTCTGACGGGAGAGCTTGCGGGCTTGGCGCATGGCTGGCTTCGCCTTGCGCTTCAACACCGCATTCTTGGCCATCGCCACGAGGTACTCAAGGTTGGGCTCAGCATCGAGCAAAGCCAGCACAGCGGGATGCGCAAAACCACCATCGAGGCGAACCCGAATGTTTACGCCGGGAAGGAAGTGGCGGATCAGAAGAATCAGTCGGCGCAGAATCCCCACCGCGCCCACCGTCGCCGTCACGTTGCCGGGGCGCAGCACAGCAACACACAGATACTGCTCGGCTTCATCATTGAAGCTAACAAAGCCCATGACCGGCAGGTAGCACCAACTGTCGTAATGACCGTTGAAAAACGACAGCTGCTGCGCCCCGTGCGTGGGATCGTCGGTCGGATCCAGATCGATGGTGACGCGATGGGCACGACCCCGCAACCGTTCCGCATGGCGCTGGATCACGCTGGCGGCCAAGGTCTCGCCCAGACGATAGAGTTGCTTCGGGCCGACGGCGTTCTCAAAGCGCGATAGTGTCGGCTGCGAAGCCAGATCGCGGCCCGCGACCGGATCGCGGTCGAGCAACATCTTGTGAATGGGATCTGCGGCCAGACGGGCCGAGTCGTTGGCGTCCGGATAACCGCAGGCAATCGAGAACACGCGCTGCGCCAGCAACTCGCGCAAGCTATGATCGACCTTACCCACTTGCCGTTCGTCGCGCAGACCTCCCGCCAGAGCTTCGATCAATCGGTAGCGGCGGTCAGCAGCCTTCAGCAGGACGGCGCCGCCATCGGAACTGCCATTCTGTTGATCAAACTGTAGGACCGCGGGCTTGGTGAAAATCTCGGGGAACAACAGACACTGTGTCGTGCTATCGTCGAACATGCGGGAGCCTCTCTTCCTGCTTCAAACACTGTCTGGACAACATGTTTGTAGCAGAAGTGAGCTTCCGCGTCTTCATTTTCACGAATTATTCAGGTTAGGGCTGCAGACGTTGCCGTCCACAGCCCTGGAGCAATGGTTGTTAGTGTTTCATTTGCCAGAACGGGAATAGGTTGGTCGGTACGGGAGGCCAAACCATGTTCCGGGCCCGCTGGATGGCGGCCTGCACGTCCTCTTGCAACATGAAGCCCTGTTTCTCCAGATCCGCCGCCTCCGCTGCAACCTTGGCGACATAGGCATCCTGGCTGGGGTATCGTGCTTCGATCGAAGGTCGCGGATCGTTCTTGGCTTTCCGTTCCGCCTCGGTCAGCGGGAATGGCCAGAAGGACACGTCAAATGGCACCAGGAAGTTTGTGGCCCCGCAGGTGTCGCAGCGGGGATTCCACCCCTGGTAGGTACCGAGCGGCGCCCTCAGCTCGAGCGGACGAATGCCGCCGATCCCGTTTCCATCGGCGTCAAAGTACGGCACACGCGTTTCGTAAGGAGGTCCAAAGTACGCCGGAGGCACGTTGTCCTGCAGTCCGACGTAGGCGATCGGAACCTTCTCCGATGTCAGTGGCGTGGGCATGAAGAAGCGGGGCCCATAGTCTGCCCGCGGAGGCTTCAGGTTCGAATTCACCTTGCGCAGCGCGGGGAACACGAGCGGCTTGCCCGTCGTGGAGTCTGTGAAATCGTATTCCGGAATCGCCGAGAAGAAGTGTGCCTGGTGGTAATCCACCGTCGTTAATTCGCCTTTGCTCAGCAATGGCACCCTGTTCGGTGGTGGTTGGATCCCCTGACTCACCCAACGATCCAAAGCGACCAGCAGCGCCCGTTGGATCGGCTGGTAATAGACGTACCCATCGGAGTGCCGGTCGAAGATGTTGTTCCGGGTGCTGGTCGCGGTGGGCGGGCCGTGCTGGGAGCCATTGATCAGGTAGAAGCGCACCCAGTCGTGCGTCAGGTCCAGGGCATCATGCTCTCCGGAGACATCGGTATGGGGCAAAGAGGCTGCTCGCGTCCAGTACTCGGTCTCGTGGTTATCCAGCATGATCTTTGGGATCTTGTGCAGCCGCTTGGCCACAGCCAGGACATCGCCGCGCTTCCCGTTTCCCTTGAGATAAGGATCGACCTGATATTTGCCCGGCTTTGTGAAGTTGAAGGGGAAATGATCCGCTACCATGTAGTTCCCCTCGATGTGCTTGGGGTGGTGTGTGGTCTGCGCCCAGCGATAGTTGAACGCCCCCTTCCCGCCGCCGGGCACCATCGGCCGGGCCCCTTCGAAAACCATGCGGCTCTTCTCATCTACATGGAAGCCCTGATAGATCATGTGGTTGATGACTCGCCCTGACTGCGATTCGCCCCAAACGTAGGCAAACTGAGGATCAGGTTTCATCTTGTTGTTGCTTTGCCGCACCGCCAGTGGGTTAGGGTTCCCATCATCATCCTGGGTTTCGAAATGGAAGAACGAGATCGCATCGCGGATTGCGGCGAGGCCGAGCCCAACGACGCGCGGGTTCTTCGCGTTATATGTCACTTCGTAGATCATGCCCTTGATAAATCCGGGGGTCTGGAGCTGAGGTGGGGAGTGAGATCAGGGGATGGAGAGTCCCCTGAAGTACTTTGCCGGATTGACCGATCCCCGAGTTGAGCGGACGAAGAGCATCTGCTCGAAGAATTCTGTTTATGACCATTGCGGCGGTTTCAAGCGGTGCCGCAGTTGGAACGATATCGCCGACTACGGCGAGTCCAAGCGGGATTGGCTGGGTGGATTTCTGACCCTGCCGGGTGGCTCCCGTCGCCGACACCTTCAACCGCGTTTTTCAGCGCTGGACCCGCTGGAGTTGGAGAACTGCTTTCTAGGCTGGCTGAGGCTGTGGCCAAGTTGAGCGCGGGCGAAGTGGTCAGCATCGACGGCAAGGCGATCGCGGCTCGCGCCAGGCGGTCGGCAAGGCCTCGTGCATATGGTCAGCGCTTGGGCCAGCGAGGTAATCTGGTGCTCGGCGAACGCAGGTGGACAGCAAGAGCAACGAGATCACGGCGATTCCGAAGCTGCTGGAGGTGCTGGACTTGCAGGGCTGCGTGATGAGCATCGACGCCATCGGCTGCCAGAAGAAGATCGCCAACCAAATTGTCAGTAAGCAGGCCAACTACATTCTGGCGGTCAAGGAGAACCAAGGCGAACTGCTGGAAAACGTGCGCGACTCGTTTCAACTGTTGCCCGGCAAGTCGGTGTCGCAGGAAGTCGATTGCGGTCACGGACGGGTGGAGCAGCGCCTCTGCTCGGTGATCGCCGACTTATCGATGGTAGAGAGGGCGGCCCAATGACCTCCCTGCGGAGCTTGGTGCGGGTCCAGGCGGAGCGCACGCAGTCCACCGGCGCCATCGAGCGCGAAACCCGCTACTACATCAGCAGTCGGCACCGCAGGCGGCACAAATCAATCGTGCTATCCGCCAGCACTGGCATATTGAAAACAAACTGCATTGGGTCCTGGACGTGGGATTCACGAAGATCAGAGCCGCAAACGAGCAGTCATGCAGCCAGAACTCTCTGATCAACCGCATCGCTCGAACGCTCGAAAGATAAAATAGCAAGCGGTATAGGAAAGTAAGGGATGATAAAAAAGGGGCGGGTGGTTGTTGCCCTTTGAATCTGTAGTGCCGTCGGCGGGATTTCCGGGACCGGTAGGGCTCATCGTGATGTAGACCGCGTTAGCAGGGTCCTTCGGGTCGAATACTTGCTTGCCGTCTTTATCCTTATAGATTCGACCGAATTGCCAGGAATCCCTCGGAACTACGGTGCGAGGCCCGATGGAGTCTACATCTGGATACGGGCGGTATGTCAGTACAGCCGAATTCATCTTGTTCGGTTCGACGAGGTAGCAGCGGCTGAAACCCCAGGCCAGCCAATCGAACATAACCCCGTCTTTCGCCTCGACTGTGATCTCGGCGTTGATCTTCTCGCTCAGCGTGCTCCCATCCGAATTGACGAGGATTGGAAGGAAGATGCGGAGAGGGCTGGCGGCTATATCGCTCGCGGATACAGCTTCGACGTCCCAGTTCCACCCGGTCCAGAGGACGGAGTACCCCTGCTGCATCAACCAGCCGTTGCCGGCATCGGCGGCGGTGGTGGGATCATTGTTTTCGCCCGTATCATTGAACGACGACAAGCCTTGAATTCTCCCCCGGTTGTTCACGTCGTAGAACAGCCGATGATTGCCTTTCGACAGATCTTTGGGCATCAGGAGAATGAAGTCGCCGGTGAATTCCACCTCGCCCTTGGCATTGCGTGCGTCACCACCGACGATTTCCTCGACATAGCCCTTGCCGGTACTGTAGGGATGCACGACGGACAAATCCCGCCGGAGCTGACCCGTCTTGGCGTATTTCAGGTCCACAATTTGCCGATTGAAAACGTTATCGGGATCTACTGCATAGGTAAGTTTTCCCTTAATTTTGACGTAAGGACCCACTTTCCCAAACGAAATGCCGCCAGCAAAGTCAGTCACGCTGGTGATCTGAATCTTGCTGACGTGGGCGGCGGCTGGCACCGCGCTCAACAGACCCACCAGGAACGCGAGAACAGCGACGGACAGTCGCTTGGCCCATCTGGATGAGAGCTCGTTACACATCTAAGCCTCCTTTAGGCTTAAGCCATGAAGCACTAAAATCGTGATATCGGTCTGACCGCAATTGCAGTTCGAGACTGAACGGAAAGAGAGAACTTAATTTGAGTTCTGAATCGCTCGCATTTTACTGCTCGTGAGCGGTTTTGCAAGGGCAATGACCGGTGAGCCGGCGGAACGGCTGGAAGGAGAGTTGTTGGACATGCAGGAAGCCGCTAGAATCGGGCGATTACTGCCTCGGCTTGCCGGCGGGATAGAGTCCCTTGCCACGGTGGCCGAGATGCCGACAATGATGGTTGAAGCGTTTTCAGCGGTTGGTCTCGGCGATGAGCATATCTGGCTTTTGCAGTTCCTGAGGTGGGACAGGTGACAACGTATCGGCAGCAGATTTCCATTCTCACCAGCGGTCATGGCGATATGCACGATCTCACGGGGCAGGTTCTTGGGGTGGTGGCTGCCTCGGCGATTCAGACTGGACTGGTCAATGTTTTCAATGTGGGCAGCACTGCCGCCCTCGGCACAATCGAGTTTGAGCCCGGGCTACTACATGATTTGCCAACCGTGCTCGACAAGCTCACTCCTCCCAGCCGCGAATACGGGCATGAACAGGCATGGCACGACGGGAATGGGCACTCGCATTTGCAAGCAACGCTGCTCGGACCCTCGCTGACTTTGCCGATCGCCGACGGCAAACCGATCCTCGGAACATGGCAGCAGATCTTTCACCTTGAATGCGATGTGCGCGGACGACGGCGCACGGTCGTAATTACCGTGAACGGCGACTAGCACGTAAAAGTGCGGCTCTACTCGGCGCGGATACGCGCCGATGACGGCAAAGGGCATCCTGGAGAGTCCCCGGCAGGTTCAGATCGCAATTGGTCGGCGCCAGTCTCGATCGCTACAGAATCAATTCTGCCTCGACCAGATCCTCCATCAAGTCTACTTTGAGTTTAAATCCTTGCTTTACCACTAGTGAGCGCATTTCGCGGTTCTCGCCCAGCATTACGGAATTAACTTTGTCCAGTCCCTCTTCTTTGGCAATCTCGATCATGCGGCGGTATAGTTCCGTACCAAGACCGTTGGCCTGGAACTCATCGCGGACGAGCGCAGCGAGTTCGGCCTCGTTGCGGCCGTACGACTTGCTCATGCGCCCAGCCGCTATGATTTCCCTATCACCGCTCTCGGTCTTGTGTTCGACCACGAGTTCTATTTCACGATCGTGATCAACAAAGCAGATCCGCGTCAGGCGTTCATGTGCAGTTCGCTGGCTCAGCTTGAGCGGCTGGAAGTAACGCATGTAAATCGAACGCTCCGACAACTTCTCGTTAAACTGCACAATCAGCGGCTCGTCCTCAGGGCGGATCGGCCGGATGATGACCTCCTTGCCGTTCTTCATTTTCCAGGTGCTCACGTACTGTGCTGGATAGGGGCGTATCGCCAGTTTGGGTAGCTCCTCTGCAGAAACTTCGCGCCCATGCGTGACGATGCGCGCATCGAGCGCCAGGAGGCGTTCCGGAGACACCCGCAGCGGGTTGATTTCGATCTCCTTAATCCAACGCTGTTCGACTACCAGTTCGCTGAAGCGGACCATCAGCTCTTGAAGCGCTTCCATATTGATCGGCGCCCGGCCGCGGACACCCGTTAGGGCCTTGTAGATCTTGGTCTGCTCCATCATGCGCCTCGCCAGCGTACTGTTCAGGGGCGGAAGTGCCAAAGCCTTGTCGTTGAAAACCTCAACCAACTGGCCGCCAGCACCAAACAGCAGAACCGGGCCGAACTGGGAGTCAATGCTCGATCCGAGAATGAGTTCGTATTCATCGGGCATCGCCATCGCCTGCACTGTCACACCCTGGAAATGGTTAGCGCCAACCTTCTCTGCTGTCGACTCTTTGATCTCCTCGAACGCTTTGACTACGGCTTCGGCATCACCCAAGTTGAGCATGACACCGCCCACATCTGTCTTGTGCGTAATCGTTAGCGAGTGGAGCTTGAGCACGACGGGATAACCCATACTGCCGGCAATCTTGACCGCTTCCTTCTTTGTGTTTGCGATTTCAGTGGGGACTGTTGCGATGCCGTAAAGCTCTAACAGTTTCTTCGACTCGTACTCACTTAGCAAAGTCCGGCCCGTCTGGCGAACAGAACTGATGATTTCGCCAGCCCGATTGCGGGCAGAGCCGTCGTCATCAGCATGGCCCAACTGCGGCGTCTCGTAGATCCCCTTGAGGTTGTAAGAGTACTTCCACAGGTAGTTGAAGGCGCTGGTTGCCGTATCTGGAAACTCGAAACTTGGAATGCCGGCCTGGTTCAGTATGTTCACGCCGGCCGAAACGGCGGCTGCGCCCATCCAACTTGCCAGCACTGGCTTTCCAAGGTTCTTGGCGTAGGGCCGCAGTTGTTCGGCAATCTGTGTAGGATTCACCGTTCCCAATGGGGCTAGGATGACTAGCATGCCGTCGATGTTCGGATCCTCTGCCGCGATCTTCAGCGACTTCGCGTAGCGCTCCGCGTCGGCATCACCGATGATGTCAATTGGGTTACTATGACTCCAAGTTGGCGGCAGGAGTTCGTTCAGTTCTTTCATCGTTTTCGGCGAGAGCTCAGCCAGTTCACCGCCACCGAAGATCAGCGCATCAGTAGCGAGCACACCCGGGCCACCCGCATTGGTGATGATGCAGAGGCGTCTACCCGTCGCGCGGGGCTGCTTGGCCAGCACATCAGTCATGTAGAAGATGTCTTCAATGGAGTTGACACGCAACACGCCCGTGCGCCGGAACGCAGCCTCCAGCAAATCGTCACTGCCAGTCAATGAGCCGGTGTGCGAAACAGCCGCTTTCGCCGCGGCAGCCGTGCGGCCGCCTTTGATGACAATAATCGGCTTGGTCAACGATACTTCCCGCGTGGCCGAGAGGAAGGAACGCGCATCGCCAATCGATTCCATATAGATGGCAATACTTTTCGTGTGCGGGTCATTCCCAAAGTAGTCGATCAGATCTCCCCAACCCACATCAAGCATTGAGCCGATCGAGACGAAAGCGCTGAACCCGACGTTCTCCTTCAAACTCCAGTCGAGAACCGCTGTGCAGAGCGCGCCGCTCTGGCTGATGAACGCCACGTTTCCACGCCGCGCGATGGTCTTCGCAGAGGTTGCGTTGAATCCCATTGCGACGTTCATAACCCCGAGGCAGTTTGGGCCAATCAGGCGCAATTTGCCGCGGATGGTCTGCAGAATCTCGGCCTCAAGCTCTTTGCCGCGCTCACCAGACTCTTTGAACCCAGCCGAGGTCACGATCGCCGCCGGAATTCCTAGCTCGACCGCTTCCTTTACTACTGTTGGAACGGTTTCCGCCGGAGTCGTCACGACGACCAAATCGACTAGTTCCGGGAGATCTCGCAGGCTGGGATAGGTCCTAACGCCCAGGATATTGGAAAGCTCCGGGTTGACGAGGTAGAGTGTTCCCCCAAATGGGTTGCTGAGAAGGTTGCGAAGGATGGCGCGCCCGATGCTGCTGGCACCCACCAGGGCCACGCTCCTTGGTTTGAAGATCGAGTCTAATGTATGCTCCTCCGGCCGGAGCACTCCATGCGACGGGTCAGAGACCTGCGGACCTGATTTCGTCTTTCCAATAGAGGCCATAAACACTCGAATCAGCGGGACACTCGCCGCTTCGTGCCCTGGGTTGAGTCCGTGAACCGCGGCCCTGTGTCAGAGCTTGGTCCGATTAAGATACGCCTGCAATCCTGGATTTAACAGTACCTGTCTGCTTTGACTAGCCAGCGGACATTTTCAGTGACTTAGCTGGAGTTCGATGCACGTTGTGGATCTCATTTCGCTTGGGCGGGGCGCATCGTCGAGAGCCCCCCACAAGGGGCAACTGCCTGGCAGATTTCATTGTCAGGACACGCAGCAAGGATCTGCGGCATCGCGTCTTACCGAAATCGCCGTTGACGTAACCCGCTGTCGCTCGCGGAGCCCAGGCTCGAAAGGCGCACCACCTCCTGCTACCAGTGTGGCACCCATCGGGGTGGCGCCCGCGATGTTCTCTTGGGAAATCATTCGGAGCTTCTCCCTATATAACAACGAGGCCTTCTCGCACACCGCGCGCGACCGCTTCGCCCCTCGTGGTTGCACGGAGCTTTCCCAGGATCGAACTGACGTGAAACTTCACGGTGTGTTCGGAGATCTTCAATCGAGCAGCAATATCCTTGTTCCCCAGCCCTTCTGCCAACATGGCCAGCACTTCCAGTTCTCGGGAACTCAGTGCTTCGCCTGGAATTACGTCAGCAGGGGCAACTTCCGCATCGGCAGGCAACAACGCGTCCATGTCTTCAGGGCTGAGTACGATCAGTCCGGCTACAGCGCCCTCGATGGCAGCTATGATCTCAGGGCCCGTAGCGTCGCGCGAAAGAACAGCTCGCACTCCGGAATGTAAGGCGCGCCGAAGCTCCGCACGTCCGAGGTGATCAGCCAGCAACACGATCGGCGGGGCGTCATCTCGAATGAATGCAGAATGCCGGGCAAGTCTGTCTGCCACAGCCATCTCAATCAACAACACGTCGGGCCGGCGCGTTACGTGTGGGCAGGGTGGATGCGCTCGGGATTCGTTAGTACGGTGAAGCGTGGGTCTTCCCGCAGCATCGCTTCCAGCCCAGCGCGGACAATCGGCGAGGACGCGATCACAAGAATACGGGTCATGCCACCTCCGCAATGCTCTCCCTGAGCGAGCGTGACCTTACATTACTTCCAAGTCGTCCCCTCACGCAATACATCGAGTGAAAGTGCGTGTGCCGCCACCTGAATGGCATCCGAGAGTTGCTCGGGCGAGCTCAGCGATTCCCCGTTCACTCGCACGATGACATCTCCGACCAGTACACCGGAAAGGTGTGCAGCGCCGCCGGCTTCGAGTTCAACGACCATCAGTCCAAGCGTAGGCACGCCTCCTCCGCGCAGACCGACTAGTCGCACCGTCACGCCGATGCTCCGCCTTCTTATCTCCGGCGATGAAACGCTCCACCGCGCTGCTGGTCACCGCAACTCCAAATCCGCCCACGATCATGCTGTTGATCCCCACCACACGCCCGTGTGCGTCAGCAAGAGGTCCACCGGAATTGCCGGGCGCGAGTCGAATATCCGCCCGTACCAGCACATCCGTGGGTTTGGGTCTAGCCGACACCACTCCGACCGTGAATGCTCCTGTTGCCTCGGCGGGATTGCCTACAGCGAGGACCAGCTCTCCCGTGCGCAGCGAACTTGCATTGCGCGATTCCGCCGATGGCAGCGCGGAAGCCGCGATCTGCAAGCCTGCCAAGTCATACCGTGGATCACGGTGAATGAGTTCAGCCTCGAAGATGCGGCCGTCAGCCAACTCCACCGTGTGCCGCGACGAGGTTGCCACGTGCGCATTAGTTACGATCAGCCCGTCGGATCGCCAAATCACCCCCGAACCTCTCCCAGGGCCAGACCCGCGAACCTCAACCGTGCATCGGCGCAATCGTTCCGCCACTTCGGCGAGTTCTCCTCCCAGACTGATGCTTGCGGGTACAGATGGATTCATCACTCCCTCCGTGGCCGCTCACCAATGGTGACATTGACCTCAGTTGGTTTTCCTCCCCGTAGTATCTGCACGCGCGCCGTTCTGCCTACGCTCTCCGGATCGAGTGTAGCTTGCAGGTCTGCAGGATCGGTAAGTACGTTCCCGTCGATAGCAAGCAGAACATCACCGATCAGCAGACCAGCGTGTTCGGCAGGGCCGTCAGACGCAATTGTGATGATCAGCAAGCCGATGTCACGCTTCTCTGCAAGTGTTTGCTGGATGGCTGGCGGCAACTGTACCGGTTGCAGCCCTGCGCCCAGGTAACCCCGCGCTACATGTCCCTTTTCGAGCAATTGCTTCACGACTTGATCCACGGTCGACCGCGGGATCGTCAGCACCGAACGCCGTGGCCCCGAGGTGTTGATACCGAGCACGTGTCCCTGAACATCGACGAGCGGTCCGCCCGAGAAGCCGGGATACGGCAGCAGATCGAGTCGCAAATACCGATCAACCCGCCCACCTTGCCAAGTGCGCCAGGGACCGCCAATCGCACTGATCACCCCGTAACTGGTACTGAGCCCCTCCTCGCCACGGCGCCCGACAGCAAGCACAAGGTGACCAACTCGAAGTTGTGTGGCATCGCCAAACTGCGCCGGGGCCACATCGTTCTTGGCAAGTTTCAGGACTGCAATGTCCGTGCTGGGATCGCGTCCAACGACACTGGTTGTTGCTGTTCCGCCCGCGGGCAGAGCTACCGTGACATCTTGCCGCCCACGAATAGTGTGCTCTGCGGTTACTGCAATGCCAGCACGCCATAGAGTTCCGCTTACGCCGCGCTGGCCGCCCTCCAACACTCCGACCACACTTTGACCGGCGCGCTCGACGGCGTCAGCCAAACTGTTTGAGAAATCGATCAATGTGTTTGCCATTTCAACCTCCACGATGTGTATCTTGCGCTGCGTTCGGCAATCGCACATCCGTCGGAAGGGGAGGTTGGACCTGAACAAAAGACTAGGTAAGTCGCGTACTGATCGCCAATCCAGAAACTCCACGGGTGCAACTTCGCGGCGGGGGCAGAGCTGACCAGCCGTCAGATTAACTCCGCCGTCTGGTAAGGAACGCTTTGCGGTCTGCTCGGCGCGGATAGCACCGATGACGGTAAAGGGCATCCTGGAAAGCCCCTGCCAAGGGGGCGACCTCTTGTCAGATTTCATCGTTAGGACACGCAGCAAGGATCTGCGGCATTGCGACTTGAGCAATGTGATGTCTGACCGCGCGCAGCGTCTGCTGTCAATGCGGCCTTAGCAGTTCGACGTTTGGTGGGAGCGGTGGTCACCGACCGCCTGATCGGCATCGGTGGCTCGTTCTGAGCTGCTACGAGCGCATCCTTGGAGCGTGGCGAAACAGAGCAGTGTGTCAAAGAAGGCAAGCAGACGGTGAAGTTGATGCAGCGCATCGTGACGCTAACGGTGCCGACGCGATAGCGCGATAGTGGTCAGCCCGTCCTGATTTGGAACTTGAAAAGGGCAGGCGCGCTGGAGCCGCGCTGACAACGTACGGAACCAGTGCTATGACCAGCAAGACGCAGAGTCCTTACGCTATATCCTCCCTACTCTTGCACCGTTCGATAGAACGTGATGGGAACCTGTGCCGGAGCGTTGCTCGCTCGACGATCCGCACCAGTCCTTCCGGCAGCTCGCTCTTCATCAGGTATTCATCCACCAACCACAGAATTCGCTCTGGCATCTCGGAGTACGCTGAAAGCAGGATAATCGGCAGCTTGGGAAACCGTTGCTTGATCTGGTAAGCCACGGCTTCCGCGTCCATGCCTTCAGTTCTGTACTCCAGTAGAACCGCGGCAATCGGCGTTTCCTCCAACATCTTCATCGCCGTGTAGCCGCTTGACGCGACCTTCACGCAATAACCATGAGATTCCAGAGTCGCTTTGCGAAGCTCCAACACTTGTGGAAGGTCGTCGATGCACAACACGGTGGGGGAGTCCATGGGCGCATCTCCATGGTGGATCAATCCTCATCATTGCTCACCTGCCGACAAAGAGCAACTGCTCGGCGCCAATATGGGAATTGCACTGCGCCAAAATGGGAATTGCACTGCGGTTGGTTAAGCGAGTTATCCCTTCCCGGACACGCCAGCGCACTCCGACATCAATCCGATAAAAACCTTCCGGTGTCTTATCGTCGCCCTGTCGCCGCTTTGGCGCCAAGCCACCGCTCCCAAGCGCTACCGAATAGGCTTTTACTATCCGATCTCCACTGAGCAGAAGCAGTTTATGTTCTTTCTTGAGTACCAAGATATCTTCTAGCGGCGAGTGGCTTACGCCGTCGATACTGGAGACAAAGATCATGGCTGTCGGCACGATTGAAGCCATTAATTGCGCATCGTGTAGTCTTCTCGAACGTCGAAGGCAGTCGAGGCGAGTACTGCACGAACAACAAGGCGGGTGTGCCGTCAGCGCATGTTTACGCCGCCTCTGGAGCAAATCCAAGAAAGGAACAGCCATGGAAGTGGAAGAGTTTCCTAACCATATCGATCAGACGACGATACCGATCGAGCAATTCAGGAAGTCATGGCAAGGCAAGCCGATTGAAGACCTGAAAGCCGAACATATACGGTTAGCGGGCACGCTGCAGTTCGAAGCACATTTCCTGAAAGGGTTAATGCATCTACAACGCCGCTTTATCATCACTGAACGTGAGTTGGCGGATGGGGAGGCGCGCTGCAAAGCGCTCGATGCCCAAAGAAGTAGAGTACTAATGGAATACTTGAAAGCCGCTGATTCGCGATAGGAGAGTAGGCGCCGGTGAGGACCGGCGCCGTTTTGCAAGAAGAATGACAATCACCGGCCGCCCAGTGGCGGTGTAGACTGCGGTGGCTTGCGGGCATGTGTCGACTGCTCGAAGCTGTATGCAATCTTCAACAACTGCGGCTCGCTGAACGGATGGCCAAGGAATTCAATCCCTACCGGCACGCCAATGGGCGCACTCGCTGTCGCTGCGGAGAATCCCGCAGGAACGGTGATGGCCGCAAATCCCGTGAGTGACGCCAGGATGCCATTGCGCTCCGCCTGGTTCATGTCGCCGATCATCACCGGCAGGCGCTTCTGGTGCGGGTAAACCAACGCCACTAGGTTGTCCTTCGCCATGGCATTGGCCAGCCGTACTCGGAGGTCATCGATCTTGACGCGCCGGTCCTTGTAGTCGGCTTCGTTCAGGCCATCTTTCTGGGATTCCGCCGACGCCAGGAACTTCTCCAGCGATGGCTTGTGATAGTTTCCCGTGGCGATTAGCTCGGCCAGCGAGTGCACCGGAGGATTGGGTTGGGCCTTAAGGTAGCTATTGAGATCGAACTTGTATTCGTACTTCTGCACGTCGAGGTCGGAAGCCAGTTTGCCGGTGTCGAACGCCGCGTCGTTAATCTCTACCAGGATTGCGCCCTGCTTCTTCAGCACCTCTAGCGCATTGGCCATAACGCGGTTAACCTCCTGGTGATCCGGGCCAGTTCCGAACAATGTGCGCAGCACGCCGATGCGCGCGCCTTTCAGGCCATTGCGGTCAAGAAAAGCGGTGTACGTGCTGGGGATTTTGCCGACGCCAAAGGCGGTCACGGGATCGTCCGGATCATAGCCTGCCATCACGTCGAGCATGACAGCGGCGTCGGCTACGGTTCGCGTGATGGGTCCGACGGCATCCTGCGTAAAGGAAACGGGTATAACGCCCGCGCGGCTGATCAGGCCACGCGTTGGACGAACGCCGACGATGCCATTGGCTGAGGCGGGTGAGCGAATCGAGTTCACCGTATCGGATCCAGTGCCCACCGTGGCAAAGTTGGCAGCCAAAGCCACACCGGTGCCGCCGGAAGAGCCGCCCGGGGTCCGCGTCAGTTCATAGGGATTCTTCGTCTGCCCGCCCAGCGAACTGGCGGTCACTCCCGCCAGTGCCAGCTCATGCATGTTCGTTTTCCCCAGAATCAGCGCTCCGGCTTGACGGAAACGCACCACGGTGAACCCATCCTTCGCCGGTTGCATGCCCTTCAGGGCCAACGACCCGCCGGTGGTGGGCATATCGGCGGTGTCGAAGACATCCTTCAAAACCAGCGGAATGCACTGCAGTGGCTTGAGCTTGGCGCCGCGCTTGAACGCCTTGTCCATAGCATCAGCCTGCTCCAGCGCCTTGGGATTGATGTACAGCATGGCGTTCAGCGCTGGGCCCTGTTGGTCATATGCCTTGATTCGGTCGAGGTACTGCTGCGTCAGGCTGCGGCAAGTCAGCTTGCCGCTCTGCATGGCGCGGTGAATATCGCTGATCGAGGCTTCCATCACTTGGAACTGTTGACCTGCGGCGCTAGCAGCCATGAGAATCGCTCCTATTGCCAGCACGAGAATCTTCATCCGTAGACGCACGGCATGTCCTCCTGGGATTGAATCGGAATTTCCTTTGAGTCTTGAGAACACGGCAGTATACCGGTCACGGGAGAAATTGCAACGCCAATATCGCCGTCGACGATGCAAACTGGGCGATGCCGTCCCATTCTGAACACGCCGGAACAGCAGGTCGCGGAACTGGCTCTTGTTCTGGCGGTCGAGGCTGACGATTTCGCCGTCGATAACCGCCGACCGGTCACTGAGTTCGGCGGCTAACCGCTCCGCCAGCGCTGCGGCCTTTCGTTTTAGAGAGAGTGTCGGCTTCCAAACACGAGCGCGGCCACACGGAAGGTGTTTGCGTGGGCTTCGGCCGTTGCCTCGATCGGATCGCCATAGCCTCCGCCAAGAGTGACAATCAGGGGAATCTGCCTGTTACGGCAGAATTCCATCACCATGCGGTCGCGCTCCTGCAGGCCAGCATGGGTAAGGGCCAAGCGTCCAAGGCGATCACAGACCAACCCATCCACCCCAGACTGATAGTAAACAATGTCAGGCGCAAACTCATCTACCCGGGGCAGCAACATCCGTACAGCCGACAGATACTCCTCATCCCCCGTTTCATTCGCCAGGCCCACATCAATGCGGCTGTGCTGTTTACGGAACGGGAAATTGCCATTCCCGTGAACTGAGATCGTGAGCACATAGGGATCGTTCTCGAAGATCTGCGCGGTGCCATCACCCTGATGCACATCCAAGTCGATGACTGCGGCACGCTGTGCACCGGCTTCGTTCCGCGCCCACATTACGGCAATGGCAATGTCATTGAAGACACAGAAGCCCGAACCTTCGGCACGAAAGGCGTGGTGCGTACCTCCTGCCAGCGTTCCGCCGAAAGCATGCTTGAGCGCTTCGCGGCTGGCCGCCAAAGTGCCGCCCACGCTGGCCAGAGTCCTGGTCACCAGTTCCGGTGACCAGGGGAACCCGATCCGCCGAATGGCCTGCGACGACAATGTGCCTGAGAGGAACTGTTCTACGTAATGCTGATCATGCACCAATTCCAGCACCGCCCGGTCTGCAAGCGGTGCCGGGATGAATTCATACAGGCCATCGCCCGCCAGCAGCTCGCGGGTGAGGCGGTATTTGCTGATGGGAAAGCGATGTCCAATCGGCAGCGGAAATTCGTGGTGGTCAGTAAAGTAGAGAACACGCACAGCGCCTATCCCAGAAGATGCACGACCGTCAGTATACCGAGATCGCATTCTGCCGCTCCAGGCGGAGAACAGTTCCGGCCATGCAGCTCGATCCTGCTCTGCCCAGCTTACATTCGACCTCCATCGCTAGCACGATGGGCTCATTAGGAGTAATTGCTGCGGGCGGCTTCACCTGCCAGCGCTGTTGGCGACCGCGGGCGGCATTCGCTGGTGCCAGTCGGTGGCGGCCTGATAGGCCCATCCGATTCTTAGCAGAGTCGCTTCGTCATATCCGCGGCACATGATCTGGAGCGAAGTCGGAAGCCCTTCCTCGGTGAATCCATCAGGTAGGGCCAAGGCACAGAGATCGAGCAAGTTGGCGGCGCGCGTGAACCGTGCCACTGCCTTGTTCTGGTCCACTGCTTCCAACGGAACTGCCGAGGTTTCCGTGGTCGGCGTGAGCAAGGCATCGAATTCCGCCATGGCCACTTCAAACGCCTTCTTCTGCTCCTTGCGTTCTTGCAGGGCCGACAGATACTCTCGCAACGAAATCTTCGCGCCGAACAACATTCTGGCGCGCACCGCCTCATCGAGTGGCAATTCGGGATTATCTACCAGGTCGGCGACATGCGAATAACCTTCGGCGTGCATGATCCGAGCCTGTTGCGTCAGGTAGTCTTCAAAGCGACACGGCAAGCGTATGGGCTCGACTTGTGCTCCAAGCTGCACGAATGTCTCAAGCGCAGCGTCATAGGCAGCGAGAACGTCAGGGGCAACGCCTGCTCGCTCTTCTTCTGGCATCCGTGCCAAACGCAGCCCTTTGACTCCGCGCTTCAGCGTCAACATAGGGTCGACAAACTCATGGCCCAGGGTTTTAGGATCCAACGGGTCTGGTCCCTGCATGGCCCTATAAAGAATTGCAGCATCCTCGACGGTTCGCGCGATCGGTCCCGGAGTATCTAACGTCTGGCTGAGAGGAAGCACGCCGTAGGTGCTGATGCGACCAATGGTCGTCTTCAGGCCGGTCACACCGCAATAGGAAGAAGGCAGCCGGACAGAGCCACCTGTGTCGGTACCTACAGCCCATGGCACGAGTCGGGCTGCAACCGATACGCCTGATCCGCTGCTGGAACCACCGGGTGTGCGCGCCACCTTGCAATCCCAGGGATTCCAGGGTGTACCCATATGTTGATTGGTACCCCATCCGCCCAAAGCGAACTCCACCGTATGCGTTTTGCCGATAACGATCATGCCGGCGCCGATCAAACGGCGAACCAGGGTCGCGGTGCAGCTAGAGCGGCGCTGCGCCCACACCTTCGAACCACCGGTTGTGATCCGACCCTCCACCTCAACCAAGTCTTTGATCGCCACTGGAATTCCGTGCAGAGGTCCCACGGCATGCCCGGACCGAATTGCTTTATCCGCCGCTTCGGCTGCCAACCGTGCGTCGTCCGCATAGACCTCTACGAAGGCACGGAGCCGCGGCTCATTCGTTTGAATGCGCTGAAGAAAGCTGTCGACGAGATCAACTGGAGAGAGGCGCCGAGAAGCAATCATTTCGGAGAGGACATGGGCAGGCATCAGGCAAGGATCGGAATTCAGTGTCATCCGGATCTCCCTCTTGGCTTGGCAAGTAGCCGTCATTCTATACCGATCGCGTCCGGATCCGTCGATGGGCATGTAGAATCGGGGAAGAGCTCTTATGCCGCTACCGATACTCGTCTATTCCGACTACGTTTGACCTTGGTGCTTCCTGGCGGAGGCTCCGCTAAAACAGGCTACAGAAGGCAAGGATGTCCAGATCGAGTGGATGCCCTTTGAACTTCACCCCGCACCGAACCCCACGCGCAGGCCGGAAAGTGATTACTTGCAGACGGCCTGGAAAGAGCGGATATATCCTATGGCGGAGAAGCTGGGGGTGCACATGAAGCTTCCCACCGTGTCGCCCTATCCGTACACCAACCTCGCCTTCCAGGGGCTGGAGTTCGCGAAGGATCAAGGCAAGGGCGATGAGTACAACGACGCGGTGTTCCGGGCCTTCTTCCAGCAGAGCAGGGACATCGGCCGTATCGACGTGCTCGCTGACATTGCAAAGGAAGTCGGCTTGGACCCGGAGCAGTTTCGGGCTGCGCTCGAACCGGGAACTTACCGCGACCGCGTCCAGCAACTGCTACGAACAGCATACGAACAGGTCGGCGTCACTGCGGTTCCCACCATGATCATCGGGACGCAGCGACTTGAAGGGCTTTATCCCAAGCACGTCATCCGGCAGGTGATCGAGAGCGAACTGGCGCGTGGGGCAGAGAACTCACGCTAACTGATCGGTCGCCAACCCGTTGTTGGACATGATGAACTCGCTCGCTAGCATTAAGGCGGTAGCCGCCTCGACTTGCGATGGGCCGCACGGGGTCCATGTCATCTTAGAGGGTGGCCGCGGTCGCAGCGGTAGGCCTCGGCGGTGAGGATATATCCGGCGCTTGCTTTCGGAGGTAGGACAGGTGACAACGTATCAACAGCAGATCCCATTCTTACCAGTGGTCACGGTGATATGCACGATCTCACCGAGCAGGTTCTTGCGGTGGTGGTTGCCTCGGCGATTCAGACTGGAATGGTCAATGTTTTCAATGTGGGCAGCACCGCCGCCGTTGGCACAATCGAGTTTGAACCCGGGCTACTACATGATCTGCCGGCTGTGCTCGACAAGCTCATTCCCCCCAGCCGCGAATACGGGCATGAACAGGCATGGCACGACGGGAATGGGCACTCGCATTTGCAAGCGACGCTGCTCGGACCATCACTGACGTTGCCGATCGCCGAGGGCAAACCGATCCTCGGAACATGGCAGCAGATCTTTCACCTTGAATGCGATGTGCGCGGGCGTGAGCGCACGGTTGTAATTACCGTGAACGGCGACTAGCATGCAGGACCGCTGTCGCTCGCGGAGCCAGGCTCGAAAGGTAGCACCGCCCTCCCGCGACCCGCATGGCGCCCATCACCGCGTGCAGTTCCAGATCGGATCAGACTCATGGGCCAGGTGACCGTGCATCTCTGGCCTTCCGAGGCTCGCGCGAAGGTTAGCAGCCTGCCAGATAGCGCCACCCTGGGGAACCGCGCTACTGGGACAACAAGCCACCGGCCGCGGATTGGCCAATCCGAGGCTCGCAGCCGATATGGAACTTACCGTCACGCGGATCAAGCATGAGCGCGTGCACGCCTCCCCATTTGTTCAACACTGAGAACTGGTGCCCCATCTTCTCCAGTGCCTTGGCGGTACCCACAGGGAAATCCCACTCGAGCTCGCCGGGCTCGCCATCTTCGGCGTGGAAACGCGGAGCCGCAAGCGCCTTCTGGATGCCCATTTTGTAATCGATGACGTTCACGATCAGCTCCGTCAATTCAGTCATGATCGCCCGCCCCCCGGATCCGCCGAGGCTCATAAAGGGCTTGCCGTCTTTCAGGATCACCGTGGCCGCCATATTGTTCAATGCCAAGCGGCCGGGCTTGATGGAGTTAATGTCGCCCGGATTCGGGTTGAATAGGGTCATGCCATTATTCATGTTGATCCCAGTGCCAGGAATGGTCACGCTGCTGCCTAGAAACCAAGTGATGGTATAGGTCAAGGCGACCATGTTGCCGTCCCTGTCAACCGCCGAGGTACTGGCCGTCGAGACATCCCCGTCGTTCCAACCGGACCCGAGGACCGCCATCTTCGGCTTATTTCCCGGCTCATACTTCCATGGATCTCCCGGCGGGACCTTCCCTTTAATCCACGGCATGGCAATCTCCGGATTGATACGGTTGCGGTTTTCCGCCGCATATTCACGCGAGATCAACCCTCGATAGGGAACAGGGTGAACTTCCGGATCGGTGACGAAGGCAAGGCGGTCGGCGAAACCGAGTTTCATCGCCTCCAACATCAGGTGCACACTCTTTGCCGATAGTGGCCCGGCCGCAGCCAGGTCGTAGCCGTCAAGAATGTTGAGGATATGCAGCAGGTTTTCGCCGCCGGTGCAAATCGGGGACGTTGCCAACGTGTAGCCGCGATAAGTCGTCATCGCCGGCTCCTGAATGCGCACCATGCGATTTCGCCAATCAGCAAAATCCCGTGCGGTGATGATCCCGCCATGCTTCTGGATGTCATCCAACATCTTCTGCGCCAGCTCTCCCTGGTAAAAGGCATCTGGACCTTTGTCCGCGAGAACCCGCAGAGACTTTGCAAGATCCTTCTGCACGAGGCGATCGCCGCCCTTCAATGGAGTGCCATCTGGACGGGTGAAGATCTTTAGTGTCTCCGGGAAGTTCTTGAAGCGCGGATAGGCACTAGCGAGCTGGCTGGCATACCAATCGCTAATGGGAAATCCCTCCTCGGCATAACGTATCGCAGGCTGCAGGACTTCCTTGAGGGGTTTGGTCCCGTATTTCTCAAGTGCTGTGACTAGGCCGGCAACACCGCAAGGAATCGAGATTGCTTTATAGCCGTCGCGCTGCTCATTGTTCTTTGTCTCCCACCAGCCCATGCCGCCCCCAGCGCGTCCGGGAACGACCTCGTACATCTTCTCTTGCGCAGCCAGCGGGGCGCGTGTTGTGAAGTCAATCACGACCGGCTTGCCGACCTGCTTCAGATAGATGACCATGGCCCCGCCGTAGGCGCCCAGACCGTTCATGCCATGGTCGACCACTGCATTGGCGAAGGCCGCGGCGACAATGGCATCAACGGCATTCCCGCCATTCTGCAGCATCTCCAGCCCTGCACGCACTGATAAGGGATGCTCTGCGGAAACCCCTCCTAGGTCAGCGATGACTTCTTTCCCAACCTGTACTTCCATCCGCTGGGCTACGGCCACGCTGGAAAGAAGGACAAGAACCAGCAGCACCAAAACTCCAGCTGAAACCCGCATCGACATCTCTCTGTTGCCTCTCATGCGCTTCTCCCCTAGTTGGTCGTCCGTTCACCCTGACTTTACAAGAAGGCCCAGATGAAAACCGCCCATCAGGCAAACCAGACGATGTTGGACTTGAATCACCCGTATTCTACTACTCAGGAATGGGTTGGCAATGCCAAGCAATTGCATTCACAAACGGGGATCGGACAACGCGGGAAAATCGGTCGCATGCTCACGATTGACCTGCCGCGCTGAAAGTTGTATAGCTGATACCTTATCAGTCACAAACAAGGAGACTCCAATGTCTAGCATAGGCCCCACTCCGGAATTCGCGTCGCCAGCACCGACAATGCCGTGGTGGAAGGAACCGACACGAGATCAATGGAAGACGCTGATCGCGACTTGGGGCGGTTGGTGTCTGGACATCTTCGACTACTTTCTCCTTGTATTAGTGCTGACAGAAGTCAGCAAGACCTTCGGAGTAACTCTGGTTGCGATGGGAACCGTCATCACAGGGACACTCATCTGCCGACTTTTCGGTGGCGTGATCTTTGGAACCTGGGGCGACCGTGTTGGCCGCAAGCTTCCGCTCATGGTCTCGATCCTTGCGTTTTCGGTGTTCTCCGCCTTGAGCGGTTTGGCCCCTAATTTCAAGTGGTTCTTCCTCTGCCGTCTGTTATTTGGGTTTGGCATGGGAGGCGAATGGGCGGCTGGAACACCACTTGCGATGGAGAGCTGGCCGCAGCGCTCGCGTGGTGTGGCGTCGGGCATTCTCCAGGGAGGCTATCCCTGTGGATACTTTCTCGCAACTGTGACCTATTTCTTCATTTTCCCGATTTGGGGTTGGCGGGCACTGTTCTTGGTCGGCTTCCTTCCCGCGTTGCTTCTTCTATACATCCGCACCGGTGTGAAAGAGTCGCCGGTATTTGAAGCAAGGCGCGAAGCAATGCAGAAAGCTGGTAAGAAGGAGACCGGCATTTCCGTCATTCGCCTGCTCAAGCCCGACATGCTGGGCACCAGCCTACATGCCTTTCTGCTTATGATCGGCGCCATGCTGTCGCAGTTCTGCCTGGCATCGTTGTGGCCTACGTATCTGACTCGGGAACTGCACCTCACCATTGGACAACGTACGCAATTCTTGATCTTGCTCAATATAGGCAGCCTGCTCGGGTATTGGTCTGCGGGCGCGTTGTCGGAAAAGACAGGCCGTCGTGTCGCGCTATCCGTCTTCGCGTTGATGGGTGTTCTGCTGATCCCGCTTTATTGCCTCACCCACAACTACAATCTCGTTATGCTTGGCGGTTTCCTCGAGGGCTTCTTCGCGGTAGGCTTCTGGGGCGTGATTCCGGCATATTTGGCGGAGCGGTTCCCAACGAGTGTGCGCGGTGTCGGGCCTGGAACATCATTCAGCGTCGGTGCGGCAATCGGTTCTTTTGGGCCAACGATACAAACGTTGCTGGTACAAAAAGCCGGCTTCACGCTGGGGCAAGCGATTGCGCTCGGTACAGCCAGCGCGCTCGTCATTGTAACGATTGTCGCGTTCCTCGGTCCCGAACCGAAAGGGCGCGATTTCACTGCCGAGAATTAGGCGGAGAGGGCACGCAGCCAGCGAGTGGCAGGCATGCGATCGATACCGAACTAAATATGCGAGAAAGTAAGCGGATTGCGGTTGTGAGTACCTTGGACACGAAAGGTGAGCACGCTGCCTTCATTAAGCTGATCATCGAGAATCGAGGGCATCAAGCCGTATTGATGGATATTGGCGTGCTCGGCCAGCCTGCGGTGCCGGCGACCATCTTGCGTGAAGAGATCTCACAGGCAGGCGGAACCGACATCAATGTCCTTATTGCATCCAAGGATCGCGGCAAGGCTCTGGCAGTCATGGCAGATGGGTTGACTGCCGTGTTGACGAAACTGCAACGGGACGGCCTCATCGACGCTGTTCTTGGAATGGGCGGTGGCGGTGGAACTGCGGTGGCATGTGCCGCGATGCGCGCGCTGCCCATTGGAATTCCGAAAGTCATGATCTCGACCATGGCCGCGAGCAGCAAGGGTCCGGCTTACGTCGGCACCCGTGACATCGTGATGGTTAACACCATCACCGACATCATCGGCATGAACCCGATCCTTCGTGGCGTGCTGAGCAACGCCGCGGCCGGAATCTGCGGCATGGCGGAAGCCGGGGCGACCGCCAGTCACCTTCGAGAGGAGGGCGGGCGTCCAACCGTGGCCATCACCGCTTTTGGCGTCACGACCCCAGCCGCCATGCGCTGTCATAAGTTACTGGGCGATGCAGGCTTCGACACCCTCATCTTTCACGCCAATGGCACTGGCGGACGTGCCATGGAAGAGTTGATCAACGAGGGAATCATTGACGCCGTGTTGGACCTTACGACGACAGAATTGCCCGATGAACTGTGTGGCGGCCAGCTTAGCGCTGGGCCTCACCGACTTGAAGCAGCTGGTAAGCGGCGGTATTCCGCAGGTGGTTCTGCCTGGCGCCATGGATATGGTCAACTTCACGACTCCCGAAACGGTTCCTTCCAAGTACGCCGAACGGCGATTCTACCGGCATAGTCCAAACACAACTCTGATGAGAACCACGGTCGAAGAGAATGCGATCCTGGGCCGCTGGGTCGGGGAGAAGCTGGCGAAGTCCACAACGCGGCCGGTGCTCATTCTGCCAGTTCGGGGGTTTTCTGAATACGACAAAGAGGGTGGGGTCTTCTACGATCCCGGGGCAGACCAAGCATTTATGGATGCCGCCATTAAGGCTCTGGGTGATCGCGGAGACGTGGTTTGTCTTGACGCGTACATCAATGAGCACGTTTGCGCGGAAACCGCTGTGGCACGACTGATCAGCCTAGTTTCCACACAGCCTTCAAGGCAAGACAAACTACGTAACTGATTCATGCCTGGAGTTGTCAGGAGGCAATTATGGTAAAGCAGTACACGCGAAACGAAGTAGCGGCCCGCCTGCAAGCGACGCTTGCGGCCGGCAAGGCGATTATGATGGCGGGCGCCGGAAACGGGCTTTCGGCCAAGTGCGCTGAACTCGGTGGAATCGATCTGATCGTTATCTATAACAGCGGTAAATTCCGCATGGATGGCCTTCCGTCGATTGCTGGCCTGATGCCTTACGGCAATGCTAATGACATTGTGCTCGAACTGGGGGAAAGGCATGTTTTCCCAGCGGTAAAGGACACCCCCGTACTGGCCGGGGTTTGTGGCACCGATCCCACGCGCAACATGCGCCGGTTCCTTGAGCACGTCCGGGATGTTGGATTCTCGGGCGTAATCAACTATCCCACCATAAGCCGGTTCGACGGGAACATCCGGCGCGATCTTGAGTCAGTCGGACTAGGGTTTGTCCGCGAAGTGGAAATGATTGCAATGGCGCGCGAAACCGGCTTGTATACCACCTGCTATGTACGAACGCCCGAAGAGAGCCGCCAAATGGCGGAAGTGGGCGTGGACCTGATCGTTCCGCACGTTGGCCTGACGACTGGCGGCACGATCGGCGCTGGTTACACACTCTCAATGGATGAGGCGGTCAAGGCTACGCAGGATATGATCGATGCGGCGCGGGCAGTTAGCCCCAATGTGATTGCCCTTGCGCACGGTGGCCCGTTCGAAGGGCCAGAACAAGTTGCTTATGTACTGGAACGCAGCAATGCGCAGGGCTTTGTTGGGGCCTCCAGCTTTGAACGTCTTCCGGTGGAACAGGCAATCGTGGGACTTGTGAAGGAGTTCAAGAAGCTACGCGTCGATGTCAACAATCGAAACCGTGTAGGGTAAACCAGCCAACCTGACCAACGTTAGGTGGAAGATATCGTAGGGCTGCATTGCGGTCTGCCCGGCACGGTCACGCAGCGACGACTGTTAAGGGCTTCTCGAATGCCCCAGCCAAGGAGGCAGCCCAGCAGATTTCATCGTCAGGGCACGCAGCAAAGACCTGCGGCATCGCGTCTTACCGAAAACGCCATTGACGTAAACCGCTGTCGCTCGCGGAGCCCAGGCTCGAAAGGTCGCACCACCTCCTGCCACCAGTGTGGCACCCATCGGGGTGGCGCCTGAGATGTTCTCTTGGGAAATCATTCGGAGCTTCTCCCTATATAACAACGAGGCCTTCTCGCACACCGCGCGCGACCGCTTCTCCCCTCGTGGTTGCGCGGAGCTTTCCCAGGATCGAGCTGACGTGAAACTTCACGGTGTGTTCGGAGATCTTCAGGCGAGCGGCGATATCCTTGTTTCCCAGCCCTTCTGCCAACATGG
Source organism: uncultured Acidobacteriota bacterium (assembly GCA_963819175.1). GTDB lineage: Bacteria > Acidobacteriota > Terriglobia > Terriglobales > Acidobacteriaceae > CAWBRT01. The sequence continues at coordinate 223,999 of CAWFVJ010000018.1, forward strand.
CCAGAACTTCCAGTTCTCGGGAACTCAGTGCTTCGCCTGGAATAACGTCAGCAGGGACAACCTCCGCATCGGCGGGCAACAACGCGTCCATGTCTTCGCTGCTGAGCACGATCAGCCCGGCGGCAGCGCCCTCGATAGCGGCCATGATCTGAGGGCCTGTAGCGTCGCGCGGAAGAACAGCTCGCACCCCGGAATGTAAGGCGCGCCGAAGCTCCGCACGTCCAAGATGATCAGCCAGCAACACCGTCGGCGGGGCATCATCTCGAATGAATGCAGAATGCCGGGCAAGTCTGTCTGCCACAGCCATCTCAATCAACAACACGTCGGGCCGGCCGTTACGTGTGGGCAGGGTGGATGCGTTCGGGATTCGCTAGTACGGTGAAGCGCGGGTCTTCCCGCAGCATCGCTTCCAGCCCAGCGCGGACAATCGGCGAGGACGCGATCACAAGGATGCGGAGTCATGCCACCTCCGCAATGCTCTCCCTGACCAGCGTAACCTCACATACTTCTCATTCGTCCCTCACGCAATACCTCGAGCGAAAGTGCGTGTGCCGCCACCTGAATGGCATCCGAGAGCTGCTCAGGCGAGCTGAGCGATTTCCCGTTCGACTCGTACGATGACATCTCCGACCAGTACACCGGAAAGGTGTGCTGCGCCGCCGGCTTCGAGTTCAACGACCATCAGCCCAAGCGCAGGCACGCCTCCTTCGCGCAGACCGACTGGTCGCACCGTCACGCCGATGCTCGTCTTTTATCTCCGGCGATGAAACGCTCCACCGCGCTGCTGGTCACCGCAACTCCAAATCCGCCCACGATCATGCTGTTGATCCCCACCACCCGCCCGTGTGCGTCGGCAAGGGGCCCGCCGGAGTTGCCGGGTGCGAGTCGAATATCGGCCCGCACCAGCACATCCGTAGGTTTAGGTCTAGCCGACACCACGCCGACCGTGAACGCGCCTGTCGCTTCGCCGGGATTGCCTACCGCGAGAACCAACTCTCCCGTGCGCAGCGAACTCGCATTGCGCGACTCCGCCGATGGCAGCGCGGAAGCCGCGATCTGGAAGGCCGCCAAGTCGCATCGTGGATCGCGACGAAGCAGCTCGGCCTCGAAGACGCGGCCATCAGCCAATTCCACCGTGTGTCGTGACGAGGTTGCCACGTGCGCATTAGTTACGATCAGCCCGTCGGATCGCCAAATCACCCCCGAACCTCTCCCAGGGCCAGACCCGCGGACCTGAACCGCGCAACGGCGCAATCGTTCCGCCACTTCGGCGAGTTCTCCTCCCAGACTGATGCTTACGGGTACAAATGGATTCATCACGCCCTCCGTGGCCGCTCACCAATGGTGACGTTGACCTCAGTCGGTTTTCCTCCACGCAGTATCTGTACGCGCGCCGTCTTACCTACACTCTCCGTATCGAGTGTGGCCTGCAGGTCAGCAGTATCAGTAAGTACGTTACCGTCGATAGCCAGCAGAACATCACCGATTAATAGACCAGCGTGTTCGGCAGGGCCATCAGGTGCAATCGTGATGATCAGCAATCCGACGTCACGTTTCTCTGCAAGCGTTTGCTGGACGGCTGGTGGCAACTGTACCGGTTGCAGCCCTGCACCCAGATACCCCCGCGCAACATGTCCCTTCTCGAGCAACTGCTTTACGACTTGATCCACGGTCGACCGCGGGATCGTCAGCATTGAACGCCGTGGTCCCGAGGTGTTGATGCCGAGCACGTGTCCCTGAACATCGACGAGCGGCCCGCCCGAGAAGCCAGGGTATGGCAACAGGTCGAGTCGCAAATACCGATCAACCCGTCCACCTTGCCACGTGCGCCAAGGGCCGCCAATCGCGCTGATCACGCCATAACTGGTACTGAGCCCCTCCTCGCCACGTCGCCCGACGGCCAGCACGAGGTGGCCAACTCGAAGCTGAGTGGCATCGCCAAATTGGGCCGGTGCCACATCGTTGGCCGCAAGCTTCAGGACTGCAATGTCCGTGCCGGGATCGCGTCCGACGACGCTGGCAGTCGCTGTTCCGCCCGCAGGCAGAGCCACCGTGACTTCTTGCCGCCCGCGAATCGTGTGCTCTGCGGTTACCGCAATGCCTGCGCGCCATAGAGTTCCGCTCACGCCGCGCTGGCCTCCCTCCAGAACTCCGACCACACTTCGGCCGGCGAGCTCGACGGCGTCAGCCAGACTGTTTGAGAAATCGATCAATGTGTTTGCCATTTCATCCTCCACAATGTCGATCTTGCGCCGGGTTCGGCAATCGCACATCCGCCGGAAGAGGAGGCTGGGCCTAAACGAAAGGCTAGGTGGGTCGCGTACCAGTCGCCCGCCACTTCCGTTAGGTAAGTGGGTCACGGACTACCCCCAGCCTGGTTTGAGCTTCTTACCTACGGCAGGATGGCAACTGCGAGACTCGCTAACGCCGGAAGGTAGATATGCAATCCACGATGATGGATTACCCGTTGACCCTGGTGCATCTGCTGGAGCGCGCCGGGAAGTATTTCTCGAAGTCGGAGATCGTTTCGCGCCTTCCGGATCGGTCGCTCCATCGCACAACCTACGGTGAGTTCTACCGTCGTGCACGCGCGCTCGCTGCCGGGTTGACGCGGGCCGGGCTGAAGAGGGGCGATCCCGTGGCCACCCTCATGTGGAACCACTACGCGCACTTCGAGGCCTACTTTGGGATTCCGGTCGCCGGCGGAGTGGTGCACACACTGAACCTGCGTCTGCACCCGGACGAGATCGCATACATCGTCAATGACGCCGAGGATCGATTCCTCATTGTGGATGACATCCTGCTGCCGCTGTTGGAACAGTTCAAGGACTGCATAAAGCTGGAAAACATCTACGTGGTTTCGCTGACGGGAAAGCCCATCCCCGCCGGGTACCAGAGCTACGAAGACCTGCTCAGTAGCGGTGCCGGGGAACCGTTCGCCTATCCCGAGTTGCGCGAGGATGAGGCGGCTGCTATGTGCTACACCTCGGGTACGACTGGCCGTCCGCCAGGAGTCGTTTATTCGCACCGCTCCATTGTTCTGCACTCCTTCAGTGTGATGCTGGCGGACGCCTGTGGCGCCTCCCAGCGCGACACCGTCATGCCGGTTGTGCCAATGTTCCACGTGAACTCCTGGGGAATTCCGCATGCCCTCGCCATGGTGGGTAGCAAACTGGTGCTTCCAGGTCCGTATCTCGATGCGGAGAGCTTGCTAGACTTGATAGAGCGGGAGCAGGTGACCTTCGCCGCAGGTGTGCCAACCGCCTGGCTCGGCATGTTGCAACTGCTAGACCGCGAGAAGGGAAATCGGAAGCTAGCTCCAAACCTGACCTTGCTGGTGGGCGGTGCCGCTGCGCCCGAGGTGATGATTCGCGGTTTCGACAGGCACGGTATCGAAGTCGTACACGCGTGGGGTATGACCGAGCTCTCGCCAGTGGGGACGGTTTCGCGACTGAGATCAGAAATGCAGAGCTGGCCGGAAGACGACCGTTACGCCATGCGCGCGCGCCAAGGCTATGCATTGCCGTTCGTGGATATACGAGTAGTGGACGACACGGGTAAAGAGGTCCCAGCCGACGGCAAGACCATGGGCGAGCTACAGGCGCGCGGACCCTTCGTCACCGCCCGCTATCACAAGCGCCAGCCTGAGCCTGAGAAGTTCACCGCCGATGGTTGGCTTCGTACGGGCGACGTGGCAACGATCACTGCCGAGGGCTATATAAAGGTCTGCGACCGCATCAAAGACCTGATTAAGTCTGGCGGGGAATGGATCAGCTCGGTTGACCTGGAAAACGCGATCATGGGGCATCCGGCCGTGGCTGAAGCGGCCGTAGTGGCAATGCCGCATCTGAAGTGGGGCGAGCGTCCCCTGGCATGCGTAGTATTGAAACCGGGGGCCACCGTGACAGGCGAAGAGATAGAGAAGTTCATCGCCGACAAGTTCGCCCGCTGGTGGCTGCCAGATAAGTACCTGTTCCTGGATGCCATTCCGCGGACCTCGACCGGGAAGTTCCTCAAGCGCGCGCTGCGCCAACGTATAGCCATGGAAGAAGAGGCAGGGAATTCGGCTGCAGCCGAACTATCCGAGCCGTGCGCGAGCTGAGAATCAATCTGGATTGAGCAGGCACGCCAAGCCTTCTGAAATCCCAACACCACGGCCCGATACCTAGTTCCTCCTAACCACCTTCCCTTTCCGCCATGGAAGAGAGCGATTTCACGGCTTCGCGCAACTTGTATTTCTGGAGCTTTCCGGTCGAGGTCTTTGGCAGCGGCCCAAAGATCACGGTTCTCGGCACCTTGAAGTGCGCCAGGTTCTCGCGGCAAAAGGCAATGATCTCCTCTCCCGTCGTCTGTGTCCCTTCTTTTAAGGTGACGAACGCGCATGGCGTCTCTCCCCATTTCTCGTCCGGCCGCGCAACAACCCCGGCCTCCAGCACGGCCGGGTGGCGATAGAGTACGGCTTCGACCTCAATGGTCGAGATGTTTTCGCCCCCAGAGATGATGATGTCTTTCAGTCGGTCCTTGACTTCGATATATCCATTAGGATGCATCACGCCAAGATCGCCGGTATGAAACCAGCCGCCGGCGAATGCCTGTTGAGTTGCGGCCGGATTCTTCAGGTATCCGCGCATGACCGTATTGCCGCGCATGAAGATCTCGCCCATTGTCTTGCCGTCGCGCGGAACCGGCTTCACCGAATGCGGATCGCCCACCATCAGGCCTTCCATCGTGACGTAAGGCACTCCCTGCCGTGCCTTGAACGTCGCTTGCTGAGCGATTGGCAACTCGTTCCATTCTTGCTGCCATGCGCATACCGTTACCGGACCGTAGACTTCCGTCAGCCCATAGACGTGTGTTACCTCAAAGCCTAGGCCCTGCATCTTCTCAATGATGGCCGCCGGCGGAGCGGCGCCAGCTGTCATTACCTGCACACCCTTCTGAATCTCCCGTTTACTCTCGGCCGGGGCGTTGACCAGAGTTCCCATGACAATCGGCGCGCCGCACAGGTGTGTCACCTTGTGGTCGGCGATTGCATCGTAGATGGCCTTAGCCGTGACTTGCCGCAGGCAAACGTGCGTTCCAGCCATTGCCGTTACTGTCCACGGGAAGCACCAGCCATTGCAGTGAAACATGGGCAGTGTCCAAAGATAGATGGGGAAATGCGGCATTGCCCAGGTCAGCGCGTTGCCTAGAGCATTGAGATAAGCTCCGCGATGGTGGTAGACAACACCCTTGGGATTACCCGTCGTACCCGACGTGTAGTTCAGTGAGATCGCCTGCCATTCGTCAGCTGGCAAGTTCCAGGCGAAATTCGGGATCTCCTTCGCCTAAGAACTGCTCGTAAGTGAGTTCGAACCGAGCAGGGCTCCGCCCTTGGCTTGCGGGTCGTCGATATCAACTACCAGCGGTTTGCTGGAAAGCCGCTCCAGGGCTTTGGCGATTACCGCCGAGAAATTCCCGTCCGTGATCAGTACCTTTGCTTCGCTGTGTTCCAGAATGAAAGCAATGGACTCGGCATCGAGTCTGATATTCAGCGCGTTGAGAACAGCCCCAGACATCGGCACGCCAAAATGGGTTTCCAGGCATTCGGGAATGTTCGGCGACATAACAGCCACCGCGTCGCCGATGCCGATACCGCGCCGGCTAAGAGCCGATGCAAGCCGGACGCAGCGCTCGTACGTCTCTCGCCAGGTACGCCGCACAGCTCCGTGTACGACCGCGGTCCGCTGCGGATAGACCGCCGCCGTGCGCTGGATAAACGAGAGTGGCGACAAGGGGACGTAATTGGCGGTGTTCTTATCCAAGTCGACTTCATAAGGATTGGCTGCTGACATCTTGACACCCCACTCAAAGGCCGTAACACTCCCGCCGGGCTCCCGGGACAGAGCAGAGGTTCAAGAGGTTATGCCAGTATCGTATCTCATGTCAAAGGGACCAATGCTTGCGGGACTGTAATGGGGCCTCGCTATCTGTTGGACACAAACATCTGTATTTACATCCGGCAGAAGAGACCGGAGCAGGTTTTGCGCCGATTCCGGAAGCTGGGTTCGGGAGAATGCAACGCGCGTGACCTGTAGGGATGCTGTCGCGCTAATTCCCGGGATCGATGTGAACTGCTCGATGGCAAGTCATACACAGCGTAATCAGATTCTCCCCTGCATCTGCGCCGAGTTGCGCCCGTGACCGGATATGATGGACCTGCAAATCGGTGCGGCTCCCGCAGACTTGGCACCGCCAGTCATCACGCTTCAAGACCCGGCGATGCAAGTTCTGGTACTCGGTGCAGTCGAGTCGACGGTGCTTCATGCCGCGGCAAGTCGCTGCAGGAAGGTGGCCTGTTGGGCATTGGGGAGCAGACTAAAGCAGCGGTGCAGAGCATTGAGCAGAATCTCCGGCTCATCCTTCTCCAGGTTGGCTCCCGCCAGGAAATCGGCACAGATCATCTCCAGGCAGTAACCGCGGGATCGGTCGGAGCCCAGCATCCGGCCGGCGATTTCCAGAGCTTGCTCGACGACCGGGATTTGGCTTTTGTAGAGCTTGAAGTACATCATGTCCCAGGGCTCGCTATCCGGTCCATTGAGCTCCCGCTCGATTTCCTGTTTGAAGGGATCAAAGGGAAGGGACTTGGCTTTGTGCAACCACTTTGCACAATCGAAGTCCTGGCCTTGGCGGCGTGCCAACTTGGCGAGCTCCGTCGCCTTGCTCCATCCCACTTCCTTCAGTTGGCTGCGTACCTGCTTGGGCAGTCGTTCGTGAATCGACATCAGATAGTAGGCCTTCCGCCGCGAGCCGGGAAAGCGCCTCTCCAGGAACTCATCGAATGATTTCAGGTTCTCCACGCGCCAGTATTGCCCCGCCCGTACTTCGCACAAATAGCGGCCCAGCTCGACAAAGCGAGTGTCACGGTCGTTGTTGACCCGTCGCTCCCAGTCGAGGATCTGGTCGATCTTGGCCAGGACGAACTGGGCCCGCTTCTGGTTTAGCTTCGGTTCCATCGGTGGGTCCTTAGAGCAGCAAGCTGGTCAAGCCAATCAAGATCGGCTCCTCGCTGGCGTGTCAGCCTAAGATCGACCATCTCCCGCCGGTCGAGACAAAGGCCGAGATAGGCGCAGCTCAGGCATGGGTTCTGGGGAAATCGTATGCCGCTGTGCTGCCGGAACTGTGCCGCCTCGATCTGGCGAACCGTTTCCTCCACCAAACGGCCGTATTCCTGCCGCTGTTGATCACTAATCGTCGCCTTGAGGTATTGGATCTCGGGTATTCGTTTGCGGACAAAGACGACCAGTGCGACCCTTTCAATGCCTGTCATCCATGAGTAGCAGATCATCTGCGGGTCGAGAGCGCACAGGCCGGTGGGTCCGGTTGGATAGCAGCTGGTACTGGTCTTCCAGTCAATAACGCAGAGCTCGTTGTCCAATTCTCCAATCGCATCGACGTAGGAGACGAAGGCGTTATTGCCACCGAGGGGTCGTAGGATCTTGACCTGCAGATTGGTCTGCGGTTGAAGGATGCGGACACGGTCTTCCTGGGCGAAGCGGTCGAGCAACTGCATCCCGCCCTGCAGCATGCGGTCCCAATTGTCGTTGGCAGAGTACTGAAGCTCGAGGTCACGATAAGTGGACCCACTCATTAGAACAGGGTCTCGGAGGCATCCTGCCGCAGGAAGAAGGCGGCCAGTGCCTTTTCAAAGGCGCGTCCGAACAGCATGGCAGCTCGCGTATCTTTTTCCTTCCAGCCGTCCAGATAGTGATAGCGGTAGCGGCGGGGACAGGAGAGGAATTGACTGACCTGGGTGTAGCTGAAGTTCATCGCTCACCCGGCTTTCTCCAACTGGAAGTCTTGCCAGTCGGCGGCCTGGGCGAAGCCGTCGAGGTTCAAATAGCTGCGCCCGTTCAAGTTGTTGTGGCTGATCTTGACCACGCCGTGGAGCCCAGTCATAGCCTTGTCGTCGATCTCGTCGCGCCCGAGCAGATCGAGTCGTAGCCGAAATCGCGCAGGAACCAGCTGAGTTTCCACAGCGCTTTGGGAGTGCAATAGATGCGGGCGGAAAATCGGCATGCGGAGAACTGTCGGGGCTCTTCCACCGCAAGCATCAGAGTCAGAAAGGGTTTGTCTTTGTAGGCGCGATAGGTGGCTCTCTCGACGCGTACGAGGAAGAATCCGTCGGGGATTTCAGGGTCCTGGGCCGTGGCGGCCTGGTGTAAGCCAGGGATGTGTCTTCTCATGCTGCCTCCGGGGGTTGCGCGGGATTATCGGCATAGGCCTGGAGATGTTGGCGAAGTTTGTCGCGGTCTTGGGCGGCCAGCTCGGTGAGGTGTCGGATAAACTGTTCGATCTGCTCGCGGCTGGCTAAACGGAGGGAGCCAACCTGGCAGAAGTCGGCGGCGTAGCGCTTAACCTGGGTGGCATCGAGATTGTGCTGACGAATGAGCAGGCAAAGGCGGTCGCGCAGCCGCGGCTGGCCATTGCTGGCGCCGTTCTCGTCGTCACCGTTCGAGCCGTTCTTGGGGGAGGGAAGTGCGACCGGGCCGGGGAAGGGTGGCTCAGGGTTGCTGCCAATTTCATCGACCGAGCAGAGGCCGATGCCGTAGGCCTTGCGCAGTGCGCGGTTGACTGCGCGTGTTTCGGCGACGCGCATTTCGGCACCGCGGACCAGGGCGGAAACGTTGCTCGGATCCGCGTCACCATAACCGAAAAAGCCCTTTGACTTCGGTGTTGTGAATACTGTGGCCTTTACCATCCACCGGGCGGCGACCGGATCACAGAATTCCGATACTGTTTCCGTGTGGATGCCAATGCAGCGATTTCTGCGTGCCAGCTGCAGCAGACCTGCATGGGTGACGTACCAATTCCGATTTATCAAGATCAGGTCACCAGCGGTAGGTGAGAACCCGTGTCGTTTTATTAAGAGCGAAAGACGCTCGTTTTGAGCAGTCGTGAGGTTTTTGGGCGTGACTAGATCTCTGCTTGAGAGATTCTTTTGTTGTCGGACTGTTCTTTTGTTGGCCATGTGTGCTCCCTTGTGCATGTAAAACAAATGAGGTCTTCTAAAGCCGCCAAGAATGAACGATGGTGAATAACGATAACCAATGTTGAACAATGGTACACAAAACGCGAAAACAAGTCAACAGCAAAATTGTTGCGCTGAGCTTCTCCGCAGCTTAAAATTCAGACTTCCCTATGAAAAAGGATGAACGCATTGGTGTTAGGGTTCCGTCTGAACTTAAGAGGGAACTGGCGCGCATCGCGGGAACCGAGGGCCGAACACTGGCGCAGGTTTGCGAGATCTTGCTGAAGGCTGGTGTCTCGGAATACCACAGGCGCGGAACTAAGTTCATGCAGCAGTTTGCCGCCGGTCCTACCAATGGCAAGGAGAGCGGCAAAGATTAGGCCCAATAGGTCGAAGCTATCCCATTTTGTCTTTGGCGCCTTGCTCAAACAATGAACTTGGTGGTTTTGGTCGCAAATCGCTGGCCAACTGGCAATTACAGCAGCTTCTCTGTCGGTCGTTACCGGACATTAAGGCAAGGTTAGCAAGCCGATGAAAATCGTGCCAGGCAATGGATGATGCGCTAGACTACATGCGAGATGAAAGCTGGAAAACAGCACAATAATTGATTCTGCGCGCATAGTGTTTCCAGCAGCTTGTTCGACGGCCGTTTAGTCTGTGCAACGCGGATGTCATCTGGGAAAATCTTTAGTAGCTCAGTTCACTTATGTTTGATTGCATCTTTGTGACCGGCGGAGCGGGATTCATTGGATCGAATTTCGTGCTCCAATCGATCTGTCAGACCGGCAGCAGGATCATCAACTACGACAAGCTGACCTACGCGGGCAACCTGAAAAATTTAGTTAGTCTCCAGAATGACCGGAGGCATGTCTTTGTCCGAGGTGATGTCAACGATGCGGGGGGGGTGGCGGAGATCTTGGCCAAGTATCAGCCGGAGGCCATCGTTCACTTCGCGGCTGAAAGTCATGTTGACCGCTCCATCCTTGATCCGGAAGAGTTCATAAGAACCAACGTAACGGGCACCTTCCATTTGCTGGAGGCGGCGCTTGCGTATTGGAAAGCGCTTCCGGACAAGCGACGCGAACGTTTCCGATTTTTGCACGTCTCGACTGATGAGGTTTATGGTTCACTCGGAGCCAAACGATCCGCCATTTTCGGAAGCGACTCCCTACGCTCCCAACAGTCCATATTCGGCCTCCAAGGCGGCATCCGATCACTTCGTAAGGGCTTATCACAGCACGTACGGGCTTCCGACGGTCACGACAAACTGCTCCAACAACTATGGGCCGTTTCAATTTCCGGAGAAGCTGATTCCGCTGGTGATCGTGAACGCCCTGGCCGGCAAACCGCTGCCGGTATACGGCGACGGCGAGAACATTCGCGACTGGTTATACGTGGGAGACCACTGCGAAGCGATCTGGAAGGTGCTGGTGAACGGCAGGCCCGGAGAGACTTACAACGTTGGCGGCAACAGCGAGAAGAGCAACATCGAAGTGGTGCAGGAGATTTGCGGCGTGTTGAACGAATTGCGGCCCAATACTGAAATTGGGGATTATGCGTCGCTGATCACGTTTGTGAAAGACCGCCCCGGACATGATCGGCGGTACGCGATTGACGCCAGCAAGATCAGCAGCGAACTGGGGTGGGCGCCGCGCGAAACCTTTGAGACAGGATTGCGGCGAACGGTTGGTTGGTATCTGGAGAATCAAGCGTGGGTGCAAGATGTTCAGTCGGGCGCCTATCAGAGCTGGATTGAACTCAACTACGGCGACAGGAGGACTTCGTGCGGGGCATAATTCTGGCGGGTGGCTCGGGAACGCGACTTTACCCCGCAACGCAATGCGTCTCCAAACAGCTTTTGCCTGTCTATGACAAGCCGATGATCTACTACCCGCTGTGCACGCTGATGCTGGCGGGCATCGTTGACATCCTGATCATTTCCACCCCGGCGGACACACCCCGTTTCAAGGAACTGCTTGGTGACGGATCGCAGTGGGGTCTGAACCTCAGCTACAAAGTCCAGCCCACCCCCGGCGGTCTGGCGCAGGCTTTTATCATCGGCAAGGACTTCATCGGCGTCGGGCCGTGTGCTCTGGTGCTGGGCGACAACATCTTCTATGGGCAGGACCTCACGGGGATGCTGCGTCGAGCCGCTTCCCGAAAGGCGGGAGCGACGATTTTTGCCTACCCGGTACACGATCCGGAGCGATACGGAGTCGTGGCATTCGACGAGACCGGCCGCGCGACTTCCATCGAAGAGAAGCCGGCGGTCCCGAAGTCGCGGTACGCGGTGACGGGCCTTTATTTTTACGACAACGACGTGGTCGCCATCGCCGAGTCGCTACGGCCTTCCGAGCGCGGCGAACTCGAAATCACAGACGTGAACAAAGCGTATCTGAAAGCGGGCCGGCTGCACGTGGAGCACATGGGCAGAGGCATGGCATGGCTCGACACAGGAACCTATGAAGCCCTGTTTGAAGCGACCGTGTTCATTCGAACCATAGAACGGCGCCAAGGCTTCAAGGTGGCGTGTCCGGAAGAGGTGGCGTTGCGCTGCGGCTTTATCAGCCCACAGCAATTGGAGAAGATACTGGCGGGAATGTCGAAGAATTCCTACGCGGATTATCTTCGGACAATCCTGCAGGAGTTTGCGGTCCTGAAAATGACGGGAGAAAGGGCGTGAAGGTTGTGCCTTGCGCTATTCCCGATGTGCTGATGGTCGAACCGCGTGTTTATCGCGACAGTCGCGGTGCATTTCTGGAAACTTACAACGAGCGTACGTTTGCTGCGCTTGGATTTCATCAACATTACGTGCAAGACAATCTGTCGATTTCGAAGCGCAATGTGATTCGCGGACTGCACTATCAGGTGCGGCATCCCCAGGGCAAACTGGTACAGGCAATCCGCGGCGAGGTGTTGGACGTTGCGGTGGATCTGCGCCGCTGGTCGCCAACCTTCGGCGAGCACGTTGCCGTTCGGCTCTCGGATCAGGACCACACTGCGCTATGGATTCCTCCAGGATTTGCCCACGGATTTGCGGTGCTGAGCGAAGCGGCTAGTTTCGCTTACAAAGCTACGGACTTCTATGCTCCTGAGTTCGAGCGGACCATCGTTTGGAACGATCCGGAAATGGGCGTCGACTGGGGCGTGAAGCCAGAGGATGCAATCGTTTCCGAGAAGGACAGAACGGGCGCGCTTTTCTCGGAAGCCGAGGTTTACGAAGATGAGTCATTTCTGAACGCCGCGGGGCACCTGCTATGAAGTTGTTGGTTGTTGGGCATCTTGGCCAAGTTGGCGTCGAACTGCAACGGACGCTGGCACCGCTTGGAGAGCTCTCGCTCGCTGACAAAGAATCTGTGGATTTGGCAAAACCTTCGACAATCAGGGATCTGCTTCACCGTACTCGCCCCGATGTTGTGGTGAACGCCGCCGCATACACGGCGGTCGATCGGGCAGAGTCGGAGCCGGAGCTGGCACACGCCATTAACGGGATCGCACCGGGCATATTGGCCAAGGAAGCAGCGCGCCGTGGCGCACTGCTCATCCACTATTCCACTGACTATGTCTTTGATGGAAGCAAGTCCTCGCCCTGGCTTGAATCGGACGTGCCGAACCCGATTAATGTTTACGGCGAATCGAAGCTGGCTGGGGAAGAGGCGATTGCCGCAGTCGGCGGGCGACACTACGTGTTCCGTACAAGCTGGGTTTATGCCCAGCATGGATCGAACTTTCTGCGGACGATTCTTCGCCTCGCCTCTGAGCGCGACGAATTGCGGATTGTTGACGATCAGATCGGAGCACCAACCTCAGCCCGCGCGATTGCCGAAGCCACTGCATTTGCGATTCGGTCGAACATCGATTTGCGGACCGGTGCGGAACCAGAAATGCACCCGGAGTACGGCCTGTATCACATGACTTGCGCCGGGCAGACCTCATGGTTCGGATTTGCGCAGGAGTTCATCGGTTGGGTTGCCGCTCGCTGTCCGCAACGAAAGATGGCGCGCTGCGTGCCAATCGCGAGTTCGGAGTATCCTCTGCCGACGCGGCGCCCGCAAAATTCCGTCCTGTCGAATGAGAAGTTAAACCGTGTATTTGGGCTTGAGTTGCCTGATTGGCGGGCCGCTCTGACATGGGTAATGGAGGAGCTAGGTCAGGGCACAGAGTGAAGGGCCGGGGCTTAGAGTCTATTGGTGGCGCGGAATCTGGGGCACCCGGCCAGCAGAGCACGTGTGGGCCAGCAGTCCGGGTTACTTGCGGGCGAACGATTTGTGCTATTCTGACTTTCCTATTTGCCCCCGACCAAAAAGGTGTTCGACAACGGCGGAGAGGCACTCGCGAACAGACGTCGCGATTAACTCATGAAGATCAATCAAGTTGCGTGCTGGATGTTTTCGCTGATGCTTCTCGGACCTTCGGCGGGCTTGGCATCGGCTCAAGAGCGGACGAACGATCCCCTGGCAGATTCTCCGCGGAGTGCTGTTCAGAAGCCTGATCAGAGCTCCGGGGTCCAGGAGCGAACGCAAAACCCGTTGTCCGATTCCGTAAACAAGCCTGCCCCGGAGAAGCCAAAAGAAGCGCAGACGAAGAATCCGTTGTCAGGTGAAGCGTCTGGAGAAGAGCAAAAGACTCCAACGAAACGCGAGGCGCAACTCGAGCGCGGCCTGCCAAAGAACTTCGTGAAAGATCAATTCGCAATTTGGACCAGTCCAGCCCACGTCAGGACAGCGGATTCGTTGTGGCTGGTTCCGTTTCTCGGGGTCACGGCCGGATTCATCGCGACCGATCGCACAGCCGTGCGCGGCTTGCCGAACGCCCCGAGCGATGTGAGTCGCTACAAGAATATTTCCGACTACGGCCTATACGGCACGGCTGCTTTTTCGGGCGCGATGTATCTCTCGGGGGTGATGTTTAAGGACCCGCATAAGCGCGAGACCGGTTGGCTGGCCGGCGAGGCCGTGCTCGACGGTCTCGTGGTCAATACCGTCATACAGCAGGCTACGCAGCGGCAAAGGCCGTTCGCTTCCAGTCATCCGGGCGAGTGGTTCCAGCCTTCAGGCGACGCTTTCCCATCTACCCATGCGATGGCGACGTTTGCGGCAGCGGCAGTCATAACCCGCGAATATCCAGGCTTGCTGACCGATGTGCTGGCCTACGGCACGGCAGGCACGGTGGCATCGATGCGCGTTCTGGGCCAGCAGCATTCACCCTCGGACGTGGTTGTGGGCGGCATGATCGGGTACCTGATCGGCAGGCATGTGTACGCGGCTCACCACAATCCAGAGCTGCCTGGAGAGGCGATCGGAACCATCGTGAAGACCAAAGCCGAAGAATCTGGCGGGAGCAGGTTCCTAGCGTCTCCTTATGTTCCGATCGATTCATACGTTTACCCGTTATTCGACAGTCTGATCGCTTCCGGCGCAGTGCGCAGCGGAATTCTGGGCCAGCGGCCGTGGACGCGTGCCGAGTGCGCGCGGCTGGTGGAAGAGGGAAGCGAGCGTGTGAAGGAAGGCTCGCAAGAAGCGCGGATGGTCGATGTGTTGCGAAGGGAGTTCGCAGACAATCTTAAGGCTTCGGATACGCGGCCTTCGAAGACGATTTCAATCGATGAGCTCTACACGCGAGCCCAGGTCATCAGCGGAACGCCTCTGAATGACAGCTTCCACTTTGGCCAAACACTCTACGACGATTATGGCCGGCCTTATTGGAAAGGCTTCAACAACATCTCCGGCATCGCCGGCTCAGCGGTTACGGGAAGATTTGTCATGTACGGCCGCGGCGAGTATCAGCACGCCCCGGCCGTGCCGGGGTATCCGGCAAGCGTCGTGCAGTTTGAGAACACAGTAGACGGAGTGACGATCCCGCACGGCAATGCCGGGACCGACCAATTTCGCTTGATCGAAGGCTATGCCGGCGTGCAGTTCAGCAAGCTTTCACTTACCGTGGGGAAAGAGAGCTTGTGGTGGGGGCCGACCGTCAGCGGGCCCTTCCTGTTCAGCAATAATGCCGAACCGATCTACATGGCGCGGCTATCGCAGACCACGCCGATCCGCCTGCCATGGGTGTTCGGATACTTGGGGGCTTTCAAGTTTGACTCATTCTTCGGCAAGCTGTCGGGACACCTGTATCCCGACGGACCCTATACTCACGGCCAGAAGATCAGTCTCAAGCCAACGCCTAATCTGGAACTGGGATTTACGCGAACCATGATCATCGGCGGAAATGCGGGTGCGATGTGCGGTTTCCCAGGTACATGTCCGGGACATCCACTGACGTTAGGGTATTTTGGGAATGGATTCACCAGTGTGGGAGATGCCAGCACTCCTCTCGGTTCTGTGCCGGGAAGCGCGCAAGACGTGGGAGATCGCCGGGGCGGTTTAGATTTCACATACCGGGTGCCCGGATTACGAAACTGGCTGACTCTTTATGGAGACTTCTTTACCGACGACGATCCGTCTCCGTTGGCTAATCCTCGCCGGTCGGCAATCATGCCGGGTATCTACTTGAACAAGTTCCCGTTCCTGCACAAACTTGATTTCCGCGCTGAAGCGCCCATGACTGCCCAGGCGGCTATTAGTCAATACGGGGGCCAATTCTTCTACTTCAATGGTGCCTTTCGTGACGGTAATACCAACAAAGGGATCATACTCGGGGATTGGATTGGAAGGCAGGCGAAGGGACTCTATCTTTCTAGTCGATATTTGATTTCTCCGATGGCCAATATCCAGTTTTCATTCCGCAATCAGGTTACCGACCCGGCGTTTATTCCCGGCGGGGGAACGTTGAACGACTTCCGCGTCACGGCCGAGTTCCCCCTGGGGCAGTTGTTCAGGCTATCGAGCTTTGTGCAATACGAGCGCTGGAATATTCCGCTGCTGGCTTCGGGCGCGCAACACATCGTCACAAGCTCAGTCGAACTGAAGTACCGGCCAAACTGGCGCTGGCACGGAAACTGAGGCAAACGTCAGCCATTAAGAACCCGAGGCAGGGCCGCGAAAATCGTGCTGAGCAAAGAGCGATGCGCTAGACTATATGCGAGACGCAAGGCGGAAGAGTGCACGAATGCGGATTCCGCACGTAGGGCGTTTTGCGGCAGCTTGTCGGCCGGGCGTGACCTGAGTGCGGTAGATGTGTGTCTGGAAATACATCCCTGAGATAGCTTATTTGTAATTATGACTGATTGTATTTTTGTAACCGGCGGAGCAGGATTCATCGGATCGAATTTCGTACTCCAATCGATCTGCCGAGCCGGCAGCAAGACCATCAACTACGACAAGCTGACGTACGCTGGCAACCTAAAGAATCTGATCAGTCTCCAGAGTGACCCAAGGCATGTCTTTATCCGCGGTGACGTCAATGACGCAGAGGCTTTGGCCGAGACCTTGGTTAAATATCAACCGGAGGCCATTGTTCATTTCGCGGCTGAAAGCCACGTTGACCGCTCCATCCTTGGTCCGGAAGAGTTCATAAGAACGAACGTTACGGGCACCTTCCATTTGCTGGAAGCGGCGCTCGCTTACTGGAAATTGCTTCCGGACAAGCGACGCGAACGTTTCCGCTTTCTGCACGTTTCAACCGATGAGGTCTATGGTTAGCTTGGCCCAAGCGACCCGCCATTTGCGGAGACGACTCCCTATGCTCCCAACAGTCCATACTCGGCTTCCAAGGCGGCATCAGATCACTTCGTAAGGGCGTATCACAGCACTTACGGGCTCCCTACAATCACGACGAACTGCTCCAACAACTATGGCCCGTTTCAGTTCCCGGAGAAGCTGATTCCGCTGGTGATCGTGAACGCCCTGGCTGGCAAATCGCTGCCGGTGTATGGTGACGGCAAAAACGTTCGTGATTGGCTATACGTGGGCGACCACGGCGAAGCGATCCGGAGCGTGCTTGTGAACGGCAGGCCCGGCGGAGACCTATATAATAACATCGGCGGCCATAACGAGATGAGCAATATCGACGTGGTGCGGGCGATTTGCGGTATGTTGAACGAATTGCGCCCAAGCACTGGGATTGGGGATTATTCGTCGCTGATTACGTTTGTGAAAGACCGCCCCGGGCACGATCGGCGGTATGCGATTAATTGGAACGTATGAAGCATTGTTTGAAGCGACCATGTTCATTCGAACGATTGAGCGACGGCAAGGATTCAAAGTGGCCTGCCCGGAAGAGGTGGCGTTGCGCTGTGGTTTGATCGGTCCCGAGCAATTGGAGAGAATACTTGCGGGAATGTCGAAGAATCCCTATGCGGATTATCTGCGGATAATCCTCCAGGAATTCTACGCCGCTGGTCGCCAACCTTCGGCAGTCACGTAGTCGGCGGATTATGGACGAGGCATTTGCGTGTCCCACTCCACATTCGCTAACTGCAGGCGGATGTGGGCCTCCTGAGAGTGAAAGCGAATAACTACCCCACGTCACAGGTCAATGTCGAGACCGTTCTTTGCACGTATCGATTTCTTAATGGCTGTGTACGACATGAGCAGGAGGGCAAAATAGCCCACCATCATGCTGGCGGTATAGGCTGCAATAACGATCTTAGGCCCCGAACCCCATTTGTGCGCAGCCAGCATGGCTCCGGCAACGAGCACCAACCGTCCCGCATCCCACCCGAAACGCCAGCTCTGACGCTCCAGCATGGTGAGGGTCGCATCGATCGGACCGGCAACAAATGCGATCAAATCCATGAATGACAGAATCCTCGCATACTCTCCGGCTTCTCTCCACTGCGGCCCAAACACGAACGCAAAGATCGAGGGTCCGAAAGCCGTGAGGGTACAGCAGGTAATGATTGGAATGAAATAGATCTTCTTAATCATCTTCTCAAAGAGCAGTTTGAGAGACGTGGGATCGGAGAGAGCCAGTGGAGCGCCTTCGCTGGCGTAGACCTGTTGCAGGGACTGCCCAATGAGTACCGATGGCGCTGCCAAAACCCTGTCTACAAGTGCGAACCATCCCGTCACGGTAGGGCCAAAGAAGGTCGCCAGAAGCAGACTCGGAATGGCGGGTGCGACGCTGTTCAGGAGTCCGCTCAAGCCCAGGACCAGCGGGAAGTTCTTGTAACGTTTCGCCGCCGTCCACATCCCCGAGCTGTTGACGGCAGGCGTCAGATGCCGGCTGTCACGGTAAAACTCGCGTACGAAGGAACCAGTGCCATTGGCGCGGGCGATCGTTTCACCCACTAGCAGGCCGGGCAGCCCGAATTTCAATAGTCCGGCGGCAAGCTGGATTGTGAATCGTGAAGCGACTTGTAGCACCTTGGTTCGGGCCACGGAAGCGAACTTCTTGCGCCGGAGGCTCCAATAGCTCAACGCCTGATAGAAACCACCGCCAGCCAGACAGAATGGAAGAAGCCATAAATACGGGGAGAGCCCTCGTGCATGTGCAAGTACCCACGGGTGCTTGGCGAATATCAGGACCACACCCATCAGAACCGAAGATGTGGCGACAACCGTGAAAATTGCCACCGCCAGCAGATTAACGGCGGTGTCATCGTCTTCAGGAAGCAGGATCGCCATTTCGTATCGTCCGGCGGCGATTGCGGACAACACGGTGAGGATCGAAGTAAAGACCTGAAGATAACCAAAGTCTTCCACGCGGTAGATGCGCGTCAAAACTGGGCTGAGCGCGAAGGCGATGACCTGTGCGATGATCGTTCCGCCCGCAAGTATGGATGCGCTTCTGCGAAGGCCGCCCTTTGGGAAGTGTCGATCCAGAAAACTTTTGATTCTCGTCATCGAAGCCCTTGCTTCACGCGCGTTGCCGTCGAGCGAACATCAAAGTTGATTTCGCCAGCTTCGCAGATCAGCCGGGATCGTGCAAGCGAGCGGCGTATGTGCCCGTACCGAGTTTCGAGCCGACTAAACACTCGGCGAGAGAGTAGCGTGTTCGAATTCAGCAGACGCAAATTAAGAGCCTGTTACCACGGCCTCCGCTTGAGCGGACAACGGCCCCTATCAGATGTGGAGTAAGAAGATGACTTACCGAGCACTCGTTTTACGCGACGGAGATCTCCATGCTAGTGTAGTGCGTCATACAGATTGACGTTTATTCAAGGTGCGACGTGCGCGTTTCACTTTTTCCAAGATGTCAGTGGCTCGGGCAGTCCAGATGAATGGTTTGGGATTCTCGTTGTGTCGGTCGATGTAGGTGCCGATGGCCATGATGAGTTCTTCCAAGTCGCGGAAGACACCGCGACGCAACCGATTGTGGGTCAAGTCGCGAAAGAAACGTTCCACCATGTTCAGCCACGACGCGCTCGTGGGAGTAAAGTGCAGATGAAAGCGCGGATGCCGCGCCAGCCACCGCTGCACTTTGGGGTGCTTATGGGTGGCGTAGTTGTCGCAGATGAAGTGGAGTTGCCGATCCGCCGGAATGGTCTGGTCGATGAGACGGAGAAACTTGAGCCATTCCTGATGGCGATGCCGCTCTTGGCACAAGCCAAAGACTTCGCCGTTGGCCGCATTCAGCGCGGCAAACAAGGTGGCGGTGCCGTTGCGTTTGTAGTCATGCGTCATGGTGGCGCCGCGCCCCCGCTTCAGCGGCAAGCCGGGCTGAGTACGATCCAGAGCTTGAATCTGGCTCTTCTCGTCCGCGCACAGCACCAGAGCGTGCTCGGGCGGATTGAGGTACAGACCGACGATGTCTTCCAGTTTCTCGGCAAACTGTGGATCGTTGCTGACCTTGAAGGTTTCGACACGATGCGGTTTCAACCCGTGGGCTCGCCAGATGCGCCGCACGCTGGCTTCGCTGATGCCCACGGCCGCTGCCATGCTGCGCGTGCTCCAGTGGGTGGCGTTAACCGGGTGCTCGCGCGTAGTCATGGTCACCACACGTTTAGTCAGGCGGGCGCCGATCTTGGGTTTGCGGCCAGTCCGGGGCGCGTCTGTCTCCAATCCGGCAACGCCCAACGTGAGGAAGCGCTTGCGCCACCGGGAAACCTTTTTCGGCGTGACGGCCATAGCGGAGGCAATTTCTTTATCCTGCTGGCCGGAGGCCGCCAACAACACGATACGAGCACGCTCCGCTACCCGCACCGGGAGAGATCGACTCCTGGCTTGCGATTCCAACACCATCCGTTGCTCGAGACTCAACGTAATGGCAGGGGCTGTGCGCATCCGTGACCGTATCCTCAATTGTAAGATGCGCACAGATTTATAATGGTTGTTAATTATGACGCACTACACTAGCATCCTCACCATTGCTTTACAGGGACTTTCTCGCTGATATGCTGCGCTGTACTTGCTGAAAGAAATTCGTGTTCCGGAGATGGTCATGAAACACGCATTTGTTGTTGCTGCTGTATTGTTGATCTCAATCCGCTGTGTCGCAGCTGATTTTTGCACAACCCTAAACGCCGCGATGCGCGCCTTGCCGGCCAACGGCGGAGTGGTCGATATGAGCTCCGCGGTCGGCACTCAGACCTGCCGCAGCAACCCGTTTAATCGGGTCAATGTTCCAGTGACCCTTCTCCTGGGGAACCTGGCGATTATATCGTCCGCACAGTGGACTATTTCTTCTAATGTAACCGTACGAGGAGCTAGTCGCAGCGGCACGACAATCACTTTCCAATCAGGGGACGACTCTTTAGTGATTCCAGCAAACGCAACCGACGTTGACTTGGGATATCTCGATCTGGTTGGCACAGCCAATACTGGGAGACTCATCAACGCCGCAGGGAGTTATATCCGCATTCATGATTTGAAAGTGAGCGGAGCGGTGCATGCGCCAGCGACTAATGCCATGGCTGGAATCTTTGTCATGGGGGGACAGGATATTTGGATCGAAAAGAACACCCTTGCCGGCAATGGGAATAGTGCCGAAGGGTATGACATTGTGGCTTATACCACAGGCAATTCTCGCATCCACATGCGCAATAACCAAATCTCCAACTCATTTACGCAAACATCCATCGCCTGCTATGACTGTGTCGATTCTGACGCAATTGGCAACCAGGTGAACCAAAACAACATTTTGTCGGCTTATAAACTGGGCTACGGAATATTGTTTTATGGGCAGGATGCCAGAATCGACAGAGTTCGAATCGAGCACAACAACGTGACGAACACAGCTGGGAGCGGCATTTATTGTCAGGCCTGCTCTTACACGTCCATCGCTAATAACGTAGTGTCGTTTGCGGCTCAGCAACGGCCGGACCTCCAAGAGCCCGTGGGGTGCGTCGCTCTGAATGACTTTGATCACGGTGCACTCACTGGAAATGTGTGTAACTGGTCTGGTAAAGATGGTTTTGGAATTGCGTCGCCCGGTGTGAGCGCAAGCGTTTTTAGCGGTAATACCGCGCACGTTTGCTTGGGTAACGGGTTCAATTTTCGTAGCACGGGAACGTTGGTTGGGCTGGTTGTCACAGGAAATGTCGTCGATAGGGTGAACGGCTATGGCTTCAACATATTACCTGGAACGTTGGTGCAGGATCTAGTCCTTGCCAATAACATCTTTCTTCCTGATTATAACGGCCATGCGAGCAATATCAATCAGGAGAATTGTAACGGCGGCTGCATCATTGCCAACAACACTTTTTAGTAATGCGAGCACCACGACAATGCAGTGACGGCTTGGCGACGCAGGATTTGGCTGCGGGCAGTGCGAGACACCTGAGGCGAGCAGTCGTGGTCCACAGGAGGCAGCGTGACGTGGCCTTGGGCAAGGTGATTTGGGAGGCTCTTGTCGGTATACGATAAGCCCCCCTCGACACAGGGCGCGGCTGTGTTGCATCGCGGCAAACCTCATTGTGCTGCCTTCGGAACCCACGCCGGCCCATTGCTGGCCAAGAAATGAGGTTGTTGCACCGGAAGCATAGTAAAATGCAGGAGGTAAACTCGTTCCAACTATCTGTAATTTTATAGAGGCCATGCTTTCATGCGTGTTGTCATTCTTTGCGAGACCTTTTCAAGAAAAATGGGGTATCTTGACAATACCTTATCTAAATACATGGCACGCGAAGGGGCCGACGTACACGTTGTCTCCGCTGATCTGCCGCCGTATTACCAGCTTGAGGATTTCAACAAGAATTACCAGGAATTCATCGGAGACGGGGCTCTGACGCCGGGAACTGTCGAGCGTCACGACGGTTTCACCCTGCATGTGCTGGGGCATAGGAAAGTATTCGGCTATGTTCGCCTTATTGACCTCAAGCGTAAGTTGAAGGAAATTAAGCCGGACATAGTACAGGCTTCGGTCGCCATCGGCTGGTTGCCGCTGGATGCAGCGTTGATCAAACTGCAACTTGGGTACAAGTTGTTTACCGGAAACCACACTACGGCTTCGGTGTTTCCGCTGGCGACGCGTCCCCACAATCTTTGGGATGCGGAACGGTTACGCGCGATTGCGCTACGTTCGGTGCCGGGATACGCGATTAGTTTGCTGACGAGCAAGTGTTACGCCGCCACCGTGGACTGCGCCGACGTCGCGGTGCGATTCTTTGGCGTGCCGCAGAGCAAGATCGACATATGCCCGCTCGGGGTGGACACGGAACTTTTTCAACCGATACGCGGCGAAGCCGATGAACGCGATCGTCAACAGTTACGAGCGAGGCTGGGTTTTTCCGATAGCGAGATCGTCTGTATCTATACAGGGCGCTTCACGAACAACAAGATCCCGTGCTTCTAGCCCAGGCGATCGATCGCCTGATCGAGAGGGGCGAGCCGTACCGGGGACTATTTGTCGGCAATGGTGCTCAGGCTGAAGCTATCGGGCGGCACCGTGGGTGTGTGGTCCATCCCTTTGTGCCCGTCACCGAACTGCCGCCATTGTTCCGCGCGTCCGAAATCGGCGTCTGGCCTACGCAAGAATCCATGTCGATGCTGGATGCCGCCACTTGCGGTCTGCCGATCGTCGTTAATGACACATTGAAGGCGAGAGAACGAATCGAGGGGAACGGCGTTACCTACCGGCTCAATGACCTTGACGATCTGATACGAGTGATTCTGTCCCTGCGCTCGCCAGAGTTGCGTCGCACGCTCGGCTGTCACGGGGCGGAGAAGATGCGAAGTGAGTTCAGTTGGAAATCGATTGCGCAGCGCCGGCTGCGTGACTACAAAGTCGCCTTGAATGGCCGGGCACAACGATGAAGATTGTGACCATAGTGGGCGCGCGGCCGCAATTCGTAAAGGCCGCAGTGGTCTCGCGCGTGTTGCGGTCGCTTGGTACCGTTCACGAGGTCCTCGTTCACACCGGACAGCACTATAACCACAACATTTCCGGCGTTTTCTTTGCCGAGATGAACATCCCCGAGCCCGATTACCACCTGGGCATCGGTTCCGCCTCGCAAGGGAAACAGACCGGCAGGATGCTGGAGCAGATCGAGTCGGTCCTGATAGCCGAGCGGCCCGACCGGCTTCTTGTCTACGGAGACACGAATTCCACGCTGGCGGGAGCGTTGGCGGCGGCAAAACTCCACGTTCCCATCGCCCACGTGGAAGCAGGGCTGCGCTCATTCAATCGCCGCATGCCGGAAGAGATCAACCGGATATTGACGGACCACGTTTCCGACTTGTTGTTCGCGCCCACGGAGATTGCGATTCGTAACCTGCACAATGAGGGAATCTCGAACGAAAGCATCGTCCGCACCGGTGACATCATGTATGATGCCGCCCTCTTCTATGCGGCGAAAGCCGAGCGTGAGAGCACGATTCTGCAACATCTGAGGGTCCAACCGCGGCAATACATTCTGGCTACGGTGCATCGTGCCGAGAACACGGATGACATCGACAATTTACGGTCTATCCTGCAAGGGATGGCAACGGTTGCCGCCGAGGTCCCAATCGTGTTGCCGCTTCATCCGCGCACTCGCGCGGCCATCAGCAAGGCGGAAGATTTGACTAAAGAGATGGGGAAGTTACGCGTGATCGAACCGGTCGGATATCTCGATATGATAACGCTGGAGAAACACGCGCGCCTGATCCTTACCGACTCCGGGGGAGTGCAGAAAGAGGCCACCTTCCACAACGTATTCTGTGTAACGCTGCGCGAGGAAACAGAGTGGCGGGAGTTGGTTGAGTTGCGGCGCAATATCCTGGTCTCACCAGCGTCGGGCGCAGTTGCTGTTACCCGGGCGATTCGGCAGGCGCTGTCGTTCGCGCCTCTTCCGGATACCGATATCTACGGCGACGGACATGCCGCGAAGACGATCATCGATGCCCTGTTGGCTTTCACGGATTGCAGCGTTAGACCGGCCAGCAACGCCTAACGAGTTCAAAGGAATCGAAGAACTTCAGTAGCTCTTGGACATAATGCTTCGCGGTCCAGCCGGCGGCACGTTCCTTTCCGCTACAGATCAACTTCTGCCGTCGATCTTGATCTGCATATATGGACTTGATCGCGGTAGCCAAGCCCTCGATATCGGTGGGATCGACAAGAAGAGCAGCATCGCCCAGTTGCTCCTGCGCACCCGATATCCGCGAAGCGATAACGGGGCAACCAAGAGCAAAGGCCTCCAAAGGTGGAAGATTCTCTGGGCCGCAGAGGGAAACATAGGTAAGCGCAAGCGCGTTTTGATAAAGACCGATTAGATCCTCGCGTGGCACGAAGCCCAGAAAGTGTACCCGGTCCTGAAGGTTGAGTTTTCCGGCAATCGATCTAACGTATTCCTGATTCCCGCAATCGGTACCCACGAATACCAGTGGAAAGAGGAGCCCATCCCGCTCCTCCAACACCTTAAGCGCATGCAGCAGGTTCACGTGGTTCTTGTGTGACCAGAACTGTGCGGGATAGAAGAGATAGTCCTTGGGGAGACTATACTTATGAAGCACGGCATCGTCACCTCTCCCGCACGCCTCAAGTGCGAAGGATGGCGTGGGATGCGGCAGGGCAATCAATCCTTTCCGGAAACATGTTGTAAAACCGTATGACTTCTTCTTTTCCCGCGGAGTTTGGCACGATTACAAGAGCAGCCTTAGACAAAGCACGCTGATAGTTCGTATCGCGGAATTTCCATCGGCCAGAGGCGCTTGTCTCGGGGAACCACGGCTGCAACCTATGCTGCAGATCCCAAATCGTATAAACATAAGGAATATCAACCGGCTGGAAAAATGGCGTCACAAACCAGACCACTTCCGCGCCGCATCGGCGGAGGCTCCGTTCAAACCAGCTACGCAGGTGTAAAGTATCCGCTATAAATGGCAGCGGTTCGAAGCAGACCGTCAGCCAGTTTTGTAACCTCACCCACTTCGTGTGTGCGGTCTGCCACTGCAAATGCGTTTGATTGCAACCGACGGCTTCTTTGGGCGAGTTGCTGTAGATGACGAACGAATGCTTCCCGGAATTCTCAATGCTGATGAGAGCGCGAAGAATCTCGTCCTGAAATGTAAACCCGCCTCCCCTCACCGGCGAGAGGTCGCCAAGATACACAGCGATCTTCATTTCAAGAAGCCTTCCGAGCCAAGGCAACGACGTGCCACACGGGTGGAACTCATGCGGGGTTCACCGGCGCCAGTTGAGCAGACCGGATGGATTCCGCTATCGACCCGATGGTATCTTCGGACAAAGTGGAACTCGAAGGTAGATAAAGTCCGTCAAGCCACAAACGGTCCGCGACCGGGCAGGCTATGTCCGCGATATCCCGGTTGGTTTCGCAGGAACGGCTGTTGATTCATGGGGCGAGAGAAAGTTCGCGTGTCGACGCCGTCGCGGCGCAGATGTTCCATAAGCGCATCGCGGGTTGAGCCAAACTCGGGAGTGACGATGATTCCGTACATCCAGTACACGTTCTTGGCCCAATCTGCTTCCGGGGGCAGTTTAGTCGCAATGCCAGCCAATCTCCGATTATAGGCATGCGCTACCCTGCGCTTGTGGTGCTTTCTGAATGATGCGATCGATCCCAACTGAGCCAGTCCATTGCCGACTGATAGCCCGTCAGGCGAAAATCATAGCCAGCCTCTACGCCAGAAGCGTGGTTTGGTGAACGCCAGATTGCGCAGCGATCGGACACACTCGGCAGTTTGGTGTCGTCGGTAACCACCATGCCGCCTTCTCCGGTGGTGATGATCTTGTTGGCATAGAAACTGAAACAGCTCAAATCGCCAAAAGCCCGCCGACCTTCTTGGGCAAGTCGCGCCGTGTGCCTCGGCGCAATCCTCGATCACCATCAGACTGTGGCGTTTGGCGATGGCGCACAACTTGTCCATATCCACGGGATGACCGTACAAGTGAACAGGCATGATGGCCTTGGTTCTAGAGGTGATCAGCGACTCAATCAGGTCGATGTCCAGGTTCCAGGTAGGAGGCTCCGAATCAACCGAGAACGTTGCGCTCCCTGGTAATACGCGGCCAGTGCCGAGGCGATGTTCGTACTGGCGCTGACGAGCATTTCATCACCGGGACCGAGTTCGGCGGCACGCGCGCGAGTAGCAGAGCGGAGCTGCCGCTGTTTACCGCCACGCCGTACCGGCAGTCGAGAAAGCAGCAAAGCGCTGCTCGAACTGCTCAATCGCACTGCCAAAGGAACCTGAAATCTCTCCTCGGCGAAGAGCGCTTACAACGGCCGCGATTTCCTCTTCCCCGATCAACGGTTTAATAGTGGAATCATCGATGCGCCTTGGTTTACCTCGCACTGAGTCCGGCTTTATCGAGTTCGTCACCGTAAAACGGTCCTTGCTTCACGCTGATGCACTGCATGTCTTCAATTACGTGAATCGCATGCACGCCGTGCTTAAGCACAATGGCGTCGCCAACTCGAAGTACTACTTTCTTCAATAATTCTCCGTCATCGCTATACAAGAGGACGGCCACGTCCACGATGCACCACAAACATTTGTTGGAGATCGTCGATGACGCGGAATGCGGCTTATGCAAGTGCAAACTTCCTCATATCCTGCGCCGTGGGCCAGCAAGCCGAATTGAAACGACGATTAGGGGCTGGAAAAGAAGGTTGTCTTTTCGACCCACCGTGTTGGCCCAGATAATCTCGGCATATTGAGTGCCATCATATCTCCATCTTTTCAACGCTCATCCACACCACCTAAACATAATTCCATGGGTGATGCTGCCGATAACCTGTTTGGGTGCACCTTGCAGCGGAGAGAATCACAGCCCGCACTACCTCCGCGGCTACAACTTGCGCTATTCGTGCGTCTCAGCCGCCTGGAATTATTCCAGCAATGCCAGTAGGCTTCGCGTTGAACAATCCCACTGTTGTCCGATCTCTACCGACTGACTTCAGGAAAACATGGGTGAAAAACTTCTTGAAAAAAGTGGCTAGATCGTCGAACGTCTCAAAGAACTGAAGGTGGTCTGAACCCTCTCTGCCTAAGCTTTCGGAGCCACAGAAGACCCCATCGGGTCGAAGCGAACTCTTGATCTTGCTCAGCATGGTCACGGCGGTGTCGGGAGCGAAGGCTGGAGCGCACCGTTCCAGATAACCACGTCATATGCGCTCGGGAGAGGAGTCGGAAAGGGGGAACGAACGGCATCAACCAAGGAATACGGAAATGTTTGAGGCACTGTTGTATTTGCTAGCGATTGCGATCGCATCCGGATTATGTCTAATGGATCCATGTGAGCGGCGCCTTGACTAAGAAGCGCTTTGTAAACAAGCGTCACCGCACCCATATCGAGAACCAAGTCTCCATTTTCTATGATTTCCTCCGAACCAAAGAACCCGCAATTTGAGAACTCGAGGTGAAGGCGGTGTCTTTCAAGATCAAGCTAAAAACCGATCTGAAGATCGAAAAAATGGGGAGGCGTTGTTGAATACCACAACCAGTAGCGGCGAATCGGCTTCGATAGTGCTCGTACAACAACCATAGCAGTGAGTCTCGCCTGAAATTTCCGCCAAAGACAAGCCACTCACTCTTAGGCGGACTACAGGAAACAGGTTTGACGGATGCAAGCCTCTGACCGCTTTCCGATATACTTATCCCTGATTTGACCTCAGCAGGCCGTATCGTAGTCTCATGGGCACAGGCTGGGATGCTTTCGGGCGCTGCGGCCAAGTTACCCGTCTTCCGGTCCACTACATTCATTGATCGATATTTCCTCTTCGCACGCGCCTGCGATTCGCAACGCCTAACCTGCGCTGCCCCTCATTGGCCTAGGTGACTGGAATTTTAAAGAATCTCATCATCGAATTTGCAATTTCCCGGAAGCTACGGATGAAGGTGGGCAATTTCTCGCCGCTCTGGCTTTGTGGAGATTTGTCGGTGAACTCGGCGGGCTTCTGTCTATTGGTGAGCGTCCTTCGCTCCGCGCATCTGTCGCAGCCAATCATCGCTGTATAGCGGGCTGAGACATTCTCCAAGGTCATTGATTCTCCCGTTTCCGTGTTTTTCACTGTAGTTTTGAAATCAGGTTGAGGCGTTCGGGTCCCTCCAACGAGCGAAAGACGTCCCTCCGCATCACGTGATTCACGAAACTTGGACGGCATGGCAACGATATCAGGGATGCTGGGTTCAACGGCGCGATGCATAGTTGTTGCGCACAAAAAAGGCATTGTTACCAGCAGCGTTTTGTGCCGACAAACCGATAGCCTCGCGAGTAGCCAGCGATCTCAACGCGCCGACAGACGCCCCCCAGTACAAGGTGGTGAAATTGTGGCCCAGCTACGCACGAACTGTGGTTTGTACGGAATGGGAAATAGGCCACACATCGCTAAAGTACGGCATTGTATGGCAGATAAAAATGATGGGGTTCACCGCGGTGATAGCCTCCCAGATCCAGTAATCGTCGCCATCGACTGTTGATGCTTAGAAGTCTCAATTTCTCCCAAAAAGCCAGACTGCACAAGCATGTATTTAATAAAACCGCGCCACGAACGCAGGTTTTGCGGTCAAATCATGAGTCCACGGAGATGTTATTTCTTCTGAGATCGATAAGTGCCGGGTTTCCGTCCATTACGAGTCCTTGTTTTTTGTGATTCTGCAACAGGAACCGGGCGTCGGCTTTGCTGGTAGGCTGCCACTCCTGAACTCGACAAAGGTGTCCAGTTCCCGTGGAATTTCAGCGCGTTCAATGAGCCAATCGATGATTCCGTCATCCCCAAACTGCTGAGAACACTTTGAATTCGACCTGTTCGAGAGATGAGACACACTGTTAACTCGCGAATTTGCCAGCTTGCCGTTCGCCCCAAAAGAGGAGAAGAGAGTCATCGGTCTTACTCTCCAGTTCGCGTCGGAACCCGGCGCACGAGTTTTCTCACTGATCGACTTAAACATCATTGAGGTATAGCAATATTATGTTGAGAAACAGATCTGGCCCGATCTCTAGAATAGCCTTGTTGTCGACATAATCGGGAATAGACTAGAATTCGACATTAGCACAGAATAATCTCAGGCAGCAATCCGGCCTTCGCACTCAGGACTGATCGTCACTGATGATCCGTGCTCAGACAGAGCCTAAAATATGCTTTCGCGATGGATCCCCACCGCCTGTTGGCGGCTAACCATCAGATTGTCTTATGGAATAAGCGACTCTCAACACTTCTTCGATTTGCTAGAGTTTACAAGCAGTATTTTAGATCTGTTGAAGGTTTTCCGCCAGCCGCCGGGAGAAGGGCTTGGTGGTCTTGCTCCTGGTTGTTCGGCGGCTTCCAAAATGCGCGAAGGCTTTCGCAGCCTATTCGCCTATTTCTGGGACTCCACAGCATCCGGACAAGGCAAAATTGAGGCAATAAAGCTGAATCTGGCTCATGACGGAAAGAAAGTTGCGGGTCGCGTTGGTTGGCTGCGGACCAATTTCCAACAACCACTTCGAAGCGATTAAGAAATATCCCGAATACGCGGAGCTTTCGGCTGTATGCGATACAGATCCGGAGGTGCTGAAGCGCCAGTGGTCGAGCAGTCGAGGTTCGAAGGCTATGACGAACTAGGGAAATTACTGAAGAAGGAGCGATGCCGATGTGATCGCGCCGGCGACGCCGACAAACTCCACGCCAAAGGGGCCCTGGCGGGGCGCCATGTCGTGACCGAGAAGCCAACTGGCGACGCGCTGGGCCGATGGCAAGGCGATGGTGAAGGCTGTGTGATACGGAAATCTGTCCGTTCTGTTCGTGGTCAAGCAGAATCGACGCAATCCCACTCTGCAGCGGCCTGAGTGGGCAATCGCCCGGGGCGCTTCGGGCGCATCTACATGGTCACACTCAATGTTTTCTGGGCACGTCCGCAGGCGTATTATCAACACGCGCCGCCTGGTGTGGCACATGGGAGTTCGACGGGGCTGCGCTTTCATCAACCAGGCCAGCCATTATGTGGACCTGCTGGGATTGTGATGATAGGGACCGGTGGAGAGCGTGCAGACACGAACCCAACCACTTTGGCGCGGAGCATCGAGGTGGAAGACACCGGTGTTGCCAGCATCAAGGTGGTGCTCCGGCGCCCTCGGATCGGTGAATGTGACAATGCTGACCTATCCGAAGAACCTCGAAGGCTCGCCGGAAAAAAGTCATCGGCGAGAAGGGGACTGTGCGGGTAGGGGAGTTCGCCGTCAAAGCCGAATGGAGGCACCGGGAAATTCGCCGAACAAAACATCCAGATGATGCACAGGTGGAGAGTGCCAGCTACCAGAACCCAATCCATTTACGGCTTTGGGCATCCCGTGTACTACGAGAACGTGATCAAAACGCTGCGCGGAGAAGCAACGGCGGAAACCGACGGACGAGAAGGGCTGCGCTCGCTGGAATTGCTGATTGCGATCTACACCTCCGCGCGAACGGGCGGCGAGTTTCGCTGCCATTGGAATGCTGATGCCGCACCGAACGGATTCAGGCGAAAAACCTTACTGGGCACATGAGACGGCGATTGTGGACGAGGGCGCGCAAGTCGGCGCCGGCACCAGGATCTGGCACTGGGCGCATGTGCAGGGCAATTCGATTATCGGCGAACGTTGCTCGCTGGGCCAGAACGTCTATGTTGGTAAGGCGGTGATCGGCAACAACGTAAAAATTCGGAACAACGTCTCGGTTTACGACGAAGTGGTGCTGGAAGATGACGTCTTCTGCGGGCCGAGTATGGTCTTTACCAATGTAATCGACCCGCGCAGCCATGTAGTGCGTAAGCACGAGTACAGAAGACGGTGGTCAAGCGGGGCGCGACGATCGGTGCCAACGCGGTCATCGTGTGCGGCAACACAATCGGC
Source organism: uncultured Acidobacteriota bacterium (assembly GCA_963819175.1). Taxonomy (GTDB): domain Bacteria; phylum Acidobacteriota; class Terriglobia; order Terriglobales; family Acidobacteriaceae; genus CAWBRT01. The sequence goes on from CAWFVJ010000018.1 coordinate 255,092, forward strand.
CGCTACGCGATGATCGGCGCGGGCTCGGGTGTGACCAGGACGTTGCAGATTTCGCGTTGCTGCAAGGCGACCCCCGCAAAGCAGAGTGGATGGAGTGTCAGTGCGGCGAGCGGCTGAATTTCAGGGGAGCCGGGCCGAGTGCGCCAGCTGTCCACGGGCGCTACAAGGTGGAAGATGGGGGGGAAGGAGCATTGAATTTGTCGATCTGAAAAAGCGATACCGGAAGCTGAAGCCCTCGATAGACGGTCGATCCAGAGGGTTCTGGAGCATTGCCAGTTCATTCTGGGGCCTGAAGTCGAAGAGCTGGAGGAAGCATGGCGCGGCGCACCGCAGCAGGCATTGCATGAGCTGCGCCAGCGGCACGGACGCTATTCTGATCGCCCTGATGGCCTTGGGGATCGGGCCCGGAGACGAGGTGATACCAGCCTTCACCTTTATCGCCACCGGCGAGATGATCGGGCTGCTGCGCGCCCCGCCGGTCTTTGTCGATATCGACGCGAAACCTACAATCTCGACCCTAAGCTGCTGGGAAGGCGATCACACCGCGTACAAAAGCCATCATGCCGGTTGCGCTCTCTATGGCCAGTGCGCCAAGATCGACGAGATCAACGCGATCGCCGCCAGGCGTAATCTTCCCGTGATCGAGGATGGCGCGCAGAGTTCGGCGCGAGCTACAAAGGGCGCACGTCATGTAACCTCTCCACCATTGGATGCACCAGCTTTTTCCCCTCCAAGCCGCTTGCCTGCTACGGAGACGGCGGCGCCTGCTTTACGAATGACGAGACCTTGGCGAAAAGCATGCTTCAGATCCGCGGCCACGGGCAGGATCGTCGATACCATCATCCGCAGATCGGCATAACGGTCGCATCGACACGATCCAGGCGGCGGTACTGCTGCCAAGCTCGAGGTCTGAACAGGAGGTAGCGGAGCGAGAACACATCGGCCACCGCTATTCGGAGTTGCTTGGCGCACCGTGGTGCAGCCTTTCATCGAGGCGGAACGCTCTTGTATTTACGCGCGATATACCGTGCTGGTCGAGAATCGCCCCGCCATCCAAGAGGCGCTCAAGGCGAAAGGAACTCCAACTGCGGACCACTATCCGGTTCCGCTCCCACCTTCGGCCAGTGTTTGCTGGCTTGGGACTGGGCAAAGGAGTTTCCCGGTCTCGGAACACGCCAGTGAACACGTCCTCAGCCTGCCGATGCACCCGTACCTCGAAGCTGAAGAACAGGCACGTATCGTGAATGCCTACACGAGGCGAACGGCGGCCTGCGCATGGCGTCGCAAGGAGATAGGCAGTCCGTTGTTCCCAAAACCTGGTTTCTGCAATCCGAACGCTGAACATGCGCCCTACCGCAGTTTATGGGCAACGGACGGCTCGCTCTCTGGCGGAAGATCGTCCGCAAGCGATCCCCCAAACACGGGTAGGTTCAGATGAAAGAGCTGCCCCGGGCGGTTCGGCTCAGCGCCAGCATTTCCGATTATGCGGCAACTGGATTGTGTTTGTTGTCATATAGAAAGCCGAATTTTGTTTGTATTTTACGGGGCCTCCTGTGCTGTCACTGACAGCCCAACAAAAGCTTTGTAAGAGGCCCTGAATTCATTGCTGGAGCGCGGGACGATCATCTCAGGAACTGATCTTGCATAAAAAAAAAAAAAAAAGAAAAAGCGATTCAAAAATTGTGGTGCTGTGCGGCTCAACGCCTTGTGCTGCCTTCGGTTTGGGGAACATGGTATTTCTCAAGGATCAGGTCTCAGCCAGGGACAAAGTCAAGGGCAAAGCTCAGGATCTGAGCCCGGCAACGTTGACTGCAACTCGGGTCTGAAGGGTCCATCGTGCAGTCAACGTTGCCGGGCTCAGATCCTGAGCTTTGCCCTTGACTTTGTCCCTGGCTGAGACCTGATCCTTGAGAAAGCCCATCCTGCCCCAAACCGAAGGCAGCACAGAGCATTAAGCCGCACAGCACCACAATTTTGAATCGCTTTTTCATTGGTTTTCTTTGGTATCCCAGTCGTTCCTGAGATGATCGTCGCGCAGCTCCAGCAATGAATCTCAGGGCCCTATTACAAAGCTTTCGTCGGGCTGTCAGTGACAGCACAGGAGGCCCCGTAAAATACAAACAAAATTCTGGCTTTCTATATGACAACATAACACAATCCAAGTTGCCGCCATAATCGGAAATGCTGGCGCTGAGCCGAACCGCCGGGGGCAGCTCTTCATCTGAACCTACCCGTGTTGTGGGGGATCGCTTGTGAACCATCTTCCGCCAGAAGACGAGAAGCCGTTCCGTTGCCATAACTTGCCGGTGGGCGCACGTTTTAGCGTTCGGATTGCACAAACCAGGAACCCGGAACAACGGACTGCCTATCTCCTTGCGACGCCGATGCGCAGGCCGCTGCTCGCCTCGTGTAAGGCATTCACGATAAGTGCCTGTTCTTCAGCTTCGAGGTACGGGTGCATCGGCAGGCTGAGGACGTGTTCACTGGCGTGTTCCGAGACCGGGAAACTCCCTTTGCCCAGTCCCAAGCCAGCAAACACTGGCTGAAGGTGGAGCGGAACCGGATAGTGAACCGCAGTTGGAATTCCCTTCGCCTTGAGCGCCTCTTGGATGGCGGGGCGATTCTCGACCAGCACGGTATATTGCGCGTAGATACAAGAGCGGTCCGCCTCGATGAAAGGCTGCACCACGGCGTCGCCAAGCAACTCCGAATAGCGGTGGCCAATGCGTTCTCGCTCCGCTACCTCCTGTTCGAAGACCTCGAGCTTGGCCAGCAGAACCGCCGCCTGGATCGTGTCCATGCGACCGTTAATGCCGATCTGCGGATGATGGTATCGACGATCCTGCCCGTGGCCGCGGATCTGAAGCATGCTTTTCGCCAAGGTCTCGTCATTCGTAAAGCAGGCGCCGCCGTCTCCGTAGCAGGCAAGCGGCTTGGAGGGGAAAAAGCTGGTGCACCCAATCGTGGAGAGGTTACATGACGTGCGCCCTTTGTAGCTCGCGCCGAAACTCTGCGCGGCATCCTCGATCACGGGAAGATTATGCCTGGCGGCGATCGCGTTGATCTCGTCCATGTCGGCGCACTGTCCATAGAGCGCAACCGGCATGATGGCTTTCGTACGCGGTGTGATCGCCTTCTCCAGCAGCTTAGGGTCGAGATTGTAGGTTTTCGCGTCGATATCGACAAAGACCGGCGTGGCGCGCAGCAGCCCGATCATCTCGCCGGTGGCGATAAAGGTGAACGGGCTGGTGATCACCTCGTCTCCCGGCCCGATCCCCAAGGCCATCAGGGCGATCAGAATAGCGTCCGTGCCGCTGGCGCAGCTGATGCAATGCCTGCTGCCGGTGCGCCGCGCCAATGCTTCCTCCAGCTCTTTGACTTCAGGCCCCAGAATGAACTGGCAATGCTCCAGAACCCTCTGGATTCGACCGTCGATCGAGGGCTTCAGCTTCCGGTATTGCTTTTTCAGATCGACAAATTCAATGCTCATTGACCGCCCCATCTTCCAACTTGTAGCGCCCGTGACAGCTGGCGCACTCGGCCCGGTTCTCCCTGAAATTCAGCCGCTCGCCGCACTGGCACATCCATCCAATCTGCTTTGCGGGATTGCCCACCAGCAACGCGAAATCTGCAACGTCCCTGGTCACCACCGAGCCCGCGCCGATCATCGCGTAGCGGCCGATTGTGTTGCCGCACACGATGACCGCGTTGGCACCGATCGTCGCGCCCCGCTTGACCACCGTCTTCTTGTACTCGTGCTTACGCACTACATGGCTGCGCGGGTTGATTACATTGGTAAAGACCATACTCGGCCCGCAGAAGACGTCATCTTCCAGCACCACTTCGTCGTAAACCGAGACATTGTTCTGAATTTTTACGTTGTTGCCGATCACTGCCTTACCAACATAGACGTTCTGGCCCAGCGAGCAACGTTCGCCGATAATCGAATTGCCCTGCACATGCGCCCAGTGCCAGATCCTGGTGCCGGCGCCGACTTGCGCGCCCTCGTCCACAATCGCCGTCTCATGTGCCCAGTAAGGTTTTTCGCCTGAATCCGTTCGGTGCGGCATCAGTATTCCAATGGCAGCGAAACTCGCCGCCCGTCCCGCGCGGAGGTGTAGATCGCAATCAGCAATTCCAGCGAGCGCAGCCCTTCTCGTCCGTCGGTTTCCGCCGTTGCTTCTCCGCGCAGCGTTTTGATCACGTTCTCGTAGTACACGGGATGCCCAAAGCCGTAAATGGATTGGGTCTCGTAGCTGGCACTCTCCACCTGTGCATCATCTGGAAGTCTTGCTTCGGCCGATGTCCCAGTGCTCCATTCGGGCTCGACCGCGACTCCCCCTACCCGCACAGTCCCCTTCTCGCCGATGACTGTCAGCGAGCCTTCGAGGTTCTTCGGATAGGTCAGCATTGTCACATTCACCGATCCGAGGGCGCCGGAGCGCCACTTGATGCTGGCAACACCGGTGTCTTCCACCTCGATGTTCCGCGCCAAAGTGGCCGTGTACGATTGCACGCTCTCCACCGGTCCTATCATCCAGTCCAGCAGGTCCACATAATGGCTGGCCTGGTTCATGAAAGCGCCACCGTCGAACTCCCATGTGCCGCGCCAGGCGGCGCTGTCATAATACGCCTGCGGACGTGCCCAGAAAACATTGAGTGTGACCATGTAGATGCGCCCGAAGCGCCCCCCCGCGATTGCCCGCTTCAGCAGTTGCAGAGTGGGATTGCGTCGATTCTGCTTGACCACGAACAGCCGCACGCCTGCCGTATCACACGCCTTCACCATCGCCTTGCCATCGGCCCAGCGCGTCGCCATTGGCTTCTCGGTCACGACATGGCGCCCCGCCAGGGCCGCTTCGATCGCCTGTCCGGCGTGGAGTCCGCTCGGCGTCGCCAGCACAATCACATCGGCATCGCTCTTCTTCAGTAATTTCCCTAGTTCGTCATAGCCTTCGACGTTCGACTGCTCGACCGCGCGCTTCAGCGCCTCCGGATCTGTATCGCATACAGCCGAAAGCTCCGCGTATTCGGGATATTTCTTAATCGCTTCGAAGTGGTTCTTGGAAATTCGTCCGCAGCCAACCAACGCGACCCGCAACTTTCTTTCCGTCATCACCAGATTCACTTTATTGCCTCAATTTTCCCTGTCCGGATGCTGTCAAGTGCCGGAATCGGCGAATAGGCTGCGAAAGCCTTCGCGCATTTGGGAAGCACCATTCATTCCGGGGCAAGACCACCAAGCCCTTCTCCCGGCGGCTCACAAAACCTTCAACAGATCTAAAATACTGCTTGTAAACTCTGAATGGAAGAAGTATTAGAGTCGCTTCCTCCATAAGACAATCTGATGACCCTTCACCAAGGGCGGCGATCATCGCGAAAGCATATTTGTTTCTGTCTGAGCACGGATCATCAGTGACGAAACTCGAGATCGAGACCGCAGGCCTGAGTGCGAAGGCCGGATTGCTGCCTGAGATTATTCTGTGCTAATGTCGAATTCTAGTCTATTCCCGATTATGTCGACGACAAGGGTATGCGAGAAATCGGCCAGAGCTGTTTCTCAACATAATCTTTAAGGAAAACCAATACCTCAATGATGTTTAAGTCGATCATGAGAAAACTCGTGCGCCGGGTTCGACGCGAACTGGAGAGTAAGACCGATGACTCTCTTCTCCTCTTGGGGCGAACGGCAAGCTGGCAAATTCGCGAGTTAACAGTTGTCTCATCTCTCCAACAGGTCGAATTCAAAGTGTTCTCGCAGTTTGGGGATGACGGAATCATCGATTGGCTCATTGAACGCGCTGAAATTCCGCCGGAATTACACACCTTTGTCGAGTTCGGAGTGGCGGCCTACCGCGAAGCCAACACCCGGTTCCTGTTGCAGAATCGCAATTGGCGCGGACTCGTAATGGACGGAAACCCGGCACTTATCGATCTCAGAAGAGAAAACATCTCGTGGACTCATGATTTGACCGCAAAACCTGCGTTCATCACGCGGGAGAACATCAATGACCTGCTTGTGCAGTCTGGCTTTTCGGGAGAAATTGGACTTCTAAGCATCGACGTCGATGGCAACGATTATTGGATCTGGGAGGCTATCACCGCGGTCAACCCCATCATTTTTATCTGCGAATACAATGCCGTCTTCGGAGATGTGTGGCCTATTTCCATTCCGTACGAACCACAGTTCGTGCGTAGCTGGCCACAATTTCACCACCTGTACTGGGGGGCGTCTGTCGGCGCATTGAGATCGCTGGCTACTCGCAAGGGCTATCGGTTTGTCGGCACAAACGCTGCTGGTAACAATGCCTTTTTTGTGCGCGACGACTATGCATCGCGCATTGAACCCAGCATCCTTAATATCGTTGCCATGCCGTCCAAGTTTCGTGAATCACGTGATGCGGAGGGACGTCTTTCGCTCGTTGGAGGACCCGAACGCCTCAACCTGATTTCAAAACTACCCGTGAAAAACACGGAAACGGGAGAATCAGTGGCCTTAGGAAATCTCAGCCCGCTATACAGCGATGATTGGCTGCGACAGATGCGCGGAGCGAAGGACGCTCACCAATAGACAGAAGCCCGCCGAGTTCACCGACAAATCTCCACAAAGCCAGAGCGGCGAGAAATTGCCCACCTTCATCCGTAGCTTCCGGGAAATTGCAAATTCGATGATGGGTAGCTTAAAATGCCAACTATCCTAGGCCAATGAGGGGCAGCGCAGGTTAGGCGTTCGAATCGCAGGCGCGTGCGAAGAGGAAATATCGATCAATGAATGTAGTCGACCGGAAGACAGGTAACTTGGCCGCAGCGCCCGAGGCATCCCAGCCTGTGCCCGTGACTAGATACGGCCTGCTGAGGTCGATCAGGGATAAGTATATCGGAAAGCGGTCAGAGGCTTCCATCCGTCGAACTCTGTTTCCTGTAGTCCGCCTGAGTGAGTGGCTTGTCTTTGGCGGAAATTTCAGGCGAGACTCACTGCTATGGTTGTTGTACGAGCACTATCGAAGCCGATTTCGCCGCTACTGGTTGTGGTATTCAACAACGCCTCCCCATTTTTTCGATCTTCAGATCAGTTTTTTTAGCTTGATCTTCGGAAAGACACCGCCTTCGCCTGAGTTCTCAAATTGCGGGTTCTTTGGTTCGGAGATCATAGAAAATGGAGACTTGATTCTCGATATCGGGTGCGGTGACGGCTTCTTTACAAAGCGCTTCTTCAGTCAAGGCGCCGCTCGCGTGGATGCCATTGACATAGATCCGGATGCGATCGCAATCGCTAGCAAATACAACAGTGCCTCAAACATTTCCTATTCCTTGGTTGATGCCGTTCGTTCCCCCTTTCCGACTCCTCTCCCGAGCGCATATGACGTGGTTATCTGGAACGGTGCGCTGGGGCACTTCGCTCCCGACACCACCATGACCATGCTGAGCAAGATCAAGAGTTCGCTTCGACCCGATGGGGTCTTCTGTGGCTCCGAAAGCTTAGGCAGAGAGGGTTCAGACCACCTTCAGTTCTTTGAGACATTGGACGATCTAGCCACTTTTTTCAAGAAGTTTTTCACCCATGTTTTCCTGAAGTCAGTCGAGTACAGATCGGACAACAGTGGGTTTGTTCGACGCGAAGCCTACTGGCGTTGCTCGAATGATTCCAGGCGGCTGGAGAAGCACGAATGGCGCAAGTTGTAGCCGCGGAGGTAGTGCGTGCTGTGATTCTCTCCGCTGCAAGGTGCACCCAAACAGGTTATCGGCAGCATCACCCATGGAATTAGGTTCAGGAGCTATGGATGAGCGTTGAAAAGATCGAATACAATGGCACTCAATATGCCGAGATTATCTGGGCCGACACGGTGGTCGAAAAGACAACCTTCTTTTCCAGCCCTGAATCGTCGTTTCAATTCGGCTTGCTGGCCCACGGCGCAGGATATGAGGAAGCACCGCATTTGCATAAGCCGCATTCACGCGTCATCGACGATCTCCAACAAATGTTTGTGGTGCAACGTGGAGTCGTGGCCGTCCTCTTGTATAGCGATGACGGAGAATTATTGAAGAAAGTAGTACTTCGAGTTGGCGACGCCATTGTGCTTAAGCACGGCGTGCATGCCATTCACGTAATTGAAGACATGCAGTGCATCAGCGTGAAGCAAGGACCGTTTTACGGTGACGAACTCGATAAAGCCGGAATTAGTGCGAGGTAAAACCAAGGTGCATCGATGATTCCAGTATTCGAACCGTTGATCGGGGAAGAGGAAATCGCGGCCGTTGTAAGCGCTCTTCGCCGAGGAGAGATTTCAGGTTCCTTTGGCAGTGCGATTGAGCAGTTCGAGCAGCGCTTTGCTGCTTTCTGCGACTGCCGGTACGGCGTGGCGGTAAACAGCGGCAGCTCCGCTCTGCTACTCGCGGCGCGTGCCGCCGAACTCGGTCCCGGTGATGAAATGCTCGTCAGCGCCAGTACGAACATCGCCTCGGCACTGGCCGCGTATTACCAGGGAGCGGTCACTGTTCCGGTTGATTCGGAGCCTCTTACCTGGAACCTGGACATCGACCTGATTGAGTCGCTGATCACCTCTAGAACCAAGGCCATCATGCCTGTTCACTTGTACGGTCATCCCGTGGATATGGACAAGTTGTGCGCCATCGCCAAACGCCACAGTCTGATGGTGATCGAGGATTGCGCCGAGGCACACGGCGCGACTTGCCGAGGCAAGAAGGTCGGCGGCTTCGGCGATTTGAGCTGTTTCAGTTTCTATGCCAACAAGATCATCACCACCGGAGAAGGCGGCATGGTGGTTACCAACGACACCAAACTGGCCGAGTGTGTCCGATCGCTGCGCAATCTGGCGTTCACCAAACCACGCTTCTGGCACGAAGAGGCTGGCTATAATTTTCGCCTGACGGGCTATCAGTCGGCAATGGGACTGGCTCAGTTGGAAAAGATCGATCGCATCATTGACGACAAGCGCAGGGTAGCGCATGCCTATAATCGGAGATTGGCTGGCATTCCGGGACTACAACTGCCCCCGGAAGCAGATTGGGCCAAGAACGTGTACTGGATGTACGGAATCATCGTCACTCCCGAGTTTGGCTCAACCCGCGATGCGCTTATGGAACATCTGCGCCGCGACGGCATCGACACGCGAACTTTCTTCTGCCCCATGAATCAACAGCCGTTCCTGCGAAACCAACCGGGATATCGCGACATAGCCTGCCCGGTCGCGGACCGTTTGTGGCTTGACGGACTTTATCTACCTTCGAGTTCCACTTTGTCCGAAGATACCATCGGGTCGATAGCGGAATCCATCCGGTCTGCTCAACTGGCGCCGGTGAACCCCGCATGAGTTCCACCCGTGTGGCACGTCGTTGCCTTGGCTCGGAAGGCTTCTTGAAATGAAGATCGCTGTGTATCTTGGCGACCTCTCGCCGGTGAGGGGAGGCGGGTTTACATTTCAGGACGAGATTCTTCGCGCTCTCATCAGCATTGAGAATTCCGGGAAGCATTCGTTCGTCATCTACAGCAACTCGCCCAAAGAAGCCGTCGGTTGCAATCAAACGCATTTGCAGTGGCAGACCGCACACACGAAGTGGGTGAGGTTACAAAACTGGCTGACGGTCTGCTTCGAACCGCTGCCATTTATAGCGGATACTTTACACCTGCGTAGCTGGTTTGAACGGAGCCTCCGCCGATGCGGCGCGGAAGTGGTCTGGTTTGTGACGCCATTTTTCCAGCCGGTTGATATTCCTTATGTTTATACGATTTGGGATCTGCAGCATAGGTTGCAGCCGTGGTTCCCCGAGACAAGCGCCTCTGGCCGATGGAAATTCCGCGATACGAACTATCAGCGTGCTTTGTCTAAGGCTGCTCTTGTAATCGTGCCAAACTCCGCGGGAAAAGAAGAAGTCATACGGTTTTACAACATGTTTCCGGAAAGGATTATTGCCCTGCCGCATCCCACGCCATCCTTCGCACTTGAGGCGTGCGGGAGAGGTGACGATGCCGTGCTTCATAAGTATAGTCTCCCCAAGGACTATCTCTTCTATCCCGCACAGTTCTGGTCACACAAGAACCACGTGAACCTGCTGCATGCGCTTAAGGTGTTGGAGGAGCGGGACGGGCTCCTCTTTCCACTGGTATTCGTGGGTACCGATTGCGGGAATCAGGAATACGTTAGATCGATTGCCGGAAAACTCAACCTTCAGGACCGGGTACACTTTCTGGGCTTCGTGCCACGCGAGGATCTAATCGGTCTTTATCAAAACGCGCTTGCGCTTACCTATGTTTCCCTCTGCGGCCCAGAGAATCTTCCACCTTTGGAGGCCTTTGCTCTTGGTTGCCCCGTTATCGCTTCGCGGATATCGGGTGCGCAGGAGCAACTGGGCGATGCTGCTCTTCTTGTCGATCCCACCGATATCGAGGGCTTGGCTACCGCGATCAAGTCCATATATGCAGATCAAGATCGACGGCAGAAGTTGATCTGTAGCGGAAAGGAACGTGCCGCCGGCTGGACCGCGAAGCATTATGTCCAAGAGCTACTGAAGTTCTTCGATTCCTTTGAACTCGTTAGGCGTTGCTGGCCGGTCTAACGCTGCAATCCGTGAAAGCCAACAGGGCATCGATGATCGTCTTCGCGGCATGTCCGTCGCCGTAGATATCGGTATCCGGAAGAGGCGCGAACGACAGCGCCTGCCGAATCGCCCGGGTAACAGCAACTGCGCCCGACGCTGGTGAGACCAGGATATTGCGCCGCAACTCAACCAACTCCCGCCACTCTGTTTCCTCGCGCAGCGTTACACAGAATACGTTGTGGAAGGTGGCCTCTTTCTGCACTCCCCCGGAGTCGGTAAGGATCAGGCGCGCGTGTTTCTCCAGCGTTATCATATCGAGATATCCGACCGGTTCGATCACGCGTAACTTCCCCATCTCTTTAGTCAAATCTTCCGCCTTGCTGATGGCCGCGCGAGTGCGCGGATGAAGCGGCAACACGATTGGGACCTCGGCGGCAACCGTTGCCATCCCTTGCAGGATAGACCGTAAATTGTCGATGTCATCCGTGTTCTCGGCACGATGCACCGTAGCCAGAATGTATTGCCGCGGTTGGACCCTCAGATGTTGCAGAATCGTGCTCTCACGCTCGGCTTTCGCCGCATAGAAGAGGGCGGCATCATACATGATGTCACCGGTGCGGACGATGCTTTCGTTCGAGATTCCCTCATTGTGCAGGTTACGAATCGCAATCTCCGTGGGCGCGAACAACAAGTCGGAAACGTGGTCCGTCAATATCCGGTTGATCTCTTCCGGCATGCGGCGATTGAATGAGCGCAGCCCTGCTTCCACGTGGGCGATGGGAACGTGGAGTTTTGCCGCCGCCAACGCTCCCGCCAGCGTGGAATTCGTGTCTCCGTAGACAAGAAGCCGGTCGGGCCGCTCGGCTATCAGGACCGACTCGATCTGCTCCAGCATCCTGCCGGTCTGTTTCCCTTGCGAGGCGGAACCGATGCCCAGGTGGTAATCGGGCTCGGGGATGTTCATCTCGGCAAAGAAAACGCCGGAAATGTTGTGGTTATAGTGCTGTCCGGTGTGAACGAGGACCTCGTGAACGGTACCAAGCGACCGCAACACGCGCGAGACCACTGCGGCCTTTACGAATTGCGGCCGCGCGCCCACTATGGTCACAATCTTCATCGTTGTGCCCGGCCATTCAAGGCGACTTTGTAGTCACGCAGCCGGCGCTGCGCAATCGATTTCCAACTGAACTCACTTCGCATCTTCTCCGCCCCGTGACAGCCGAGCGTGCGACGCAACTCTGGCGAGCGCAGGGACAGAATCACTCGTATCAGATCGTCAAGGTCATTGAGCCGGTAGGTAACGCCGTTCCCCTCGATTCGTTCTCTCGCCTTCAATGTGTCATTAACGACGATCGGCAGACCGCAAGTGGCGGCATCCAGCATCGACATGGATTCTTGCGTAGGCCAGACGCCGATTTCGGACGCGCGGAACAATGGCGGCAGTTCGGTGACGGGCACAAAAGGGATGGACCACACACCCACGGTGCCGCCCGATAGCTTCAGCCTGAGCACCATTGCCGACAAATAGTCCCCGGTACGGCTCGCCCCTCTCGATCAGGCGATCGATCGCCTGGGCTAGAAGCACGGGATTCTTGTCGTTCGTGAAGCGCCCTGTATAGATACAGACGATCTCGCTATCGGAAAAACCCAGCCTCGCTCGTAACTGTTGACGATCGCGTTCATCGGCTTCGCCGCGTATCGGTTGAAAAAGTTCCGTGTCCACCCCGAGCGGGCATATGTCGATCTTGCTCTGCGGCACGCCAAAGAATCGCACCGCGACGTCGGCGCAGTCCACGGTGGCGGCGTAACACTTGCTCGTCAGCAAACTAATCGCGTATCCCGGCACCGAACGTAGCGCAATCGCGCGTAACCGTTCCGCATCCCAAAGATTGTGGGGACGCGTCGCCAGCGGAAACACCGAAGCCGTAGTGTGGTTTCCGGTAAACAACTTGTACCCAAGTTGCAGTTTGATCAACGCTGCATCCAGCGGCAACCAGCCGATGGCGACCGAAGCCTGTACTATGTCCGGCTTAATTTCCTTCAACTTACGCTTGAGGTCAATAAGGCGAACATAGCCGAATACTTTCCTATGCCCCAGCACATGCAGGGTGAAACCGTCGTGACGCTCGACAGTTCCCGGCGTCAGAGCCCCGTCTCCGATGAATTCCTGGTAATTCTTGTTGAAATCCTCAAGCTGGTAATACGGCGGCAGATCAGCGGAGACAACGTGTACGTCGGCCCCTTCGCGTGCCATGTATTTAGATAAGGTATTGTCAAGATACCCCATTTTTCTTGAAAAGGTCTCGCAAAGAATGACAACACGCATGAAAGCATGGCCTTATAAAATTACAGATAGTTGGAACGAGTTTACCTCCTGCATTTTACTATGCTTCCGGTGCAACAACCTCATTTCTTGGCCAGCAATGGGCCGGCGTGGGTTCGCAAGGCAGCACAATGAGGTTTGCCGCGATGCAACACAGCCGCGCCCTGTGTCGAGGGGGGCTTATCGTATACCGACAAGAGCCTCCCAAATCACCTTGCCCAAGGCCACGTCACGCTGCCTCCTGTGGACCACGACTGCTCGCCTCAGGTGTCTCGCACTGCCCGCAGCCAAATCCTGCGTCGCCAAGCCGTCACTGCATTGTCGTGGTGCTCGCATTACTAAAAAGTGTTGTTGGCAATGATGCAGCCGCCGTTACAATTCTCTGATTGAATTGCTCGCATGGCCGTTATAATCAGGAAGAAAGATGTTATTGGCAAGGACTAAATCCTGCACCAACGTTCAGTAATATGTTGAAGCCATAGCCGTTCACCCTATCGACGACATTTCCTGTGACAGCCAGCCCAACCAATGTTCCCGTGCTACGAAAATTGAACCCGTTACCCAAGCAAACGTGCGCGGTATTACCGCTAAAAACGCTTGCGCTCACACCGGGCGACGCAATTCCAAAACCATCTTTACCAGACCAGTTACACACATTTCCAGTGAGTGCACCGTGATCAAAGTCATTCAGAGCGACGCACCCCACGGGCTCTTGGAGGTCCGGCCGTTGCTGAGGCAAAGGACACTACGTTATTAGCGATGGACGTGTAAGAGCAGGCCTGACAATAAATGCCGCTCCCAGCTGTGTTCGTCACGTTGTTGTGCTCGATTCGAACTCTGTCGATTCTGGCATCCTGCCCATAAAACAATATTCCGTAGCCCAGTTTATAAGCCGACAAAATGTTGTTTTGGTTCACCTGGTTGCCAATTGCGTCAGAATCGACAAGTCATAGCAGGCGATGGATGTTGCGTAAATGAGTTGGAGATTTGGTTATTGCGCATGTGGATGCGAGAATTGCCTGTGGTATAAGCCACAATGTCATAACCTTCGGAACCATTCCCATTGCCGGCAAGGGTGTTCTTTTCGATCCAAATATCCTGTCCCCCCATGACAAAGATTCCAGCCATGGCATTAGTCGCTGGCGCATGCACCGCTCCGCTATCTTTCAAATCATGAATGCGGATATAACTCCCTGCGGCGTTGATGAGTCTCCCAGTATTGGCTGTGCCAACCATATCGAGATATCCCGAGTCAACGTCGGTTGCGTTTGCTGGAATCACTAAAAAGTCGTCCCCTGATTGAAAGTGATTGTCGTGCCGCTGCGACTAGCTCCTCGTACGGTTACATTAGAAGAAATAGTCCACTGTGCGGACGATATAATCGCCAGGTTCCCCAGGAGAAGGGTCACTGGAACATTGACCCGATTAAACGGGTTGCTGCGGCAGGTCTGAGTGCCGACCGCGGAGCTCATTTCGACCACTCCGCCGTTGGCCGGCAAGGCGCGCTCGCGGCTTTAGGGTCGTGCAAAAATCAGCTGCGACACAGCGGATTGAGATCAACAATACAGCAGCAACAACAAATGCGTGTTTCATGACCATCTCCGGAACAACGAATTTCTTTCAGCAAGTACAGCGCAGCATATCAGCGAGAAAGTCCCTGTAAAGGAATGGTGAGGATGCTAGTGTAGTGCGTCATAATTAACAACCATTATAAATCTGTGCGCATCTTACAATTGAGGATACGGTCACGGATGCGCACAGCCCCTGCCATTACGTTGAGTTCGAGCAACGGATGGTGTTGGAATCGCAAGCCAGGAGTCGATCTCTCCCGGTGCGGGTAGCGGAGCGTGCTCGTATCGTGTTGTCTGCGGCCTCCGGCCAGCAGGATAAAGAAATTGCCTCCGCTATGGCCGTCACGCCGAAAAAGGTTTCCCGGTGGCGCAAGCGCTTCCTCACGTTGGGCGTTGCCGGATTGGAGACAGACGCGCCCCGGACTGGCCGCAAACCCAAGATCGGCGCCCGCCTGACTAAACGTGTGGTGACCATGACTACGCGCGAGCACCCGGTTAACGCCACCCACTGGAGCACGCGCAGCCTGGCAGAGGCCGTGGGCAACAGCGAAGCGTGCGGCGGGTCTGGCGAGCCCACAGCCTCAAGCCGCATCGTGCCGAAACCTTCAAGGTCAGCAACGATCCACAGTTCGCCGAGAAGCTGGAAGACATCGTCGGTCTGTACCTCGATCCGCCCGAGCACGCTCTGGTGCTGTGCGCTGACGAGAAGAGCCAGATTCAAGCGTTGGATCGCACGCAGCCGGGCTTGCCGATGAAGCGGGGCCGTTGCGGCACGATGACGCATGACTACAAACGCAACGGCACCACGACCTTGTTCGCCGCCCTGAATGGCCGAGGGCAAGTTTCGGCACGTGCCAGCGCGGCATCGCCATCAGGAATGGTTCAAGTTCCTCCAGCTCATCGACCAGACGCCGCCGGATCGGGAACTCCATTTGATCTGCGACAACTACGCCACGCATAAACACCCCAAGGTGCAGCGGTGGCTGGCGCGGCATCCGCGCTTCCATCTGCACTTCATCCCACCAGCAGTTCGTGGCTGAACATGGTGGAACGTTTCTTTCGCGACTTGACCCACAATCGGTTGCGTCGCGGTGTCTTCCGCGACTCCACGCACGACACAATCCCCTACTCCCCCTAAAATAAACCGCCTCCATTGTATGACGCACTTATCGTTCTATCTGTGCGCATTCATACTCCATCCCCCCCTCCCTATCTCGCGCTACCCCCATCTCTCCCTCCCTCTCCCCTCCTCCCTCCCTCCCCCCCCCCTCCCCCCCCCTCCCCTCTTCCTCTCCCCCCCCCCCCCTCCCCCTCCCCCCCCCCCCTTCCCCCCTCCCCCCTCCCTCTCTCCCCCCCCCCCCCCCCCCCTGGAAGAACTCATCATGGCCATCGGCACCTACATCGACCGACACAACGAGAATCCCAAACCATTCATCTGGACTGCCCGAGCCACTGACATCTTGGAAAAAGTGAAACCGCACGTCGCACCTTGAATAAACGTCAATCTGTATGACGCACTACACTAGCATGGAGATCTCCGTCGCGTAAAACGAGTGCTCGGTAAGTCATCTTCTTACTCCACATCTGATAGGGGCCGTTGTCCGCTCAAGCGGAGGCCGTGGTAACAGGCTCTTAATTTGCGTCTGCTGAATTCGAACACGCTACTCTCTCGCCGAGTGTTTAGTCGGCTCGAAACTCGGTACGGGCACATACGCCGCTCGCTTGCACAATCCCGGCTGATCTGCGAAGCTGGCGAAATCAACTTTGATGTTCGCTCGACGGCAACGCGCGTGAAGCAAGGGCTTCGATGACGAGATCAAGAGTTTTCTGGATCGACACTTCCCAAAGGGCGGCCTTCGCAGAAGCGCATCCATACTTGCGGGCGGAACGATCATCGCACAGGTCATCGCCTTCGCGCTCAGCCCAGTTTTGACGCGCATCTACCGCGTGGAAGACTTTGGTTATCTTCAGGTCTTTACTTCGATCCTCACCGTGTTGTCCGCAATCGCCGCCGGACGATACGAAATGGCGATCCTGCTTCCTGAAGACGATGACACCGCCGTTAATCTGCTGGCGGTGGCAATTTTCACGGTTGTCGCCACATCTTCGGTTCTGCGACCACGATATCTGCGCCCAGAGACCCCGGAGGCTGGAGGAGAGCCAAAGTGAAGGGGCTCGGCACGGAGACGATCAGCAGCGCCCCCTTGGCATGGGCCAACCAGGCGGCCTTTTCCAGAACTCCCAGGCAGCCGAAGAAGTTGGGCTGCTGGAGCACAACGGCGCTCGCGCGTTCGTCCAGCACTTTTTCCAGAGCCGCGAGGTCGCTCGTGCCATCGTCGGCGTAAGGGATTTCCTTGAGGCGCAAGGGAA
>CAWFVJ010000019.1:0-199927 GCA_963819175.1 uncultured Acidobacteriota bacterium
CGGTTCGAGAACTACCCGGTATTGCACCAGCCTTGCGCCGCGGCCCGCGGCAAAGTTGCGCAGCTCGGGCGTGGCGGCAGACAACGGTGTCGGAAACAGAAAAGTCTGGGAGACGCGGACGCAGGCGGTCGCGACGTGCGGAGTCGCCGTCCATTTTGTTCCATCAAAGTTCTGTGAGCGCCGCACCGCGTAAGCGGAATCTCCGAGGGATGAGGGGCCTTCGAATCTCACGTGCATCACGACGGCGGAGGACTGCTGAATCCGGCCGATTTGCCCAAGCGAGACGTTGTCGCCGAATCCCGTCATCAAATCGTTTTGCTGCGACAGTTGGCTCAGGTATCCGCTCGACAGACGCGGCATGACGAAGAAAATCAGGGTTCCAAGCAACGCAATTCCGGCGGCCTGGGCGATGGTGATGCCCAGCAGTGCGCGGTAGAGCGCCCGGAAATGCGGGCCGGGCGTCATATCGCAAAGTCCCGTGCGGGCGCTGACTGCCGCCGAGCGGCGAATTTCCAGGCAGATGAAGCTGCCGATTGCGACCAGCACAAAGATGGAAAACGCGGTGAGAAAGCCTGTCTCCACCGTCAACATGGCCGCCGCAAGAATCTCCATAAAGGCCAGAATGGCAAGGTAGAGCAGGTCGCGATAGCGCTCGACCGAAAACAGCTTGATGACAAGTCCGAATAACACGAGATGAATCGAGGCGACGACGAATCCACGTGAAACCAGCAGCAGGTCAATGCCGTACGCCAGGAAGCAGAGCAGTCCAAGGTAGGAGGTCCAGCGCTCAGGTATCCTCCAATCCCATCCCTTCAGCAGCGCGGCGCCGCGAAGCAGCAAGCGCGCTCGAAACCAGAACGATGCTGAACAGGTCAAGTTGCCGGTTCCGGCCAGGGCGAAGAAACCCGTGGCCAGCAGCAAAAGCAACGAGAACTGGCAGAGCTGATCGATTTGCCGGAGAAAGGGATTCCACCGCAATAGCTGCTGGTCATCCGCCTTCGACGACCAATCCCTCGCCAACAGCCGTGATTAGAATTCCGGGACGCCATCAAGAAACATTTTTCGCTATTGCGCGGGAAAATGGAAGCATATCCTGCGGACGAGTTCCGTCGTAGTGCCAGTGTCGCGCTGTTCCGCTGAGCCGAGGTACGCCCGGCTGCAAACCTCCGTCGTGGAGATGATAGAATTACCCCGGTCGGGCATCGGTCCCGCGCGACGCAATCCCGCCAACCCCGCCAGGTCCGGAAGGAAGCAACGGTAACGGGCTAGTGCGTGTGCAGCGGGCAGCCGGTGTCCGGCTTTTTTGCATTCCTCTCGGGTCTGCCGGAGCCGGGGCTGGGGTAGAACGATCGAACCTGCATTGACAACCCCCTGCACCAAACGGTTTAAGTGGTGACATTGGGGATGTTCGGGCAAGATGCAGCACTCGGCGTGCCACTCTCCCATTTACATCCCATTCGCAATCGTTCACAATTGCATTCGGAGATCAACGTTGAAAATGTTAAAACGCGCGAAAATCAGCGCCTTGGGTACATACGTCCCTCCGCGAGTGCTCACCAATTTCGATCTCGAAAAGATGATCGACACTACCAACGAGTGGATACTGGAGCGCACCGGAATCCACGAGCGGCACATCGTCGACAAGGGAGTTGCCACCAGCGACTTGGCGGTCGGGGCAGTGAAGAACCTGGTGGAGCGCCACGGCACCGACCTCGATGAAGTGGAGGCCATTGTCGTCGGCACGGTCACGCCCGACATGATGTATCCCTCAACCGCGTGCCTGGTTCAGCACAAGCTCAATCTGGCGCAGGTGTGGGGCTTTGACGTCTCTGCCGGATGCTCGGGGTTTCTGTTTGCGTTGACCGCCGGTGCCAAGCTGATTGAGAGCGGCGCCCATAAGAAAGTCCTGGTGATCGGCGCCGACACCAATTCCTCGATGACGGACTTTACCGATCGCGCCACCTGCATCATCTTCGGCGATGGCGCCGGCGCAGTCTTGCTGGAAGCGGCCGAGGATGGCGAAGACCTTGGACTCATCGACTACGTTCATCAGGTTGAAGGCTACGGCGGAGATTATCTTTACATGCCCGGCGGCGGTAGCCTGCACCCGTCAGCCCATGAAACCGTCGACAAAAAATGCATTATATTCATCAAGATGGACAGCAGGTCTTCAAGTATGCGGTGAAGAAAATGTCGGAGATGACTACGCGCCTGCTTGAGCGCAACAACAAGCACGGGGCGGATGTCGATTGCTTCATCTCGCACCAGGCAAACCTGCGCATCATCTGCGCCACCGCCGACCGGCTGAAGTTGCCGCGGGAAAAAGTGATCGTGAATATCGACCGCTTCGGCAACACCACCGCCGGAACGATTCCCCTGGCAATGGCGTCCGCGATGGAAGAAAAGAAGCTCAAGAAGGGCGATCTGTTGATGCTGGCGGCCGTCGGAGCTGGCTTCACCAGCGGCGCCACCCTGCTGCGGTGGGCCTTCTAGCGATAGGCGTAAACAGATGGGCCGTTATTTGAAAGGCGACTGCTCCCTCATCGGGGATGTCATCCTGAGCGAAGCGAAGGATCTATGCATTTTTCCTGCGCCGAAATACATAGATTCTTCGCCTCCGCTGCGCTCCGGCTCAGAATGACATCTCAAATGAATTCTCGACTTATGAGAGACACTAGGGATTTTCGAAACTACCCACTCAAGCAAAAGAAACTTGAGTGGGCCACCTGCCAATTAATCGAGTGACTATGAAATTCTTTTGGACTTACTTTGGCTCATGGCCAGTTACAGTTTACAAGCCGCTGACGAAGCTGGTCTTTAGGTCGGCGGGTGGCCCAGAGTTGGCGTTGTTCCAACTCTGGGGCGGTTCGTGCACTTCACCGAACTCAAGTTGTCTGGCACGAGTTGTCCACTCTGACTCGATTTCCACTCCAACATCGGCTCCATTCCAGTAATGCCGGAAAGCTACTCCAAGCCCATTGTTCGGGCGAAGAGCACAATCCCCGTTTTACCGGATTGCGATGAATGTATCGCAGCTTCTCCGAAAACTCATCAAAATCTCTCATGTAGCGATCGTAGTAGCGCGCCTGCCAGAAGGGAGTGCGTGTTCCCATGCTTTCCGTACGTGCGCCTCGCGCCATCCGTGCCGACGCACTTTTCAGCGATTGCAGTGCGCGTGCAAGCGTGCCTGCTCCGGCTCGCTGAGCAGAAGATGAACATGCTCGGGCATCAGAACAAACCCGAATACGCGGAGTCCGTAGCGTTTGCGCGTGTTCTCCAGCGCGCGCAGAACGACGGAGCAGGCCTGCTTGCTCGTCAAGTACTGCATTCTTCGATAGCAGGTGAAGGTGATGAAGTGCGAGTGTCCGGTCTGCTGTAATCGCACAAGACCCGCAGGCATGCGTCTAGGATACTAAAGCCCCAGAGTTGGAACAACGCCAACTCTGGGCCACCCGCCCGCCAAAGGAATTTATGCTCTCATGAATTTTCATTGTTTCCTATCGACATCGTAGAAGCATTCCGTTCATCGCCGTATCGTGCCATTACGCTAACCATGACAGATGGCGTAGCGGCTGCCTCGATGGCCGGGTGCCCCACCCTTTCGCCTGACTTTGGCGAAGGGTGGGGCAGTCCCGATTGATCTACGGATGGGTCATGGCCTCGGGCTTGACCACGGCGTCGAACTCTTCGGCGGTCAGGAAGCCCAGTTTCACAGCGGTTTCGCGCAGGCTGCTGTGGTTGACGTGCGCCTCGTGGGCGATCTTTGCCGCCTTGTCGTAGCCGATCTTCGGGGTCAGGGCAGTCACCAGCATCAGCGAATTCTTGACGTAGTAGTCAATCCGCTCGCGGTCCAGTTCAATGCCCTTGATCATGTACTCGACGTAGCCGTGACACGCATCGTGCAGCAGGGTTACCGAGTGCAGGAAGTTGTAAATCATCACCGGCTTGAAGACGTTCAGCTCGAAGTTGCCCTGCGAACCGGCAAAGCCGACCGCCGCGGTTGCCCCGTGGACCTGCACGGCAACCATCGTCATGGCCTCGCATTGCGTAGGATTGACCTTGCCGGGCATGATCGAGGAGCCGGGCTCGTTCTCCGGGATGATCAGTTCGCCGAGTCCGCAGCGCGGTCCGGAAGCCAGCCAGCGGATGTCGTTCGAGATCTTCATAAACGAGCACGCCAGCGTTTGCAGCGCTCCCTGGGCAAAGACAATCTCGTCGTGTGACGAAAGGGAAGCGAACTTGTTGGGATGCGACATAAACGGCAACCCGGTGAGTTCGGCAATTTTCTTTGCCGCGCGTTCGGCAAATTCCGGATGCGCATTCAGCCCGGTGCCCACCGCGGTTCCGCCGATGGCGAGATCGTAAAGACCCTTGGTGGTCATCTTGATCCGCTCGATGTCGCGCTCCAGCAGGCTTGCCCAGCCGGAGAACTCCTGCCCCACAGTAAGCGGGGTCGCGTCTTGCAGATGCGTGCGACCAATCTTTACAACATCCTTAAATTTCTTTGCTTTGACATCAATTGCATCATGCACTTCTTTAACTGCGGGAACAAGCCGGTTCATGGCCTCCGCCGCCGCAATGTGCATGGCCGCCGGGAAGGTGTCGTTGGACGATTGCGACATGTTCACATGGTCGTTGGGGTGAATCGGGTTCTTTGAGCCGAGGGTTCCGCCCGCAATTTCGATGGCGCGATTGGAGATGACCTCGTTCACGTTCATGTTGGTCTGGGTGCCGCTGCCAGTCTGCCAGATGCGGAGCGGGAACTGGTCGTTCAATTTGCCCGCGATGACTTCATCCGCCGCCTGGACGATTAATTTTGCCTTGTCGGCGGGCAGCTTCCCCAAATCCTGGTTCACCAGGGCTGCCGCCTTCTTAAGAATGCCGAAGGCGCGGATTAACTCCGGCGGCATGGTGTCGCGCCCGATGTTGAAATGAAGCAGTGAACGCTGTGTCTGCGCTCCCCAGTAAACGTTTGCCGGAACCTCGATTTTGCCCATGCTGTCGGATTCGACGCGCGTCGCATTTTGCGTACCTGTTGCCATGGAAAACCCCTCTTTCCCCGCTATGATAGCTGCTCAAGCACATACCGATATAAATGGGCGGGAACCGCCGGGAATTATACCCCAGCTAGGCTTGCCGGGTCATGGCGGCCGTCTTCTCGACGAACGCGCAAAAGTTCAGCGGCGGCGTGGGCGAGATGTTTTGTAAGATATGAGTTATGGAAATGCCAGCAAGCTTTGATGTTGTGGTGATCGGTGCCGGTCCAACCGGCTTGGCGTGCGCCATTGATGCCAAGCGTGCCGGCTTTCGCGTGTGCAACATCGATAAGGGCTGTATCGTCAACTCGCTGTACAACTATCCGACGAACATGGTCTTCTTTACCACGCCGGAGCTGCTGGAGATTGGGGATGTTCCGTTTCCCAGCGCCAATCAGAAGCCGACCCGGTTGGAGGCCCTGGAGTATTACCGCAAGGTCGCGGACTACTACGGACTTGAGGTGCGTCAGTACGAGACAGTGTTGAGTGTGGAAGGAAGAGACCGCAATTTCGAGCTGCGGACCACTGATTTTCTGGGACGCCAGCGCAGCTACCGCGCCTGCAAACTGGTTCTGGCCACCGGCTACTACGACCGCCCTAACTACCTCAACGTTCCCGGTGAAGATCTGCCGAAGGTGGCGCACTACTATCGCGAGCCTCACCCTTACTACAACTCCGACGTGGTAATCGTCGGCGCCAAGAATTCGTCTGCCATCGCTGCCCTGGAGGTTTGGCGTCACGGCGGTCGCGTCACCTTGGTTCACCGCGGGCCTGGCATGCACGCTCACGTCAAGTACTGGATCAAGCCGGACATTGAAAACAGGATTAAGAATGGCGAGATCAAGGCTTACTTCAACTCCACGGTCAAAGAGATCACGGCCGATTCGGTGGTAATTGACACTCCAGAGGGCGAGCGGAGCCTGCCAAACGACTTCGTGCTGGCCCTGACGGGTTATCATCCGGACTTCGAATTCATGAAGGCGCTGGGCATTCGCAGCGGCGAGGACGACTGCCCGACGGTGAACAGCGAAACCCTGGAGAGCAATGTGCCCGGAATCTACCTGGCTGGCGTCATCATCGCCGGCAGGAGAACGAACGAAATCTTCATCGAAAATGGACGCTTCCACGGCGGTCAGATCGCCCGCGACCTGGTGCGGAAGTTGCAACGTCGCGAACCATAGGACGACAAGGCCCGCTAGCTACAAGTGGGTGGTGGCCCACATTTGCCGCAGTTGGCTAATGTGGGGTCTGGCAGACTTCCCGTACTAGCGAGATGCGGCAATGAACTGAGATCCCACATTAAGGGCTGAAGCCCTAAATGTGGGCCACCTGGGGGAGCTGGTTGCCTAAAACGATCTGCCAAGAATCTGCTGAGCTCGTTCGCGATCATGTGGGAAAAGGTCGGGAGGAACCGTAATTCCCGCCTTATTGACCTGGTATCTGGCGCACAGCATTTTGTCGCCGAAGCAATAGATTTTCTTCGCCAGGTTGGCGCTATTAGGCATGTTAGCCATTTTGTCGGTAAAAAAGGGACACGTCTGAAGTTTTTCGCAGTCAGCCATTACACCCTCTCGTCCTCGCCCCAATCGGATTGTAGTCTAGATTTGCTTGGCCAGAACCATACCACTTTCGGCCCGGAGCATGGCTAGTAACCAGATGACCCTTGAAGCCTCTGCTGGTGGCCCAGATCTCCATCTGATTGTGCGGAGCCGTCATGGGATGTGGGCCAGCGATGCATCTTTAAGTCTTGCAAAACAGCCTCACGAGCAGTACAATTCGAACGTTTCAGAGCTGAATATGGAGATTTCATGTTCTCCACCGTGAAGAAGATGACAAGACAATGGATGCTTCTATATGCAGGAGTTCGCGCTTTGCCTGATATTCTGCGCAACTTCCGCGCTGGCCGGCGAATGCTTGTCGGACTGCATGCATGCCCACAACTGCTGGCGCTACGGTGGCGCGAGCCAAATATACTGCTCGGGCATACTCTCCCTCTGCCAGGAGCAGTGCCGGCAAGGCAGCCAAGAAACGGCCTACGGCGCGATTGCCTATAGCGCAAAGGATAAAGGTTGTGGCTGGTCGTATGGCTGGAATAACCGGAGTAAAGCTGAGCAGGTCGCCTTGGATAACTGTTCCAAACACGGCTCGCAATGCAAGGTGATAGTTTGGTATCGCGACAGCTGCGGTGCTGTAGTAGCAGATGGCGACATAGTCACCTGGGGACAAGCTTCAGCAAAACGCCCGGCCTCGCAAAGCGCTCTAGATAAATGCATTAAAGCCGGCGGCAAGAAATGCGCTGTTGAAACCGCGCAGTGTTCGCGAAACTAGACACTGTGCGTCGCAGCTGGCATCTCAAACGGTCTCGACACAAGCCAGCCCCGCCCGGATGATTTCTGCGGGCGCGTTTCCGCCTCGTGGTAAAACAGTGCTATGAAGCGCGCTGCTTCCTCGAAACGACAGAACCCAGCCGCCGCTGTCAGCAAAGCATCGGCAAGCCGTGCTCCGCGAGGAAAGCCCTTGGCAGGGCAAGAGGCGATCATCACGGCCACGGCGCCCTGCCGCGTGGACCTGGCCGGAGGCACGGTCGATATCTGGCCGCTGTATCTTTTTCATCCCGGCGCGGTCACCGTCAATGTCGCGGTCGACATTCAGACCCGTTGCCGGATCGTGCCCTCTGGCTTCGCCGGAAATTCGTCTTTCAGTCAATCGATACCGGGCTGGAGGATCGCTTTCCCGGCTTCGAGGCGCTGCACGAGGCTGCGCGTTCAGGCATGCGCTTGCCGCTCACCTCTTGCGTTTTTTTTGTCTGCAGGACGCGTGTCCGCGGGGCGGGCTTTCGCTGGAAACCCGGTCGGACGCTCCCGCCGGTGCTGGCATCTCCGGTTCTTCGGCGCTGATGATTGCCACCACGGCGGCGTTGGCCCGATACACAGGCCGCACGCTTACGCTCGAACAAATCCGTGAGATTGCGCAGAACGTGGAAGCGCAACTCATAAGGGTTCCCACCGGATGCCAGGATTACTATCCGGCGCTATACGGCGGAGTGAGCGCGATTCATCTCGATCCCGACGGGCTCCATCGCGAGGCGATCGCGGTTTCGGCGGCGGAACTGGAGGCGCGCGCCGTGCTGGTTTACACCGGCGTGCCGCGCCAGTCGGGGATCAATAACTGGGAGGTCTTCAAGGCGCATATCGACGGCAACCGGCGGGTGCGGCGCAACTTCCAGAAGATTGTGGAAATCGCACAAGGCATGGCCGCGGCTCTTGCGGGCAGAGGCTTGGGAGGACGTCGAACGGCTGCTCCGCGAGGAGTGGAAGTTGCGCAAGACAAATGCTCCCGGTATCTCGACTCCGTTTATCGATCGGCTGATTCGGATCGCCCGGCGTAACGGTGGCCGCGCTGCCAAAGTCTGTGGAGCCGGCGGCGGCGGATGCGTATTTTTTCTCGTCGAAGCGGGAGCGCGGGAGCGTGTTTCGCGAGCGCTTGCGGAAGCCGGCGGGACGGTTCTTCCTTTTCGAGTGGCGACCAAGGGGCTGGAAGTATGCGCCGAAACCGCGCTGGCGGGACCCCCGGCGAGCCCCACTGGCTGGGGTGATCGGGCAGACAGGTGACATGGACCTTGCAGCGCAGCCGCACGAGGAGAATACAGAGCCCGAGTTGAATGACGGCGACCCGCCGATCCACGCGATCTTCCGTTTTCTGATCGCTGCCGTCGTCACCTGGCGGCGAATTTGGGCAGTCGCGACCCTCGCGTTTAGCGTTTTCCGCGACCACCTGCTGATTGCTGACGTCGCCTACCGCTCGGCTGGCGCCGTTCTGCTGATCGGAATCTACTCGCTGCTGCTTGCGCTGCTGGATCATCGGGACCGCGACCGCCTGGCTGCGCAAGGTCTGCCGCTCGATCGGCTTGCCCGGCGTCAGTTCCTGACGGGCTTGGCGTTCGGGATGCTGCTGATTGCCATTTGCGTAGCGTTGGTAGCCACGTGCGGCAGCTATCAGGCGCGAGCTGCCATAACTGCGCGTACGCTGCGGTTGGGTGTCGAGGTGTTGTTCGCTGCTGCTGACGGGCGCGCTGCTGGAAGAAGTCATGTTCCGAGGGTATCCCTTTCAGCGCCTGGTTGAAGCCGTGGGGCCGGTCTGGGCGGTGACGGGCTCGCGTCGGCGCTGTTCGCGGCGGCGCATCTGGGCAATCCCAACGCGGGCGGCTTTGAGTTGGGCGTTTTTCAATACCATCGCCATCGGAGTGCTGCTGGCGGTGGCATACCTGCGAACCCGGACGCTATGGCTTCCGTTCGGCATCCACTTCGGGTGGAATTTTGCTCTCGGCTTCGTCTTTGGCCTGCCGGTGAGCGGATTGAACGACTTCAGCGTGCTGGTAAAAGGGTCGATTCGTGGGCCTCAGTGGCTTACCGGCGGGTCGTATGGCCTGGAAAACAGCGGCGCTGCGGCTATCCTGATCGTGCTGGGTTTGCTTCTGACATTGAAGGCACGGGTGGGCATAGGCAAAATGAGCGCCTGACTGCCGCTGACGGCAAATTGGGATAACGGGTGCGGAACTGGATCATTTCGGCTGGAAACAGCCAACCGTCTTGCCCCGACGCTGCGGCTCGTATTCGGGTTCGCCTCAGATCAGTAAACAGGGAAGCAGAAAAGAAGTGAATCGAGAAACTTTCCTTTTTGCGATTGCGTCAAATCATGATAGGTAAGCGCGAGGAGGCAATTCATGCGCAAGTGGGCAGTGCCGTTAACCGTACTTGGCGTAGGGGGCGTCGGGGCCTTGATGTTATCGCCGCGCGGACGAAGCGCAATCAGGTGGGTATTCCGCCGCATGGAAGAGGCGCCGGAACAGATCGCGAAGTGGAACGAGACAGCCCAGATCGAGTTGGAGAAGATTCAGACAGCACTGAATGAAGTGGCGGAATCGTTGCGCGTGAAACCGGCTCGTTGAAGAGCGGTCACCAGACACGCCTCCGCCCAGCGGATCAGCACCGCGGAGTCACCCGGTCCATTCGCAGGCATCAACTCAGGCGGCAGCCTTGCCGGAGAGGCTGCTGATTTTGCGCGCCATGGCAATGTCGCGTTTCGTCAGTCCCCCGGCGTCGTGCGAAGTAAGCGAGAGCGTAACCCGGCTGTAGCTAATGGTGATGTCGGGGTGATGATTCGCTTCTTCGGCCTGTTCGGCAACCTGGTTGACGAACTCCATGGCATGGACAAAGTCGGAGAACTTGAATTCGCGTTGAATGGCGTTGCCTGATAAATTCCACTCGGGAAGGCTGGTCAGTGCGTTTCGGATATCGGAATCACTCAAGGTAGTCATGCGGCCCCCTTCTCATGCTGCATGCACTGATGGCGGCGGATGGGTCAGGCGTTGGCTGGAATTGCCGGCCTTGTCCGGCGTGACGCCGCGCACCTGGGAATCGATTTCCCGCCGGAGTTCGGTCCAGACCTCGCTCGGAATGTCAAGAAAGACCTCGACAATTTCTGGATCGAACTGCTTGCCGGACCAGCTTCTGAATTTCGGTCCTGGCGGCTTGCAGATCTTGGGCGGGCCGGTAAGGGCGGTCGGAGGTAATCGCGTCCAGGGTATCGGCAATAGCGAAGATTCTTGCCCCCAGAGGAATTTCGGTCGCCCTTTAATTTCCGCGGATATCCTGTGCCATCGTAGCGTTCCTGATGAGTGAATACGATCTCGGCGGCTTCCTGAAGGAACGGGATCTTCCGCAGCATCTGATATCCGTGCATGGCAGTGTTCCTGCACTTTGCGGATTTCGGCGGGAGTCAAGGGGCCGGGCTTGCTGAGAATTGCGTCGGGGATCGCCATCTTTCCGATGTCGTGCAGGAACGCCCCGCGAGCTATGATCCGGACCTTGTCTCGAAGGGACATTGAATGCGGCGGCAATCTTGATGGTGTACGCGGTAACTCTTTTCGAGTGGCCTACGGTTTCGGCATCCTTCAGATCCAGTGCGTCTCCCAAGGCTTCCAGCGTGATGTCGTAAGAGCGCTCGAGTTCGGCCATGGCCTGGCGCAACTGTTCAGTTCGCGCATTGACCAGAGTCTCGAGATTCATCTGGTAGTTGTGGTTTTCAATCTTCAGGTTCCGGTTTTCGACGTGCTCGACGAACCATCAGCAGCAATTGCTCGCGCTCGAAAGGCTTCAACAGGTAGTCGTACGCGCCGTTGCGAATGGCCGCCAAAGCGACCGAGATATCGTGCACGGCGGTAACCATGACAACGGGAACGTCAGGAAAGCGCTCCTTGATTCTTTCCAGCAAGGCGATGCCGTCCATTTCGGGCATCATCATGTCCGTCAGGATGAGATCGAAGTCCTCGCCGCAGTCCAGCAGCTCAAGAGCCTCCATGCCTGAAGCTGCCTGGCGGGTATGGTAGCCAGCCTGATTCAACATCGAAGACACTACTTCTCGAATCGCCTCTTCGTCATCGACGACCAATATTCTTGATTCCGGCATAGATGGCCCACTCACGTCAGGAGTGCTTATTGTACATCTCGTCGTTGTCCGCCGCGACGTTATTAACTTTGGAACAAATCGACGAAAATAGTCCTAGATTCTATCCTTGTTGTGGTATACAGCTAATCGCCCCATGCCGATGACGTTATTTCCTGGAATGGCGATATTACCTTTTCTGCAATCGGTGGAAGTGTCTCAGTTGCTCACCGAGGGCGCCGGAACACTGATACTGCTGGCGGCGGCTATTCTGGTTTATCGCAGCTTTCGCGAGCGTTATCTCGGCATTTGGATTGCCGGCTGGGTGCTTTATTCCGCCTACCGCGAAACCGCAATTGCATCGGAATATCTAAACCCCGGACAGTTACTGACGGGCTATCTCTCAACTGAGCTTTGTCGTCGCGCTGGTCCTGCTGGTGTGGGCGATGCTTGTCTACACGGACTCGAAGAGATTTCTGCCGGCGTTCATATGCCTTGAGCGCCATCAGCTGTGGCGTGCGTGGTGCTCCGAGTTGGCTGGTTCCCGCACTCGACCGTCCTGATGGTGCTTATTTCACGTTTTGTATCGCGTCATCACCGCCATTGGCGCCGCGCGGTTGGCGCTGTTCAGTCGCGGCAGGCGGGAAATTGGTCCATGGCTGATGGCGATAATGCTGTTGCTCGTCCACTTCGACGAGTCGGTGCCGAGCGGCCACGTGATGATCGGCGTGGATGTCCTTGATCGAGATCCTGCTCGGGTTGAGCATCCTGGTAATCGTCCTGGACGATTCGCGGGCAGGGCAAGCATCGTCTGGAGGTTTTCAACGCGCTGACGACCGCGATCGCCGAATCGCGCAATTCAGACTCGATGATGCAGGACGCGCTCGAGCAACTCAATCGGCTGATGGGGCTCGCGCGTTGCCTGGGTTCGACTGCTGGAAGGCGAAAGGATGGTGCTCCGTCAGCACATCGGGCTTGGCGATAAGATTGCGGTGCTTCGTCCGGAAGCTATCCTTCCAGGGAAGCATGCTCGAAAAGATCGGCAGCGGCCGCGCTCCGCTGGTTGTGTCCATTCAGTTCGTTGGAAGGGGAATTGCGGCAGGAGGCGGCGGAGTCTGGGCCTTTCCCAGCTCGTTATCCTTCCGTTGAAAGGGAATGCCTCATTGCTGGGTGCTCTTGTTCTGGGAATGGAACGTCACCGGCGCTACTCGATCGAGGAAAAGCGCTTTCTGATTACGACTTCCAACCATCTCGGCCTGGCGCTTGAGAATGTGCAGCTCTTCGAACAGATCATCGGTTCCCATCGCAGATGGATCAGCACCTTCGACTCCATCGACGATCTGATCCTGGTGCACGATGGTGAGCAGCGAATCATTCGCGCCAACCGTGCTTTTGTGCGCAGGCTGGGGCTCAACCTGCGCGGAGTGCTGGGCCAAAGATGCCGCGAACTTCTTCCGAATGCGCCGCAGGGCTGCCCCTACTGTCTGCGCGCCGGCGAGAACGTGGTCGATGCACCCGATCCATGCTTCGGCGGCTTCTCAACCGTGTCGACCTCCAGCTACGCCGAGGAACTCGGCACCGAAGTTGGCACGATTCACGTCATACGCGACACCACCGACATGCATTTGGCGGAGGAGCGTTTCCGTGTGCTTTTCGAGAAGATGCAGGAGGGCGTGTTCATCTCAACCCCGCAACGCAAATTGCTGGACTGCAATGAAGCCTTCATGCGCATGCTCGGATTCAGCGACAAGTCTGAAGTTTTCTCCCTGGACCTGAATCGTCATCTCTATTCCTTGCCCGAACACCAGGCGGCGCATCAGCGCGACATGGAGCGGGACGGATTCGTTCGCAATTTCGAGTTCGTCCACCACCGCAAAGATGGTTCCGTGGCGACGCTGCTGGAGAATAGTTTTGCCACGCGCGACAGGAATGGAGAAATACTGCGATACCAGGGATTCTTGTTCGACATCACGGAAAAGAAACATGCCGAAGAGGAGATTCGCCGCCGTAATCGCGAACTGCATGCGCTCAACGCCATCGCCATCGCCGCGACTCGGACGTTCGATATCCAGGAGACGGCAAGGGAGGCCCTGGGACAGGCCATGACGCTGTTTGGCGCCGCCGCGGCCAGCATCCTGCTCCTGGAGCCGGGCACTGGAACCCTGCGATTATGCGCCTCCGAGGGGCAAACCAACGCGGCCGCCGAGAGGCGAAAGGTTACGAACTTTCCGCCCGGTTCTGGGCGGAATTCATCGTCAACAAGACCGAGCTGATCTCGGCTGCGGGCATTCGAGAATCTGCCCCGCGAGATCCAAGCCGCGGTCGATCCCGAGATGCGAGCGCGTCCTTTGCGTGGCGATGTGGGCCAGCCAGCACGAGCCGCTCGGGCTATTTCTCGTGAGCCGGCGCGAAGATCGCGAGTTCACCACCGATGAACACACGGATTGATGGTCACCATCGCTCGCCAACTGGCGATTTCCATTGAGCGTACGCGCCTTTACACGGAGACCAGGCGGGCCTACCAGGATCTGCGCAACACGCAGGAACAGCTGCTTCAGAGCGAGAAAATGTCCGCGCTCGGTCGCATGATTTCCGGCGTTGCGCACGAGTTGAACAACCCGCTTACGGCTATTCTTGGTTATGCTCAACTACTTGAAGAGGAAGGACTTAGCAAGCAGGCAAAAGATTTTCTGGCTAAGCTCTACAAACAAGTCCAGCGGACGCAGAAGATTGTGCACAACCTGCTCGCATTCTCGCGCCAGCAAAAACCGGCTAAGGGCAAAATAGACTTGGCGCAGATTCTGGAAGAAACGCTCTCTCTGAAGGAAGCGGATCTTAAGCTGAACAGTATTCAGGTCGTGCGATCGATCCAGCCGGTTCCATCAGTGGTCGCGGACGCGCACCAACTGGAACAGGTCTTCCTCAATATCATCAACAATGCGGCCGACGCCATCATGGAGAACTCGCAGGGCGGTAAGCTGGAGGTCAGCATTTTTGAAGCCCACGGCTGTGCGTGCGTGGAGTTTCACGATTCTGGCCCGGGGATCGCAGTCATTGATATGAGCCGCGTTTTTGACCCCTTCTACACCACCAAGAAGCTGGGCAAGGGGACCGGTCTGGGGCTCTCGATCTGCTATGGCATCATGAAAGAGCACAACGGCGAGATCACCGCGTCCAACCATCCGCAGGGTGGAGCGATTTTCCAGATACGATTGCCGCTCGGCGCGGGGATAGTGGATAGAGTCCTCTCCCAAGCCGTGCCCGGTCCCGCTCAGAACAGCAGCGTCCAAGCCGCGGCGGAGCCTGTGCCAAGAGACTATCCCTCGGATGTAGGTGGTGGAATCTGAGTGCTTGATTTTGAAATGCGAGGTACTTCGGCAGGCAACAGTGAGTATCGAAATACCACTTTGTGAACCGCTAGTCGTCTTTGATTCATCAGTGAAGTCTAACGCAGACGCGGTTACAGCCAACGAACCTTAGTGCCGTATCCCACTGTTCACGGCGCTATTAATCCCTCAGGTGAGCACGCCAATCGGCGTTTCTCCGATTTGGGGCACTCGATTGCTCTTCATGCCACTGTCCATTTGATTCAGCAGTATTGGCAAGGGTTGCTGAAGTGGTTCAACAAGTGCAGTGAACGGAGCTAGAAGCCGTATCCAGCGTTCGACAGGGCTAAAGGGAGGCACAAGGCAATGTTCAATGGCGTCCAGGGTGAAAAATTTACCGGGTTGGCTGCTGCTTATGTAACCGAGCTTGGCAAGGAAACGATGGAGAGTTACCAGGCGATCTATGCCTGTAACCAGCATCGCGTTTACGCCCTAGCATTCTGGATGACCGATAACGAATTGAGGCCGAACAGGTCATGGAGCGGGCATTCCTTCGTGTTTTCTCCGCCACCAGTTCGCCGACCGAGGAAATGGTCGATTGCGCTCTGCTGGAGGAAATCCGGCAACTGGTACCCGTAGGCGTGCTCACGCTGAAACAGGGTCATCTGCTCTGAAGTGCTCTCAGTGCGCCGCAATGTTAAGCGAGTCGATCTTGAGCGCGCTGTCGTGAAGCTGCCAGCCACTGAGCGCCTGATCTATCTGTTGCACGATGGCGAAGGGTATGATCACGAGCGCATCGCTTTCACCCTCGGCATCACCGAAGACGACAGCCGCCATGGTTTGCACCAGGCGCGTCTTGGACTGAGGACGCTGCTGGCCGTCTAACCCGGATTCGCGGAAGGTAACCGTTAAGTACCCGAGCTCTGGCTTGGCGATTCATAGCTCTGGTCTTAAAGTTCTCTCCAACCTGCCCCTCCCAACGGAGGGGCATTTTTTAGCCTGTCGCGCGGATGCCTGCCCTGATTTTGGCGCTGCGAGCGCCACGACCGCTGGGTGAATTGCATTGGTATGTGACCGGCGTCACGGAATATATGTTCGCTATCCTGATTCAATATCTCTTATGAAGCACAAGCCCAAACCGAAACCGAAGAAATTGACTCCCACCGCGCCGCCAGCCAAGGCGGTCGCGACCGGCACTCCGCTGGCGTGCGACTGCCGGGACTGTGATCTTTCCTATTGCGATTGCTCGGATATGGAAGGCACCACGGTTTTGCCTGCCGGGGAGACGTCAAGTACGAAGTAGTGCCGCCTCCCAGCTTTGGACTCAGAAAGAAACTACCCCACGTTAGCCCAACCGCGGGGCGAACGTTGGGCACCCGTCCCAACCATCTTATTTAGCAGTTCTGTTCTTCAGCTTCTCGCGACGTTTCTTCGCCCATTCCGGCTTGTTCACCTGCATGCCGCGCGCCACTGCCAGGGCGTCGGCCGGCACGTCCTGTGTAATGCAGCTTCCGCGCCGATATAGGCCCCCTCGGCCACGCGCACAGGGGCAACCAGCGTAGTATCGCTGCCGATGAAGGCGCCGTCCCCAATCACCGTCTTGTGCTTGTGCACGCCGTCGTAGTTGCACGTGATGGTGCCGGCGCCCACGTTCACGCCTTCGCCGATCTCCGCGTCGCCCAGGTAGGTGAGGTGGTTGGCCTTGGAGCCGCGTCCCAGCGTGGTCTTCTTGGTCTCGACAAAGTTGCCGACGTGCGCTCCCGCCCCGATGTGGCTGGCGGGACGGATGTGGCAGTAGGGGCCAAGCATGGCCGCGCTCTCGACCACCGAATCCTTCAGAATGCATCCGTGGCGCACCGTGACGCCGTCGCCGAGGCGCATGTTCTCAACACCGAAAACGAATTGATCGGCAGTCGCCGCCAATGTGTGGTTGAGCCCAGCAACTGCACGAACGGGCCGATCACCGTGTCCGGGCCGACCTGCACGTCGGGATCGATAACGCAGGACTGCGGGCTGGAAAATGGTGACTCCCTCGCCATAAGTTGCGAAGTCTTGCGAGCGCGCAGGATGGCATCGAGGCTGGCCAATTCGGCCCTGGTATTCACGCCCAGCACTTCACTGGCGATCTGTCGCCTTGAGCGCGAGCACGGTTTCTCCGGCGCGGCGCAGAATGCCCGCCAGGTCGGTCAGATAGAACTCGTGGTGCGGATTGTCGGTGCTCAGTTGATCGATATAGCGGAAAAGCGCTCTGGCCTGGAAGGCGTAGATGCCGGAGTTGATTTCACCGAATCTCCGCCTGTGCGGGCGCGAGCGACTTTTGCTCGACGATGGCGTTGACTTCATTGCTGCCTGCGGAGCTTCGGACGATGCGGCCATAACCGAACGGGTCGGGCGGCTCCGCGGTGAGGATTGTCATGGCCGCTCGATGCGTCAGATGAAAGTCACGGAGGCGGGCGATGGTCTCGGGGCGAATCAGGGGCACGTCGCCGGAGAGCACCAGGACGGCATCGTAGGCGGCGAGCGCCTGGCGGCATTGCATCAGGGCGTGTCCGGTTCCGTGTTGCTCGCGCTGCTCGACAAACCCTACGCCATAGCCGGAAACAGCTTCGCGGACGCGCTCCGCCTCATGCCCGATGATGCAGTAAATATCACTGCCGGCAACGACGGCGGAAGCGGCGCGGATAACGTGGGCCAGCAGCGGCAGGCCGCCGATCGGGTGCAGCACCTTGGGCCGCTTGGATTTCAGGCGCGTACCCTTGCCTGCGGCCAGGATGGCAATGGCAAAACGCGGATTTACGGGGTTCGGGGAAACAGTGCTTATGCTCGTCATAAGATCGCATAGGGCGCCGGGTCACGGAATTTCCACCCGCAAAAGACGGCAGAAAAGATGATGTTGCGGGCAGCTACTCGACGCTGGAAGCTATTTTACCTTTACGCCCGCGTGCAGCAGCGAATTCGATCAATTCGCTCGCGATGCGCACGTAGTTGTGTCTCGCCACGACCTTGTCATCGAGGTATTCGCCGAGGATTGGCTCGACTCCAAGCTCCCGAATCCGATCCAGATCATTCACGATCGGTTCGGCCTGTTCCGCCGCATAGGCCATTTTCAGCGATGGCGGGACGGGGGTGGTGTTCAGCAGGGCATAGTCGACCACCTTCCGGTCGGCGTGTTGAAAGAGAACGCGAATATGTTCGGAAGCGGTCATGCCTTGGCTCTCATTGGCCTGAGTCATGAGATTGCCGATGTAGGCCTTCATCGCGTGGGAAGCGGCTATCGCCTCGGGAATGCCATTCACCAGCAGGTTGGGAACAAGACTGGTAAAAAGAGATCCCGGGCCAATCGTGATGAGATCGGCTTCGGCGATTGCGCGCAAAGTCTGGGGCAGCGGGCGCGCATTGGCGGGCACAAGGTTGATGCGCACGATGCGCCTTCTGCTGGCGCTGATGCTGGTTTCGCCGCGCACGCGCGAGCCGTCATCCATGAAGGCGTCCAGTTGAACATTGGAGATGGTGGAAGGCACGATTTCGCCGCGTGCCTTGAGAATTCCCGAGGAAAGCTTCACGGCTTCGGCAAAGTCTCCGGTGATGGACGATAGCGCGGTCAGGAAAAGATTACCGAAGTTGTGACCCTCCAGTTCGCCGGAGGCAAAACGGTATTGAAAGAGGCGCGCCAGCAATTGTTCGTCCTCGGAGAGGGCAATCATGCAGTTGCGTATGTCGCCCGGAGGAAGCACGCCAAGGTCTTTGCGCAGGCGTCCGCTGGAGCCACCGTCATCGGTGACGGTGACAACCGCCGTCAGATTCGAGATATAGGTGCTGTCGGGCGTGCTGTCACTTCGGACCGGCACAAAGCTCTTCAGGCCACGCAGCAGGGTAGATAGCCCCGTACCCCCACCGATGGCGACAACTTTCAGCGCGAGAGCTTGTTCAGGTTGTGGTGTCATCCCCGGGAAACCATTGATACCAGAGGGCTATGCCGTTGTCCCCTCGGGATAGATCAACTCCGTAAAGCGTGGATCGTCAGCCATGTTTCTAAAGTCGGAGTCATTGCGTGCCTGCAAGCGATTGTGGGGATTCAGGCGAATGGCCTCGGCAAGATGCTGGAGCGATTCTTGAGCGCGCCCGGTGAGGCAATCGAGCACCGCCAGACCGTACCAGACGAAATCGAGGCTCGGATCTTTCCGCGAAATCTCTTCCAGATGCTCGCGTGCTCCCACGTAGTCTCCCATGTTCATGAGGGAAACGGCGTAATCGTAATGTTCATCGACCGATCTTGAAATTCGTTTGCGTGCGCGTAAGTTGATTGTTGCAGATATTCAGATGCACCAGGGCACGATCCACCAGTTCCTTCGGCCCGTTGGCGATGACCTTCTCGAAGAAGGTTTTGGCGCGTTCAAATTTTTGCGATTGCATCGATTTGAGCGCCTGCTCATACGCCTGCACGGCTTGGGTATATCGAGGGTCCGCAGTCTTATTCATCGGTCAGCCTGCTGATCTTCTGAATCCATGCCTCGGGTGCTGAATGCACAAATCTCGTCCAGGGACTCTCCTTTACGAGGTCCGCCCGGGGTCAGATGGCTTCGGGCCGCAGCCAGGAAAAACCAATACTGGCACGAAAGAGCTTTATACCCGCAACTCCAACTCTCGTCAACTCACCTTTTCCAGGCATACTATCGTGTGAGCTGATCCTTCGCCGTGTTCCCAAGGAACTCAATGAGTGACATGGCGGAAAACAGGGCACCCGGCTGGCCAGTCATTTGCCCGATATTACTGGTTGGTGGCGATTTGCACAAACAGGCGCGCCGAAGCAGGGACATTCGGGGTAAAGTTAAGACATGCGGTTGGTTTCATGCGGGCCAGGACCAGATGAGCGATAGCGAAGACGAAATCAACGCAATACGCTTCAGCGTCGCCGGACAAACACCGGGAAAAATCGGCCCTGGAATGGATCAGGGATATCGTGGTCTCGCTGGCGATTTCGGCGTTTGTCATCGTGTTTGTCTATCAGCCGGTAAAAGTTGAAGGCACCAGCATGATGCCGGGACTCAGCGATCAGGAGCGCATCTTCATCAACAAGTTCGTCTACCGGTGGGAGCCTGTCTCGCGGGGCGACCTCGTCGTCTTCCACTATCCTTACGATCCGGCGAAAAGCTATATCAAGCGAGTCATCGGCATTGCCGGTGACCGGGTCGAGATCCGGCAGGGCTGGGTCTACGTCAATGGCGAGTTGCTGTTCGAGCCATACGTTGCGGGCAAGTATCGGGACGAACGCTCGTATTCGGCAAGGGTGGTGCCGAAAGACAGCTATTTCGTGCTGGGCGATCACCGCGATCTCTCCAACGACAGCCGGGACTTCGGCACCGTCAGGGGCGAGTACATCTACGGCAAAGCCGTGTTTGCTTACTGGCCGGCGGACAAACTCGGCAAACTGCGTTAGCCGGATACGCAGCGATTCCTTGACAGCGCGGCTTTCGACCCAAAGACGCGCAGCGTGCCGGGAGTTCGAGGCTTGCAATCCGCCGCATCGGGCAGATTTTCACCGAGAATGTATATGCAGCGGCAAAGTTGTTTGCGAAAACGCCGGCAAATAGGTCTAAGGGCCTTTCGAACTCTGGCGAGTCACTGATAAAATTGAAAAAATCCACTCTCGGAGACGATCTCGATGCAAGCTGTCCTTGCTCTGGAAGATGGCAGGATCTTCCGCGGCAAAGGCTACGGTGCCAAAGCCGAGTGTTCTGGCGAAGTAGTTTTTAACACTTCCATCACCGGCTATCAGGAGATCTTTACCGATCCCTCCTACGCCGGACAAATCGTCGTTCTCACCAACCCTGAAATCGGCAATTACGGCACCACGCCCGACGATCAGGAGTCCGGCAAGCCTTATATCGAAGGGTTGATCGTCCGCGAGTTCTCCCGCGTGGCGTCCAATTGGCGCTCGCAGGAGGTGGCCGACGAGTACATGGAGCGGTATCGCGTGCCGGTGCTCTCCGATATCGATACCCGCGCTCTGGTGCGCCATCTGCGCGACCGGGGAGTGATGCGGGGCGTGGTCTCCAGCATCGAATTGGACGCTGACA
The DNA here is from genome assembly GCA_963819175.1 of uncultured Acidobacteriota bacterium. GTDB lineage: Bacteria > Acidobacteriota > Terriglobia > Terriglobales > Acidobacteriaceae > CAWBRT01. The sequence continues at coordinate 20,884 of CAWFVJ010000019.1, forward strand.
AGCTGGTCGCCAAGGCGCGCTCGATTCCGACCATCGATGGCCTGGATCTGGCGAAGGTGGTCTCGACCAAAGAGGCGTACAAGTGGACCCAGGGGATGGTCGACGGCGGAAAACTCATTGATCCGGGCAAGCCGCGGCACAAGGTCATCGCCTACGACTACGGCATCAAGCACAACATCCTCCGCATGCTGGTTGGGTCGGGATGCGACGTCACCGTCGTGCCGGCTGAGACGAGCGCCGAAGATGTGCTGTCGCTCAAGCCCGACGGCGTGTTTCTGTCCAATGGCCCCGGCGACCCGGAGGCGGTCACCTATGCGCAGGAGCATATCCGCCGACTGTTGGGCCGAGTGCCGGTCTTCGGCATCTGCCTGGGGCACCAATTAATCGGGCTGGCCCTTGGAGGCCGCACCTACAAGCTGAAGTTCGGGCACCACGGCGGCAACCATCCGGTGAAGCAGTTGGCGACCGGCAAGGTGGAGATCACCGCGCACAACCACAACTACTCCGTCGACCCGAATACGCTGAAGGCGAGCGAAGTGGAGCTGACCCACGTCAATCTGAACGACGGCACGGTGGAGGGATTCCAGCACAGAATTTATCCGCTGTTCTGCGTGCAGTATCACCCGGAAGCCTCGCCCGGCCCGCACGATTCGCACTACCTGTTCAACGACTTCATCAAGCTGATGAAGGAGTGGAGGGGCAAGTGAGTAGCTGAAACCAACGATGAAGAATTATTCTCCATTTCAGATTCGTTACGAGTGGGTGACCGCCGAACTCGTTGCCGGCGTTCGCTGTACGTATCCCTTTTCTTTGAACAAGTCCTTCGTCGAAATCTACTCTAAGCCTGCTCTTTTATCGTTGGCTATTTCGGAACAGGGCCGGAGTGTTTGAAGCGGTGTATATCGGCGAAACTGAAAACCTCGCCAAGCGCTTAGGGGGGTATCTGCGCCCTGGCCCAACCCAGCAAACAAACATTCGAATGCGAGATAAGTTTCTCAAGCACATCAAGTTAGAGGGGACGGTCGATTGCGAACTCCTGAAATTCGAACCTTTTGCCATAAACTGAGGGAACGTCTACGAGAGCCCCATAAACTGCGTGAACGTCTACGAGAGCCAACTCTCAAATCCGTATGTTCGAAAAATGATGGAGAACTTCCTGCTCGCCGACCATGATTCGGTTCATTGTGCATTGATGAACTGCACGGGCAATCCGATTGAAAGACGGCGCCGGAAGTCGGTGCGTGCTACTAATGCCTAGATTGACGGTTAACGCAGCAGCTAAACGAATGGTGGAAAAGAGTCGTTGTTTTGAAGGGGCGGGGCTTCAGCCCCGCCGGCAAGCCAATTTAATGTTGCAAGCCAATTGAAGTGGGGCTTTAGCCCCTGAGGGATTTGAGTTTATGAAGCCCGGCCGAGAACCCGCGAGAAACAATGGGCAGACATACTTTGTCACCTCTCAGACTTGGCAGAGACGGCCTCTTTTTCTCAACCCACGCTGGGCGGAGTTATTTTTGCGAGTTCTTGATTCTTATAGGGGAGAGGGTTATCTGCTCCATGAATATGTGCTCATGCCAGAGCATTTCCACGTTTTGATTCCCCGCGCGAGCCTTGAAAAGGCGGTTCAACTGGTCAAAGGTGGGTTCTCGTTTCGCGCAAAAAAGGAGATTGGATCGATCGATGGAATCTCCGGCAAGAGCACAGGAAATGCTTCTCGCGATCTTACGAATCGCATGCGAGATGCGCTGAGGATTACAGCCAACATTCATATGATGTATCCGGGATTTGTATTTGGGTTTTTGCATTTCATCAGATTGTCGAAACTTGCGGACGTAAGGAGTCCTTCCGATGCATCTTTCGACGCGCAGGGAAGGCAGCTCGACAGTATCGTGCGCTATCACAATGCCCTTAGCGCGCTGACTGGCCGAAGGACGATTACAGACCCGCCAATGAGCTATGAAGCCATTGGGCTGGTGGTGTATCGATGCCTGAATGAGAAAGCCGAGATATGGCCCAACTATCCGGCGGCAGATAGCGCGGTACACTATTCGAAGTTTTTCCAGCGTCTTTACGATATCTACGATCTTCGATATGCGTACCCTGATTCGAGCGAGCGTAATCACCGCAAGCTGTTCAAAGACTGCAACTCAGGGGCGTTAGCTGTTGAGGTTGACGCTGCAACCGGCTGTCCGTGTACTTCAAGGCTATGGGCCGAGACTCCTGGAAATCAACAGAGATTTTGAAGGTTACAGAACTTATGAGATCAGAAGGTAAGCTAAGACATGCCACGTCGCGAAGATATTTCGAAAATACTCATCATCGGTTCCGGGCCGATCGTTATTGGCCAATCCGCCGAGTTCGATTACTCGGGCACACAGGCTTGCAAGGCGCTCAAGGCCGAAGGCTTCGAGGTGGTGCTGGTCAACTCGAATCCGGCAACCATCATGACCGATCCGGAGATGGCCGACCGCACCTACATCGAGCCGCTCACCGTCCGATATCTGGAAGAGATCATCCGGCGCGAAGCGCTCAGGGGCGTGGGCAAAGGCATGGCGGTGCTGCCAACGGTCGGCGGGCAGACGGCGCTGAACCTGGCAGTCGAGCTGGCCGACGGCGGCGTGCTCGAGAAGTACAACGTCACGCTGATTGGCGCGTCGCTGACGGCCATCAAGAAGGCGGAAGACCGGCTCATGTTCAAGGACGCGATGACCCGCATCGGGCTCGAAGTACCGCGTTCGGCGCTGGTCAATAACCTCAAGGACGGAATGGAGTACACGGCTAAGCTGGGCTTTCCGGTTGTGCTTCGCCCATCGTTCACCCTGGGCGGCACCGGCGGCGGCATCGCCTACAACGGCGAAGAGCTGGTCGATCTGCTGGCTCGCGGGCTCGATCTTTCCCCGGTTCACGAAGTGCTCATCGAAGAAAGCGTGCTGGGCTGGAAGGAATACGAGCTGGAGGTGATGCGCGACCTGCGCGACAACGTCATCATCATCTGCTCGATCGAAAACTTCGACGCCATGGGCGTGCACACGGGCGATTCGATTACGGTTGCTCCGGCGCAGACGCTCAGCGACCGCGAATACCAGCGGATGCGCGACGCCTCCATCAAGGTGATGCGCGAGATCGGCGTCGAGACCGGCGGCTCGAACATTCAGTTCGCGGTGCAGCCGACCACCGGACGCATGGTGGTCATCGAGATGAATCCGAGGGTATCGCGCTCCTCGGCGCTGGCATCGAAGGCGACCGGCTTCCCGATCGCCAAGATCGCGGCCAGGCTGGCCGTCGGCTACACGCTCGACGAGATTACCAACGACATCACGCGCAAGACTCCGGCCTGCTTTGAGCCAACGTTGGATTACGTGGTCGTCAAGATTCCGAAGTGGCAGTTTGAAAAGTTTCCGGGCGCCGACGAGAGTCTCGGGCCGCAAATGAAGTCGGTAGGCGAAGCGATGGCCATCGGGCGCACCTTCAAGGAAGCGCTGCTCAAGGGCGTGCGCTCACTCGAGACCGGCAAGAAACTGGCGACGGAGAAAATTGAACCGCGCATCCTTACCAAGCGCCTGGTGACGCCGCATCCCGAGCGCCTTCAGTACCTGCGTTACGCGCTGCGCAACGGATACACGGTACAGCAGATTGCACGTCTCACGCACATCGATCCGTGGTTCCTCCACCAGTTGAAAGACATCGCCGACGCGCAGAAGGAGCTGGAGAACACGACGGCGGAGAGCATTACGCGCGAGCAGTTGCGCGAAGCCAAGCGCACGGGCTTCAGCGATGCGCGGCTGGCCGACATCTGGCATGCGCCTGGAGGCGCCGTGCAGGTCTACAACATGCGGCGCAAGGCGGGGCTGAGACCCGTCTACAAGCGCGTGGACACCTGCGCGGCCGAGTTCGAGAGCTACACGCCCTACCTGTATTCGACCTACGAAGACGAAGACGAGGCGGCGCCTACGGCAAAGAAGAAAGTGCTGATTCTGGGCAGTGGGCCGAATCGCATCGGACAAGGCATCGAGTTCGATTACTGCTGCTGTCACGCGGCCTTCGCCTTGCGCGACGACGGCTACGAAACCATCATGGTGAACTGCAATCCAGAGACGGTTTCGACCGACTATGACACCAGCGACCGCCTTTATTTCGAGCCGCTCACCTTCGAAGACGTGATGGCCATCTACGACCATGAAGTGGCGGACGGAGCTGAAGTCGGGGTGATCGTGCAGTTTGGCGGCCAGACCCCCCTGAACCTGGCTCTGCCTCTGAAGGCTGCGGGCGTGAAGATCATCGGCACCTCGCCGGAGTCGATTGATCTGGCCGAAGACCGCAAGCGCTTTGGCAAACTGCTGGACGAACTGGATATTCCACAACCGCCCGGCACGACGGCAACCTCGATCGAAGGCGCTCTGGAAGCGGCGGAGAGCATCGGGTATCCGGTGCTGGTGCGTCCTTCGTACGTGCTCGGCGGGCGCGCCATGGTGATTGCCTATGACGCGGAAGCGGTCAAGGAGTACATGAAGCAAGCCGTCGAGTACTCGCAGGATCGTCCGATTCTGATCGATCATTTCCTGGAAGAGGCGATTGAGATTGATGTCGATGCCTTATGCGACGGCGAAGACGTGGTCATCGGCGGCATCATGCAGCATATCGAAGAGGCCGGCATTCACTCCGGCGATTCATCCTGCGTGCTGCCCGCGGTCGATATTCCGGCGCACGTGCTGAACACGATTCGCGATTACACCTATCGGCTGGCTCGTACGTTGAACGTCATCGGCCTCATGAACGTGCAGTACGCCATACAGCGTGAGAAGGTATTTGTCATCGAGGTGAACCCACGGGCATCGCGTACGGTGCCATACGTTTCCAAAGCAACGGGAGTGCCGCTGGCCAAGATTGCCGCCCGCCTGATGACGGGACGGCGATTGCGCGAGTTCCTGCCGGAGTACGTCGATCTGGTGAACCGCGGCGAGTATGCGGATTTGAGCACGGGGGAGTGTTTTTACGTGAAGTCGCCGGTTTTCCCATGGGGCAAGTTTCCGGGCGTCGATACGGTGCTTGGGCCGGAGATGCGCTCGACCGGAGAGGTGATGGGCGTGGCCGATAACTTTGGCGACGCATTCGCCAGAGCGCAACTCGCCGCCGGGCAGGTGCTCCCGTCGCGCGGCATGGTGTGCTTCAGCGTTAGCGACCGCGACAAACCGGTCATTGCCGATGTGGCGCGCCGGTTCGTCGATCTTGGTTTTAAGATTGCCGCCACGCATGGCACCGCCGAGGTACTTGAGCACGCCGGAATACACGTGGAGCGAGTCTACAAGGTGATGGAAGGCCGGCCTAACGTGGTTGACCTGATCAAAGGCGGACGCATTAAGCTCATCATCAACACGCCGCACGGACTTGAGCCTTGGTTTGACGAGAAGGCGATCCGTCGGGCGGCCATTACGGCTCGCGTGCCTACCATGACGACGCTTTCGGCTGCGCGCGCGGCTGCCGAGGGCATCGCCGCACTGCAGCGAGGCGAGGTCAGCGTGCGCGACTTGCAGACGCTGCACGGCGATGCGCGCAAACCCAAACCTATGGCGGCAGCTCAGCGGCCGCAGTAGGCGTTGTTCAGCGAGGAATGCGAAACAGTGGAGGCTCTTTGAAACCAACAGTTTTGTTGCTGCTGATGACGATGGTGCTGATGACAGCGGTTTCTCTGTCTGCACAGAATGGAAAAAATATGGGATCGAAAGCTCCGGTTGCTCCCGCCAAGGTTGACGGGCCGGGCGTGAAGACGCCAAGCGGTTTGCATTACTGGGACCTTGTGAAGGGAACTGGCCCTGAAGCGGTCAAGGGGAAGAACGTAACGGTTCACTACACGGGCTGGCTCCTCGACGGCAAGAAGTTCGATAGTTCTCTGGACCGGAACGAGCCTTTTCAGTTCTCGCTTGGCGCCGGGCAAGTAATTCGAGGTTGGGATGAAGGGGTTGCAGGCATGCACGTAGGCGGGAAGCGGCAGTTGCGCATTCCTCCGGAACTCGGCTACGGCGCGCGTGGCGCGGGCGGCGTAATTCCGCCAAACGCAACCCTCATTTTCGATGTCGAGTTGCTTGCGGTTCGTTAGGCCAGTCTTATCGGTACCTCATTTGCCGGTACCCACGTCTGCCGCAGTTGATAGCAGGAACAGGGTACCTGAAATCGCTTCTGGCGATTTTCCGAGGCGCGCCTGTGCGTTACCTGATTATTTTGGTGGCTTTGGCCGGGGTGATCGTGTCCGGGCTGGCTCTTCGAGTTCACTACGTCACTGAGGACCAGCCTTGCCACATCAATGACAAGTGGGATTGCGGTGTCGTAAACCACAGCCCTTATGCGGAACTCGGCGGGGTGCCGGTGGCGGCAATCGGCGTGGCCGGATACCTGCTTGTCGGCGTGCTGGGCTTTCTGCGGCGGCGCGGAATGCTGCTGGGAGCCGTGGCCGGCGGATTCGCCTTCGCACTCTATCTCACCCACATCGAGGCCAATGTGCTCGGCGTATGGTGCCTCTACTGCGTCATCTCCCAGGGAATCATTGCCTTGCTGCTACTGCTGGCGATTGGCTGGTTCCTTTGGGGACGCATGCATCGCGCAGCTTCCGGAACACAAACCGTCTAGCTTGGGTCTGTGATACCGACACGCGCCACTGCGGCGCGTGTCGGGAACCCTTGTTGCGCGGATCGGCTGCAGCAGCGGTGATTACTTCAGGGACGCGACGTAGCCGGCAATAGCCTTCACCTGATCCGGAGTGGCATTGAATGCTTTGCTGTGAATCCCGGTCTTCCCGCCCTTGGTGAGCACAGCGGTAACATCCGCCGCGCTCTTGCCTTTCAAGGCCGGGGCTTTCATGGCAGGTTTGCCTTCGCCGCCGGCGCCGTGACATCCAGCGCACTTGGTTTTGTAAAGGGCGGCGCCATCTTCGGCGGACCACGCCAGGGTTGAAGCAGGGCCAACAGGGCGACGAACATTGTGTAACGCTTCATCGAAGAAACTTCTCCTTTACTACAGATTTGCGAAACCACTTCGGCTACTACTGGTTGGTATTTCCCCAGTGATGGGGCTTCGACAGACCCGTGGTGAGCGTTAGGTTTTCCCCCACAAGGTAGCCTATTCTACAGCGAATTCGCCGCCAGAGAAAACACTTCGCGACAAACAATGTCGCGTAGTGGCCGGGAATGAGAACTGCCGAATAGAGAGAAATGCCGTGAAAAGTGGCCGAAATGCGACTGGGCATCTCTCTAGGTCTATGACCATATGAAGGTGTATCTATTAAGGCACTTCCTGGGTGGCTAAAAAGGATCGCATAGTGTGGACATGCAAACCTACCATCGGGTGCATGTCCAGCTTGGGAAGAAGGATCGGAAGCAGATAGCCGGGATGTTGAACAAAGGGCGAGAGTCGGCGCGGGTACTGCGGCGGGCTTTGATGCTGCGTCAGCTCGACCAGGGACAGACGGCTACACAGGTGGCCGGCAGCGTGGGTGTGGCTCCCAAGACCGTGCGGGCGATTGCCCGACGGTACGAGGAGGAGGGGCTGGAGCCGGCGCTATATGAGAAGCCGCGTCCGGGCAAGCAGCCAGTCCTGGATGCGGGCCAGCGGCAAAGGATCATCGCCATGGTGTGCAGTCGAGCGCCGCAAGGCAGGGCACGGTGGAGCGTGCGGCTCATTGCCGAAGAGGCGGTGAAGCGGAAGCTGGCGCCGAAGGTGGGCCGGGAAACCATCCGCATCCTTCTCCAAAGCCATGATCTGAAGCCTTGGCGGGAAAAAAATGTGGTGCGTGGCGGAACTGGATGAGGAATATATCCGGCGCATGGAAGACGTGCTGGCGCTGTATGAAAAGCCGTGGATGGAAAGCGAACCCATGGTCTGTATCGATGAGAAACCGATCGTACTGCATGCCGATGTTCGCCCTGCATTCCCCATGCGGCCAGGACGAATGGTCCGGCGCGATTGCGAGTACAAGCGCTGCGGCACCGCCAACACCTTCTGCGGCGTGGAGCCGAAAGCGGGACGGCACTTTACGCGGGTGACGCCGAACCGCTCCTCACCCGAATTTGCCGATTATATGTTGGAGATTGCGGAACACTATCCGGCAGCCGACACCATCCACCTGGTCATGGACAACCTGAGTTCGCACACCCGTAAGGCCGTGGTGGAACGATTCGGCGAGAGGGATGGAGGCTGGTTATGGAACCGCTTCACCGTCCACTACACGCCGAAACACGGCAGTTGGTTAAATCAGGCCGAGATCGAGATCAGCCTGTTCTCCCGGCAGTGTCTAGGCCAACGAAGAATCCCTTCGCTCGGCGACTTGCGGCGTGAAGCCAGGGCCTGGAACCGGAGAATGAACCGCAAAGCGGTTACCATCAACTGGCGGTTCACACGTAGAACGGCACGCCGGAAGTTCGGCTACAAAAGAAACCACATTAAGCGGTCAGAGACCTAGTTTGGCGGGCAGCCACTTTGCGCAGCGCTGACGCGGCTTCCAGTCCGATTTTTCCTTCACCGCTGCTAGTGTTCGTCACAAGTCGAGTAATCTAATTGGAGATGTCATTCTGAGCCGGAGCGCCGAGCACCCTTGGCCGGAGCAGCCAAGCTGCGTACCCGATGTTGCGTTCGACAAGCAAATAGCTATTCAGGCGGAGGCGAAGAATCTATGCATTTCGGCGCAGGGAAAATACATAGATCCTTCGCTTCGCTCAGGATGACATCCGAACGAGGGCAAGCAGCCGCCTTTCAATTAACGGCCCGTCTGTTTGACACTACACTAGTACTTCACAATGGCTGCAAAGGACTCGGGGTTGAGGCTTGCGCCTCCCACCAGCGCGCCGTCGATTTCGCTTTCAGCCATCAGTGCTTTGACGTTGTCCGGTTTGACGCTGCCGCCATAGAGAATGCGCATTGCGGCGGCAAATTCCTTGCCGAAGGTCAAGAGCGGCTTCCTGGCGAATGACGGCGTGTGCGTCGGCGGCCATTTGCGGGGTTGCCGTTTTTCCCGTACCGATCGCCCAAACCGGTTCGTAGGCGATGCTCAACTTAGCAGCCTTACGGGCTGAAATGCCGTTGAAGGCGCGCGAACACTGGCGCCGCAGAACATCTTCGGTCAGTTTGGCTTCGCGTTCTTCCAGCACTTCACCAACACAGAGAATCGTAGCCAGACCCGCTTCCAAAGCGCTTTTCAGGCGGCGGTTCACGGTATCGTCCGTCTCGCCAAAATATTGGCGGCGTTCGGAATGGCCGATGATCACGAACTCACAACCAGCCCCAGCCAGCATGCCCGGCGAGACCTCGCCGGTGAAAGCGCCTTCCTTCTCCCAGTAAACGTTCTGCGCGCCGACTTTGATAAGGCTGCCGCGAGTCTGCTCGAGCACTGCGGCAATATTGACGAAGGGCGGGCAGATCACGATTTCGTCGCGATCATGTTGGTTGACCAGCGGCAGGAAGGCGTCCAGGAAAGCACGCGATTCCGAAACTGTTTTGTACATCTTCCAATTGGCGGCGATGATTTTCTTTCGTTTCATTCCTTGATTCCTGCGACCCCGGTAATGTGGTCGATACGCCAGTTTGCCTTTCGGCGGTGAGCGAGCAGCGCGCGCCGCGTCGAGGAACACGTCAAGCGATGTGTTGTCGAAGAGCACGAAGCGAACCTCGCGAGTGTTGCGCGCCTCGGCAAGCGCGTCCACTATGGTTTCAATAGCCAGCAGAGCAGCCTCCGCGGCCGGATAGCCGTAAGCGCCGGTGGAGATCGCTGGAAACGCTACGCTGTGCAGTCCCAGCCGGTCGGCCAGCCGCAGCGAATTGCGATAAGCGTTGGCGAGCAGCCCGGGTTCGCCGTGCAGTCCTCCGCGCCAGATGGGCCCGACGGTGTGAATGACGAATGCGGCGGCCAGACGTCCCCCGGTCGTCGAGACAGCTTCCCCCGGCGGCAGGTGACCATGTTCGGCCACGATCTTCTTGCACTCATCGAGAATCGCCGGGCCGCCGGCGCGATGAATGGCGCCGTCGACTCCGCCTCCGCCCATCAGTGTGGAGTTGGCCGCATTGACGATGGCGTCGGTGTCCTGACGGGTGATGTCACCCTGCACGAAAATGAGCGTGGAGCCTTCGCCGAGGTCGATTTTGTGGAAGTCGTGCATGAAATCGAGTTTCGAGTTTCAAGTTTCGTGTTTCACGATTTCCTTCTCCAGAAGTGTCATCCTGAGCGCAGCGAAGGATCTGCTGTTTGAGAATTGAAACTTGAAACTTGAAACTTGAAACTGCCTTTTCACTTGTCCGTCAGCGCTTCGACGCCGGGCAACTTCTTGCCTTCGAGAAACTCCAGCGAAGCCCCGCCGCCGGTGGAAATATGCTTGATCTGATCGGCGACTCCGGCCTTGTGGACGGCGGCCACGGTGTCTCCGCCACCCACAATTGAAGTTGCGCCCGCGTTATCGGCGACTGCTTGCGCGATCTTCATGGTTCCGCGCGCAAACTGGTCGATCTCGAAGACGCCCATCGGCCCGTTCCAGACGATGGTGCGCGCACGGCCGATCTCGGCGGCAAACAGTTCGATCGTCTCGGGTCCGATGTCGAGACCGATCTGGTCGGCGGGAATCGATTCATCCTTGCCAATCGTCCGCGCACGCGCGCTGGCGTCCACTTTGTCGGCGACCACATGATCGACCGGCAGCAGCATCTTCACGTTGCGCGCCTTGGCTTCAGCGAGCAACTGGCCTGCAAGCTCAAGTTTGTCGGCTTCCAGCAGCGACTTGCCGACCTCCTTGCCCTGCGCTTTGAGAAACGTATAGGCCATGCCCCCGCCGATGATGAAGCTGTTCACCTTATCGAGCAGATTACGAATGACGCCGATTTTGTCGCTGACTTTGGCTCCGCCGAGGATTGCCACGAACGGTTTCGCGGGGTTCTCGGTGGCGCGGCTGAGGTATTCGAGTTCCTTTTCCATCAGCAGGCCGGCGGCGGATTTCGAAAGATGGCGCGTGACCCCGACGGTTGAAGCATGAGCCCGGTGCGCCGTGCCGAAGGCGTCGTTCACATAGAAATCGGCCAGCTTGGCCAGCGCCTTGGAAAAGTTATCGTCATTGGCCTCCTCTTCGGCGTGGAAACGCAGGTTCTCCAGCAGCAGGGTCTGCCCGCGCTCCAGTTTGCCGGCGATCTCTTCGGCCTGCATGCCGATGCAATCCGGAGTAAAGCCGACGTTCTGCCCGCGGCCGATTTTCTCGTCAAGCAGAATACGCAGCCGCTCGGCGACCGGCTTGAGGCTGTACTGCGGATTCGGTTTGCCCTTCGGACGGCCAAGATGAGAAGCAAGAATCAGCTTGGCGCCGTGCCGGAGAGCGTACTCGATTGTCGGCAGCGTCTCGCGAATACGCGTGTCGTCCGTCACGCGTCCGCCGTCGAGGGGAACGTTAAAGTCAACCCGCATCAGGATGCGGTGATTGTTTAACGAAAGATCGCGTATAGAAAGTTTGGCCATGGCTACAATCCTCTGCCGGGGTCCCCGCTACGCGCGTTTTTCGCGTAGTGGGGTGCAACTTACAGCCCAATGGTCCCTGGCGGTATTCCAACGCCGAATGAATCGGTCCGGCCATATGCCAACGCGGCACGCCGGACCGTGAAAATCCCTGAAATGGCGCCCGCCCGCGCTTGTTCCTACAGCCCTTTGGCGGCCATAAAGGTGATCAGGTCGCGCACACGGCAGCTATAACCCCATTCGTTGTCGTACCAGGCAATCACCTTCACCAGGTTTCCGCCGACCACGCGCGTGAGCGGAGCGTCGAAGATCGAGGAGCGCGAGTCGCCGCGGAAATCAGATGAGACGAGTTCATTGTCATCATAGCCAAGATAGCCCTTCAGCGGACCCTGCTGGCTGGCTTTCTTCATCGCGGCGTTAACCTCTTCCACGCTGGTTTGCTTTTCCGTAAGCACGACCAGATCGACCACGGAGACATTAGGCGTTGGCACGCGGATGGCGAATCCGTCGAGTTTGCCTTTCAACTCGGGAATTGCAAGATAGACGGCCTTGGCGGCGCCGGTCGAAGTCGGAATCATCGACAGCGCGGCGGCACGCGCGCGGCGCAGATCCTTGTGCGGAAAGTCGAGGATGACCTGATCGTTGGTGTAGGAGTGGATCGTGGTCATCGTGCCCTTCTGGATGGTGAAGGTGTCGTTGAGAACCTTGGCCACCGGCGCCAGGCAATTGGTGGTGCAGGAAGCGTTGGAGATGATGTTGTGCTTGGCGGGATCGTATTTGTCCTGGTTGACGCCCAAGACGATGGTCAAGTCCTCGTTCTTCGCGGGAGCAGAAATGATGACCTTCTTGACGGTGCCGCGAAGGTGGTTTTTGGCTTGCGTGGCATCGGTGAAGCGTCCGGTGGACTCCACCACAATCTGTGCGCCCTGCGATTGCCAATCGAGCTTGGCCGGATCTTTTTCGGCGAAGACCCTGATCTTGCGGCCATCGATCTCAATGGAATCGTCTGTGGCGGAAATATTATTTGGCAGGTTGCCGAGGATGGAGTCGTACTTCAGCAGGTGCGCCAGCGTCTTTGGGTTCGTAAGGTCGTTGACGGCGACGATTTCGATGTCTTTATTGCCCAACGTGGTGCGCAGGACATTGCGCCCGATGCGGCCGAAGCCGTTAATACCCACCTTGATTGCCATGTTGCCTCCAAGAATAAGAATATCCGTTTGTGCGAATCCTTGCTGCGATCCGCGTGGCAGCCGGCACACCAACGAGGGTCTGCGGGCTCTTGCAGAACAGAAAATGCTAGCATCCGTATCCCATGGAGGCAAACTCGGTGGCCTCCCAGAGCAACAGAAATTGTCGATCTTTCCCGCCTCGGCGGTGCAGCCCGTATTGGCAGAGCTGGTAGCAGGAATCTGCTTAGTACCTCGCCCAAGGCGGCCAAATTGTGTTATAAGCCCGGTATGCGCAAGTGGATGCGCGACCGCATGAAGCGGCGCAATAAAGGCAAAGATGATCTGCAACCGAAGGACGCTGGCCCAGGCCAGGCGCCGTTGCAGCCGACATTTCTCGATCGCGAAGCTCCGGCTGGCGAATCTCACGAGGCCCCAATCGACACTGCTGGTGAGACCGTGAATTTACCGGTTGAAGCACGCGACATTCAACATGAGCTGCAGCCGGAGTATGAGCCGCAGCCCGAGACTGAACCGCAGGAAACTGCTGCCCCCACAGGGCACGAAGAGCGGCGGCGGTCAAGGTCCAAGGCGTGATCGCTCGCGGCGCAGGGGCGGCGGAGGAAAGCCTCGCAACCAGCCCCGGCCGGAGCAGCGCCCATCGCGGCCCGGAAGGGTTTCTCCGTCGCTGCCAATTGCCCCTGGACAGGCCACGGGTGAGGCGTCGGAGGTCGACCGCGACGCTGGAGCCGGCATCTGCCGAGGCTCAACCGGCGGCCAAGCCCGCGACTGAACGCGGCAAGCCGAAGGGCGCCGTGGTGCTCTCAATCGGGTTGCCAGGCTCGGGCAAGAGTTCCTGGTTCAAGCGGCACAATATCATCCCGCTTTCGAGCGACCTTATCCGCGGATTGCTGTTCGACGATCCGACTGAGCAGAGATATCAGGACCTGGTGTTCTCGTCGTTGCGTTCGCTGCTCAGATCGCGGCTGATCGCCGGGCGTCCGATGAATTACATCGATGCGACCAATCTGTCTCCGCGCGAGCGTCATAGCTGGGTCAAGATGGCGCGCGAGTACGGATATGAGGCGCATGCGGTCTTTTTTGACGTTCCAGCCGATGTCTGTATCGAGCGCAACCGCAAGCGTTCGCGAAACGTGCCGGATGAAGTGATGCAGCGGATGGCTCAGAAACTTCGCCCGCCAAAATTCGAAGAGGGATTCGCCAAGATTATCGTCGTGCGCTTAAAACCGAACGAACCGGCGGTTGATGGGCAACCGTGACCGCCAGCAGCTTGCGCGCCGGGTACAAGCGATCGATCGCCCTCCGGCTCGCGATACCGATGATTGGGGCGGGTGGCGAAGCCGTGTCGGAGTGGGCCGTTCGCGCCTTCCGCGCGCCGTTTCAAATCTTCCTGGTCTTGATCTCCCTCCTTTTGGGCGCCGGGTTATCGGCGGCCCAGGCGCCGCCGGATTTTCGTCCCCTCGATGCGATTCTGCAAAGCCTGTTGCAGTCGCGCAATGGACAGGTGAAGACCGGACTCGACGTGCTGGCCGGGCGTGGAGCGCTGTTTTCCGCCCCTCGTCGCCGGGAAGACCGGTGCGGCAACCGAAAGGAACCCCGGCGCCCGCCAAATTGCGCGTCGCGGCCATGCCGGGTCGGGCTGGTGACGAACCAGACAGGGGTCGACTCGCATGGCCGGCGCGGCATAGACCTGCTGGCGCGCATGCCGGATGTCGAACTGCGCGCGATTTTCAGCCCCGAGCACGGCATCAGCGGCGTCCTCGATACGACACAGATCGACGAGGCGCGTGATCAGGCGACTGGCGTGCGCGTCTACAGCGTCTATGGCGCCACAGACGCTGCCCGGCGGCCTTCGCCAGAGGTGCTGAAGGGGCTTGACGCCGTGGTCTTCGACATTCAGGACGCCGGCGTGCGCTGGTATACCTACGAAACCACGCTTGGATATTTTCTCGAAGCCTGTGCCGCAGCGAAGTTGCCGCTGATCGTGCTGGACCGGCCCAACCCAATCACGGGAGCGTTCGTGCAAGGCGTCGGTCTCCGACGGCTCTGCCCCACTACACGCGAAAGCGGCGCGAGCGGGGACCCCGGCGTACACGAGAGCTTTGTGAACTACCATCCAATTCCGATCCGTCACGGGATGACCATGGGCGAACTGGCACTGCTGTTCAACTCCGAACGCAAGATCGGCGCAAACTTGTCGGTTGTCCGAATGCAGGGATGGCAACGGGGCGATTGGTTCGATGCGACGGGACTGGCGTGGACGAACCCTTCGCCAAATCTGCGCAGCCTGGAAGCGGCAACCCTGTATCCCGGCGTGGCGCTGGTCGAAGGGACGAATGTCTCGGTCGGCCGGGGAACGGAAACGCCGTTCGAAGTGTTTGGCGCGCCGTGGATCGACGGGCGGCAGCTCGCCGCTTATCTGAACGCGCGCGAACTGGGCGGAGTGCGATTCATTCCGATTTCCTTCACGCCGGCCAGCGGCACCCATGCGAAGCAGCTCTGCCATGGAGTTCACATTCTGCTCACCGGGCGCAACCAGCTGGATTCGCCGGAGCTGGGCCTGGAAATCGCTTCGGCGCTGCTGAAGCTTTATCCGCGGCAGTTCGCTCCGGAGCGGATTGCCGATCTGCTGGTAGACCGCACGACCTTTCAGGCGCTGATACGAGGCGACGACCCGCGCCGCATTGCGGATAGCTGGCGCGAGCGGCTGGAAGAATTCACCCGTATCCGGCGGAAGTACCTGCTGTATTGAGAACAGTTTCGAGTTTCTAAGTTTCAAGTTCTGTCACAATCGCCAGCGACGAGCGGGTGTGTTGGCCTGAGGACTCGCCGGGGGTAGCGCGGCAGATACACTTAAGACGCCCGCTGTACCAAAGTGGCGTGCCAGCCTTTAAACTGTAAGAGTGAGAATTGCGCTCGCCCAAGTGAACCCGACAGTTGGTGATTTTACCGGCAATGCCCGGAAGATCATCGAATTCGCCCGCTGCGCCCAGCAGGGCCGCGCCGACTTGGTGCTGTTTCCGGAACTCAGTGTCTGCGGCTATCCGCCTCGCGACTTGGTGGAGAGGCCTGGCTTCGTCGCCCGCTGCCGCCAGACGCTGGAGGAGATTGCCGCTCAGACTCGCGGTATTGTCTGCGTCTGTGGCTTCGTCAGCCGCGCCTGCTACGAAACCGGCAAGTCGGTGATGAATTCGGCCGCCGTGCTGCGCGATGGGGAAGTGGCGCTGGTGCAGTCAAAACGCCTGTTGCCCACCTACGACGTCTTCGACGAGATGCGTAACTTCGCTCCCGCGGAGCGGCAGGAGTTGTTTGCACTCGACGGAAAAAAGCTGGCGCTGACCATCTGCGAAGATGCCTGGAACGACAAGACTTTCTGGAATCGCAGGCTCTACAGGGTCGACCCGGTGGAAGAACTCATCCATGCCGGGGGCGAAGTGGTGCTGAACATCTCAGCCTCTCCCTTCCACCTCGGTAAACGTGAATTGCGGCGGGAGATGTTGGCGTCCATTGCGCGGCATCACCGGGTTCCGGTGGTAATGGTGAACCAGGTGGGCGGGAACGATAGTCTCGTCTTTGACGGGTCGAGCATCGTTGTGGGTGCGGACGGAGAGGTTTTGGCGCAGGCAAAGTCGTTCGAAGAAGACCTGATTTTTTACGATACCGAAACGCGGCAGGGGGACGTGCATCCCTGCATTGAGGGGGAGGCGGCAAGCGCCTTTGCGGCCCTGGTGCTTGGAACGCGCGACTATGTGAAAAAGTGCGGCTTCGGGAAAGCGCTGATCGGACTGAGCGGCGGAATCGATTCGGCGCTGACGGCCGTGATCGCCGTGGAAGCGCTCGGTGCGGAAAACGTGATTGGCGTGGCGATGCCCAGCCAATATTCCTCCGAGGGCAGCGTGCAAGATGCCCGGGAGCTCGCGCAGAACTTGAACATTCGCTTTGAAATTATTCCAATCAAAGGGATTTTTGATTCGTTTCGCAGCGGGCTTTCTGAAGTTTTTTCCGCCCTCGGCGAAGACGTGACGGAAGAGAACATTCAGGCGCGTGCACGCGGAACGTTGCTAATGGCGATCTCGAACAAGTTCGGGGCGCTGGTGTTGTCGACCGGAAACAAGTCGGAGATTGGGCGTTGGTTATTGCACGCTCTATGGAGATATGGTGGGCGGCCTGGCGGTGATCTCCGACGTGCCCAAGACACTGGTTTACCGGATTGCCGAATACGTGAACTCACGGCGTCCCGTGATCCCGCAGTCGACCATCACCAAACCCCCGTCCGCCGAATTGCGTCCGGACCAGAAGGACAGCGACTCGCTGCCCCCCTACGACGTACTCGACCAGATCCTTGTCGATTATGTTGAAGACATGAAGCCGGCCGACGAGATTGCCGGCCAACGGAAAATTGATCCGGCACTGGTACGAGCGGTGATCAAGATGGTCGACCGTGCCGAATACAAAAGGCAGCAAGCGGCTCCGGGGCTGAAGATTTCCGAGAAGGCTTTCGGCGTGGGACGCAGATTCCCCATCGCCGCGCGTCACGAGGTCTGATTCCCGCCCGGGCACATCCCCAGGCTTTCTGGGAGCCCGTTCACGGTAGTTCATTTCACTCGACAGGAAGGCACATGAAACGTACCCTGGCAGTTTCTTTGGCGACTCTTATTCTGGTAGCGTGCGCACTGGCCCAGACCAGCGGTGCAGCCCCGGCAGGCAAGGCCGTGCAATCCGACTCGAACCTGCCGAGCGAGGCGACCGTGAATGCTTTCTTTCACCGCATGTTCGGCTTCGAGCCCAACCTGGTTTTCAAAGTGGCCGCGATCAAGGCTTCTCCCATTGAAGGGCTGGCCGAGGTGACCGCCGTCGTGAGCACGCCCAAAGGGCAGCAGATGACGAAACTGTTCGTCTCGAAGGACTATGCCATCGCGGGCGAAGTGATGCCGTTTGGCGCCGATCCATTTGCCAGGGAACGGGCGATCTTGCAGAAGGGGGCATTCGGTCCCACCAAGGGAGCAGCCAAACCGGCAATCACGATTGTGGAGTTCGGAGACCTTGAGTGTCCCGCGTGCAAGCAAGTGCAGCCAGCCATCGAGAAGCTGATGAGCGAGGAGCCAAAGGTCAGGCTCATCTTCCAGAATTATCCGTTGGATCAAATCCACCCCTGGGCGCAGAAAGCAGCCGCTTACGTGGATTGCATCATGCGTGAGAACAACGATGCAGCCTGGAAGTTCATTGCCTCGGTCTATGAGCAGCAGGATGCGATGAACCAGTTGCACGAGACTGGGGCTGCTGCGCTGACCGCGAAGTTCAACGAGTTGGCTGCGGCCGCAGGCGTAGACGCCAAAAAGGTTGCTGCCTGCACGGATTCCGCTGAGACGAAGGAGCGTTTGACACGTTCCAAGAAACTAGGCGACGAAGTTGCGGTCGCCGCGACACCGACTTTGTTCATCAACGGCCGCCACGTGGGGAACGTTGGCAATATGCCCCCCGATGTGCTGAAACCATTGGTGGATTTCGAGATTGAGGAAAGCGGAAAGTAGACTTGGGGGTCTGGCAACAGGCCCTTTACTTTGGCATGGTGTTCGGCAGCATGATGATTGGTCCCGCTTCCGGGTTGGCGCTAACCACGTGCGGAGTCAGAACAACGAGCATTCGTCGTCGGTCTCCTGCGTGTTCCGATTGGCGAGTCCGGGAACAGAGGTGAGCAGCGAATATCCCTGTAGCGTACGCGACTCGCTTTGGGTGAGATTGGCGGCCGCGATGATGGACTGGCCGTCCTTCGCCTGACGAAGCCATTGAATTCGCGGTTGTTGATGATCGGCACGCCATTCACGCTCTGCGCCCCGAGCGAGCGAATCTGCATCTCCAGCTTAATGCTGACCGAGTTGTCGCGATGGATGATCGGGCGTGGCTTTCAGGTTAAACCCGATATCCTCGAAGTTGAAGGACGGGAAGGGCGCGATATAGCTCTGGTTGCCGAGCACCTGGCTGATGGCGGATGAGTTATAGATGGGCGAATAGGTGGCATTCAGCACTGGATATCTCTCGCCGATCTTCATGACCGCGGCCGTTCCCTGAGAAGCGCGCAGTGTCATGCTCTGCAGCGACTTTATGCTGGACAAGTCGCGCGAGAGGTTGAAGCTGGCCGCCGGGATCGTGAGAGCCGAGAGCGTGATGCCGCCGCCGAAAACCGCAAATGGCTGCGAGAGCAGCGAGTTCTGCTGGCCGAGCAATTGCCCGATGAGCCCGGCGATAGCCGTCGTGTTTGACTGGTTGATGAGTCCGGAAGAGACCAGCTGGTTGATCAAGCTGCTCTGCGTAGCTGCCGCCGGCGGTGAGTGTGCCGAGTTCGGTAGGAACGTTGAAGACCTGGAATTGCGTGGGTATGCTTGCGCCGATCGCACGCGTGAAATTCCTCGAGACCTGAAAAACATCAATCTGAAATACCACCTCCGGCAACTGGTCCTTCAATGCCTGCAAAAATTGCGTCACGGCATCCATCGTCCGCGAGTCGGCGCGAACGGTGAGCGAATGGGCCGTTTGATCAACCGCCGCAAAGCGGATCTCAAACAGCGTGCGCAAGGTCGTCGAGATCTCGTTCAGAGTCTGCGGCGTGGTTGCCTGGGGAAGATAAAACGTGCGCAGCGACATGCGTTGCAGGCTTCGCCGGTTTTCATCGGTATCGGCCGCGAACAACGCCTGCCGCGCCGAGAGCGGGGTCCAAAGGGTTTTGCTGAGCCGCGTGATGGTGGAAGATGCCTCCTGCCATGTCGCATTGCTCCATATCGAGTCGCAAGGCGCGGCTTGCGACGGAGTCGTCGAATATGGCGGTTATCCCATAGGCGAGCGCGACCTGGTTGATGATGTCGCGAGCAGTTCCGCGGAGATGAAAATTGCGTTGGCCTGTTGCGGGCTGCAAGCGAATTTGCTCGGCGAGCGAGGCGGCTGCTTCTTTGGCTACCTGCGCGGCGCGCGGAAGAGCATCACGCAGCCGTTGGCGGGCAAAATCGTTGTTCGGGATCGACCTGAAGTGCCTCTCGAAAGCGGGTGAGAGCCTCTTGAGGTGTTTCCGGCGGCTACCGCACGGTTGCCGGCTTGTACATCCTCGAACACCAGCTTCTGCCGGGCGACTTCACGCGCGGTCAAGTATTCGATGTTGTCTGGCGCCAGCGCCGTCGCCTCCTCGAAGTGCGCGAAAGCCTCCCGAAAACGCGATCGTTTCTGCAACCTGAGGGCCTCGTGAAATTCCCTGGACGCGCGCCGCCGCTCTTCCGCGGTCGGACACTTGGGAAGCCTCGAGTCCCGGCTGGTCGGAGCACATCGCGGGTAAGGAATCTGCTCCGCTCGCTGGTGAGCTTGCAGGAGACGTTATCACTGGGCTCGCAGGAGCGGGCACTGTCGGGGATGCTGGGGTTCCTGGCCCGCGCTCTCGTTGCGCGGGTTGGAGCGCAGGTGCGGACTGCTGTCCGTATGCGGGCAGCAGAGCGGCAAACAGCAGCATAGGCCAGAGACAGCGCATCTTTCAGATTGTAAGCGATCAGCAGGCTGTCGAGAAACGGTCAAAGCCGGCGGAGAATTATGGTCGATTGCACTCCAGCAGCGCGGAGCAATCCGGCAAGCAGAGATCGGGTCGTTCTTGCCGCAGAGTCTCCAGGTCAAAAATTCCAGTGGCCACGGCGATCACCGAGGCGCGCACGGAGCGGGCCGCAAGGATGTCGGCGGGCGTATCGCCAATGAAGCACACACGGGCATTCTTCCCGAGGTACCTCCGGACTTCATCGATGCCATGCTGGAAGATATCGACGCGGGTCTCGAGCGGCGATAGCCGTCACGTTGCGGCCCGATCGATCCCCCGCAGAATGATCCGAAACTAAAGAAGCTGCCGATTCCGGCTGCGCGCAGCTTCGCCCATCCGATCGGTTCCAGATTGCCGGAGGTCACCGCCAGCAGCTTTCCCGTGGAGTGCAGGCGCTGAAGCAGTTCGCTGACCGATGGACAAAGTTCCGTGCGCAGCAGTGCCACGTTGCGACCCACCTCGGCCTGCATAGTCAAAATTGCACGTGGCAGTTTCCTGGAGAACTCTTCCGCCGAGACCCCGCGGCGCTCGCAGCCGCACGAAGAATGCCAACATCGGTGTTGCCGTGCAGTGGAACTCCGTCGATCTTCAGCTCGCAATTCCAAACCTGGCGGAGCGCGCTATGAAAGGAGTTGTAATGAACGCCATCGCGGCTGTTCAGCAGCGTGCCGTCTATGTCGAACAGATAGGCGTCGAAGCAGTCCCAGGCAAAAGGCGAAGTTGAAGTTCCTTCGAGGTCCATCACGAGAGCAATTCTAGTCGCTTATGCAGCGAATGCGAACTTGCATGCAGTCAAATTGAGATGCAATATCCGGCTGAGCTGGTTTCTGAGCGAGGTGTCGCGGAATAACAAAACTAATGTCCTCGCCTCCCAGAAGTTTGCGTAATAAGTTTGAAGTGTCATTCTGAGCAAGCGTAGCGAGCGAAGAATCTATGTATTTGATTCGTAATGCATAGATCCTTCGCTGCGCTCAGGATGACGTTCTGAAATTTATACAGAGAACTTATGGACCGGATCGCAAAACCAACCTAATCGCAAATCATGATGCGCTCGATGGACTTGGCGCGTCCGGTTTTCGCGTCGCAGTCGATGACCACCGCGCACAGGCGGGTATCGCCGCTGGCCGCCTCGAACCGGGTCGGCATGTTGTTCAGAAAACGGTTGATGATCAATTCCTTCTGGATCCCGATGACGCCGTTCCATGGCCCCGTCATTCCGACATCGGTCTGGTAGGCGGTGCCTTTCGGCAGCACGCGCTCATCGGCCGTGGGGATGTGGGTATGCGTGCCAATGACCGCGGTGACGCGGCCATCGAGATACCAGCCAAGCGCGACTTTCTCGGAGGTGGCTTCGGCGTGCATGTCCAGCAGGATGACTTTCGAGGTAATC
This sequence comes from uncultured Acidobacteriota bacterium, assembly GCA_963819175.1. Classification (GTDB taxonomy): domain Bacteria; phylum Acidobacteriota; class Terriglobia; order Terriglobales; family Acidobacteriaceae; genus CAWBRT01. The sequence continues at coordinate 42,498 of CAWFVJ010000019.1, forward strand.
CGCGTCAGCAGGTCGTCGGCGGCGCGGAATGGGTCGTCAATGTTCCCCATGAAGACGCGGCCCTGAAGATTGATGACGGCATAAGGGACGCCGCCCCTGGTGGTGCCTTCATAGACTCCGGTTCCGGGCGAACCGGCCGGAAAGTTGGCCGGGCGGAGGATTCTGCGGGCCATACTGTCCGGTTTGCTGAGGCCTGTGTTGAGGTACTCGATCAGCTCACGCTTGTCCCAGACGTGATTGCCCGTGGTGATGACCTCGACGCCCAGATCGAAGAGTTCCTCGGCAATCTGCGGAGTGATGCCAAAGCCGCCCGCGGCGTTCTCGCCATTGGCGATGGTTAGGTCGATGTTGTGCTGAGAGAGCAACTCGCGGACGTGATCGCGAACGATCGTCCGGCCGGGTCTGCCAAAGATGTCGCCAATGAAGAGAATGCGCACGCTGCGCGGCTCCAGAGTTTCCTAAGCTTTTCGATGGTAACACGATGGCCGTAGACGCCTTGCGCGCGCCCGGTAAGCCTGCCGGGCTACCAGTTTCCGTTGGTGTACCACTACGGCGCCAGCTCCGCCGTCTTCAGAAAATCGTAATTGCCGGAGGAGCTGAGGCGCACGTTGCGCAGACGGCGCGAGTGTACCAGCACGTTGTCGAAATACCAGAGATTGATGTAAGGCAGCTCTTGCGCCACGATCTGCTGAATACGGCCGTAGTCGGCTTTGAGCCGCTGCCGGTCTACCGAGGCGCGAGCATCGTCGATGAGCCGGTCGACCTCCGGGTTGGAGTAATAGCCGCGATTTGCCCGTCTGGGAGGAGTGCTGGTGGAGGCAAAAATGTGCATCGAAAATGTCGGGGTCCTCGTTGCCGCCGATCCAGCGCAGGGAGAAGAGCTGGAATGCGCCGCGGGTGATGTCGGCGTAGTACGTGGCGAATTCAAAGCTGCGGATATCGAGCCTGATGCCCACTTCACGTAGTTGTTGCTGAAGAACGGCGCTGAGCAGGCGCGTGGATTCCTCGGTCGAGGTCTTCATGTTCAGATGGAAGCGGTAACCGTCCTTGGCAACCGCGTATCCAGCCTGATCGAGAAGCTGCGCGTGCGCGCCGCGGATCGTGCGGATAGCGGGCGACCTCGCCATTGAACGCCCAATGCTGTGGCGGCAGCACGCTCGCCGCCGGCCTTGCCAGATCGCGCAGCAGGTAGTGAATGATCGCCTCACGATCGATGGCATAGGCGAGCGCTTGCCGTACACGAACGTCGCGCAGAATCGGATCGCGCAAATTGAACGCCAGATAAGCGTAGATGGTGCCGGGAGCGGTCACGGTCACCAGCGCCGGATCGTCGCGCAAGGCGAACACGGTATCGGCGGTCAGCGCATTGATGGCAATATCGGCGCTGCCTTTGCGAAGCTCCAGCGCGCGCGTGGTGGCGTCGGGGACCACCATAAAGCGCACGGCCGGAAGCGGCGGTGCGCTGCCCCAGTAATGCTCGTTGCGCACGATGGTCACTTGGCGATCCTGCTCCATGCTCGCCAGGCGGAATGGGCCGCTGCCGATGGGCGCACGGTTGAAGTCTTCGCCGGAGTCGCGCGGCACGATGCCGCTCGCGCCATCCGAGAGGTTCCAGAGCAGGGAAGAATAGGGTTTGCGCAGGTGAAAGACGACAGTCGCATCGTCGGGTGCTTCGATGCTCTCCACGTCGCGGTAGGTGCTCGCTTTGGTGGTGCGGATTTTGCCGCTCAGAATCGAGTCGAAGGTCCACTTCACATCGGCGGAAGTGAGCGGACGGCCATCATGAAAGCGCACCCCTCGCCGAAGATGAAACACGTAGGTTCGCGGGTCGGGTATCTCCCAGCGCTCGGCGAGCGATGGTTGCAGGTTGAAATGCTCGTCGCGTTGCAACAGGGCGTCGAACAGCAGCCTGTCGATGCGCTCCGACTGCGCGTCGGTGCCGACGCGGGGATCGAGGTTCGCGGGACTGCTTTCGATAATCATCACCACTTCATTGTCCGGAGCGGCGGGCGCGCAGGAAAGCCCCCCCAGCAATGCGACGGCAGAGACGAGCAGCGCAAAACAGCAACGCCCAAGTCTGCGTTCTTGGTGCCCCACATCTGCCGTAGTAAGCAGATGTGGGAACCGAAGCTTGGCTGGCTGTGCCGCCGGTAGCGAAAGGCTGCTTTGACTATTCGGCGCCGACCTGGTGTGGAGGCTCTCGTGAGCTTGCGTTACGGCGTCCACCTTTCGCGCTGCCGCCCTAAACATAACTGATCTTACCGAGGATGGCCGGACGCGCCGCGCCGGTTGCCGAGGGAACGTTCGACGGTTGCCGATGCCAGGTCTGGTAGGCGAGCAGGGCGAAGGCAACAGCTTCCTTCGCCTCCGAGGGCAGCCCCTGCTCATCGGTGGTGGAGATGCGCATTTCGAACGGGGCCAGGCGGTCGGCCAGCATGGTCATCAGGCTGGGGTTGCGAGTGCCGCCGCCGGAGACAAAAAAGTCGTGAAAGCGGACCTCCTGGGAAAGCGTGCGCACGGACGCCGCAATGGACTCGGCCGTAAGCGCGGTTGCAGTCGCCATCATGTCGTGCTTGCCCAGCCCTCGGCAAAGGCGAAGAAATCGGCTGACGAACTCGCGGCCAAACTGTTCGCGTCCGGCGGTCTTGGGCGGCGGTGCGGCGAAAGAACGGAGCCCGCAATAGAGTCGCCAGCACTTGCCGGTCAGGCGCGCCGCGCGCGGCCAATGCGCCATCGCGATCAAACGGTTTTCCAAACAGCTCTTTTGCTAGCGCATCGATCACCATGTTGCCGGGTCCGGTATCGAAGGCGATGACTTGCTCCGGCTTCGCGCCCGCGGGAATCGCTGTCAGGTTGCCGATGCCACCGATGTTTTGCAGAATGCGTCCATGCCGCGCATGGCGAAACAGAAGGTAGTCAAGGAACGGAACCAGCGGTGCGCCTTCGCCTCCGGCGGCCATGTCTGCCGGGCGGAAGTCGGAGACCACCGGGACTTGCAGCCGCGCCGCCAGCACCGATCCCTCGCCGGTTTGCCACGTAGCGGAGATTGCCCGCCCCAGATAAGGCCGCGGGTCGCCCTGGTGATAAATCGTCTGACCATGACAGCCGATCAGATCGCAAGCAAATCCGCTCTCCCGCGCGGTAATCTGCACGGCGTCGGCGTAGACTTCAGCCAGCCGGAAGTTGAGGCGTGCCAGGTCGGCGACGCTGGCGCGTGTCGAGTTCATGGCGGCGAGCACGGCGCTTCGTATCCGCGGGGGGTATGGGTATTCACGGTGGGCCAGCAACTGCAAACGCGTGCGCAGTCCGCGTCCCTCCAAGCGGACGAGCGCGACATTGACTCCGTCCGCCGAGGTGCCGCTCATGACGCCCGCAACAATCATTGGCCGACCCCGATCTTCAGGATGAGCTACCGGGAGCTGTTTCCGTCCACACGGCAGCGCCTCTGGCTTCGGCTGCCAGGCGCAGCTTTTCGCCGAGCTCCCAAAGTTCGCAACGCAGCTTGTCAATCGCCGCGTCCGTCGGCGCTGGAGTCGCCGGCCGGTTCAGTGCGGGGCTGGATTGCTTAAACCGCCGCGAGCGTTCGGCGGCGGCTTCAACCTGCTGGCGGAAGCGATGGTCGCGCTCGGCTTCTGCAAGCACCGTGCTGAACGCGCGCCAGACGTTCTCTTCGTTGTGGCAAACCAGAAAAATATCGGCCCCGGCCCGAATCGTCTCAACGGCTGCGTCGCCAATATCCGCTGCCGCCAGCACGCCGCCCATCTCAAGGTCGTCGGAGAGGATGAGCCCGCGATAACCGATCTTGCGGCGCAGCACTTCGGTGATCCATTTGCGCGAGAGCGAGGCCGGCGTTTTGTCGCTTGTCACCGAGGGATAGGCACAGTGCGCCACCATCACGAACGGCAATATCGCGTTTCAATGTCCGGTAGGGCCCCAGGTCCTCAAGCCAAAGTTCCCGCCACGACTTGAGCACTACGGGGAGTTCCCGGTGACTGTCGAGGCTGGCTTCTCCCAGGCCGGGAAAATGCTTTCCGCAGCCGAGAACGCCGCATTCGCGCAGTCCGCGCAGGAAGTGGCGCGCATAGAGAATGGTTTCGTCCTGAAAGCTGGAGGCTGTACGCGTCCGCATGACGGGCCGCGAGGCATCGGACGAAAGGTCGAGAACCGGCGCGAAGTCGACATTGAAGCCGAGGGCGCAGACTTCCTTGCCGATCACTCTGCCATGCTCGCGGAAGAGCTGCGGGCGCTGGCTGGCGGCGACCTCGGCGACCGAAGGTGCGGGCGCCACCGCATCGCGCAGGCGGTCGACCGTGCCTCCCTCCATATCGACGCACAAAAACATTTTGCTCTTCACCAGACGTTGCGCCGAACGCAACAGCGCGTGAGTCTGCCGGGGAGATTCGATGTTTCTCGCGAAAAGAATAATGCCGCCGGGCTGAAGCGCGCCGATCGTGGTCTTCAGGCGGGTGGAGAGTTCGGTGCCATCGAAGCCGAAGATAAGCAGCTGACCGACCGATCTCTCAAGATCCTGAGGAGCCCCGGAACGCGAAATGGACTTGATTGCCACCGGAGGTCTTTCTAACACGAATGACGCGCGAACCGCAAAAGAACTGCGCGGTGGTTTACTCTATCTGCTTTTTCAGTTCGTGAAGCAGGTTCAGGGCCGCAATCGGCGTAATGCGGTCGAGGTCGGCTTCGCGCAGCTTCTCGATCACCCCCGACGACAAGGGCGTGAAGATCGTCAATTGCACGGGCGGCGCGCTTTTGCCGTCGGCTTGGCCGAGATGCCCGCTGGCCTGGTGCTCCGCCGATTCATGTTCGGCCAGAACGTCGCGGGCGCGGGCGATCACCTCCGGGGGCAGTCCGGCGAGCTTCGCGACTTCGATGCCGTAACTTTTGTCCGCCGCGCCGGGTTCCACCTTGCGCAGGAAAACCACATTGCCGCCGGTCTCCTTCACCGCAACGTGATAATTCTTGACGCTCTCCAGCAGCGACTCCAACTCGGTCAACTCATGGTAGTGGGTGGCGAACAGTGTGCGCGCGCGGGTGCGGGCGTGCAGATGCTCAACCACGGCCCAGGCAATCGCCAAGCCGTCGTAGGTCGAAGTGCCGCGCCCAACCTCGTCCAACAGAACCAGGGATCGCGGCGTGGCCGTGTTCAGGATGGCGGCGGTTTCCGTCATCTCCACCATGAAGGTGGAGCGGCCGCGGGCGAGATTGTCGCTGGCGCCGATGCGCGTGAATATCCTGTCCACGATGTTGAGCCGTGCACGCGTGGCCGGCACGAACGATCCCATCTGTGCCAGCAGCACGATCAAAGCGGTCTGCCGCAGATAGGTCGACTTGCCGCCCATATTCGGGCCGGTCAGGATCATCACCAGATGCGAGCCGCCGTTCAGGTAGAGATCGTTGGCGACAAAGCGTTCGTTGCTGCCGGTCAGCTCGGGTTGCTCGATGACCGGGTGCCTGCCCTCGATAATCTCGAGGTCGCCGCTGTCGTCGAACACCGGGCGGCAGTAGTTCCGTGCGGCTGCCAGCGAAGCCAGCGAGGAGAGCACATCGACCTCGGCGAGCGCCAGCGCCGTCTGGCGGATTCGCTTGGCTTCAGCGGCAATGCTCGACCGCAGCTCGGCAAAGATGCGGCGCTCGATTTCGACGATCCGCTCCTGCGCGTCGAGTATTTTGGTTTCGTATTCTTTCAGTTCAGGAGTAGTGAACCGTTCTTCATTGACGAGCGTCTGTTTTCTTTCGTAATCCGCGGGAGCCAGGCCCGAGTTGGCTTTTGTAACGCTGATGTAATAGCCAAAGACGGAGTTGAAACGAACCTTGAGCGAGTTGATGCCGGTTCGCCGGCGCTCTCGATCTTCGATCTGCGCGATGTATTGCTTGCTGTTGCGGTTCAGGTCGCGCAACTCGTCCAGGGTGGAATCCACTCCGGCTGCGATCACTCCGCCGTCGTTCAACAGGATGGGAGGCTCGGGAACGATGGTCGTCTCGATCCGCTCGCGCAGGTCCGTCAATTCATCGATGGCCGCATGCAGTTCCCGCAGGCGCTGCGCGGCGAAGCCGGCAAGGCGGGCGCGCACGCCGGGCACACGCGAGAGCGAAGCGGCCAGGGCAAGCACATCGCGAGGGTTTGCCGCCTCCAGCGTGACGCGGCTGAGCAGGCGCTCGACATCGAGAATGCCGTCGAGCGAGCGGCGCAGCTCCTCGCGGGCGATGGTGTCGCCGGTGGCGGCTTCCACGGCGTCGAGACGGAGATTGATTTCAGCGGCGTCGATCGAGGGGCGCAGCATCCAGGCGCGGAGCAGGCGCTTGCCCATCGGAGTGACCGTCTTGTCGATGGCGCGAAACAGCGTAACGTTGTCGCTCGTGCCGCTGAACAGGGGCTCAACCAGTTCAAGATTGCGTACCGTCACCGCGTCCAGCACCAGGCAGCTCTGGCGCTCGTAAAATCCTATGCGGTCGATGTGGTCGAGAGTGCCGCGTTGCGTGCTGCGAACGTAGTGGAGAATGGCTCCGGCGGCGCAGGCTGCGGCGGGCCGATTGGCCAGCCCGAAACCTTCCAGCGAGAGCACCCCGAAGTGGTTTTCGAACTGCGGAATGGCGTAGTCCGGAGCGAATATCCAGTCTTCCAGCGGAGTTTCGGCCCAGCGAAAGCCGGCGAAGTCGGCGGGCGCAAGTTGCGGCGTCGAGGCCGAGGCCGCCGCGCAGGTTCGCGCTTGGACGACTGCCTGAAGCGGTCGCGAATAGCGGCAGGGAAGAGGCAAACAGCAACTCCCGCGGACGCAGCGTCTGCATCTCCTCCAGCGTGCGGCGCTCCGCGTCGGGGCCGCGAAACTCCGTGGCGCGAAACTCGCCGGTCGAAAGATCGAGCGCGGCAAATCCCACACGGTCGTCATGCCGGGCGAGCGCGGTGAGGAAGTTGTTCTCCTCCGATCCCATCTGCGCGTCGACGGCGGTGCCGGGGGTGAGCACGCGCGTGACCTCGCGCCGCACCAGCTTGGTCGCCAGCTTTGGGTCTTCCACCTGATCGCAAATCGCAACCTTGTAGCCCTTGCGGACGAGCTTGGCAATGTAGCCCTCGGCGGCATGGTAGGGGACGCCGCACATCGGAATGGCGATGCCTTTTTCCTTGTTGCGGGAGGTGAGCGTAATCTGCAACTCACGCGACGCCACGATCGCGTCGTCGAAGAACAGCTCGTAAAAATCTCCCACGCGAAAGAACAGCAGCGCGCTCGGGTGCTGTTTCTTGATTGCGGCATGCTGCCGCATCAGAGGCGTGGAAAGTTCGCTGCTCATCGGCGATTCTGCAACCATCCAGCGCTGCGCTAACACTTGGGCGCAGCGGGCCTGGAAGTTCGCTGCCATATGCGATTCTGCAACTGGGGTGCGGTTGGAGTATAGCAGAGCTGGCGCGCGCGGTTGCCGCCGATTTGACGGGACTGCCGAACGGTGATTACCTTAACCTGTGGAACTACGGAAAGATCCCATCACTCGCTCGTGGGTCGTTACCGGCGACGACTCGGAAGGCGCGTCGCAGCCCGGGCCGCTCTGTCCGTTTTGCCCGGAATCGCCTGAACAACCTCAGGTCGTCTCTTCCATGGCTTCGGTCACGGGCGGCACGTGGTCGGCCCGTGCCGTCGTCCACCCGTCTCCGATCTACCACGTTGAAGGCGATCCCGCGACGGCGGGGAAACGGCCTTTATGACACGATGAAGTCGGTCGGCGCGCACGAGGTGATCGTCGAGAACGCGCGTCACGACCGGCAACTGTGGGTCGCCAGCGATGAGGAAGTCGAACAGTTCCTGCTGCTGTGCGCGCATCGCATTCAGGACCTGAAAAACGATCACCGCTTCAAATACGTCTCGGTATTCAAGGATTTCGGAGCGCTTGCCGGCCAGGAGTTCGATCATCCGACGTCGCAAATCGTGGCGACCACGTTCGTGCCGCGCCGGGTATTGTATGAACTGCGCTCCGCTCGCGAGCACTATGCGCAGAAAGAGCGCTGTGTGTTTTGCGACATCCTGTCGCAGGAATTGCAGCAGAAAAAAAGGATTATCGAAGTGCAAGGCGATTACGTCGCCTGCTGTCCGTACGCTTCCCGGGTTCCATTTGAGACCTGGATCATCCCGCAGCTCCATGAGGCGCATTTCGAACGCAATGGTTTGTCGCGCCCGGGTGCTCTGCGGGATTGCGCCGCGCTGCTGCAAGCGTTCCATTAACCGCATACGCTCGATTACCGACAGCTTCCATCTCGTTCTGCATACCTCGCCGAATACCATGCATCGCTCGCAGGTTCTGAATTATTGGCGAACCATCGACGAGGATTACCACTGGCACATAGAAATCATGCCGATCCTTGCACGCAAGGAAAAGTCGTACAACTTCAAGGAAGTGTACTTTTCCCCGGTGACTCCGGAAACGGCGGCGATGCGCCTGAGGGAAGCTCCGACAGAAATATCGCGGAACGCTTTTAGCGTGATTTCAGCGCCTGGTGGCGGTGCGCAGCTATAATTGACGACGGCATGAAGCTGGCCGTGTGCCCAGGAGGAAGCTTGACGGTTCGGCGACTGAAGACATACGCCTCCGATACCGGGCGCGTGTACGATACTATTTTGTGGAAAAGCGGCCGGCGCTCACGTCTTTTGGGGCGGCCATCGAATATGTGTATGACGTCTCAATCGACCGCCGATCCGCTTTTGCGGTTAGCATCTACGTGCTGGACGAGGCGGTGGCGGACTGGGCTGCGCGTCACGGCCGGGCACTCGACGACAACGAACGCTATGCCGCAGCCAAGTTGGCACTTGCAGCGGGCTTTTGATGAAATTGAAGACCTGCAGCACTCTGGCCGGCAACTGCAAGTTGGTTCGGAGAAGCTGGAGGAGCTGCTGGCGCCGCTGGATCTTTAAGGTGCTAAGAGCGGTTCCTCAGTTGCTATATCCGGTGTTCCCGAAAGGCGTCATCCCGACCGGAGCGCCTAGCGCCCGCAGGCCGGAGCAGCCAAGCTGCGTACCCGATTGCAGTCGATAAGCAAGCAGCTATTCAAGCGCGGAGTGGAAGGATCTTGTGTTCTTCGGCAAACCTCAAGATTTCTCGACTCGCGCCAAAACACGGCGCTCGCTCGAAATGACGTTGATTTCGGATACAGCATCTCGGAAAGCGCTCTAGCCCCGGCGATGTACACGGGCGGCGATTTCAGCTCGGAAGTTGGGGGTCCACAATAGTTTGTGACAAATATCACAGGGCGTTGTGATTCTTTCACTGCGACCGCCATGGCTGGTTTGTATAATCAAAGCGTGATCCGGTTCGCCGCAGGCGCCTGCCAATCGTGGGCCGGAGCTGGGTAATATGCCTCTTCTGTGGCTGAGAGTTGCGACGGTACTGTATGGGGTGGGGTTGGTGTATGCCCTGCTCCTGCTCGCCCAAAAGGGCGAGAGAGTTGGGTAGATTTGCCGTACCTGCCGCCGTCCTGGGCTTGGTGTTTCATTTCGTTTCGCTGGTCGAGACGGCACTCCTGTACGGCTACCTGGATCTGCTCACCATCCGTCACGCGGAATCCGACTTGGCGCTGCTGTTGATGGGGCTCTTCGTCTTCCTTTACCTGCGTTTTCGGAGTGCGGCCGCGGGACTGTTTATTTTTCCGGTGGCGTTTCTGCTGACGTTCGGATCGGCCCTGAATCTGCGTCCGCCTGAATTTACCTCTCCCATGATGCGCAGCGGCTGGATTGTGGTGCACGTTTCCATGCTGCTGATCGGCTATGCCGCGCTTTTCCTGAGCTTTCTTGCCAGCCTGCTTTACCTGGTGCAAGCGCGCAGCCTCAAATCGAAACAGCCTTCGCGGCTTGTCAGCCGGCTGCCCGCCTTGCAGGTGCTGGACGAGCTTGGATACAAGTCGCTGCTGGTGGGCTTTCCGTTCATGACCATTGGGCTGGTCATCGGTTCGGTGATTGCGCACGAAAAATTTGGCGCGCGATACTTTGCCGATCCCAAGGTGCTGCTCTCGCTGGTGGCCTGGGGCGTGTACATGCTGCTGATCTACACGCGCTGGAGTTCGGGATGGCGCGGACGCAAGGCCGCTTATCTTGCGACCTTCGCCTTTGTCGCGGCGGTCTGCGCCTGGGCCGCGAATTACCTGAGCAGAGTTCATAGGTTTATTGCTCCATGAACTTTTTCCTCATCGGCGTGAATCACAAGACGGCTCCGGTCGAGGTGCGTGAGCGCTTCGCCATTCCGGAGGCGCGCCTGCCCGAGGCGGTGCGCCAATTGGCGAACCACACGGGCGTGGATGAGGCAATGATCGTCTCCACCTGCAACCGGGTGGAGATGATCGCCAAAAGCGTCAACGGCAGTTGCGATCTCAAGGGCTTCCTGCGGGAGTTTTATCGGCTGGAGCCGGACGAGTACGCGAAGTATCTCTACCAGTACGAGCAGCGCGAGGCGGTCCGTCATGTTTTCCGGGTGGCTTCGAGTTTGGACTCGATGGTCGTTGGGGAGCCGCAGATTCTCGGCCAGGTGAAGGAGGCTTACGCGGTTGCGCGGGCCGTCGGGGCGGTTCAGTCGCATCTGGACGCGCTGTTGACTCGGGCGTTCGCGGTGGCCAAGCGGGTTCGCAACGAGACGGCGATCGCAAGTTCGGCGGTTTCCATTGCGTCCGTGGCGGTGGAACTGGCGGAAAAGATATTTGGCAGCCTCGACGGGCAAGGCCGTCTACCTGGTGGGCGCGGGCAAGATGCAGGAGCTGGCGGCGCGTCACCTGATCGCGCACGGAGCAGGCAAGATTTACGTCAGCAACCGCACCTATGAACGCGCGGCGGCATTGGCGGAGAAGTTCAATGGCGAAGCCGATTCCGTTCGAAAAACTTTACGATACAGTCGACCGCGCCGATATCGTGATCAGTTCGACCGGCGCGCCCCACGCCATTTTCGAGAAGCATCACGGCGAAAAGTTTCTGCTGCGGCGCAGGAACCGTCCGATGTTTTTTATCGACATCGCGGTGCCGCGCGACGTCGACCCGTCCTTGAACGATCTGGACGGCATCTTCGTTTACGACATCGATGACCTTCAGCAGGTGGTGCAGTCGCACCTTGGCGATCGCAATCGCGAGGCCGCAAAGGCCGAGGAGCTGATCGAGCTAGGAGGTCGACAAGTTCCAGTCGCGCCTGCAAACGCTCGACGTGGTGCCGACCATCGTGTCGCTCCAGGAGCACCTGGAAACCGTACGCCAGGCCGAGATTGACCGGGTCCGCGGCCGGCTTGGAACGCTCAGTCCCGAGCAGGAGATAGCGGTCGAGGCACTGACTCGCGGTATCATCAACAAGATCATGCACACGCCGATCACTGCCTTGAAGAGCGCGGCCCGCGATCCCGAGGCGACGACCGTAATCGATCTGGTGCGCCGTCTTTTCAATTTGCGCGGCGAGACGATTCGACGACCGCGACGCCTCCGACGACACCAAGAGCGACCGCTCCGACCGGCCGGCTTGAAAGGAATGCTTTTCGAATGGCCCTTCTTCGCATTGGCTCCCGCGGATCGCAACTAGCTCTCTGGCAGGCCAATCACATTGCCGCCTTGCTCCGCGAACGGGGTCACCAGGTGGAACTGGAAATCATCAAGACGACCGGCGACAAGATCACCGACGTGGCGCTGGCCAAGGTCGGCACCAAGGGCATGTTCACCAAGGAAATCGAGGACGCCCTGGCGGAGGGGCGCATCGACATTGCCGTTCACAGCCTGAAGGACTTGCCCACGGAGCTTGCGCCGCAGTTTGAAGTTGCGGCCATCACCGAACGGGAGAATCCGCGCGATGTCTTGCTATCGGTGAAGTATTCGGGCATTGCCGACTTGCCAAAGGGCGCGAAAGTGGGCACCAGCAGCCTTCGCCGGCAGGCGCAACTGAAGCAGCAACGGCCGGACCTGGAAATATTTCCGCTGCGCGGCAACGTGGACACCCGCGTCCGCAAACTGGAAGAGGGTGAATACGACGCAATTGTTCTGGCTGCGGCGGGACTGAACCGTCTGGGCAAAACACAATTCGTCAAGCAGGTGCTGGATGCGGATGTGATGTGTCCCGCGGCCGGACAGGGAGCGCTCGGCATTGAAATCCGCGGCGGCGACAGCGTCATGCGCGAGCACGTGAAATTCCTCGACTCCGAAGCCTCCCGTGCCGCCACCAGTTGCGAACGCTCGCTGCTCAACCAGTTGGGCGGCGGTTGCCAGGTGCCCATCGGCGCCTTCGCCGAGATGAAAGAAGGAAAGCTGACGCTCACAGCCATTTGCGCCAAGCCGGACGGAACCAAGGTGCTGCGCGAGGTGCAGACCGGAACCGATCCGCGAGAGTTGGGCGAACGGACCGGCCTGCTGCTGTTGCACAATGGCGGAGATGAAATTCTGAAAGAGGTTTATGGTTCGGCCGCGGCGGCGCCGCAACAGCCATAGATGACAGACCTGATGGGGAACCCCGAAGCACAACTTGGCGCGAATGATCTGCCGTTGGCGGGTTGGCGGATTATTGTTTCACGGGCGAAAAAGCAGGCCAGCGTGCTTGCCGAAGGGCTGCGCGCGCAGGGCGCCTCCGTGCTTGAAATACCTTTCATCGAGATTCGTCCTCCACGCTCGTCGAAGATGATGGACGACGCTTTGCGCCTCATCTCCGAATACGAATGGCTCATTCTGACCAGCGTCAACGGGGTCGAGGCGCTGTTTGCGCAGATGCGTGAGTTGGCCATTCCTCGGTCCAAGTTGGCACACTTGAGATTTGCCGCCATCGGTCCCGCCACCAGGGCCGCCATCGAGCGGCAGGGTTTCGCGGTCGAAGTTACGCCCAAGCAGTACATCGCGGAGGCAGTGGTGGAAGCTCTCGCCGATCAGGTGGCGCGGAAAACGCGTGCTGCTCTGGCGGGCCAAGATTGCGCGCGATGTGATTCCTCGCGAGTTGCGCAAGCTGGGCGCTCACCTGGATGTGGTTGAGGCTTACCAGACGGTGGCGCCAAAATCTTCGCGCGACCAGTTGCGCGCCGCGCTCAAGAGCAGCCAGGAGCGGCCCGACGCGATCACCTTCACCAGCTCGTCCACCGTCCGCAATTATGTGGGCCTGCTGGCGATTCGCTCCGGCAAATCGAAGCTCCTATCCGGCGTGCTCAATATCTCCATTGGGCCGATAACCTCGGCAACCCTGCGCGAATACGATCTCAACGTGGACGTGCAGGCCGAGCAATACACCATTCCAGGACTGATCGAGGCGTTGGTGCGAAGGGCGAAGACCGACCCAAAAGAGAACCGGCAGGTGCTGGAGAAGCGGTAGCCGAGTAACTGTCTTCAGCTCGCCGAACAGCAGATCCTTCGCTGCGCTCAGAGCTTATGACTTTTCGGACTGTGCCCCACATCTGCCGCTGTTAGCAGATGTGGGACTTGGCGCGGTCGAACTACCCCACGTTAGCCAAAGGCGGGCGAACGTGGGGCACCAAGCTAACCTGGGGTTGTTCTCGTCCTACTCGAACACCGTGCATCCGCATCCAGGCGAGGGCACATGGCTCTTGATGAAGTCGGAGGCGCGCCGGTAGGCGTCGATCTGGTTTTCCAATCGTGAAAAGCTGTGCCCTTCGTTGGCGTAGATTTTCAATTGCGCCGAGCCGCCCTGCTTGCGGATGGCGTCGGCCACCTGCTTCGCCTCCGAGGGCGGGCAGCGCGGGTCGTTTTCCCCGGCCAGCAGCAGCAGCGGAGCCTTTATGCGGTCGATGAAGTTGATCGGCGAGCGATCCTCCCAGAGCGCCTTGTTCTTGACCGGGTCTCCCATGAACAGGCGGTCGTACTCCTGCAACTGCGGCTCTTCGTTCTGGAATTCGGTAAACCAGTTGACGAACGGAACAATCGGGACAGCGGCGGCCCACATCTCGGGAGCCTTGGTGATGGCCATCATCGAAAGATAGCCGCCATAGCTGCCGCCCATCACGATCAACTTTTTCGGATCGACGAAGCCCGATCGCCGGATAAACTCCGCCGCGTCGAGCACGTCTTGCAACTCACCGCCGCCGGCGTCCATGCGGTTAGCGTCGTTGAACAGCCTGCCGTATCCGGTCGAGCCGCGGTAGTTCGGCGCAATGACCACGTAGCCCTGATTCACGATGTACTGAATGAAGCGGTTGAAGCCGTTCATGGTTTGCGACGAGGGCCCGCCATGAATCCAGACGATTGCGGGGTAGTGCGCGTTCTTGACGATGTTGTGAGGAATGTAGACCAGGGCAGAGATTTGCCACTTGCCGTCGCGGCTGGGATAGCGCACCAGCGAGGGCTCGACCATATCTTCACCGTGCAGCCCGGCGACCAGCGAGTTGGTAATCTGTTGTGCGCGCTGCGTCTTGAGATCGAAGTTCACGAGTTCGCCGGGAGCGTCGGCGCCGCCGTGATTGATGAGCAGATGGCGTCCATCGCGGCTGAAGGCGGTGTCAGCGCCGGCAAGTGAGTTGACTCCCGTGCGAAGTGGCAGCGCCTCGGTCTTTTTTGTTGCTACTTCGCTCAGGTAGACTGCCGTGTTGCCGTCGACGTTGACGGCCCACGTCACCTTCGCCCCGTCGGGTGAATAGGTTCCCGCGTGCATCTCCCGCTTATCGCTGGCCAGCCATTGGAGCTGCCCGTCGAGGCCGAGCAGCGCGACATTCTCGTAGCCGTTGGCGGCATTGGAAGTGATGAGCAGCTTCTTGCCGTCGCGCGACCAACTGGCGGCGGAGTAGGTGATGTCCCCATCGTGCGCGGTCAGGTTCGAGACCTTGCCGCTGGCCAGTTCGGCGACGAGCACATTGCTATTCTTGCCGTTGGCGTGAGGCTGCGTCCAGGCAAGCCATTTGCCGTCCTGCGACCAGATGGGATGGTCGTTGCTCCACTCGCGAGGCGTATCGTGCGTGATGTGCGTCGTCTTGCGCGTTTCGATGTCGATCACGTCGATCTCGTAGCTGGCTGAACTCTTGGCGCGCGTCATGTAGGCCACACGCTTGCTATCGGGTGACCACGCCGCTCCCAGATTCGACGCGGCGGATGAGGCCGTCAGGTTGACGACTTCGCCGTTTTGTGGCGAGACCAGAAAAATATTCCACAATTCATTGCCGTCGTTGTCACTGACGAAGGCGATCGACCGGCCGTCGGGCGACCACGCGGGTTCCGCCTGGCGTTGATCGCTGATCGTGAGTTGCACCGGCCAGCCGCCCTCGGCGGACACCAGCCACAGATTCTGGCGGCCACTGATGTTGGAGACAAATACCACTTGTTTGCCATCCGGCGACCACGAAGAGCCGCCGATGGATCGCGTTGTATAGAGCTTCTCAATGGTGAAGTTCTGCAAATCGGCTTTCGGCCGGCTCTGCAACTGCGTTGGGTCGGTGATGGCCTGGGGAAGCGAAGGTGATTGCGCGGTCAGGAAAGTGCTCATGGCGAGGACCAGATAAAACGCCCGTAATCTGCGAATCATGCCTGTACTCTTAAGTGCAGGATAGCGGGCGTGACGACGCCTGCGAGTCCTATAATATTCTCCCAAGTCACGGGCCGTTCAACCGGCCTCTCGGGATTCTTTAATTCCACAAGCAACACATGCTTATCACCGGTGTTCGAACCTTCGTACAGGGCTTCCGGGCATACCGCAGCGGCGGCAGTTCCCGGCAGCACGCTTTGTAAAAATGACAGGAGAGTGAACTGTGAGAAAGTTTTATCCCTATGCCATAGCGCTTGCGCTGATGTTGGGTGGCGCGATTTACGGATCGGCGCAGACGCAATACAGCGGGCAACAGGTCAACGGCTTCGGACGCCAGCTATACCAGACTGTGGCGGCCAATGCATTCCTCGACGACCACCGTTGGGAAGAAGGACGGAAACGGGCGCAAGAAGTGGGCCGCGAGGATGGACTCCACGACGGGCGTCAGCGACCGCGAACATCACCGCGAATTCCGACCGAGGCTCACGGGCGCCTACAAACACGGCGACCACGGCTACGATGGCCGCTTTGGCGACAAGATCCGGTACAGAGATGACTATAGGCATGCATACCTCCACGGTTACGAGGAAGGCTATCACGGGAACATGGACGTGAGCCCGGGCACCAACACGAACCCGGCACACATTGATAGCACTGCATCGGATAGGATGTGCCGATCATGAAGGAAGGCCCGGGAGGTGAGTGCTCCCGGGCATGTTTTTGCAGATCAGCGCACTTCCAAAGCGCGGGTAACCTAACCCAATCAGATCACGTGCAGGCTCTCAGGAAGCGTTCCCGTTGAATCGGAATCTGTGTCATCGTCATCGGTATCCGCCGGTGGAGCGTTATTGGCTTCGGAGGTGATCTCTATACGGCTGGCGTGCCACTCTCCGCTCTTATCCTGCGTGGCCGTGACTCGTATCTCGGCTCCAGGTTCCAACGCGGCTGCCGCCGGTTGTTTTCGCTGTTCACGAGGGATGCCTTCGCCGTAGGCCACTTTTGCGGTGGAGATTTCTACCCGCCGGATGACGCCGTTCTTGCCTTTCACGTAAATCCAGCGAGCTTCCGCTCGGCTTCCGGAAGCGCTAACGAGAGTCCCTAAAAACGTACCTGAAGGCCCGGCATGGAGTCCGGAGGCCAAGGCTAAGAGGAGGAGCCCGATTTGGGTTGCGCGTCGCACCATGTCGGAATTGGATGCATTGGCGGGCGAAGGGATTGCAGGAAATTACGCGGCGTTGCAAAAGCAGCAAGAGTCAGCGCCGCTTTCCAGTCGCGGAAAGGCCCGCAATGCGGTGCAGGCGCTTCGCGGCTATGTCCGGGCTGCTGAAAAACTCCGCGCGTTCAGCTCATTCGGGGTTATGCCTTCCGCGAATCTTGCTTCCAGCCTTGCCACGCAAAAACAAACGGGACTGGCATCTGCCAGTCCCGCAAGACCACCTAAGTGCTAATCTCGGAATCTATCTAATCGTAGTACTCCAAGCCCAAATGGGTAATCAGCTCTTCGCCCTTCAAGTGGCGCAGCGTGTTCTTGAGCTTCATCAACTGGATAAACAGATCGTGCTCTGGATAGAGCCCCGGAGCGCTCATTGGCGATTTGAAATAGAAGCTGAGCCACTCCTGGATGCCGATGCCCTTCAGCGAGCCGGTGCGTTGCGCCAAGTCCATAAAGAGCACGAGATCGAGGACGAGCGGAGCGGCCAGGATGCTGTCGCGGCAGAGGAAGTCAACCTTGATCTGCATGGGATAGCCCAGCCATCCAAAGATGTCGATGTTGTCCCAGCCCTCTTTGTTGTCGCCGCGAGGCGGGTAGTAGTTGATGCGAACCTTGTGGCAGATGTCCTTGTAGAGTGCCGGATAGAGCTCGGGCTGGAGGATGTGGTCGAGCACGGAAAGCTTGGACTCTTCCTTGGTTTTGAAGGAGCCGGGGTCTTCCAGCACTTCGCCGTCGCGGTTGCCGAGGATGTTGGTCGAAAACCATCCCTGCACGCCGATCATGCGCGCCTTGAATCCGGGGGCCAGGATCGTCTTCATCAGCGTTTGCCCGGTCTTGTAATCCTTGCCCGCGATGGGTGCCTGGTTGCGGCGCGAGAGTTCGCGCATCACCGGGAGATCGACCGTCAGGTTGGGCGCGCCGTTCGCGAACGGCACATGCTCCATGAGGGCGGCGTAGGCATAGATCTGCGAGGGAGCGATATCCGGATGGCTCTCCTGCAACGCCTTTTCGAAGCACTCGAGCGACTGGTGCACTTCGCTGGGTTGGGTGTAGCTCTCGGTTGAGCCGCACCAGATCATCACCAGCCGCTCTGCCCCGGAAGTCTTTTTGAAATCCCGGATATCCTCGCGAAGCTGTTCGGCGAGGTCCATCTTGTTCTTGCCCTTCTTGACGTTGGGACCGTCGATCAGCTTCACGTAGTTGTGGTCGAAGACCGCTTTCCGCGGCTTGATGGTTTCAAGGAACGGCTTGATCTTTTCCAGCAGCTCCTTTTCCAGCACGCCTGCTTTTTTTGCGGCGGCATACATATTGTCTTCGTAGATGTCCCAGCCGGTGAAGACCAGGTCGTCAAGGTTGGCTAGGGGAATGAAGTCCTTGATCAGGGGAGAGCGCCCGTCTGTGCGCTTGCCCAGACGAATGGTGGCCATTTGGGTCAATGAACCGATAGGGGCGGCGAAGCCGCGACGCACGGCTTCAACTCCGGCCACGAACGTCGTGGCGACAGCGCCCATGCCGGGAATCATGATTCCAAGTTTGCCCTTCGGTGCGGCAATCTCGGCGAGATTCGAGGCACCGGACGTACCAGTATTCTTCTGCTTCGACATTATGGATGCAATCCTTGTGGATATATGAACAAACTATCTTCTATCAGCGGCGCGGGATACGCAAATCTTTTGCGCCATTCGTGCATGAACTCTGGCTGAAAGGTCGAGTTCCTGCATTGTGTGGCGTGTTTTCGCCCTCAGAATGCATTCTTGCAGGCCGAATACACCTGTGATTTATCAAGACGGTGCCCCACGTCCCGTCCCGCTTTTGGACTGACGTGGGGTAGTCTTCAGTAGGCGCCGTTCGGGTCTTCGGCGCTCGGGAGTCCGCTTCTTGCGTAAAATGATTTCTATGTCACGCCCGGCTCCGCGCCCCGTTCATGACGATGCTGTTCGCGCTGTTATGGTCGGCGCTCTGTTTCGCCTCCACCACGGCTCCCTGCGCGGGTTGGGGTGGAGAAGGCCGGCGCCGCAACCAGCGCAACCAGCCCGGCATCCACCGGCGTCCAAAGTGTTTCTTCTTATTCGCTGCCGGCCGGGCAAATGCGCAAATCGGAGGCTCTCTACCGAACGCGCACCGTGCTGTACCTGGCGGGAACGGCGTATGGGATTGCCGTATTGGCGGTGCTTTTGGCTTTGCAGATCGCTCCGCGATTTCGGGACCTGGCCGAGCGCCTCGCTCGCGGACGCCTTCTCCAGGCGATCATTTTCGTCCCGCTGCTGCTCATCACCTGCGATCTTCTCTCGCTGCCGATTGGTCTCTACAGGCACTCTCTGCAATTGTCTTACGGACTTTCCGTGCAGAGCTGGGGCTCATGGTTCTGGGATCGCGCCAAGATGGAGCTGGTGACTCTTCTGCTGCTGGTGCCGTTGCTGTGGGGCTTCTACGCCTTGATCAGACGCAGCCCGGCGCGCTGGTGGTTCTATGCGTGGCTTTCGGCTTTGCCGGTGCTTGTGTTCGTGGTTTTTGTTGCGCCGGTGGTTCTCGATCCGCTGTTCAACCATTTCGAACCACTGGAGAAGACGCGCCCGGACCTGGTTTCGGCCATCGAGCAGGTTGCGCACCGCGGCGGGTTGGAGATTCCGCCTTCGCGGATCTATGCCATGAACGCCAGCGAGAAGTTCACCACGTACAACGCCTATGTCACGGGAATTGCAGCCACTAAGCGCGTCGTCGTCTGGGATACCACGGCGCGGGATTTGACGGTTCCGCAGGTTCTCTTCATCTTCGGCCACGAGATGGGACACTACGTTCTCGACCACGTCTACCAGGGGATGGCGTTCGCCGCCGTGTTGATGCTGGCGGCGCTGGCATTGGGAAAGATCATCGCCGACAGGGTTCTGGCTCGCTACGGCCAGCGCTGGGGCATTCGCGGGCTATCGGACTGGGCTTCGCTGCCGCTCCTGATGCTGATTTTCTCCGTGCTGTCATTCCTGGGCGAGCCGGTTGCCAACGGGTTCAGCCGCCACCTTGAGCATCAGGCCGACATCTACGGGCTGGAGGTAACCCACGGGATCGTGCCAAACGGGCCTGAAACAGCGGCGCAAGATTTCCAGTTGCTCGGAGAGAAATCGCTGTCGTACCCCTATCCGAACCCGCTGATGGTCTTCTGGGCCTACGATCACCCGCCCATTGCCGAGCGCCTTCAGTTTCGCGCTGCATTACAATCCATGGGCCAATGGACAGCCAACTAAATATGTTCATTAATAGCGTATTTACTGGCGATTATTTCAAGCATTACTTAAAGAAAGCGGTAGGCGAGCGCGGGCCGTGGCTATTCGACCCGGGTGGCCGCCGCGTTTCGAACCCGATTGCGCACGTGGCTGCGGATGAACCACGCGACGCCCAGCAGAAGCACAACCACGATGACGGCATCGAGGCGGTGGAACCAGAGTTTGAGTCGCGGATCGCTGTCCCAGTGCTCGCCCAGTTTGAGGCCGACATAAGCCAGCACCCAGCACCAGGGCCACGAACCGGCAAAGGTGTAGAAGTGGAAACGGCCTCGCGGCATACGCGCGATTCCGGCGGGCAGGGCGATGAAAGTCCGGATCACCGGAAGCAGTCGCCCGATAAACACCGTGATGCTGCCGTAGCGCTTGAAAAAACGATCCGCCAGTTCCAGATCATGGGCGCTGAGCAGGACATATTTGCCATACTTCTCGATGAGCGGCCTGCCGCCGTAAGCCCCCAGCTCATAGGCCAGAACCGAACCGAGATTGCAGCCGATGGCGCCCATGGTTGCCACCAGCCACAACGAACTGAAGCGGTGAGCGTAAACCAGGTAACCCGAGAATGGCATGATGACCTCGGAGGGCAGAGGAATGCACGCCGATTCGATGGCCATCAGCAGCACGATGCCGGGGTAGCTGAGCGAAGAAATTACCGCTTTTATGAATGAGGCGAGCGCTAAGAGAATCGTGGAAATCATTCGTAGTCGCAGACGCTAGAAGTCGCTGAAGTCCTGGGTAAAGGTGTAGCCCGGCAGGGAAGCGCCCTCCGGGCTCTTGCTGACCCGCACCCGCGTGGTGTCGTTGTCCAGAGGAGAGACGTTTGCCTCACGCAGCATGGCATATTCGGCGAAGACCTCGTTGTATAGCTTGGTCACCAGGTACAGCTTGCCGGTAGCCTCGTTGCGCCAGATCTGTCCGAGTTGAACCGACTTCACGGCCATTGCGATTCCCAGCCTAAAGAGTTGCCTCGCCAGCGTCAACCAATAACTAACGTGGGAGCGATCGGATTCTACTGCAATCGACGGGGTTCGATGGTGTTGAAGTGAACCCCTGGAGTGCACCCTCGCGCGGGTGCCCCACGTTCCGCCCCTTTTTTGGGCTAACGTGGGGTAGTTTCCGGCAGCAGCGTACCTTCCAGCAGTTGCCCCAGCCCACCGGCAGGGAAGCGCACGCCCAGATAAAAAGTGCCGAAGTCCGAGTACACCGCGCTCACCTCGTCAAAACGCATCTCGTAAATGAGCTTCTTAAAGACCACGGGATCGTTGCCGAACAGGTCCACGGCCCACTCCCAATCGTCGTAACCGATAGAACCGGAGATGATCTGCTGCACCCGTCCGGCGTAGCGGCGGCCCACCGTTCCGTGTTCGTCCATCTGCCGCTGCCGCTCTTCGATGGAGAGCGTGTACCAGTTCTTCATTTCGCCGCGCCGGCGATCCATGGGGTAAAAGCAGAGATAGCGGGTCTCCGGAATCTTGGGGAATAACCGTGTACGCATAGCCTGCCGCTGACGGCCCAGCAAATCTTCAACCTCGCGATTCCATTCCTCCGAGTGCGGCGCCACCTTCCGCTCGGCAAGCGAGCGATAAAGCTTCACGGTGGATTCATAGAGCCCAAGCTCCACCACCGAGAGGTACGAAGTGGACTGCCTCAGGTAGTCATGGAGGCGAAGACCGCTCAGGCGAAGCTCGGCGCGCTTCAACTCGTCGACGGAATCGCGAAAGTGCAGAATCAGCAGATCTGCCTTGTGACCCAGCACGGAGAACAGCGCCATCTGCCCGGATCTTTCCAGCGCCGCCAGCGTGCTGCCGGCCTCGGCAACAATTTCAGCCCGCTCCCCGGCGGGCAAACGGTTCCAGGCCGACCATCGGATGCGAAACATCTGGTGCAATACGCTGGCGCCTTCGATGCTAAGCGGCAACGCGGGCAGTTCGGTCATGGTCTCTTCCTTCAAAGTTCTCTAATGCTTTGCTGGTGCCCCAGGTTCGCCTGTTGTTGGCTAACCTGGGTTTTTCTTCAGCCGCCGCCGGTGTCGCGGCACCTTGTCACGGCTTTGGCTGGCCGCAACAGGCGTCTCCATTGTAATCTGCCAGAACAGATGTGCTCCAACCCGGAGCGAGAGGGAGAAAGCCATGGTCCGAGGAACCGTTCCAAGGCAGCCATCCAAGTTCGGACGCCAAGTGGGCACAAAAGCGGTTCGCGGCGGCGCTAAGCCTGTCAAAGCCGTCGCCAGCAAACCGGCAAGGGAGCCGCAGCCGAAGCCGAAGACCGCGCGCCAAGGCGGCGGGCACCACCGCGAAAGCGGCGAAACGCGCGGCGGGCTATGATCCGCTTGCCCCGCAACGGATTCGTGAGCTTCTGGCCAGGCTGGACGCGACCTATCCCGGCGTGAAGTGCGCGCTCCATCACAGCAGCGCCTGGGAACTGCTCGTCGCCACAATCCTCTCGGCCCAGTGTACCGATGTGCGCGTGAACATGGTCACTCCGGGACTGTTCAAGAAATATCCAACCCCGCAGGCGTTTGCCGCGATTGAGCCGCAGGAGCTTGAGCCGGAGATTCGCTCCACCGGGTTCTTCCGCAACAAGGCGAAGTCGGTGGTGGGTGCGGCGCGCAAGCTGATCAGCGATTTTGGCGGCGCGGTTCCGGACGAGATGGACAAACTGCTCACCCTGCCGGGGGTGGCACGCAAGACGGCGAACGTGGTTCTCGGCTCATGGTTTGGCAAAGCTGAAGGCGTGGTCGTGGATACGCACGTGCATCGAATTTCGCGGCGGCTGGAGCTGACGGTCAACGATGATCCGAAGACTATCGAGCAGGACTTGATGAAGATAATTCCGCGCGAGCGCTGGATCGACTTCGCTCACCAGCTTATTCATCATGGCCGTGCGCTGTGCCTGGCGCGAAGCCCGAAGTGCGCCGACTGCCCGCTGGAGAATCTCTGCCATGCGGCAGACAAAACCTGGTCAACAGTCGAGATGCATTCCAAGGCGAAGTGAGCGTGGATCAAGAAGCAAGCTAGTGTATTGCTCGGGTGGCCCATATTTGCCTTCTTTTGGCAAATGTGGGGTGGTTCTGAATGTGGGGTTCGCACCAGCCCATTCAAAACCCAGAGTTGGAACAGCGCCAACTCTGGGCCACCAGCCTTGCATAACTAAATACACTTTAATAAGTGTCATCCTGAGCGGAGTTTGGCGGAGCCGAACGGAGCCGAGGGACCCCTATTGCCGTCAGGTTGCGCCCAGAGGGGTCCCTCGACTTCGCTTCGCTCCGCTCGGATGACAGGCAGGGAATGAACTCCTATCTACGATCTTCCCGCTACCGGCCCGCACTCTTTGAGCTGCCCAGCACTTCGAGCACGTCGATGGCGGCGCGATAGTTTCCGAAGGGTGCCGCGAGTTGCACTCCCTGCACCATCGGACGCACCTGCGCCAACATTTCTCGGGCAATCTCCACGCCTTCGGCTCTCGCCGCTTCAGATGTGGTCGCTGCGGCCATGCGGGTAATGATCGATTCCGGCACGGAAACCCGCAGTTCGTTCTTCATGAACTCGGCATTGCGCACACTGGTGAGCGGCCAGATGCCGGCAAAAACCGGGATGTGCAGGTGCTCTACGCGGCGCAGAAACTGCTCCAGCAGATCGACGTCGAAAACCGGCTGCGTCACCGCGTAATCGGCTCCGGCCTCGACCTTGTATTCGAAGCGCCGAATCTCTTCGTCAATGTTCGGCACGCCCGGATTAGCCCCGACTCCAATCACGAAACCGGTTGGCGAGCCGATGGAGTTCCCGCCAATGTCGACGCCGCGATTGAGGTTGTGAACCACGTTGACGAGGCCTATGGCGTCCACATCGAACACTGCCGTAGCGTCGGGATAATTACCGAGCTTCGGCGGGTCGCCGGTAATGCAGATGAGGTTCGCGATGCCCAGGGCCGAGGCGCCGAGCAGATCGCTCTGGATGCTGAGCACATTGCGATCGCGGCAGGTGTAGTGCAAAACGGTTTCGATGCCCACCTGTTGCTGCATCAACAGGCAAAGCGCCTGGTTGCTCATACGCGCCGAAGCGCGCGGGCTGTCTGGAATGTTGATCGCATCGATGCCGACCGACTTCAAATAGCGAGCGCCCTCCATCTCCCGCTCAACCGTCGTCCCGCGCGGCGGAACGATCTCGATGAAGGTGGCGAAGCTGCCTTCGGCCAGCTTGGCTCCGAGTTTGGAGCGCTGGGCGAGCGGCACGGTTTGCTTCTCCACCTCGGCGGTGGCGGAAGCAACCTGATAAGAACTGGTGCGCGCTTCGTCCACCCGCAAAGCCGCTTTCATGGCGCGAATGTGCTCCGGCGTGGTGCCGCAGCAGCCGCCCACGAGCTTGGTGCCCGCGGCGATCAGCCGGCGCGTGTACTCGGCCATGTATTCCGGTGAACACAAGTAGATGTTGCGCCCTTCCACGTTGCGAGGCATGCCGGCGTTCGGCTGCGCCGAGAGCGGAAGGCTCGTGACCTGCCGCATCCGCTCGATGGCATCGAGCATGGCGACGGGGCCGACGGAGCAGTTGCACCCAAGCACCTCCGGGCCGTACCCCTCGATGCGTTTGGCGTAACTCTCGGGAGTGGAGCCGTCGAGTGCGTTGCCTTCGTCGTCGATGGTGATCTGGGCGACGACCGGAATTCCCGGAGCCGCCTCACGGGCCGCCAGAATGGCCTGATGCAATTCCGCGACATAGCCGAAAGTTTCCAGGATAAGCAGATCGATTCCGGCTTCGGCCAGGGCTTCAATCTGCTGCGAAAACGCGGCGCGGGCTTCATCCAGGCCAGTTTTGCCCAGGGGTTCGATGCGCACGCCCAAAGGACCGACGGAGCCGGCCACCATGACGTCGTTTCCGGCGGCGCTACGCGCCAACTCGACGCCGGCGCGGTTGATTTCCACCACCCGGGACTGACACCCGTGACGCGCCAAACGAAACGAATTCGCGCCGAAGGTGTTTGTTTCAAGTATCTCGGCGCCGGCCTTCACGTACTCTTGATGTACGCCGGCAACCAGTTCGGGCTGCGAGAGGTTCAACTCATCGTAGCAACGGTTAATGAAGATGCCCTTGGAGTAGAGCATCGTGCCCATTGCCCCGTCACAGAGCACCGGGCCGCGTTGGAGACGGGTTCGGAAGTCGGTAGGCATATCGCAGGCAGTCTCAGAGACTTATGAGTCTCAAAGAACACGATAGCATATTGGATTGCGGAGTCGCTCCCGGAGGTGCAGGCGTCTGACAAAGCCCCGCTCTCGCTCGGAAAGTGCTCTTCCGGTCCCGGAATTTTCGCACCGGAGGTCCGTGCCGAAAGCGCCCCTGCAACTCTTGGAGAGGGTACGCTCTGCTATACTCAGTCTCGTTCCCAGCAACTTGGTTTCATCTTTGGATTCATCCTTTTCGCGGAGCGCCTGGATTGAAAAAGGCTTTCGTTCTTATTCCGTTTTGCTGCCTTTTGGCCGCACTGTTAGGTTGCGGCGGCTCAAACTCGACGATCGTATTCATCTCGCCGGCGACCGCGACGGTGAAGACGGGAGGTACTCTGCAGTTCACTGCGAATGTTCCCGTGTCGTGGTCCGTCACGGCGAACGCTGTCATCGATTCCGCGGGATTCTTCAGGGCGGGCAACACGGTTGGGAATGTGACCGTGACGGCGACTTCGAGAGACGGCTCCGGATCGAGTGGCACGGCGGTCGTAACGATAAACACAACCGGCATTAGCACCACTACGACCACTACAACGCCGAGCGGCATCAGCCATCGGGTTTTCGTCAGCAATAAGTTCGCCAGTGTGCTGAACATTGTCGACGCCGATTCCGATTTGCTTTCCCTCACCCGCTCGATTTCCTTGGGGACGAGCTCGCAGCCAACGTTTATGCTGCAAACCTCCGACCAGACGGCCGAAGCGGTCTATGACAGTTTAAATAACAGTTTTTGGCTTATAGATAACGCTAAGGAAGTTTACTCCGCCAACCGTATACTGGCGGGCCCTCTCACGAGCCCGGCAAGCGCGGCGATTATTCCTGGTGGCACTGCAATTTATGCTGCCGTGCCTACGGCAACTCTCTCGACTGCCCCTACCGTTCCTGGTGCGGTCTACAGAGCAGATTTCGCTACCGGCGGTTATCTTTCGGTCGCCATTCAAGGTGCCCGCTTCCTCTCCATGGACCACAATGCGGTGAACATGCTGGCGTTCAGCAAGGACTGCGACACGGTGACCCTGGTGACCAGCAGCACGGGGGCCTTGACGAGCAATACGGGGACGCTGACGCCCACGGTGTTGCCCAGCGGTACAGCAAGTTGCGGTGCTACGTCGTCGTTTTCGCGCCCGATGGCTGCCGTCTTCAGCGCCGATGATTCGACGGCCTACGTGCTCAGCTCCGGGCCGGTCAATGGCGGGACGCAGCCGATGGTGACCGTGCTGGATATGACCCAAACCCCTCCGGCTGTAGTGAAGACGTTGAATGTCAGCGGCGCCAACGTTGGACTCCTGCAGGGCACCAAGCTCTACGTCGCGGGAGCCGCCCTACAAGCATGCAGCAGCAATGCCACGCAGACCTGCCAGCAGGGCTTCCTGACCGTGATCGACACCACCACGAACACCGTGCAGCCAATCCGTGGCGTTTGGTCCGGACGCTCCTCAGTCTCATGCCGGGCGTGCTGACCTTTGATGGAACGAATCTCTGGATTGGCTCTACCGGCTGCCAGGTTTCGGTAGGCGCGTCGGGCTGCCTTTCGCAGTACTTGCCTGGGAATTCCGTCGGCTCGCAGATCCAGACGAACGTATTGTCCGGCGTTACCACCCCGGTTAACGGTGACGACGTTACTGGCATGGTGTGGCTCAAGCCGTTCAATAATCGCAACATCATGTACGTCATCGAGGGCGGGGAATTGCTTCTCTATGACAACACCTTTGCCAATCTGGTTGTGGCAGGCAGCAGCTCAAACGTCGTCGTGGACATCGTTGGTCAAGCGGTCGACGCTAAAGCGGCGAAATAAGGCGCACCACGCTACCGTTGCGGCTCCAGCACCAGACGGTGTGCCGCGGACTGCTGCACGGCTTCCCTCGTGTATAGCAGGGCAAACGTCGCGCCTGTGTACCATGCTGCCCATTGGTCGTTGAAGTAGGGACTGAACAGGTTTCCGCTCTGGCCATTCACGATGTTCAGAGTCGTCGCGTCGAGCTTTGCCAAGTCCACGGTCAAACGCTGAGAAGGTCCAAAGCCGCGCCCAACCTGCTTCACCGTATCGCCGGAGCCTGACTGCGGTTGCCGTCCGGTGCCTGCCCATCGCTTCAGCAAGGGAACTTTGCCGTACAGGGGATGCTCGATCTCAACCGGAAAGTCAGCGCCGTAACGCCATGCAGCAAGGTCTTTGGGTGCGCGGTCCACAGTCTTTTCAATCGCTGAGCACAGCAGCTCTTCATAGCTTCCAAACTGCGCGGGCAGCCAGCGCGGAAGTTGATTCAGGACGACGTTTTCCAGCCAGACGCCGGAGCCGAACCATACATATTGTCCGGCGTCCGCCCCCAGCTTCGACTCAAGCAGAGTCTGATAGAGGCTGCGCCGCGCATGACGCTCGATTGCCGCTGCGGCGGAGTCGGCTTTCATCTGGCCGTCCCACTTGCGCAGCAGTTCGGCTGCCTCGCGAGCGCGTGGCGACGCCTTCGGCCATGAGTCCACGGCGTAGGCAAAGCGCTCGGCAAAGAAGCGATCAACATCGGAGTCAACATCGTTCTGCAGGGCCAGCATGTCGGCGGCAGTGAACTTCTTCACCGCCCGCAGCACCCGGTGAATGCGCTCAGCGCGGTAGGGGCTGCCCCAATCGGTGGCGATCGTGTAGGGATAGTCATTCGGGGTGATGCGCTGGTTGGCAGTGGCCAGTATGCCGGAAGGCGGATCGTAGAACCGCGGCAACTCGTCGAAAGGGATATACCCCTTCCAGTCATGGCTCTCATCGCTTCCGTTCGCCGGCGTCAAGCCGTCCCCGGCGGCCCGGATTGGAACAAGTCCGGTGGCTTGATAGCCAATGTGCCCGTCCACATCGGCATAGACGACGTTTTGTCCGGGTGATCCCATCTGCGACAGGGCATGGCGGAACTCGTCCCAATTCCGAGCCATATTCAGATCGAAAAAGGGACAGGAAAACCCGGCGGGGTCATAGATTGTCCAGCGCAGGGCAAGCTGGCGGGACTCATCCTTGAAAGCTGGAGAGAGTCGCAGCGCCGGTGTAATCACCGGGCCATGACGGGTTACCAGCACGTCCAACGTTTGGTCGCGCCCGCCCCTCACCCGAATAGTTTCATGGCGCACCGCAGGCTTCTGCCAGCCCCCAGGTGTCAGATACTCTCCCTGGCCGTTGAAATTCTCAATGTAGAGGTCCTCGACATCCGGTCCGAGATTGGTGAAACCCCAGGCAATCCGCTGGTTGTGCCCGACAATCACGGCCGGCAACCCCGGCAAAGAGACCCCAGCCACATCGTAATCGCCGCTGGTGAGATGGATCTCATACCAGGTGTTCGGGATGCGATGCGGCAGGTGCATGTCGTTTGCGAGCAAAGGCTTCCCGCTCACCGTGTGCGCGCCGGAGACGACCCAGTTGTTTGATCCGGGTACAAGCTCGGGAGGGTCCCCGGACCGCGCCGGGACATGCCTTCCGCGAAGAGGGTCAAGAGCAGCATGGAGATGGCGTCGGCGATGACCTCGATGTGCGTCGGGCACAAGACCGTTTTCCGTGCCGTTGGCGTCCGCGCCAGGGGTAAGCGGACGCTCTCCGTTTGGCAGTATGTCGCGCCCGGAAGTCGTGGGAAACAAATCTGCAGTCAACTCGGGCCCCAACTTGGCGCCTAGCTTCTCGCGCTCCAGTTTGTCGCGATAACCATAGTGGTTCAGCATCTCCGCCATCATGGCGCCCACCAGAAAACTGTCGACCGGAGTCCACTCACGCGGGGAATAGCGCAGCACGCGAGACTCGAGCGGAAGTGAGCGCTGGTGCGCCGAAATATAGGCGTTCACTCCCCGCGCGTAGGAATCCATGTACTGGCGGTCACGAGCGGAAAGCTGTGAAACGGCCCCCTCCGCCACCTGGCGCAGCCCAAGGACACGCTGCGCGATGTCGAGTTTGAGGTAATCGCCGCCCATTACTTCGGCAAGTTCGCCGGCGGCATAGCGCCGGCTCATGTCCATCTCCCAAAGCCTGTCCTGCGCCGTCACATATCCCTGGGCAAAGAAAAGGTCGGGCAGGGAACCGGCAGTGATAGACGGAACGCCCTGCGCATCGCGCAGCACGGTCACGGAAGCGCTCAGTCCGGCAACCGGCAGCGTGCCATCGAGTTGCGGCAGGGCGGCCCGGGCGGCGGCAAAGAACCAGGCGCCAGCCATGGCGAGCTGCGACAAGACAAAGCAGGAAAAGGCCAGCCGCGGCTCGGATGGCAAGACGCTTGCTGGAGCGGCGGCGCGGCTGGCGAAATGATGATCCGTAGGGGCAGTAGAGTGAAACATGGGCCTGAAGGCATTATGCCATGCGGAATCCGCCGGCAAGCCCGAGGCCGCTGCCGCAAAATAGTGAAGGCATCAAGCTGAGAAACCTGCAAGCGCAATGAATTCACGCAATTAGTTGGGCGCGTGCAGCCACGAATGTTATTCTACGGCTGAACCCAATTGTCCGACCGACAGCTGACCATGCTACCGAAACGCATTGACGACTACTCAACGGTTTCGCGGGAAATGCATCGCGTGGCCGAAGAGATTTTTTATGCTCACTTAAAGCGCGTCGGCTTGAAGCGTACGGCGCAGCGCGACGCCATTCTGCGCACGTTCCTGGAAACACACGACCATCTGTCCACCGAGGAGTTGCACCATCTGGTCAAGAACCGCGATCCCCGGATCGGGTTTACGACCGTGTACCGCACCTTGAAGTTGTTTGCCGATTGCGGATTGGCCAGCGCCGTGGCTTTTCAGGACGGGGTAGCGCGTTACGAGCATCAATTGAACCGCCGCAACCACCATCACATGGTCTGCACAGAGTGCGGCAGTTCGGTCGAATTCTTTTCGCCCGAGATTGAGAAAGTCGAGCAGGAAATCGGCCTCAAGCATCGCTACGTCACCACCCGGCACACGTTTCAGATCTATGGAATTTGCGAGGAATGCGGGAAGAAGCTGCGGCGCTATGTGTGAGCCGCTCCTCAACCAGTGAGGCCCAAGGGAACGGAGTTCCCGGCACGCTTCGTAGTTACGCGTATTGGTCGGACGAACATCGTTCGCCAGCCGGGCGGAAGAGGGTGAGCATGGCATTCTGCATGGATTGCGGTGCACCACTGAATGAAACGGCGGTTTTCTGCCCCCGCTGCGGCGCGGCGGTGAAGCACGACAACCCTGCCGCCGGACCCGCCTCCAGCGCTTCTGGACCCGGCCCGGCAGGGGCTGCGCCAAGCGGCAACCAGCCGCCCACTGCAACTCCGGCAATCTCGCAGAACCTGGCCGGAATGCTCTGCTATATCTTTTTTGCAGCCGTTATTTTTTTGATTGTGGAACCATACAACCGTAATCGCTTCATTCGTTTTCATGCTTTCCAGTCGATCCTGTTCACAATTGCCTGGGTCGCCTTGCACGGGGTGGTTTTCATCCCCTTTTTGGGATTGGCACTGTGGCCGATGGTGGAGCTGGCGTTCCTGATTTGTTGGATAGTGCTGTTGATCAAGGCCTATCAGGGCGTGATGTTCAAGCTGCCGGTCATCGGCGAATTTGCGGAGAAGCACGCCTGAGCATCCCCTGAGCATCAAAGATCGGGGTGAGAGGCGAGGCCCTGCGCGATGGGGGCGCGTAGAGCTGTTTGTGTCATGGAATCCAAAAACGGGAATGCTGCCGGATGCTCATGGCTGACTCCGGCATCGGTTTGAACCCTGCACCGGAAATCTTTCCTGCGAAACACGCTTGACTTTATGGCGGCAAATTGGCAATCCTAGTTGTTTTTATCCCTGCATTGATTTTGGACAATCGGCGGAAGCGGGCGATGTGCTTCTTGTCCGAGGAAGGCCCTGAGTGCTCATTCGAGTTTTTTACCACCACAAGTGCTTTGACGGGGCGTGTTCCGCCGCCCTCTTCTCGCGCTTCTATCGCGAGCGGATTCGTGCCAACGCCGAATTCGAATTCGTCGGCCTTGTGCACCGGGCCGGAGCTCTCTTCGATGAGAACGATTTTACCGGCGACGAAAACGCGATCGTCGATTTCAAATACTCGGCATCCCCGAAGATTACCTGGTGGTTCGATCATCACCAGAGCGCATTTCTTACGGCGGAAGATGCGGCTCATTTTGAGCAGCAGCAGAGTAACACGAAATTCTATGATCCCGACTTCCGGTCCTGCACCAAGCTGATCGCCACCGTGGCTGAGAATCGTTTTGGCTTCGACCTGGAGCCCGTTCGGGAATTAGTCCACTGGGCCGACATCATCGACGGGGCGCTTTATGACAGCCCCGAGGACGCCGTGGGAATGCGTTCGCCCGCCACCCGACTGACCATGGTCATCGAGGCCAGTCAGGACTCGCAACTCCTGCCGCGCCTCATTCCTATGCTGGCTACTCGGTCGCTACTGCAGATCGTGGAAGACCCTCTGGTCGCCCCTCTGATTCCACCTTTGCTGGAGCGGCACCGCGGCTCGCTCAAGATTCTGGCGGACCACGCCGAGAGTAAGCAGGGAACGGTGTTCTTCGACGTTACCGGATTCGACCTGGAGGGCTACAACAAGTTCATACCCTACTACCTGCACCCCGAGTGCGTTTACAGCGTCGGGCTCAGCAAGAGCAGCTTCCGGATGAAAGTCTCCGTCGGTTCGAACCCATGGACCACGGCGACGGAGCTTACCAACCTGGCGAAAATCTGTGAGCGCTACGGCGGAGGCGGCCATGCCCGTGTGGGCGCCATCTCGTTCGAGCCGGAGGACGGCGACCGGGCGCGAGCTGCGGCCAAGGAAATTGTCGCCGAACTCCGGGCATACGAACGCGACCGGCACCGCTAGTGTAGTGCGTCAAACAGATCAACGTTTCTCCCAGCCGCCGAAGGTGGCGGCAGACGGTAGCCCACGGCGCAAGCCGTGGATGCAAGGGCGTCCGGGATCGCAAGCCCCCGAAGGGGGCGACAGAACCGGCCGAGATTCTGTCGCCCGCGTTGCGGGCTTTCCAGATTTCCCATTCCAAAACCCATGGCTGACGCCATGGGCTACCATCTTTTCCCCGCTTCGTGGGGTCAGTTTGCGGTGTTCTGATTGATGACGCACTACATTAGGTAATTTCGCGGATTCGTGGGTGCATCATTTCAGGTTCAGTCGCGCCTGCCTGTTTCATCCTCACGTCGATTGCCGATTTCTATTCGGGCGGAAAACTCGGAGTGATTTTTCCAGCAACTAACCACAGAGTCGACGTTGTGGAAAGCGTTCACCCATGCACATCGCCCGCAAGTGGTCTCTCTCCTTCCTGCTTCTTGTCATCTCGATTTCGGCTTTTGCTCAGATGCCGCGGCCAGCGGCGGGCGAAAAACGGGAGCCCGCCTCGGAGCAGCAGCCGGACAGCGTTGCCAGTTTTTCGGTCGACGTCAACCTGGTGAACCTGTTCTTCGCGGTGAAAGATTCGAGCGGCGTTCCAGTGCATGACCTTTCCCGGGACCAGTTTGAGGTCTTAGAGGATGGCAAGCCGCAAACTATCAAGTACTTCTCGGCGGATGCCAGTCAGCCGTTAACCCTCGGGCTGCTGGTCGACACCAGCGGCAGCACTCATCGCATTCTGCCCTTCGTGCGCCGGATTGGAAGCCAATTTCTCAACAACGTGATGCGCGATAAGGACTTGGCGTTCCTGATGAGTTTTGATGTGGGAGTGGATCTGCTGCAAGATCTCACCGGCCCCAGCACTGATCCTCTGAAGCTCGCTTTGCTCGAAACCAGCAGCGATGCCGGCGACTGGATACTTCCGGGCAAAGAGGGATTCCCGGATACGCGAAAAGGCTCGCGCGGTACGCTGCTCTATGACGCAATCTACCTGGCCGCAACCGAAGAAATGCAACACGAGGTCGGACGGAAAGCAATCGTCGTCATAACCGACGGAATCGACCAGGGCAGCGAAACCAAACTGGCCGCCACCATAGAGGCAGCGCAAAGGGCCGACACGTCGGTTTATGTGCTGCTCGCCTACGACTATGACTACGGAGCGCGCAGCGAGGATATCGGAAAAATCTGCAAGGAAACAGGCGGCAGGGTGATCGATGTCGGTCAAAAACCCCGCGAGGTGGAAAAAGCCATCGCGCAGATTTCAGAAGAGCTGCGCAACCAGTATTACATCGGCTATACACCGACTCAAAAGCCGGACGGCACTTACCGCAAGCTTCATGTTCGAATCAAAGATGGTGACCTTCGCATACAGGTCCGCAAGGGATACTACGCGCCCGCGCTCAAGCAGTGATACGGCATTCCAAGCGGACGTCTCCGCCGCCCGTTAATCGGCTGGTGGATCGTCGAGTGTCCAGCCGCGCCAGGCGAACCATACCACCGTGGCCAGCATGCCGATCCATCCCAACGCCCGCACCGTGGCCGCGATCTGTGTGTCCCGTTGCAGCACGCCCAAGCTGGAAAAGATGGCGAACCAATCGTGCGTAGTTTCGCCCCCGCCCACGCTCACAAGGAACAAGACCTGCGCCCGTGCGTCAGCCATATATGTTGCGGTGTAAAGGAAGTTCTCAAACAGCATAAAGAGGCTGAAGCAGAAACCGGCGATCTGCCTTTGCGCAAAGAAGTATGCGGCCAGCAAAGCCGGTACCAGCCACTGCAACAGGGTTCCGCCCCAGAGCCCCAGCGTCGGACCGAACCAGCCGAACAGCAGATGCCCGCCTTCGTGTACCACCAGGTTCGCGTTATCAATGAACAGAAACCCGCTACGGTCGGCGGCAGCGTATACCAGGAATGCACCGAAAAACACCAGCCAGCCAATCAGTGCCATGCGCGTCAAGGGACGCCACGGCTCCAGGTTGTCGAGTATGGGCATCGCGCCACCGCCACCAGCGTAATCCAGTGCGGCCCTGAACGAAACGTCGAAATACGCCGATGGGGAAATCGCTTTGCTCGGTCAATACACCGATTCAATCGAGTTGATCTTGGTGGCGATCCGAAACGCTAGCTCCTCGGGCTCCAGCGGAAGCAGGTCGCGCACCCGCTCGGGAACTTCGTTTGACAGTTTCCCGTAGCTGCAACACTTGAGTGAGGGAGCCGCGGAAAATCCAATCGTGTCCGCCATACTGCAAGCGAGGCGAATGACGGTGAGCAGGTCAAACGCACCGCCGGCCTGCTGGTCGGCATGATGGCGTGGAATGATATTGAGAAACGGGTTCGGCAGCTTCCAATCTACCGCCAAGCGCCGTCCCGCCTCGCAATGGTCGAGTTCGAACAACTCGCGCTCGCGCCGCAGTACCTCCAAGGGCTCTTCTTGAATGCTCTGCAGGAAATCTGCGTATCGTTTGGGTTGGATGACCGCCAGCGCCGCCCGGCCAATGTCGTGCATGATTCCAGCCGTGTAGGCCGTCCCTTTGTCCATCAGGCTTGAGTTTGCGTATTCTTCGGCCAGCAAGGCGCATGCCAGGCTGTGGCGCCAGATTGCCTGCAACGATGGATTTTTTAGCGCGCCGCCGAGATACGCTCGAACCCCAACCGTGACCGCCAAACCCTTGACTCGCTCCAGGCCGAGCGCGGCGATGCCTTGCTGGATGCTTGTCACTGTCGTGTGAATAGGAAAGATGGGTGAGTTGACAATGGTGAGGATCTCGCTCGAAAACGCCTGGTCGGTCGAAATCAAGGCGCTCAACTGGTGCAGGGAAGAATCATTCTTGGCTACGAGGTGAAGTACCCTCGTCGCTACCAGAGGGAACGGAGGCAATCGCGCCAAACTCCAAGGAACCCGCACGAAATTCTCCTGATATTTTGCCTTCACCAGAGCGCCCTCTCTATTAGCGTCCCTGCGCAAACATGAGCCATATGGCCGGCTCGCGTGGAGCCGTATTTGTGTTATCGGCATTTCCGCGTCTGCGCTTCAGTACGCCCGGCGGTAGTTAGACCGTTCATAACTCGGCTTTGAAGGAGTAGCTTGAATTCTTAGAAGTGGCCGGCATAACAGGTGAAGACCCTAGCGCGAAGTCGGGCTCCCGCCTCTCTCGAACTACTGGTCGGGTGTTCGACTTACCCCTGGATTGCAATCTCTCCGCTGCTTGCGAAATTCGTTTGACTTCAGAGCAGACGCTTGCCAAGATTGCGCAACTCTGGTTTCTACGATGAGCTTTTGGATGCGGTTTCTGCGCGTTCTTCTGTTATTGGTTTCGGTCGGACTGGTTTCTGCCGTTGCAGCCCAGTCGGTGCCGGATGCGCGCATTACGGGCGCGGTCGACGAGAGCCAGCTCGTTGAACTGAAAGGAAACGTTCATCGGCTGGTCCATTCCGCAACGCCCGGTGCCGCCGCCGATACCGATTTGGCGATGGAGCGGATGATGCTGCTCCTCGGCGGAAGCACGGCGCAGCAGGAGTCCCTTGAGGCGCTTCTGGCTGCGCAGCAAGACCCTGCTTCTTCCAGCTATCGCCGTTGGCTAACCCCACGGGAGTTCGGCGAGCAGTTTGGCCCAGCCCCGCAGGACGTTGAGACCATCACCGCCTGGCTGCGGAATCATGGTTTTCGTGTGAATGCGGTGGCCCGAGGACGGCGTTTCGTAGAATTCAGCGGCACCGCGGCTCAGGTGGCAGAGGCATTCCACACGCAGATCAACAGTTACGTAGTGGAGGGCAAGCAGTACTGGGCCAACGCTACCAATCCGTATATTCCAGCCGCGCTGGCGCCGGTCGTGAAAGGTATTGCCTCTCTGCACAATTTTCCACGGCGCGCGATGCATCATGGGGTCACTCAGACTTCGCTTGCCCGGACCAATGCAACGGCCGCCCCGGAATTCAACCTCAGTGGCGGAAGTCACGCGCTGGGGCCGTACGACTTTGCGACGATCTATAACGTGCTGCCTCTGTGGAGCGCGAGCCCGAGCATCGATGGGACCGGCCAGAAGATCGCCATCGTCGCCCGCAGCAATATCGACACCGGCGATGTCAGCGACTTTCAAGACCTTTTCGGACTCCCGCGAAAAGCGCCGCAAATTATCCTCACCGGCTCGGACCCCGGAATTGTCTCCGACGATGAGGAGGAGTCCGAACTCGACGTGCAGTGGGCCGGCGCGGTTGCCAAAGGCGCGACGATCCTGTTGGTGGTTTCCAAAAGCACGCCTAGCACTGACGGAATAGACCTCTCGGCCGCCTATATCGTGGACAACAACCTGGCTCCGGTGCTGAGCATAAGTTATGGGGACTGCGAATCGGATATGGGAGCCCACGGGAACACGTTTTACAACTCGCTTTGGCAGCAGGCAGCGGCCCAGGGAATATCGGTTTTAGTTTCCGCCATGGACAACGGCTCCGCCGGTTGCGACGACCCAGACAGTACAAACGCAACCCACGGCTTGGCAGTGAGCGGAATGGCTTCCACGCCCTACAACGTCGCTGTCGGTGGAACGCAGTTCAACGAGAACGGCGACTCTACCTACTGGAACAGTACTTCAGATACGCATAGAGCTTCGGCGAACCGATACATCCCGGAAGTGGTGTGGAACGAGAGCTCCGCTTCCGGCCTAATGGCGAGCGGCGGCGGAGTCAGCACGCTCTATGGCAGGCCCGCGTGGCAGACAGGCACGGGAGCCCTCGCCGCTGATGATCCCGGCTCCCCGGGCCAGCCCGGCATCGTTTGCTGCCGGATGTGTCGCTGACGGCTGCGGCGCACGATGGTTATGCCGTGTGTCTCAACCGGAAGTGCCCCGGAAGCGTTTACATCTATAGCGGTACTTCAGTGGCAGTACAAGCCTTTGCCGGTCTGATGGCGATCGTCGACCAGTACACCGGCTCTCAGCAGGGCAATCCGAATCTTCACTTATATCCATTGGCCTCGACCATCGGGCGTCTATCACGACATCACGTCCGGGACGAACGCGGTGCCTTGCGCGGGCAAATCGTCTGGCTGTTCATCCACCCAAAAGGGCGTTTCCGGGGTTATGAACGGCTACAATGCCGGCGCCGGGTACGATCTGGCAACCGGGTTGGGTTCGGTAGACGCGAACGCCTTAGCGACAAATTGGGCCTCGATCACCGATTTCACGCTCACAGCCAGTACGCCGCCAAGCGTCGCCAGCGGCGGAAGCGTTGCGGTTTCGATTGCCTTTTCCAGCCCTGGGTCCTCAGCGAGTTTGAGCCTTTCCTGCTCCGGGCTACCGCCTGAGACCAGCTACTCCTTCTCTCCGGGGCAGCCTACGATTGCCTCTGGAGCTACCTTGACGATCAGCACCACTGCGCCGCAAACGGCGTCTCTCCACCACGGTCAACCGCCGAGGCCGGGTTCGTGGCGGGCGAGCACAATCCTGATGTTCGGTGGCGTGCTCATTTTTGCCGGCATCCACGGAAGACGACGCTATTGTTATGCGGCGCTTGTACTGCTCCTGGCCGGGTTCTTGATTGCAAGTGTGGGCTGCGGAGGCGGCGGCAGCGGGAACACAAGCCAGGCGAACGCAATCAACACGGGCACGCCCGCTGGAATTTACACCGTCACCGTGACAGCCAGCAGCGGAGCGATCCTGCGTAACACTACGTTCACGCTCACCGTGAACTGACGACTTTCAGGGCGAGCGACCTATCTTGATATAATGACTCCATCGTGCCTAAGTTTTCCATTGTTGTTCCGTTTCACAATGAGCAGGAAAGCATCACCGAGCTTTATGACCGGCTGAAGGCCGTCATGGAATCGGCGGGCGAGCCCTTCGAGCTGGTGTTTGTCGACGACGGCAGCCGCGATCAGACCTTCCACCTGCTCGAGGAAGTAGCTGCCATCGACAGCCGCGTCGTGGTGGTAAAGCTGAGCCGGAACTTCGGCCAGACCTCGGCGCTGGCGGCCGGCTTCGATCATGCCACCGGCGAGTATGTCATTGCCATGGATGGCGACCTGCAGCACGACCCGGACGACATTCCGGCGTTCATCGAAAAAATTAACGAAGGCTACGACATTGTGAGCGGCTGGCGCAAGGTGCGCATCGACAATCTGGTGATGCGGCGAATTCCCTCGCGCTGCGCCAATTGGTTGATGTCGAAGCTGAGTGGCGTCGATCTGCACGATTTCGGCACCACTTACAAGGCCTATCGCCGCGAACTCATCGAGCAGGTTCCGCTCTATGGCGAGGGCATGCACCGCTTTATTCCCGCCCTGGCCTCGTGGTATGGCGCGCGCATCTGCGAGATTCCCATCAGGAACATCAACCGGGATAACGGTAAGTCGCATTACGGCATCACGCGCACCTTCCGGGTTTTCTTTGACCTGATTACGATTCGCTTCCTGCTCAAGTATCTGTCGAGACCGTTGCACTTTTTCGGAACCGTAGGGATGGCGGGCATCTTCGGCGGTTCGGCGATTGCGCTCTGGATGATGGCCTTGAAACTGTTGTTCCATACCAACGTCATGGATCAGCACGGGCCGCTGTTGATTCTGGCGGCGGTGATGATCGTGGCTGGCGTGCAATTGCTGGCCTTTGGCCTGTTGGGCGAATTGCAGGTGCGCCAATTCCACGATTCCGGCGGCGGAGTGCCTTACCGCGTCGAAAAGGTGATCCGCGCCGCGGACAATCAAAGAGAGCTGCAAGACTAGAAGCTGTTTCACCGGTTCGCAGTTTCACATCTGCTGAAAAACTATTCTCCGAGGGTGTCATCCTGAGCAGAGCGAAGGATCTGCTGTTTGCACTTGCCGGGAAAAAACAGATCCTTCGGACGCGCAAAATCGGCGCGACCTCAGGATGACACTCCCAGGAGTTTTTTCGAGCCTCTTCAGCCGCGCCCTACGGTCGCCGATTGACAATTTATCGTCACAACACCCTGTGTTGCGAATCACTGAACAATTATGGATCGCCATGCAATACGTTATCCTCAGAAGGCCAATCCTTCAGGATTCATACCCCCGGCGGGGGCGAGATCGTGAACCCGGTCAATATTAGTGCGGTTGTTTGCCCGGGAGTCTCCGTTCGCATTCGCCGGGGGCACACTGTCTGTGGCTGTTAGTTTGTAGGCTAAGAAGAGTTTTTCAGCAGCTTTCCAGCACTGATTAGCGCCGCAACCCTTCGGGACCGGCGCGCTATTCCGCCGGCTCCCAACGACCTTCGCAAATTGCTTGCGCTTCTTTCTCTATGTGAAAGAATGCAAACAGTAATTCAATCGATTACAGGCATGGATACTATGACTCAAGCAATCCAAACAGAACTTCGCCTGGCGAGCCGGATGTCTCGCCTTGGCACGGAAACCGCCTTTGAGGTCTTGGTAAAGGCGCGCGCCCTGGAAAAGCAGGGCAGAGACATTGTTCACCTGGAAATCGGCGAGCCTGATTTCGACACTCCAGCGCACATCATTGAAGCGGGCAGTGAGGCCATGCACCACGGCTTCACGCACTACGGCCCTTCGGCGGGCCTGCCTGAGCTGCGGCAGGCGATTGCCGACGAGGTGGCGGCCAGCCGCAACATCAAGGTCTCGCCCGATGAGGTTGTCGTGGTTCCGGGTGGCAAGCCCATCATGTTCTTCAGCATCATGGCGCTGGCCGAGGAAGGCGATGAGGTCATCTACCCCAATCCCGGCTTTCCCATCTACGAGTCCATGATCAACTTCGTGGGCGCCAAGCCTGTGCCCATCCGTCTGCGTGAGGAGATGGACTTCCGCCTCGACGTCAACGAGCTTGCGGGCCTGATCAATGAGCGCACCAAGCTCATTATCCTGAACTCGCCGCAGAATCCCACGGGCGGCATATTGACCGAACAGGACATTGCCGACATCGCCAGCGCCGTCGGCAATTACAATACCCAGATTTTGAGCGACGAAATCTACTGCCGCCTGATTTTTGAAGGCAAGCACCACTCGATCCTCAAGCACGCGCAGCTGCGGGACCGCATCATTCTTCTCGATGGCTTCTCGAAAACCTACGCCATGACCGGCTGGCGCATGGGATACGGCGTCATGCGTCCCGACCTTGCGCAGGTTATCGCGCGGATGCAGACCAACGCCAATTCCTGCACCGCCAGCTTTACCCAGATGGCCGGAGTCGCCGCCCTCAAGGGCGATCAGAGTTCCGTGGGCGTGATGTGCGCCGAGTTCAAGCGTCGTCGCGACTACTTCGCCGAGCGCATCAACCGCATCAAGGGCTTCTCCTGCAAGGTGCCCAAAGGCGCGTTCTACATGTTCCCGAACATCACCAAGACCGGATGGCCGTCCAGAAAGCTGGCGGACGCCTTGCTGCAAGAGGCCGGTGTCGCAGTGCTTTCCGGCACCGCCTTCGGCGCCTATGGCGAAGGGTATCTGCGCTTCTCGATCGCCAACTCGATCGAGAACATCGGGAAGGCCCTCGATCGTGTTGAAGAGTGGGTGAACAAGCGGCTGTGAAGGAGTGTTGTTTTGTCATAGGGATCCTTCGACTTCGAGGTTCGTCTGCGGGGCAGACGAATCTCTCCGCTCAGGATGACACTCTAAGGGCAGGTTACAAGCATGCAGGCGGCAGACAGATTCAGCGAGTTCAAAGATTTTTGCACCAGACATGCCTTTGTATCGGGAAAGTGGACTGGTGCCCCACCACGGTCGCAGGTGATTGAGGTTTTGGCTTATGGCAAGGATTCAGGGATTGTTCCGCTCGACCTTCTGGTTTATGTAAGGACGGATTTTTCGTACGACTGGTGGGGCATCACCTACGCCGTTCGCGACAAGCTCGTTGCGTCAGGCCGGAAGTGGTGTCTCGTACTACTTGAAGATACGGAAGAAGGGTATCTCCTTACTGGAGCGCAGGTCAGCCAAATGAAATCCGTTCTGTCAAAAGGCGGCACACAATACCATGTGAAAGTGAAGAACGCTGCTACAGGCGTACGATTCAAAAGTTTTGAGCAGTTATATCGAGCCCTGATCTCGCTTTGAAACACGCTCTAGCTGGTTTTGCTGTGCGCTCTTGCGGCGGCCAGGCGGTTTTCCAGGATCAACGACGAGTCGAAGTTTTCCAACTGGAGAAGCGACCCGGCTGCATCCTCCAGCGCTTTCCGTGGAACCAGCCCAACAATTTCGCTGGAAAGTACGGCGACCCCGTGCCGCGCGGCTTCGCCTTTGACGAGCTCAAAGACGCGCGCAATCGGCGTCTGCTCCGTGTCGGTCAGGTTCATGGAGACCTGCGCCAGTCCCCGAACCGGCACGCCCATTGCCTTGACGAACGGCAACCCGCCGCTGGAAAAGCGCACCGTCCGAGCTATTTTGCGGGCGATTTCGACATCGCTTGTATTCAGAAAAACGTTGCAGGCGACCAAAAACTTGCGTGCGCCAATCGCAGTGGCTCCGGCCGTGGGATGGACGCGCGGCTCGCCGAAGTCGGGCATGCGTTCGGGGTTGGTCGCGATTTCCTTGCGCAGTCCCTCGAATTGCCCGCGCCTCAGGTTCTCCAGTTGGACCCGCTCCGGACGCGTGGCGGCGCTCTCGTACAGATAGACGGGGATGCGGTAGCGCTTCCAGACCTCCGCGCCCACCTGCCGCGCCATCTGCGCGCAGTCTTCCAGCGTGACTCCCTCTATGGGCACAAAAGGCACCACGTCGGTTGCGCCAATGCGCGGATGTACGCCCCTGTGCCGGGTAAGATCGATCAGCTCGGCAGCCTTGCCGATGCCGCGCAGAACGGCTTCCATCAGCGCTTCGCGGTCCCCGGCCAAGGTGATGACGCTGCGATTGTGGTCGGCGTCCATATGGCGGTCGAGCAGGTAGACGCCGTCGGCGCGCATGGCCTCGGCGATGGCGTCCACTATCGCCGGGTCGCGGCCCTCGGAGAAGTTCGGAACAGATTCAATCAGCGCCATGGCAAACAAAACCTATCGCGTCTTGAACCACGTATAACCCAGGCTAGCTTGCACAGAGGCGTTCACGCCCGGGTTGTGACTGCCGAGCGAAGCGTTTGAAATGTGCACAGCGCGCAGCGTCCAGGTTAGCGCGTGGTCGGGTTTGAGGAAGATGTGCATGCCCCCTCCGCCGCCGGGGGTGAAGTTGATGCGCGAGGTATCTCCGGGAGGAATGTCCACCGTACTCCGTATGACGCCACCTGCGGCTTCGACGAACGGCACCAGGCGCTTGCCGCTGGTGAAGTTCCATTTCATGTCGACGGGTGTAATGCCGAAGCCATAGACGTCTTGATGCCTGTGCCAAAAGATGTAATCGACGGGCGTGATCTCGGCAGCGAGTTCAAACGTACCCTTCCTCCAGCCGTGAGCGAGCTCGCCGGTCATGACGCGGCCAATGCGCGCGCCGCTGCGAAACATCTGCACGTTCGAGCGCACCCCCACTCCGCTGCCTCCGCCAACAAAGACGCCAAGATTCCAGTGTTTACTCCTGATTCCGGCGGTCTCATCGCCTGCCTGCACAGCCGTTTGGGCTAACGCTGAAGAGCCGGGCAGAAAGAGAATTGAGGAGCAAACAGCAATCAGAAGTATCGCGCGGAGCTTCATCGGTCGTCCCTGACAAATGTAGTTGGCTGATCAGCTCTGAATTGTACGCGAGAAGCGCTGACAACAGGCTGAGAAATACCCATTACCACCTGACGCTTTGCAGCTCAAAAAACTACCCCACGTTAGCCAAACGCTGGCGAACGTGGGGCACCTTCGGACTTAGCCGTATTCAAACTATCTGCTATCCGGCGACCTCTTCCAACTGCTTCTGGTCGATATCGAAATTAGCGTAGACGTTCTGCACGTCGTCCTGATCTTCCAGGGCCTCCATCAAGCGGATCATGGTCGAGGCCTGGTGTCCCTCGAGCTTGATGTAATTTTGCGGAATCATGCCGATCTGAGCGACCTCGGGCTTGATGCCGGCCTTTTTAAGCGCGTCCAGCACGGGCTCGTATGAAGCAGGGTCGGTCAGGATTTCCCAATTGTCGCCATCGTCCTTGAGGTCGTCGGCGCCGGCTTCCAGAATGATGTTCATCAGGTCATCTTCCTTGGCCGCCGTTTTCGGAATCACAATGTCGCCTTTTTTGGAGAACATCCATGCCACCGAGCCGGACTCGCCCATGTTGCCGCCGTTCTTGCTGAAGGCGTGGCGCATCTCGCTGACGGTGCGGTTGCGGTTATCGGTGGTGACCTCGACCAGAACCGCGACTCCGCCGGGACCGTAGCCTTCAAAGGTAATCTCTTCGTAGGTCACGCCCGGCAACTCGCCCGTGCCGCGCTGAATGGCGCGCTTGACGTTGTCGTACGGCATGTTCTCGGCCTTGGCTGCCGCAACGGCAGTCCGCAACCGGGGATTCTTTTCAGGATCGCCGCCGCTCTTGGCGGCCATGGAAATTTCCCTGATGAGACGGGTGAAAATCTTTCCGCGCTTTGCGTCAAGCGCGCCCTTTTTGTGCTTGATTGTGGCCCATTTAGAATGGCCGGACATGTGAACCTCGCCGGATGAATGGATTTTGTCTTCTTTGGTTCGCCCCGGTGGCTCTGCCCCAACGCGCACAACTACGGCGCGCGCCGGGGATCCCCGGGATTACCAATATGCGCCGGTGCCAACGACGTGTGGTCGCTGCAATACTGCCGCTCAAAGCACACAGGCAAGCAGGGATTATACCATTGCGGCACCCGACGCTTAGCGATTCCGGTGCTCGCCGCCGGGATTGCTCCAGTCGCGGCACGGCCTTTCACGCCTGCCGGGCTCTGCTTCGGAATCGATTATAGGAGCCGCTTCCGTGTGTCTGGGGTTGGCCGGGCGCTCTGGCGGAAGAATGACGACTTCGCCTGAACGTGTCGCCGCCTCCTTTCGCGTCTGCTTGCGGCGCACATACGCGTAGATGACGGCCAACAGTGGCGGAGCCAGGAACACTCCCCAGAACGGGATGATGAATCCCAGCACCAACGGCGCCAGAATAGATGCCCACACGGGAACCCGGTTCTGCCGGTGCATCAAGTAGGGCTGCAACAGAAGCCCGTCGACAATTGCGATCGCCGCGTAGGCGATCAGCAGAGCGACGAACTGCTCCCACCTGGCACGGGATAATAACAAAGTCAGCGTCGGGCCCAGCAAGGCCAGCACCGGGCCAAAATTCGGAACGAACTGCAACAATCCGCCCACCAGAGCCCAGAAAATCGCCAGCGGAACATGCAGGTACCACAGCGCCGCCAGCCAGAGCAGGCCGACAATCAGCGCGTCGTAGCACTGGGCAATGAACCAGCGCTTGAGCGCGCCAAAGGTTAGCTCGAAGTGGTGACGTAGAATCATAGTCGCCTCTCACCCCCGGCAAGTCCACAGAGGGATTGTCGAAGGCTCGACTAGCCTTTCAGGATACTTGATCCGGCAGCGGGAACCAAAGCGGGTGCCCCATTCAAGCGAAGCTTGGGTGGGGCTTGCCGTCATCTTCTCGAGACTGTCCTGCCCTGCCTGCGTGCTAAACTCGAAACAAGGCACTGCGATGAAATTTGGCGTCATAGTTTTCCCCGGTTCCAACTGCGATCACGATGCATATTGGGCGTTCAAGGAGGTTTTTGAGCAGCCCGCGACCATGCTCTGGCACGACTCGCCCGACCTCCACGACTGCGATGCGGTCAT
This sequence comes from uncultured Acidobacteriota bacterium, assembly GCA_963819175.1. Classification (GTDB taxonomy): domain Bacteria; phylum Acidobacteriota; class Terriglobia; order Terriglobales; family Acidobacteriaceae; genus CAWBRT01. The sequence continues at coordinate 87,142 of CAWFVJ010000019.1, forward strand.
CGTTCCCGGCGGCTTTGCCTATGGTGACTACCTGCGCACAGGGGCTATCGCCAGGTTCTCGCCCATCATGGAATCGGTGTGCCGCTTCGCCGCCTCCGGCGGGCTCGTGCTTGGCATCTGCAACGGCTTCCAGATCCTTTGTGAGGCGGGGTTGCTGCCCGGCGTGCTGATGCGGAACCAGGGACTCAAGTACATTTGCAAGCCCGTGCACATTCGCTGCGAGAATCCGGAGACGCCCTTCACCAATCAGTGCGCGAAGGGCGAGGTGCTCACCGTGCCCATCGGACACATGGAGGGCAACTACTTCTGCGACGATGACACCATGAAGCAGCTAAGACAACAGAATCGCATCATTTTCCGCTACTGCTCGCCGACCGGCGAGGTGACGCCTGAGGCAAACCCCAACGGCGCGCTCGACAACATCGCCGGAATCTGCAACGAGGGATTCAACGTGCTGGGCATGATGCCGCATCCGGAACGCGCCAGTGAACCGGCCCTGGGCATGACGGATGGGATCAAGATTCTGCAATCGCTGGTCAACGCCGGAGTGCTGAAGGGCTGAGAGGCTGGGTCTCATCGAGCCACAACCCAGGCTCTGGCACCTCGGTGCCGGATGGTTTCTGCCACTTTGGAATCGCGCAACTCCCCTCCCGCGAGCGGGTTGAATACAAGCAGGCGGAGGAATCAACTCTGGACGCCTAGGCTGCATACGCGAATGCTCACTGTCACCCCGGTGACGAGAATCGGCGACAATCAACTCTGAACCTGCAGAACTCGGGTAAAATGCTAATTATGAAGCGTCTTATAGCTCTCTTTTGCTGTCTGTTCCTGGCGACGCTCTCGTTTGCGGCGCCGTTGGCTTCCAATGCAAAGACCGCCGTACCGTCTGACGTGCAGCAGATTATCTCCGTCGATTACCGCGCATTGCGGAACTCCGACTCCGGCATGGCGCTCAAAGCCAAGATACTGCCGGATAATCTGAAGCAGTTCGAAAATGCGCTGAAGGACATGGGCATAGATCCCGACACCGACGTCGAAGGACTGTCGTTTGTCATGTTCCGTGCCGGGAAACAGTTGCGCTCGATCGGTTTCGCTACCGGCGATTTTCAGGTTAAGAAGTTTCTTGCGAAGCAGAAGGCGGCCAAGACCAAGCCGGAGAAATATCGCACCACGTTTCTCTATCCCGCCTCCGGCATGTCGATGACGTTTCTCGACGACACGACCATGCTGTTCGGCGATACTCAGTCGATCCACAATGCCTTGGACGCCCGCGACGGAGAGGCTCCGAGCGTGACCAGCAATACGGACATCACGAATCTGATGTCCTCCGTCGAAGATGGTGCCATTTGGAGCGTGCTGGACTCGGTCGGATCGCAGAATATGCTTCGCTCAGCCATGGGTGACGCCGCCAAGCTGGCCGATTATGACGTGGTGAAGAAGCGCTTGACAGGGTCTTACTACACGGTGGATTTCACGCATGGTGTTTCCCTGGACCTGACGGTCGTGACCGGAGATCCGATGGCTGCCGCCACGCTCTCATCGCTGCTGAAGGCCGGCCTTATGCTGAAGAAGATGGGCTCTTCACCCGTTGAAAAGACCGCCATCGATGCCACCACAGTGGATTCCGACAACGGCAAACTGATGATTCACTTCAAGGCCGATGACAACCGCTTCCAGTCTCTGTTGGGATCGGATTTGTTTTCCGCAATATCGAAGTAACACGGCTCCGCGAAAGCTGTGTGGCTTGCTGCCCCACGTCCTGTCCTGCTGTTGGGCTGACGTGGGGTAGTTGATCTGGTGGCGCATTCCAGCCCTGGTGGCCCACATTTGCCTGCATTTGGCTAATGTGGGATCAAGGAGCCTGCCGGTCGCCGAAACTATTTCAGATTTCAGATGGTTGATTTCAGATTTTTCAGGAATGAGGTTGCGGCATCAGGCAAACATTCCCGCGGTCGCTTTCAATCTGAAATCTTCAATCTGAAATGATCGATTTCTGTTCTAATTCCTCGCGCACCTCGCGCGCCAGTCGGCGCAAGGCCGCATCCTCGCGGCAGTAGCAGACCCAGGTGCCCACTTTCTCGGCCTGCACCAGGCCGGCTTCGGCCAAGACGCGCATGTGATGGGAGATGGTGGGCTGTGCCAAGCCCATCTGTTGCTGCAGGTCGGCCGCGCACATGCCTTCCTCCCTGTCCAGTGAACACAGGCCCTTGCGGGCAAGCAGGCGCAGAATCTCCCGCCGTACCGGGTCGGAGATGGCACGTAATTTCAGGCTAAGTCCGTCGTTCGCTGCTTTCATCGACGATGATCAATGTATCACGCGGGATCGCTTAGCGAGTCAGCGTTTCAGGATCGAATTATAACCGTCCGCCTGTAACCGGGAGCGTGTGGCTTCGGCCTCTTTGGGATCGCTGAACGGACCAATCTGGACGTGGAAGAGTTTGTCACTGGCGACGGTGGTGATGAGCACGGGGTACTGCTTGCGGCGCAGCGCGTCCTGAAGCACTTCGGCGTCCTCGCGTTTGCTGACAGCGGCCACTTGCACCGTCATGCCGGAAGCGATTGCCTGAGCCGGAGCGGGCGTTTTCACCGGCGACAGTTGAGCGGGCTTAGCCGGCGGCGGAGGTTGCACAGGTTGCGGCGGAGTCAGCCGCGCATGCGTTTCCTTTTGCTCCACGGCCTTGTAGAAGCTGAGATCCGGCGCAGGCGGCACGGCCGTTTGCTGGCAATTCTCTCCCGTGGGACAATCGCTGCGGACAGGCGCGTCAGTCTGCACCTTGATAACCGGCTTAACCTCGGGCTTGGGAGCCGCGGCCTGAACCTCCGTGGTCATCGTCGGCGGTTTTGCTCCACTGCGTCCGAAGCCGTAGCCGACGGCGAAGCAAAATGCACAGAAAATCACCAGCAGGAAAAACAATCCCAGCAGTTTGCCGACGCCTAGCGTAATCTCTCGCTCGTCCGACTCCGGCTGCCGCACATCCGCCTCCACTTGTCGAAAGCTTCTCGTTCCGAACATGGCTCAGTGTCCGCCTACTCCTGTTTCGTTTCCGCCACCTTCCGCTCGGTCACCAGCTTTTGCAATCCTGCCAGCAGATCGACCGGCACGGGGAAGATGATGGTCGTGTTTTTCTCGACGCCGATTTCAGTAAGCGTCTGCAAGTAGCGAAGTTGTATGGAAGATGGTTCGCTGGCAAGCAGGTGCGCCGCGTCCACCAGACGTTGGGCAGCCGCGAACTCGCCCTCGGCGTGAATGATCTTCGAGCGTTTTTCGCGTTCGGCCTCGGCCTGTTTGGCCATGGCTCGCATCATGCCTTCGGGCAGGTCGACCTGCTTGACCTCAACGTTCGTCACCTTTACGCCCCAGGGGTCCGTGTGCGTATCGAGGATCGATTGCAAGCGCAGGTTGATCTTCTCGCGATGCGCCAGCAACTCGTCCATATCCACCTCGCCCAGCACGGAGCGCAGAGTCGTCTGCGCAAATTGCGAGGTCTGGTACTGGTAGTTCAACACTTCGAGTACCGCACGCCGCGGATCGATGACGCGCAGGAAAATCACCGCGCTCACCTTCAACGTAACGTTATCGCGCGTAATGATGTCTTGGGGAGGCACGTCGAAAGCGATTTGCCGCAGATCCACCCGCACAATGCGGTCCAAAGGCGCAAAGACCAGGATAATTCCTGGGCCTTTGGGGGCCGACAGCACGCGCCCCAGGCGGAAGATGACGCCGCGCTCGTACTCGGACAGGATCTTGATGGAGTTGATAAGGTAAAGAGCGATGATGAAAATTACCGCCAGACCAAAGATGCTCAACGTCGACCTCCGCTACAGCGCAAATCTAATACGCTGCGCGGATTGTACTCCAAGAAACTGGCAGAGGAAATTGCGGGGTATGGTTCTCGGCCCCAGGAACCCGATCAGGTACTCCCATGCTTTTGGGTCGCAGCTCCACTTGGCCTTGGTGGCCCACATTTGCGCAGCTAATGTGGGGTCAGTCCATACTGCCGATCAGCCGTTCCCGCGCGAAGAGCGGACCGCCTCCGCATCGGCTTGCACCGTGGGCTCCGCATAGGGTTCTACTTCCAATTGGAGCCCATTGACGCCCGTGACTCTCACCTGATCCCCGTTCGCCACTGGCCGCCTGGCGCGAGCCCTCCACAATTCACCGTGGACAAACACCGTTCCCGCCGGGGAGAGTTCGGTCTGCGCGATTCCTGTTTCCCCGATCAGACCTTGCGAGCCTGTGGTGACCTTGTTGCGCCGCGCCCTGATGGCGAGGTTCATGAGAAAAACCGTGATCACGCCCAGCGGCACGCTTACGCCGAGCGCCGTCCACAGTTGAACCCGCAATTGGGGAATCGGGCCGTCAACCAGGAACAGCCCTCCCAGGGTCAAGGCCACGATTCCGCCGATCCCGAGCACTCCGTGGGTGGCAAACTTGGCCTCCAACGCGAAGAGCACAAAGGCCGCCGCAATCAGCGTGACGGCGGCAAAGCGGACCGGTAGAAGATTGAGTGCAAAGATGGCAAGCAGAATGAATATGACTCCGACAACGCCGGGAACCACCGCGCCCGGGTGGCTAAATTCGGCATAGATAGCAAATGCGCCAAGCGCCAGCAGCAGAAACGAGATATTGGGGTCCATCAGCCAGCCCAGAATTTGCTGCCTGAGCGACATGGGGAAAACGTCAATCGGCTGGCCGGCCACATGCATCGTCACCGGGGTCCCGTCGAAACGCTTCACTACGCGCCCGTCGAGTTGGTGCAGCAGATCCTGCTCGTTGGGGGAGACAATGTCGATCAGATGTTGCGAGAGCGCCTCTTGATCGGTCCACGAGGTCGATTTGACCACCGCGGTTTCCGCCAGTTGCACGTTGCGGCCGCGCTTGGAAACGTAAGAACGCAGGAAGGCTGCGGTATCGTTTTCGATCTTGGTCTTCATCACGTCGTCCATCTTGCCGCCCGTGATGTTGACCGGATGAGACGCCCCTGTATTGGTGCCGGGCGCCATGGCAGCCACGTCGGCGGATTCGAGAATGAAGAAGCCCGCCGAAGCCGCGCGCGCCCCGCTCGGCGCCACGTAAACAATCACCGGAACGCGAGAGGCGAGAATCTTCTCGACGATCTCCCGCGTGGAATCCAACAGACCGCCCGGAGTGCGCAACTCGATCAGAAGCGCCTCCGAGTGGCGCCGTTCCGCAGCCGTGATGGCGCGCGCAATGTACTCCTCCGCGATCGGGTGAATAGGGCCGTCGATCGTAATCTTCAGCACGTCCGCGGCGCAGGGCAGAGCCAGCGTGCAACAGAGCACCAGAAGCGCGGCCGTCAAATGCAAACGCAGACGCATAGCCTTATCCTTGAAATCCTAGAAAGTGTCATTCCGAGCAAGCGCGGCGGCGGAAAAACTACTCTCTGAGGGTGTCATCCTGAGCGAAGCCGGGGTCCCCGACAAGCCTTCTGTTGGCTTGTTGGGGTGGAGGAGCGAAGGATCTGCTGTTTGCGCTTGTTGAAAAGAAAGCAGATCCTTCGATCGCGCAAAACCGGCGCGACCTCAGGATGACACTCCTACGAGTTTTTCAGCAGCCTGCTAGCGCGTCCACTCCATGGCCTGCGCCGCGCGTGCCGCAATCTCCTGCTTGAGGGTCAGAGCGTCGGCATTGCCCGGCTCGAGCCCAAGCGCCCGGTCGACATTCAGGGCCGACGAAATGAACAGCTTTTGCCGCATGTCCGCCCGTGCGAGCACCAGAAAGGCCGCTGCCGTGGGCTGCAAACCAATCGACGTGGAAGCCTCCGATCGCGCGGTTTCCACGTCGCCCCTCGTCTCAGCGGCTTTGGCAAGACCGGCATGCGCGGCCGCGCTCGCCGGATCTATCTGAAGCGCCTCGTGAAACTCGTTTTCCGCGTCGGTGATCAAACCGCGATCCAGTAGCTCCGTTCCATGCTGGATGTGATACTTCGTTCGCGTGTTGCCACCCAGGTCGTCTGACGGCTTTGCCGAGTTCTGGATTTCAAGCGCCAGCAGCCTGAATGAAGTCTCGTCATAGTTCCGTTTGATGCGGGGAAGCGGCATCTTGGGGACGGAAGCAGCCACGGCCCCGGAGCTGTCGGCGGGCGCAGCGGAAATCTCTTCCAGAAACTGCCGCGCCTCGCTGTCGGTCGGGTATCTTGCCAGTGACTCGCGAAGGTTCTTCACTGCCATCGCCGGATCGCCATACCTGTATTGCGCAAGCGCAAAATTGAAACGGTAATCAGGATCGTGCGGGTCGACTTCGACCGTCCGTTGCAGCAGTTGCAGTGCGCTTCGCTTGCCGGCCCGCAAGGCTGCCGCCCCAAGATTGTTATAGACCTCTGTAAGCGGCATCCTGGAGATCGTGACCCTGAAGGCATCTTCGGCGCGCTCGAATTGCCCCTGGTTGTAGTATGCCAACCCAAGCAGGAAGTACGCTTCGCCCGCCTTCGGGTCCGAATGCGGAATCCGGCTGAGCCAACTGGCCGCCGATTCGAATTCGCGGTTTGCATAATACGTCTTGCCCAATTGGAACATCGCCAGCGTGTACTGCGGATTAGACCGTATGGCCTCGCGGAAACGGCTGACCTTTTCCTGCCGGGTGGTGGCCAGAATGCCCCGCACGTAATTCTCCAGGGAATCGAGGCGCACAGTGGTGGCCGAACGCATCATCTCGTCGCGGCTGATCGTGCTCTGCGGCTGCGCGGTCTTCAGCACCTGCCAGGCAAGATCGTTCTGCACATCGATCAATTTGAGCAGCGGTCCCGAGGCTTCCAGTACCTTCGATTGGCGCAACCGCTTCATGTCGAGCACCTGGGCGCGCGCCTTAAAGTTCAATCCGTCGAAGTCGTAGTCGCCCATCACCACATAGTCGCAATCCATCTGCTCGGCAATTCGATACATGGTGGCGTGCGAAGGCCGGGCGGTAGCCGGAATCCCCATGCGGTCGAAGGCGTAGACACGGTCTTCGCGACTGACAAGGTACATCGAGGGAGAGGACAGGCGCTGCGAAAGTATCTCGGGAAATGACTCGCCAATCCATTCCAGTCCCGGAGACTTGGAGTGGTTTTCAAAAGGCATAATCAACAGGGTCTGAACCGGCGGCATGGAGCGTTGCGCAACCGACGACAACACCACGCCACCGCAAAGCCCAAAGGCAACCACCAGACGAAGGATGAGCCGGAACATAGTCAAGATAGCTCGATTATATCGCTGCCGGGCGCTTGCGGCGCGGTTGCCTCAGGTTCCTATAGTGGGTCATTTTGAATTTCTTAATAAGAACGGGTGCCCCAGGTTCCGCGCCGTGTTGTTCGGCGCTAACCTGGGGTAGTTTCCGAGTCGACGGTCAGGCGACCACTCTTGGTTTTATCTTCCGGATGTCGCGGGCTGCTGCTGCTGCCACATCCAGGTCGTACTCGGCCTGTAACCCCATCCAAAGCTTGGCCGAAGTGCCGAAGTACCTGGCCAGCCGCATGGCGGTATCGGCCGTGATCGCGCGCCGCTCGCGCACAATGTCATTCACGCGCGGCACGGAAGTATGTAGATGTGCCGCCAGCTCCGTCGAGGTCAGCCCCAACGGAAGCATAAATTCTTCTCGCAGCACTTCGCCTGGATGGACTGCATTTGATGCCATTCTGTATTGCTCCTTATCGGAGTGTGGAGCCATACAGGCTCCTTACTGCTTACTACGATGCTGATATGCGCTTACGGATATTCTCCCTATACTTCCAAGCGCTTAGTGATAGTCCCAAATCTCCACGTCACGGAATTGATCGCCTTCACACACGAAGCAGATGCGGTATTGATCGTTGATCCGAATGCTGTGCTGTCCCTCTTTCTTGCCGCTCAACACTTCAAGGTGGTTCCCCGGAGGTATTCGCAAATCATTCAGGTCCGCTGCGTTGTTTAGGTATTTCAGCTTCCGCAAAGCCACGCGCTGAATCTCCGTCGGAAGGCGACGGCTCTTGCCCGTCTCGTAAAGCCGTTTTGCATCTGCGTCCTTGAAGTTCGCTATCACCAGGAACTTTCTATACTGCGCGACAGCCGATTCCAGCACCTCCCGCTGGTGCGACATACGACCCCAAGCGGTAAGAACAAAATAACGCCTCGCGTTATTTGAGTCAAGCAAAAATAACGTCAGGCGTTATTTCTTTTTTCGCACCGCCATCCGCCGGGTGCCCCAGGTTCCGCGCCGTGCAGTTCGGCGCTAACCTGGGGTAGTTTCCGAACCTGCCTCAACGCTGCCGCCATCCTCAGGATGCCTTGCGATCCTCCAGTCTCGGTCCGCCGCTAGCCTCGTCATGTATTTCTGGCGCGATCGAGTCGCTGCTTCCCGTGATCAGTCTGGCCCCCTTCTGATACCTGAAATAGGCCCAGGCCCACTCCCAAATCACTTGCAGACGGTTGCGGAAGCCGATCAGGAAATAGATGTGTACCAGCAGCCAGGCAAGCCAGGCTATCAGCCCCGAAAGATGCAATCGGCCTATCTGCGCGATTCCGGCGTTGCGGCCTATCGTCGCAAGGCTTCCTTTATCGAAGTAGTGGAAGCCACCCGCGCGCGCGCCGCCCGCAGCCTCGTTGAGAATTGTCCGCGCCGCGAACTCTCCCATCTGGATCGCTGCCGGGGCGACTCCGGGGACGGGCTTCCCATCAGTCTGTTTCACCGAGGCCATATCGCCGATGATAAAAACCTCGGGGTGGCCGGGAACCGTGAGGTCCGGTTCCACCAACACTCGTCCCGCACGGTCGAGTGGCGCGCCCAGCATCTTTCCCAGAGGCGAAGCGGCAACCCCTGCGGCCCACAAAATGACCGACGCCTCCAGGCTGCCGCTGCCGAAGTGTATGCGGTGCGGTTCCACTCCGCTCACCATGCAGTTGTCCATCACTTCGACGCCGAGCTTCCGCAGTTGCCGTTCGGCGCTGCGCGAGAGGTCCTCTGAATAGCTGGGCAGCACGCGCGGCCCGCCTTCCAGCAGGATTACCCGTGCCCGGCTCGGGTCGATTGACCGGAAGTTGCCGGCAACCACGCGATGAGCGATCTCGGCGACCGCTCCCGCCAACTCCACCCCTGTAGGCCCTCCGCCGACGATTACAAAATGAATCGGCTCGTGCTTGCCCTCCAGCCGTGCCTGCCGTTCCGCAATTTCAAACGCCAGCAATATCCGGCGGCGGATCTCCGTGGCGTCCTCCACGGTTTTCAGGCCGGGAGCAATTGGCTCCCAGTCTTCGTGGCCAAAGTAGGCGTGAGTGGCGCCCGCGGCGACGATCAGGTAGTCGTAATCCAGCCGGTCGCCGTGCAACAGCACTTGGCGATGCCCCAGGTCGAAGCCCGTCACCTCGTCCAGCAGCACCTCTATGTTCTTAGAGCGCTTGAGGATAGCTCGAATCGGATAGGCAATCTCGCCGGGCGATAGACCGGCGGTTGCCACCTGGTAGAGCAGCGGCTGAAAAGTATGGTGATTCTTGCGGTCGATGAGGGTAACCCAAACCTGCTTGTGCGCCAACTTGCGGGCCGCATAGAGGCCGCCAAACCCGCCGCCAGCGATAACCACACGAGGAACTGAGACAGTCATATCAATTTTCTCTTAACTGTTTAGGATGCCGCGGGATACGGTGTTGACGCAGCGAACTTTCGTCCCGGGCGGCCCACATTTGCCTGCAGGTAACGACAGTAACGTTGACGTGCTCTCGCCAGCACTGTAAAGTAAGCAGTTACTTACTTAGGCCATGACTACTACGCAGCAAAGAATTTCCTCCGTGGACCGGCGCCAGCAGATTCTTGGAATCGCCACCGAGATGTTTGCCGAGAAAGGCTTCGAGGGCACAACTACGCGTGAAATCGCAGCCCACGCGCAGGTCAATGAAGCCCTGATCTTTCGCCATTTCCCCACCAAGGAAGAGTTGTATTGGGCGGTGCTGGAAGCCAAAGTGCGCTCCCAAGATTTTCATCTCCGTTTGGAAGAGCTGCTGGCGGGGGCTGCCAATGTGCGCGAAGCGCTGCTGGCCGTCGCCGAGTGGACGCTGCAACGCCGGACGGAGGACCATTCGACCACTCGCCTTTCGCTGTTCTGCGCGCTCGAACGGCACGAGTTGTCGCGGCGCTTTTTCGGGCACTTCATCGCCGAATATTTCGAAGTACTCGCCAGCTACCTGCGCCGCCAGATGGACCTGGGTGTACTACGTTCCGCCGACCCATTCATGGCCGCGCGCTCGTTCATCGGCGCGGTCGTTTATCACTCGCTCATCCAGGAACTCTTCGGTCCGGTTGACGCCACCGGAAATATGGATGTGCACGAGGCAAGCAGCCTGATGGTCTCAATCTGGCTGAACGGCATGTCTGCCGAGACAGCCAACCGGCGCACGGTCGCCCCTCTCACGGAAATACAGGAACCAACGCAATGAAATCTTCTCTGAACCCTCTTCCGACCACGGCCCGCAAGTTCGAACGGTGCCCGTTAGGCCTTGCCTGCACAATTTGTATCGTCGTGCTGGCGTTGCTGAGCGCCGCTTGTCATCAAGCTAAGTCGACGCAGGTCATGCCCCCGGTTCCGGTTTCCGTGGCCCAGGCCGAGCAGCGCGATGTGCCCATCGTCGTCAATGCCGTGGGCACGATCGCACCGTACTCGACCGTGCAGATCAAGACGATGGTCAGCGCCGAAATCAGCAAAGCCCTGTTCAAAGAGGGAGACTTCGTAACCAAAGGCCAACTGCTTTTTCAGCTCGATCCGCGCAGCTTTGACGCCGACCTGCTGAAAGCCAAAGGGCAGTTGACGCGGGACAAGGCCTCGGCGGTAACCGCGCGGGCCAATGCCACCCGTTACGCCGCACTCTTCAATGAAGGTGTGATCGCTCGTGAGCAGTACGAAAGTATGATGTCGATGGCTGACCAGGCCGAGGCCGCGGTCGTCGCCGATGAAGGCGCTGTCGAGTCCGCCCGGGTCAACGTCACCTTCACCAAAATTTACTCGCCCATCAATGGCCGCACCGGAAATCTTCTGCTCTATCCCGGCAATGTCTCGAAGGCGAATGATCTGCCGCTGGTCACCATCAACGAGGTTTCGCCCATTTATGCCAGCTTCTCCATTCCCGAGCAGTTCCTTCCCGAGGTGAAGCGGCAGATGGCGAAAGGCGGCCTGCAGGTGCAGGCGACGATTCCTTCGACAAACGTTCCGGCCGATATCGGGAGAGTAACTTTCATCGACAACACGGTGGATCGCACTACCGGAACCATCACTTTGAAAGCCACGTTTCCCAACAAGGACAACAAGCTGTGGCCCGGACAGTTCGTGACCGTGGTGCTGACCTTAAGCAATCGTCCGAATGCCACGATCGTTCCATCGCAGGCGGTACAGAACGGGCAGCAGGGTCCATACCTGTTTGTCGTCAAGGCTGATAAGACAGTCGAAATGCGGCTGGTTAAGCTCGGTCAGCAGGACAAAGGTCAGCTCATCGTCGAACAAGGCGTAACTCCCGGCGAGACGGTGGTCACCGATGGCCACGTGCGGCTGGTGCCGGGCTCCAAGGTGGAGATCAAGCAGGCTGAAAAGCCGCGAGCCGGTTCCGACGGAGGGCAGGGAAAACAGTCATGAACATAGCCGAGATTTTCATCAAGCGGCCAGTCATGACAACGCTGATCATGGCGGCGATTCTGATTTTCGGAACGGCGGGCTATCGCCTGCTGCCGGTCAGCGATCTTCCTAATGTCGATTTTCCGACCATTCTGGTAACCATCACTCAGCCGGGCGCGAGTCCGGAAACCATGGCAAGCTCGGTGGCAATGCCGCTGGAGAAGCAGTTCTCCACCATCGCCGGCATCGACCAGATGACCTCGACCAGCTTTCTTGGTGTAACCAACATCACCTTGCAGTTCACCCTTTCGCGCAACATCGATGCCGCCGCGCAGGACGTGCAAGCGATGATCGCCAAGGCGCAGCGTGATTTGCCGAATAACCTCCCTTATCCCCCTTCGTTCCAGAAGGTGAATCCAGCCGATCAGCCGGTCCTCTACCTGGCGCTCTACTCGCCAACGCTGCGGCTCTCCGATGTCGACGAGTATGCCGAGACGACGATGGCGCAGCGCATCTCGATGATCGATGGCGTCGCCCAGGTCAGTGTCTACGGCGCGCAGAAGTATTCGCCGCATGTCCAGCTCAACCCGCGCTTGCTGGCCGGCCGGCAGATCGGCATCGACGAAGTTGTAGCTGCGATCCAGAAGGGAAACGTCAACGAGCCGACCGGCACGCTCTACGGCGCGCAGCAGGCAATCACCGTCAACAATCCCAATGGGCAACTGTGGCGGGCCAAGGATTACCAGGCGCTCATCGTCGCTTATCGCAACGGCAATCCGGTTCGGCTCTCCGAGCTGGGGGCAGTGGTGGATGGCGTCGAGGCCGACAAGACCGCAAGCTGGTTCGGAACCCAGAAGAGTATGGACCGCTCCATGGTGCTGGCCATTCAGCGCCAACCCGGCACCAACACGGTCGAAGTCGTCAATCGCATCAACGCCTTGATGCCGCAGTTCCGTTTGCAGATTCCAGCCGCTGTCAGGATCGAGACGTTGTACGACCGCTCAGAGTCGATTCGTGACTCGGTCAATGACGTGAAATTTACCTTGTTGCTGACCATCTCTCTGGTCATCCTGGTGATTTTCCTCTTCCTGCGGAATATTTCGGCCACCCTGATACCCAGCATGGCGCTGCCGATGTCGATCGTCGGCACCTTCGCCGTGATGTACTTGCTCGGCTACAGCGTCGACAACCTGTCGCTGATGGCGCTCACTCTCTCCGTCGGCTTCGTGGTGGACGACGCGATTGTGATGCTGGAGAATATCGTCCGCCACATGGAGATGGGCAAACAGCCGATGGAGGCCGCCCTCGTCGGGTCGCGCGAAATCAGCTTCACCATTCTCTCCATGACGCTCTCGCTGGCCGCGGTTTTCATCCCGGTGCTCTTTATGGGCGGCCTGATGGGGCGTCTGCTGCACGAGTTCGCGGTCACCATCGGCACCGCAATTCTGGTCTCCGGGTTTGTCTCGCTGACGCTGACCCCAATGCTCTGCAGCCGTTTTCTGCGTCCTGCCTCCGAAACCGGGCACAACGCGCTCTACCGCTGGTCTGAGGGCGTCTTCCAGGGCATGCTGCACCTCTATGACGTGAGCCTGAGGAAGGCCATCCGTCATCGGCTTGTAACCCTTGTCACTTCGCTGGTCGTACTAGTCATCACCGGCTACCTTTTTGCCATTATGCCGAAAGGCTTCCTGCCCACCGACGACACGGGGCAGATTTTCACCATGAGCGAAGCCAACCAGGGCATCTCGTTCGAGAGCATGAAGGCTCACCAACTGGCCCTGGCCGAATACGTTCAGAAGAATCCCAACGTCTCGAAATTCATGTGCGCGATCGGCGGCTGGGGCGCCGGCAACAACGGCCGCATGTTCGCGCGGCTCATTCCCCGGGAGCAGCGCCCGCCCGTGCAGGAGATCGTGGCCTCTCTGCGGCGCGACTTCCTGAAGGTTCCCGGCATCACCGCTTTTCCGCAGGCTCCGCCCTCCATACAGGTCGGCGGACGCATGAGCAAGAGTCTCTATCAATACACGCTGCAAGGTCCGGACACGCAGGAGCTCTACCGCGAAGCCCAAAAGATGGAAGTGCAGCTCGCCAAAGAACCTGAGTTGCAGGATGTGACCAGCGACCTGCAGTTGAAAAACCCTCAGATCGATATCGATCTCGACCGCGACAAGGCTTCCACTCTGGGAATTACCGCGCAGCAGGTGCAGGACGCGCTCGGCTACGCTTACGGGCAGCTACAGATTTCGACCATCTACGCCGCTAATACCGCCTATCGCGTCATCGTCGAAGTGCAGCCGGACTTTCAACTCGACCCCGATGCTCTCTCCTTGCTGTATATCCGCTCTTCTTCCGGCGCGCTGGTGCCGCTGAACACGGTGGCCACGCTCAAGCGTTCCGTAGGCCCACTCACGGTGAACCATCAGGGCCAGTTGCCCGCGGTGACCATTTCGTTTAATCCCGCGCCCGGCGTTGCCCTTGGAGACACAGTCGCCAAGGTGCAGAAGGTTGCGCAGTCGTTGCCGGCCACCATTACCGGCAGCTTCCAGGGAACGGCGCAGGCCTTTCAGTCCTCCATCAGCGGCCTGGGCTGGCTGCTGCTGTTGTCAATTCTGGTGATCTACATCGTGCTGGGAATTCTTTACGAGAGCTTCATTCATCCCATCACCATTCTCTCCGGACTGCCTTCAGCCGGCTTTGGCGCGCTGGTTACGCTGATGATCCTGCACATGGACCTGAATCTGTATTCGTTCGTGGGCATCATCATGCTCGTTGGGATCGTCAAGAAGAACGCCATCATGATGATCGACTTCGCGCTGGCGGCGCAACGCGGGGAAGGGAAGTCAGCCGCCGACGCCATCTACGAAGGCTGCCTCGTCCGCTTCCGTCCGATCATGATGACGACTATGGCCGCACTGATGGGAACTTTGCCTATCGCTCTCGGCATGGGCGCCGGCGCGGAATCGCGGCGTCCCCTCGGCTGGGCCGTCGTCGGAGGCCTGATGTTTTCGCAGTTGATTACGCTCTACATCACGCCCGTCATCTACACCTATCTCGATAACGTGCAAACCTGGGCGGGCCGTCGCATGGGCAAGAAGAAGGAACTGATCGAATCCACGCAGCAAACCCCGGTGCTCACTCACTAGGTTTCTGTGCTGTCATGCTGAACCGGGTGCCCCAGGTCCCGTCCCGTTGTTGGACTGACCTGGGGTAGTTGGGTAGTTCCTTCCTGAATCGTAACGCTGTCCCTTGGACAGATACCCACGTCCGTCATCCCGACCGAAGTGGAGGGATCTTGCGTTTTCCTCCTGGTGACCCACATTTGCGGAGCTAATGTGGGGACCAATTCCCCGCGCACCTCAAAACCGCTTTGCCCGCTCGTACTGTTTAGGCCATTCCACATCGCGACCGAGCGCGTGCCCGGCCAGCAGCCCCCAGTAAGGCTGACGCAGGAACTCGCGTGCCAGCAGCACCACATCGGCGTCGCCGCAACGGATGATCTGGTCCGCCTGATGAGGCGATGTAATCAGCCCGACGGCTCCCGTCATGATTCCCGTCTCGCGTATCTGCCGGGCAAAGGCAACCTGGTATCCCGGTCCCACCGGTATCTGGGCGTTCACCACGTTGCCACCCGAGGAGCAGTCGATGAGGTCCACTCCCAGCGGTTTCAGTTGACGCGCCAGCTCGACCGACTGTTCCACGTCCCACCCGTTCGGCACCCAGTCCGTGGCGCTGATACGCACCAGCAGAGGCAGTTCATCCGGCCACACCTTGCGCACGGCCTCCACAGTTTCGCGCAAGAACCGCGTACGGTTCTCGAACGACCCGCCATACTGATCGTTGCGCTGATTGGAGAGCGGCGAGAGGAACTGGTGAGCCAGATAACCGTGCGCCGCGTGCAACTCCAGCACCTTCATCTCCGCCGCCAGCGCGCGCCGCGTGGCCGCCTGAAATTGCCCAATGATCTTCTGAATGCCGGCCACATCGAGCGCTTCCGGAACGATGGAATCGACATCGAACGGGATCGCGCTGGGCGCGTAGATCGGCCTCCAGCCGCCGTTTTCAGGCGTCAGCGGAACCCTGTTCAGCCACGGAGCGGCCGTGCAGGCTTTTCTTCCGGCGTGGGCCAGTTGCATCCCTATGACCGCCCCCTGAGAAGTTACAAACCGGGCGATCCGCTGGAAGGGTTCAACCTGCTCGTCCTTCCATAGCCCAAGATCGGAAGGCGAGATGCGGCCCTCCGGCGACACCGCAGTCGCCTCGGTCAGGATCAGCGCGGCTCCGCCCTGGGCGCGCGACCCCAGGTGAACCAGGTGCCAATCGTCCGGAAACCCATCCTTAGCCGAGTACTGGCACATGGGCGAGAGCACAATGCGATTGCGTAACGTCACGCTGCGAAGAGTAATGGGAGTAAGTAGGTCTGCCATCGTTTATCAATCCCGATCAATACTGATCTCGATCAATCTTTTACCAGATTCCCAACCTTTTTGCGAAGCAACAACGTAGCCGGAGTTGGCATGATTAGGCCTGTTCGTCGAGCTGCTTAAGCGATCTGCCATCCTCAGCCTTCCACGCGGTAAGTCCGTTCGCGCTGCCGCCGTGTATAACAACCGCCGCCGCAGATGGACTGGAAAACTCCGCATCCTTGGTGAAGACTAAGAAGTCGCCTTTCTTGATGAGCGTGCCATCCGCGATGAGCTGTTTGCGCTGAGCTACGACATAGGGATATGCCCCAGAGGATGGGCGCTCGTCCAAGACGGCGGTAGAACCCTGGAAAACGACGAAGCCGTTGGCGGTACGCTGGCCTCGGGCGACGGCGCCCTTGTTGCGGCAGAAAAGTACGCCGCCGGGCTGAGCTTTCGCTGCGGGTTGAGCGATCGGCGCGAGGATGTCGGAGCCAAGGACAGGAAGGAGCTGCCGAATGCGCGCCAGGAACACCTCCATGTCCTCGCGGTCTGATTCCGGAAGCTTTGAGCCCCCAGCCTGATTCTGGTCAAGTGTAAACCTGTTAATCTGAGCGGCCTCAGCGAGAAGTCGGTTTTCGAGATACCTCACATGAGCCTTGGTCAGGTTCTCGTCCTTGCTAATAAAAACGATGGCCGATACCCAAAACTCCTTTGTCTTATGCTGCTTGATTCGCTCGCGAATGACCTCCGCCTCGCCGACGTAAGCGCGAGGGGCATTGGTTTGAGGGTCGTTGCCAAGAAGTATATAGACTCCGGCTTTGTCGAGTTCCTCGCGAGACAAGAGCTCATCAAGTTCGGTGCGGGGAGCGGCGATAGCCTTTCCGGTCCAATTGGAGATCTCGGCGGTGCGGAGACTCTTCGCGTCTCCGCGTGGAAGAAAGAGTTTGATAGTTGCCGATGTCATATGCGCTCCAAAGACATAACAACGACCCCTCAAATTTGCTCCAAGACTGACCCGCGGACTGCGAACGCCCGCCGCTCCACGTTCGAAAGAGTGGAGAATTCGCTTTCATCTTGGAGGAGACTCGCCGGAAATGGTACCACGGCCTGTCAAATGCGACTTTAAGACAAACGCGGGTGCCCCATTCAAGCGAAGCTTGGGTGGGGCTTTTCTTCGTCATCACAGCACAGCACTCGAACTCGGGAGAGTGTTATCTTCTGACCATGCCTTGGGGACTGAAGCGATTTCAGCAGACGCGACAGTTGCACTTCGTGACCTTCAGTTGCTATCAGCGGCAGCCATTGCTGGCCCCACCGCAAGCGAAGGATTCGTTCGAGGCTGCGCTGGAACAAGCGCGCATCCGTTATGGTTTTTTCGTAACCGGCTACGTGGTGATGCCGGAACATGTGCACCTGCTGATCAGCGAACCTGAGCAGGGTACATTGGCACAAGCGCTGCAGGCGGTGAAGCAGTCGGTTGCAAGAAAGTTGATTGGCAAGGGCGAGCATTTCTGGCAGGCACGGTATTACGACTTCAACGTGTGGAGCGCGGCGAAGCGGATCGAGAAACTGCGCTATATGCACCGCAATCCCGTAACGCGGGGCCTCGTGAGCCGTCCGGAAGATTGGGCTTGGAGCAGCTTTCGCAGCCACCTGATGGGCGAGCGCAGGGTGGTGGAGATCGAGTCAGAGTGGACAGCGCGACGACGCGAACGCATGGGAAAGGTTACGAATAGGCACTACGAGAACATCAACTACCCCGCCCTAGCTTCGCTAGAACGGGGCACCCGCACTGTGATACAGGACATCCCCGCAGCTCTCGCCAGCAGTTCGTCCCCACTCTGTTTTTGACAATCCACGCCGCAATCCCGCATACTGTTTTCAATGTTGGCTCAGACCCACACCGCGCGAACCATGGCCATGTGTATGCACATGTGTTTCCGTGCGCGACCGTGGGGGGCTGACTAAAAGCTTTTCAAGCACGGAAGATTTCAACGACCCACGGTCATCCAATCGTGGGTCGTTTCGTTTTTGTTCACCAGCATCAAAGAATTCTGAAAAGGAACAGGAGCGCAATGTCAGGAAACGGAAACAACGCCGAGAAGAAGAAGCAACACTTCGCAACCCTGGCCATTCACGGCGGCCAGCAGGTCGATCCCACCACCAAGGCCCGTGCAGTGCCTATTTACCAGACCACGTCGTACGTCTTTGACGATGCCGACCACGCGGCCCGCCTCTTCGGACTCAAGGAGTTCGGCAACATCTACACCCGCATCATGAACCCCACCACCGACGTCTTTGAGCAGCGCATCGCAGCCCTGGAAGGCGGCATCGCGGGCCTGGCAACCGCCTCCGGACAGGCTGCCGAGACGCTCATCATCACCACTCTGGCCAGCGCCGGCGACGAGATCGTTTCCACCACCTCGCTCTACGGAGGCACCTACAACCTCTTCCATTACACGCTGCCCAAGCTGGGCATCACGGTTCGCTTCGTCGATGCCGACGATTTCGACGGCATCAAAAAGGCGATCAACAAAAAGACCAAGGCCGTTTACACCGAAACGCTCGGCAATCCCAAACTCGACATTGTCGATATCGAAGCGCTCGCCCGCATCGCCCACGAGAACAAGCTGCCGCTGGTCATCGACAACACCTCGGCCTCGCCCGCTCTCTGCCGGCCCATCGAGTGGGGCGCCGACATCGTTGTCAACTCGGCCACCAAGTTCATCGGCGGTCATGGAACCTCCATCGGCGGCATCATCGTCGACAGCGGCAACTTCGACTGGAAGGCTTCGGGACGCTTCCCGGATTTCGTCAACCCCGATCCTTCGTATCACGGCGTCTCCTATACCGAAGCCTTTGGGCCGCGGCGTTCATCATCAAGGCGCGAGTGCAGGGTCTGCGCGACACCGGTGCTTGCCTCTCTCCGTTCAACTCGTTCCTCTTCCTGCAAGGTGCGGAGACCTTGCATCTGCGCATGCAGCGGCATTCGCGAGAACTCGCTGGCGATTGCGAAGTATCTCGGCACGCATCCCGCGCGTCGAGTGGGTCAATTATCCCGGCCTGCCCAGCAGCAAGTACTACGCGCGTGCGCAAAAGTATCTTCCCGATGGCAGCGGAGCCTTGGTGACATTCGGAATCAAGGGTGGCTACGAAGCGGGTCGCAAGCTCATCAATTCGCTTTCGCTATTCAGCCTGCTGGCGAATTTGGGAGACTCGAAGTCTCTGGTGATTCATCCTGCTTCCACAACTCATGCGCAACTGAGCGAGAGCGAGCAGTTCGATACCGGCGTCACTCCTGAGTTGGTGCGTCTCTCGGTCGGCACCGAGGACGTGCGCGACCTGATCGACGACCTCAATCAGGCGCTCAAGACGGCTACCGGCCTCTCCCGCCAACAGGACGCCGACCTGGTCGCGCGGGAGGGAAGAGCTCGAAATGAGCACGGGCACTTTGCATTTGCTCCAGGGGCAGCACTGCTTTGCCGAGAAGGAGGGCTTTGCCCTGGAGTGCGGCCGGGTGTTGCGCCCCGTGACCATCCGTTATGCCATGTACGGCGAGCCGAATGCCGCGTGCGATAACGTCGTGCTGGTCTGCCACGCGCTTTCGGGCTACGCCGAGGTGGCCTCCTGGTGGCCGGAGTTGTTCGATGACGAAAGGCTGTTCGGCAACACCGCTATTGCATCATCGGCAGCAACATTCTGGGCTCCTGCTATGGTTCGACCGGACCCTCTGCCATCGATCCCGAAACCGGACGGCCCTACGGCGCGAATTTTCCGCTGGTTACGGTCGCCGATATCGTTCGGGCGCAGCGCCATCTGCTGGAGTTCTTGGGAATCGAGCGGGTCAAGCTCGTCATCGGCGGCTCGATCGGTGGCATGCAGGCGCTCGAATGGGCAATCGATTACCCGCAATTCGTCGAGCATTGTGTTGCCATCGGCGCAGCTCCCTTGGGCTCGATGGGGCTGGCGCTGAATCATCTCCAGCGGCACGTGATTCGCCTCGATCCCAAGTGGCAGAACGGCGACTATCCGCTCGCATGACGTCTCCTGCCAAGGGACTCGCTTTGGCGCGCGAGATTGCCATGTGCTCCTACAAGTCCGCCGAATTGTTCACCACCCGTTTCGGACGCAATCCCAACCGCAACGGAGAAGATCCGTGGACCCATCCCGATGGCCGCTTCGACGTCGCCGGATACCTCGACTATCAGGGAGAAAAATTTGTTCAGCGCTTCGACGCCAACTCATATCTGGCGATCAGCAAGACCATGGACAGCTTCGATCCGGTGCGCTCCCACGGTTCGCCGCAGGCCGCTTACGGTCGCATTCGGGCGCACGTCACGCTGGTGGGAATTTCCTCCGACTGGCTTTTCCCCGCCGCCGACGTGCGCGCCCTGGGCGAGCAGTTCACCGCCGCGGGCGTGCAGTGCGAGTATCACGAGATAGCGTCCTCGCACGGCCACGACGCCTTTCTCGCCGAACCGGAGAAACTGGCCACGATCCTGGCCGCGCACTTGTAGGGTGACGTGCGAATTTGAAATGTTACTTGAGCAAGGTGTCCATGTCAAGCCCGCTGTTGGATCTGACGTGGAGCAGAAGGATCTGCTTGTTGTGCGCCATCGTGCGTGGCGGTGGCCCGTCTTTTGTTCGAGTGGCAGAAGTCGAGTATCCCAGAAACCGATTCCGCGAGCGGCTGGCAGTTGACCTATTCGGCTGTCTTGCGTGTTCTCGGCTTTCTACGTTGGACTCACTCAGGCATCCTATGTACAAAACTCGACAGCTCTACCGCCCATTCGACGGGTCAGCCGACGTCGAGGTGTTGAGGTCGACATAAGAATCCTTCCCGTGAGGCAGTCCCGGAGCGTAGCACAAGCCGTCGGCATCGTAGGTGGAGGCACAGTTCTTGGTAAGTCGCGGACGCCTCGGCGACTGGGCAAATTGCCATACCAATGCATCGTGCGTGCCGCTTGCCGAAGGAGCCGGCACTGGCCTGCCGTAGCTGCAACCGGGTGAAGGCGGGCATTGGTCGTTTGCCACCCAAAACTTTGCCTGCTTGGCCCCGAGCTTCTCACGCAGATCCGCCGCCGTCGTCGTCACCGGGTCGCCCTTGTCATGCACCTCCATTCCCGAGCAGTAAACTCCGGGCACAAAACCGGCTGCGCGCACCGCATCGCTCCAGGCTTCTATGTAGGCGAACTGCTCAGGCAGCATCCTGCCGCCCTCCTCCTGGTCCAGAAAGATCACGGCGCCTCGCTTGAAGCCCTCCGTATGGGCCGAGTTCACGGCAGCCGCTGCGTCTTGCCGCCCGGTTAGCCGGGCATTGCCCGAGGCCTTAAGTTCGCGATAAAGTCTGCCGTTAAACAGCAACAGAAATCCAAATCCGCGGGCCGCCACCGTCGCGCGCTTACCCGACCACGAGTTCGTAGTTGTGCCGGGCGGTGGGCTCAGCCAGTATCCTGTGTAGCTGAACGTCTTGCGCAACTGGGTCATCGCTTCATCGCCGGGGTAGTCGTTGCGGTCGAAGCCGAGATAGGGACCGTGCTGCTGCCCGCGGCCGGAGTGAACAACAGCGCGGCGGCAGCCAGCGTGCCGCAAACCACGAGCAAAATGAAATACAGTGCCGGAGCCCTTGCGATCTTCATAGGGAAAGACTATCGAAATGTGGAAGGATTAACCGAACTTTTTTCTGTCAGAGACTACCGTGCCATCAAGTGAATTCGCCTATAGATAGGTTTCACGCCGTTATCCATCGCCAAACGGCCGCAATAAAAAGAATCGATGGTGGCCCACATCTGCGCCTGTCGTTAGGCGCAAATGTGGGAACCTGCGAGCGTTAGCTAGATGTTGGGTGCCTGCTTTTGGCGAAGGGTGGAGCAGTAAAGATTGTTGCGCGAACACTTCGGTAAAGAGCAAAAACGAAAGCAAATGGAGCGGGAGACGGGGATCGAACCCGCGACCAACGGCTTGGGAAGCCGTGACTCTACCACTGAGTTACTCCCGCCAAACGCCTGAATTATATCACTTCGAGGCCCTAGTGGCTGTTGTTTGCCTGCACACCTTGCGTGCGCCAGTGTCATGGCTCTAGAGTTGCCGTCGTCCGGAGTAATGCGTTTGTCAGTCGCGCCGCCCAAGCCGCCTTGCCGGTACTAAGCCAGCGAAAGCTGAAGTGTCACTGCGGAATTGTCTACAATCCCTCCACCTGCCAGCGGCCGCGAGTAGGGCTTGGAAGGAGCGTGTTTGCGCGTTCTTCACACGGGCACAGCATGGCTTCGTCGCTGGCGTGTAAGCTGTGCCGGATATTTTGGCTTGAAAAGCCGTGCCAAAGCGTTCACAATGCCCGTGATCCAGAGTTCAACTAATAGAAGATTCCAGGATGCAATCATCCGTGCCTGGGCAGTAAAGGACGGAAGCATGAAAGCGCTTGTCTATTATGGGCCGCAAGACCTGCGGCTGACGGAGATCGCAAATCCCGAACCGGCGGCCGGAGAGGCGTTGGTCCGGGTAAGATCCTGTGGTATTTGCGGCTCGGACGTGCATGGGTACCTGGGAATTACTGGTCGGCGACTCCCGCCCATGGTCATGGGCCACGAGTTTTCCGGCGAAGTTGTCGGTGTCAGCGAAGGCGTGACCGAGGTCAGTATAGGCGATCGGGTGGCGCCTTATCCTGTCATCTTCTGCGGAAATTGCGAACCCTGCCGCCAGGGCAACGTTCATGTCTGCCTCAATAAAAAGGCCCTGGGGGTGCTCGACTGCAACGGGGCCATGGCCGAATACGTCTCTCTTCCAGCCAAGCTTCTGTTCAAACTCGCGGGGAATGTCTCTTACGACGTGGGGTCGATGATGGAGCCCCTGGCAGTAGCCTACCGGGCGGTGAAACACGCCGGCGATCTAAGAGGTAAAACAGTCTTGGTCGTCGGAGCCGGGACGATTGGGCTGCTGGTTATGGCCATCGTCAAGATGCGAAATCCAGCCACGGTGTTCATCTCCGATCTCAGTGATGTCCGGCTCGGTGTCGCCCGGCAGATGGGAGCGGACTGCGTCATCAACCCGTCGACATGCGATATTGCCTCCGTCATCAGGAATGAAACCAGTGGGGTTGGCGTTGATATTGCCTTTGAAGCGGTCGGCGCGGCGCCTACCGTTCAGCAGGCGATGGCCTGCCTAAGGATCGGCGGTACGGCAGTGTGGATTGGAAACTCGGCCAAGATGATCAACCTCAACATGCAGGAAATCGTCACCCGGGAATTGCGCGTACTGGGTACTTTTCTATACACATTCAAGGAATTCGGCGATGTCGCGGATCTGTTGAACAACGGGAAGCTGAACGTTGAACCGATGATTAGTTTGAAGGTGCCCATGATGGAAAGAGGGCTCGAACTCTTTGCCAAACTGGCCAAAGATCCCGGCCCACTCATCAAAGTCATTCTCAATAACTAGCGATAAATAGGTATTACATATTTCCAATCGGTCTTTCATCGATACCTGGAGAACTTAATGAAGAAGACACTGGTTACGACACTTATTTTTCTGTTCTTGCTTTGCATGTCCACGAGCGCTCTGGCTCAGTCCAACGAAATTCGCGTTCTGCTGGGAAATCATCCTTACGGCGATCTGGTAAAGGCCTCTATCCCCGATTTTGAGAAAGCGACTGGTATCCGGGTCAAGGTCGAACAACTGCAGGAGAGCCAGCTCAGCACGAAACTCGCGACCGAGTTTGCCACCCGCTCATCGACTGTCGATGTGTTCATGACCCGTCCCTTGCAGGAAGTGAAGATGTTCTACAAGAACGGTTGGATGGAGCCGCTCAGCATGGACTTCTCCGATTATCCGAAGAATGTCATGAGCGCCGTTACCTTCGGGGGAAAAGTCTATGTTGTGCCGTTGGTGATGGACTGGGAAGTGATTTATTACCGGAAAGATCTCTTCCAGAAAGCCGGCCTCAAGGTTCCCAAGAACTTTACCGAACTTGAAGCCGCTGCCAGGAAGCTCAACGCGGATGGCGTTGCGGGATTTGCCTCGCGCGGGAAAGGCGCAGCCTCCGTCACCCAGTTATCCAGCTACGTCTACAACTATGGCGGAAATTATCTTGACAAGGGTACTGCTGTTTTTGATTCCAAGCCCGCGGTTGATGCCATTCGCTTCTACGGCAAACTGGTGAGCAACTATGGTCCTAAGGGCGTGACCGCAATGTCCTGGGAAAGTATCCTGCCGCAGTTCCAAGCCGGCAAGATCGCTATGTGGACTGATACCGCCGTGTTCTACGGGCAGGTCGTTGATCCGACCAAGACGCAGGTCGCACCCGGCAACATCGGGATCGCCAACTTCCCCGCCGGTCCGAAGATGAACACGCCGTACTTCGCGACTGCCTGGGGCATGGCGATCGGTAGCCAATCGAAGCACAAAGATTTGGCAATGAAGTTCCTGCAGTGGGCGACGAGCAAGGAAATGGCTAGCAAGGGGGTACTTGCCGGCATCACGATGGCGCGCTCCTCTGTATGGCAAGACAAGGCAGTAGCGGCTAAGATCAGCCGCGAGCTCGTCGAAACTCGAACTTTTGCTGCCAAGTACGGTAATCCACTGGACCGCCCATTCATGAGTGCAGTCGGCGAGGTCCGTGATCTTATCGGCGAATTGGTAATCGAATCGATCAACACCAAGGGCGAGTCGCCGAATCTTGAAAGAATGGCGAAGGAAAGGGCCGCCAAGGCGAATGAAATCCTTAAGGAAACCGGGGAATATGGCAAGTAGTGACGTTGCGATACGGAGTTCGCTAGACAGATCGCGGCTAGCCGCGATCTGTCTAGCCTAGCAATCGCCGGAGACTAACTTTCGACTCGGTACAGAAAAAGCGGGCCGCTCAGTACCAGTTTCTCTAACTTTTGCCCTGGTACAAAATTCGCCGGTCATGTCAGCCATCAAATTCTACCTTTGAAATAAATCAGACTCCAAGTAATGCAGCAGGATTTTTCCGAACCATTATGTCAATTTCCTTCGGAGTTATACCGTGAGTTAGCAGCGTCCGAATGTAATAACGCATACCTTCAACCGGTGCCGGATTATAAGGTTGTCCCAGGTCAGTCGCCAGCGTACTGCACTCTACGCCGGTCGCCCTTATCTGTCTGACATAATCTTCTGGTGTAATATGTCGATTGGGCGGCGGGAAAAGGGATTGTGCGCAACGCTCGAAGAACACACCTTGGCGTGCCAGCCTTTTTTGCACATCGATACTCATGTCAGGTAGGACCCATTCCGGATGAGTTATCAGAATCTTTTTAACCCCTCGCGCTTTCGCTATGGGTATAAATTTTTCCATTTCCTCGGGAGTTGTATGTCCAGTGCCTAAAATTGCGTCTTTCTTTGCAATTAAATCAAAAATCTCATAAAGCTCTGGACGAAAAGCACCTTTATCATCGGTAAGCCTTACGGCATCGGCAGGTTTGGCTTTTAGCAGTTTAATATGACTTTCTGACCAAAAGGTTGGTAGCCAAATTTCCTTAGCTCCTATTGCTAGCTCTGTTTCAACCCCCGCTGGGTTTAACCCACCTTCCGCCTTGTTTAGCGCAAACCCGCCAAAGACTCGGATATCTTCACCGACAACCTGCTGAACAAGGAAAGCCCGCGATGCGGTAGAGGTGACATGGCATTTAACAATGACAGCTTTGAATCCTGCAGCTTTTGCTAATCTGGCGACATCAAGGTCAGACCAGGTTCTTTTGATAACGTCAGGACTCGGATGAATATGCGTGTCGATAGCTCCCCGGAGAAGTGAGTTCACAATATCATCCGAGGCAGGGCCTTCCGCAGCTTCAGCCAACGGCAGATTGATCATGGACCCCAAGGTGACGACTGCAGCGGCAGTCGCCGACATGCGCAAGAACTCTTTTCGACTCAGATGTTTCTTGTTTTCTTCAGCACCATTTTCCATTTTTTCAACCCCTTTTAGCGGGAATTTCCTTTTTGAACTGTGAGTACACGGCATTATAGCGGTCGCGGGCGAATTTGCAACGCCAATGCCGCCGTCGCCGATTGAAGCTGAGCGATGGCGCCCCATTCTGGGAATTCGCCGCATCAAAATTTCCGTGCGCAAGATGCCAAAGAAAGAGGCCGAAGAACTCGCGATGAACTATCTGCAGCGAGTCAGGATCGCTGATCAGGCCAACAAATACCCAGGCCAGCAGCGCATCGCTATTGCACGTGCGCTTTGCATGAAACCGAAAGAGGTGCTCGATACGATGACTGCACTGGCGGAAAGCGGGATGACCATGGTGTGCGTAACGCACAGAACGGTTAAGATTTTTTCTGAGCCAGATATTGCGCGGACACTAAGTGTCGAGAATTGTGTTCTGGGGACGAATCAGATTGCCGTCGCCGTCGAATTCCATATTCTTAGCCGCGCCCAGAATCTCCAGCGTCGGATCCTTTGCGATTTCCGGCCCGAGATTTTCACTCAGCGCGATGGTTCCCAGTTCCAGGGTATTGCGAATCCAGCCCACGGTGACGTCGCTCATCTCGAACTTGCCGACGGTTGGCATAATTGCTTCCAGACACTCGCGATCCGTCGGCAAATGGATCGGCGTGCGGATGCCCGCCAAGCCCAGTGCTGTTAACCCGTTAATGCGCGTCGGTTCCCACTTGGTTTTGTTTACCAGGCGATCGGTAACAATTTCGGCCAGCCCCATCCCTATCGAATTGCCGTAGCTTAGCGGGCTGAGATCGCGAATGAAGATGCGCTCGAAGCGGTGCACGAATGGGTATGGATTGCGCTGGGCTTCGAAGCCGCGGTTCACGACCTTCCAATCCATGCCGCCACCGCTGATGTTCTTGCCGATTTCGTCGATGACGAGGACATCAAGATCGACGGGAATGGTTCCAACCCATGAGCGTGCCAGTAAGAGGTTTTCTTGCTCGCGTTGCTCCATGTTGTCGGCGGTAACCGCATCGAGCTTTGCCGTGTGGTGATAGGCATCCTCGATGATCGCCAGACCTCCCACGATCTTGCCCGAGCCCAGCACCATACGCCCCACGCTGCGGATGACATGTTCCAATCCCAGTTTGTACCCGTACATGTGATAGCGCTGCGCACCAGCGAACTTGCCGAGACCGATCGCCATCATCTTGAACAGGCCGCTCTCTATTGTGCCGCTAAAATCGGTGTGCCATTTGGTGCGGTTAACCAACATGACGCCATCGGCTTCGTAGGCGGCGCGATCCATGAAGGCCTCGATGTTGTCTTGCGTCTTGCCCAGCGACACCACTTCCAACTGGCTGACGACGGGACACCCCATGTTTTGCTCGTCCACGCCGTAGTGCGCCAACACATCGGCCTGACCTTCGGCGGTAGCTGCTCCGTGGCTTCCCATCGCCGGAATAATGAATGGGTGCATGCCATTCTGCTTCCAGTAGTCGACGGCAGCGCGCACGATGGTTGCAATGTCGTTGATTCCCCGGCTGCCGACGCCGATTGCCACACGGGCTCCAGGCCTCAGTTGCGACGCAAAGGGCGAGGCCGCAAGCTGGCGCCGCACTTCGCCTGCAACGTCCGGAATCCGTCGGTCGGGAAAATTTTGGCGCACCAGCAACATGCGAGGAAAGCTGAAGGAAGACATGTCCAAAACTCCTCTTGGGAAATCTGCCCGATTCCCCAGTGCCGACCCGAAGGGCTTGAGAGCAGAATTATGCGTCGATTCGTGCGGCCCCCCAGGTATGCGGCGCGGACATCCTCATTATCCCAAAGTTCAGCCGGTCTGCCCTGCATGACGAGGTGCCCCGTCTCTAAAACGTATCCACGATCGGCGACCGAGAGCGCCATATTGGCGTTTTGCTCGACCAGCAGCACGGTTGTTCCATTGCGGCGGATGTCGGCAATAACCTTGTAGACCTGCTGTACAACCAGCGGGCCAAGGCCGAGCGATGGCTCATCGAGCAAAAGGATTTTGGGGCGGGACATGAGGCCGCGCGCGATAGCGACCATCTGCTGCTGTCCTCCGGAGAGCATCCAGCCGAGCGCATTCTCAAAATTGCGCAGCTCCGGAAAGATGTCGAACATACGCGCGGCATCGGACTGGAGTTCGACGCGCGTTGAGCCCGGGCGATTCGCGCCGCCGAGGATGATGTTCTCGCGGACGGTGAGCCCTGGAAACACTCGCCGGCGTTCCGGAACGTGGGCGACACCAAGCCGGAAGATCGACTCGGGAGAGTGGCCAGAAATGGTGTGGCCAAGCAGGCGCACGGTGCCGGTCCGCGGCTTCAGCAGCCCCGAAATGACGCGCAAGGTCGTGCTTTTGCCGGCGCCGTTGGCACCGAGCAGCGCGACGATTTCACCCTCATCGATGTGGAAGGAGAGTTCGTGGAGCGCCGCGACCTTGCCGTAGGTGGCGGTTATCTGATCAAGCTCAAGGAGCCGCATTTGCTTCCACCTTTCCCAGATAGGCTGCAACCACGTCGGGATTGCGTAGCACGTCTGCCGGTGCTCCGTCGGCAATGTGACGGCCAAAATTCAGCACCGTGATGCGGTCGGCCACCCGTTCCACCAGGTGCATGTCGTGGTCGACGATGACGATGGTCAAGCCATGGCCCTTAAGCCGCTGTAACAGGAGGACCAGCCCGTCCTTTTCCGAGTGGTTGAGGCCCGCACCGGGCTCGTCGAGCAGCAGCAACTTGGGATTTCCAGCCAGAGCGCGGGCAATCTCCACCAAGCGCTGGTGTCCATAAGACATGCTTCCGACCGATTCGAAGGCACGATTGTTGAGCCCGACGAACTCCAGGGCAGCCAAGGCGTGACGCTCCAGAGCAGCTCCGCCGCCAATCGCGTTGTTGGGGCGCTCGGCGCCAATCTTAACGTTGTCCAGAACATTCACGTCGGTGAACAGCCGTATGTTCTGGAAGGTACGGCCGAGGCCGAGACCCGCCCGCTGATAAGGCTTCAGGTGAGTAATATTCTCTCCATCGAATTCAATATGCCCGGCGGTTGGGCGATAGATCCCACTCAACACGTTCAACAAGCTGGTTTTGCCCGATCCGTTTGGTCCAATCAGGGCGTGCACGGTGTTGCGCTCGACCGCCATATCAACTTCGTCGACCGCCTTAACCCCGCCGAAATGCTTTACCAGACCGGATATTTTGAGGGTAGCCGGCTGTTCTTCGCGACCGCCTGGGTGGCCTAGCATTAACGGTGGAATGTCGCCGGTGGCCAACGGCTTGACGGGATGCAATTTTTGCCAGATTGCCACGGCAAAGCCAAGAATCCCGTCCGGCATGAAGACCATGATGAGGATCACGGCACCACCGTAAACAGCCAGGTAAATAGTCTTGAGGAAGCGCAGCCACTCGGGCAGCATGATCAGAAGTCCAGTGCCGAATACCGTACCGAACGGGAAACGGGAACCACCCAGCAGAGCCATGGTCAGGAAGACTACCGACTCGCTAAACGTGAACTGGTCCGGGCTGATATAGGAGAAGCCGCCGGCAAAGAGGCCGCCGCCTAATCCTCCCAACAGCGCGGAAAGCGTGAAGGCCGTGACCTTCGTTCTATAGGTGTTCACGCCGGTGACGCCTGCGGCGAGCTCGTTGTCGCGTGTGGCTTGCATGGCGCGGCCCAGCTTGGTTTTGCGCAGATACCACACCAGATAGCCCACAAGGTATAAGGCGGCAATGCAGAGACCTAGATAAGGACCACTCTTGGAAAAATAAAACGGGCGGCCGATTCCGGAGATGCCGTCAGGGCCCTTCGTGAAGTCAATCCAGTTTGTCAGCACCAGCGACAGAATTGTCTGGAAACTGATCGTGACCATGGCAAGGTAGTGGCCGCCAAGTCTCAAAGACATGAGACCGAGCACCGCGCCTGCCATCGAGGCAGCGGCCACTCCGGTCAGCAGAGCAACCCAGAATGGCAGACCGAAAGCGGTGGTGCCCAGTGCCACGCCGTATGCGCCAATGCCGAAAAATGCGGCCTGCGCCAAGTTGATCTGTCCGCTGTATCCGAGCACGATGGTGAGCCCCAGCACCGCAATCGCATAGGTGGAGGCTTGCATCAGCAGGTTGAGCGTATAGGCCGGGAAGGATGTCAGGGTGACGAATCCGATGGTGGCCGCGGCCACGACGATGTAGACACCAGCCCCGAAAACCTTGCCTGTGGCGCTCGACGCATTGAAAGCTGTTTTGGAAGTCCGGTCGCTCATGCTTTCTCCGCAATCCTTTCGCCGAAAATGCCTTGCGGTCGGAACAGCAGAAACACAAGCAGAACGAGGAACCCGAAAGCATCTTTATAAGGCACGGAGACGTAAGCCGCGCCAAAGGTCTCGACGACGCCAAGCGCCAAGCCTCCGACAACCGCGCCGGTGACGTCGCCGAAGCCACCGATGATGCTGGCGGCAAATGCTTTGAGCGCGATCGATGAGCCCATGCCGACCGAAACAAAAAGGACGGGCGCAACCAGAATCCCCGCCAGACCGCCCAATACAGAACTGTAGATAAACGTAATCATGATCATCAGCGCCACCGGAATGCCCAGCATGCTCGCCATTTCCTTGTCCTGCGAGGTCGCCTGCATCTTCTTGCCCAGGAGCGTGCGCTCGAAGAGCAGATACTGGAACCCGACCATTACCATGGTGACGGCAAGAATCATGAGGTACTGCGTATCGAAGAACACCGGCCCAACGCTGAAGCCCTGGGCGGTGAATATGCCCGGCAGGGTCTGTGGCTGAGGTCCGTAGGCGGCGAGTACGCCATTTTCCAGGAGAATCGACGCGCCGATCGTGCTGATGATGACCGGGAGGAAACTGCGGTTGCGGAGTGGATAATAAACTCCAAGGTTAAAGAGTGCGCCAAAAACGGCCATGGCAGCGATCGTAATCAGGATGCTGATCCAGTAGGGCATCCCAAGATTGATCAACAGCACGGTCATCGAAAAAGCGCCCAGCATGGCAAAATCGCCCTGGGCAAAATTGACCACGTTCGTCGCACGATAGATCAAGACGAACCCCAGAGCCACCAGCGCATAAATACTGCCGATGCCAAGCCCGGTAAAGAGAAGTTGGAGTGCAGTTCCCATAGGCCATCCAAAAAGCGGGCGAGTAGCTGCTGCTCGCCCGCACGCTTCAGTGTGCTCCTGTGTTACCTGCGATTGCTTCAGCCCGCGGCGAGATCGGCACCTCAGACGAAGGCTGGAGCATGTGGATTACTCAAAAATTGATGCGCTTATCAAACACAATCGTTCCGTTATTGTTCCTTACAATGTTGTAGCCGTGCAGTCCGTCGCCATTCTTGTCGAAATCGTAAGTGCCTTCGGCACCGGCGTATCCCTTGATTGCGAGGATTGCCTGGCGGACTTTAGCGGGGTCGGTGCTCTTGGCGTTGTTGATCGCCATTGCGATCACATGCACCGCGTCATAAGCCCAGGCACTGAGAAAATCAGGCGCCACGTTGTAAGCGGCCTGGTACTTGGTTTCGTATGCCTTCGCAGCTGGGCTCGAGTCCTTATGGAAATCTGACACCGCGTAGGTTCCGTAGAGCGCCGGTCCGGCAAGCCTGAGCGCAGTGATGGTCACCGTCGAAGGCGAACCGACCCACGGGATGGTGACGCCCAACTGGCGGAGCTGTTTGGCAAAGATGCCCAGATCCGTTTCATAAGTCATATAGGAGCACATCACGTCAGCTCCGGAACGCTTAATGGCCAGCGCCACGGGCGTAAAATCCTGCGATTGGTTGGCATATCCCTGCACTAGAACCGGCTCGATGCCCATGCCCTTGAGAGTCGCCGCTAGAGCCTTCATGCCGGCGGTGCCGAAGGCGTCGGTGGAATAGACAATAGCGACCTTCTTCTTGCCGAGCGTATTGACCACATAGGCGGCGATCACTCGAGCTGAGTAGCTGTCGTTGGGGCGGAAGCGGAACAGCCATGGGTTACCCAGGTGCGTGAGCTCTGGATCGGTACCGCCGATCATCACCGGCTTGCTCACCTTGAGCACATCAGGTGCGATAGCCATCATCTGAGTGCTGCGAACGGTTCCTAAGAACGCTGCAATGTCCTTGTTGCCCACAAGCTTGCTGAACGCCATAACCGCTCCGGGATTGGTGGTCTGATCGTCCTCGGAAATCAGTTCGATCTGTTTACCAAGCACCCCGCCTGCCTTGTTGATCTCTCCGACCGCAAGTTTGGCTCCCTGCATTTCATAGCGCCCGGCTTCGGCAGCGGCCCCGCTGGTCGGCGCTACGATGCCGATTTTCAGCGTGTCGGCGGCGTGGAGACTGACAGTGCTTACGATAATTCCGGCGGCGAGCCAGAGCAAGGCGTGAACTGACACTTTGCGCATGATATTTCTCCTCTTGAATTTTGCGTGACCCTAAAGTGCGGTGAGACGAATTGGTAAGGAATATCAGATGAACGTTGTCCTGTAAAGCCCAAAACCTACTGCGCAGTAGGACCAGAGCCGGCGGACTGGCAATCATCGCGGCAAACTTCCCAGCCGGCGTGCGGCGGCTTCTTACAGTCACGAGCCGGGTTGCGACACGGAACTGTGCGGTCGCACAAGGCACAAGCGAGCAATACGGGCTTGAAATACTTGCTTGTGGATTTCAAACTGACCCACTACCGGTTAGCGCGTTGTATTCTCTTAGCGAGGAAAATCGTGTATTCTAACGATTCCAGCACACGGCCCACATCCTTAACCGATCCCTGTTCTGCGGGATATAGTTCCGAAAGTTCGGTGTAGCTGCTGTGGAACTTCGCTTACTTCGATACTTCATCGCAGTTGCCGAGGAGCATAGTTTTACGCGCGCGGCGGAACGCCTTTTCATCGCGCAGCCGTCTTTGAGCCAGCAGATCAAACAACTGGAGGCGTATGTCGGTACCCCGCTGCTTGTCAGGGATAAACACCGCGTCGAGTTAACCGAGGCAGGCCGCACTTTTCTGCGCGAAGCTCGCAACATTTTGAGCTGTACGGAGCGTGCGGTGAATCTGACGCGGCAAACGGCCCGCGCTGAGGCCGGTCTGATCACGGTTGCGCTGGTGCCCGGCCCGGAAGCCAAAATGTTCTCTGCCGTATTCGCCGAGCTGATTCGAAAATATCCGAACATTGAAATCGTGCTGCGCAGCCTCAGCTCTCCCGAGCAGGTTGCCGCTTTGAAAAAGGGTGAAATCAACGTTGGATTCCTCCGCGGTCCGATCGATGACGAAGAGATCGCATCTGAGGTCATGGTTCGAGAGGACCTGGTCGTAGTTCTTTCGGCGGATCACCCTCTGGCTAAAGAGTCGCGAATCAAGGTCGAAAAGCTGGCGGGTTTGCCCTTCGTGCATGTCTCGCGAGCGGTCGCCCCGGCTCTGCACGACGCCATTGATAAGGTAGCGATTGATGCCGGCTTTCGCTTTCACAGCGTCCTTGACACCGAAAGCATCACCGCCATTTTGAATGCAATTGCTTCGGGACTTGGCGTGGGTGTGCACGCCCAGTACGTCGAACAGATGTGCCCCAAGAATGTTGTCGTCCGGCCTTTTGATCTCGATCGGATTCCTAAAGTCGAACTCGTCGTTGCATATCGCAAGGACGACAAACTCCCCGCGCTGGCCTCCTTTTTGAGCCTGCTGCAAGCGTCCAAATCCCATTCGTAACCCGCTCTGTTTTCGAGTCAGTCTCGCCAGGCGAAGGCCTTCGATAGGCTGAGCCTCTGGTTTACCAAGGTTTAAAGTATTTCCCTTCTGTTCAGGTAAACAGTAAACTCCTGCGGACATGCTGCCTCGATGTTATTGAGTGGGGAACGGTTTCGCGGTTCGCGGATCAGCGCAGGCCATCTGAAGAGGCGCACGCAAGATATCGAGCGAACCGGTGGAAGACGGTAAGGAGCGATCTGCAGTGATCTCAAAAATTGCCGTATTAGGCGCGGGCACCATGGGACATGGCATCGCGGAAGCGTTTGCCATGTACGGATTCGACGTAAATTTGTTTGAACCCGATGCGAAGTGCCGGGCAAGCGTGAAGCAGGCGATCCAGCAGGAATTGGAATTGCTCGCCGAAGAAGAATATATTCGCGGCGACATCGTTCCCTCAATTCTCGCCCGCATTAAACTATTCGCCGAACTCAAGCCGGCGGTTGAGGACCGGGATTATGTCATTGAGGCTGTCCCGGAAAGCCTGAAGCTCAAGCAAGACCTGTTTCGAACCTTGGACGAATATTGCCCGGAGCACACGATCCTGGCGAGTAATACGTCAAGCCTTCCTCTAAATCCGATGATGGAGTTCGTAAGCCAGCCGCGCCGGCAAAGGATGATGGTCAACCACTGGTACAATCCGGGCCACTTGATGCCTATTGTCGAACTCTCCTTCTTCGGCAACATGCCGGGAGAGATTTACCAGGAGGTCGAGCAGCTATATCAGTCGATTCAGAAGCAGACGGTCAAAGTATTGAAGGATGTTCCGGGGTTGGTGGCGAACAGAATTCAGCAGGGGGTCGCGCGTGAAGTGTTTTCCATTATCGAGCAGGGCATAGCGGCTCCCGAAGACGTTGATAAAGCTTTGAAGTTCGGCCCGGCCTTCCGCTATGCGACCACCGGACAGCTGGAAGTCGCTGATTTCGGTGGGCTGGATATCTGGTGCATCGTAGGGGACAACCTGTTGAAGGTGATGGACAACTCGACGAGCGCCAACAGGTTGTTGCGCGAAAAGGTTCAGGAAGGGAAGCTCGGCATCAAGAGCGGCGAAGGTTTTTACAAGTACGATTCAGCCGCCGTCCCGGAAATTAAGCGACAGTTCATGAAGAAGCTGATTCATCAGCTGAAAGCTTCGACTTATTACGTCCACAACAAACTCGGAAACGAAGTTCAACGCCGGGAGGGAAAACGTAAAGGGAACGACAAGTGCCCGATACTAAAATCACCAAGCAACAACGGTTAAGCCTGGGCGGAACTTTCGCCGGCTGGACGCGAGGGACTGGATGATAAACTCCTTGACAGCCGAAAATGCGAAAAGTACACTCCGGAAATTCCTTACTCGTCTGCCGCGCTACCTGTAACTTCCAGACTTGTGCTTGGCCGGTAGAATTCAGAGCGCAGCCGCAACATTGATGTCGGGGCTTAACGGGGCACCAGCTACAAGCGTGCTTTCTAATTTCGATATAAAGGGGGGTTGAGGTTCATGATTAAGAAGAGAAGTGTCATTGGAGTGCTGGTCGCGGTTTTGTTTGCCGCCGCGTCTGTCTTCGGCGCGACGATCAAGGTTGGGTGCATCGAATCGCTGTCCGGTCCGCAAGCCTCCACTGGACTGCCGTACTGCAGGGCGGTCCGCTACGGACTCGACCGCATTAACGCCTCCGGTGGATGGAATGGGCAAAAGATCGAGCTGGTGGAATATGACAATCAGGGAGGGACCGGAGGCGCGGCCGACAAGTTGAAAGCGGCCATTGCTGATGGCGTCCAAGTCATTGTCCAGGGTGCATCGTCTGCGGTCTCGGGGCAACTCACCGAAGATGTCCGCAAACATAATATTCGCAACCCCGGCCACGAGATTATGTTCATGAATGTGGGTGGCGAGGCAAACGAACTAACCGGTGAGAAGTGCCAGTTTTACCATTTTCGTTTCTGCACCAACGCGCAGGTCCGTGTAAAGACCCTCGTCTTGGCGATGAAACAGGCCAACACGCTGGGCACGAAGGTCTACGCCATGAACCAGGATTACTCCTGGGGACGGGATGTGGAGAAGGCCATCGTGGACGATGAATCCATGGGCGGTTACCAGGTCGTCGGCAAGATGCTGCACGAAGTAAACAAGATTCAGGACTTCACTCCCTATGTGGCGAGGGTCAAGGAGTCCGGTGCCCAGACAATACTCACGGGGAATTGGTCAAACGATTTGCTGCTGCTCATGAAGGCAGCCCACGAATCGGGCCTTAAAGGCCGCTTTGGCACCTGCTTCCTCGATCAGCCTGGCAACGTGGGGAACGCTGGTGAAACCGCTTTAGGGTATTATGTGTCGCATCCGTTCGATATTGAGGCGGCGGGCAAAGAGGGTGAGCAATTCGCGGCCGATTACAAGGCCAAGACCGGCAAACTGCCGGTTTATATCGAACCGCAAACCGTGTTCGCCATGAGCATGTTGGGGCAGGCGCTCAAGTCGGTGAAACCCGTCAACGGCAAATTGGATGTAAAAGCGCTCGCCAAGTCCATGGAGACTACCAGGATTCACACGCCCATGGGCGACGAATACATGCGTGCCGATGATCACCAGGTACAAATACCCATGGTGGTTTCGGCCGTGAGTAAGGACGCCAAATACAAAGTGGACGACACTCAAATGGGCTTTAAGCCGGTGAAGAAATTTACCGCCGAGGAAGCCTCCGTTCCGCCGCAGGGAACTTGCAAAATGCAACGTCCGTAATGAGCTGAATCTCATGACGAAGGCGCGGGGGTTGCGCTAAAGAGCAATGCAGGCCCCGCGCCTTGCCTGGAGATAAGTTGTGGAGTATTTCGTAATTTCACTGCTCAACGGCGCCATTTATGGCTTGCTGCTGTTTATGGTGTCGGCGGGGCTGACGGTCATTTTCGGAATGATGGGCGTGCTCAACTTCAGCCATACGTCGTTTTATATGGCGGGCGCGTACATCGCATACACATTGGCGAAGCCGCTTGGGTTCTGGCCTGCGATCCTCATCGCCCCTTTGCCGGTGGGCCTTCTCGGGATCGTCGTCGAACGCTACTTTTTGCGCCGCGTGCACCGGCACGGGCACGCTCACGAACTGCTGGTTACCTTCGGCTTATCTTTGATTATTGCCGAAGTGGTCAAGCTGTTTTACGGCAACTATCCGGTGGATTATCACGTGCCGGCGTCGCTGAACTTCACGGCCTTCCGTATTTTTGGCAGCAACTATCCCGCTTACCGGGTATTTATGGGCTCGGTTTCACTGGTCATGTTCGGCGTTGTCTATCTGTTGCTCACCCGTACCCGCGCCGGCATCATTGTGCGTTCGGCCATCTATAAGCCCCGCATGGCGGAAGCCCTTGGGCACAACGTTCCGCTGGTCTTCATGGGCGTCTTCGGCGTGGGCGCTATGCTCGCCGGGCTCGCCGGAGCAGTCGCCGGCGCTTTCTACACCACCAGCCCTACCATGGCGCTGGATATCGGCGTGATCGTCTTCGTCGTCGTCGTGGTGGGCGGCCTTGGTTCGTTAGAGGGCGCGATGGTTGCATCCCTTTTGATCGCGATCGTTTCCTCCTTCGCGGTGGGCATCGACAAGAGCTTGGCCGATCTCTGCGCTCTGTTTGGAGCGCGCGGCTGGGCTGAAAACGTAGGCGGTTTGATGACTTTGAATATCTCCAGCCTGGCGGGAACCATTCCCTTTATCTTGATGTTGCTGGTATTGATTCTGCGCCCCTCGGGTCTGATGGGCGAAAAGGGCTAGGCGAGTGAAATCCCTGCGTTTACCGTTTGCTCTCGTCGTGGTACTGGCTGCCCTCCCCGTTGTCCTTTCGCCTTCGCTCCTCAACGCGGCGGATCAGATGTTGATCGCCGTTCTGTTCGCCAGCGCGTTCGGCTTGCTTAGCGGGCAGGGCGGAATGCTTTCGTTCGGTCATTCTGCTTATTTCGGCATTGGCGCCTTTGCGACGGTCCACGCCATGGGAGTCGCGGGCGCCGCCCATCTCTTGCCGACTCCCTTGTTGCCGCTGGCCGGGGGATGTGGCGGATTCCTGCTCGGAGTCGTGGCAGGCTGGTTCTCGACCCAACGCAGCGGCGTATATTTTTCCATGATTACGCTCGCCCTCGCCGAGTTGCTGCTGGCCCTTGCACCTCATCTTTCAGGATTCTTCGGGGGCGAAGCGGGGGTGTCATCGATGCGCATGCCGGCTTGGGGCGTGAGCTTCGAAAGCGGCACGCAGGTGTACTACCTGACGCTGGCATGGGTAGTCGTCTCGCTCGCACTTCTCTACTTCTTTACGCGCACCCCAGTTGGACGGCTCACGCTCGCATTGCGCGAAAATTCACAACGGTTGCGTTTCCTAGGCTACGAGGTGCATCGCCTGCGCGTGCTCGTCTTCGCGATTTCGGCGATGTTTTCCGGGATTGCTGGCGGCCTCTTGGCGGTAAGCAACGAGACGGCTAATTACGCTCTCTTCGACATGCACTTTTCAGCCGAGGTCGTGCTGAACACCTACATCGGCGGTGTAAACGTCTTTCTTGGACCCGCGTTGGGAGCCGCCGTAATGACGTTCTTCGGATACGCGGCCTCGGACCTGACACGCTCCTGGCTGCTCTATCAAGGCGTGCTGTTCGTTTTGGTAATGATGTACATGCCGTCCGGTATGACTGGACTATTGCAATGGTGGTCTGAACAGCGGA
This sequence comes from uncultured Acidobacteriota bacterium, assembly GCA_963819175.1. GTDB lineage: Bacteria > Acidobacteriota > Terriglobia > Terriglobales > Acidobacteriaceae > CAWBRT01. The sequence continues at coordinate 125,428 of CAWFVJ010000019.1, forward strand.
CCAGGCATTCCGTTGGAAAGCTGTTGCCCGCCGTTGCTTGTACGGTCATTGCGGCCGTCTTCGTCGCTGCCGGCACAGTCTTCACGGTGGAACTTGCGCAGCGGATCTTCGCCGAGGAATATCGCGCGCTTTCGGCAATCGCGGGTGCGGATCCCTGGCCCCGGTTAATGGTGTTTGGCCGAAGTTGGTCGCCGATTTCCTTGTTCACCTGGGCAGTTCCGGTCGTTTTTTTCGGGGTGGCCGCCATCGCGGGCAAAGCATCGCGTTTCTGGTGGCGACGCCTGAATCATGATGAAGACACCGACTTGTCGGTCGACACCGAGACATCGCCGCCCGAAAATGTGGAAAGCAGCGTGGCAAAAAATGGGACAGCTTTGACGGTCTCTCCGCAGACGTTGAATGAGGTGGAAGAGAAATGAATGCCGCCGAACCCATTCTATTGCTGCGCGATGTGCACAAGTCGTTCGACGAAGCGCAGATCATTCGCGGCGTCAACCTTAGTGTCGGAGCCGGAGAACGACATGCTCTGATTGGGCCAAATGGCGCCGGCAAATCGACCCTGTTTCATCTCATATCGGGTCATTTTGCGCCGAATCGAGGACACATCCTTTTTAACCAAAAAGAGATCCAGGGCATGACGCCGCAGCGCATCAATCATCTGGGGCTTGCCCGCTCTTTTCAGCTTACGAATATCTTTCCCGGCCTCAGTGTCTTCGAGAATCTGCGGCTGGCAGTGATGCAACGCCATGGCATGCAATATACGCTCTGGAAGCCTATCGAGCGGTTCGGGAACGTTCGTGAGAAAACCGAACATCTCATGGAACTGTTGCGTCTGCAAGCCCGCCGAAACACAGCAGCGGGTGCATTGTCGTATTCAGAACAGCGCTCTCTGGAAATTGGAATGACGCTCGCGTCGGATCCCAAAATGATCCTGCTCGACGAGCCGATGGCTGGTATGTCGCAGGAGGAGACCAACTACACGAAGTCGATGATTCTTGAACTTACCCGTGGACGCACGCTGCTGATTGTCGAACACGACATGCAAGTTGTATTTTCTCTGAGCGACCGCGTGAGCGTACTTGTTTATGGCGAAGTGATCGCCAGCGGTACGCCGGAGGAGATCCGCAGCGACAAGCGCGTGCAGGAAGCCTACCTCGGCGAGGAGGTCAGCGCATGAATACCGCGCCCACAGCTCCCTTGCTGCACGTGCAGGATCTGCATGTCCACTATGGAAAGAGCCATATCTTGCACGGTGTGACATTCGACGTCGGCAAAGGGGAAGTCATAAGTTTGCTTGGGCGCAACGGCTCAGGCCGCTCCACTGCCTTGAAGGCGGTCATGGGGCTCGTGACTCCGACAGCCGGGCACATCCGGCTGAAGGGCCGTGACTTGTCCGGCGCGCGTCCTTACACGGTCTGCCGCTCGGGCATCAGCTACGTGCCGGAGGAGCGCGAGATCTTCAACAACCTCACGGTGGACGAGAACCTGCGAATGGGCGAACAGCCGCGACGCCAGGACGCGCCTGCATGGACCAGCGATCAAATGTTCGACTATTTCCCGCTGTTGAAAGAGCGCCGCAAAACCAGGGCAGGGAACCTCTCCGGGGGCGAGCAGCAGATGCTCACGATTTGCCGTTCTCTGTTGGGAAATCCAGAACTTCTTCTCATTGACGAGCCGACCGAAGGTCTGGCTCCGAAGATTGTCGCGGTCGTGAAGGATGCGATTCGAGACATTCACCGGCGCGGAGTCTCGGTCATCCTTGTAGAGCAGAAGCTCACCATCGCTCTCAAAGTTTCCACCCATGTATGCGTAATGGGGCACGGTCGCATTGTGTTTCGCGGTACGCCCGATGAACTCACCAACAACCCCCAATTACTGAAAGAATGGTTGGCCGTATGACGGGCGCACTGCGGTTAAATCCACGGGAGTAACGGTCTGAGGCTCGCATCGCATTTCGGTTTACAATTTTGTGGTGGTCGCTTGCAAATTTTGAGTTGCAAATTTTGAGTGTGGAGGCTCTTCATGTCTAAAGTAATCATAACGGCGGCAGTTACGGGCGGCATTCATGTGCCCAGTCTCTCTCCGTATCTACCCTGTACACCCGACGAGATCGTCGAAGACGCGGTGAAAGCCAACGCAGCTGGAGCCGCCGTCGTGCATATCCATGCTCGCGATCCAAAGACGGGAAAGCCAAACAGCGACTTCAATCTCTTCCGGGAAATCGTCACCAAGATTTCGGCGCGCTGCAATGTGGTAATTTGCGTTACCACCGGCGGCGGCCTGGGCATGTCCCTGGAAGAACGGGTGCGGCCCGTCACCGTTCTCCAGCCCGAGCTGGCTTCCTTGAACTCCGGGTCGATTAACTTCGCCATCTATCCGCTGACTGCCAAGATCAAGCAGCCGCGTTTCGATTGGGAAATTCCTTACCTGGAATCCACGGAAGATCTGGTTTTCTCCAACACTTTCCGCACCCTGAAGTACTACTCCAAAGCAATGCAGGAATCTGGAACCAAACCCGAGTTGGAAGTGTACGACGTTGGCATGATTAACAACATCAGGCACCTTATCGACTTGGGAGTTATGCGCCCGCCGATCTACATGCAGTTCGTGCTGGGCATTTTGGGTGGAATACCAGCCACGCCGCAGAATCTCATGTTCCTCTACGAAACGGCAGTGCGAGCCATCGGGGAAGAGAACTTCGTGTGGTCGGCGTGCGCTGCAGGCAAAGCGCAACTTCCACTGATGGCGGTGACTTTGGCGATGGGCGGCAACACGCGCGTCGGACTCGAGGACAACTTGTACGTCGGCCCCGGCCAACTCGCGCACTCCAGTGCGGACCAGGTGACCAGAGTCGTGAACATGGCTCAACAACTCAGCATCGAAATCGCGAGTCCCGATGAAGCGCGCTCCACCCTGGGATTGAAAGGCAGTGCCAAGGTGGGTTGGGCGTCGACCGCAAAAGCATCCGTGTAGTTCCGGGTGCTCCATGGGATGACGAAGCCCGTCGATTGCGGCGGGCGCTTCCAGGTTTCTGTTTTTGTAGAGTTGCTTCTCTGTTTTGAGAGAAAGGAAACAGATGCCGTTTAGTTTGAAGGGCAAGACAGCGTTGGTGACCGGCTCGGGGCGCGGCATTGGACGGGCAATTGCCTCAGCGCTCGCCTCCGCCGGTGCCAGTGTGATGTTGAACGACTTGGACGAAGCAGCCCTGTTGCAGACGGAAAACGAACTGCGCTCCAAAGGCTATTCCATTAGCCACTCGACTGGCGATCTGGCGGATGCGAGCTACCCCGACCAGTTGATCGGCGCCACCCTCTCGACCTGCGGCTCGGTTGACATCATCGTCAACAACGCCGGTTATTGCTGGGACAACGTCATTCAGAAGATGACCGACGAGCAGTTCCTGGCAATGCTGGAGATTCACCTGCTGGTGCCGTTCCGGGTTCTCCGCGCTGCTTCCGGCTATATTCGCGAGGCGGCAAAGAAAGAGATTGCGACTGGTGAAAGAGTCATGCGAAAGGTGGTCAACATCACGTCGATTGCCGGCACGGACGGCAATCCCGGGCAGGCGGGCTACTCGTCCGGCAAAGCCGGCGTTCTCGGCCTTACCAAAACGCTGGCGAAGGAATGGGGCCGCTATAACGTGAATGTAAACGCGGTCGGCTTCGGTCTGATCGCAACCCGCCTGGTTCAGTCGCTGCAGGGTGACGGCGAAAAGTTTGCCATGAAGGGTCAGCAGATCAAACTGGGAGTGCAGCAGAGCATGCTCGACTCTATGAAGAGTGCATGCCCACTAGGCCGGCTTGGCACTCCTGAAGAGGCCGCCGGGGCGGTATTGTTTTTCTGCTCGCCTTTGTCGGATTATGTTACGGGTGAAGTCCTGATCTGCGGCGGAGGTTATCACTTCTAGCGCGGCTTGGTTGCCGCCTGTTAGTAAAGATTCTCACTATTGGATTCATAAGAAGTCGAGACTTTTCTAATCGATCTAGCAATCGCAAGGAGGCTTGCATGTTAAAAGGACGCAGGGCAGTTATAACCGGCTCTACTACGGGAATTGGTAAAGGCATCGCCGAGGCGCTGGCCGAGGCTGGTTGTGCGGTCATGCTGAATGGCTTCGGCGAAGCCGCCGAGATCGAGGCGCAACGCGCCGAAATGAGCCGGCGCTATGGCGTGGAAGTGCTCTACAACGCCGCCGACCTGGCCAAACCCGAAGATTGCGAACAGCTTGTACGTGACGCGGAGAAACGGCTGGGCGGCGTCGACATTCTGGTCAACAACGCGGGAATCCAGTACATCTCGCCTGTCGAGGACTTCCCCATCGACCGCTGGCAGGCGGTCATCGCCGTGAATCTTTCCTCAGCCTTCTACACCATCCGGGCCGCACTGCCTTGCATGAAGGCGCGCAACTGGGGACGGCTGATCAATATTTCCTCTGCTCATGGGCTGATCGCCTCAACCAACAAGTGCGCCTATGTCGCCGCCAAGCACGGCATTTTGGGCCTGACCAAGGCGGTTGCACTTGAGAACGCCAAAACCGGCATAACCTGTAATGCGATTTGTCCGGGATGGGTACTCACCGAACTAGTCAAAAAGCAGATTGCCTTGCGCGCGCAGACCCAGGGCATTACTTACGAACAGGCGCAGGCGAATCTGATTTCCACCGAACCCAGCGGACGCTTCAACACGCCGGAAGAAATGGGAGCCCTGGCCGTCTTTCTATGTGGCGAGCACTCCGGCAACACTACCGGCGCAAGTTTCTGCGCCGATGGCGGCTATACCGCGCAATAGAAGAACTCGAAACATTTTAGATTGAAGATTTCAGATTTCAGATTGGCGGGTGCCCCATTCAAGCGAAGCTTGGGTGGGGTTTTTATCACCCATCGCCGAGGGTGCCCCATCCTTTCGCCTGCTTTTGGCGAAGGGTGGGGTAGTTTCTTCGCACGGGAGAATACGACGTTCCTTGTCGAAGAATTTCTTCGAGACTTCAGAGCGGCGCCGGGCAGCCTTTTCTAGCTACAGTTGGCTTGGATGGGGTAGTTGCTCCCCATCGCAGCACTAGGGTAGCGGCCGGGTGCCCCATTCAAGCGAAGCTTGGGTGGGGCTTTTGTTCCCCGTCGCGCACTCAGGTACCGGCGAAGCCGCGCCCTTGTAGTAGCCTTTTCCCATGGCGAAGCGCGCCTTCCATATCGGCGTAATCTCGGATACTCATGGGCTGCTGCGTGACGAAGCCCTTCGGGCCTTGCAGGGCTCGGACCTCATCATCCACGCCGGCGATATGGGATCGGCTGAAATCGTTCCGCAGCTTCGCCAGATAGCCGCGGTGGTGGCTGTTCGCGGCAACGTCGACCGCGATCCATGGGCTAATTCCTACCGCACTCGCGAGATCGTCGAGCACGGGCCGCTGCTGCTTTACGTCTTGCACAATCTGCGCGAACTGGACCTTGCGCCCGTCAAGTCGGGCTTCGCCGCTGTCATCAGCGGACACACCCACGATCCAAAATTTTATCTGCAGGATGGAGTGCTCTATTTCAATCCCGGTAGCGCCGGTCCCAGACGCTTCCGCCAGCCGGTTTCGTTTGGCAAGATCACCGTCGTGGGCAGGGAACTAGTGCCGGAGCTGATGACCCTGGATTGGATTGATAGTTTGGGGTGCCATGCTGAGCGCAGCGAAGCCGGGTGCCCCACGTTCGCCCGTTGTTGGCTAACGTGGGGTAGTTTCTTTGCATGGGTTTAATAACGTACGCGGGATTTACCAGATTCCCTTGTCGCTGCCGGTCAGCTTATAGCTGATGGCGGCCGCCGAAGCCAACGGCGGCAGCAGCGAGAGTCGCAGCGTAGCCAGCACGTTGCCGTCGAGTACCGTTTGCTTGACCTGCTTGGTGTAGAGCTTTGCCGCCTGCGGCACGATCGGCACGCGAATGAACTGTGCGCGCACAAAAATCTTCTCTCCGCCGAAAGGCGCGGATTCCACGACACTATTAGGTAGGTCTAATCCGTGGCCCCGGTAGCGTGCCAGATAGTCGCTCACGATCTTCAGATAGCTGCACACGCCGGGCCAGATGCCGCCCAGATCGGATGCTTTCTTCAGCTCCGCGAAGTCCACTGCTCCCGAGTCGACCAGGGCGCTGCTGTTGACGAAGTCGCACACGCGGAAATAGAAGTGCCGGTACATGCGCTGCAGCGTCGCCACGATCAGCCGCTCTTCCGGCGCGGGCACCCAGAAATCGTAGCCGCCGACGGTCTTGGTTACCCTCCGGCTCACAAAGCGCTCGGCCATTCGCGTGTGCTCGCCGGTTTGACCCAACCGCTGCGCGTGCACTTCGATGGCTTCAGGCAAGCCGGGCACGGCAAAATTCCACTTGTGCGCCAGGCGGTCTCCCCAACTGCGCGCTTCCGTCCGCGCCCGAAACCGCTTGGTCATGACCTCGGCAATCGCTTCCTCATCCGCCGTCGTGTAAAGATCAAGATCGCTTCCCAGGTCGGGATAGTGGTCGAGCGACTTCATAACGGTGGCAGCGCATCCAGCGGCCTCCAATCCGAGGCAGATTTCGTGTAGCGAAGCGAGCGCTTTGGCAATCCGCCACCGCTCGTGCTCGATCTGCTCACCTGCCCACTCCGCGATCCGAATATAGGTAGCGGTCGGTGCCGCAGCTTCCGCGCCGCCGAGAAACTCTTTCGAGACAATCCCCGCCGCTGGGTGCCCCACGTCCCGTCCCGCTGTTGGACTGACGTGGGCCCGCAGAGGTTCCAGCGCGCGTAAGACCACGTGGTTAGAATCAGCGAGCGAAAGGAACTCCTCGCGTTCGCTCTCGCTCAGACACTCAAAAGCGGCGAACGCCTCGCTGGAGCCATTTTCGTTAAGCGTAAGTAACGAAAGGAGATGGACGATCTCCTTCTCTTTGGGTGACACCAGAGCCATTTTCCCAGGGCCTCGGACCCTATTGTCAAACAGGTAACTTAGATGTGAGTAGCTGGTAAATCAGTTGGTAATAGATGAATTTTCGTTCATTTATCTCCATCCGTCCTTTAATGCCGTCCGCGATTTATAATCCTGCTTCGCCCTTACTCGGCAGATAGATGCGGCTTCCGCCGTTTCGAACTGCCGCAGGCGGACAAAAAATCTGTCCGGAGAGCCGACTTGGCCTACAACGACCTCAGAGAGTGGATCATCGCCCTGGACCGGGCCGGTGAACTGAAGCGCATCAAGGCGGAGAGCGACCCGATTTTGGAGATCGCCGAGATCACCGACCGCGTTTCCAAGTGGGGTTCGCGCGGCGGCAAAGGGCCGGGAGGTCCGGCGCTGCTCTTCGAAAACGTCAAGGGCTATCCCGGCTCAAAGTTGCTCATCAACCAGTTCGGCTCCGAGCGCCGCATGAACCTGGCGCTCAACAGCGACTCGCTCGACGAAATCGCCGGCCGCATCCGCCAGTTCATGGATGTCAAATCGCCGGAGGGCTTCCTCGACAAGGTAAAGATGCTGCCGATGCTCGCCGAGATGGGCAGCTTCTTCCCCAAGATTGTCTCCACTGGTCCCTGCAAAGAGGTCATCCGGCGCGGCGACTTCTCGCTCTTCGACTTCCCGGTGCTGCAATGCTGGCCGGGGGACGGCGGACGCTTCATCACCCTGCCCTGCGTCATCTCGCGCGACCTCCGCAGCGGCAAGCGCAACGTCGGCATGTATCGCATGCAACTCTACGATGCAACCTCGACCGGCATGCACTGGCAGCGCCAAAAAAACGCCGCCGAGCACTATCGCGACCACCTGCGCGCCGCAGCCGCCGCAGGCGCACCCGATGCGCGCTCGGCTGCCATCGACATGATGGCCCGCTCCGGCGGCGGCTCGCGCATTGCCGAGGGCAAAACCGTGAGCGGCAAGATGGAAGTCGCAGTCGCCATCGGCACCGATCCGGCGCTGACCTTCGCCGCTATCGTTCCCGCGCCGCCCGATGTCGAAGAATTCCTGATTGCAGGCTTCCTGCGCCAGCGCCCCATCGAGCTGGTCAAGTGCGAGACGCTCGACCTGGAGGTTCCGGCCAGCGCGGAGATCGTGCTTGAAGGCTACGTCCAACTCGATGAGCTGCGCAGCGAAGGCCCCTTTGGCGATCACACCGGCGTCTATTCGCTGGAAGATCTCTATCCGGTCTTCCACGTCACCTGCGTCACGCACCGCAAGAATCCCATCTACGCCACCACCATCGTCGGCAAACCGCCGCAGGAAGACGCGTACATGGGCAAGGCCGTCGAGCGCATCTTTCTCCCGCTGATGAAGCTCACCATTCCCGAACTGGTCGACATCAATCTGCCGCCCGAGGGCATCTTCCACAACCTGATGATCGTCTCCATCCGCAAGTCCTATCCCGGACAGGCGCGCAAGGTGATGAACGCCATCTGGTCGCTGGGTCAGGCGATGTTCACCAAGTGCATCGTCGTGCTCGACGAGGACTGCGACGTGCACGACCTGCGCGAGGTCACGCTGAGGGCGTTCAACAACATCGACCCCGAACGCGACATTCAGTTCACGCTCGGCCCGGTCGATTCGCTCGACCACGCCTCACGCCTGCCCGATTACGGCTCCAAGATGGGCATCGACGCCACGCGGAAATGGCCGACAGAGGGCTTCGCCCGCCCCTGGCCCGACGAAATCAAAATGTCTCCCGAAATCAAGGAGCGCGTCACCAAACGTTGGAAAGACTTCGGCTTAGAATAGGGCGCGAAGGCTAGTAGTGCGACTTCGAATGTCATTCTGAACGAGCGCAGCGAGCGAAGAATCCCCTAGCAGCGTCCCACAAGTTCACTGCACAAATTTCCGAAGTGTCATCCTGAGCGCAGCGAAGGATATGCTTTAAAAAATCAAATATGTGCTCAGGTGGCCCACATCTGCGCCTGCCGTTGGCGCAAATGTGGGATCGAAGCATGGCTCGAATTACCTACAGTCGGGTGCCCCATGTTCGCCCGCTGTTGGCTAACATGGGGTAGTTTCTTCGCGTGTTGCTGCCCCAAGCCCGCGTAGCGGGCACAAGATGATAGCCCCAGGCGCAAGCCTGGGGTGCGTATGGAATCTGCATCTCCCAGCCCACGTAGCGGGCGTAAGATGATCTCCCGTCTCTACATCTTCTGCAAGTAGTCGACGATCTCCGGCGAGGTCCAGGTGACCGCGCCGATGAACTTCCGGCGGATGATCCCCTGGCGGTCGATAACGAAAGTTTCCGGGAAGGCAAACGTCCCGTAGAGAGTGTTCGACACGTGCTTGCCGTCGCGTACGGTCAGGACCCCCTGCATGTGCAGCTTAGTGAATTTCTTGTACGCGTCTTCATCTTCGTCGGTGCTGACGGCCAGGATCACGATCTTGTCGCCCATTTGTTTTTGTAGCGCCACCAGCGAGGGAATTTCTTCCACGCACGGCGGGCACCAGGTAGCCCAGAAGTTGAGCACCACAGGCTTGCCGCGGAACTGGCTCAAAGTGACCGTGCGATCCGAATCGGTAACCGAAAAATCGGGAGCGCTGTCGCCAATGCGCGCCGGTTGCGATCCGCGGCGGCAAGCCGTAACCAGGCAAATCGCAAGTAAGGCGAACAACAGGATGTAACGATTCAGGCGCATCACACCTCTATAATACAAAATGTAGTGCGTTGTTTTGAGTTTCTCCTGTAGATGAGATCTGGTGGCCCACATCCGCCCGTAGTTGGCGAATGTGGGAATGAAATGAGATTGGTGGCACGGGTGCCCCACGTCCCGTCCCGCTTTTGGACTGACGTGGGGATATTTCCAATTTAGTGTTCAGCACACCATGAAGCCCGCACCCTCAGCATCGTCCACCACGCAAACGCCGAGGGTGTCGGTCATCATCCCCGCGCGCGACGAGGAGGCCAACATTCGCCGCTGCCTCCGCTCGATTCTTGCGCAGAAGGGAATAGCTTTCCAGGTGATCGTGGTGGACGATCACTCCACCGACCGCACCGCCGAAATCGCCCGTCAGCTTGCGCAAGAATTCTCAGCTCAACCCGGAGCGCCGAGCGCAATCGTCATCGCGGCTCGTCGTCCGCTGCCCGCGGGCTGGACCGGCAAAGCCAACGCGCTCTGCAGCGCCGTTCCGCTTGCCCGCGGCGATTGGTTGCTGTTCACCGACGCCGACACCGAACACGCGCCCGGTTCGCTGGCTGCGGCAGTTCAAGAAGCCGAGCACCACGGCGCGGACTTGTTTTCGCTCTCTCCCGAGCAGGAGGTCGAAGGCCTATGGGAGCGGGCGCTGATGCCGGTCATTTTTTCGGAGCTGGCGACCACATTCCGTCCGCGCGATGTCTCCGATCCTGCAAAGCCGATAGCGGCGGCCAATGGCCAGTACCTGTTGATCCGGCGCAGCGTCTACCAAGAGGTTGGCGGGCACGCCGCCGTCGCCGCAGATTTGCTCGAAGATGTTGCCCTGGCGCGCAGAGTGAAGAGCGCCGGACGCGTCCTGCGCTTCCGCTTGGGCAAGGGTATGGTCCGCACCCGCATGTATCGCGGCCTGCAGCAGATGCGCGAGGGATGGACCAAGAATCTTGCGTTGCTGTTTCCCGACGCAAGCAGCCTCGCATGCCGTCGTATGGCGGAGTTCGTCGTGCTCGTGGCGCTGCCGCCGGCGGCCGCTCGGCGCATGGATTGCGAAAGCCGGTCCGGTTCGCTATGCGCTCTTGGGCGCCGCAGCCGCAGCCTGGGGAAATTTCCTGCTGCGCACGCGCCGGGCGCATTTTGACCCGCTCTCCACCGCGCTGGCATTCTGCGGACTGCCGCTCTTCGCCGGCCTGCTGCTGCGCTCCGCCAGAGCGCATCGCGACGGCCACGTGGGATGGAAAGGACGCGACTATTGCGTTTCGCCCGCATCTGCCACAATAGAGGAGGATCGTGCTCGGGCCGTTCCAGATTCTTTAAGTGGTGCGGCTTTAGCCGCGCCGTCCAGAGTCAATAAGAGCTGCGGGCATTTAGCCCCAGAGGCTAGCGCGCCGTTATCAGGATATGTGAAGAATCACTATGATCTACTTAACGCGTAAGTGCGAATTTTCGGCATCGCATTACTACCACAATCCGGAGCTGAGTCCGGAAGAGAACCGCCGGCTCTACGGCAAGTGCGCCAATCTGAATGGACACGGCCACAACTACACCTTGGAGGTGACGCTCCGCGGCGAAGTCGATCCCACCACCGGTTTTGTGATCGACCTGAAAGACCTGAAAGAAATCATGAACCGCGAGGTCGTCGAAACCTTGGACCATCGGCATCTCAACAAGGAGGTTGCCGAGTTCGCGCGGCGGAATCCCACCACGGAAAATATCGCCGTCTACATCTGGCAGCGGCTCGAGCCGAAGCTGAAAATCGCGAAGCTGCATCGCGTGCGGGTCTATGAGAATCATGACCTGTTCGTCGATTTCTTAGGGGAAGCATGAAGGCGTATCTCACCAAGCGATACTGGCTTTCGGCGTCGCATCGCCTGCACTCGGAAAAGCTCACCGAAGAGCAGAACCGCGCCACCTACGGCAAGTGCAACAATCCCTACGGACATGGGCACAACTATGCCGTCGAGGTTACGGTGGGCGGGCAAATCGATCCGGCCAGCGGCATGATCTGCGATCTCGGCGAATTGGATTGCGTTGTCACCCGCGAGGTGCTGGAGCGCTTCGATCACCAGAACCTCAACTGCCTGCCTGAGTTTCGCGAGGCGGTGCCCACCAGCGAGAACCTCTGTAAAACGATCTACCAGATTTTGAAGCTGCGCTTCCGTGCGGCTCATCTCGAAAAGGTACGGCTCGAAGAGACATCGATGAACAGCTTTGAATATTCCGGGGCCCCCAGCGAAGCCGGGGCCCCCGGCGCGCCAACGCTGGGGTGGAAGCCCGCTGTCGGCTTGCTGGGGTGGTCAGGCGGCGAGGAGAGCAGCCGGTGAGGCGAAGTCGCAACCATGCGGAATTCGAGGGTGCAATGAAAGACGTGACGAATGTTGTTCCGGCCGACCCGGCCAACGGTCTCGGCGGCAATCATCTCCCGGCGCTGTCCAGCGCCGGCATGGAGACATTGATCCGTGAAATGCTGACGAGACTTGGCGAAGACCCCGAGCGCGAGGGCCTGCTGCGTACCCCTGAGCGCGTTCACCGCTCCCTGGAGTTCCTGACCAAGGGATACAACGAGGACCCTCACACGCTGCTCAATGGCGCACTCTTCACCGTCGAATACGATGAGATGGTGATCGTCAAGGACATCGAGATGTTCAGCCTCTGCGAGCATCACATGCTGCCCTTTTTCGGCAAGGTCCACGTCGCCTACATTCCCAACGGCAAGGTGATCGGGCTCAGCAAGATTCCCCGGCTGGTCGAGATTTTCGCCCGCCGCTTGCAGGTACAGGAACGCCTGACCACGCAGATCGCGGAGACCATTCAGGATGTCATTCAACCGCAGGGTGTCGGCGTCGTCATTGAAGCGCGCCACCTGTGCATGATGATGCGCGGTGTGGAAAAACAGCACTCTGCCGCGGTCACCTCAGCCATGCTGGGCGCCTTCCGCGATCTCGATACGCGCAGTGAGTTTCTGTCGCTGATTCGCCACAAAGAACCCAGCGACTACTAGCCAAACCCGTCGTACACGCCCCAGCGATCGGGTGCCTCATTCAAGCGAAGCTTGGGTGGGGCTTTCGTTTGGTCGCTAAGGCTGTTTCACGTTAGACGTTTCTCGTTAGTCGGTTTCGGTGATCTTTTTTCGGGTGCCCCAGGTTCGCCCGTCGTTGGCTAACCTGGGGTAGTTTCTTCGTGCGGAATAGTGAACCATGCGGTCCACGTTGATTTGGTGGCCCACATTTGCCGGGTGCCCCATCCTTAGCCCGTCGTTGGCTAACCTGGGGTAGTTTCTTCGTGCGGAGTAGTGAACTAGGCGATCCACATTGATTTGGTGGCCCACATTTGCCCGCAGTTGGCTAATGTGGGATCGAAAAGCGTTAGACTCTTCCCTTGGTGTATCCTCCGAACCATGGCGCGCAAAAGCACTAAGCCCACGGCAGCAACCAGACAGGCACGCACGCGGCGCAAGCCGGCGGGCGCTGACGGCGCGGCTCCCTTGCGTGGCAAAGTCGCGCTCGTCACCGGCGGGAACCGTGGCATAGGCTTCGCCATCGCTCAGGCTCTCGTCGAGGCCGGAGCTTCCGTCGTCATCACCGGACGCGATGAGCGCGCATTGCAGACGGCTGCTGCCCGCCTGCCGAAAGCGCGCGCGCTTCACTGCGACGTTCGCGACCCACATTCCGTCGAGCGGCTTTTCCACGTCATCGGCGAAAAGTTCGGCAGCCTCGACATCCTGGTGAATAACGCGGGCCTCGCGCATCCCAACCGGGAAATTGCCAAACTCCCTCTAGCCGAATGGCAGGAAGTGATTGAAACCAATCTGACCGGATTGTTTCTGGTGACGCGGGCGGCGCTGCTGCTGATGCAGGGCGGCGGCACCATCGTCAACAATCTTTCCGTGGCCGCGCGGACGATCTTCCCGGGGATGGCGGCCTACACCGCATCCAAGCACGGCGCGCTGGGCTTCACCCAAACCTTGCGCGAGGAGTTGCGACCCCGGCAGATCCGTGTCATTGCCCTGATGCCGGGCGCCACCGACACGGCCATCTGGGATCAGATCTGGCCCGACGCTCCGAGGCACAAAATGATAACGCCGCAGACGGTCGCCAAGGCCCTGCTTGCCGCCATCCTGTTGCCCGCCAACGCCACGCTCTCCGAATTGGTAATCACCCCAACCGGCGGCGCGCTCTGAGCCGGGCGTCCACATTGATTTGGTGGCCCACATTTGCCCGCCGTCGGCTAATGTGGGGTGGAAGCGCTGGTGCCCCATATCTGCTGTAGTTAGCCGGGTGCCCCACCCTTTCGCCTGCTTTTGGCGAAGGGTGGGTAATTTCTTACGCTAACCCCAGTTAGTTTTTTAAAAACCGCTCATCATCCCAGCACCAGTCCGGCTACTCCCGAAGCGATCAACACCGATCCGAATATCCGCTGTTTCGCCTTGCCTTCATGCAGCAGCTTCGTCCCAAAGTATGCGCCGATCATCATCGACATCTCGCGTGCGGGCGCAATGTGGCTGACCGGCGCAATCCGCATGGCATACAACACCAGGATGTATGCCAGCGGCGTAAGCACCATGATTCCAAGCGCCTCTTTCCAGCAGCGCGCAAACTCCGCCGGAATCGTCGCGCGCTCGCGCCAGCCTCTGTAGGAAAACACGACGGCGCGAAAAATATTCTCGGCATAATCCACCAGGATCGGCGAGAGCAGCAGCACCTTGACGGAATAGCCGTCCACAATGGTGTAGCAGGCTATGGTGAGGCCGGTCATCGTCCCCCAAAAGAGTCCGGCGCGACCGGCGCCGCCGCTGAAGATTCGCGCTCCGTCCGAGATCACCAGGATTCCGCAGACCACCAGCAGAGCGCCGCCGATGGCAATCACCGTTGGACGCTCGTGCAGCACCAGAATGGCTCCGCCGAAGGAGAACAGTGGGCCGGTGCCTCGTGCCAACGGGTAAACCACCGACAAATCTCCCGCCCGATACCCTCGCTGCAGCGCCTCAAAATAACAGACGTGCACCAAGCCGGTCGCAAGCAGGAAAACCACGGCCTTGGCGCCGATCTTCGGCCAATCGTCGCGCAACACCCAGATCGCGAAGGGAAACAGAACGATCGATGCGCCGATGCATACGAACCACATCAGGTGGCGGCAATCGGCGGCCCGCTTGGCCAGCAGATTCCATGTGGAATGACAGAATGCAGCGATGATGATCAGAACAAGAGCTGTAATCGACACGGGTACGCTAGGTCGAACTCCCCAAAGAAATTTTCTGAAGTTTGTCTGCGTTAAGCAGCAAACTTACAGAGCGCAGCCGCGACTGTCAAGCAACCCTCCACACGTGGTTAGGTATCGCAGGTGGCCCACATTTGCCCGCTGTTGGCTAATGTGGGGTCGGTTGCGGGTGCCCCATCCTTTCGCCTGTCTTTGGCGAAGGGCAGGTGGCCCACATTTGCCCGCAGTTGGCTAATGTGGGGTCGGTTGCGGGTGCCCCATCCTTTCCCCTGTCTTTGGCGAAGGGTGGGTAGTTTCTTTCCGAATCGTGCAGCCGCTTTCGGGATGCGGGTGCCCCATCCTTTCGCCTGTTTTTGGCGAAGGGTGGGGTAGTTTCTTTAACTCTAGCAAGCTGCTGAAGAACTCTTCTCCGAGGGTGTCATCCTGAGCGAAGTTCGGCAAAGCCGAACGCAGTCGAAGGACCCCTACTCGAATAGGTGGCCCACATTTGCCCGCTGTTGGCTAATGTGGGATAGATCGCAAGCTCTCCCTTTAAATTCCATATCGGTATCGGCGTGGCCGGGAAGGGAAGAGTCGTATCAGCACAAGTCCGGCAACGAATCCGCCGACGTGCGCCCAGAACGCCGTTCCTCCGCCGCTGGGGTTGCTGGCGGAGATGGAGGTCGCGGCCCCGCTCAAAAACTGTACGACAAACCAGTATCCAAGCACGACCCAGGCCGGCAGCCACATGAAGAAAACGAAGAAGAAGGGAACCAGCGTTAGCACGCGGGCCTTGGGATACAGCACAAAATACGCGCCCATGATTCCCGCGATCGCTCCGCTGGCGCCAACGCTGGGCACAGGCGAGGTCAGGTTCAGCAACGTATGCGTCACGCCGCCCGCCAGCCCGCACATCAGGTACATCATCAGATACGTGAAGTGCCCAAGATGGTCCTCGACATTGTCTCCAAAGATCCAAAGCGCCCACATGTTGGCGATGACGTGCAGCCATGAACCATGCAGAAACATTGAGGTGAAGAACGGCAGCAAAGCCGAAGCCGGAGTCACCACATGCGCGCCAAGCTGCGACACCAGCCGCATCGGCACCTGTCCGCCCTCGAAAAGAATTGTTACCCTGAGCGGCACCAGCCCGAAGATGCGCACCAATCCGTCCAGTGCGCCCCGACCGTAGTGCACCTTCGTCATCCACTCAAACAAAAAAATCCCTATATTGATGACGAGCAGCAGCCACGTCATATAAGGCGTCGTCATGCGGGGCGCGTCATCTTTGAGCGGGATCATGCGGCTGTGAAATCACCGGAGCTGTTCTGAAACGTCCAGCTCACAATTCTAATCCATGCGCAGCCTTCGGTTTCCCCATGTACGCCGGTGGCCCACATTTGCCGCAGTTGCTAATGTGGGGTGATATTACCCTAGGGTGCCCCATTCAAGCGAAGCTTGGGTGGGGCTTTTCGTCTCAAGCCGGGTGCCCCATCCTTTCGCCAGTTTTTGGCGAAGGGTGGGGTAGTCGTCCTACACAAAAAGCAACTAGCGGGTGCCCCATCCTTTCGCCTGTTTTTGGCGAAGGGTGGGGTAGTTTCTTCCTGAATCGTAACGTTATCCCTGCGCACGCACCCTCAAATCCGTCATCCCGACCGAAGTGGAGGGATCTTGTGTTTTCCGCGCTTGGTGCCCCACATCTGCCGCAGTCAGCAGATGTGGGAACCCGGGAACCCTTCCCAACGCGGGTCTTCCGCAAACCCTATCAGTTTGCGATTGACCGGCGGCACCGTCAGCGTCGACCATAGGCAGACATGGCAATTGACGGCATCCTGATTGTGGACAAGCCCGCGGGCATGACTTCGCACGACGTTGTTGCCGGCGTGCGGCGCATCTGCGGCGAGCGCTCGGTGGGGCATCTGGGCACGCTCGACCCCATGGCAACCGGCGTTCTGCCGCTGGTTTTGGGACGCATGACCCGCCTCGCGCAGTTCTACCAGGGAGCCGCGAAAGCCTACGCCGGCGAAATCCGCTTCGGCACGGCAACCGACAGCTACGACGCCGATGGCGATCCCGTCGAGTTCCAGCCGCAGTACGAGCCGTTGCCGCTTACGCTGGAGTCCGTGCGAGCCGCCGCCGCGCACTTTCGCGGACGCATGCAGCAGCTTCCGCCGCCATTCTCGGCCAAAAAGATCAAGGGAGTTCCGGCCTACAAGCTGGCGCGCCGCAAAGTGGAAGTGGAATTGAAGCCCGTGGAAGTTGAGATCGAGGAGTTCGTTATCGATTCGCTTGCCGAGGACCGCGCCTGCTTCCGCGCCGTCGTTTCCGCCGGAACCTACGTGCGCTGCATCGCGCACGAACTGGGGCAGCGTCTCGGCTGCGGCGCGCACCTCAGTGCCTTGCGCCGCACCCTCTGCGGCGAATTCCGTGTCGAAGACGCTCATTCGCTCGACGAGATTGCGCGTCGCGTCGCTGCCGGCGCGGGCCTGGGCGATTATCTGATTCATCCCCGGAAGATTCTGCCGCACATGCCGGCCGTCACTGCTTCGCCCGAAACCGCCGGACGTGTGCGCAACGGAAATGCCGTCAACCTGCCCGAAATGTCGGAGGCCAAGCTGGTAAGGGTATTCGCCAACCAGTCCGACCTGCTCGCCATTGCCAGCCGGATTGCCGGAACGCTCTTCCAGCCCAAGGTCGTCCTGGCCGCCGCCGGCAAAGACGCTGGCAAAGCAGGGAACCCCGCCCTAAACGAACCCGAATGAAACTGAGCCGGTTCCGGTGCGGGGAGCATGGCCGGGTGCCCCATTCAAGCCCGCTGTTGGCTTGGGTGGGGTAGTTTCCTTCTCTGCGTGCTCCCTCCCCCCCGAAGTGTCATCCTGAGCGCAGCGAAGGATCTATGTATTGTCTGTCCCTTCTCCCCATAACGCCGGGTGCCCCAGGTTCCGCGCCGCGCTGTTCGGTGGTGGCCCATATTTGCCCGCTGTTGGCAAATGTGGGATGGACTTACTCTCGCGGGTGCGCGGGTGCCCCAGGTTCGCCGGTCGTTGGCTAACCTGGGGTAGTTTCCTTTCTTTCAATGCTTGCGTCCTTCTCGAAGTGTCATCCTGAGCATAGCGAAGGATCTGCTGTTTCTCCCGTTTCGAGCAGGGATTTATACTGTCTGCATGTACGACTCCATCGCAAAGCAGTTCCTCGACACTTCCGCCAAACAGCTTGAGGTCCACTCGTCGCGCATCGACGACTGCCTGGGGCGCCTTACCCATGACCAGCTTTGGTGGCGCGGCGCCGATGCCCAAAACTCCGTCGCCAACCTGGTGCTGCATCTCTGCGGAAACGTCGGCCAATCCACGGCGGCATTTGTGGACCTCCCGGACACCCGCGACCGCGAGCGTGAATTCGAGCAACGCTCCGGCCTCACCTCCAACGAGCTGCGCGCAATGCTGAAAGCGACGGTCTCCGCTGCCGTGGCCGCATTCCGAAGCATGCCTGAGGATCGTCTTAAGGAAATTGTTCGCACCAAGCTCTACGAGCGTCCGATGCTGAAGGCCATCTACTCGATGGTCGATCACTTCTCCCAGCACACCGGGCAGATCCTCTACGCCACCAAACTGATGACGGGCCACGACCTCGGCTACTACGCCCACCTCAACAAACCCAAACCCAGCGCGTGAAGATCCGCGCCGCTCAAAAGGGAACTGGTTCGTGCCTTTCTTTCACTAAAGAAACATTTGTCCGTCATCCCGACCGAAGCGGAGGGATCTTGTGTTTTCCACTACCCGGCATTGGATCAGGTGGCCCACATTTGCCCGCCGTTGGCTAATGTGGGATCGAAGTGTTGGCCGGGTGCCCCATCCTTTCGCCTGTCTTTGGCGAAGGGTGGGGTAGTTTCTTCCTGAATCGTGACGCTATCCCTGCGCACGTACCCTCCCGTCCGTCATCCCGACCGAAGCGGAGGGATCTTGTGTTTTCCACTACCCGCATTGGATCTGGTGGCCCACATTTGCCCGCCGTTGGCTAATGTGGGAGCGAAGTGTTGCTACCCCACATCTGCGCGGGTGCCCCAGATCCCGCCCGTGTCGGGGCCCCCAGCGAGGCTCGGCTCGCTGTGGTGACTGAGGGCTGACCTGGGGTAGTTTGCTAATGCCCTCCCGAAGTGTCATCCTGGGCGCAGCCGGGGACCCCGACAAGCCCGCTGTTGGCTTGTAATCGAGTCCGGCGCTTGCGAGGCAGCCACTCACCGCCACCCTCTCGCCGCGCATCTTCCATGTTGCGCGGTACAATCGGCTCATATGGAAATGGTTCCCCACATAAGTCCTATCCTCGCCGTCGTTGCGCTGCTGCTTGCATTGATTGCCGCCAGCGGTAAGGTCAGCCTCAATGCCGGGAATATTCTGCTCTTTGTAGCCTGGGGGGCCGGGGTCTACGCCGTTATGCAATCCGGGATGAAGGAGCGCCACCTGAAAATCGCCGCCGAATGCGGAGTCGGAATCGTGGTTTTGATGGTCAGCTACTGGGTAACGCAACGCCGCATCAAGCAGTCGTCCGATTCCAAGAAGGAGTAAGCCCAGGTGCCCCACATCCCGCCCGTCTTTGGCTGACGGGGGGTCGAAGCGCTGCCACCCCCTATCTGCCGGGTGCCCCGTTCGCCCGTCGTTGGCTAACCTGGGGGTAGTTCTTTCCTGAGCCGAGACGCTATCCCTGCGCATGTACCCTCACATCCGTCATCCCAACCGCAGCGGAGGGATCTTGTGTTTTCCGTGGGTGCCATGCTCTTTCTGAACATGCGCTTTGTCCTTGGGGGCATCTCCTGAGTTCGTCAGTCGGTATCCGGCGACGGTTGGGCCATCGCCGTGGTGGGGAAGCTTTACGGGGGCCTGTGGTCGGCCGGGTGCCCCACCCAAGCTTCTTTTGTGTTCAGTCTCATGACATCCTTTCCAAAGTGTCTCGGGACATCCTTTACACTTCCGCGCGAGCGCAGCGAGCGCGGGAGTGTAAGCCGAGATGCCTTGGAAGACCATGGACGTACGAGAACAGCGGGTGCAGTTTGTGGTGGCGGCGTTGCGCCGGAGCAGTCGCTGACGGCGCTTTGTGAGGAGTTTGGGGTGTCGCGTCCCACCGGGCGTTTGTGGCTGGAGCGTTACCGGCAGCAAGGCCTGGCGGGCATCGCCGAGCGTAGCCGTCGTCCGCTTCACAGCCCGCGTCTGACGGCTGGGGAACTGGAGGAGCGGGTCGTCGAGCTGCGCCGCTGCTATCCGGACTGGGGTGCGCGCAAGCTGGCAGTCCTGCTGGAGCGCGAGGGGGCGCGGCTGACCCGCAGCACGATTCATCGCATTCTGTTGCGGCGCGATCTGATCCATCCGGCGGACCGGCACGATGTGGCGGATGAGCGCTTTGAACGCTGCCGTCCCAACGAGCTGTGGCAGATGGACTTCAAGAGTCCGAAGGGTTGGAATGCGCCGACCGGCCCCTTGTCGGTGATCGACGACCACAGCCGCTACTTGCTGGTGTTGCAGCAGACGGGGAGCACGCGTGGGGATCTGGTCCGGGAGCAGTTGCAGAGCGTCTTTTGCGATTGCGGCGTCCCGGAGGGGATGCTGATGGACCATGGCATTCCGTGGTGGAGCGCGCGCTCGCCGATGGGCACGACGGAGCTGGCGGTGTGGCTGATGAAGCAGGGTATTCGGCTGCACTGGAGCGGGATTCGGCATCCCCAGACGCAGGGCAAGGTGGAGCGCTTTCACGGCGAGATGGAGCGGGCCTTGCGGCATCGCGGCTGGCAGGACAAGCCGCCGCAGCAGTGGCTTGATGAGTTTCGCTGGGAACACAACCAGGTCCGCCCGCACGAGGCACTGCAAATGCGCACCCCGGCCTCGGTGTGGCGGCCGAGTCCGCGGGTCTACGATGCGCAGCCGCCGCGCTGGGAGTATCCGGCGGAAGCGCGGGTGCGCCGGCTGGATGGCGATGGCAAGATGAACGCTTTCGGACGGACCTGGAACATCGGCCAGGGGCTGCGCCGGGAGTGGGTGCAACTGCTGCAACTGGAAGATCGGGTGCAGGTGTATGACTGCCGCACCCTAGTGCGCGAGCTCGATCTCGCGACCCAGCATTCGACCTCGGTCGAACGCTGGATCGCAGACTGAGTGCAAAACCCAACTGGAAAGGATGTGTCGAGACAAACTGGAAAGTATGTCTTGGGACTAGACACTTCTTTTGCTTGAGTGGGGTAGTTTCTTCGCCGCTGTGAGCGTCACCCTGCGCGGGTGCCCCAGGTTCGCCCGTCGTTGGCTAACCTGGGAGTAGTTCTTTCCTGAGCCGAGACGCTATCCCTGGCGATACATTCAGTCTGTCCGGAGTGAACCGCGACCCCCTATGACCTTGGGTGCAGCTCCGCGTAAGCCGATGGTCCGCGAAGGAAAGCGTTCTCCCCTGAGAACCGGTACCAGCCACTCCTAAGCATCTGCCCTCGAGTATAAAACTAGCTGTGCCACAGACTGCAACATTCCTATTGCATCGAGCTTTGTTCCGGTTGAGAATGTGGCTGCTGCTCGCAATTGAGCATTGGAGTGCCTTGATGCAATTCTGGCGCAGAATCGTTCCTTTGGTATTTCTGCTTTTGATTGGAGCCCCCTCCGTCCTACGCGCGCAGCTGGCGGTCGTGCCTCCGCCCGGCAAACTGGACAATGTCTACACGCAGGGAGCCATCTCCTTCCATTACCCACAGAACTGGCAGGTGCTAGATAAGAAGGGAGAGGGCGATGTTCTGATCGGACCGCCTGAAGCAGTTTATCACTGGCGCCTGCGGCAGAACCGAAAAGTCGGGGTGTCAGGAAATATTAGCCACGGTCTACTCTGGGGTTACTATGAACCCAATTTCCCCACCATAGAAGGAGCTGCGGACGAACTCTTGGGGCGATTTCATCAGAGATTCGGGAGTCTGTGGTACCGCGCTGACGCCGATGCAAAGGTTCAGGCAAACGGACGACCTGCGTTGTTCCGAGGAGTCATGATTTTCCCGCAGATCCCAGTCCTTTCAGCAGAAGCTAATGGCATCTTGTTTCTCATTCAAGATGGTGGACGGGTATGGTATTGGCTCACGTTTTTCCTGAGTGGCGACACGCAGCAGTACACTCCTACGCTTGCAGCTCTTCTGGGGAGTATTTCAATCGGCGGGAAAGGCCTCGACATCGCGGAATTCGTTGACGTGCAGCGTGCGCTTCCCAAAGAAACCCTTAGCGCAAGTGAGATTGCGAAAAGAAGCCTTCCTTCAGTTGTTATGCTGACGATGCAAGATAGCCATGGCCAGCCAATCAAGTTGGGCAGCGGGTTTCTCGTTCAAAACGGTTTGATAGTGACAAATTTCCACGTCATCGAGGGAGCACAGCAAGGGTACGTCAGACTGGTGGGCCAGGATGCCCGTTATTCGGTGATCGGCGTTGTTGCTGCGAACGAAGATAATGACCTAGCTTTATTATCGATCGCTCAAGCTGCCAATGCGCCACCGCTTCAGCTTACCCAGGAACCAGGTCCCGTGGTCGGCGACACGGTTTACGTTATCGGTAATCCAGAAGGGCTGGAAGGGACATTTTCACAGGGAATTGTCAGTAGCATTCGCGGATCCCGGGAGAGGGCTCTTATCCAGATCACAGCACCAATCTCGGCCGGCAGCAGTGGTGGCCCTGTTCTTGACAACAAGGGAGCGGTAATCGGGGTAGCGGTCGGGATGATTGAAGCCGGTCAGAACCTGAACTTCGCTATCCCAGTCTCATCTGTCGCTGACCTGCTTTCAAGAACCGGCCCAATAGTGCTGTTGCCTGAGTTTTCGCATGGTAGGAGTTGGAAATGACATCTGATGACGCGTTTTCGGATTTCAAGCCGTGGACCCGGACCGCAGCTTCAACAGCGCCCCAGAAGCCCGGGGTTTATGCCTTCAGACTCGTTGGATCTTCGATAGGGCGCGTATTGGGTCAATCAGACTTGGTGTACATCGGCTGTACTGAGAACGTGCCATCGTTGCGCCGCCGGGTACAGGAGCACTGGGGAAACGTGCGACTTGAGCGAATACGGCGGAAGGTTGGCCCGCTCGAAGTTGCTTGGAGGACCTGCCGGACGCTAAAGGAAGCGGTCGACCTTGAGTCAGACTTGCTAGGCAAGTACAAGCACGAACATATTGAATTGCCGCCCTTGAATGACCAAATCTCTGGGCGAGAGAGGCAGCAAGCGATCGATTCCTTAGCGGAACTCCTACGGCTAAAGCGAGATGACGTCCCCAGGCTTGTTGCTTTCCTTCAAAGTAAATCAGCAGTGAAGGTGACAGCGCCTGCGGTTTAATGTCAAGAGCTTCGGGTTCCGACAGAAATTCTGAGCGAAAACAGCGCACTCCCGGAAATCCGGTAATACTTCACAGAATATCTATTATCGGACATATCAGCCTCGGCATTTGCCAGACGCTTCGGTGCCGATGCTGCTGATATCGTTCTCAGGTTGAGGGCTAGGTTTGGTCAGACTTAAAGGACGCCACATCGGGCTAAACGTCGCGTTGGCCGGTTCGGGTTCGCATGCGACTCCCGGAAAGATGTACGAATCGCCTTTGCCGACTTGTACGAAAACGAAGTATTCATTCTTGGTCGGCTTCGCTGCATACCTGCGATTCACATCCTCATGGTTGAACATGATGATTTTGAAGTCGTCCCTGCTCTCAGCCGCCCGTTTGAGCATCGAGCACTTCTTGGCCTGGAGGAAAGTTGAAAATTCCTTGACAGCTGGAGTGCAAAATGCCATATTTCGTTGTCTAGACAAACACAACTGCAATAGGGAGTCTCCAGATGCGCAGCAGATTTTGGACTTGGCTATTCGTGTTGATTATCCCGCTTCTTGCCGTTGTCGGCGCGTTCCCCTTTTATAACCGGGCTGAGCCTTTCATTCTGGGCTTCCCGTTTATATATTTCTGGATCTTCATGTGTATAGTACTCACGCCGGTCTCCATGTTCATCGGCTACAAATTAGATCCCGAAAACAAAGAAGAAGATTAAGCTAATAATCCGTCGCAGCAGCCGGAAAGGGCATAGCTATGGCTCTATTTACATTCACAATTCTTATACTGGTATCCATCGGTCTGGCCCTCCTATCACGACGTGGGATCATAGCCAGCGACATCAATCAGATATTAGTGGCAAGCCGAAAATTCGGCGCCTTTTTATTCTTCTTTGTTACCGTAGGCGAAATCTATGGCATCGGAACAATGATCGGCGTTCCCGGCGCGGTATATTCGCGTGGATCTAGCTATGTCATTTGGTTTCTTGGCTACATTCTGCTGGCTTATCCGGTAGGTTATTTTTTGAACCCCCGGGTATGGAGAATCGGAAAAGTCGGTGACGCTTCAACAACGAGCGATTGGTTTGGGTGGCGGTTTGACAGTAAGTGGCTCGGACTTCTCGTCGCCTTTTTGAGCATCTTGTTCCTTCTGCCCTGGGCGCAAATGCAATTTGCTGGATTAAGCATCATTATTCGTTATTTGGGCGTTCACATTAATCCTATTGCTGCCGTCATCGTCGCATCGTTTATTGCTTTCACTTATGTCGGACTCTCCGGCATAAAAGGTTCAGCGTATGTCGCCATCCTCAAAGACTTTTTGATGATTGCCGCTATTCTTATTGGCGGGATCACGGCAGTAGTTAAAATGCCTGGCGGGTTGGAGGCGATCTACAGAGCCGCTTATGTGAAATTCCCCACTTATCTGACGGTCGTGGCCGTTCCGATAGACAAGCACGTGACCTTCTTGATCTCGACCATCATATTTCAAGCGGTGGGATTCTACAGTTGGCCCTCGATTATGCAATACGTGTTCTCGGCAAAATCAGAGAAGACGATAAGACATAATCAATGCATTATGCCGGTGTACATGTTGATGTATGTATTTCTGGTGACTGCTGCATTTTTTACCCTCGTTACGGTTCCTGGCCTGAAGAATCCTGACGATGCGTTCATGGGCATGATCGTTCGGAATCTACCTTCCTGGCTAGTCGGAGTCGTTGCTGCCGGTGGAGCTCTGACCTGCATCCTCGTATTGGCCGATGTTTCACTGGCCATCGGTGGAATCGTATCCCGGAATATTGTCGGTATGTTTAACCCTGGTATGTCTTCCACAAGGCTTGTGCGGTGGACCCGAGCTTCTACGGCTCTTTTCCTGATAATGAGTGTTTTGCTCACCATTTACTTCCCCAAGTTGCTTCTGGGCCTGATCACCATCGCGTATTTCGGGATTACTCAAATCTTTCCTGGAATAGTCGCAACTATCGCTTGGAAGCGGGCAACCAAGTGGGGAATCGCCGCTGGCATGATAGTAGGTGTGGTCTGTGTATTTTGGTTCAATACCATCCAGATTGTAACTTACGGAATCAATAAGGGACTGGTATCTGTCTTCATCAATGCCGCGGTTATGATTATAGTTAGTCTAATGACTAAGCCGGACCCAGTAGCAGTGGAAAGATTTATGCGCACAGTAAAGGCTGATCGTCGAAGTGCTTCTGCGCTGGCTGCGGAGCCTGCGGTACCTGCGGTCCGTTAGAAAGCAGTATTGAGGAGCAAGAAGACGATGCACATCGACCAAGCGTATCTGAACGGTAAGGTCATTACGATGGATGACGGTAACTGCATCCAGCAAGCGGTGGCCGTAAAGGCGGATAGAATTGCGGCCGTCGGGTCGAACGCGCAAATTATGGCTTTGTGTGGCCCCGATACAAAAGTAATTGACCTGCAAGGAAAGACAATGACGCCGGGGTTCGTCGATGGGCACAGTCATTTGATGCCAGCCGGTGTACAAGCACTGTATGAGGTATCGCTGAACAGCCCGCCAGTGGGAACAACGAAGTGCATTGCCGATATTGTGCAAGCACTGAAGGTGAAAGCAGCCACCCTACCGAAAGGACAGTGGGTCATCGGCGCCGGCTATGACGACACCTTGCTGGCTGAAAAACGGCATCTGACGAACGCCGAACTGGATCTGGTGTCTACCGAGCATCCTGTGGTAATCGTGCATATTTCCGGTCACGTAGGATGCGTGAATTCGGCAGCCCTGAAATGGCTGGGGATTGATCGCAAC
This sequence comes from uncultured Acidobacteriota bacterium, assembly GCA_963819175.1. Taxonomy (GTDB): domain Bacteria; phylum Acidobacteriota; class Terriglobia; order Terriglobales; family Acidobacteriaceae; genus CAWBRT01. Next base: position 151,310 of record CAWFVJ010000019.1, read on the forward strand.
ACACCCGATCCGGACGGAGGACAGATCGTTAGAGACCCGCTATCCGGCGAGCCCAACGGATATCTAACAGAAACCGCCATCATGGATGTAAGGAAGAGACTGCCGGCCCTCACTCTCGAGCAGGGAGTTGCTGCTGCCAGCCACATGGCGCTGCAATATGCAATGAAAGGTGTCACTACCGTACAAGACGGGATCGTGAACGATATCGAGACACTTGAACAACTTATCGAGGCCAGGAAGTCAGGCCGGATGCCAACCCGCCTAGTCGTTTGGCTGGCTCCAGAGTTAGTTCTGGGAATAAAGAGGGGGGACATTAAGGTAAGAGGGCTGGCGGAGAGCGATCTGGCGATCCGAACGGCAAAGATGTTTCACGATGGATCGATACAGGCATGGACAGCCTACCTGAGCAAACCATATTTTGTTCAGCTAAAAAATGCCGCGCCAGATTATCGGGGCTGGCCGATCAGGAGTCGGGAAGAGCTGGTCCGAATAGTCAAAGAACTGCACAAGGCGGGGTTGCAGATAGCGATTCACGGCAACGGAGACGCCGCCATTGACGATATTTTATTTGCCTATGAAGCCGCGCAAAACGAGTTCCCTCGCCCCGACGCCCGGCACGTCGCAGTACATGCCCAGACGTCCCGGGAGGATCAGCTGGATAAGATGAAGGAGCTGGGCGTAATCCCATCGTTCTTCGTTGTGCACACCTACTATTGGGGCGATCGGCACACGGAGATCTTTTTAGGGCCTGAACGGGCCGCGAGGATCAATCCTCTGAAATCCGCTCTCCAGCGGGGGCTGCCATTCACGCTGCATACTGATACGCCGGTCACGCCGATCAACCCCTTGTTCCTTGCCTGGTCCGCTGTTAACCGGATTTCATTCAGTGGACGGGTGATCGGTGCTGAGCAGCGGATACCGGCACTGCAAGCGCTGCGCGCCATCACCATTAATTCGGCACGGCAGGCTTTCGAGGAAAATACAAGGGGGTCCCTAGAGCCGGGCAAGTTCGCGGATTTCGCCATTCTGTCCGGCGATCCGTTCGCTTCCCCCAACGCCCTCAAAGACATTAAGGTACTTGAGACTATCGTGGGCGGAACTAGCGTTTATCAATCTGCATAGGACAAAACGCAAGAGGTCGGGAATTCTGGAAGGAGGACGTGGCGCGAACGTCGGACGTGAGTAAACACACCGTCCGCGCCCGGACTACCTGGAATCGGACACGGCTTCCCTGCCAGTAGCGCATTATCGGACATAGATGCATCTGCTTCTCATGCACAAACTCGACCAATTCACGCGGTTGGGGCCAGCAGATTCTCCACTTCCTGCCGGAATGCGTCCAGTTCGGCTAGTCGCTCGGGAGTAGCTTCCACCAGCTTCAACTTGTTTTGAAAGAAGCGCTTGCCCTCTTTTTCCACAAGAACCCCCAGTGCGTCGCCCAGGCGCCAACCGGCTTGGCCGATCGGTTGAAGCCCCGCCGGCGTCGCTTGCAACAAGACAATGCAGTTTCCCTTCACGACCCCTACGGCCGCCGGAAACCGTTCAAGCGATTGGAGTTCGAAGCCTGCGAGGTAAATTCTCTGAAGCTGCTCGGCGGGATCGGGCATGACATTTGCGTGCGGTCTAGGCGTTGGCGTCGACTTCCAAATTAATCAATCGTTACTTTAGATTATAACCTTTAACTTATTGATGTGTAACGATATTGTACGGCAAATAAAAAATTTAACCGCAGCTGTAGATCTCTGGTACAGAAATCGTCAATCTGCTACTTCACAAATACCCTGTAACAAACTGTAGAATCACATCTTATAGCGACCAGTATCTTCGTCGTTCAGCCCTTCGAGCCACTTCCTCAACTCTTCACTGCTGGCCTTGTCGGAGGTCGCGCCGGCCACTTTGGAATTGCGCAACACCACATCGTCAACGAAGATCGGGCAATCCATGCGCAGCGCCAGAGCCAGTGCGTCCGAGGGACGCGAGTCGATGCTGATCAGGTCGCCATTGCGTTCGGCCCAGATGACGGCATAGAACGTGTCGTCGCGCAGGTCGGTCACAACCACCTTGCGCAGATGCGCCCCGAGTCCCATCAGGACGTTCTTCAACAGGTCATGCGTCATCGGTCGCGGAGTGCTAACCTTCTCTATCTCCAGAGCGATAGCATTGGCTTCGTAGACCCCAACCCAGATCGGAAGCACCACGTCACTGCCGACATCCTTCAGCACCACGATCGGCATATTGGTAGTCGGATCCATCATCAATCCGCGAATCTTCATCTCGACTTCCATGGAGCCTCCTGAGCAAAACCCGTCAAGCTGCGTGTAATCCCTTTGGATGCCCGAAGCCACATTAACGATCAAGACCCCGGCGGTCAAGCCTCAACGTATAATCTCGCCAACCAGACTGTTTGGCAGCGTGCGGGTAACCAGCACCCGCGCATAGTCCCCAAGAGCTGGCGCGACCGCTCCCGCCGGAACCGCAAAGTTCAAAGTCTTATTTTGCGATGTGCGGCCAATCAACTGTGCCCGTGCCACATTTGTGGCCTCAACCATAACTTCAATTATTTCCCCTAAGTGACTGCCAAATCGCACGATTTGTATCTCTCTTTGCTTTGTGTTCAAGGCTTGCAAGCGGCGCCACTTCTCGTCGTCCGGAATGCTGTCCGCGAACTTGAGAGAGGGAGTATTCGGGCGAGCGGAGTACTTAAAAGAAAAAATGCCGTCATAGCCGACCTCGTCGAGCAATGAAAGCGTCTCGTCAAATTCGGCCTCGGTCTCGCCGGGAAAGCCGACGATGACATCGGTGGTTATAGAAATCCGCCGATTCTTTGCGGCCCTGATCAGGGCAATGCGGTCGAGGTATTGCTCGCGCGTATATTCGCGAGACATGCTCGCCAGCACCCGGCTCGAACCGCTCTGGACGGGCAAATGCACGTGATCGCAGAGCGTCGGAACGGAATCGATGGCCTCTACGATATCGCGGCTGAAATCTCGCGGATGTGAGGTTGTAAAGCGTACGCGACGGATGCCGCGGATTTCGCCAATGGCAGTGAGCAATTCAGCAAAGCTCTTATTTTCAGAAGGATCGTGATAAGAGTTAACGTTTTGCCCGAGCAATTGGATTTCCGTGTAGCCGGATTCCGCCATTCGCCGCGCCTCGTTCAGCACGGAGTCCGAAGTGCGGCTTCGTTCCTTTCCTCGCGTATAGGGCACTACGCAATACGCGCAATACTTGTCGCAGCCTTCGATGATGGTGATGTATCCGCGATGCGGATTGGAGCGGGCGGTAAACTCGGTTTCAAAGGTCTCGCCACTCTGGCGGTCGTCGAGTCCGGTGGCGCGCTGCCCAGCCTCTATCTGTACCAGCATCTGCGGCAGATTACGGTAACTGGCGGAGCCGGCCACGAGCGAAACGTGGGGGGCACGTTCGAAAATCTTTTTCCCCTCTTGCTGGGCGACACAGCCAATTACAGCGAACTTCTTCCCCTGTGCCTGGAGCTTCTTGAAGTCGGCCAGACGGTGGAAAACCTTCTGCTCAGCCTTGTCGCGAATGGAGCAGGTATTGTAGAAGATCAGGTCGGCCCGTTCGACGGAATCAACTTGGCGGTATCCTTGGGAGATGAGCGTGCCAATGACCTTTTCGGAGTCGTGAACGTTCATCTGGCATCCGAATGTCTCGATAAAAAAGGTTTTCTGCCCCGAACTCACTGTCAATCCTTCTCTGGTAAGGCGTTGACCTCAAGTATAACCGACCCACCCGACCCGTGCTGGGACCGGCAATAACATTACAGGCACTGCGAGCATACCCGCCACCTTCCGCGAAAATCGAAGTCCCACATCTGCTAACCCGCGGCAGATGTGGGGCACCAGCTCGTATGCGGGGGCGGACCTATCCGCGATCGCCTAGTTCCCTTCTCCGTTTTGCAGCAGATTGAGGAATGCCTGATGAACGCGCGTATCGCCGGAGAGCTCCGGGTGAAAAGTGGCGGCCATCTTCTTTCCCTGACGCACCAGCACGGGGTGGCCATCGCGTTCGGCCAGCACCTCAACGCCGGGGCCGGTGCGCTCGATGCGCGGAGCGCGGATGTAGACCTGCTCGATGGGGCCTCCCGGGAGCTTGATGGGACCGCTGACAATGGTTGAATCGATCTGGCGTCCGTAGGCGTTGCGACGCACCGTGATGTCCATTGCGCCCAGTCCCTTTTGCGCTGGATTTTCGACCTCAGCGGCGAGCAGGATAGCCCCGGCGCAGGTTCCAAAAGCGGGCTTCGAGCGAACGAACTCGCCCAGCTTTTTAAAGCCTTCTTCGCCCAGCAAACGCAGAATGGTCGACGACTCGCCGCCAGGGAGGACTAGGCCGTCGATCTCGTCAAGTTGTTCAGGCTTGCGGACCAGTACAACCTCGGCGCCGAGCTCCTCAAGCCGCCGGCGATGCGCGTCGAAATCGCCCTGCAGGGCAAGCACGCCAACTTTCATGCATTCATTTTAGCGCGGATAGTCAGGACATTTCAGATTGAAGTTGAGGCGTTGAGGCGGCGTCTGAGCCGCCTGCCGAAATTCTGAGCGAAGCGAAGGAACTCGTAACCCCAACACGTCGTGGGGCTGAGGTGCAGACAAAAGATTTCATCGAAAAGCCCAGAGCCGCGCGGGGTCGAACAGCTTCATGGGATGCTTCGCTGCGCTCAGCATGACGCTCGTGAAGTGTGGTTTGATTGAGCGCAGCATTTCCGGACGGGAAATGAAGACGGAAGCAACTACCCCACCCTATCGCTGCGCGATAAGGATGGGGCACCCGCCGGACATTTCAGATTGAAAATTTCAGGTTTGCAGAAGCGAAGAGCCTAGGCATCGATTTGTGCATAGGCTCTTCAGGCCGTTTAGCTTGGCAAAGTACTAGCTGTTCGGGCTCTTATCCGACTGCTGTTTATGCTGCTCCATCTGCTGATGGTGCTGCTTCATCTGCGCGTGCAGTTGCTCGCGCTGTTCAGGGGTCAGCACCTGGAAGACCCGGCCGCGGGAAAAACTACGGATACGGCGGACACGAGCCTGCTTCTGCGCGTCGGTCAGCGAGCTATCGTTCTTCACGGCCATAGCCCGCGCCCGCGCTTTCGCCCGGATGGCATGGATCTGCGCCTTTTGCTGGTCCGTGAGGTTCAGTTGTTCCATACCGCGCATGTGGCCCTTGGCGGGCGCATTGGACTCGGTTGTCATCGGCATTTGCGCGGAGTTGCCGCCGGGTGCGTTCTGCGCGACGCCGGTCGCAAGCATCGCCATGGACAGCGCTCCGGCTGCCGAAATCGCCTTCAGTTGCTTCCAGTTCATTACTCTTACCTCTTTCCTTTCGCTTCCTTGTAATATTGAAAACCCGGCGGGGGAAAAGAGTTTCGTGCGAGTTGCACGCCGCTCGCGCATAGGGGGAGCTGTCGTCGAAGCGATGCGTGCAGGAACTACCCAGGTTAGCCAACGACGGGCGAACTTGGGGCACTCGGCACCCGGTGTTCGTAAAGAGGGGACTTAATTTCCCACATTAGCCAACTGCGGGCAAATGTGGGCCACCGTCGACGTCTGCCGGTGATATGGGAGGGTGATGAAGATACTGATTGCGTCTTCCAATTCGGGGAAGTTGCGAGATTTTGCAGGCGCGGCTTCCCTTTTCAAAGTCGAATTCGAGCTGATTCCCAACTTCAAGCAATTGCCGGAGGCGGTGGAGGACGGGGAAACATTCGCCGAAAATGCCCGCAAGAAATCGGAGCACTACAGCCGCTGGGTTGCGGACCAGTTAGTGTTGGCCGATGATTCCGGGATCGAAGCCGACGCGCTCGGGGGAGCTCCGGGCGTTCACTCGGCCCGCTATGCCGCAATGGGCACGGCCGGCAACAGCAACGACGCAGCGAATAACGCCCGCCTGTTGCGCGAGCTGGCCGGAGTGGAGGACGCATGCCGCGGAGTGCGCTTCGTTTCCGTGATATCGGTGGCGAGGGACGGGCGCGAGGTTGCGAGTTTCAGAGGCGAAGTGCAAGGCGTGCTGCTGCGCGCTCCGCGTGGAAACAATGGATTCGGCTACGATCCTTTGTTCTGGTTTGCGCCGCTTTCAAAGACCTTTGCCGAACTTACGCCGGAGGAGAAGGCCGCAGTGAGCCACCGCGGCAACGCGATCAGACAATTTTTGGCTTGGTGCCAGACGCGTTCCGGTGAGTAATTCGCTGTTTGCTCCGGATTGGTGACGGAGCGCACGCTCTGGTACTTCATTCGCCACATGTAGAGGCGTAAAATCAGGTGTATAGGTTCGGCGTGCTCGTTCCCGCTGGAATGGGAGCACGGTTGTATTCGGCGTTTGAACAGGGTGAAGGATTTGAGCCGCCGCTTTCAAGTCTTGACGCGGAGCTCAGTCTTGAGGATAATCATCCCACTCTCATCACTATAGTTCACTGCAATTGAGGAGTAATCTGTGGCATCACCAGTCGCAGCTAGTCAGGCTCGCATTCTCGCAGGCGTAGCGCCTTTGCGGGCGGGCGAGGGGAAATTTTTTCTGTGGCACCGCTTGCGTTCGGTAACCGGAATCGGCGGCGCGTTTCTAGTCGAGCATTTCATTTCCAAATGCAATCTTTGTGTCGGCTAGCAAAATCATCAATGTAGGAAGGAAAGCGTCATGCAATTCCTGTCGAGCAGTGTGGGACGTAAGGTGCTGATGGCGATCACGGGCTTTTTCATGTTGCTCTTCGTCACAGTGCACCTGATGGGGAACTCCTCGATCTTTATCGGCCCAAGCGCATTGAACACATACGCCGAGAAGTTGCACAGCCTGGGCATACTGGTCTGGATGTTTCGCGTCTTCATGTTCCTGATGTTGGCGGTGCATGTTTATTTCGGCATCATCCTGACCCTGGAGAACAGTGCGGCGAACCCGTCGAAGTACGCCAAGAGTAGAAAGCTCAAGGCCACTTTCGCAGGTCGGACAATGATCTGGACGGGAGCCCTGATCCTCGCCTTCCTCGTCTACCACCTCCTGCAGTTTACGTTCCGCGTCACGCCGGACATTCTTCCGGCCGCGGTCGCCAACCGCCCCGGCGACGTTTACGAGATGCTGATCGGCAGCTTCCGGATCACCACTATCTCTTTGGTTTACGTGGCAGCCATGGTGACCTTATTCTTTCATTTGAGCCACGGGATCCAGAGTTTTTTCCAGACTGTCGGGTGCAGCAATGACAATACGCTTCCAAAGGTGACGATGGTCGGCAAGCTGATCAGCGTGCTTTTCCTGGTGGGTTACAGCGCCATACCGGTGTTCATCCTCGCCGGCATTTTGAAAAAATAGGGGGTTCCAGTTGATACTCGATGGAAAGTGTCCGACAGGACCGATTCAACAAACATGGGACAAGCACCGGTTCGACATGAAGCTGGTAAACCCGTCGAACAAGCGGAAGTACAAGATCCTGGTGGTGGGTACGGGCCTTGCCGGCGCCTCCGCCGCCGCATCGTTGGGCGAGCTTGGATACAACGTGGAGTCTTTCTGCTACCAGGATAGCCCTCGACGCGCGCACAGCATCGCCGCGCAGGGCGGTATCAACGCTGCCAAGAACTATCCGAACGACGGCGACAGCATTATGCGTCTTTATTACGACACCATCAAGGGAGGCGACTTCCGCTCCCGTGAGGCCGACGTGTGGCGGCTCGCCCAAGTGAGCAACGGGATCATCGACCAGTGCGTGGCTCAGGGAGTTCCTTTCGCCCGTGATTACGCCGGGTACCTGGACACCCGATCTTTCGGCGGCGCCCAGGTGTCCCGCACTTTTTACGCGCGCGGGCAGACGGGGCAGCAGCTATTGCTCGGCGCCTACTCGGCGCTCTCCCGCCAGATCAAGCTGAAGACGGTGAAGTTGTTCCCCCGGACCGAGATGCTCGACCTGATCCTCATCGACGGGGAGGCCAAGGGCATCACGATTCGCGACCTGGTCACCGGAGAAATCCGAGTCCACGTAGGAGACGCCGTCCTACTTTGCACCGGCGGGTACGCGAACGTATTCAACCTTTCCACGAACGCCAGGGGTTGCAGCGTCACCGCAATCTGGAAGGCCTACCGGAAGGGCGCCTTTTTCGCCAATCCCTGCTTCACGCAGATCCACCCGACCTGCATCCCGCAGGCTGGCGACTACCAGTCCAAGTTGACGCTCATGTCGGAATCTCTCCGCAACGACGGCAGAATCTGGGTTCCGAAGAACAAGGGAGATAAACGGGCCCCCAACGATATACCAGAAGCCGATCGCGACTACTACCTCGAGAGGAAGTACCCGAGCTTCGGGAATCTCGCACCCCGTGACATCTCGTCGCGGGCGGCCAAGGAAGCTTGCGACGAAGGCCGCGGCGTCGGTCCCGGCGGAAGAGGCGTCTACCTCGATTGCCTCGATTCTATTAAACGTCTCGGTGAAAACGTGATTCGGGAAAGGTACGGCAACCTCTTCGAGATGTACGAACGGATCACCGGGGAAGACGGCTACAAGGTGCCGATGAGGATCTACCCGGCATCCCACTATGCGATGGGGGGGCTCTGGGTTGACTACAATCTCATGAGCAATATCCCGGGCCTCTTCGTCTTAGGAGAGGCGAACTTCTCCGTACACGGCGCCAATCGTCTCGGTGCGAGTGCCCTGATGCAGGGTCTGGCCGACGGTTACTTCGTCATACCATATACTGTGGCTCCCTACCTGGCATCCACCAAGCCGGGGAAGGTGAAGGAAGACGCTGCTGAGTGTAAAAAATCGATCGAGGACGTAAAGGCGCATACCAAGAAGCTCCTCTTGATCAACGGGAAGGTGACTCCCGCCGAATTCATGCGGAAGTTGGGAAACGTTACGTGGAACAACATCGGCATGGCGCGGAGCAAAGAGAGCCTCACCGAGGCGCTCGCCAAGATCCCTGAAATCCGGGAGGAATTTTGGAAAAACCTTAAAGTCTCCGGAACCGAACTTGAGGTCAACCAGCAGCTTGAGAATGCCGGTCGAACGAGCGACTTCATCGAGTTCGCTGAGCTACTTTGCCTCGACGCTTTGAACCGCGACGAGTCGTGCGGCGCGCACTTCCGCGTGGAACACCAGCTTCCTGACGGGGAGGCGAAGCGGAACGATGAGAACTTCTCCTACGTAGCCGCCTGGGGGTTCAAGGGGGACGGCGTTCCGCCCGAGCTCCACAAAGAGCCGCTCGAGTTCAACCTGATCAAGCCTGCGGTAAGGAGCTATAAATAATGAATGGACACAGCGAAGAACAGACGAAGACTCTGAATCTGATCGTCTGGAGGCAGGCGGGACCGGACAAACCTGGCCGCTTCGAAACCTATATCGCTAAAAACATAACCGACCACCATTCTTTCCTTGAGATGCTCGACGTGGTAAACGAGGAACTGATAAAGGAAGGCAAGGAGCCTATCGTCTTCGACCATGATTGCCGGGAAGGAATCTGCGGGGTCTGTTCGCAGGTCATCAACGGCGTCCCCCACGGCGGGCGCGAACGGACCACTGTCTGCCAGCTCCACATGCGGCTGTTCAAGGACGGCGACACGATCTACATCGAGCCGTGGCGCGCCAGAGCGTTCCCTATCATTAAAGACCTGATGGTGGACCGCGGCGCACTCGACAGGATCATCCAAGCCGGCGGTTACACTTCCGTACATACAGGCGGGACCCCCGACGGCAACGCGATCCCCATCCCCAGGCCTGACGCCGAATACGCAATGGATGCGGCCGAATGCATCGGATGCGGGGCGTGCGTGGCGGCCTGCCCGAACGGCTCGGCAATGCTGTTCCTGGGGGCCAAAGTCTCCCAGTTAGCGGCTCTGCCGCAGGGGCAGGTCGAGGCGGCCGAACGGGTCGCCAACATGCTCAAGGAGATGGCAGACTGCGGCTTCGGAAACTGCTCCAACCACTACGAGTGCCAGGCAGCGTGCCCCAAGGGGATCAGTGTAAAGTTCATCGCCCGTCTTAACAGGGAGTACCTGAAGTCCCTATTTTGAAGGATAGGTAGCATAAACTGTCGGCCGGTTATCAATTCTCTGACGGGATGACACCTCGGAGGGTAGTTGTTCAGCAGCCTGCTAAACCGTGTCGAGAGCGCCGACACCGACAAATTCCATCTGCCGTCTACGCGGGGGCTCAGGCTTTAACCATAGTCGGCCTGAAATATATAACCTAAGAGCTATAAACTGTTCTGATTCGGGAGAAATTCAGGCCAAAATTTGCGCTTCCGGGTTACACTTCGAATTGAGCTTTCATCCAAAGATGTGGAAAACGCTGTATTAGGATACCGTCCTTGCGCTTATCGTCTCGATTCTTTTGCCGTTTTTTGATGTTTTTTTTGTGCGTCGTGGCTTCCACGAATCTCTTTGCCCTTCACAGCACCACTCAGGCGAAGCGGCACAAGGCAACTCGGCGCCACGTGCGTCGTGTCTACTGGAACCCAGTGCTCAAGGGCTCGCACGAGTCTATGATTCGGCAAAACGAGGTCATTGACGAGCTTCAACTGCCGCGCATTGCCAATGAAGAGGAGCTGCTGAGCCTGGAAGTCCGTGAGGAGTTGGTTCCAGTCAGTGATTCCCCCGCGCTGCGCGTCTCGCCGCGGCTGGATGTTACTCGCCGCTACTGCCGAAGATGGACGCGGCAGTTCGTCGAAGACATATCCGAAGCGTATTACCACCAATTCAACAAGCCGCTCTGGGTTACTTCGCTGGTTCGCACGGTTGAGCAACAGCATCGACTGCGGCGGCACAACAGTAACGCGGCACCCGCCGAGGGCGATATCACCTCTTCTCATCTGGCTGGAATCGCGGTTGATTTCGGCAAGTCGCCGATGTTGCCTCGCGAACGGCGCTGGTTCGACCAGTACGTCTTGGAGTTGCAGCAGCAAGGATTAGTGGAGGCAGCGGAGGAGCGGCGGCAAGCTTGCTACCACATCATGGTTTCCGACAAGTACGAGGAGTGGGCTGCCAGTCGTAAGCTAGCGTCTGCATCGGCGCAAGGAACCCAATGAGCGCATAATTTTCCCGATCAGGCGATGCGTCACGCATCGCCTTTGTCTTTTGGAGCGCTTCCCGAGATGCTGTATCCGGAAATCAACGTCATTTCGAGCGAGCGCCGTGTTTTGGCGCGAGTCGAGAAATCTTGAGGTTTGCCGAAAACACAAGATCCCTCCACTCCGCGCTTGAATAGCTTGTTGCTTATCGAGTGCAATCGGGTACGCAGCTTGGCTGCTCCGGCCTGCGGGCGCTAGGCGCTCCGGTCGGGATGACGCCTTTCGGGAACACCGGATATAGCAACTGAGGAACCGCTATGGCCCCTCGGGGCATAATCCATGCCACCCGATCCCGGCCCGGAATTATACTGACTGACTCGGCTGACACTCACACAGGTCCACAGTCATGTTCTTGAAAACAATATAAATATATGAAAATAAAGAATTAAATACAGAATGTATTAAAGGTAAGATCGCGGCAGAGAATGTGCTAATTGCGGCATACATTCACGTAAACTTTCACACAATCAAGTTCGGCAGGCGGTGCGAGGTTCACTTGCGGCCTCGACCTCCGCGCAGTTCAAGTCCGCGCAGCCTCTCCAAGCCTTCCAAATCAACTGGCCAGCGCCGCGCGACTTTTGTCACCTACGCGGGCTGTCGCGGCGACTACGCCTTCTATCATCTCTTAAACCGCACCGTGGTTTTTTGACCTTCCCCGTTGGCTTTGCTTGCGGTTTTTCTTCCACTAGTCGCCAAAAGTACCAAGTAGTAATCACAAACATCATTTCTAGCGGCTTTTACGCTCGTTTTTGCGGCCATGCATCACACATTATCAACAGGCAATAATTTATTTTCGCTAGCGCGTCAGCCATTTGCGAGTAACCACGAAAGTTATGCACAGGCAAAACCGTCGTTCAATTTTGCGAGCAGCACACGGCCCGCCTTAGCGATTCGTCATGCGAGAAATCACCCGATTAAACACACTTCGAGGAATGCGAAACTGCCGATAGCGGCGCTGCCCACGCTTGGTTTCCGGGTTGCCTATGACAATGACATCGCGTTCATCTGCAAATATTTTGGTCGCCACATGGCGATCAACGCGCAGCATTTTGGCGATTTCAGGGACAGTTAGTACCTTGTCTGTTTCGAGTGGTATTGGTGACACAGGAATGGCTCCCTACAGTGTGTAAAGTGGAAGCCCTATCAGTCAATGACTAGAGGAGGGGTGTTATTCCAACGTCGCTTCCTGTTGGCTTGGTGTCGTTTAGCGGGATACCAAGCCCGACGCTGGCTTTCAATCCGTACTTAGACGGTGATAACAGAATAGCAGGAATTGCTGAGACTGTCAAGCTGCACTAGTCCATTTCCTTTATCGTAGCGCTGCGATCATGCGTTCAGTCAACCGCTCCTGCCGCCCCGTAATCCAGTTAGAATAATGAGTCGCTACCATCTGCAGGGAATCCCCGATGAGTGCGGCGATATCCTCCGTCGGCATTCCTTTATTAAGACACCAGAACACGAACGTATGTCGTAAACAATGACTACTAAAATGAAATGGCTGCCCGGTTTCGTCTTTTATGTCAGCAACGCGCCCTAGCTTTGACATTAAATTGACCCAGCGCTTGATCATGTTATCAAGTTTGCTTTCGCCGCTCGGCACATCGTCAACGAATAGCCAACGCCCATCAGGATTTGCTCCTGCAAAAATCTCGTTTACAATCTCGTCACGTACGGTGCAATAAACCGGGTGGCCGGTTTTGGCGCGATGGAGAAAAAGGTTCGTGAATCCGTTTCCTTGTTTCTGAAAGCGTGCTCGTTCGATTGTCACAGCGTCACGGATCGCTAGCCCCGTCCATCTCTGGAGCAGGACAATTGATCGTAGCTTGCGACGCTGAATATCGGTTGTCTTGTCGTTGACGTTTGAGACTGCGGCCAGCAGGATTGCAAGCTGTGCGTCTGTCAACGCTTTCGGCTCCTGCACATCGCTCTTCTTGATCAGAATACTTTGGGCACGAGCCGGATTGCGTTCCAGCCACGCCATCTCGACACAAAATTGAAAGAAACTGATGAGGTCGAATACCTTCTTCGACTTCGTATTCTGGGCATCCTGTAATGTGTTCCGCCACGCGAGTACGTGCTCAGTGCGGATGTCGGAAAGCATGACGAGGCCGCGTGCTAATGCAAACTTGAAAAACTCGCGCAGCTCGAATTGCAGCCTGCGAACGTGCTTTCCAGTCAGGTTATTCTGCAGCTTGCTTTGCAGGAAATCAGTGGCGGCGTCTTCCAGCAGCTTGCCTGTTGGTTTATCCGGGCGTGGCGTACCATTCGCAGCAGCCGTAAAGCCCTCCTGCAGCTCTCTGGCTTTGGTTTCCGCAACCGCACCATCACAAGTATCGGCCGTCTGCCGGTGCAGCTTGCCGTCCCGATACCAGACGAGCATCTTTGGGCAGTCGCAGCCGATGCGGGTATCCTGTCCCAACCATTTGCAACCTTTTTCTTTGATCTTGCCGTCCTTGCCTTTCTTGTCGAGGCGATGGCGGGAGTACACTGTCACTGTAGGAATGAGCCGTGCCTTTTTCATTTCGTGCGCTCCTGTGAATGTGTGAAAAGTTTCAATTTAACTTTCGCAAAAGATTCACAGTGAAATGATATCGCGGCCATAAGTTGCTTGTAAATATATATTTACGAAGATACAGTAAAGTCACTGACTAACGCGGCGCCAACAGACTTGCCGGTGGCGCGACCAAGGAGACACTAATGCGGAAGACGCTGTTCGTGGCCGTTCTGTTGTGCTTTGCCCTTTCCTGCTTCGCCCAGAACAAGGGCAAGCAACCGCAGGCGATCATTGAAACCAGCATGGGCACCATCCATTGCACGCTGTTCCCCGACAAGGCTCCGAAGAGCGTTGCGAATTTTATTGGACTCGCTGACGGGACGAAGGACTGGACGGACCCCACGACACATCAGAAGAAACATGGGGTGCCGTTGTACGATGGCACGATCTTCCATCGTGTGATTCCCGGCTTCATGATTCAAGGCGGCGACCCTGCGGGAACCGGCACCGGAGATCCCGGTTACGGCTTCGGCCTGGAAGTCACGCCTGATCTGAAGTTTGATCGACCGGGGCGGCTGGCTTATGCGCGCACTTCGGATCCCAATACAAATGGATCGCAATTTTTCATCACTGCGGACGTAGCTGCTTCTCTGGACGGGCAATACACCATTTTCGGCCAGTGCGGAGATCTCAACGTCGTCGAAAAGATTATCAATGGTGCACGTGACCGCAATGATCGCCCGTACGACCCGGCCCGGATCATTCACATTAAGATCGTCAAATGAGCTAAGTTTGAATCGAAAAGGGTTCGCGGTGTAGATCGCGGCGCAGCAGCACTCGCTCCGGCCAGACCAGCTCAAATGGATCTGACTGCATCGGTCGAAAGTTGATAGGCTTATTAACGGCGCTTCCGGCGCCCACTCTGCCCACGGATTGCAGACACTGCGATCTCAGGCACATGGAGCTTCAAGAATGGCACGAGAAAAGGGAGTATATGCCACGCTGAAAACCAGCGAGGGCACGGTTGTTTGCCGCTTATTCGAAAGCGATGCGCCAAAGACGGTCGCCAATTTCATCGAGTTGGCCGAAGGCAGGCGCGAGTGGACTCACCCTGCAACCAAGAAGAAGACGAGCGAGAGGCTCTACGACGGCACCATCTTTCATCGCGTCATTCCGAACTTCATGATCCAGGCTGGCGATCCCACGGGGACCGGCTACGGCGGCCCGGGGTACAAGTTTGAGGATGAAACCAAGGGCTCGCCTCACAAGTTCGATAAGCCGGGAAAACTGGCGATGGCAAATTCCGGCCCGAATACGAACGGTTCGCAATGGTTCATCACGGTCGCGGCGACTCCGTGGCTCAACGGCAACCACACCATCTTTGGAGAAGTGGTGGAAGGTCAGGAGATTGCCGACAAGATCGCCAATGTGGCGCGGGGGCCGCAAGACAAACCTAGAAAAGAAATTGTGCTGGAACTAGTGACAATCGAGCGCGTCTGAGGAGGTCCCCGGCACGCGCCACCGAGGCCATTAGCTGAGGCCGTGGAGTCCTCAGGGGCAGCGCGCGTCGGGGTCAACTGTTCATGTGGTTTGCAGCCCTAGTACTGACAGCGTCGCTCCCCTGGCCGATGGACGAGAGCGGCACCAAGATGCTGGCGATGCTGGCGGCGGTGATCTCACTGTTCATGGTGGGCCGTTGGATTTCAGCGCGCTCAGAAAGTAGCGCGCATGATACCACCCTGATCCAGGACGAGACCCCGTCGGCACGCCCGACTATTCTTCACGACGATGGCACCCCGGACCCGAATGCTCCCATTCACCCGGAGATGGACTTTGGCCCGGTGGTCTTGAGAAAGCTGTACTTCAATGGTTTCGACGCGGCCAGCGGTCCGGCCGATCCCCTGAGTTTTGCCGATGACGTCACGCTGGAGGTCTACTTTAAACAAACCGGCGCCCTGTATGAGAACACATACACGGTGGCGACTCCCGCCGGCCTCACCCAACTGCTGCGCGACAAAGAGTGGGACATCCTGTACAGTCCAGAAATATTTATCGTGAACCGATATGATCTGAAGATGATTCGCGAGACGATCCTGGAACGTATGATGGATGACTCTGAGCTGCGACACGCGCCCGCGGCAAATAGCGATGTTGAGCGGTTTATGGGGTGAGTCGACAGCGGCCACAACGAAACTACCCCAGGTTAGCCAACGACGGGCAAACCTGGGGCACCTGGTGTATTACCGGCATGGTCGTAATGAGAGAGAATCAGCCTCCGATGACGGCCACCAGTTCCTTAACGGCGGCGGCGCTCTTTTTCAGCCCCGCGCTTTCCTCATCGGTTAGTTTGATTTCGATTACCTGCTCGACGCCGTTGGCTCCCAGCTTTGCCGGAACGCCGACGCACAGACCAGTGATGCCATACTCGCCTTCCAGATAAACGGCGCAAGGCATTATCTTCCTCTTGTCCTTGAGGATGGCCTCGCACATCGCCAGCACAGCGCGTCCCGGAGCATAGAAGGCGCTGCCGGTCTTGAGGTACTTGACGATCTCGGCGCCGCCATCGCGGGTGCGTTGGACAATCTGCGCCAGTTTTGTCTTCTCGATCAGCTCGGTGACCGGGATGCCTGCGACCGTCGAGTACCGGGTAAGCGGAACCATGGTGTCGCCGTGGCCGCCAAGCACGAAGGCAGTTACGTTCTCGACGCTGACATTGAGTTCCTGCGCGATGAATGTGCAGAATCGCGCGCTGTCGAGCACGCCGGCCATGCCGATGACACGGTTGCGCGAGAAGCCGCTGAGCTTATAGGCAGCCTGCGCCATGGCATCCAGCGGGTTGGAAACTACGATGAGAATCGAATTGGGTGAGTACTTGACGACGTTGCCGACCACATCCTGCATGATCTTGTAATTGGTGTTCAGCAGGTCGTCGCGGCTCATCCCCGGTTTGCGCGGGATACCGGCGGTAATGACGACGATATCGGAGTTCGCTGTATCCGCGTAGTTGTTGGTGCCTACAATGAAGGAGTCGCTTCCTTCGACGGGCATCGCCTCGAGCAGGTCCAGACCCTTGCCCTGCGGGACACCTTCCACGACATCGATTAAGACCACATCGGCCAGCTCTGCAGCTGCGATCCAATGAGCAGAAGTGGCCCCCACGTTGCCAGCGCCTACAATAGTCACTTTCTTGCGCATGCGGCTTCCTTTCCACTTTCGCCCTGAGGCGAGATTTGAAGCATCGACAGGTTGAAAATCAAAGGTTGACGGGACGCTAGTGCGCCCCAGAGTTCGCGCCACAATTTGAAGTGTCATTCTGAGCGAGCAGCGAGCGCCTGTGGCCGGAGCAGCCAAGCTGCGTACCCGACGTCGCGTTCGACAAGCAAATAGCTATTCAGGCAAGCGAAGAATCCATGTATTTGTTCCATAATGCACAGATCCTTCGCTTCGCTCGGGATGACATCCTGAAACCCAGGCAGCGAACTTACAGGACGCTCTACCTGCTTGCCGACGAGGCACGAGCCTTCATGTTTTCGATGATGCAGGTCGCAAACTCGCTGGTCTTCAGCTTAATTGCGCCTTCCATCAAGCGCGCGAAGTCATAGGTGACCTTCTTTTGCTGGATGGTGCGCTCCATGCTTTCCTCGATGATCCGGGCAGCTTCACTCCAGCCCATGTGATCGAGCATCATGACGCCGGAGAGAATCACGGAGCCCGGGTTGATGACGTCTTTGTCTGCGTACTTCGGAGCGGTGCCGTGCGTCGCTTCAAAGATGGCGTATTCGTCGCTGATGTTGGCTCCCGGAGCGATGCCGAGTCCACCAACCTGGGCGGCGCAAGCGTCGGAAATGTAGTCGCCGTTCAGGTTCGGACAGGCGAGCACGGAGTATTCGTCGGCGCGAGTGACCACTTGCTGGAAGATCGAGTCGGCGATGCGATCATTGATGAGAATCTTCGACTTCCAGGCTCCCTTGCCGTGTGTAGCATAGATCGCGTCCAGCACTCCCTTGACTTCGGCGTAGAGGGCGCGCCGGAAGTCCTCGGAGGCGAATTCAAGACCGGGTTCGACCATTGCCGCATTCTGCTCGACGCTGAGCGAGGGGTTCTTGTCTTTGTTGTCCAGAATCCAGCTCTCGCGTTCGGTGACGGTCTGGGCACGAAACTCCTGCGTGGCCAGCTCGTAGCCCCACTCGCGGAAAGCGCCCTCGGTGTACTTCTGGATGTTGCCCTTGTGCACCAGGGTGACGGTCTTAAGCTTCTTGGCGATGGCATATTCGATCGCCTTGCGCACCAGGCGCTTGGTGCCAGTGATCGAGATGGGCTTGATGCCAATGCCGGAGTCTTCACGAATATGCTTCTTAGTGCCGGCGAGCATCACCGTGTTCAGGTAGTCGATCAGCTTCTTACATTCCGGAGTGCCCTCTCTCCACTCGATGCCGGCATATACGTCTTCCGTGTTCTCGCGGTAGATGACGACATCCATTCGTTCCGGATTCTTTACCGGAGAAGGGATGCCCTTGTAATACTTCACCGGGCGAATGCAGCAGTAGAGGTCAAGTAACTGGCGCAGAGCGACGTTCAGGGAACGAAAGCCGCCGCCGATCGGGGTAGTCAACGGGCCCTTGATGCCGACGCGCAGGTCGCGGAAAGCATCGACCGTGTCGTCCGGCAGCCAGGTCTTGAATCTTTCCATGGCTCTTTCGCCGGCGAAAACCTCGTACCAGGCAATTTTGCGTTTGCCGTGGTAGGCGGCTTCAACAGCAGCGTCAAACACGCGCACGGAAGCCTTCCAGATGTCGCGGCCCGTTCCGTCCCCTTCAATATAGGGAATGATGGGTCGGTCGGGAATCACGAGCTTGCCATTGCGATAAGTAATCGGTTCACCCGTCGACGGTAAATTGAAACCGTTATACGACGATTTGGACATTTGCCACCCTCCAAAAATAACGTAAACAGCCTGAGTTAATGAGTTATACGGAAATCGGCCGAATCGCTGTCGTCACCCAGGACAGCGAACGCATGCCGCAGTTTCAAGTCAAAGTGCCGAAGCGTGTACGTAGTTGACGAGAAGACCCCGTTGCGATCCAGATAATGAAACTTTATCACCTGAGCGCGCAACCTACACTACTAAAATACGCTCAAAAATCTCCCGAACCATAATCGTGGTGTTTTCCAGCTCTTGCGGCAGCGCCTCGGACACCTCCCGGCCAAGGCTTGCGCGCATCAGCTTACCCACAGCCTCCAGATCCGGCTCAAAGCCGGGAAGCGTGTTACGTGCTGAGCCGTAAACCATGCGGAGGCAATGTTCCAGTGTTCGGAGGAACTCCGCGGCACGGCAAAGAGCGGAAGCTTCAGCAGCCGGGAGAGCCCCCGCCTGGCCCAAAGCCGCCAGGCGAGCGACGATGTCCGTCGCCGGAACGACTATCGCCCGCTCAACCGTCAGGCTCGACGCGATGAAATCGATGTCGTAGAAGCCGCCCCAGCCTTTCTTGAAATCGCGCTCCTTGCCTACGCTCATCTCCAGTCGGGTGCGCATCTCCCGTACTTGCCGTCGAAACGACGGGATGGCGGAAAAGCGCCGGTGCAGATGCCGGATAGCCTCAAGAACCTCGGACGCAATCACGGCGGAGCCCGCCACGTGCCTCAACTTGGTATAGGAAAGTGCTTCCCAAGGCTGGGCTTCGTTGCGGAAGTACTGCCTGAGGCGCGAAGGGCTGGTGGTCACTTCCCCCTCCCCGCCGTGCGGGCGCAAGCGCAAGTCAACGGTGAAAACGATGCCATCGCTGGTGTAGGAGCTGAGCAGCGTCACGATCGTGGCGGCTGCACTTGCAACCCGTTCGGCGGGCACCTCGTCGCCGCGCACAAGCAGCAGATCGGCGTCGGAGAAAACATCAAATTCAGAGGTGCCGAGGCGTCCCAGGGCGAACACGGCACAATCCTCCGGTGCTCCGGACGCAGCGAAGGCAGTTCGTATGGCCGCTTCGGCGGCCCTGGTCAGATCCTGCAACGATTGCCATACCGGTTGTGGGCACAGAAAGTCGCGCAAGCAGCTGCGCAGCATCTTGCGTCGGTATTGTGAACGGAGTTCGGCCATCACCACCGCCTGCGTGAACGGTGCCGCAGGCTCAGCGGTATCGGTCAGCAACTCGGGCGGGGAGTCCACAAACGCCACTTCGACGATGTCTTCGGGATGACGGATTAGCGAATCGGTGACGAGCCTGCTGGCGGCCAGAACGGGCACGGCGCGCTCCAGTAGCAATACATGCTGCATTAGCGCCGCGTAGCGTGTGTCTTCGCTGACCGCCGCGCCAAGGACACGAAAGAAATTGCGCTCCGCCCGCGAACCAACGGGCAAGCTGGCGGCGGTTCCGAACAAGGCCGGCGAATCGACCGCGAGGCGTGTCAGCAATTGTGCGTCGCTGTGCTCCGCCCAGTGGAGGACAGTTGCGGAATGCTCTTCCGCGGGCGAAGCTGCCACCGTTTGCTGCTGATGAATGACGCGCTCGTAGATTGCGGCGACGCTTTCCATGTGCTCACGAACCAGTTCGGTGAGCGGTCGCGGTTCGCGGTCCGGGGTCTCGGCAACCAGCGAGCGCTGAATTGCCTGCAATTGCCATTTGTCTGCAGGAAGAGTGTGCGTCTGCTGCCCCTGCCAAATCTGAAGCCGGTGCTCCACCTGCCGAAGAAAGGTGTAACTGGCGCTCAGGATGTGGAAATCGTTGCCACTGAGGTGTTCCTTGTCATGCAGCTTCTGCAGCGAGAACAACGTGCCTCCTGAGTGCAGCCAGGGCTCGGCTCCGCCGTAGACGCGCTGCAGACACTGCACCAGGAACTCGATATCGCGAATGCCGCCGCGATCAAGCTTGACGTCGATGGCGGAGCCCAAGCGCCGGCCCGCCATGCCGCGGCGGAAGCGCTTCTTGATTTTATGCAGCGACTCCAGGGCGGTTTCGATGGCGCGAAAATTGATTTCTCCCCGGTAAACAAACGGTTGCGCCTTACGTATGAACTGGCGCGCCAGTCGCTGATCGCCCGCCGAGTGCCGAACCTTGATGAGTGCCTGCAACTCCCAATCATGTGCCACTTCGTCGTAATACTGGAGGGCGCGGCTGAGCTGGATCGCAAGCTCGCCCTCGCTTCCGCGCGGCCGCAGCCTCAGATCGATGCGGAACGCGGGACCGTCCCGGGTGATCCGCCCCAAAACATCGGTTAGTTCCTGGGCCAGCCGGACAAAAAACTCGTGGCCCGAAATGGAAGTGTTTTCCGCATCGCGCCCGTCCTCGAAGATGTAGAGCAGATCGATGTCGGAGCTGTAATTCAGCTCGTTGCCGCCCAGTTTGCCGAGCGAGAGCACGCTAAAGCGGGTTGGAACCAGGCGGTTTTCCGAATCGTAGTGCTGAGGCGTGCCATAGCGATTGCGCAGGGCGGACTCGCAAATCCGCAGCGCTTCTTCGATGAGCACATCGGTGAGGGCCGAGATTTCGGCAGTGATCTCGGCCAGCGTGGCAAGGCCAAGAATGTCACGCAACACGATGCGCACGTATTCACGTCGCTTGAAGCGGGCGAGCAGCAGGGACGTGTCGGTCTCAAACGAACGGGAGCGGAAGCGGGCAAAGGCACCGGAAAAGTCTTCGACCGATTGCACTCGGCCAAGCGAATCTTCACGCAAGAATCCGGGCAACAGGTCCGGATTCTGGATAAGGGTCTCACCAAGATACTGGCTGTGGGCGAACAACGCCAGCGCATAGTGCAGCAACTGCGGATGCCGCTCGAAGGAACGAATCACCTCCAACGACTCGGGATAGATGAAGCGCTCAAACAGGTTCAGCGCGGCGTCCGGATTCGGGGACTCGGCGAGCAACAACGTCAGCGGCGCAAACAGCGAGGCAGGAACCCGCCGGGCAATGCGCATGAAATTGGCTTTCGCCTCCAGCGGAGAGTTGAAGCGTATCGCCGCCATGCCAGCCGGGTACTCCGACTCTTCGCCGATTCCTGATTGTGATTGGTCTGCCAAGACCCTTCCCTGCTCGCTTCCGGCCAGCGCGCATGCAGCTTCCGACCGCTGACTCAAACGCTTTCTTTACCTGAGGATAGCACGCTCGTCCACCCCAGCAAGCCAACAGCCGGCTTGCCGGGGACCCCGGCTGTCATTCCGGCAAACGCCAAGCGCCTGCGGGAGTCCCCCGAGCAACACCGCGGAAGGTTGGGCGGCACGTGCCTGAAGAATAAAAAAGGCCCGGCTGAACGCCAGGCCCGGAGCACTGCTTCGGAGATCAATGAGAATGCTGATTACTTAAATGTCGTAATACAAGCTGAACTCGTAGGGATGCGGACGCAGACGCATGGCATCCACTTCCTTGCTGCGCTTGTAGTCGATATAGGTCGTCAGCAGGTCTTCGGTGAAGACATCGCCCTTGAGCAGGAACTGATGATCGGCTTCGAGCGCGTCGAGCGCCTGTTCGAGCGAACCCGGCATGGAAGGAACCTGCTTCAGCTCCTCCGGTCCGAGATCGTAGATGTCCTTATCGAGCGGCTGACCCGGATCGATCTTATTTTCGATTCCATCCAGTCCGGCCATCAGCATGGCGGAAAACGCCATGTAGGGATTGCAACTCGGGTCGGGCGGGCGGAATTCAACGCGCTTGGCCTTCGGCGAAGCCGAGTACATTGGGATACGGCAGGCAGCCGAGCGGTTGCGGCGCGAATACGCAAGGTTGACCGGAGCTTCAAAGCCCGGAACCAGGCGCTTGTAGGAGTTCGTCGTCGGAGCGATGATCGCCGACAGTGCCGAACCATGCTTGATCAGTCCGCCGATGTACCACAGACCCAACTGCGAGAAGCCGGCATAGCCGTCTCCGGCGAACAGAGGCTTGCCGCCCTTCCACAGCGACTGGTGGCAGTGCATGCCGCTGCCGTTGTCCTGGAACAGCGGTTTCGGCATGAAGGTCACCGTCTTGCCGTATTGATTGGCAACATTGCGGACTACGTACTTGTACATCATGGTGTTGTCCGCCATCTTCAGCATCGGACCGAAGCGCATATCGATTTCTGTCTGGCCGCCGGTCGCCACTTCGTGGTGGTGGCACTCGACCTCTATGCCGCACTTCTGCATCGTCAGCACCATCTCGGAGCGCAGGTCCTGGTAGTGGTCGGTGGGAGGCACCGGAAAGTAGCCTTCCTTATAACGCGGACGATAGCCGAGGTTGTTTTCCTCGCGGCCCGAATTCCAACGGCCCTCTTCCGAATCAATGAAGTAGTAGCCCTGGTTTTCGCGCTGATCGAAACGGACATTATCGAAGATAAAGAACTCGAGTTCGGGGCCGAAGTTACAAGTGTCGGCGATGCCCGTCGAATTCAGGTACATCTGCGCTTTCTTGGCAATGTAGCGCGGATCGCGGTCGTAGCGCTGTTTGGTGACAGGATCCTGGACGTCGGCGATCATGACCAGCGTTGGGACTTCGGTGAAAGGATCGAGCTGGTAGGTCGTCGGATCCGGCATCAGCAGCATGTCGCTTTCGTGGATGGCAGCCCATCCGCGAATCGAGGATCCATCCATGCCGAAGCCGTCTTCGAACACGGCCTCATCAAGCTCGCCGATTGCGTAGGAAACGTGGTGCCAAAGACCGGGAAGGTCGGTGAATCGGAGATCCAGTATCTGAACGTTATTCTTCTTTGCAAAGTCCAGAACGGCTTTCGGATCACCCTTAGTATCTGCCATCGATGCTCCTTTTGAGCGGCTTGCCGCGTCAGATGGTCAGGGTCTCCGCCCGGTGCAGACCTGAAAACACTACAACACTGGGCTTAACCCTGTAGATTGAGATGTTTGTCGGCATCCTAGCTAAACATCAGCTATCTACCTGATGGGAGGATATAGCCCAGCATTCCAGGACTGGAAATCGATACTTTTTATCGTATCTATAACTTCGCTTTATGGCGTTACTGCCGCAAAACCACTACACTGGCATTGGGTTTAGAAATCAGGCACTTCCGTCAAATTTTAAATTGCCTTAGTTGGTTGATCCTGTTAGGCAGATAACGGCAGATAACGATGGACTTCGATCAACTGGAAACGTTCGTGGAGGTCGCACGACACCTTAGTTTCTCCAGGGCAGCCGAGAAGCGTTTTCGCACCCAGCCGGCCATTTCCGCGCAAATACGGGCGCTCGAAGAGGAAATTGGAGCCAGGATTCTCGACCGCACCGGGGGAAAGGTCTCGCTGACAGCCCCGGGAAGGCGTTCTTGAGGTACGTGGAGGAGGCGCTCGAAGCCCGCCGCAACATCCTTGCGGAGATGGCGGAGATGGAGCGCGTGCCGCGTGGCGAATTAGTCGTGGCCGCCAACGAAGGCACCTGCCTGCACATTCTCCCCGAGGTTTTTGCCGAATTCAAAAAGCTCTACCCTGACGTTTCCGTCAACGTAAAGCGATCGGAAAGCCCCAAGATACTGGAGGCGATCATCGATAACACCATCGATTTCGGGGTGGTTTCGATGCCGGTCAGCGACAAGCGCCTGACGACGGTTGTGATTCATCGCGACGAACTGGTGGTGATCACTCCTCCGCGGCATCCCTTGTCCAAGCAAAAGACGGTGACGCTGGAACAGTTGGCAAAATATCCGCTGCTGGTTCCGAAGATCGGCCGCACCCGCGACATGATTGAGGCGCTGTTCGACGAACGCCGCCTGAAGCCCGACTTCTCGATGGAATTGGACTCCAGCGAACTCACCAAGCGCTTTGTGGCCGCAAGCGTGGGCATAGCCTTCATTGCGAACTCGCATGTCGAAAACGAAGCCCGGGCGGGACTGTTGAGTTCCTTGCGGCTGGCCGACGCGCATATCGCTCGCGACCTGGCGCTGGTGTTTCGCAAGGATAAGGCGCTGAGCCGGGCGGCCCTGGCCTTCATCGAGATTGCCGTGAAACAAAAAACGCCACAAATGGCCGGCGCTCCGAAGTAGCTCGTTCCCTAATTTTCCCTATTTCCCGATGCCGCGGCGGCACGGCACAAGCACTGGCTCCGCCACACCTAAGAGCCGATTGCGCCCACACATATTTTCAATTATTTTCAAATACCATTGAAACTTCGTGTGATACCGTTGCATACGCTGGAGGACATAGAAGAATTGGCCAAAGACATGGTCCCCAAGAAGATCTTCCTCACCAAGGGAGTGGGAAAACACAGGGAGCGGCTCACCTCGTTTGAGTTGGCCTTGCGCGACGCTGGAATTGCAGCCCAGAACCTGGTTCGGGTTTCGTCCATTTTCCCCCCAAACTGCAAGCTGATTACCCGCAAGGACGGATTGAAGTACTTGAGTCCGGGCGAAGTGGTCTTCGCCGTAGTTGCCGAGAACTCGACGCGCGAACCGCACCGTTTGACGGCCTCCAGCATAGGGCTGGCGATGCCGGCCGACCGCAGCACCTACGGATACCTCAGCGAGCACCACTCGTTTGGAGAGACCGATCAGGTTGCAGGCGACTACGCCGAGGAATTGGCCGCGGAAATGCTCGCGACCACGCTGGACGTGGAATTCGATCCGGACAAGTCCTGGGATGAAAAGAAAGAAGTCTACCGGATGTCGAACAAGATCGTGCGCACGGCAAACATCACGCAATCGGCGGTCGGCGACAAGAAAGGTCTTTGGACCACCGTGATCGCCTCGGCCATCCTGATCTTTGAATAAGACATGTTTCAAAGTTTCGAGTTTCAAGTTTCTCTGAAGCCTTTCCGAATCCGCGTCAGCCAATTGCTGGCGAATGTGGGCCACCAGATGCAAGAGCTGTTCGCGCTCAACATTCCTCAGCCCCTCTACGATCTTTTCGCAGGCGTTCAAGCACCGCAGCCACGATGAGCGGCAGCCCGACCGTGGCATCCAGGAAGACTTCGCCGAACTTGCCGCCTTCGGCGGGAGGCACAAATTTGCCCCACGAGATAGCTTCGCTATAGGGCGAGCCGGAGAGTCCGCCCCAGAAGGCCGGTTCCGGACAGATGCGCAGACCGTAGTGGTAGCGCTTCAATGGCAGGTCTTCCCCGCCCCGGCGATGCCGCAGTTCGATATAGGGTCCGAACTGCTGCGACCAGTTGCGCGGCACTCCGCCGCCGATGGTGAAAAGGCCGAGGCGCTTTTGTCGCAGCAGGGTTTCGGCGAAGTGGTCGAGATCCAGGAACGGGTCAAAACGGATCAGCGGACGGTTCTCTTTGGCGCGCTTGCGATTGTGCAGAGCGATATCGAGGCCAAGTTCGGAATCGGTGAAGGCGGGCACGAACACGGGCACGTTCTTTTCGTAGGCCGATTTCAGAATGCCGCGTTCCGGCACGTTCTCGTGTAGGTATTTGCCGATCTCGCGATTGAGTTTGTAGGAGCACATGACCTCGTCGGCGTCCCAGCGGTCGAGAATGCCGGCGACAATGGACTCGACGAAGTTCAAGTTGGTCTCCGGTTCAAGCGTGTCATAGACGCGGTTGTAGCCGGCTTCGTAGAGCTCGACATCATTCATCTTTGCGTCGTAAACGAAGTGCGACTTGCCGGCGGCTTCCACCAGACCGTGCGCCATCAGCGCGCCGGTGGAAACCAAGGCGTTCACGATTCCCTGCTCGATCAGTTCGGCGACGATCAGGCCCTGCTTGGCGACCGTCATGGCACCCGCAAGGGTCATCACCACGAAGCAATCCTTGTCACGTGCCATGGCCTCCAGCACGTCGGCCGCTTGACCGACCTGGCGTCCGGTGAACGCCGTTTTCGCCATGGCGCGCACCAGGTCGTCGACCGTGCGGACCCGTGAAAGATCGAGCGGCTCCAGAGGGACCAGTTGATCGCTGATCGGGTCATGCAGTTCGCGCTCGATGCCCGAGCCCTCCGCATTGTGTTTATGATCGCCGTGCTTCACTTGCTCACCTCTTTGCACTCGCTGCCGCCGTCAAACCCGCGGCGCGGAACAATCCTGTATAAAGACACGACTCGAAGGTAAGCCTAATTGCATCCAGCATTGGGATCAAGGTGAAATGCTAACTACGCCGCACGAAGCCTGGCAGAATGTCTCAATCGGCGCGATAGTCATTTGTTATGCTAGAGGCGAAACCTTGCTCTGCAGCGGAGGCCAGGCCGTGGCACACGATAAGTTTCAGGCCGGACTTGTGCAGATGGCGTGCGGTCCTGAACCGAAAGAGAATCTTGAGCGTGCTATTGCGCATGTGCGCGAGGCCGCCAAGCGTGGCGCGCAAGTCATCTGCCTGCCGGAACTTTTCCTGACGCAATACTTCTGCCAGCGCCAGGATGCGGCGCTGTTCGATCTTGCCGAGCCGATTCCCGGGCCGACGACGGCACGCTTTGGCGAGCTTTGCCGTGAACTGCGCGTAACCGCCGTGGTTTCGCTTTTCGAACGACGCGCCCCCGGACTCTACCACAATACGGCCGCCGTGATTGGCCCGGATGGCGCTTTGCGCGGCATCTATCGCAAGATGCACATACCCGACGACCCGCTCTACTTCGAAAAGTATTACTTCACCCCTGGCGATCTCGGCTTCAAGGTGTTTGACACGGACGTGGGCCGCATTGGCACGCTGATTTGCTGGGACCAGTGGTATCCGGAGGGTGCGCGCCTGACGGCCATGCAGGGCGCGCAAGTGCTGCTTTATCCCACGGCCATCGGCTGGCATCCGGCGGAAAAGGCGGAGTTCGGCGAGGCGCAGTACGATGCGTGGCGAACCATCCAGCGCGCGCACGCGATTGCCAACGGCGTTTACGTTGCCGCAGTGAACCGCGTGGGCCACGAGAATGGCGACATCCGCGGAAATCGCGCAATGGGAGCGGGCCTGGAGTTTTGGGGCGGCTCTTTCCTGTGCGATCCCTTCGGACGAGTGCTGGCCGAGGCGTCGCATGGCGACGAAGAAATTTTGATTGGGGAGATCGATGCCGCGAAGATGGAAGATGTGCGCCGGAACTGGCCCTTTCTTCGCGACCGGCGCATCGACAGCTACGGGCCGATTACGCAACGAATGATCGACTAGACGCTGCCCCGTGGTTTGCAGCATATGTTTTCAGGGCGTCATCCTGAGCGAAGCGAAGGATCTATGCATTACAAATCAAATACATAGATTCTTCGCTCGCTGCGCTCGCTCAGAATGACATTTCAGGTGTTAAAAGCTGTTTGATACGAGAAGGTCGCACCGAGACAGAATTGTCTAACAATCAAGAACAATTCGCAGATCACTATCGCATGCCGGCCGAATGGGAGCCGATGGCAGCCACGTGGCTGGCTTGGCCGCATAACCGCAGCGACTGGCCGGGCAGGTTCGCGCCGATTCCCTTTGTCTATGCGGAGATCGTGCGGCATCTGGCACGAGTGGGCCGCGTGGAAATCATCGTCAATGACGAGCAGGCCGAGGCCGATGCGCGGGCGGTTCTCGAATTTGTTCACGTGGTTGAGCCCGGCGCCAAGCTGCCGGCCAATCTGCGATTCCATCGCTGGCCTACCAATCGCGGCTGGACGCGCGACTCGGGTCCGATTTTCGTGCGCAACGAGAAGCGGCAATCTGGCGATTACAAATTGGCGTTTTAACGGCTGGGCAAAGTATCGCAACTGGCAACTCGATGACCAACTGCCCGGCAGAATCGCACGGCGGCTGCGGTTGACCATGCTTGAACCGGAGTTTGCGGCCGGCGGAAACCAGCGTCACATGGTGCTTGAAGGCGGCAGCATTGACGTCAACGGGCGCGGGCTGTTGCTTACGACAGAGGAGTGCCTGCTCGGCCAGACGCAGCAACGCAACCCGGGAAGAGGCCGCGAAGAAATTGAGCATGTGCTGGACCGCTTTCTGGGGGCAAAGAAGGTCGTGTGGCTGGAGCGTGGTATCGCAGGGGACGATACTCATGGCCACGTGGACGATGTCGCGCGCTTCGTCGCGCCCAACACCGTGGTTGCCGCGGTTGAGCCCGACCCGGCTGACCCGAACCACGCACCGCTGCGCGAAAACCTCAAGCGGCTTCGCAAGACAATCGGCACGCGAGGCCAGCCGCTGCGGGTTGTGCCGCTGCCCATGCCCACGCCTGTCATCATCCGTGGACAACGCGTGCCCGCGAGCTATGCCAACTTTTACATCTTCAATGGAATCGTGCTGGTTCCAACATTTAATCAGCCGAATGACCGCGTTGCACTCAACATCCTGGCCGCCGCGATGCCGAAGCACACGGTCATACCGATCTACTGCGGCGATCTGATCTGGGGACTGGGAGCCATCCACTGCATGACGCAGCAGCAGCCCGCGCTAACTCCACCGCCCAGCAAACACGAGCGGCCATCGCCAAAGACTCTAGTGCCGCAAAACCCTGCTACACTCACTTGGAATGGACACCATAGCCGATGAACTGTGGATGGAGGAAGCGCTACGATTGGCACAGCGCTCCGCGGCGGCGGAGGAGGTGCCGGTCGGCTCCGTGATCGTCTGCGATGGCGTCATCGTGGGACGCGGGTGGAACCAGACAATCGTAGCCTGCGATCCGACAGCCCACGCCGAGATGATTGCCCTCCGCGAAGCCGCTGCCCGCGCCGGAAACTATCGCCTGCCCGACTGCGATCTTTATGTCACGCTGGAGCCGTGCGCCATGTGCGCGGGAGCGCTGGTGCATGCGCGCATTCGCCGGCTTGTCTACGGAGCGCCTGACCCAAAGACAGGCGCGGCCGGATCGGTGCTCACGGTCATCAACCATCCGGCGCTGAATCATCAAATGCAAGTGAGCGCGGGAGTTCTGGCGGGCAGCTGTATGGAAATGTTGCAGGCATTCTTTCGCGAGCGCCGGGCGGAGAATGTTGAGGCGTTGAGGCGACGTCCGAGCCGCCTGCCGAAATCCTGAGCGTAGCGAAGGACCCCGGAATCCGCCGATGCGATGCTTCGCTGCGCTCAGCCTGACTTTTTAAGTGTCGCCAATTCTTGCAAAGCAGGCCCCAGGCGCAAGTCTTCCGTACCGCCTAGCCGCCCGAGACGGGGGTGACGAGAATCAATTCGTCGCCAGGATTGATGAGCGAATCCAACGTCTCGATGTGGCCGTTGCGCACGACGAGCAAACTCTCGTCGATGTACTTTTCCCCGCGAACATAGTTGAAAAACGAAGGATGGGCACTCCCCAATCGGTCTAGGACCTCGCTCACCGTCAACCGGCCGTCGCAGTCAAGAGAGAGCTCGCTCGCGCCCAACAAAGAGGCGATGTGCCCGAATGCCTTGATGGTTATGCCCGTCGAGATAACATGCCCCCCGGTATGTGCTTGCGGCAAACCTCCTCCGTCAGCTCTTCGACCCTCACCGTTTGCGTGCTCAAGTCAATCCACGCCAATTTGCCCATGTAGCCGCCCATCAACGCTGCTCCAATTCTCGTGCTGCCTGTGGTTCGCCGCACAATCCGTGGGGGATGCCGCTTGAAAGCAGCATCCCCCATGATGATACCCGGTCATGAGAACACGTTAGCGCGCCAGCGCCTGCTCGTCTTCGCCGAAGGCCAGCGGCTTTTCTGGTCATCGTCAAAGAGGTTGTCGCCCCGACGAATAGCAGGCAGCCGGCCAGGATAAACGCGCTGTTGAAGCTGCCGGTTGCCTTGACGATGTAACCGGTCAGAGGGGCCGCCATGAATCCCACGACATTTCCGCCAAGGATCTGGAATCCGAGCGCGGTGGCCGCCATGCTGGGATCCCACACCAAGTCGTTGCACATTGCTATGTTCAAGGTGAGTGCGCTGGAAATGCAGGTCAGAGCCACGGCGATCAGCACCACCACCACCCACTGGTTGCTGACCAGGTTGGTCACCAGAACGACGCTGGAGAGCAGAATGAAGACGATCAGCAGCTGGCGCCGCTTGCCCTGCTTTACCGCTTCCGCTGTCAGAATGCTGTCGCTCAGCTTGCCGATCAGAATACCGAACACCACGGCCAGCAGGTAAGGCATGGCGGTGAACCAGCTTGCCTTCATCAGGTCCATGTGGCGTTCACGCACCAGGTAGGAGGGCAGCCAGGCAAGGAACAGGTACATCGTGTAGGCGCAGCATCCCTGGGTGATGAACTGTCCCCACATGGTCTTGCGGCGAGCAAGCAGCAAGAATGCGCCTTTGGTCGGGGGCTTCGCGGGCGCCCCCGTCGGCGCTGCTCCGGTCTGGGAGAGCAGGTACTTGCGCTCATCCTCTTTCAGCCAAGTGCACTCGGCCGGCGGCTTGAAGAATGCGTACCAGAGAATCGCCCAGAGAATGCCGATGGCGCCCGTAATCATGAACGACGCGCGCCAACCCGCGTGCAGGATCAGCCAGGCGACGAAGGGAGCCGACAATGCAGGGCCGGCGAAGGTGCCGGCATTGAAGATGGCCGTGGCCAGGCCACGCTCACTGGCCGGGAACCACTGCCGCACCACCTTGCCGCAGATTGGGAACGAAGCCGCTTCTCCGATACCCAGACTCAGCCGGGCACCCAACATGCTTGCGAACCCGACCGTAGCCGCCGTCGCTATGCCGCCCAGTGACCAGAACACCATGGAAACGGTGCCCACGTTGCGGCTGCCAAAGCGGTCCGTCAGGCGTCCAAAGGGAATCAAGCAGATCATGTAGGTAAAGAGATAGCAGGTAAAGATCCACCCCATGGTCGCAGCGTCCCACCCGAATCTCTTGGCGATGGTGGGGGCGGCGACCGAGAGGTTGATGCGGTCCATGTAATTGATGAACATGTTGAAAAACAGGAAAGCGATAATATAAAAGCGCTTTCCTGTCCAAAGTGAACCCGAGTACGCGGGGGCCGACACTTGCTTCGGCATCGTGGTTGGAGTATCGGTGGCCATAAATAAATCCTTTCGTTTAACTGACGCGCGGGCAATGTGTGCGGTCCAACCGCTTCATTACGCGTCGCGGAATAATCGGCCCGCTCCCGGCAGACAACGGCGATCACCCAGGACGCGCAGCATCTTCCAAAGCGAACACATGTTGCTGGTCAATACAGGCTTGCCCAGTTTGTTCTCGAGCAGCTCAATAATTTCCAGCGTGCGGAAATTCGAACAACTGATAAAGATGGCCTGCGACCCAGGCCGATCGACTTCGCTAGCCAACTCGGCATTCTGCTCCGGAGTGAAGCTGGCATGCGCCTGACGTACCGAGACCCTTGAGCGCGAGCACCTCAATGCCGAAGGCTTTCAGGTATTCCGCGAGTTTGTCATTCAGCCAAGGCTCGTAGGGCGAGGCGACGCTGACACGCGTGACACCCATGGCGCGTAGCGCGTCGACGACCGCGGCAGCCGCGGCCACGCCCGGAATTCCGGCGGCGGCTTCGATGTCGCGAATGATCTCCTGATCGTGCCCCGGCCCCTTGATGAAGCCTCCGGCCAGGCATCCGTAGCAGATCGCCTGCACCTTGGCCTGCGCCAGCAACTTCGAAGCAGCGGGAACCTGCGTCGCCATCCAGGTAAAGTTCTCTTCGTCATCGGCGGTGATCTTGATCCGCATGGAATGCACCGACATGGCCGGAATCAAAACCCGCTGAAACTCATATTCGTTGACCGTGTTCCACGAAGGAACAATCAACCCCAGTTTCTTCTCCCAAGTGTTCATCGCCTCTCTCCCGTTCGACGGTCGCCGCCTAGAACTTGAACAAAGCCTGCGGATTGTCGGCCAGAATCTTGTTCCTGACCTTCTCATCCGGAACCCAATCCAGCAGCAGATCGAACAATTCAGTTGTGTTCGGCATCTTGGCCTTCATCATCACGTGCGGCCAGTCGCTGCCCCAGAGGATGCGATCGGGGCGCTCTTTCACCAAGGCCTCCACCATGCGGAATCACCTCGGGATAGGGCGGCGTCTGGTTGGAGATGCGATAGCCGCCGGTCAGCTTGACCCAACAGCGCCCGGTGCGGAAGAGCCGCAGGAGTGCCTGGAAAGCAGGCTGCTGCACGCCGCCTTCCGACGCGCGGATCAGGCCGATGTGGTCAATGACATACTCCGTCGGCAGCTTGGCGATGCGGCTCTCCAACTCGATCAGATTGGCCGGACGCAGCAGGAACTGAACGTGCCAGCCCATCGGCTTAACGCGCTCGGCAAAGCGTTCGAGATCGGCAAGCGGCAGGCCGCCGATATGCGCCAGAATGAAACGCACACCACGCGCCCCGGCATCGTGCAACCGCTGCAACTCCTTGTCCGGCGTGCTGAACGGAACCACCACGATCATGCGGGCAGGCACTCCGAGCTGGCGCGCGGACTCCATCATGCAAGTGTTGTCCTCGCCGTAAACGCTCGGCTGGATGAGCACGGCGCGCTGAATCCCGAGGGTGTCAAACAAGCGGCGGCAAGCCTTAGGCAGCGCATCGGGCGGCGTATACTCGCGCTCCTCCACGTAGGCGATAACTCGACGGCGGACCCAGAATATGGAAGTGGGTGTCGGTCGCTCCCTGCGGTGCCTTGAAACGCGGCTGTTGAGGATTCGGATCTGGGGCCTGGCAGAAAAATCCTGGGCCAATAACGCTGCTGGACATAGAAATCGATTCCTTTCCTGCTGACTGTCATGCACCAGAGGGGCGCGGATTCCCTATGCGAAAGAACGCCCCGCCTCTGCCAAAATGGCGACGCGGAGTCCATAACTTCCGCTCTGGATGCTCTTCTTGAACAATCGCTATTCTACAGCTCCGTTGTTCACTTCTTGAACAGATCGGGGCGATAGGACGCGATGTCCGGGTACTCCACAAACTCCACGTAGTTGCCTTCCGGGTCCAGCACAAACTGGGCGAAGACGCCCTTGCGGACCTCGACCGGCTCTTCGCTGACCAGCCTCACCTTGTTCGCTTTCAGCCGCGCCAGAATAGGCTTCATGTCGTCGACGATGAAAGTGAAATAGGCCAGGCCCTGCCGTTCATAGACCCATTCGGGAACCGGGTTCTGCACCGGCGGAACCTTTGGCTGCGCCAGCTTGATACGCTCGCCGTAAGGGGTCTGCAGGCGCACGATGCGGTAGCCGTGCGGCGTGGCCCGGAACTTGGTGCTCATCTCGGGCGTGGTCTGAGCGTCGGCCACCAGCTTCAGGCCCAGCACTTCGGTATAGAACTTCAGCATGCGTTCCATGTCGATGCAGACGATGCCCGGCTCGAGCGGCGCCACCATCTTGAACGACCAGGGCTGCTCGGCCTTCGCAGCAGAAGTTGTTTCCATATGCGATCCTTTCTTTCCCCAGATGAATCGGGCCGAAAATCGACTAGCGACCTTCGGCCCGTTCGGGTTTAGTCCTCTCCCCAGCCGAAATTCGGCAGCGGAGGCGGAATCGGCGGCAGCTCCCAGCTTCCGCTGGCCAGTTGCTTGTTATTGCGTTCGACACGGACGTCGACCACCGTCGGCCGATTGGAGGCAATGGCCGCTTCAAGCTGCGGCGCCAAGTCTCCCGGCTTCTCCACCGTGACGCCGTTGGCGCCCATCGCGCGCGCCATGGCGGCGTAGTCGGCCGAGAAGAGCTGGCCCTTGGGATCGGTGAAAGCGCAGGCCAGCTCGCGGGTCTTGCCGAAGAAGCCCATCTGCTGGTCGCGGATGACGCCGTACCCGTAGTTGTTCCACACCAGCCACACCTGCGGGATGTTGTACTCGACCGCCGTCAGCACGGCGCTCGGCCACATGGCGAAGCCGCCGTCGCCGCAGACGGAGACGACCGGACGATCCGGGGCCGCCAACTTGGCGCCCAGTCCACCGGCCACTCCGAAGCCCATCGAGGCGAAGCCCCAGGTCTGCAGGAAGGTGCGCGGCTTGCGGGCCTCCCAATCCGAGACCAGCCAGTTGTGATGACCACCCACGTCGGAGAGCACGATGCCGTTGTCGGGCACCACGCGGCGCAGATCGGCAACGACACGCGCGGCAGCAATGGGAACCGCATCCGAACTCTTTGCCTCCGTGGTCGCCGCCACCCACTTCTTCCGCCATGCGTCGATCCGGCTGAGCCAGGGGGCGCGGCGCGAAGTGACATCAGCCTTGTAGGCGAGCAACTGTTCCAGCACCAGACGGGCATCACCGATGATCCCGATTGCGGGCTGGAAGTTGCGGCCGATCTCGTTGGCATCGATGTCGACGTGGATCAGCTTGGTCGGCGGGAAGTTGTAGGTCATTCCCGGCAGCCAGGCGCTGGTGGCGCGGTCGTCAAAGCGCGTGCCGAGCGCCATGATCACGTCGGCGTTGCGGCAGGCGGCATTGCACATCAGCGGACCGTTGCGCCCGGTCGCGCCCAGGTGGAGCGGATGCTTCGCGTCGAAGGTTCCCTTGCCAAACGGCGTGGTCGCCACCGGAATCGAGAAGGCTTCGG
Source organism: uncultured Acidobacteriota bacterium (assembly GCA_963819175.1). Lineage (GTDB taxonomy): Bacteria > Acidobacteriota > Terriglobia > Terriglobales > Acidobacteriaceae > CAWBRT01. The sequence goes on from CAWFVJ010000019.1 coordinate 186,136, forward strand.
CGAAGGCCACGAGCGCCGCCTCGGCGTTGCTCAACTCGACGCCATGGCCGACGACGATCACCGGGCGCTCGGCTTCCAGCAGCAGCTTCGCTGCCTGAGCTATCGCCGCGGGATCGCCGGCCGGGCGCTTCCAGTCGAGCGTCGGCCAATTGGCTTCACGCGCCGCCGCGACTTCGTCCACCGGCTCCACAAACAGGTTCAGTGGAACATCGAGGTGCACCGGGCCGGGCCGTCCGTTGGTCATCAGGGCAAACGCCTGCCGCATCGCTAACGGCAACATTTCGCCTCGCGTCGGCTGAAAACTCCGCTTCACGTAGGACCGCAATACGGTGATGAAATCGCCCTGGAAGAAGCGTCCGCTCTCCTGGAACGGGCCGCGGTTCCACTGGGTTGTGGGCACGTTGCCGGTGATGAGCAGCATGGCCGAGGAGTCGGCGAAGGCGCCGGCGATGGCCGCCACCATATTTGCCGAGCCGGGACCGCATGAGGATAAGGTCGCGACCGGCTTTTGCTTGATCCGGAAATAGCCATCGGCCATGAACGCCGCAATCGCTTCATGATGCACCGAGATCATCTTGATCTCGCTCTGCCGATCATAGAGGCCATCCAACATCCCTAGATCCCCGTGGCCACAGAGACCGAAAACGTATGGCACTTTCTGTTGTACGAGAAAGTCCGCAATGTATGCCGCGCCCTTAGAGGCAGGCTTCAGCTTTACGCCAGTTCCACCCATGAACAAGGCTCCTTTCAAATCAGCGCCAGCTTTCAGCGCCGGTAATGCCCGGCCCTGCAACCTCTGGGCACCCGTTCCCCGTTGGTCGCTCGATCATTTGCGAAGGGCCGATGAATAATAAGAACGTCTGCCCGGAGTCCGTGTGCCGGCCCTGCCGGGCAGGTTTCGCGATGACTAGGCTTTATGAAGCTCCAACATCATGCAAAGCTTTGCCTTTGGTTTCCACTCCGATGGTGAGAACCATAATGCAAGCGATCCAGAAGAAGGCAGCCATGGTGACGAATATCCCGTAATACATGTGCCTGGCCATAAAGAATCCGAATACCAGCGGAGCCAGAGCAGATCCCAGTTTTCCGGAAGCGCTCGTCCATGAGTTCGCCGTGCCGCGCACTTCCGACGGGAAACAGTTCCGTGGGCAGCACCACGCATCCGGCAGCCGCCATCTCCAGCAGGTACGACAAGACGCAGGCGCCGATGAGAAGGGGCGTCGGAGTTTTCAGGACGCCGAAGAGGAGCGCCGCAACGCCGGCGAGACCATATCCGACATAGAACAGTTGCTTTCTGCCGAACTTGTCGATCGTAAAGAACGCCGTGACCTTGCCCAGAATGGCAAAAACTCCGACCATGATCGTGTAGCTGAAGGTCCTCGCCAAGCTCAGTTTGAATACCACGGCGAGGATCGAAGGCAGCCACAACACGAAGCCGTAGTAGCCAAAGAATCCAAAGAACAAGACACTCGTCGTCAGGACGAACCGTTTCAGATAGGGCGCATGCAACAGAGCGCTCAGCGGTACTTTCTTTTTCGACAGCTCCTCCGAAACAAGTTCCTGGACTTCACTCGGATCGGCGCCTAGCCGCTCCAAAACCGCCGCGGCTTCTTTTATCCTTCCTTTGCTGGCCAGCCAACGCGGCGACTCGGGCATCGTTCGGATCACGAAGAAGGCTAGAAACGCCGGGATCACGCCCACCACAAACAGCGCCCGCCATCCGTAGACGGGGACCAAGGTAAAGGAAGCGATGGCGGCGGCAAACAATCCAACCGGCCAGAAAACCGGCGGCACGGCGACGAAGCGGCCGCGATGCTTGGCGGCAACATATTCGGCAACCAGCGCAGAAACCACTGGCAGCATTCCTCCCAGAAACAACCCGGAGATGAATCGGTAAACGATGAACTGCGTCGTTCCGGTGGCAAGCGCCGTGAGCCCGCTCACCAGGCTGAAGCCCAGTACCGTGCCGGCAAAGCCGAACTTGCGGCCCGCCTTGTCAATGATCGGCCCCCAGCTGGCGGCGCCGATGAACATGCCCCACATGCCGGCTGAAGCCAACATGCCATTGAAAACCGGGGTCAAGCTGCCATTCCTTGACGATCGACGGCATCGCGAAACCCACGATGTAGGTGTCGAAGGCATCGAACATGTAGCCGAGAGCGGCCGCTAGCGCCAGCATGTAGTGGATTTTGGTCAGCGGAAGCTTTTCGATGATGCTGCTGACCGTGGCTTTGGGAACAGCTCTAACATCTTGGCTGATTGTGCTCACAACAACCTCCCGAATCGTAATGAAATGGCTGTCATATCCGCCTTACCGTGCACGGCGCCACGCTGCAGCTTGTACGGAGAAACCGTTCTCGGTGTGGTCAAAATCAAACAGCTTAATCCCGCGGTGCGTAAAACAATCGCAACGTGGAGCCGGAGTCGTAAGGCTACACGAGCTCTGGTGACTTAACAGTTAACACGCCCGCTCAGAAACAGCCTTGACACAAAATCCACAAGTCTGGCGCACGGCAGCTTCAATGTGCGACACATTTGGCATCTGATCTTTCCTGCTCTGAGTGTGCGGAGTTTATGAATTCCTCGTAAATGGGTCAAATTGATAGACGCTATGCTTCCCATAGACAAACGCAATATGACTCTTTCACAGGGAACCGTTGGATCGGCTGATTATAGATTGGTCAATGCGGCGATGCTACGGTATTCGTAAACGAAGATAGATGGCATGCGGTATTGAGTTCATTTAGGTGAGATTAAGGGCCAGCCTTTGCTAAATCTGTAGTAGGTGATCGATATTCTAGAGTTCGGGCATAGGACTATCGGAGGCGAAGTCGAGCTTAATGAGTTCCACAAATGCTCGCGCTGCGGTGCTGAGGTAAACGCTCCGATGCTTGAGAATCCCTGCCTCTCGCAAAAGGCGCGCCCCGGTGATCGAAATAACCGAAAGTTCGGAGCGGTCCTCGACGGCTTTTCGCGACACCAGCGTCCCCATGCTGCCCCTTTCCACCAGGGTGAGGAGCGCGGGGATGTCGTTGATTTCCAGAAGTATCTTCGGCGATATCTTTTCTCGCGCGAAATGCTTGTCCAACAACCGGCGGGTGCTGAATCCGGTACTGGGAAGGGCGCAAGGAAGTCCGTTCAATTGGCGGATTGGAAGCTCGGCCGTGCCGGCCAGAGGATGTCTCTTCGATACGACTAGCACCACTTCATCGGAGAACAGCGCTTCGTACTCGATATCTTCAGAATCGGGCGGCAAAAAAGCCAGCCCCAGGTCGATGTCTCTCTCCAGAATGGCCTGTTCGATGTCGGTGGAGGTTCCGAGCTTCATTACAATGTGGATTTCCGGATGCTTAGCGGTAAAGACCGAAAGCGCGGTGGACACAAGTCGCTGGCTGAACACATGCGTCGATCCGAAGCGAAGTGTTCCGCTCACCAGCCCGCGAAGTTCCGCGACGTCTTCTTTGCCGAGTTCGAGTTCCCGAAGGGCATTACGCAGATGCTTGAGCAGCCGATGGCCCGCCTCCGTCAGCCGAACCGGACGTGCATGACGACCGGCGCGCTCGAACAAAGGAGCCCCGATTTCCTCTTCCAGTTGCTGTATGTGGATTGACAGCGTGGGCTGTGAAACGTAAAGCGATTCGGCCGCGCGCGTGAAGTGTAAAAGCTCCGCTGCCCGAATGAAGTAACGGATGTGGCGTAGTTCCATAGTCCAATGGGTTGGCGACACCAAGGCGGCTTCAATCCGCCCACGCGCAACGAATCACCTTCGATCAACTTATACATCATCGAAAGTAACTCCACCATTGCGCCAACGTGGAGCTTCTTTCGCGAGCCCGTTACTCTTTTGCCAGCCACGCGCGCAGGCGGTCGCTGGATTCCGGAACGCAGTTTCGGAGCTATGACTCCGGTATTTCCATACCCATCATGGCCGAAGCCAGACACTTGCCGTGGATATCGAGCGCCAGCGTACGAGTTACTCCGCCGCCCAAGGCATTGCGCATCACGAAATTCAGCGCTCCGACATTCGGCATCTCGTAGCGAATCACTTCCCCCTTCACCACGCCGGAGAAGTGCTCCTTTACGCGCTCCGCTGTCACATAACGCTGCAGCAGCGGATAATCTTTTTCATGGTAAGCGATCACCGAAATGTTCGATGTGTCGCCTTTGTCGCCTGTACGGGAGTGGGCAATCTCGCGCAGTTTCATTCAGGCCTCCAGGTACTCTATGTTGTGCTTGACGAGGTTCCGGGCGATGAGGGTTGAACCCATGGCAACCACTTGCCGTGCGGATTTCCACGCACCACCACCGCACGCCGGACCATTGGTGTAAAGCGTTTCAACTTCATTGCCGATGCGAACCGCCTCTTTCATATCGTCGGTGCGGCCGGCTACCCGGATGCGAACCTCGCGAGGTTCGCCGTCCACCGAGAGCTTAGGACCAAAGATCGAATCCATGCCGATGAGGTCGCAGCGAAGCTCCGTCACTTTCACTCCGGTTAATTTCAGTCTTTCTTTCACGATTTCGATGGCCAGCCGTCCACGCTCGATAGCCCCCGGACCGGCGTACGAGATCTGTCCTTCCCCGATGTAGCTGTCCACATATCCAATCGACACCTTGAGCGAATCAGTTCTAGGACGGCCAGTGCCACCTTCGACCTGCACGCAATCCGGAGCGATCTCCTTCATCGCGGACCTGAGAGAAGTCAGCCACCACATCCGGCGTGATGTAGGCATGCGGATCGTGAAGCTCGTACAGTAGTTGTTCTTTGCAAGTGTCCGCCGTGACTTTGCCGCCGGAGCCGGGAACCTTGGTTATGACGAAGCAGCCGTCCGCATTTACATCCGCTATCGGAAAGCCAAGCCTGGCAAGGCCGGGGATGTCCTTATAACCCGGGTCGGCGAAGTAGCCACCCGTCACTTGCCCCGCGCACTCCAGAAGATGCCCCACGACCGTAATTCTCCCCAGCATCTTCCAGTCGTCCATCGACAGCCCAAATTCGTGAATGAGGGGGGCGATGAACAGAGCAGGATCGGCAACGCGGCCGGTAATGATCACGTCAGCGCCATTGGCTAACGCCTCGACGATCGGCTGTGCTCCCAAGTAAGCATTGGCGGAGACTACCCTGCTCACCAAACTGCTGACCGGAACGCCGGTTTCGTCGATGACGTACTTGCCGTTCTTCACCAGCTCCAGCACGTCATCTCCGGTGACGGTGGCGATCTTGAGGCCCTTCAAACCAAGGGAGCGTGCGATCTCGCAGGTCTTTTCTCCGGCAGAGACCGGATTGGCAGCGCCCATATTCGTGATCAGCTTCACGCCATTTCTGGCACAAACAGGCAGGACGGCTTGCATACGTTCGATCAGCAGCGGATCGTAGCCCTTGGACGGGTTTGTCATCTTCGCCTGTTGATCGATGGCAATCGTGCGTTCGGCAAGGCACTCGAAGGCGAGGTATTGGATGTTTCCTTTTTCAGCTAACTCCACGGCTGGCTCAATCCGGTCTCCGGAATAGCCGGCGCCGGAACCAATTCTGACATTCTTCATAAATCTCCTCCTGCCTGGTTGAACTCCACACCGCGCACAACGGCCGCGGCGCGTCGGAAAGTGATCAGAACGGGAACACTCCGAACAGAGCACAGGCGATCGTCATTACGACAGAAGCCGCAAAAAGAAACGGAATCGAGAACTTCTGATGTTCGCCAAGTTCGATCCCGCAGAGTCCCACAACGAGGAAGGTAGCCGGCGTAAGGGGACTAACCGGGAAGCCGACGGTCATCTGTCCCATCAGAGCCGCCTGTGCCACCTGGATTGCCTGTCCTCCCAGGCTTTTGTAGACCTCCGACACGACCGGAAGCACGCCAAAGTAGAACGAATCCGGATCAAACAACAGGCTGAGCGGCATAGAGATGATGCCAAGCGCGAACGGGATATGCTGTCCCATACCCGGCGGCACATGCGCCACGGCAGCGGTTGCCATCGCTTTGAGCATGTTCGTGCCCATCATGATGCCGGTGAACGCCCCCGCCGCGAACAGGATGCCGGCCATCATCAGCGCCGCTCTGGCATGGGCGTCAACCCGGGCTCGCTGCATCTTGACATCGGGGTAGTTGATCATCAATGCAAGAACGACTCCCGCCATGAACATGACTACCGGATCGACCCATCCCGCGATCATAACGGTCATGATGGCGAGGGTTATCAAAATGTTGATGACGAAGTTGCTTGGGCGCCGGAGTTTGAGTTCCTCCGGCTTCAACTCGCGCTTCAACACTAGATTCACATTGGCGCCACCCTTGCCAAGGCCGAGGCGCTTCTCCTCTCGCCTTCCCATCAAATAGCAGACGGCGAAGATGAAGATCAGGCCAACGATCTGGACTTTCAGAATTGGCTGAAAGATCGTTGCAGCCGACATGTGCAGCACGGCGGAGGCGCGGATGGTTGGCCCCGTCCACGGCAAGAAGTTCACTCCCGCGGCCAGAGAGCACGCCAACGCGAGGATGCGCTTATCCATTCCGAGTCGCTCATAGAGTGGCAGCATGGCGGGAATGGTGATCAGGAAGCACACGGCACCTGAGCCGTCCAAGTGGATCAACAGCGCCAGCAAAGCAGAGCCCATCACGACACGGGTGGGTCGCGTGCCAACAACCTTCAAGATCGCATCGATGATCGGATCTAACATCCCGGCGTCCGACATGATGCCGAAGAACAGGATGGCGAAGATAAACATGCCCGCCACCGGGGCGATGGACGAAATGCCTTTGACAATGAATTTGCCGGTATTGAGTTTGAATCCTGCGGCGAATGCTCCCGCGATAGGCACGGCGATCAATGCCATCAGTGGCGACATAGCCTCGGTCATGATGACGACCAAAAGCACCAGAATAGTCGCTAACCCGAGCAGGGCCAGGTGATTCGCCCCGGCGTGCAACATCGCAAGCACGGCTACCAGCACAACCGCGCCCAAACTCAGTCCGATCCGCAACGCCGTGGAAGCGCCGCCACTCGGTGGGGGTGAAATACCCGCCTGATTAGATGCCATAAAATCTCCTTTTTATAACCCGGGCCGGAATTTGCAGCAGCAGAACAGGATTCCCTACTTCATCATGCCGTTCAGATTCTCCAAGCCGGCTCTGCTGCCGAAATCATCAATCTCATCAATGCAGGGCATTGACAACCGCCTTTTGAAAAGCAAGCCGCGCGCCTTTGCGGTCATGGTCGCCAGGGATAAGGTAAGGGGGCTGTGGCCAGCAGGACAAGGTAACAATGACGAGATTTTCCTTCCGGTTGATATAGATGGTCTGACCGGCGAAGCCCACCGCCACCATCGAACCGTCGGGATCGATCCACCAGCTATAGCCGTAGCCATTGGCACCGTATGAATTAGTCTTGGGATCCAGCGGGAAAGTGACCTTGCTGGCCTCGTTAATCCAGTATTCCGGCAACACGCGCTTGCCGTTGACGACACCTCCGTTGGCCACGAACAAGCCGAAGCGCCCGAAGTCCCTAAGGATCATGCCGGCGCGGCTCCCGCCAATCTCCTGTCCCCCATCCGATTCGAGGGTGTAGAAGCCGTCGGCTTCCATCCCGAAATTGGCCCAAACTTTTTCCGACATGTAATCCGCCAGCCGCTTGTGAGTCGCCGCCGAGACAAGGGCGCCGAGCAGATAAGTGTCGCCCGAATTGTAGTGAAAAGCCGTTCCCGGCTCAGTTTCCTTCGGCATGGACTTCATCAGGGCCAGCACACCGCCCGGCACCTTGTCGGCCAGCGACTTGCTGTAATGGTTAACGTCCGATTCCTTGTCGGAATAGACTTCACTCCATTTGACGCCTGACGACATGGTGATCAGGTTACGAATGCTGACGTTGTCGTATGCCGAGCCTTGCAAGGCGGGGAGGTACTTCGAAACTTTGTCGTCCAGGCTCTTTATGTAGCCGTCCTGAATGGCCGCACCGACCAAGGTCGATGTCATCGACTTGATCATTGACATCGAACTCCAATGTCCCTTCTCCGTGAGGCCAAGAGCGTACCGTTCCAGAACAATCTGGCCGTTCTTGATAATCAACAAACCTGAAACGTTGTTGTAGTCGATGTAGTTCTCGGAGGTATAGGTCTTGCCCCCCATTTGATAGCTAACCGAAAGTTCCTTGCCTCTCAGCAGAGGATATACATTCTTTCCGTGTTTGATCATCCTCGTAGCAAACAGCTGGTCGACGATTGAATAGCCGTAAGGCTGAACCGTCGGCGACCACAGCAGGAAGTCTTCGCCGGCCGGAAGATGCACTTTCGGCGCCGCCATGGCGTCCTGGCACAATGCCGGGGATGCGCAAAAGAAGCTGATTACGACACACAATACCGCTACCGTTCTGTAAGCACTATTCATGTTTTTCATGTAAGCATCTCATCGTCGTTATCGGTGCGCTTGATGGGAAATGGTTCTGTCAAGCCAAAGCTAATGCAGTTTTCATGCCACAGCCGACAAGGGGCCCGGAGAACGAAAAGGGCGCTTGGAGGGCGCCTTTGTCGAAATCAAGCAAACTATATTTCTAAGTTTTTGGAAGTGAATGAATAATAATCTAGAAATTCAGAATTTTATCTGCATTTGTTGTACAAGGTAGCCAACGAAATGCCAAGCTCCATGGCGATAGTCTTCTTCGCCTCCAGAGTGTTCCCGTACTTGTTCAGCATGGATTGGATCACGGCCCGTTGCGTATCCGCCGCAACCTTCTTCAGGGTTCCGGAGCCTCTCAGGGTCAACCTGGCGGAGTCACCGGCCTTATTGCTCTCCGATTGCGATTTTGGAAGATGAATGTCCGTGATGACGCTTCGGTCGCAGGTGTAGGCAGCGAATTCCACTACATTTTTCAGTTCCCGGATGTTCCCCGGCCAGCCATATCGGAGGATTTGTTCCAGGACGGAGGGATGGAAAGTCCAATACTTCCCATTTCTTTGAGCCCATTTCACCAGAAAATGTTCCGCCAGAACAATGCTGTCGGACTCCCGGTTCCGCAGGGGAGGGATCTCAAGACTCATCGCATTCAGTCGGTAATAGAGGTCCTCGCGGAATTTCCCCTGCTTTGTCAGCTCCAACAGGTTCTTGTTGGTGGCTGCGATGACACGGATGTCAACGGGCCATTCTGCGTGATCTCCCACCTTCCGTACCGTGCGTTCCTGCAATACCCGCAGCAACTTGGCCTGCATGTCGTACGACAGCTCTGCGATTTCATCCAGCATGATCGTCCCGCCCTCGGAAACCGAGAACAAGCCAATCTTGCCCCCTTTGCGGGCGCCGGTAAAAGCACCGTCTTCATAGCCGAACAACTCGCTTTCCAACAATGCGGAATTGAGAGTGGAGCAGTTGACAGCCACGAAAGGCAGATCAGCCCTGCTGCTGGCGTTGTGGATTGCCTGAGCGAACATTTCCTTGCCTGTCCCACTTTCGCCGGTGATGAGGATGTCGGCTTCGCACAGAGCAATCTTTTTCCCCATGGCCATGGCTTCCTGTATCCGCGGGGAGTTACCGATGATGTCCTCAAATCGATAGCGGGCATGATAGGCGCGATTTACGACGGACCGCAATTCCTTGGTCTTGCGGACATACCTTTCCAGCTCCTTCGAAAGGAGAAGGAATTCCTTGAGTTGCTTGCTGACGCTGACCCCGCCGATGGTCATGCCGTTGTGGGAGATAGGCGACACGTCGGTGATGTACTCCGTATCCCCCACCCGCCTATAAACGGCAAGCTTCGCCTCTCCGCTTCTGACCGCTTGGGGAAGGACAGCCCCGGGCCTCACTTCGGCCAGATCTTTGCCAATGATGTCCTCTCGTTTGAGGCTGGCCAGCCGCAAGTATCCGGCATTGACGTACTGGACTACGCCGTCCGTATCGACAATGACGATTGCGTCGGGGATAGCCTCAATCAAACGCGAGGTCCAATCCGGTTCGTTGAGGATTACCTTGAAGAGCGATTCTTTCGCCTTGCTCATCGTCATACCTCTGTCCGTTAGACAAGGCCTAAGCAGGATTCTTTGGCGTTGCAGTGCTCAGATTGTACTGCTCACGAGTGGGTTTGAAAAGTTGCCTCACAGCAAACGACAGATCCGGCTGTGTCAAATTGATTCGGGTTGAGTGTGTAGTGGCTTTATCGCGAGAGAGCGGCGGAGATGCTGCCGTCCGGCAGCCTTGGCATGGTGCCGATGCGCCCTGAGTTGCGGCGTTACATGAGGATCAAATCAATGTGACGGGCTTTGTGCATACCGGAGCCCCTCGGTTGCAACGGCAAGCAACGCCGGAATTCCGCATACGGACCCGACCATCGAGACAGGGTAAAACGTCTTGCCTCTGCCTCGATGGCGGCCATATGTCTTAGCGCCATTGCGAGCTTGAAAGCTGACCGCGTTCAGGCCGCTTTGCTGGTCTGAGTAGCCATCTGCTTCATCATCTGACGCATCGCCGCGATGTGGCCTGGTGCTCGCTCCTCGATCCAGGTTTCAAAGCGGCTGGCTGCCTTTTCAAGGTTGGCGAGGAACAGCGGATTTGAGAATCGCTGGCGGGCTTCCCGTATGGTTGGCTTCACACGCTCCCAAATGAAGAAGAACTCGCCGGTGGTCTCGAAGAACAGCTCTTCATGGAGCAGCCCATGATTGAGGTACGCGCACGCCTGGTCCCAGTAGCTTACGACCATCATGAATGATGTGCCGGCTTCCGATCCCATAGGCGCGATTCGCATCGCCTCGTCGAAGGTATTCGCGATGTAATTCTTGCTGAACCAGTCGCGGGCTTGCCGTAGCCTCGCCTCGCGGCGAAGATCGAAGATTTTCAGTTGAAGTTCTGCTTGTTCGTAGGTCGGATTCGTAGCCATCATCTCTCCTTTGTCTTTTACGTATTCGTGATGCCCGGAATCGTATGCCGCTCCGCTGTTAATGCTTGGTTGCAATCTGTCGCCGCAGATGTTGCTCCTCCCCGCGCAACTCGGGCGTGAGGTAGCCAACTTCCGAAGAAAATAATTTTGAGATAGATTCGAAGAATTCTTCAGCCGGGCACAGAATTGGGAACAATGGAAAAGGGCCGATTCTAGGATCGGCCCTAAACTATTGGTGCGAAAGGGGGGACTCGAACCCCCACGGTGTTACCCGCCAGATCCTAAGTCTGGTGCGTCTGCCAATTCCGCCACTTTCGCCTTTATATCAGTAGTTTGCGTGCACCACTTTTGGTGCAAACAAATTGAAGGGGTTTTTGAAGGGACTGAAATGCAACTTTTCGTTTTTCGCGGTTCTGCCCGCTAAGATCGCTTCAGCCACTTCCGGTGTTCCCTTCAATCGACTTCATTGCCTCACCGATCACCATTGTACCGCCACTCGGGGCAGCGTGCCGTCCCGTTCGGCCTCCCTCAACTTGCGGCGCGCTTCCAGCCATGACTATTTGCCCGGCGTACGGATACGCAATCTTCCTTCCTCATTGAAAGCCAGGTGTGAAGGGCGTCTTTGGACAGCGGGACTGCCGGCATTCGTGCAACTCACACGTGATCATGGTCACTCATCTTTGTAATTTCTGTCATCGTCTTATCTGCCGGAAGTGTTACGTTGGCAATAGTCAACTGGGGTGTCCGTTCCTGCCCGCATGTCGCCAAGGAGTTGTAGTTAATGTTTGAGGGCCTTTTCAGCCTGCACATCTGATAGTTATTCTCGTCATAGCACTCTTCGTCTTCGGACCCAAGAACATACCCGAACTCGGTAAAGGACTGGGCGAGGGCATTCGCTCCTTTAAGAAAGCGCTGGGCGATCAGCCCGGCTCAGGCGCTGGCAAAGAAAGCTAAGGCAGCCCGAGCGCCGGCAGCGGCAGCCTTTACGGCGGATACGAAGATACGCAGCCGGACGGCAAAGTGCGGCATTGGACACGCGCGGTTGAACTATTTTCTAAAGCCGGAGTTTGAAGATGAGCGGTTCTATAAGTCGTCGTAATCTGGTCAAAGTAATCGGTGGCGCCGCCGGAGTCGGCGTTATCGGCAAGCTGCGGGCCGGGCAGAGAGCACTCACAACACGCCTCCCGTCCCGGTTGCACCCGGTGCGAGCATTCATACGCTGCCCTGGCCCTACAAGCCGTTAGACAAGGAAGTGGCGGCCGTGCGCGCTTTTCACAGCTTCTACAAGGCCGAGTGCATGTTCGGAACGGCGGACGCCATTGCCGGAGCGATTACCGAACAACTGGGCTCTCCCTACACGGAGTTTCCCTTCCTGATGTTCAGGTACGGTGGCGGCGGAATCGACGGCTGGGGGACTATCTGCGGAACCTTGGCCGGCGCTGCGGCCTGCTTCCATCTGCTCTCCTCCAAGCCGGGCCCGCTGGTGGACGCGCTGTTCGTCTGGTACGAGAGCGAGGCCTTGCCCAATGTCCATCCCAAGGCCGCCAAGTTTCCCGAGATTCGCTCGGTCTCCGGCACGCCGCTCTGCCATACCTCAATCTCCAAGTGGTGCAGCGTCTCCGGCAAGCATACCTATTCGCCCGAGCGCGGCGAACGCTGCGCCGCTCTGGCCGCCTCGGTGGCCAAGAAGGCCGTGATGCTGCTGAACGAGCAAGCCGCCGCCAAGCCAATCGCCTTTCCCTGCCGGCGGCAACCCAGAGCTGCATGTCCTGTCACGAGAAGGGCGGGGCGATGGAGAACTCGCGCGGCAAGATGGACTGCGGAGGCTGCCACGCTCCACTCGTCGGCAAGCATCCGTAGAAATCGCGGGTGGTTTGAAAACCGCGCCTCCATGCACATGGAGGCGCGGCCCCTCGTCTCTTCATCGCCATTACTCCATGCTTATCAATTAAAAATCGGCCGAGAGCTAGACTGACGGCATACTCCGCAGCGTCCCGCAGGTGCACGCCGGCTTTCATTTACCGGTATGGACGAGTATTCTGATTTCTTCACATGGAATCCATTTTTTCTGTTCACAGCCAGCGGGCGCGGCCTCTGCGATGGCACAAATATGGGCAAACGGTGAGACCGAAATGCTGGCCCTACGGTCCGAGTTCGGGGGCGGTCAATGTCAATCCATAACGATAACGTACGAAAGTCATTCACAGAGAGCGCAATGGGATATGCAGTAATTCCTTGGCTGCTGGACAAGGAACGGATCGCCCGCCTGGTCACTGCGGCTCAGCCAAAAGCTACCGATCGCGTGCTGGACGTGGCGTGCGGTCCGGGGCACATTACAGAGGCTTTTTCCCATGTCTGCCGGGAGGTAATCGGTGTCGATCTCACCGAGGCGCCGCTGGCAATCGCCAGGCAACGCTGCCAGGAGCGTGCTATCGCCAACGTCTCCTTTCAGGTCTGCGACGTCCAAGGTCTCCCGTTTGATGAAGCAACGTTCGACATCGCCGTTTGCCGGCTGGAAATGCATCACTTCCAGGACCCGCTCAAGGTGCTGCGGGGAATGACACGCGTCTGCAGAACCGGCGGCAATGTCGTCGTGGAAGAGGTTATGACGAGCGAGCATGGTGAGCGGGCTGCCGACCACCACAGGTGCGAAACACTGCGCGGCTCAGCTCACGCGCGCTACATCCCTCTGAGCCAGCTGCTTATACTGTTTCGTGATGCCGGACTTCGATACATACGGTGGTCACCGGGGAAGTTACTCCGGAGGTGGACCGCTGGTTGTCCAAAGCGCCTCCGGAGGGTGCCAGCGGAGCTGCGGCGGCTGCTCGAAGAAGATCGTGTACGCGACTTGACGGGTTTGCAGCCCTATCGCGATGAGCAGGGGCACCGATTCTTCCATGAGCACTTAATGGTGGTTGCAGGGAGAAAGCTTTAG
>CAWFVJ010000020.1:0-75321 GCA_963819175.1 uncultured Acidobacteriota bacterium
GGTAAAATCTAGCATCTCGCGTGCCTGACCTCTGGGCACGCTATAAATGTTGTCTTTATTGCAAACTAACCGGCCTTGTTCGACAGCCGCTAAGCGTTCGCGTTGGCTTTCCGCTTGGACCTCCTCATCACTGACCCCCGGTTCTTCTTCCAGCAACTCCATCTGCAGGGTCGCCAGCTTCTCGCTGCTCGGACCATACTTCGCAATCCGCTGCAGACGCAGCTTCTCTTCCAGCATCTGAACACTCAACTCCGCAAACTGTAAACGCTGCTGCGTGGAATCCAGTTGCTGCTGCGCGTAATATCCGGCTTGCTGCTTCAGGTTTGCGATGATGGCTGCGTCAGCCAGAGACGGCAATGGGATCGGAGTCAACGATGGAGGGCTGGGAGATGTCACTCACGATGTGTGTTGAATAGCAGAAACTCTTGTGGATGCACAAGCGTTTTCTTCAGTATTTATGCGGTAAATCGTGCCTTTTGAGGTTCTTCGCCGACAGGCCTGCGATACCACCTGCGACGCTCGGTTTGCCCAAGATCGATGCCGCCGATCAGCATCGCCAACTCTTCCTGCGTGAGCGTAACCTTGGTCTGTCCTTCACTCGCAATAGGCCAGCGGTAGCGCCCTTTTTGAAGCGTTTTCGCACATACCCAAATCCCTGTGCCGTCCCAATAGATCAGCTTCAGCCGATTTCTCTGTGCGTTGGAAAACAGCCTCCTCAGCAGAATCTGTGGGCTGATTCTGGTTCAGGAAGGCGTCCCAACGTGTGATAGAGCGCGAGTTTCATCGCTTCGTAGGTGCGAAACCCATAGGATCGTCTGGTCACCACGCGAATCTTGTTGTTGAGACCCTCGACGGTGCCGGTGGAAATCTCCCCTTTGGCCCGGAACCAATTCAACAACAGCTCCTCGTGCGACCGCAGCATACGGGCAACTTTCTTCATCGGCTCCAGGCGACTGCGCAGGGCGCGCTCGCACCAGTAGTCGAGGAAGGCGCCGGCCCAGATCACGGACTTGTAGTGCCAGAAGTAGCCGAAAGCCTCCTTCAGTTCCCACGCCCGAGCTGTTGCCAGCTTGCTGGCCAGCAGGGCGTTGAGTTTCTGCCGAGCCCGCCCCCGTACTCGGCTTCCACGACGTAGTAACGGCCAGCGCAGATGCTTGAGCTTGGCGGCTTTCTGCTTACTCACCGTCCGGAGCCGCGTGCCTTCGGCGCGGCGGACTTCGTCCACTGCCTGATTTAAGTGCATCGTGATATGGAATCGGTCTAGCACATGCAGAGCGTGACCCGCCTCGGCCGCCAGCACATTCAGGTACGGCTTCCACATGTCGCTGCAGACAAAGCGTAGGCCGCGGACTACCTCCGGTCCCAACGCCTTCAGTCCTCGACGCAGGGTCTTCTCCGACCGGCGTTTGCCGACCCACAGGAGGCGGCGGCAGTGCGCGTCGATTTGATAAATCACGGTCAGGAAGTTGTCGGCCCGCAACCCGTGACCCCAGTGAATCTCGTCCACGCCGAGTGCCTGGATCCCGGACAGTTGCCGGTGAGCCAAGCCCCATTGCACGAACCATTCCACCGAACGGTAGACCGATTCCCAACTGGTCTGGAAGGTGCGTGCCGTCTCCCGCCAACTCAGCCGCCGCGCCCAGCGGGCCAGGAAACCCATCATGGCGCAGGTCACGGGGCGCTTGCCGTCGCTCCACGGGATCTGTTCCACCACGACTCCATGCTCGGCGCACTGGACCCGTCGCGGGGCATAGCGAAACCAGGTGGAAATTCCCCACAGCGGCACAAACTGCCAACGTCGTTCCGGCAGACGATCATAGCCCGGCGCCCGCCGCTGGCACACCGAGCAGCATCCGCGCCTACCGTGGTGCAACACGATACGGATCTCGATGGACTCTGGCTCGCCCTGGCGGCCAACCATTTGCACCTCGGCATAAACGAAACCCACAAAATGTTGTATTCGGTTCAGGATGGTCTTAATCTGCAGTTGAATAGCTGATCTCCCGGTCGCTTCTTCTTGTTCGCAAACACAGACTAAGCGTGCCTGCCGGAGCTCAGCTATTCTTCTTGCTGGGATGAAATCGAAAGGTTAACGTCGCGGCCGAGGCGGTGGAACAATGTGGGAATCCCGCCGCGGTTGCAGGATTTCCAAGCGGTGTGGGAAAGTCCCGTCTTTGGACTTTTCCACGTAGCGGCATTTTCCACCGCATTCCTACCCACAAATTCTGCTACAGAGCCGGAAAACAAAAACAGATGCCCACTGAGAGGGTCACACTGCAATTGATCGCGCACCAAACCATGAGGCCGATTGGCGCCCTTGCGCATGTCAGTAGATCCCGGCGCCAGATAGATGCGCGTGGCAGCGCCCACTCCGAACATCACTACATCCTCTCCAGCACGGCCACGATCTGGGCAAGCGTCGAGGCATCAAAGCCCATGCCCACTTCAATCCTTCGTCCACCGGGGAGAACCACGGCGAGAGCTTTCTCGGCCCCCTGCAGCATCGGGCCTGCAACCTCCACCGCCACCAGCCCAGCACAGACCTTACCCGTTGCATCCTCGTCGTCGCCATGCTTCTTCAGATACCACCGCAACGTGCTTAGCGGGACCGCATGCCGACGGCAGAATTCCGCTTGGCTCAGATTGCTTGCGTGAAATTCCTTCACCAACTGGCGAATGCTCTCTGCTCTCCGGCGAGGACGTCTTTACCTGAACAACGGCTTGTTCTTCACTCATGCCCGCAGTTCATCACATCTGCAGGCCGCCAGAGAAGATGGTTTGGTCAGACGCTTACACTCCACCGCATATAGATCAGCGCCACTACGGGCGGCTTCGCGTGCAGCATCGCGGTTAAATAGGTGATAGGTTTTGTCGTCCCGCCGTAGCTTGCGCCACTTATCTCGCTCTTCAAAGGTTCCGAATGCGCGCAGATGGATTGCAGCAACATCACCATCAACAAAGGTTGGGAGCACAATCCGGGAAGGATAGTTCTTATTTGCTGGTAACAGCCCAACCTTACTGCAAATCAAAGCGTGCTCGGGGCTTATACCTCGACTTTCGAGAAACTCTAAGGCTTCTATGTCACACTGCAAAGCCTGCGCAGCATTTTCAATTTTTTCGGCCGTCCATTTCCACGGCTGGTGGATCGGCGTCGAGGGCTTAGCAGGTAACTCAGGCGGCTCAGCGTTGCCGTATTGCTCTTTGAGCTTAAGAATAGCGTCGCGTGTAGAAAGGCTGTCTTTTTGCTCTACAAAGTCAATAACATCGCCTTCCCATCCGCAACCAAAACACTTCCAACGAGGTAGGCCGTCACCTCCGGGATAGGGACCAAAACTTGGATCGTGGTCTTCGTGAAAGGGACAACAGCAGAACTGGCCATACGCTAGTTGCTTGCCTGTGTGGTCTTCGACAGGCCGCATACCGGCACGTAATTTCAAATCATGCAAATCAGAACGGCTCGCAGTCACCATAATCAGTCACCTTGCCAAAAAAATGCACGAGGGAACGCTTGTGACGCTCCCTCGTGTTGGCATAGGTTGATCCCCAAGGTGACTGGCCTTGAAGCTTGTAGGCACGACGAGAATATTTGAGGATTGAATCAGTCATTCGGAATCAACTTTCTTTGCCACTTTCCCAAACCGCTGTTATGAGTACGACTGCGTTTTACCACTTGAACAACAACTCACCACTTATTGCGCGTGTCTTGTCGCATTTCCTGCCGTATTTATTCGGTTATCGCATACCTTGCCCGGCTTGCTCCACCACGCGATTTATGCGGCTTATTCGAGAATATTTATTTTCGGCTGCCAAGAATCAACGAGTTACGGCAGACCCCACCACGCGATTTTCTAATTTCAATTCCGCGAGCATCACACAGCGCTTAGCTGTGGTTCCGGTTCTATCGCAGCGCATGGCACTAGCTCTGTTTCTATTTCGTGAGGCGGCTTCCACCTGTCGTACTGTCGCTTCAACTCCGGGGTAACGGGAGACCTTCCTTCAGCCGTGACTCGACCAGCATCATCGCCCCGACATCAAACCCTACTGTGTCCGCCTGCGGCTCTGCCTCTGGCTCTGCTGGTGCGGCTTCTGCCGGTGCGGCTTCTGCTGGTGCGGCTTCTGCCGGTGCGGCTTCTTGAATCTTCTTGAGCATGCACCGTTCAGACTCTTTGCGGTTCCATACTTTGCGGGCATCAGCCAGAATCTCCCGCTGCCGTTCAATCTCATCCACGGCGGCCAGATTCAGGTTTTGAATCGCCAGAATAATCAGCTCTTCTACCGTGGTATGGCGTGCTATCGCCAGAAGATTAAGTTTGTCGCTTTCCTTGACAGGCACAAATCGCAGAGCTTTGTTCAGCTTGTCAGGTGTAAGCAACTTGCGGCTCCGTGGTGCGGCTGCTGTTCCCGTAGCAGCGCCATCAGCTTTGACACTATCTGCACGTGCCTCTTGTATCGCAGCGGCCAGCTTTTTCACCGATAAGCCTTCGGCGGCGGCTCGCTCAAGCCACAACTTTTGTTGTTCGGGCTCTAATCCGGCAACCACCTGATGATGTCCGAAACTTAGACTCTCACTTCGAAGTGAGATGTGCCGCAGTACCCAGACCCAGTTTTGCAAGGTCACACGTGCTTTGCCGGTAATATCTTCGGCCGCGTCGTAGGGGTTCTGGCCGCCGAATGTCTCTTCCCCTGTTAGCATCCACCTAGCTATTTCAAACTGATGGTCACTATGAGTCTGCGCCAGTTTGCGGCCGTGTTCCTTCCACGAGTCAAAATCAGTGAAGGCAGTTGTCTTCATCGCTGCACCGCCTTTCTGCGGCGAGATTTCCGCGTTCGTGTGACTCGTTGCTGTCTCTGTAGCCATTGACTCACAGCACTCCACGAGAACCTGAGATATCGCCCAAGGAATATGGCAGGAAGACAGTTCTCCCCATGACGGAGTTTGTTGTATACCCAACAGGGATTGACTTTTAGACGCTCGGCGAGTTCTGCCGAGGTAAGAATGTCAGACGGGTCGAGAGGTGTTGCTCGTGCTACTTCATTGACAGGCATTCGGCCTTCCCTTTTAATCGGGGGCGACCTGCCGAATGTGTATTTATATATGTATTGCGGGTGCTTCCGTTATTTTACTGCACTGCTCTGCTTTGCTGCAACTTCGAATATGTATGAAAACAGAGTAGCACGTTCAGCGACACTTTGCAAGTGTTCATTCTTACTTTGTGCCGGACTTCTTAAAAGCACGCGCCAATTTCTTCATAGCTACCACGGATTCAGCGGCAACAGGCTTCACATAGTAATCCATAGTCGTTTTAACATTCGCGTGCCGCAGGATCGCTTGGATGGTCTTTGCGTCAACACCCAAAGCGTTTAGGTTAGTTCCTAGCCCCCGGCGAAACGCATGCCACCCACGCCAAATCAGCCCAGCTTTCGATAGTGTAGGTTTTATGTCGCGACGAACCACATTCTCAAGCCGCAATGGCTGACCTGTGTTCCCTGAAAAAATATAACCGTTGCCAGCAGGCGTGTGCTTTCTATGCTCCTTCAACGCATCGCGTACAATCGGTAGCACAGGCACCGGGGCGCGGCTGGTTAAAGTCTTTGTATCCGAAAGGTGTCCGCTCCACACGGCCCGCTGTACATACAAGCCATCTCCAATGAAATCTTCCCATCGCAGACCTTTGATTTCCGATAATCGAAGCCCCGTAAGCCCGGCAACTAGCACTGCTGTGCGCGCTGGTTCCGGCAACACGGCAAGAATGGACTGGATTTCGTCCAAGCTATAGGCCGCTGTTTCTGCCATAGGTTTGCCACGTGGCACAACGGAATCACGGACGGGGTTGTCCGGGATCAAGTCGTTCCGTTTTGCAAATCGAAATGCGCCGCTAAGAAAGTTCTTAATGTTGCGGTGAGTTGTGTGGGCACGTAGCTTGCTATCTGCAACCGACTTCATAAGCCGGTCGATATCAGAGGTGCGCGTGTCTTTCAGTTTCATGCCATTCAGATGCGGCTCTACCAGATGCCACATTTCACGGTAGCCTTTGTATGTGGATGGACGTTTGTTTTCGTGGCAGTGTGGGAGATACACGTATTCAAGAAATGCGGCGACTGATTGTGTCGATTCGGGACGCACCGTTTTGGCGTTAATCGGTGTAAGGATTTGGTCTGCCAGCACACGGACTGATTGTTCCGTGCGGTACTTATCGCAATACGTGGCCAGCTTCTTTGCGGTCTGCTTCATGACCACTTTGCCGTTCTCGATTACAGGCTCCCGGTATCGCAACAACCAGCAGGAGCCACGCCGTTCAATTTTGCCTTTCTGCATGGTGTTTTTATCCTCCCTAAACGTCACGGAGAATAACACGTGTACAAGCTGTGTACAAGTACATGCTTAGATACGCATAAACACTGTATTTTATGAAATTGGCATGCTGTTTAGGAAACCGCTGCTCTATCCATCTGAGCTACAGGGCCTTGCGATGTAACCTCATTCTCTCACATCAGTTTACCGGATTGGACACTTTACCGGAACCCGCATTTGGGGGAAACTCTGAAGAGGCCTTGCCGGCAGAACGAAGTTCCTTAGAGGCTAAAGAGGCTGCTGAAAAACTCTTAGGAGTGTCATCCTGAGGTCGCGCCGACTTTGCGGGGTTCCCGGCATGCGCAGTAGTTGCGCATGTTGGGGCAGGCGTCCGAAGGATATGCTTTGCTTTCATCGCGCGCAAACAGCATATACTTCGCTCTGCTCAGGATGACACCTCGGAGAGTAGTTTTTCAGCAGCCTGTGAAGCCCGTACCTTCAAGACCTTAATTTTTTCGAACCTTCCTTAGGGTCCGATCTCTGTCCTGAACGAACGCCACCCAGATAAGTCGCCTAACCCTTCGCGTTCCTTCGCTGCGCACCCTCGGGAAATACCGCAGCGCTTGTTTTCATTGACCAGAACATGCGTGGCGGTGAATGAAACGGCGTGATCAATAACTCTGCAATCGAGGAACAAAAAAAGGAGGCTGACATCCTCCCCCAAAGATGTCAGTCTCTCTTAACCCAATTCGATAGTTGGTATACCCCTTAAGTCACCGCCGGGCTGGACACCGAGTTCGTCATCGGGGTATACCTTTTGCGAATCCCGTCCAGCCCGAACACAGCAGATTCTCTGTGCAATCCGAAAGTATCGCCTGCCGATATCTCCACGCAAGTTACGTCGGGTACTACCGGTCAATGCGGAGTAGGTTACCGCTGTAACTTGCACAACTTAAGCAGAAGGAGCAGAGTGTGACACAGATTTACCTGGCGTATATCTTTCCACCTGGTGACACACTGCATTACCAATCGGGCCTAACTTACCTACTGGACCCTGACTTTCGAGTCAGGGTTTGTCATTCATGGGCAGTCTTGCAACGTCTGCCGTGGCCTCTGGCTAGTTAATGGCAAGAGTGACACTTAAATGGCTTTGCAGTGAACGCTGCGGTACCGTGGTGTAAGTTCCGCTGGAGGTGACATGTCAAAGATAGTCCGCTGGCTTGCCTTAGGCGCACTTTTGACGGCGGTATGCCTTTGCTTTAGTTCCTCGCCACAGGCTCCCGCGCCGGTGCCTCCCACTGTGAGTATTGAAGTGCCTGACCCAACCCTTCCGGCTGAGGTCAAATCGTTAGTCGGGAAGTGGGCTGGCCAATGGAATTCGCGATGGGACTCTGTGCTGTATGTCGAAAAAGTCGATAAAGATTCCGCCCAGGTTGTTTTTGCGTGGGGGGAATATAACACCAGCCAGGGAACTTGCCATTGCGGTCCAAATTGGGTGAGGGTGCGGAGCGCCAAGATCAAGTATTCGGCTGGAAAAACGAAACTGGAATTTTTCACGCCCAAGCTCCGGCCGGGCTGGTTGAAAGAGTCTCACACAGTCACTGGGTCTCCTGACGAAATCTTTCGTGCCCATGACGCATCAAGTGGCCGTTTCATGTATACCTTCGTGCTTAACTCCCATGAGCCCGACACGATGAAGGGAGATTTCAGCAGCTCCCGAAGCAGTCCGTTGCGGATAAAAATGCGGAAGGTCGACTGAAAAGGCAAGGAAGTTCCTTCCTTCTCGGCGGCACACGATTCGCGAAATCTTTGAAGTCATCCTGAGGTCGCGCGATTTTGCGTCCGAAGGATATGCTTGCTTTCAGCACGTGCAAACAGCAGATCCTTCGCTCTGCTCAGGATGAAACCTCAGAGAGTAACAGCAGCCTGCTGGTGAACAAGGTGGAATAGAAGACTTATTCTGCGAGGTTCAGCGCCCGCTTGAACGATCCGGCTTCGTTCTGAATCTTCTTTTGCAGCAGAGTGATTGCGTAGATTAGCTGCTCCGGACGCGGCGGGCACCCCGGCACGTAAACATCGACGGGTATCCACTGGTTGACGCCCTGCACCAGCGCGTAATTATTGAACACTCCGCCGGAGGTGGCGCACGCGCCCATGGAAATTACCCACTTAGGCTCGGGCATCTGCAGATAGAGCTGCCGGATGACCGGCGCCATCTTCTGGGAGACGCGCCCGGCAATAATCATCAGGTCTGACTGGCGCGGTGAAGGGCGAAAGACCTCGGCGCCAAAGCGGGCGATGTCAAAACGCGAGGCTCCCATCGACATCATCTCGATGGCGCAACAGGCCAAGCCGAAGGTCATGGGCCAAATCGAGTTCTTGCGAACCCAGTTCACGGCCCTGTCCATCGTGGTGAGCACCACGCCTTCCTGTTCCGAGCTGCCGCCGAACGCGAGCCGCTCGATACGCAGCGGGCTCTGCGGATCGCCGGCCAGATTGTCTGCCCGATCCGTTCCGCCCGGAGTTCCAGCTACGCCGCCTTTAGCTTCAATGCCTTCCATGGCGCTCCTATTGTACAAGCTCACTCATTGGATGCCAACGCGCCGGCCAGAGACGCTGCGTCAAGCCGGCAAAAGCGGTGCTTGTGTTCGGCGTCTGCTCAGGCAATAATTCCATGAAATGGACATCTACGAAGAGATCGTCGCCTTGCGGAAAGCGGGACGTCGCGCAGCCTTGGCGACAATCATCAATGTCCGCGGCTCGATTCCGTCGTTCCGTACCGCCAAAATGCTGGTGCGCGACGATGGCTCGGCTCTGGGCACGATTGGAGGCGGCTGCGTCGAAGCCGAAGTGTGGCAGGCGGCCCGGGAAGTGATGGCAGAGGAAAAACCGCGTTCGCTGACGTTCGATCTGAATAACGATCCCAGCTACAACACAGGCCTGGTCTGCGGCGGCACGCTGGAGGTCTTTGTCGAACCCGTGATTCCCCCAGCCGAGCTGTTCATCTTCGGCGGCGGACACATAGCGCTGAGCGTCTGCAAAGTGGCGCGCCTCGCCGGTTTCGAAGTCACGGTTATCGACGACCGCGCAAGCTTTGCCAACCGGGAGCGCTTTCCCGAAGCCGGCCAAGTGATTGCCGCCGATTTTGAGGCCGCCACAGCCACGTTGCGGCCCTCGGCATCGAGCTTTGTGGTCATTGTCACCCGCGGACACCGCGACGACATGCGAGTGTTGGGCTGGGCCGTCAAGACCGCCGCGCGCTATGTCGGCATGATTGGCTCGCGGCGCAAAGTGCTCACCATCTACAATGAGCTGGAAAAACAAGGCGTGGAGCGCGCGCTGTTCGAGCGGGTACACGCGCCCATCGGCCTCGACATTGGCGCAGTCACGCCGGAGGAAATCGCGGTCGCCATCGTCGCCGAGATGATTGCGGTGCGCCGCAACGTGTCTGTCGCCGGGAAGAGCAAATCTGTTCAGGAGTGTCCGAAGACCGCCGACCAGCCAAACACGGTCACTGACAAGCCCTGAGGCGCGTCGCGGACGGGTCGGGCGGCACGTCTGAGCGAGCAGCAGCGACTGACTTCGGCCAAGTGCGATAGACTCTTGTTTGCTTGGAGGCAAACCAATGGCAAGCCGAATTTTGGAACGACCGTCAGGACGTGGCGCCGTATACCACATACCCCCTGATGACACCGCGTCCGCTGCTACCTACGATTTAGTCGTCACTCAAGACATGATCCCGACCGGCACCGGCGAAGAGATTCCGGGATTGAAGGGCATCCGTGGGCACATTATTATCGAGGACGCACATATTCCTTTCCAACTAATGGGGGTCAAGCTGACGCTCCAGCTAAAGGATCGCAGAAAGCTGGACTTCTACTTTGAAGACTCAAACGGCACAATGCGCGGTACGGGGGCATTCTATTGAGTGCGTTTTCCATATCGTTCCACAGGAATTGGCACGTTTTCCACCGTCATCCACGGAATAAACCATATCAGTTAATCCCTTCTCACCTACTTCGACCGAGATAATCGACTTGCTCTGGCAGCTCCGTTACAGTTGTATGATCACCAAAAGAATTCGTAAATCAGAGTCGGCGGGTTTATTTTCTCGTTTGATTCTGATTTCCAAAAGTGTTTCTGAAGTTATAAGGGAGCTAGAAGTGCCTTTGATACGAGTATTCGTGATCTGGCATCTCTACTGCTCGCTGTTCGATAAACGCTAGGCAACATGCCGAGGGGGCAAACATACCCCTCGGCATTTTCGTCATTACGGACTGCCGGCGCCAATATCTGCCGCTGCATACGCGTGGGTTACCTAAACACCTGACAACTGCTTCGTCGTCTGCTATCGTTCGCTCATGGCCCGTTCACCAAGTCTATGCGGCATCATCCTGGCGGCTGGCGCATCTTCGCGGATGGGTCGCGACAAAGCTCTGCTGCCGTGGCCGGTCGGCCATGCGGGCGGACTGCGTAATACCCTGCTCGGCGCATGGATCGAATTGTTGCGGCCGCGTACAGACATGGTCATCGTGATAGGCGGCGCAAACAGCCGCAATCTGGAGCCCATCGTGTACTCAATGGGCGGGTTTCTGGTGGAGAATCGGGCTCCGGAGCTTGGCCAGTTCAGCTCACTCAGAGTCGGTCTGAAGGAAGTGCTGGGGCGCGGACGCGATTCAGCGATGGTCGCGCTGGTTGATCGGCCACCCGTGCAGCAGGCAACGATGGATCATCTTCACTCGGCATTTCTGGGAGCGCTGGATCAAAGTTTCTGGGCGGTAATACCAGAGCACGACGAACGCCACGGACATCCTATCCTGCTGGCGCGCGAGATGATCGAGAAGCTTTTGCGCGCCCAATTGACGGCCACGGCACGCGATATCCTTCACGCGAATGCGGAACACATCAGCTATGTTCCGGTGGAAGATGCGCGGGTCGTTATGGATATCGACACGCAGGAAGACTACGAGCGCCTCGCCGTGGATAAGCCCTGACCCTAACCTTTGGAGAAAAGATGCAGTTTGCCCGTCCCCTGACCGACTGTGCCCGGAAGTTCGTCGACAATGTTCTGGCTCTCAAGCCGCGTCACGCTGTCTTTGATTGCGACGGAACGCTTTGGTCGGGCGATGCCGGAGCCGACTTCTTTTTCTATGAGATCGAGCGCGGCCTGATTTCGCCCGATGCCGCCAAGCGGATTCTGGCGCGCTACGAGGAATACAGGGCCGGCACGGTCGACGAGCTCTCGATCTGCGGCGAAATGGTCACCATTCACGAGGGCATCGCAGAGAAAGACATTCGCGCCCTGGCCGCCGAGCTCTTTCGAACCGTGATCCAGCCGCGAATCTTCCCCGAAATGCTGGAACTCACGCATCGACTGACAGCCGCCGGCTGCAAGGTGTGGGCGGTCTCCTCGACCAACAACTGGGCGATTGAAGAAGCGATGCCGAGCTTCGCCATCCCCCGGGAACGCGTGATCGCCGCTTGCGTGGAGATCAAAAACCTTTGCGCCACCGGCCGCCTGCTGCGGGTCCCCACGGACGAACTGAAGGCAACCGCAATTCAGGAGCTGATTGGAAGCGAAGTTGACGCCGTCTTCGGCAACTCCATGCACGACCTCGCCATGCTGGAGATGACGCCGCACCCGTTCGCCATCAATCCCAATCCCGACCTGGAGAAGATCGCGCGCGCACGCGGTTGGACGGTGTATCAACCGCTGCTGCAAAATTAGGCTGGTTTCATAACGCTCGGGTTCCCCACCTTCCGCGTCGCGCCGTTCGACGCTAAGGTGGGGGTCGCTGCTCTTCTCAATACCGCCGCAACATTCTCTTGCGTATCGAGCAAACTCTCCACCCTACGCAAAAGCGCGTAGGATGGCCTTCAACCAGCCTTGATCCTGCTTACTGCTCCATTACAACAAAGATGTATGGAGACATATCGCTACCGGAACCCCATTGGTTCCGCGAGAAGCCAAAGACCATGTACTTGCCGTTGATCTGATTGATCATCAGCGTAAAGGGGTGAGAGCCTGCATGACTATCAATCATGGTTCCGGCGAACTCACCGGGAGCCACTTCGCTGTCCAGACTAAAGGTGGCGCATGAGTTGTCAGTACCAAGACACGGATCTTCAGTTCCGCTCGCCAAATTCGTGTACTCACCAGCGTGGATAAGGTTGTCGCCTTTCGTGCGCGACCAGATGGCCTGCGTCATATCCTGGAGTGTGACCCCGTCCGATTCAAAGGGCGGATGCGTCATAAAAACGAATCCCCTGAATTCCCTTCCCGTCTGCAAAATGGCGGTAGTGCCGATCTTGGCCGCGGGCTGGAGCATGCCAATAACCCCACCGTTCGTTCCCTGATCCCCAATAAAAACGCCAGACGGCGTTACACCGAACTTTGTTGCGTCGGCGGCGGTAGTGGTAATAACTCCGTTGCTGCACGAACCGGTGTACGTAACGGTAGTCATCGGTACTGTTGGGGTATTCAGAAGATACGGCACTACCGATATGGTAGGACTGCTCGTGCTTCCGGTTAGAGTTGCGGTTCCAAAGGCTGGATCGGCAGCAACGTCCCAACCTAGATTGGCCACTTTGATCCAGTTATAGCTGGCCGGCGATGGGCAGGTACCCTGCGCTGCGCCGATCACCAAGGCATCTTTGACACCGGCTGGTTTCACGATCAGGGCCGTGTTGGGGAATTCAATTGCATAGGCAATGCTTCCAACCGCCACGCTGCTATCCGTAGAAGTGGCGAACGTAAGCTGTAGAAATTTGTCAGATAAAGTGGCGACACTTCCGCTATAGGTACTGCCGCTCTTATTGTTCGCCGCTGAAAACGTGCCGTTGCCGCTTGAATCTTTGGTTACCGTCCAGGACCAAGCGTCTCCAGGGCTCTGGGTGCCGAAGTAGGAATTCGAACCCGAAGAAGTTGAACTGCTGCTGCAGCTCATCATGAAGATCGTTGAAGTAATGAGAAGAACCAACAAAATGCAGAATGAGGCCCGGGCCGAGTGCTTCATTATTCCCTCCAGATTCACTCCTGTTGCATAGACGGCGCACGAGCGATGCCGTGAGCGCGCAACTCGCTGGTGTAGTCCAGGCTCGCGTACTGCACGCCGCGATCGGAATGGTGCACCAAGCCCTCCCCTACTTGCCGTCGAGACAGGGCCATCTGCAATGCAGCCAGGCTCAACCGGTTCTGGAGTGTGCGCTCCAGCGCCCAGCCAATCACGCGCCGCGAATACGCGTCCAGGATGACCGCCAGGTAGACGAACTCGCGCAGCAGCCGGATGTAGGTAATGTCGGCCAACCATAGCTGGTCGCATCCGTTCAGGGTCATCGAGGCGGCCCGGTTGGGATAGACCGGCATGGCATGCTGGGAGTCGGTGGTCACCACAAAGCGGCGTTTGCGCAGGCAGAGCAGATTGTCTTCGCGCATCAGCCGCTGCACCCGCTTGCGGTTCACCGGCCAGCCGCGCCGCTGTAACTCGGCCGTGATCCTCCGGCTTCCGTAAGCTGGCCACTGCAGGGCGATCTGCTGGATCTGATGCCGGAGTTCAAGGACTCCTGGCTCTGGCGGTGTCCCTGCGAGGAATCGGTAATAGCCGGCCTGGCTAAGCTTCGTTAATTCGCACATGCGCCGCACCGTTAACCGCGTTCCCGCTTGGACTTCCCGCCGGATGTGTTCGTAGAGGGCGCGCCGATAGAGGCGGCCCGCAGCCGGCGCTGCTCCTCGGCATGCTGCAAGGCTCGCCGCAAAAAATCAATCTCCAGTGCCTGCTGGCCAATCTTGCGCTCCAGCTCAGCCGCCCGGTCTTGCTCCACCTGCCTCTGGCCAGCTCCGACAAAAGCCCCTTCGCCTAACTGCTGCGACTCGCGATGCCAGCGGTACAAATCGCTGGAGTTCACTTCCAAAACCCGCGCTAAATACGGCACCGGTTCGCCGGCCTGAATCCGCCGAACCGCCGCCAGCTTAAACTCCTTGGAAAACTTTCTCCGAGATATCATCCCAGTACTCCCCATTCCATGTATTGGATGGGTTAACTGGTCGTCTCAAATTCGGGGTCACAATCCACGCGGAGGACGAACGCTAATTGGAGGAGGCCAATACAACACGACACGAACACTTACTCAACAATTAGCCCACTAAGGTGTGCTCGCGCACCGAGTACTTGTTTCTTGTGTTCTCCGTGGTGACGCAACTTTTACCTTTTTAGACACTCTGGTGTCAAGCGCTAACCTTGGTTACTTTAGTTTTCCCAGCCCGGCCCTTCACGAACATAACCGCTGGCAACCTTCACGGCCGTTCAGAGGGATGAAACATATCGAGCGAGGCCCGCAGCGCATCGACTGCCAACTGCGCGGCGTGATGCGAAGCAGGGGGAAGGCCGCCCAACGACTCGATGATCGCATCGCGGCGGATGGCGAGCGCTTCGGCTACCGTGAGGCCCTGCACCATCTCGGTGAGGCGCGAGGCGCAGGCGATGGTGGGCACGCATCCCTTGGCGCGGAAGCGCGCTTCGGCGATCACGCCGTCGGCAAGCCGCAGGCTCACCTCCAACACGTCGCCGCAGATGGGGTTGTCCAGCCGTGCGACGGCGTTGGCGTCCGCTAGCTCGCCGGCGTTGCGCGGGTGCTCGAAATGTTCCAGCACTAACTTTGAGTACATAAGATTGGCTGCGACTGCAAGATGACCCCACATTAGCTTCGCCTGCGGCTACGCAAATGTGGGCCACCTGACCGTTTGCTTTTGGCGGCAGAAACAAAAGGTGGCTCGACTTCGCTAGCCATGACAAGTCTAATTTATTGAGTTAGGGAACCACATTAGCTTCGCCTGCCGCCACGGCAAATGTGGCCACCATCGGTATACACCATGACATACTGTTGGAGACGTGAAAACACTCTAACGTCAGAGAATTCCCAGCCCATGACGGAATCCAACCAACGAAATATCAGGAAGCAGGTCGTCGCGGCACTGCTTGTCCGGGGCGGGCAAGTGCTGATCTGCCAGCGCACCAAGGATCAAGCACAGCCGCTCAAATGGGAATTTCCCGGCGGCAAGATCGAAGCCGGCGAGACCCGGGAGGCGGCTCTAAAGCGAGAATTGCAGGAAGAGCTCGGCATCGATGCCGAGATCGGACGGAACGTGGCGAGTTTGTGCCATCGCTACCACAATGACAGCGAGTTCGAGTTGCACTTCTTTCTGGTCGAGCGGTATTCCGGCGAATTGAGCAACAACATTTTCGAAGACATCCGATGGGAAGCACTGGTGAAACTACCGCAGTACGACTTCCTTGAGGCCGACCGGCGCTTCGTGCAGGAGCTGGCAGAGGGAAAGATCAAGATCGTTTGAAAGCAGGCGGCAGCGCCCATCATCCACGCAGCGTGTTCACCATCAGCATGACGGTAAGCACGATCATGATCACGGTCGTTGCCCAGGCGACGATATTGAAGGTGCGCGAATTGACGTGCTTACCCATCAACTCTCGTTTGTTGATGAGCAGCAGCATGGCAACCAGTACAAACGGGAGCACAATGCCGTTGACCACCTGGGAGAGAATGCTGATCTTAACCAGCGGAATGTTCGGCAACAGGATCACCGCGCCGCCCGCCACCAGCAGGATGGTGTAGAGCCAGTAGAAGACGGGAGCCTCGCCGAACTTTTTATCCACGCCCGACTCAAAACCCAGCGCCTCGCATACGGTATAGGCCGTCGAGATGGGCAGGATGGAGGCCGCGAACAGCGACGCGTTGAACAACCCACCGGCAAACAGCAAATAGGCGTAATCGCCCGCCAGTGGCCGCAACGCCTGAGCGGCGTCGGCGCCATCCTTGACGTCGCGGTAGCCGTGCGCGAACAGTGTGGCAGCGCAGGCCACCACAATGAACCAGGCAACGATGTCGGTGAAAAAACATCCGACGATCACGTCGATGCGCGATGCCGCATAATGACGCTCCTCGATTCCCTTCTCCACCACCGAAGCTTGCAGGTAGAACTGCATCCAGGGAGCAATCGTCGTTCCCACCACGGCGATGACCATGTACACGTAGTTCGTATTCTTCAGGTCGGCCGGGTGAGGAGGTTTCACGGTAGCGACCAACGCTTCCCGCCAGGCGGGACCGGCAAGCACGCCGGCAATGATGTACGCAAAATAGAAGAACGACGCGGCGAGAAACACCTTTTCCACGCTTTTGTAATCGCCCTTCACCACCAGCAGCCACACAAAGAGAGCCGCCAGTGGAACACTGACGAAGCGAGAGATGTGAAACAGTTCCAGGCTGCTGGCGATTCCGGCAAATTCGGCGACCACGTTGCCGAAGTTGCAGATGATGAGCCCGATCATCATCAGGAAGGTAATACGGAGACCGAATTCCTCGCGGATCAGGTCGCTCAGTCCCTTGCCTGTGACCGCTCCCATGCGGGCGCTCATCTCCTGCACCACCACCAGGGCCAAGGTCATGGGAATCATGGTCCAAAGCAGCGAGTAACCGAACTGGGCTCCGGCGGCGGAATAGGTGTAGATGCCGCCGGCATCATTGTCGACGTTGGCAGTTATGAATCCAGGCCCGACCACGGCAAGGATTATCAGCAGTTGTGTCTTCCAGCGTCTTAGCCCGTGCATGAGTCCATGCTTTGAGGGATTTGCCCGAAAAGGGCAAGCTCAGAATAACTGGTGCCGCCGCACTTTTGGGAAGAAAGTTCGAAGAATAGTTTTCAGCGACCGTAATCTCTTCTACAACTTTGCCCGCAGAATGCTGATGATGTCGTCAGCGGTGATCACGCCGGTCAGCGCGCCGCTTTCCTCGTCCACCACGGGCAGGGTCAGCAGATTGTATTTGTCGAAGATTTCGGCGACATCGTGCTCGTCTGCTCCGGGATGGACCGAAATGAGCGGATCGACCGTCAGCGACGAGAGCGCGGCATCATGCGGCGCCAGCACCAGTTTGACCAGCGGAACCGCACCCAGCAGCTTTTCGCCATCTCCAATCAAGTAAATGGTACTCATGCTCTCCAGGCCGCCCTCGAATTTGCGCAGCATCTCGATGGCGTCGCTGACCTTGGCCGTAGGACTCAACGCCATATAGTCGGTGGTCATGCGCCCGGCGGCAGTATCCTCTTCGAATTCGAGCAGATCCTCCACGTCCTGCCGCTCTTCGGGCTGCATCTCGTGGAGAATTTCTTCCGAGCGCTCGGGCGAGAGGTCGCCCAGCAGATCGGCAGCCGCATCGGGGTCCATCTCCTCGACGATGTCCGCGGCGCGCTCCGAGGCTAACGAGTTGACGAGCGAGACCTGAAGTTTGGGGTCGACCTCTTCCAGCATCTCCGCCGCAGCCCCTTCGGGGAGGGACTGGAAAACCGCCTCGCGCTCAGACGGGGCAAGGTCTTCGATAATGTCGGCCAGGTCCGCCGGATGCAGTTTAGCCAGGCGATCGGAGGCGATCTTCAGGTGCACACGGCGCGCCGGATCGGTTTCAATCAGGCTGACGAATTCCCAGGGAATAGGCCGGGGCGGAATCTTTTCCACCAGGGTGCGAAGAGCGGCCGAAGGCACAATGCCTTTCAGGAGCCGCCGGACGGCTCCGCGCGCACCGACATCGACCGAGCCGATCCTAAGCTGAATGCCGCCGTCGTCCCGCGTTTGCGGTTGCAGCTCAACGTCGTTGACGCGCACCACCTTGCGGCCATGCACGTCGATGATCTGCTGATCGAGCAAATCGCGGTCCATCAGCAGCATGCCCTCGGAACCGCTAAAGGCAGCCCACTCGGTCGAGGAAACCGCGCTGCGAATCCCGCCATTGATGGACTGCACCTGCCGCGTTGCCAACAGGCGGTCGCCACTCCCAGTGCGCACCACCAACAGCGCAACGTGGGTCGAGTCTTCCTGCGGGACCAGCGCCACTTCGCGCACACGGCCCACCTTGGCGCCGGCGGCGTCGAAGACGGGCTGCCCGAGCAATTCGGATAACGCGAGCGATGTCATCAAGGCGAGAATACCTCGGTTATGCCATCGCGCCAAGCCAGAAGCGCATGGGGTCACCAAGAATTAATTCGATATCCTAAAAGGTGTCCATCCTGAGCGCAGCGAAGGCTCTGCATGTTTGCACGTAGTGGAAATAAAGCACGATCCTTCGGTCGCGCAAAACCGGCGCAACCTCAGGATGACACGAGTACGGGTTTTTCAGCAGCCTGCTGACAAACAAAATATAATGGTGGCTCGACTTTGCTTGGCATGACAGTCTATATGTTGAATATGCCCACTCGGGAGCCAGTCTAACCACATGGGAAGCATCGAATGCGGCGGGGTGTTGTTTGACCTGGACGGCGTGCTGGTGGATTCGACCCCGGGCGTGACGCGGGTGTGGCGTGGCTGGGCCATCGAACACGGCTATGATCCGGCGGAGATCGTCAAACTTGCCCACGGCCGGCGCGCGATCGAAACGGTTCAACTGGTCGCTCCGCATCTGGACAGCGCCGCGGAGCTGGTGGAACTGGAACGACGGGAGTTGGACGACACCGACGGGCTGGTCGTCTTCGAAGGAGCGGCCCGGCTGCTAGGGGTCCTGCCTTCGGCGTGCTGGACGGTGGTCACCTCCGGAACCCACAGGCTGGCCACCAAGCGCCTTCGGCAGGCAGGCTTGCCAGTTCCAGAGAAGATGGTTTCAGCCGACGAGGTGAAGCTCGGAAAGCCCGACCCAGCGCCTTTTCTGCGTGGCGCCGAGTGGCTCGGCTTGCGCCCGCGGGATTGCGTCGTCGTCGAAGACGCTCCTTCCGGAGTCGAAGCCGCGCACCGGGCGGGAATGACAGCTTTTGCCATACCCACCACTTACTCACCGCCGGAGCTGAGCGATGCGGACGTGCTGCTGGAACGCCTTGACCAGCTCCAGCTGGCCGACGTATACAACACCGACGGGCAGACCCGGATTCTTCTGCGCTGGTAAACTCATCAAATGCGTGGATCGGGCGCGATGAACGCGATGAGAGTTTCTTACACACTGGACTCCACCTTGGAAAGCGTGGATAAGGTTGAGGCTGAGGCTCGAGCGATGGCGCTGAAGGCCGGATTCCGTGACGAGGATTCCGGCCACATCTCCCTGGCAGTGCGCGAGGCCACGGTCAACGCCGTGCGGCACGGCAACGAATACTCCCGCGATAAACACGTCACCGTGCTGCTTGAGGCGGAACCGGAGAGCCTGACCGTACAGGTGCGCGACGAAGGCAAAGGACTGGACGCCGCCGCTATTCCTGACCCGCTGGCGCCGCAGAACCTGTTTAAGGAGTCGGGACGCGGAATTTTCCTGATCCGGGCATTCATGGACGAGGTGCGCTTCCGCAACATTAATCCCGGAACCGAACTCACGATGATAAAGTTCCTCCGCAAAGCCACGCGGGAGGGCCATGAGGCTTCTAAGTGACTATGAGAGCGAACACGCGGCAGGTGGACGGAGTCACGATTGTCGATCTGAGCGGACGCATTACCCTTGACGAGGGCAGCACGGAGCTGCGCGACACGATCAAACAACTCGCCGGCCAGGGGCAAAAGCGAGTCCTGCTTAACTTGAGCGAGATTCAGTACATAGACAGCTCAGGCATCGGCGAGTTGGTCAGTGCTTTCACCAACATCCGCAGCCAGGGCGGTGAACTTAAACTGCTCAACCTGACGAGGAAAGTTCACGATCTGCTTCAGGTCACAAAGCTGCACAAGGTCTTCGACATCAGGGACGACGAGGCGGCGGCGATCCAGGCATTCAGCAAGTCGGCATAAGAACGCGGCCGGAAGGAGCAGCACGGCCTGTCATGTGACAGGCCGTGTCCATTTTGTATCACGTCAAGTTTTTATCGCCTTAGGCTTTGGCCTTTGTCACCTCAGGCTTTGGCGGAGGCGGCGAAGCGTTCGCGCAGTTCGCGAATGGTGCGAGAGTGGTTCTCGCAGTGACCGGCCAGGAGTTCGACCAGCATCAGCACACTCATTTCACCCTTCCTCGGATGGAGTCCGGTGTTGTTCCAAGTCTCCGCACTCGCTGCCCGCAACATGTTCGCCGTCATCCGCCGCAGCGTTCGGAAAGCCGCCAACGCGTCTTCCACCGGCTGTTTCTCGTAATGCAAGGTTGCGGTCCAGCGCTCCTGGTCAATGCCCATCATGCTGACGCCCGATTGTGCCATCATGGCCCGCAATCTGGCCGCGCTTACAACTTCGGCGTCAAAGGTGTGAACTACGTATTCCCGGATCGTCCACTTGCCCGGCGCCGGAACCTTGTCCAGTAACGCGGGGTTCACATTGCTCACTGCGTCGGCGAGAACGTCACATCCCTTCAGATAACGTTCGATCAGTTCGGTATGGCTCATCAAATCCCCCTTTTGTACGGTGCAGGTAATCATACCAGCGCCGGGTGAACCCTGAATGGGGCGGCCTCGCGGCGCGGGTGCGCGTGCTGGGGCAGGTCAACGGTATAATCAATTCTTCATGAGCTACACCGTTCTGGCGCGCAAGTACCGCCCTCAGCGATTTTCGGACGTGATTGGTCAGGACCATGTGACCCGCACCCTGAAGAACGCCCTTGAGCAGCAGCGCATTGCTCACGGCTACATCTTCAGCGGGCATCGCGGTATTGGAAAAACCACGATTGCGCGCATCCTGGCGATGGCCTTGAACTGCCGTTCCGCCGAGCACCCGGTGGCGGAACCCTGCGGCGTGTGTGACTCCTGCCGCGAGATTCGCGAGGGCTCGGTCGGCGCAATGGACGTCATCGAAATCGACGCCGCCAGCAATCGCGGCATCGATGAAGTGCGCGGGCTGATCGCCACGGCAACCGCCGAGCCGGCACGCGACCGCTACCGGATTTTCATCCTCGACGAAGCCCACCAGGTGACCGACGCCGCATTCAATGCCCTGCTGAAGACGCTCGAGGAGCCTCCGCCGTGGGCAGTCTTCATGATGGCCACAACGCAGCCCGAGGACATCCCGCAGACCATCCGTTCGCGCTGCCAGCACTTCAGCTTTCATGCCGTGCGGTTTCTGGACATCGTCGAGCAATTGAGAAGTATCGCTCAACAGGAAGGGCTCAGCGTCGATGACGACGCGCTCGCGCTGCTGGCCGAAGCCGGCGACGGCTCTATGCGCGACGCGCTTTCCATCATGGACCAGGCAATTGCCTGCTGCGGCACGACACTCACCTCCGCCGTGGTTCGCGAATTGGTTGGCACGGTCAATGCCACCGTGTTGGAACAGGTCATGACCGCCGTCCACGACAACAGCAGCGAAGAGGTGTTGCGCATCATCGACAAATTGCTGGTCGAGGGGCAGAGCCCGGTCCATTTCGCCCGCCAGTTGGTTCGTTTCTTGCGCAATGCCCTGGTTGCCAAGGTCGCCGGTCCGGGCTCACCGCTGTTGCAGATCTCTTCAGACGAGCAGGCGCGCGTCGGGCGCATTGCCGCCCTGTTCGGCGAAGAAGATCTCACGCGTTTTCTGCAGATCATGCTCCGCACTCACGGCGACGTCAGCTACAAGCAGGAGCAGCGATTCCACCTTGAACTCGGGCTGCTGAAGCTGGTGCACGCCCAGCGCCTGCTGCCGCTGGAGCAGTTGCTCAGTGAGTCGAGCCTTCCCGCCGGCGGTAGAACTGGCACGGCCGCTCCGCCTTTGCGAGCGCCTGCAGCCCCGTCGACGGAGCCCGAGCACTGTCTCCAGAACTGCTTCCGGACACTTCGGCACTACTTCCGGCACTGCTTCCAATGACAGATCCCAGCGCCCGTCTCCGTTCGAACTCGACCGCACACGCCGAAGCGGCGGCGGCAAGCCGGAGATGAGCAGCGCCAACCGATCGGCTCGCTCCCTGCCGCGCAGCATGCCGCAGCCGTTGCGGTCGCTGCGCCGGAAGCGCCGGAGCCACCTCTCGAAGGCAACCGGCCGATCTTGAGACGGTTCGCAACGCCGTGCTCGCCGCTCTGGAAGAAGCGGGGCAGCGCATGGCCGCCGACAGCCTGGAAACAGGAGAATGGGCCATCACGGCAAACGGCTTGACCGTCAAGGTTGCGAGCGGAGAGCAGATGATTGCCATGACCTTCGGCCCCGAACAGCGGCAACTCATGCAACAAGCGGCGGAAGCCTCCGCCGGGCGTTCGCTGCGGCTCTCGGTTGTATCCGGCGGAGCGAAAAACGCCGCGCCGCCAGCGGTATCGCGCCCAGTCACTCCGGGTAGCGCGCGCGCCAAGGCGGTACAACATCCGGTGGTGCGGCGAATGATGGAAAAATTCGGTGCGGAACTGCGCACCGTGCGCGACAGCGATCAATAGGGAAAAAAGAACTATGAATCCGAAACAGTTGCAGGACATGATGGCCAAGGCGCAGGAGATGCAGCGCCAGATGCAGCAGCGAATGCAGGAAATTGTGGTGGAGGCTGCTGCGGGCGGCGGCAGCGTCAGCGTGCGCATGAACGGCGCCAAGCAGCTGCTCTCCTGCAAAATTGAGCCCGAACTGATGCAGAGCGGCGATCTTGAAATGCTTCAAGACCTGGTGACGGCTGCGGTCAACGAAGCCGGACGCAAGGTGGACCAGGCCATGCAGTCGCAACTGGGCGGCATGCTCGGCGGACTCGGCCTGCCTCCGGGAATGATGTAACTTCGTATTGTCATGTCTAAATTTCCCGAGCCTATGGCTCGACTCATCGACGAGTTGAAGAAGCTTCCCGGAGTGGGGAGCAAGAACGCGCAACGGCTTGCCTTCCACATCCTGCGCGCCAGCGACGAGGATGCCGAACTGCTGGCAAACGCCGTCCGCGAGGTGAAAGCTCAACTCCGCCTCTGCTCAGTCTGTAACAACATCACCGACGTCGATCCCTGCGTCTATTGCAGCAGCGCCGTGCGTAATCAGCGCCTCATCTGTGTGGTCGAGGAACCGACCAACATCGCCGCCATCGAAAAGACGCGCAATTACAGCGGCGTCTATCATGTTTTGCACGGCACGCTTTCGCCCATTCACGGCGTCGGCCCCGAGCACCTGCGGATTGCCAACCTCGTGCACCGTCTCGAAAACGGCGGCGCCGATGAAATTATCATCGCCACCAATCCCACGCTCGAAGGCGAAGCTACGGCCGCCTATCTGGCGCGCTTGCTTAAGCCGTCTGGGGTGCGTGTGACGCGCATCGCCACCGGCATTCCCGTCGGCAGCGACATCGAGTACGCCGACGAAGTGACCATGCAGAAGGCAATGGAAGGCAGGCGGGATTTGTGAAGGCGGGCCGGGCTTTTCTGCTTTTTGAGCTCCGAAGTTGATATACCTGCCGCAAACCATTGAACGTGTCACCCTGAGAAGCGACGCCCGTAGTCGGCGGCGCGACGTGAGGGTCCATGTATTTTCCTTTTTCCGGCCTTCAAGTGATATCGGCGGAATGCATGGATCGTCACGTCGGTTCGCAGAAGCGGCGAACCTCCTCACGATGACACCCGCAGCGCAGGACAGTATCTCTGGTACGCTTCCCCAGGCTCGTATTCTTCCAAACAAAAAGCCTCGCAATCCGCGAGGCTTTGCCCATCCCTGAAATAATTCTCTATCCCCGCAGCTTGGCCAGCAAATCCTGCGGATGAACGGGTTTGGCCAGAATTTCGAATTCGTGGCCTCGGGCGCGTGCGCTCTCCAACAGATCCGCCGTGGCCGCCTGCCCGGAAAAAAGAAGAATTTTGCACTCGGGAAGAAAGACCCGAATACGGATCGCAGCTTCAATGCCATCCATGTCAGGCATGATTACGTCGCTGATGATCAGATCCGGATGGAGGTTCCTGGCCTGCTCGACCGCTCCAGTTCCGGTGTAAACCGCCGTGGCATCGAATCCATGCTGATTGAGAATGATGGCCAGAGTATCTGCAATTACGTGTTCGTCGTCGACCACAAGAACTTTCTTCTTCTTTGATTCCATTTCAACTCCCGCCGGAGATGCAGAAGGGGAACGGTCGCGCTTCGGGTAATTGCAAGCACCCCTGCTGAGTTGATTATAGAAACTCCTCCCCGTTCAAGGCAACCCGTGTTGCCGGGACGGAGCACGCCGGTGGCGTCCACCGCCGGTTTCGGGATTACCTCATCGGTTCTTTAGCTCCGCAGCCAGAAAAGCGATCGTTCTGTCCCAGGCATCTTTCGCGTCCGCTTCCCGGTAGCCTGCTTTATTGTTCGGATTTTCAAACGCATGTCCCGCGTCGGGG
The DNA here is from genome assembly GCA_963819175.1 of uncultured Acidobacteriota bacterium. Taxonomy (GTDB): domain Bacteria; phylum Acidobacteriota; class Terriglobia; order Terriglobales; family Acidobacteriaceae; genus CAWBRT01. The sequence goes on from CAWFVJ010000020.1 coordinate 24,480, forward strand.
TAGATTTTGATCTCGACGGATTTGCCGAGCGATTGTAACTGTTTCGCAAAGGTGCGAACGCTGTCGGGGGGAATCCCGCGATCCTGTCCACCGAAAATGCCCAGAATAGGTGCCTGAATTTTGTCCAGCGTGGAACGTTCCGTAGCGAGATGTCCGTAGTTGATTACGCTCGCCGCAAGCCGCGGCTCACTGACCGTCAAGTCGAGCGCATAGCCGCCTCCCATGCACCAGCCGATTGCGCCGATGCGCTTGACATCCACGTCTTTCCGGCTTGCCAGGTAGTTGAACGCGGCCTTCAGGTCGCGATGGGCACGGTCCTCCGGCACGCCGCGCATCAACTCGTGCGCCTCCTCCGGCGATGTCGTCGACTTGCCGCGATAGAGATCGATGGCCAGCGCCGCGTAACCCTGATCGGCGAGGTTGGCCGCCTGCTCTTCCACCCACGGCGTCAGGCCCCACCACTCGTGAATCACCACGAGCGCGGGAAATGGCCCTTTGCCCTGAGGCATGTACAGCACGGCCTTGACGGTTTCATCGCCGCTCTTATAGGCGACGTCCTTGCCGCTGGCAGCAAAGGCGGAGCCGGCCATCACAAGCATCGTAAGCGTGAGCAGAAGACATTTCATAGACAGCCTCCTGGGCTTGTGAGATGCGCGCCTTTCTCTGAGGTTTTCACCGCGAAAGCGGCTCCTGAGCTCCGCATCGCACTGTGCTGGGGCTACAATCGAATGCGTGGGCTAATTCCCGTGTTTGCCCTTGCGAGGTCATCATGGTTACTACCGCCGGCAGAATCGAAACGCTGGACGCGACCGAGATAGCGCGCCGCCCGCTCCAGGCAGATGAGTGCGCCCTGGTCGTCGTCGATATTCAGGAAAAGCTTCTTCCGCCTATCTTTAATAAGGAGCAGCTGGTCAGCAACTCTCAGCTTCTGGTGCGCTTCGCTCAGATCTTCAACATCCCCGTGCTGCTCACCACGCAGTACACCAAGGGTCTTGGTCCGGTCGTGGCTGAGATTGCCTCGCTCGTCCCGGGGACCGCGCCCATCGATAAGATGGAGTTCAGTTGCTTTGGCAAGGACACTTTTTGCAACGCCGTGAAATCGCTCCCCGGGCAGCGCAACACCATGCTTCTCTGCGGCATGGAAACGCACATTTGCGTGCTGCAAACCGCTCTGGCCGCGCTCAACAACGGCTACCTGGTGCACGTCGCTTCCGACGCCATCGGGTCGCGCGCCATATGGAACTGGCGCGTCGGACTCGACCGAATGCGCTCCGCCGGATGCGTTATCTCAAGCACCGAGATGATGATGTATGAGCTGATGCGTCGCAGCGGGACCGACGAGTTCAAACAGATTCTGGCGTATCTGCGCTAGACCGGCGGACGAATGGCAAGCCATGGCACGAGCCTGATGCCGTCGAATGCGTTCCCCGAACAGGAGCGCGTCTTCGCTCGTGCTTTTGCCCTACTTAAGCAAGCTGTCCAGGATCGCGTCTTCCCCGGCGCGGCCATTGCCGTGGTCCATCGCGGAGAGCTGGCCGCATGGCGAGGCATCGGACGCTTTACCTACGCCCCCGACTCTCCGCCCGTGACGCCCACAACCGTTTTCGATCTCGCTTCAGTGACCAAGGCGGTCGCAACCACCGCCATGGCGATGATCCTCTACGAGCGCGGACTGCTGTCGCTCGATCAGCCGGTCGTCGAGACGCTGCCGGAGTTCGGCCTCGCCCAGAATGATGACGGCTCCCCTTCCCCCGACCCGCGCCGCCGCCACGTGACCGTCCGCATGCTGCTGGCCCACTCCTCGGGTCTGGCGGACTACTCGAAGTTCTTTATCCGCGCCAGCAGCCGCAATGAACTTGTAAGGCTCGCCTGCACCGCGCCGCTTGCCGAAGCGCCAATGCAGCTCGCGTGTTACAGCGACATAGGTTTCATCGTGCTCGGCGAATTGCTGGCGCGTCTTGCGGGCGAACCGCTTGACCGCTTCTGCCAGCGCGAGATTTTTGCGCCGCTGCGCATGAACACTGCTCGCTATTGCCCGCCCGCCGAATGGAAGAGCGAAATCCCTCCCACCGTGGATGATCGGGAGTTCCGCATGCGCGTCATTCAAGGCGAAGTGAATGACGAAAACGCTTCCGTCATGGGCGGCGTCTCCGGGCATGCCGGACTCTTTGCCAATGCGCTTGACGTTGCCATGTTCGGGCATTCGATGCTTTCCGGCGGCGCGCCAATCGTGTCGCCGGAGACGGTACGCCTCTTCGCCACGCGCCAGGCCGCGCCCGTGGGCACGTCGCGCGCCCTTGGATGGGACACGCCATCCGCGCCTTCGCAGTCGGGCAAGTATTTCTCTCATGCTTCCTTCGGACATCTCGGCTACACCGGAACATCGCTGTGGTGCGACCCGGAATGCCAGTGCGCCGTGGTTCTGCTGACCAACCGCACCTGGCCCGATCGCAGCACGCAGGAAATCAAGCGGGTGCGTCCACTCGTACACGACGCGGTACGCGAAGCACTTGAAGAACGGTCCCGATGAAGGGCGCATCGCGGCTCGCGCAATTGCGCTTTACAATGGAAGTTCGGCGGCCAAGGGAAATGGCGGCCTAAATATTTCTTTGAAGGGGCGCGGCTCTAGAGGCTACTGAAGAACCCGTGCAGTGTCATCCTGAGGTCGCGCCGGTTTCGGCGACCGAAGGATCTGCTTTATTTCAGCACGCACCAACAGCAGATCCTTCGCTACGCTCAGGATGACACTCGCAGTACAGTTCTTCGGCAGCCTGTTTGGGCGCGCCGTCCAGGATTTAATCGATGGATAAATTTGTCGTTCGGGGTGGCAATCCCCTGCTCGGGACGGTTCGCATCAGCGGCGCCAAGAATGCCGCGCTGCCTGCCATGGCCGCCGCCATTCTTACCGAAGAGCCGGTCATCCTCGAAAACATTCCCCAAGTGCGCGATATCGAGACCGAGCGCAAGTTGCTGGCCGCCATGGGCGCCGAGGTCGAACTGGGCTACGGCCGCGCGCAACATCGCACCATCATCTGCTGCCGCCAACTGAGCCGTCCGGAGGCCGGTTACGACCTGGTGAAAACCATGCGCGCTTCCACGCTCGTGCTCGGGCCGCTGGTGGCGCGCACCGGAAGCGCGCGTGTCTCCATACCCGGTGGTTGTGCCATCGGAGCGCGTCCCATCGACCTGCACATCAAGGGCCTGGAGCGGCTCGGCGCCACCATCCGGCAGGAGCACGGCTACATCGAAGCCCGTGCCGAACGGCTCAAGGGCAATCGCATCACCTTCGACAAGATTACCGTTACCGGCACCGAGGACCTGCTGATGGCCGCCGTGCTCGCCGAAGGCGCGACCGTCATGGAGAATTGCGCGCGCGAGCCCGAGGTCGTCGATCTGGCGGAGCTGCTCGTCAAGATGGGGGCCAACATCGAAGGCGCAGGAACCTCCACCATCCGCGTGCGCGGCGTCGATAAATTGCACGGCGCCAAGCACCGCATAATTCCCGATCGCATCGAGGCCGCCACTTTCATCATCGCCGGAGCCCTCACCGGAGGCGATCTGCTGGTCACCAACCTGGTTCCGGCTCACCAGACGGCGCTGCTCGCCAAACTTGAACAGGCGGGCGCTCGCTTCCACGTCAATGGCGAATCGATTCGCGTGATGGGCGACAATCCGCTGAAGGCCGCCGATATCACTACGGAAGAGTATCCCGGCTTCGCCACCGACGTGCAGGCGCAATACATGGCGCTGGCGACGCAGGCCGAAGGCACTTCGATTATCACCGAGAACATCTTTGAGAACCGCTTCATGCACGCCTTGGAACTGGTTCGCATGGGAGCCAACATCAAGATCGAAGGCAACAGGGCCATCGTGCGCGGCAAGAGTCCTCTGAGCGGCGCCGCCGTACAGGCAAGCGACCTGCGCGCTTCGGCTTCCCTGGTGCTGGCAGCGCTGGTGGCCGACGGCGAAACCATCATCGATCGCGTCTACCACATCGACCGCGGCTACGAACGCCTGGAAGAAAAACTGCGCGCGATCGGAGCGCAAATCCGCCGCATCGGCGAAATGCTGCCAAGGCGCGCAGGCGCGTAGAGGCAGCAGTTTCGAGTTTCAAGTTTCACGGGTGCCCCATTCAAGCGAAGCTTGGGTGGGGCTTTTCGTCCAATACGAAAGTACGGTGCGGGTGCCCCACGTCCTGTCACGCTTTTGGACCGACGTGGGTCAGTTGGACAGGTGGCCCGCACCTCTCACCGAGCCCCGACGGTGCCCCATATCTGCCGTAGTTAGCAGATGTGGGATTCTGATTCCGATTGAGTGATTGCTCCAGTGGGGCTACTGAAAAACCCGCACTCGTGTCATGTTGAGCGTAGCGAAACATCCCATGAAATTGCCCCTACCCGCGCCGCTCTGAGCTTTTGTGAAGTCCTTCGGCTGCGTCTCAACTCCGCGCCGTGCTGGGATTCTTCGCTTCGCTCAGAATGACACCTCAAACTTATTGCGCAAACTACTGGGACGCTACTCTAGCGTCGCCCTGGAAACGTGCTTCGATAGATGGCCGCATCCGGCTTGCCGGGGGTGCTGAAGCCGGCAATCTTTTCGAGCCAGCGCGGATTGCGCGCCACGGCCTGCGCCACCGGATCGCCATCGACTGCGACTACGTAGTCCGCCACCTGTGCCGGACAGCTCAGTCCCGCATCCCAGATCACTCTTCTGGTTTCGGTTACCACGCGCCTGAGATGCACATCGGCGGATTGCAATGCGCCCACGTACTCGCCGGTGTACATCAGCAACGTCGAATGCGGCGGCAGCGCGGCGAGCACCGAAGCCAGTTGCGATTGCAGGCGCAGGCGACTGACGGAGTTCGTGCGCGCCTCGCGCAGGCAGATTGGCGTCGCCTCCGCAACTTTCAAGTAGTTTGCCGCCAGCAGCAAAACCAGGGCTCCCGACGCCACTCGCCGACCGGAACCGGACGAAACCCGCTCGGCGATGAAAGCCGTAGCGACAGCCGCAAACACGGCGAACGCGGGTAGCAACTCCAGTCCGTAGCGCACGTTGTAGTAGGAAAAAGGCCACCACACCGGCAGAAACACCGGCACGCTGCCATAGGCGATTGCGTACGCATAGAACGGCAGCGGCAACCACAACAGCAGCCACGCCGGTGTGCGGCGCGCGCGCGACAACACGGCGATCAGCGTTCCCAGCGCGGCCAGCCCGAGCATCCATGTTTGCCACTCGCTCAACATCTCGGCCAGAGACGGCTGTGCCCGCTGCTCGACGAATCCGCTGGAAAAATTAAGCCGCGCAGCTTTCAGAAACTGCTTGGCCGCAAGCGCCAGGTTGTGCTTGCCCGGGTAGGGATAGTCATGCTCGTTGCGCTGTTCAATGGCTTGCGCCGAATACGGCCCATTCCACCAATCCAGCGGCTTGTAGTTGATGCCGTAGTTGTGCGCCAGCCAGAGCGCGGGGGTGAGCACGCATAGCAAAATAAAGGTCGCCAGCGAGCGCCTGACGCCGCGAACCGCTTCGCCGGTACCTGTGCGCCAGACGACCGCAACCGCCGCGCAGCCGATGACAAAGGCGAGCACCCAACCGTCGTAGCGCGTCAGCATGGCGGCGGCCAGCACCATGCCGCAACGCTCCAGCGCTTTCGAACTCGCAGTATGAATATCTATTTGAAGGGGCGTGGCTTCAGCCACGCCGCCTTGAGCCGACAAGGGCGCGGGCTTTAGCCGCTGAGGGGATTGCAGGTTCGCCCTCGATAAACCGCGAATAAACTCGTCAAAATAAACCACTGCCCAGATCATGGCGGCCAGAAAAATCGACTCCGTCATGGCCGTCGACTGCATGTAGAGGAGATTCGGATTCAGCCCGAGCAGTGCGGCTGCCAGCCAGGCGGCGAAGCGCGATGCCCTGCCCCGAACCAAGCGGAAGACCCCATCAACCGCGAGCACATAGGCGACCATCGACGCGATAGAACCGCCGACCCCGCTGCGCCACATCCAGTCGTTGATGAGAAACGGAATGCTGAGCACGTGCGGCAGCGGAAGCCACACGGTACCGAGTTGCACGGCACTGGGCGTGCTCGAATCAAAGACCCGCCGCGCGATATTGATGTGCGCCACCGCATCGCCGAAAAGCAGCAGCTCACCTTGCCGGAAGAACCACAAAAAACTCGCCAGCGAGGTCACGCACGCACAAACGGTTACGAGCCAGCAGTCGCGGCTTGTCGGGTGCCGTTCGATCGCCTGCTTCGTGAGCTCTTCCGAATTTAGGCTGGTCTGTGCCACGCTGCGCGTCCGAAGATTGCACTCTAGGTGGTTGTTGAGGTGAGGCGATCATCTCAGCACAAATCGATGCATCAGTAACCCACACGATATAAAGCTGCCACTCCGGCCGCGGCAACAAGGCAGTAGATACCGAAAAAATACCAGCGTCCACTTTCAAGCCATTTGCTAAGCCACTGCAATGCAATCAATCCCGCAATAAAGGCAAAAACCGCGCCGAGGAAGCTAGGAAATGCGGCCGATGCAAAAGCCGCTGTGCCACCGGCGCGCTCAGCCTGCATTAGCCGCATCGCTTCGCGCCCCACTGCAAGCGGAGTTAAAACAACGGCCAACGCAAAACTGAACGCCTCCGCCTGCGACTTCATCACTCCCATGAGCATCCCTGCGGAGATGGTTGCGCCGGAGCGCGAAAACCCTCGAAAGGGGATGCAGAGCCCTTGCACGGCCCCGATGATCCCAGCTTGTTTCGTGTCGAGATCATTCGTTTCAGCAACGCCTCGTCCCCGGTTCCGCTTATCGAACCAGCCTGCGATCAGAATCAGGACTCCGACAACAGCAAGTGCCGGTGCGATCACCTCAAGATGGCTGAAAAGATCCTCGATCTCGGCATGCGGGAGATCTCGAAAAACAGTCTTTTCAATCACCTTAATGATCGCTTCGCCGATCACTCCCGTCAGAAGCGTGGCCACGATCACGAGCTTTGCAAACTTCTTGAAAGCGGCCAGATTTTGAAAGTAAGTACTCCGCCACTGACGCCAGAAGTAGACGATGACGGCAAACATAGTGCCGGTGTGGAGCATGACCAAAAGCAGCGTCATGGGCGGCGAGGACGGATCAAGGTGCATTAGCTTCTCAGCGACCACCACATGGGCGGAACTGGACACCGGAAGCAGTTCTGCTAAGCCCTGTATAGTCGCCAGAACGATGATCTTGAAGACGGACATCATCCGATTCTAAACGGGCGGGTGGCCCATATTTGCCTTCTTTTGGCAAATGTGGGGTGGTTCTGAATGTCGGGCTCACACCGAACCCCCAACCGCCCTTCCGGCCCCAGAGTTGGAACAGCGCCAACTCTGGGCCACCAGCACTGACACGCTATTCCAGGTGCGTGAGGCTGCGGAACAACTCGAAGCGCTCCTCGATTTCCTCGGTCGTCAGGGTTTGCAGCCGCTCGGTTCCGAAGCGCTCGACCGCGAACGATCCCATCACGCCGCCGTAAAACATGGCCTTGGTCAGCACCGAACGGTCCAGCTTGCCTTGCGAAGCGATGTAGCCCATGAAGCCGCCGGCGAAGGAGTCGCCCGCGCCCGTCGGGTCCTGCACTTCGTCAATCGGCAGCGCCGGGGCGCGAAACGGGTGCAGTCCGGCATCGCGGAAAAAGATGGTCGCACCGTACTCGCCGTGCTTGATGACCAGCGCTCGCGGCCCCATCTGCAAGACCTTGCGCGCCGCTCTTGGCAGGCTGCTGTCGCCGGCCAGCAGCTTGGCTTCGCCGTCGTTAATGAGCAGGATGTCGACTTCCTTCAGCGTCTCGGTCAACTGCGGACGGCTGATGTTGATCCACAAATTCATGGTGTCGCCGCCCACCATCTTGACCTTCGGCATCTGGCGGCGCACCTGCAATTGCAACGCCGGATCGATGTTCGCCAGAAACAGGAACGACGTGTCGGCGTACTGCTCCGGAATGCGCGGCTGAAAATTCTGGAAGACGTTCAGGTCGGTGAAATTTGTTTTGGCTTCGTTGAGGTTGTCGCCGTACTCGCCGCCCCAGTGGAACGTCTTGCCCTTGGCGCGCTCGATGCCCGTGGTGTCGATGCCGCGGGCCTTCATCACCTTCTCGTTCTCGCCCGTGAAATCCTCGCCGACGACGGCGACCACGCGAACCTTGGTGAAATAGCTGGCCGCCAGCGAAAAGTAAGTCGCCGATCCGCCCAGAATCTTCTGCCGCTCACCGTAAGCGGTCTTGAGTGTATCGAAGGCCACCGAACCCACCACCAGAATTGACATGGCTATGCGCCTGCTTTCTTGCCGTAATCAACCACAGGGTCCGGGTCGCCGACATATTTGCCGATAATCAGCTTCAGGCGCTCGCGGGTTTGTGCCGGGATGGCTTCGCGCGCCGTGAGGATGGCCATCGCCAGCGCCGAACCGCACTTGCAAGTGCGTTCGCGCGGCATTGCCGCCACCGCTTCACGCACCACGTTGCAGGCGTTCTCGGCGTTCTGGTTAAGCACGGCAATAATCTGGTCGACGGTGACCGCATCGTGCTCGGGATGCCAGCAATCGTAGTCGGTCACCATGGCGACGGTCGCGTAGCAGATCTCGGCTTCGCGCGCCAGCTTGGCCTCCTGCAAGTTCGTCATGCCGATCACGTCCATGCCCCAACTGCGGTAGAGATTACTTTCGGCCTTGGTGGAGAACTGCGGCCCTTCCATGCAGACGTAAGTTCCGCCGAGCTTTGCGCTGACGCCTGCCTGTTTGCAGCCCTGCGCCACGACCCTGGCGACGTCCATGCAGACCGGATCGCCAAACGCGATGTGCGCGACAATGCCATCGCCGAAGAAGGTCGAGATGCGCTGCCTGGTGCGGTCGAGAAACTGGTCGGGGATGAGGAATTCGGTGGGCTTGTGCTCCTGCTTGAGCGAGCCGACAGCAGACATCGAGAGGATGCGCTCGACGCCAAGCTGCTTCATGCCATGAATGTTGGCGCGGAAATTCAACTCCGTCGGCAGCAAGCGATGTCCCCGGCCATGCCGCGCCAGAAATGCGACTTTGCGTCCCGCCAGCGTTCCTAAAACATAAGCGTCCGAAGGTTTGCCGAACGGAGTGTCAAGCGCGACCTCGTGCGTTTCCGTCAGGCCCTTCATGGAATACAGACCACTGCCGCCAATGATGCCGATCTCTGCCTGTGCCAAACTTAGCTCTCCTCCTGAGTTTCAAGTTTCGAGTTTCACGTTTCGATTAGCGCGGGTGCGTGGATTTACCGTGAACGATTTGCTATGAATTCGCGATTATACAAGACTGCCGGGCGATCAATGCCCGCGCCGGGCGGCCGCATGAGTCTTCAACCCCCACATTTGCGCCCAACAGCAGGCGCAGATGTGGGCCGCCCGATCTCGTATTGAACGAAAAACCCCACCCAAGCTTCGCTTGAGCGGGGCACCCGCAAACTTGAAACTCGAAACGTGAAACTCGAAACTCGAAACTTCGCCCGGTTAACGCGCTGCCTGAAATGTCTCGCGGGAGGTGATGACGGGCTCCAGCGGGAATGGTATTGCGGGCCACGATGCAGTCCGTGCCGCATGGGGTTCCGCGATGAAGGTGTGCTCTATCGCCTGCCGCACCTGGGCACGCTCATCGCCGGTGAGCCCTTCGATGGCGATCACAAACGGGCCCGAGGCCGAGACTTCAACCGGGCCTTCTTCGGTCTTCCACTCGCCGGAGCCGTCCTGAGAGGGTTTGACTTCGGTCACACTGCGGTAGCGTCTGACGAGCGCGCCGGCGTAGAGGCTGGCAAACTCTTTGGCGGCGGCCTCCGTGGCCCAACGCGTCAGCGAAACCAGCACATAAGGAGCACCCGGGTTGCCGTTTTTCTCGTAGGTGAAGTAATAACCGCCGCGCCATGCCTGCGGAATCTGGGCTCCAGTCTGCTTGCCGTACCACTGCCACAACAACATGGTCACATCAAACTGGCCCAGACCTCCGAAGTCGTAGCGCTTGTACCCGCCCTTCAGAACCGCGTCGAGTTTGGGAACCGTGAGTTCGCGGAATGCTCTCGCCCTTGAGGTAAGTGTCCGGTTCCATCACCTGGCGCGTGTCTCGCGGGGGCTTTTCAAAGACACCCTTGTAAGCAGCGTCGCGTCCTTTTTTCTCCAGCACCTGCCGCTCGAACTCCAAGCCGTAGGTGTAAGGAAAGGTCAGAGCCTCGCGCAGGAACAGCGGAGCTTTGCCAAACATCGGCGTCTGGCCGCCCTCGACCATTGCATCTTTCATGGCATCGACGACAGCCGGGGAATCGGCTACGCTCCGCCCGGCTGGGGCCAGCATATAGTCGAGCAACACGAGCATCGCCTGGCCCTCCAGCACCGACTCGCGCGCCGATTGCGCCTCCTCCAGCGCCATCTCTTCCTGATCGCTCTTGGCTCGCTTGGAATCTTCTGCCCACTGGCTGATGTTGTAGCTCTGGTCCTGCAAAGCGTGCGTCAGCTCGTGTGCCAGCACAGGCCTTTGCGCGTCGGCATCCACCCAATCGAGTAGGAAAACGGTTTTGGTCTTGGCGTCATAGAAACCTGCGACCTGCTCCTTGAGCAGCTTGAGCAGAAAAGGCCGCAACTCGAAATCGCGCGGCAGCAATCCCAGCTTCTTCAGCGACGCGGCAGAGCGTTCAAGCCGCTGGGTGTCCTTGTCTTCCCGCATGTGCTGCTCAATGTAATGTTCCACTTCATCGCGATTGGCAAGCTTGCGCTTCACCTTGTCCTTGATCGGAAATCCCGTGTCCTTGCTGACGAAGGCCAGGATTTCATCGACCGAGCGGAACAGTTCCTCGGCCTGCTTTGGGGTGATTTTGCTTTCGGGGGCGGCGGTTGCCGGCGGCGTCGCGGGTTCCGCCTGCTGGCCCTGGGAAGGCTGCTGGGCCTGCGGCAGAGCGCTGGCCTGCATTTGGCTCGGGGCGGAGTCCTGAGCTGCCGCAATCTGCGCGAAAGCGAGCAGCCAACTGAACAGCAGCACGAGTATCCAAAAAAGCTTTGTCGGCCTACCGCCAGCGCGCGTCATCGAAGTGCGTACCCTGCCTTCCCGCCAACAGCGTAAATCCATTGTACCCGTATCGCCGGCGGCACCGTGCCATCGCTCGGAACGGCGCTCTTCCAGCTCATGTTCATCCGTTGCAGGTGAAGATAACAGAAAAGTACGCGGCGCTTGGTTATAATCGATGGTTCGGCTATGTCATCTACCTCATTCAGCGGCAAATTGGCTGGTTCCGGAGCGCGATTCGCGGTTTACGCGGGCGCGGAAGCTCCCATGGCTTTCGCCGACCCACGAGACGAATTCAGGGTGTTGCGCGGCGGTTGCGCGGCACTGGACCTGAGTTGGCGCGCCAAGCTGGTCCTTACCGGCGAGGACCGTACGCGCTGGCTGAATGGGATGGTCTCCAACAATACCCGCGACCTACCGTTGAACCACGGGAATTACAGCTTCGTTCTGAACGCCCAGGGACGCATCCAGGGCGATCTGGTGACGTACAACCGCGGCGATTACTTTCTGGTTTCGACGGATCGCGATCAAGTGGAAGCGCTGCGCGAATTCTTCGACCGCCATATCATCATGGATGACGTTGAGGTCACCGATATCAGCGAGAAACTCGCCTCCATCGCCGTCGCCGGTCCCGATTCGCGCCACGTTCTGGCCCGGGCCGGGGTCACGCTTCCCGAGTTGCAGCCTTACGAGGTGCATGACTTCGTCTGGAACGGCATTGGACTGACCGCTGCGCGCGGCCCAGCGTTGCTGGCCAGCTTTGAGTTTTGGACGCATCCCGACAACGCCGCACGGCTATGGGACGGGTTGGTTGCCGCCGGCGCAGTACCGGCTGGCACGCAAGCATGGGAGTGGCTGATGATTTCGCTCGGCATACCACGCTTCCGGATCGACATCCGGGACCGCGACCTGCCGCAGGAAACCGGCCAGCAGCACGCGCTGCACTTTACGAAAGGGTGTTATGTCGGCCAGGAGATCGTGGAGCGCATACGATCCCGCGGCAATGTTCATAGGGTATTTGCCGGCTTCCGGGTGCAAGGAGCAGCGCCCCGGCCGGGCGCGAAGATACAGTGGAGCGACAAGGAAGTGGGCGAGATTACCTCGGCTGCGTCCATTCCGGCCGCATCGAAAGATTCTGACATCACACGGGCGTCTTTGCCATGCGCGAAGAGCGCCGAAAATTCTGCGACGTTTGCATCGAAAGATTCTGACATCACGCTCGCCCTCGGCTATATTCGCCGTGAGGCGGCGACGCCGGGAACCGAAGTCAAAATCGGCCCAGACATGGCAAGGGTGGAATCCCTGCCGTTTTCCATTTGATCGATATGCCAAAAGAAAAAGAGCCTGAATTCACCGTTACCGATAGGCGCAAGTTCACCGTGGAAGGTGAGCCTCTGCCTCAAACCAGCACGCCTGAAACCAACGAAGAGACGCCGCCTGAACCACGGCCGACTGCTCAACCGGCGCCGCCGCCTCCAGTTGCCGCCGCCGCGCAGCCGGAGCCGCCCGAACCACCTCCACCGAGCGCGCAGGAGCGCAAGCAGCAGGCGGATCAGTATCAGCAATCAACGCGCCAGTTCGACTCGCACCTTCAGCGCGAACTCGATTCGCAGGGCCAGGGCCACAAGGCCTCCGACTTCGAGATAACGTTCGAGAAGTTTCTGGCTTCGCTCTACATGACGGCGCTGATGCAGCTGGGTCTGGTTCACGAACCGGGTGGGCAGCCGGCAGCCGACCTGATTGGTGCGCGGCAGACCATCGATACACTGTCGCTGATCTCGGAAAAAACGCGAGGCAATCTCACGCAGCAGGAAGATCACATGCTGAGCAACTGCTTGTATGAGGTTCGCATGGCGTACATCGAGGTGACCAACGCGTTGACGCGTCCGCCGGCCGGCGGAGCGCCACACGCTCCCGGATCGAGACTTCGCTAATGCAGGCCGTGTTGACAGTGCTCGGAAGCGGCACCTCGATGGGCGTGCCGACCATCGGCTGTCCCTGCGATGTCTGCCGCTCGACCGATCCCCATGACTGCCGCACGCGCCCTTCGGTGATGGTGGAGTGGGACGGCCACAGGGTGGTGATCGACACCACGCCCGACTTCCGGCAACAGGCCCTGCGCGAGAAGATAGACCGCGTCGATGCCGTGCTCTACACCCACGGGCACGCAGACCACATTCTTGGAATGGACGACCTTCGACCGCTGACATTTCCACGAATCACCGGCGGCCACAAGGTTCCGCTTTACGCCAACCCAGACACGGCGCGCGTGCTGCGCTCAGTCTTCCGATACGTCTTCGATCAGGACTATAAGTTCGGCGGACTGGCGCAGGTCGAGTTGCACGAGATCACCGGCCCGGTGCAGATCTGCGACGCGGTGTTTCGTCCGGTAACGGTGATTCACGGCGAGACTCCGATCTTCGGATACCGCTTCGGTTCAGCCGCCTACCTGACAGACTTCAGCGAAGTTCCCGAAAGCTCGTTTCCCTCGCTGGGCGGACTCGAAATTCTTTTTCTCGACGCGCTGCGCCACAAGCCGCATCCCACTCACTCCACGGTTGCGCAGTCTCTCAACCTGGTGGAGCGGCTGCGGCCACGAAATGCTTTTTTCACTCACATTGCGCACGATCTCTCTCACCAGGAAACCAATGAGCAGCTTCCGTCCAACGTGCGGCTCGCCTATGACGGACTGCGGCTGGAGTTCCAACTGTGAAGGCGCACAAGGCTGAGAAGGCTGAAATCACGAACGCATGAAGGTCTTTCGCAAACTCGATCAGATTCCCCACGATTTTGGGCGGACCGTGCTCACGGTCGGCAACTATGACGGCCTTCACCTGGGTCATCGGCAGATCCTGAAGCAAATGGTTGAGCGGGCAGCGCAGTTACAGGCGCGTTCGGTGGTGCTCACCTTCGATCCCCATCCGATCCGCATCCTTCGTCCCCGCGAAGCGCCTCCGCTGATTACGCCCATGCCCTACAAATTGCGGCTTCTGGAGGAAACCGGCCTCGATGCGGTCGTGGTTCTGCCGTTCACGCGCGACCTTTCGACGATGCCTCCGTTCGAGTTCGCCGAGCAGATCATTTCTACCGCGCTGCACGCCGTGGAGGTCCACGAGGGATTCAACTTCCGCTTCGGACACCGCGCCGAAGGCGACATTGAACGGCTGCGTGAATACGGCACGCGCCTCGGCTTTACGGTGCATGCCTATGATGCGCTGCAGTGGCGGGGCTATCTTGCTTCCTCTACCCAGGTGCGGGACCTGATTGCGGCCGGCAACCTTGGGCCGGCGCGGCATCTGCTGGATCGGCCTTTCCGCATCTACTCCAACCCCGGCCGCGGACGCGGTTACGGGCACAAATATACCGTGCCGACGGTCAATCTGAGCCGCTACGATGAACTGGTTCCCAAGCACGGGGTTTATATCACGCAGATCACGCTCTCCGGCGAATGCTTTAACGCCGTGACCAACGTCGGAAACCGTCCGACCTTCGGCGTCGAATCATTCGCCATAGAAACTCATATTTTGAATTTCCACCCGATCGAGTTGACGGTCGAAACCAACGTCGAACTCACGTTTCTCAAGCGCCTTCGGGATGAAATTAAATTTCCTTCGGTGGATGCCCTGCGCGACCAGATCAGCCGGGACGTGCACCACGCCCGCCGCTACTTTGATCTGCTCAGTGTTTTCAGCCCATCACAATCGGCATAGGGCGGGTGCCCCATTCCAGCGAGGCGTGACGGTGCCCCACGTTCGCCCGGCTTGGGCTAACGTGGGGTAACTTTTAACGTGGGGATACGAAGCTTGAGGGTTTTCGTTTGTCATCTCAGCACGGCCGCCCCCAAACTTGTTTCTCTCTATTTCAGAGCCTTGATTTCGGCTACCAGTGTCTTGATCTGGGCATCCGTCACCTTACCCTTGAACGCCGGCATTTTCGGAGTTGTAGTCGTCCCCTTCTCGATGGTTGACGTCAACTCCGCGCTGCTCTTGGCCGCCGCAGCCTTGAGAGGCGTGACTTTCATCGCAGGTTTTCCTTCGGCATTGGCGCCATGGCACACGGCGCACTTGGCCTTATAGGTGGCATCGGCGGCCAAATCGGCCGCGAAGGCGGCAGACGGTACGACCACTGCCAGAGCCAAAATTGAGAACAGCACCTTTTTCATCTTACGTACTCTCCTCATTATATCAGTATTTGTGATGCATCACAGTGCTACCGTGCTTTGCAACCCCTACAAAATTTGTAGAAGCCTACTATTAACGCTATGCTTTTTGCAAATTCAGACTGGCTGACCCGCTTCTCTTAACTAGTCTCCCGCTCGAGGTGCCTCAATCGATGAAAAAGAAAATAGCGTTGTTCGCCACTATCCTGCTTGCCGGTTCGGCTCTTTCTTTTGCGCAGGACTTGACCGACGCGGGGAGGGTCTTCGCGAAGAATTGTGTTTTGTGTCATGGAGCCGACGGTCGCTCGCAAACGCCGGCGGGTAAGACGTTGCAGGCCGCCAATCTCACCGCGCAGGGGGTTCAAGGCCAGAGCGATGTACAGATCCGCAACGCACTCGCCAAAGGCAAAGGCAAGATGCCGGCTTACGGTCCCGGGCTCGGCGATAAAGGTCTGGACGCGATGGTGAAGTACATCCGGAGCCTGAAGGCAAAGTAGATTAATCAGGCGGAGGCAGAACTGCTGGCCGCGCCGCCCGCTCCGGAACCTGCACAAGGATGGTTGCCGTCAGCACCACGACGATGCCAAAAATCTGAATTGGATTTAAGGTTTCGCCCAGCGCAATGGCGGCAATGATTACGGCAAATACAGGCTCCAGGCAACTGGTCACAATGGCCCGCGTCGGGTCGAGGTGCACCAACCCCCACAGATATAACGAAAACGGAACCAGCGAAGAGGATACGGCGAAGATTAACAGGAACAGCCACTGCTGCGGTTCGTAGTGGGCCGCGATAATCCGGGTCGGCGGATTGACCACGATCCATCCCATGGCCGCCCCGAACATCGCCCAAACCATAACCCGCCAGCGATCGCCGGTCTCGACCAGGCTCCCGCCGTAGATATTCCAGAAGGCAAAACCGACCGCAGCCAGCAGAGCCGATACCACTCCCAGAATTTGAAATTTCAAACGCTGCATTTCCAATCCGAACCAAGGGAAGCCCACCCTGCCGGCCACCACGCCGATCGCCAGTTCGCTTCCGATCACCGCCAGCACCACACCCAGAATGCGTGAAACCGTCGCTCTCTGCCGGCCGCGGGCCAGCATGTATAGCAGCACAAATACCGGCGCGCCCATGTACTGAACGATGATGGCCGTCGCCACCGTGGTCTTCGAGATGGCAAAGTAATAAAAGAAATTCGATTCCGCGATTCCAAAAATCCCCAGTGCCACGCACTGCAGGATCTCTCGCGGCCGCATGGCAACGCCTCGCCACCCGCGCATCCACAGCAACACCGCCATCAGGATCAGGAACGAGAAAGTAACGCGGCCCTGTGCCAACATGATCGGCGGTATGTAGCCTACCGTGCGGCCTGCGATCTTCAGCCGCCCGGTGAATACCGCCCTGCCCATTGATGCCGAGATTCCCCAGAACAGAGCGGCCGTGGCGACGCACAAGTAGCCCTTCGCGCGATTGATCAGGCTTCGCGGTTCAGTGCCGGCTGCGGCCCGCCGAACCCCTTCCTCCATCACTTTGCAGTTGCCTTGGTCTTCCTGCTTTGACAATGAATCTCCTCGAGCAATTTCGCGCGGGGCTAACGGCGGTTATCGGTTTGCGGCTCGGGATGAATCAGCACTCTGAACAATTGCGGCGCCGCTGTCTTGAACCGGATCTCAAGTGCCGTCTGCACATCATGGACGCGAGAGAGCGGCAGTTTATCGTGCATGGTAACGTGACAGGAAAGAAACAAGTGATCGCGCACCCGCTTCAGCAGAATCTCGTGCACGTCAACCACCTCCGGAAACTGTCCTCCAATGGCTTTCAGCCGCGCCTCGAGCCGCAGGTCTTGCACGATTTCGTTGCTGGTCTCAATTGTCGCCGGCTCGCTTTCGATATGCGTCAAAATCGACGAGATTTCCGGTACCGACGCCCGTATGTCGTTTTCCAGCATGGTGACGTGCTCATGCGCAGCCACTAGCGTGAGCCTCTCATCGAGTTCGACATGAAGTTCGACGTGCTGCTTTCCGTCAAGATCCTGCACGCTGATGTCGTGTACCGCCAGATTGTTGCGCAAAGCGGCGGCGCGGATACGGTCGAAGATGTTTTCCCAGCGCCCCGCCCGGGAGACAGTGTTCACCACGACATCGGCCCCCGGCAGGAGCTGGCGAACCGTCTCCGTGACCCTGTGCGCCACCTGTTCCGATGCCTGGAAAGTCACGTTCCTGCCGAGTCCGATAGCAAGATCGACGAAATAACGGCTCCCCGCGCTCCTGATCCGCACGCGGTCAACCTCCAGAACTCCGGGCAGGCGATCGACGGAACCAATGATCCGTGTGCGAATGCCGTGCGGTGCGCCATCCAGCAAGGCATCGATCGTCTGCCTCGCCAGCCGCCAGCTCACATGGACGACGATCACCGCCACGAACAGCGCCGCGATAGGATCGGCCTTGAAAAGCCAATTCAGGTTGTACATGCGAGCCAGCCAGACGAGAAAAAGCCCGAGGATTACGACGGCGCTCGACCAGATGTCGGTTCTGAAATGAAGTGCGTCGGCCCGCAACGCCTGACTGTCGTACTTGTCAGCGACGATCTTCAAGGCGCGCGAGCGCCAGAAATCGACGCCGATGGAGAAAAGCATGACAGCCACGGCCGCGATACTCGGCTCAATTTCAACCGTGCGCAGAAACAGGCGCTTGAAAGCCTCATAGACGATCCACACGCACGTGATGAGCAGCAGGCCCGTCTCGATAAACGCGGAAAAGCTCTCGACTTTGCCGTGGCCATACTGGTGGTCGGCATCGGCGGGCTTGTCGCTTACCCGTACCGACAGCAGCGTAACGACGGCGGCCACCAGATCCAGGCTGGAGTGCAGCGCTTCGGAGAGAATGCCGAGGCTTCTGGTGGAGAAACCCACGACAAACTTAAAAGCCGTAACCAGCACGGCGGCAAAAACAGAATTCCGCGCAACCCCGCGCTTTTCCGTGCGCATTGCTTCCGCGTTGAGTGTCTGCTCTGCCATTCGATTCAGCTAATTGTCCGTTACGTTACTCTGCCATGGCGGACGGCGAAGCTGCAAATCGTGCGCATCCGTGGCTATGACGGTTAGTCGTCGAAACTCGGCGCGGCCAGCGCTTAACAGGCTGCTGAAGAACATCCTAGGTGTAATCCTGAGCGCAGCGAAGGATCTGCTGTTTGCGCGCATTGAAAGTAAAGCAGATCCTTCGGTCGCGCAAAACCAGCGCGGCCTCAGGATGACACTATTTTTGTGTCTTTCAGCAGGCTGTCACACCAACGGAAGCTCAGCACCTCTTCGCGCCGCGAAGCTTTCCGCAAACGAAACAAACACAAAACGCGGCAAGGCCGTACAACAACGCATTCAGTATCGCCAGTAGTGCAAAGTACAACAGAACGTTTGATGAGTTCAGTTCCCTCGGAAAACCCGGCCACCGTATCCACGAGGCTGGAAAAGAAATCCGAATTGCCCATTTCAACAGGCTGAAATCGACAAATGGGATCAACCACGAGCCACACCACATTACCCCAATTGATAACCCAAGCAGACTTGCCAAGGCAACAATGATTGCTGTACCTGAACCGTTAGTGCTGTGTGTGGTACTCATCAGCGCTTCACCGCCCGATAGAGTCCGGCGACGCCGAAGGTGTAGGGAGTGTATTGCGCCCGCTCAAACCCTGCCCGCCGCATTCGCACCAGCATCTCCTCCGGCTCGGGAAAGCGCGCAACCGATGCCGGCAAATAAGCGTAAGGGCCGCGAACACCCGAGATCATCGTGCCGAGTCGAGGCAGGACGTAACGAAAATACAGGCGGTAGAGTGTTCCGATCAGGCCTCGCGGCTCGCCGAAATCAAGGATTCCGATTTCGCCGCCGCTTATCAGGACGCGGCAAATCTCGTCGAGCCCGCGATCATAGTTGGCGAGGTTGCGAAAGCCGAAGGCAGAGACGACCAGCGCGAAACTGTCGTTCGGAAACGGCATATCCAGCGCGTCGGCCTCGACCCACTCCACGGGCAGACCCGCGCTCTTGCGTCGCGCGCGCTCCAGCATCGCCGGCGAAAAATCCGCGCCCACGATCTTCACACCTGGGGCCGCGCTCCGATAAAGCGCCAGGCTCATGTCTCCGGTGCCGCAGCACAGGTCCAGCACGGCCGCGCCCGGAGACCGCAGAATATGCCGGAAGCTGCGGGATGCGCGCCACCACCAATAGCGGTCCGTATTCAGCGAGAGAACATGATTCAGCAGATCGTAGCGCGGCGCGATTGCCGTGAACATGTCACGCACCGCATGGGCGGCCGCTTGCTCGTCCTGTGCCTCAGCCGTACGCGCGCCCAAAGATTTATCTTGCTCCGGCATGAGGGATTCCGGCTCGATCACGCTTGCGATAGGTAGCGAAGCTCTTCGATGGATTGCAAAATTGCGCGCTCAGGCGCATCCGTCACAAACTCCGACTTGCCGATTTCCAGCGGCAGCACCCACTGAATCTTGCCGCCGATGACCTTCTTGTCGCGCTTCAAGCAGCGAAGAACGTTGCGCGGCTTCACGTCGACCTTGGGCAGAGGCGCATACGACAGAATTGCGCTGATAATCCGCTGCGCTGTAGTCGAATCGGTTTTCTGCATTCCGGCGGAAATCATGGTTGCCGCGATCATCCCCCACGCCACGGCTTCTCCGTGCAGGAAGTGCCGGTAGCTGGTCTCCACTTCCAGGGCGTGTCCGATGGTGTGGCCGAAATTCAGAATCTTCCGCAGTCCGTGCTCTTCCTCGTCTTCGCTGACCACGCTCGCTTTCACCCGCACGCACTCGGCGATCAGCCACTCCATCGTGCCCGGATCGCGCCGCAGAATGCGATCCCGGTTTTCCTCCATGAAATCGAAAATACGCGGGTTGCGGATGATGCCGGTTTTCAGCGCCTCGAACAGCCCTGAACTGAATTCCCGATCTGGCAGCGTCAGCAGCACATCGGGATCAATCAGCACCAGAGAAGGCTGCTTGAAGGTGCCAAGCAGGTTTTTCCCGAGCGTCAGGTTCACGCCCGTCTTGCCGCCGACAGAGGAATCGATCTGCGCGAGGAAAGTCGTTGGAACCTGAACGAACTCTATCCCCCGCATATAGATCGAAGCGAGGAACCCTCCCACGTCGCCCACCACGCCTCCGCCCAGCGTCACCAACGTGGCACCGCGGTCCGCCCCCGCCTTCACCAGTCGACTGCCAAGCTCTTGCACCGTCGAAAGCGTCTTGTAACGCTCTCCGTTGGGCATCTCGACGAATACATTCTCCAGCTTCGCCGCCTGAAAAGATTGCGCCAGTATCTTGCCGAAATGCTTGCGGACAGGAGCCACTGTAATCGTGAACACCTTGCCTGCATTCGGTATCAGCTCCCGTATATAAGTCCCGGCGGAGCGCAGCACTGCCTGCTCGATCAGGGCTTCATACGGCTTCGAAATCGTATTGATGCTTACGCGTACCAAGTAATTATTCTAGCGCAGCCTCGCCAAAAGCACGAAGTTGTTCGATTGCACGCTGCTGCAATGATATATTTGCCTGCATCGGTGCCATTCGCGCCGATGAGCTGGTGAGAACTCGTGCAGGAAACGGATTTCATTGTCGTGGGCGCCGGCATCGCCGGCATGCGGGCTGCAATCGAGCTGTCGGCCTACGGGCGGGTGCTCTGCCTGGCAAAGCTGGAGCTCAGCGAATCGAACACGCAGTATGCCCAGGGCGGTATCGCGGTCGCTCTCAGCGATGAAGACGAGATATGCCTGCATTTGCAGGACACGCTGGTGGCTGGCGATGGCCTGTGCAACAGCGACGCGGCGCGCATCCTGGTCGAGGAAGGCCCCATGCGCATCGAGGAACTCATCAAGTGGGGCACTCAGTTCGATAAGCAAGGGACCAAGCTCTCATTCACGCGCGAGGGCGCGCACAGCCGCAGCCGCGTGCTGCACGCCAACGGCGACTCCACGGGACGCGAAATCGGCCGCGCACTCTACCACCGCGCCGCCTCTCTCAAGCACATTTCATTTCGTGAATTTGGTTTTGCCACCGGCCTCTGGATGGAAGACGGCAGCGTAGTCGGCATTCATCTGCTGAACGAGAATGGTGAACAGCAACAGGTCGGAGCCGCAGCCGTCATGCTGGCCACCGGAGGCATGGGCCAGATCTACGCCAACACCACGAACCCGGGGGTCGCCACGGGCGATGGTGTCGCGATGGCCTTCCGGGCGGGCGCCGAAATCAGCGACCTGGAATTCATTCAATTCCATCCGACAGCTCTTTATTTGAAGAACGCGCCGCGCTTTCTGCTTTCCGAGGCGCTGCGCGGCGAAGGCGCATACTTGCGCAATGCAAATCTTGATCGGTTCATGCCGAAGTACCACGAAATGGCGGAGCTGGCACCGCGTGACATCGTCGCCCGCGCCATTGCCCATGAACTTGAGATTTCCGCGGCGCGCGAGCCGGTCGTCTATCTTGACCTTACGCACATGAATGGCGAGCGCCTGGCGAAGCGATTCCCGCGCATTCACAGCACCTGTCTGAAATACAACATCGATCTGGCCACGGACCTGGTGCCGATCCGCCCGGCAGCGCATTATGCGATGGGGGGCGTTCGCACCGATCTGTGTGGCCGCACCTCGCTTCCCGGACTTTATGCTGCCGGCGAAGCTGCTTGCACGGGGGTCCACGGCGCCAATCGCCTGGCGAGCAATTCCCTGCTCGAAGGGCTGGTCTACGGCGCGCGCGCCGCCGGCTACATGGGCAGCGAAGCACGCCTGGTGAAGCACGGAAGAGAATCTTCCGCGAAGAGCAAGAAGGCGGCCAATGGTGGCCAGGTTCCCTCCAATCCTGCTCTCGAAAACCAAATCTCCGCGCTTCAGCAGTTGATGTGGCGTGATGTCGGAATTGTGCGCGAAGCGAAGCGGCTGCGTGGCGCAATCGCCGCGCTAAAAGACTTAGAAGGCCAACTGCCTGAAGCGCACTGCCGGCGCGAATGGGAGGCCCACAACCTGGCCGCAATCGCCCAATTGATCGCACGCGCCGCCCTGGCGCGCGAGGAAAGCCGAGGCGCGCATTATCGGCTGGACTACCCTGCTCATAACGATGCGCGATTCCTGAAACACTCGCGGATCGTCGGCGAAAAAATCATCTTCGAGTAAAGCCGGGATTGCGCTAGCAGCCTCTCCGGCTCCGGCATGGAATTGCACTCTCCCTGCAAAATAAATCAGTCCCTTAGGCTATCGCGCTTGAACCCTCGATTTTTCGCAACCCCTGGCCGCGCTTATCCCCTCTAACTTGGAACGATTCGCAATGAGCAGGCGGAGGTGAACATTATGCTTTGGACTTTGTTCGTGATTCTTCTGGTCTTGTGGCTGGTGGGCGTAGTCAGCAGCTACACGTTCGGAGGATTCATTCACATCCTGCTGGTGTTAGCGGTGATCGCTTTGGTCTTCCAGCTCATTTCAGGACGAAGGATGAGTTTGTGAAGCTGCCCCAACATGCGCAACTACTGCGCATGCCGGGGGCCCCGTCGGTGGCGTCATCGCCGCAGAGTTCAAACAACCTCAGGAATCGCCTGTTTCCCTGGAATGGAAGCCGGCATCCAGGCATTTAACGACAAGGAGTACAAGGAAAATGGATAAGGATCGCGTAGAAGGCAAACTTAAGGACATCAAGGGCCGCGTTGAGCGCCAGGTGGGAGAGTGGACCGGAGACAAAGACGCTCAGGCCGAAGGCACGAAAGAGCAGATCAAGGGCAAGGTGCAGAACGCCTTTGGAAAGATCAAAGACGCTGGCCGTGACGCAATGAATAAGGCCGACGAGAAAACCAGAACGCCTGATGACACTGAATCTAAATCGCGACGACGAGGACGTCGCATAAGCAACTCTGAATATTTTCCTGGCGGGCACTCGATTCCGGGTGCCCCTTTTCCTTGCCCGCCCGTTAGAGCCGTTTCGTCAGAAGCAATGCATCCAGATTGCGGGAGTAGTAGCGCGGCAACCGCTTCAGGATTCTGTAGCGATGCCGCTCATAGAATGCGAGTGCCACGGCATTGTTCACTGCCGTTTCCAGCTCCATCATGAAGCCGCCAAGTTTGCGGACTCTCTCTTCGGCCGCCTGCATCAGCAAGCTGCCGAGCTGGTGGCGGCGAAAGTCGGGACGGACATCGAGGGTAATGACGTGTCCAATGGCTAGGCGTTGCAATTCGACGACTACGAAGCCGGCGATGCGAGGTCCCCCCGCGCCTTGGTTCATTCGATTGGGATCGACGGCTGCTTGGGGTTCAGGTTCAGCAATGATGCAGAATGACTGCTTTCGCTGGACATAGCTCTGCAACTCACCGCGGGAGTAAGCAATCCCCGGTTCGAAGCAGTCGTGATCGATTCGATACAGCTCTTCGAAGTCGCCGAGCCGGTAATCTCTCAAAAGGAACACTCTTCGGTTGTATCGCGAGAGACGAGATGCGCGCAAGGACACGGATCGAACAGTGGAGCATCGCTCAGCGAGCGCGCACACGGCTGCCGGCCAGGAGTGAAGCCTGCTCGGTTTGTCCGGCGCGCAGATAGGCCTCCGACAAATGATCGCTTCACCGCCGCCAGCACGGCCGCCCCGCTCTGCCCTGTGGATTTGGATTGGGCAAGAGAGTGCGCCAGTTCCAGCACGCCGACGGCACGCGAGTACTCGCGCCGCGCCAGGTACACTACCCCAAGCGTATCGAGCACGGCGGGATCCTCCGGTGCAAGCTCGCGCGCATGCATAGCCAGCGCCAGCGCACGGTCGAGTTCGCGTCCTTGCCGTGCGTAAATCCAGGCAAGATTGTTGGCTGAAACTCCGCTGCTGTCTCCGCCGTGCACGGCTGCTTCGTAGTTGCGCACCGCTGCGTCCGAATCGTGTTTGCGCTCGGCATTCACTCCCGCCAGCAGGGTGGAGAGCTCGCGCACCTTGATGGCTGAATCGGCAGCTGCGATTAACTGGCCGTGGCGGGCGAGCAGCTTCGCCGCGGCTTCGGCGGCGGAATCGCGCTCCCGGTCCATCTCGCTGGCGCGCCGCAGACAGCGAATTGCATCCTGCGTCCAGCCGCGTTCGGCATACAGGCGTCCAGTCAGTTCCATGAGACCCGACAAACTCTTGTCGTTGGCTGCGAACTGTTCCATCTGCTGCAGCATGGGACGCGTAACCGCCCCCTCACCGTAGGTTCGGATCAGGCCCTGCATTGCTTCCGGCGAGGTTGGATCGAGCACCATGGCTTGTTCGTAGTTGAGCAGGGCGTTGCCCGTCTGATGCTCCGCCAGCGCGAGTTCCCCGCGCAAAATGCTGGCCTGCACCGATGCTTTGTCAAGGGCTGCGACACGGTTCGCGATGACGTGAGCTGCCTGGTAGAGCCCCTTGCCCATAAGCACCCGGCAAAATATGACTGAAGCCCGCAAATTGCCCGGCTCCTGCCGCATCACGGGAACGATGTACTGCTCTGCCATGCCGAAATCGCCCGCTCGCAGGGCGACGCCCGCAAGCGCGATGCTGGCCGGCACAAAATCGGAACGGGCCTGCAACGCTGTCTGCCACTCCGTCACCGCGCCCACATCGTCGCCCATCCTTCGGTTCACCAATCCCAGGACGTAATGCGCGGACGGTGAATCCGACGCTATCCCCACTGCTTTCCTGGCCTGCTCTGCCGCTACCGTCAGGTCTCCATCGATGAGTTCAAGCTCTGCCGACAGGATGGCCCGCGTGGCTTGGTCGAGTTCGCCCCCAAATTCGGCGAGATGCTCACGGGCTGACTTCATCAGAAGCGTTATGTGGGATGGCTCGCTCCGCTGGAAGGCCTGAATATCCGCCTCAATCAGACGCGAAATTAACTGCGTGCGATATTGCTTCCTGTGCTCCCTTTGCGCCTCCGATTCCGGCTCAAGGCCGCCCTCTAGACGCCCGGCATAGTTGAGGCCTGCGAGCGCGGGTTCACCCGCCAGCAGCTCGAAATCTCCCAGAACAGGCGGCGATTCGGGACGGGAGATGTCCACGGCGGCCAGAATTTTCCGCGCCTCATCCATGCGCGCCGAACGTTCCAGAAACAGTGCCAGGTGCAGTTTGGTTTCTACCGTGTCCTCGGTTGCAACCGCCTTCCGATAGGCCTGCTCGGCATCTTCGCTGCGCCCGTCCAGCTCGGCAAGATGGCCGAGCTCAATGTAGGGCGCCGCGCTCCGCGGTTGTGCCTGGGCAGCTTCCTGCAATACCTGGTGGGCTTCCTCATCTTTGCCCGCACGCTTCAAGAGCTGGGCGAGCGAGATGGCGACCTTCATTCGCGTAGGATCAAGTTGCAGAGTGCGGCGGAAAGATTCCACGGCCGCGGACGCATCCTCGTCGGCAATCGCGGCGGCGCCAAGCAACTCGAAGGCGTCGGCGCTCGGGCCGGCGGAAGCCATCGCCTTCCTGGCCTCTTCAATTGCCTGCTCGGCGGAGCCCCCCAGCAGATAGAGCTCTCCCAGCTTCAACCGGGCGGAACTATTGCCGGAATCGAGTTCCAGGGCACGGTTGTATGCGTTGAATGCCTCGCCCGGCTCATCCAGCGCGTAATAACATTCGCCTATGTGGGACCATAATCTGGATCGCTCGCCCTTGCCGAGAGCAGGCTCGCGCGTCAGCATCGACTGATACAGATCAAGCGCGGCGGCGGACTTTCCCTGCCACTGCAACCGTGCTGCTTCCTTCATTTGCCGCTGCTGCCATGAACCGCCAACGATGAAACAAAGCAGCAGCAGCGAAAACCCGAAGATGACCTGTCGCCAGCGCACGTGTTCCTCGATGCGCATCGGACCGGATTCGCGGAAGGCAATGCCCATGGCGAAAACGCTCTTGAACTCCTGGCGAAGCACCGTCCTTCACATTCACCGGATGATCCGCGCACGTAGCCATCCTGATGCGGCAGAACTGGCAGCAGTTGCAACCACCATCGGGTGCGACGGCCTTCTTCGCCCGGCTTCAGCGGGTGCCCCACGTCCCGCCCCTTGTTTGGGCTGACGTGGGTAACGCCTGGCAGACGTGGGGCTCCGGCCCGGTGCCCCATATCTGCCGCAGTCAGCAGATGTGGGAACCTTGTCAGCGTGGACCGTCAGGCTTGAATTTTGGTGAGCTCGGTGGTGCGTTTCAGTTGACCGCAAGCGGCGTAAATGTCGCGGCCGCGTGGACGCCGGATAAATGCCGGAATCCCGGCGTCAACCAGCACCCGTTGAAAGGCGAGTACCTGCTCCTCGGCGGGCGTGGAGAACCCGATGCCTGGGCCGGCGTTGAGTGCGATCAGGTTGACCTTGGCACGCAGTCCGCGCAGCAACCCCGCCAACTCTTGCGCATTCTCGACCGAATCATTTTCGCCGCCAAGCAGCACGTACTCGAAGGTGATCCGCTCGCGTGGCCGGAGCGGAAAACTTCTGGCCGCTTCCATCAGGCTGGCAATATTCCATTTGCGGTTGATCGGCATCACGCGGGAGCGGCTCTCGTCGTTGCTGCCGTTCAGCGAAATCGCCAGCTTGGGACGCACCGGCTCGCGGGCAAAGTCGGCGAAGCGCGGCAGAATTCCGGAGGTGGAAACCGTCATCCGCGACTCTGCAATTCCCGTGCCCTCCACCAGCAGGCGCACGGCCTTCATAAAGTTGTCGTAGTTAAGGAAGGGTTCACCCTGCCCCATGAACACCAGGTTGATGCGGTCGCGCTCCGGTTCGACGCCGTGACCGGCCAGCACCAGCAAAACCTGTCCAACGATTTCCCCGGCAGTCAGGTTGCGTTGCAGCCCCAAAAGCGCCGTCATGCAGAAGCGGCAGTTGACGGCGCATCCGGCCTGGCTTGAAATGCAGATCGTCGCCCGTGTACGCGCTTCGGCAGCCTCGCTGCCGTCGCCCTGCTCGCCACCGTCGCCCTCGGGCATCCAGACGGTTTCCACCGTCTGCCGGTCGCCAAAGCGGATCAGGTAACGCTCCGTGCCGTCCACGGAAGCGAAGTGCCGCTCGATCGTCGGGATGCCGATCTCAAACCCCTGCGCCAGCAGGCTTGCGCGAAACGGCCCCGGCAATGTCGAAATATCAGCTATACTTCTCCTCTGCTGCCGGTAAATGGCATGAAAGAGCTGAGCACCTCGGTAGAGTGGCTGCTCCTGAGACTCCGCAAGCGCCGTAAGCTCTTGCAAATTAAGGCCTAATAGTTCGGATTGAGAAGTCTGGGTCATGCATCCAATCAATTGTACGTAGCGCCGTAGCCCAGAACCCCGTAATCACAGAGCCCCGGAACCACCTCTCAGCCGTCGGATATTGTTATCTTAGATGGTGGGGCACAGGGAGCGGCACTCATTTCGCTGTTTTGATCTGGAAAACTCAACGGCTGCGGTAACGAAGCGACAAAACCCTGCTTTGCCAGTCTCGGGTATAAGGGAGCCAACATGCAAAAAGAGTTCGTCGACGATCTTCGCAGCCTGCGGCGCACGGAGCTGCCAAATGGGTTGACGGTAATCTCTGAAGAGATGCAGCATATTCGTTCCGTCTCGATCGGTATCTGGATCCGAACCGGCTCGCGCCACGAGTCGCAAGACCTCAACGGCATCTCCCATTTCGTCGAGCACATGGTCTTCAAGGGCACCAAGAGCCGCAACGCGGAAGCCATCGCCCGGCAAGTCGATTCCATTGGGGGAAACCTCGACGCCTTCACCGCCAAGGAATGCGTCTGTTTCAACGTGAAGGTGCTTGATGAGCACCTGCCAATCGCCCTGGACGTGCTCAGCGACCTGGTACTGAATCCGCTTTTCAACGAATCCGACATCACCAAAGAGCGCGGCGTCATTCTCGAAGAGATCAAAATGGACGAGGACAATCCCGATTTGCTCGTCCATGAAATCTTCACCCAGAACTTTTGGAAGGGCCACCCACTGGGCCGGCCCATCCTCGGCACCAAGGAAACGGTGCGCGGATTCCACCAGGCAATGCTCTTCGACTACTACGGAGCCCGCTTCGTCCCCGGAAACATGGTGATCTCCGCCGCCGGCAGCATCAATCACGACAACTTCGTAGAGCTGGTGACGAACACATTCCAGCATCTTCAGCCGCAGCCGGACCCTTTGCACCAGGTTCCCCCGCAGGCGCAGGCGCGCATCATGCTTCGCAACAAGAAGTCCCTCGAACAGGTGCAAATCTGCATTGGCGTCCCTTCGTATTCGATTTCGCACGAGAAGCGCTATGCCTCGTTTGTCCTCAACACCATCCTCGGCGGTGGCATGAGTTCGCGGCTTTTCCAGAATATCCGTGAGCGTCAGGGCCTGGCGTACTCCATCTTCAGCGAACTGAATCCCTATCGCGACAGCGGATGCCTGGCCGTTTACGCCGGCACCTCCCGCGCTTCCGCCTCCAAGGTGGTCAACTCCATCGTCAACGAATTTCGCGACCTGAAGCAGAACCTGGTCTCTGAAGACGAACTCCAGCGCGCCAAGAACCAGCTCAAAGGCAGCCTTATGCTGAGCATGGAGTCCTCGACCGCGCGCATGTCAAACCTGGCGCGCCAGGAAATGTATTACAACCGCTTTTTCGGAATGAACGAGATTATCGAGCGCGTCCAGGCCGTCAGCGCCGAAGATGTCCTGGAAAACGCGAACGAATTCTTCCGCTCCGAACAGATCGCCGTCACCATCCTCGGCAATCTCACTGGACTGAAAATCTCGCGCGATCAGCTCGTCTGCTGAAAGACCGGCTCGGGTGCAAAACTGAAAGTCAGAACGTTGTGTTGCGGCGGAACAGAGTGGATGTTAGCCTCGGGACAGCCCAACAGGTTGGATACGACTCGGCTTTGTGGATGCCCCGGCCATGAGCTTGGATTTCCGGACGGAAGAGCACTCTCCGCGCATGCATGTTGACAACCCGGACTTGCCCCTCCAAAAGACTTCACCCCGGAAAGTCGTTATCACCTGCGTCTTGCTGGGCCTTTCGGCGCTTGCGCTTCTCACCGCTTTCCTTAACCATCCACCGATACCAATCTTTGACGAAGGCACGTACATTGAAGCAATCCACTCGATCCTGTCCGGCACGCGCGCGCCGTTGCCTGAACATCCGCCTTTAGGCAAGTACCTGTTTGCCGCCGGAGCAGCAATCGCCGGAGACAATCCTGTTGGTTGGCGTCTTGCCAGCGCGGTTTGCGGCGCACTGACCATAGTCGGAGTCTTCCTTTGGACGATTGTGCTGCTGGGCGACTATTCCCTGGCGCTCACCGCCGCCGCGCTAACATTGTTTAACAACTTCCTGTTTGTCATGGCGCGGACCACGATGCTGGATGTGCCCATGTTCATGTTCAGCATGTGGGGACTGGCGGGGTTCAGCGCAGCCGTCGAGCTGGACGTAGGGGTGCGCACACGACGGATTTTTCTTTTGTTTTCCGGTCTGATGTTCGGGCTCGCCGGAGCGTGTAAGTGGACTGCCATAGACATGTTCGCGGTGGTGCTGGCTGCGAGCTTCGCGCTGCTGGCCTGCTGGAAGTTTTGCCCCGCGGTATTGAATGCCAATCTCGCCAGACAGGCGCGGAACCTGCGAGAGATCAGGTTCCCAACGTTATTCCTTGGCCTCGTTCTGCTGCCCATCGTCACCTATTGCTTGACCTACCTGCCTGCGTTTCGAGCCAGTCATCTGACTTTTTCGTTAACGGAATTGGCAAGGATGCACGCGCGCATGTGGAGCCTTAGCAAGGGCGTTTCGGGGAACAAGTATATTTATTCGCCCTGGTACAGCTGGCCGTTCCAGGTGTCTTCCCAAAGATTGCTATCTGATTTGGTCGGCAATTATGTCGTTATGTGGGGAGGATTGCTGGCGCTGGTCATTTGCGTGCGACGGACATGGAAGCATTTTGCCTCGGCTGAGACATTCGTGGTCCTCCTGTATGCCGCCAACCTGGCGCAATGGGCGGTCACTCCGCGTGCCGTGACTTATTATTATTATTACTTTTCAGCGGCAATGTTCCTGGGCGTGGCAATTGCCGTGGCACTCAAAGGAATTCCTCAGCCGCGCATCTTCGGCATCCGGCTGGCATTCATTACAATTTCGGCGGCCATTGTCTTTTTTCTCTTTTGGTATCCCCGGATGGCTCACTTGGATGCGCCGTGGGATTGTCTATTCGGCTGTTGGGGCTAAGGAAGGGCCGCACAAGTGAAGGTTTTGAAGGGTACGGGCTTCAGCCCGTACGTAAGACCAGTAAAACCGATAAGGCTTTAAGCCTCTGAGGGATATCGGTTCTGCTCGCGAGGCTTGTTCAGCGACCATGACGAGAGTGACAAAGTATGTGCTCAGCACTTGACAACTTCTGTCATCTTCTCGATGATCAGGGTGAACACAGTCATTGGCTGGAATTGTTTCCTTTTCAGTTTCAAGAACTTACGAAAGATAATTTTTTTCGTGAAAACTCTACTTTCGGCACGATAACTGCATAGTATTGCTTGAGGAAATTTGAGCGGGTTACGGGATTCAAGGAGAGTTTGATGCGTAAACAAAAAGGTTTCTCACTGATCGAGCTGTTGATCGTTGTGGCGATCATTCTGATTATCGCCGCCATCGCCATTCCGAACTTACTCCGTTCTCGTATTGCGGCAAACGAGGCATCCGCTGTGGGCTCGATGCGCACGATCAACACCGCTGAGATCACGTTCGCATCGACTTATCCATCAACCGGTTATTCGGCAGATATGCCTTCGTTGGCCGGTACCGCTTGCACCAGCCCGACATCGGCCGGCGCCTGCCTGATCGACGCCACTCTGGGAGCAGCTACTCACCGCAACCGCTGGCAAGAGCGGCTATTACTTCACTTATGCTGCCGACGCAAACGTGGGCTATACGCTGCTGGGAACACCTGCGCATATTGGTTCCACGGGAATTAAGCAGTTCTACACCGATGGCACGGCGGTTATCCGCTACAACACTGGGGCCGCCGCATCTGCCACCAGTCCCGCCATCCAGTAGAATTTGGCGATGTGCCTGGGAGGTATAACCGTGAAGGGGTCAGCAATGCTGGCCCCTTTACCTTTTGCAGGGGATTGCCAAGCCAAAGGGATCGTGGACAGGTAAGACGCCCGCTTGAGGTGACGCCGCTGTCCTGGACCAACCGATCATGACATTTTACGGCAATCGACACTGACAATTTCCGGTATTTTGGTCCTGCTCCAGCCACCACCGATCTCCGTAGCAGTTCGTAACATTATAAAATTAAAAGACTTATAAAATTATAAGACACAGCTTTCAGATTGGAAGGACTCGTGCAATTGACTGGAGCGTGGACCTGAACGTAAGGGTCTTAACTACAACCTGAACCAATTGAGGAGAGAGGGTTACAAAATGCGGAAACAGAAGGGCTTTTCACTTATCGAACTGTTGATCGTCGTCGCGATCATCCTGATCATCGCGGCCATTGCCATTCCGAACCTGCTTCGCTCGCGCATTGCCGCCAACGAAGCCTCTGCCGTAGGCTCCATGCGCACCATCAACACGGCTGAAACCAGCTACAACACAACTTATCCGTCTGTCGGCTTCACCGCCACGATCGCGAACCTGGGCACAAACGGTGGCGATTGCACCACTCCGAGTTCGACTACGCTTGCTTGATCGATGACACGCTGGCAACGAGCTCTGCAACTGCCCTCAAGAGCGGCTATTACTTTGCTCTGGGCACGAGCACTTCCGTGGGCTACACCCTACAGGGAACGCCCGGTGGTACTGCCTTACGGAGTTAAGAATTTCTACTCTGACGGCACTGGCGTAATTCGTTACAACGCCAATGCCGCAGCCACTGTGTCGGAGATCCTGCGATCCAGTAACAAATAGGCAAAGTACCTGGGGAGGGTACAGCCGGGGGCCAGCCAAGCGCTGGCCCCTTTCATTTTAATTGACAAAATTTTGTATTTCCGATTGACAGATTCTAATACTCTCGATTCAGCGTCTTACGAAGTGTTTTGTTTTCTGCTTGTAAGCTATATAAAATAAATAACTTATATAAACATAGGGTGAGTGCACTGTTTGGTAATTATCGTGCTAGATTACGATTGGGAACATTAGGCAGAGGGTCAGCCGACGGGAAATATCGCATGCACAAACAAGGTGGTTTCTCACTCGTCGAGTTGTTGATCGTGGTCGCGATCATCATGGTTATTTCGGCCATAGCTATTCCTAATATGCTTCGCGCCAGGATTAACGCCAACGAGACGTCGGCAATCGGTTCACTGCGAACCATCAACACTGCCGAGCTTACGTACTTTACAACGTATACCGCCTACTCTCCCGACTTGCCCACGCTAGGTGGAAGCAGTTGCACCTCCCCGCCTTCAACCGCAGCCTGCATCATTGACGACACGCTGGCGAATGCCACGTGGGTTTCCACGCCCAAGACCGGCTATTATTTCACGTACGCGCTCAATGCCAACCTCGGATACACCGTGCATGGCGATCCCGCCTATTGGAATCACAGCGGCACCAAGCGCTTCTATACCGATTCAACCGGTGTTATCCGCTTCAATGCGACGAACCAAACCGCATTGGTGACCGATCCCGCTATCCAGTAGTCGGGCCAGCGTCCGCCAGGTTTCAACCCGCCGTCGATCCACCATTTTTGGCGCTAGTACATCTTTGATTAAGACCCGGCAACTCGGCTGCCTTGTATAATTAGGGCGAATCTGAGATTGACTTTTACCCTCATGGCGGCCATTGAAACCTTCAGACTGGCGAAGTCTTACAAGGTTGGCTTCTGGCGGCAGCGCGAACGAGAGGCGCTGTCTCCGCTAACCCTCTCGGTGCAGGAAGGCGAGGTTTTCGGCTACCTTGGCCCCAACGGCGCCGGCAAGACGACCACCCTTAAGCTACTGATGGGTCTTATCTATCCCACGTCAGGAACGGCGACCATTCTGGGGCGTCCGCTGGACGATCCTTCGATGAAGGCGCAGATCGGTTTCCTTCCCGAGCAGCCCTACTTTTACGACCATCTGAGCGCACGCGAGTTGCTCACCTATCTTGCCAGCCTTTCGGGCGTCTCCGCCGGAGACAGGAAGGGGCGGGTCGAGACGGTACTGCGCCGGGTTGGCATTCACGAGCACGCCGACCTGCAGCTTCGTAAGTTTTCCAAGGGCATGCTCCAGCGCGTCGGAATCGCTCAGGCCATCGTCCATGACCCGAAACTAATCTTTCTGGACGAGCCAATGTCGGGGTTGGACCCGATTGGCCGGCGTGAAGTGCGCGACCTGATCCAGTCGCTGAAGGACGAAGGCAAGACAATCTTTTTTTCAACCCACATCCTGTCCGACGCCGAGACACTGTGCGACCGCGTGGCTGTTTTGAACCATGGCCAATTACGCGGCATAGGGGTGGTAGCTGACCTGGTGCGCGAAGTCAGCGGAAGGGTCGAGGTCGTCTGGGAAGGGGTTGCGGCCGCGGACGCGATCGTCGAACTCGGGGCCGAAATACACAGCAGTGGAGCGTTCTTCCGGGCGGTGCTGCCGGAGCTATCGATGGAACGCGCCGTCGATATCATTCGCAATAAAGGCTCCCGGCTTATCTCGCTGACGCCCGTGCGTGCAACCCTGGAGGATTTCTTCCTGGAGCGCATCGAGGGAGAAGTTGAAACAGAATCGAAGGTAGCTTCGGGGGAGGGCGCATCGTGATCGGCAGAATTCGCGTAATCGCCTTCAATACGTTCCGCGAGGCAGTTCGCGACCGCGTGCTCTACAACCTGGTGGTCTTTGCGATTCTGATGGTTGGCGGAGCGCTTTTGATGGGACGCATCTCGATCCGCATCGAGCGCCTGGTGCTGGTAAACCTCGGGCTGACGGCGATTGCGCTGTTCGGCATTGTCATCGCCATCTTTCTGGGAATTGGCTTGGTCAGCAAAGAGATCGAGCGCCGTACTCTCTACACAGTACTGGCGGCGCGGCCAGTGCGACGATGGGAGTTCATTGTCGGCAAGCAATTGGGCCTGATTGCCACCCTGGTGGTAAACGCCGGATTTATGAGCGTCGCCTTTTTCGCGGCGCTGCTCTATTTGCAGAATCGGTTCGAGCCGGCTGACCGCTTTCTGCTGGTGGCGCTCTACTTCATCGTTTTGCAGTTCGTGGTCATAACGTCGCTGGCCCTGATGTTTTCCACCTTTTCATCGCCTCTGCTCTCCACAATTTTCACGTTCTCGTTGTTCGTGATTGGCACCTTCGCCGAGGATCTTCGCGGCTTCGGAGCGATGGCCGGGGGAGCGACCCACTGGCTGACCACCGGACTGGCGTATGTGCTGCCCAATTTCGCCGTTTTCAATGTGGTTTCCGAGGTTGCGCATTCCGTGCCGGTACCCGGCCAGTTGATTCTGTTCAACAGCCTCTATGCCCTGCTTTATGCGACGGCTGTCACCAGCATGGCGGTGCTGATCTTCGACCGCCGGAATCTGAAATGAGCAGCAGCCGCGCCAAAGCCAGTCTGGGCGTCTGGCTGCTGCTTTTCTCGTGCCTGAGCCTGAGCATACTTGCGTTGCGGAAAAGCGATGACGTGCGGGAGCGCGTTAGTCTGAAAGAAGCGCTTTATATTCCATCGGCAAAGGCAGTCAAGGCATTGAGTTTGGGATATACCGGATTAATGGCGGATCTGTACTGGACGCGAGTGGTGCAGTATTTTGGCGGCAAGCACCACATGCAGGCCGAACAATACAAACTGCTGGCGCCGCTGCTGGACATTACGACGACGCTCGATCCGCACCTGCTGATCGCCTACGAATTCGGCTCCATCTTCCTCGCCCAGAATCCGCCCGAAGGAGCCGGCGATCCCGAAGCAGCGGCTGCCTTGGTGAAGAAAGGAATCCGGGAAAATCCCGAAGCTTGGCGCCTCTGGTATCACCTGGGATACATCTATTTCGACGAACTGCATGACAGCAAAGCGGCGTCGGAGGCCTTTCTGCAAGGATCGCAAGTTCCGGGAGCCCTGCCGTGGATGAAGGTGATGGCCGCCGCCCTCGCCCAACATGCGGGGGAGGCGGAAACCGCACGGTTTCTCTGGACGCAGATCTACAACAGTTCCGATAACCCGGACATTCGCGAAAACGCAGCAAAACGCCTGCTTGCCCTAAAGGTCGACAATGACGTGGAGCGGTTGCAGGCGATGGCAAACCGTTACCAGCGTGAAACTGCAACCGTGCCGGAAAGCTTTCTTCAACTCGTGCAAGCCGGGTACCTGCCTCGGTTGCCAGCCGATCCGCTGGGCAATCCGTACTTACTATTGGATGGCCGAGTACAGGTTTCCCGCCCCGACTCTCTGCCGTTCATTACCAAGGGATTGCCTCCGGGCCAGAAGCCGTCCTTCCTGGCGAAGCCCAAAGCCGGAAGTTTATGAGTCGAATGTTAAAAGTCTGCCTGCTCGCGCTGCTTCCCTGCCTCTTTGTTTTTGGCTGGGGTTTTGGCCAGTTGCACGCCCAGACACCTGACTTGCGCCACGTTGCCGACGGGGTCGATAAGCACTACAACGGCTTGGCTTCGCTCGAAGCCGGCTTCAGCGAGGGTTTTCGCGGAGGCGGGCTGGCGCGCAGCGAGTCCGGGACGATGTGGTTGAAAAAACCGGGCAAAATGCGCTGGGAGTACAACACTCCGGTGAAGAAGCTCTTCGTTTCGGACGGTAAGACCGCATGGTTTTACGTTCCAGGCGAGCGGCAGGCACGCCGCGCCGCCGTCAAAAGACTCGACGACCTGAAATCGCCGTTGCGCTACCTGCTGGGACATACCAAGCTGGAAAAGGAGTTCTCTTCCCTGTCCTTTGCCGCCGGCGAGCGGCTCGACCAGCCAACGGATGTTGCGCTCTCAGGCGTGCCCAAGGGGATGGAGGATCGAATTTCCAAAGTTATACTCGAAATCACCCCAGACAGCCGCATCTCCCGAATCTCCATCTACTCTCTTGACGGCTCGGTTACGGACTTTCGCTTCGAGGAGGAACGCGACAACGTGCCGATCCGCAATGAGCGCTTTCAGTTCCAGCCACCGCCGGGACTGGAGGTG
This sequence comes from uncultured Acidobacteriota bacterium, assembly GCA_963819175.1. Classification (GTDB taxonomy): domain Bacteria; phylum Acidobacteriota; class Terriglobia; order Terriglobales; family Acidobacteriaceae; genus CAWBRT01. Next base: position 60,700 of record CAWFVJ010000020.1, read on the forward strand.
CTTGGAACGACGGAACTTGGGCCTTGAGAGGGTGTTTAAGCTGTAATCCAGTACTTCTCCAAGTGTTAAACTGGATTGGTAGCCGATCCCGATGATCGGCTTCAGCAGCTCGGGCCCGCCTCTGTAGTCAGTATTGAAACTGCCATGGCAGATTACCTAGTCAAAGTGGCTGACGAACGCGGCCGCGTAACCGAACAAACGGAGAAGGGATTCTCGGAAGACGAGATTCGCAACCGATACGTCCAGCAGGGGTACCTTGTTTACTCGATCAAGCCGAGGGCGTTGCTGGGGAGACGGGGCTGGCGTCCATCGTCTCGACGCAAGGTAAAGCTCAGCCAGTTCGTCATTTTCAACCAGCAGTTTCTTACTCTGTTTCGCGCCGGGCTGCCGATCGTGCAGGGACTGGATTTGCTGGCTAAGCGCGAGAAGAACAAGTTTTTTCGCTCGGTGCTGCAAGATGTTCGCGACCGGGTCAAGGGGGGCGAACCCCTCTCGGAAGCCTTTGAAGCACAAGGAGTATTTCCCAAAATTTACTCGACCACGCTGTTGGCGGGCGAGAAGAGCGGCAACCTCGACGAAGTGCTTGCGCGCTACCTGGGCTTTTTGCGGCTGACGTTGACGTTCCGGAAAAAGCTGGTGACGTCGCTGATTTACCCGGCGGTGCTGGTGGTAGGCGTCACCGTTTTGATTACTTTTCTGGTTACGTTCGTCGTTCCGCGGTTTGGCGCGTTGTATGCCGACTTGGGAGAGAATCTGCCGGCCATCACCATGTTTACACTTACGATGGCCAACAATATTAAGACGTACCTGCCGATCATCGTGCTGGCATTGGCCGCGGCTGGGATCTTGCTGCACCGCTGGTCGCTCACCGACCGGGGCGGCCAGCAGATCGACAGGGTCAAGCTCAGCCTGCCCATATTCGGCGGCATCTGGATCAAGTATCAGGTGGCCATGCTGTCGCGTATGCTTTCAACCTTGCTGAGCGGAGGGTTACCCTTGGTGTCGGGGCTGGATACGGCATCGCAGTCGATGCAGAGCCGGCTGATGAAGACCGCGATCACTCAGGCCACGCAGAACGTTCGTGAGGGGCGCACTTTGGCGCACAGTCTGGAAGAGACAAAGCTCTTCCCCGCGCTTTCGGTCGAGATGATCGAGGTGGGAGAATCCACCGGGGCTTTGTCGGCGATGCTGAATTCAGTGGCCGATTTCTTTGAAGAGGACGTTCAGAACGCGCTGACGGCGGCAATGGCTTTGATCGAGCCGGCGATCATGATTTTCATGGGAATCATCGTCGCGTTCATCTTGATTTCACTGTACCTGCCTATCTTCAGTATGGGCGTGGGCGTTAGCCATTAGAAGTTTTGTGGAGTTTTCATGTCTCAGCTTTTTGTTCAGACTCCGATAGTGGAAGTGGGCGGCGAGGAAAGCCGGGCACGTGAGCTGGCCAACCGCTATCGATGCGAGTTTGTCGACCTGAGGAACCATCACATCCAGCACGAACTGTTTCGCAAGGTTCCGGTGGATCTGATGTTCCGCGATAATTTCATTCCGCTGGAGGAGTTGCCCGACGGCCGGTTGGCGATCGCCATCGCCGACCCCGGCCAGTTGCCGATGATCGATGAGATCAGCCTGTTGCTGGGGCGCCGGATTGTTCCGCGCGTAGCCACGCTGTCGCAGATCAGCGACATTCTCAAGAAGACGGAGCAGTCGCAGCGCGTGTTGGACGAGGCCGGCGAGACCTTCACGCTGGACGTGATCCGCGAAGACGAGAACGGACAGGACGAGACCATCTCGTTCGAGCGGCTCACCCAGGAAAACGACATCAGTCCGATCATCCGCCTGGTGGATACAACGATCTTCACGGCCTTGCAGCGGCGAGCCAGCGATATTCACATCGAAACGCGCGACGATTCCGTGATCATCAAGTACCGCATCGACGGCGTGCTCCAGGAAGCGATGAAGCCGATCGCGAAGGAGCATCACCAGACCATCATCTCGCGCGTCAAAGTAATGAGCGAGCTGGATATTTCGGAGCGGCGCGTGCCGCAGGACGGCCGCTTCCGCGTGCGCTACAACGGGCGAGCCATCGACTTTCGCGTCTCCATCATGCCGAGCATCCACGGCGAGGATGCCGTGCTGCGCGTGCTCGACAAAGAGTCGATGAGCGAGAAATTCAAGAAGCTCTCGCTCGATGTGGTCGGCTTCAGCGACGAGGATCTGAGGAAGTTCCGCCGTTATATCGCCGAGCCCTACGGCATGGTGCTGGTGACCGGCCCCACGGGCAGCGGCAAAACCACGACTCTGTACGCGGCGCTCAACGAAATCAAGACGGATGAAGACAAGATCATCACCATCGAAGATCCTGTCGAGTACCAGATCCGCGGGATCACGCAGATCCCGGTCAACGAAAAGAAGGGCCTGACCTTCGCCCGCGGCCTGCGCTCCATCCTGCGTCACGACCCGGACAAGATCATGGTGGGCGAGATCCGCGACACGGAAACCGCGCAGATTGCCATCAACTCGGCGCTGACCGGCCACCTGGTCTTCACCACGGTCCACGCCAACAACGTGGTCGACGTGATCGGGCGGTTCCTGAACATGGGAGTCGAGGCCTACAACTTCGTCTCTTCGCTGAACTGCATTCTGGCGCAACGGCTGGTTCGCGTGATCTGCCAGCACTGCAAACAGCGCGTTTACTACCCCCCGGAACTGCTTGAAAGCAGCGGCCTCTCGCCGGACGCCAATGAAACCATCGTGTTCTACGAAGGGGCAGGCTGTATCGAGTGTTCCGGCAGCGGCTTCCGGGGACGAACCGCAATTCACGAATTGCTGGAGTTAACCGACCGCATTCGGGAGATGATTCTGGAGAAGAGGCCGAGCTCGGAGATTCGCAAGGCAGCACGCGAAGACAGCATGCATTTTCTCCGGGAGTCGGCTCTGGCCAAGGTCAAGGACGGCGTTACCACTCTGAAGGAGATCAACAAGGTCACCTTCATTGAAACGACGCGGTAAGAGATAATCAAAAAATGTTGGAACGCAAAAGAACGGCGGTCGGACCGATGTACGCCTGCGAGATTACGCCAACGGCAGTCATCGCAGCCCGGGCTGCGGCTCTCAGCAACGCGGTGGAACAACTGAGCACGCGTTCGCTTCCCGCCGGCGCCCTCGTCCCTTCGCTGTTGACGGAGAACATTCTGCAACGCGAGGTGGTGAAAGAAGCCGTCGGCCAGGTGTTGGTAGCGGTTGGCGCCCAGGCGCACGATGTCATCGCGATTGTGCCCGACGCCGCTTGCCGCATCGCCATGCTCGACTTCGACACGCTTCCCGAGCGCAAGGAAGAGGCGCACGCCATCGTGCGCTTCCGGCTGAAGAAGGCGCTGCCCTTCGATGCCGAAAAGGCTGCGATCAGCTATCAATCCGTGCGCGATGCAAACGGCATAAAAGTTATCGCCGCGGTGATGCTCGATGCGGTGCTGAACGATTACGAATCGCTGTTCCGGGAGTTGGGCTGCAATCCTGGAGTTGTGCTGCCGTCGACGATTTCAGCACTGGCGCTGATTGACGCCTCTGAGCCTACGATGGCGCTCAAGGTCGACCCGCTGAGCAGCAGCCTTGCGATCGTGCAGGCGAACCAGTTGTTGCTGTATCGCACGCTCGAGCACGCCGGCAAAAGCAATCTGACGGCTGAGCAGTTGGCTGAGGATATCTATCCTTCCGTGGTGTACTTCGCGGACAATTTCAAGATGAGCGTACAACGCCTGATGATCGCCGGGCTGCCCGACTTTTCTCTCATTGCACCGACGTTGGAACGATACACGGGATTGCCGGTTGAGGAGATGGTTGCGTTCGGCATCCCCGGGGAAACACAGAACAAGGCTGAACTTTCCGCTGTGGCCGGAGCGCTTTTTGGCTGAGGGCATTCGATGAGACTCAATATCAATCTCGCGACTCGGCCTTACAGGGATGTTCGGCAGTTTCTGCGAACCTGGGGGACGGGGACAGTTCTGCTTGCCCTGCTGACCGCGGGCTTGTGCTGGTACACCTTTCACGCATGGAGCCAGACTCGCAGCGGCAGAGCTGAGGTTGCGCTCGTCCAAAACGAGATTGACGCGCTGAACCACCAACGCGAATCCGGCATTGCACTGCTGAACCAGCCGCAGAACCGTGCGGTCGCCAATCAGTCGGCATTTCTCAACGGCCTGATCGCCCGGCGCAGCTTCTCCTGGACCCGATTGTTTATGGAGCTGGAGCGCATCATGCCGGCCAGGCTGCACGTGACTTCGATCGCTCCCTCGCTGAACAAACGCAACCAGATCGAGATTCATATGGTGGTTGCCGGCGACGCGCGGGAGCAGGCGGTGGAGCTGGTGCGCCGGCTCGAAGACTCGCCTTCATTCCAGCAGCCGGAACTGCGGTCGGAGACGGTAGCGCAGAATGTCTCCGGAACGCCAAATGCGGTCGGCGGTGACCGCGTGCAGTTTGATATCTCCATGCTGTACGTACCGAAGGTCACGACGGAACAAGGCGCCGCGGACAAAGGGCCTCAGCCGCAGACGGCAAACGACGACAAGGCAGTCAAGCCAGATATGGCCAAGAAAGATGGCGATAAGGTAGCCAAGCCTGAAAAAGCCAAGACCGATGGAAACAAGGCAGTCAAGCCAGATATAGCCAAGAAAGATGGCGATAAGGCGCTCAGGCCAGCCGGCGACAAGAGCGATAAGAAGAAAGTCCGCCGTGTCCAGACAGACAGCGCGGCCAACGCGAAGGCGGCGGGCGGCAAGGGGGTGACTCGATGATGATGCGTAATGTGGCGCAAGCCCAACGAGGGCTTATCGTGGTCATCGTCTGCCTGGCATTCATCGACGTTACCGCACTCGCCCTGCTGCTGTCGCCGGCCATACGTTCCAGCAAGAGCACGCAGGCAGAGTTGCAGGCGTTGCAGGCGGAGTTGGCGCAGAAGCGCATTCAGGCCGTTCCGGCGCTCGACATGGACAAGAAGCTGGCGGAGGCGCGTACCCAGATCTCCGATTTTTATGCCCACGACTTCGTAAGCCGTTATTCGGAAATCTCCGAAGCGCTGGCCAAGGCCGCCACGGAAAGTCACGTGCAGTTGGCGAACATAACCTACATCCCCATGAAGCCCACTGCCGCCGAAGCAAAGAACGCAGTGAACACTAAGGTTACTGAGATTGATATGTCGCTGGACATGACGGGCAATTATGACTCTGAAGTCCGGTTTATCAACGCCCTGGAAAGGAGCAAAATGCTCCTGGTGATTGGAAGCGTGAACCTGGCTGAATCGCAGGGCGGGGCCATCCGCCTCAGCCTTAAGATGCAGACCTATCAGAGGGCGGCGGCGCTGTGAAGCTCGGAACGGAAAATCCGAAGAAGGTTGCGGTTGCGGGCGTTCTCGTGCTGCTCGGTGTTTTCTTCCTGATCCGCGCGTTTTACAGCATGCCGTCGGAGAGCACCGTCTCCGGCCCGCCGGTCTCGCAGCCTTTGACGGGCGAGAAATCAGCAACCCAACTGCTGCCGGAAAATAATCTCGATCCGCGGTTGCGACTCGATCTGCTGAAGAACGCCGAGGACGTCGAATACAAAGGGAATGGCCGGAATATTTTTCGCGCGGGGGCCGAGCCGGTAAAGGAAATTCCCAAACCCATCGCTTCGGCAATGATGGCGACAAAGCCGGGCCGTAAACACACCGCCTGCTCATCCGCCCATCAATCTCAAGTATTTCGGCTATGCCAACCGGCCAGGCGAGGAGAATGAGATATTTCTTGCAGAAGGGGATGCCGTGTTCGTGGCGAAGCAGGGCGATATTGTGAATCGCCGCTACAAGATTCTGCGCATCACGCCCGCCTCGGTCGAGGTTGAGGACGTTATCAGCAATGCACGGCAGACACTGCCCCTGACACAGGGTTAGTCCCAGGATTCGTTCATGCGGTATAGCAGTTCAATCAGACGCCGGCGAAACCGAACCCAAGGTTCCGAGGGCTACATACTGATCATCTTCCTGGTCGTGCTGACCCTGATGATGATCGCCCTGACTGCGGCTGCTCCCCGACTGGCGCAACAGATCCAACGCGACCGCGAGATCGAAATGATTCATCGCGGCGAACAATACGCCCGCGGCATCCAGCGCTATTACAAGAAGTTCAACCGCTACCCCGGACGCATTGAGGATCTCGAGAATACCAATACCCTCAAATTTATCCGCAAGCGGTACAAAGACCCCATCACGGGTGGTCCGTGGCGTCTGGTGCGCTATGGTGAAATTCAGTTGACCTCGCCAGCCGGAGGCATCGGCACTCCAGCCGGAGCCGTCGGAACCACGGGGCAGCCGGGGCAGGCAAACAACCCGCAATCCGGATCGCAATCCGGACTCTTTAACATGAACTTCGGCGGCACATCCGGACAGCAAAACGCGGCCACGGCAGCGGCGGGCGCCAATGCCCCCGCAACCCCAGGCAGTACGACTGCAACGGGTGGCACGACGGCCGGCACAGGAGCACCTGCAACCACCGATACGACCGACGCCACCTCGGGCACGACGGGGACGACCACCTCAGGCACGACGGGCACGACGGGCAGCACCGGGCAGACTACAAGCATGTTTGGCCAGACAGGCGCGGGCGCCCCCGGCCAAACTACGAGTTCGTCCAGCTCCCTGTTTTCTTCTCCCGCAGGCACCGCGCAACCGGGAGGCGGTGGCGGTGCAATCATCGGGGTGGCCAGCCTCAGCAAGAAGAACGGGATTCACGAGTTCAACAAGAAGTCCGCTTACAAAGATTGGCTGTTCGTTTACGATCCCGCACAGGATCGCGGCCAACTGCTGCGCGGGCCATATAATCCGCAGGCGTTCGTCGGCCAGATTGGCAGTCCCGCGGGAAGCCCGATTGGAAGCCCGCTCGCTAGTCCCGGCGGACCCGGAACGCCAGCCGCAACCGGAACTCCGGGCGCGACCGGCACGGCATCACCTTTTGGCTCTTCGCCGACCGCCGGGACGCCTTCGCCCAGCACGGGACAACCATCATCCGGCAACATCGTTCCGAGCACGCAGTAAGCCCCTACCACCACAAAAAGACAAACCCCCGTTTCGCGGGGGCTTGTGAAAACTGTGAGTTTGAGTGAACGCCGTCTTTACGCGTTGAAGGACGATCCGCAGCCGCACGTGCTCTTCACGTTCGGATTGTCGAACTTAAATCCCGCGCCTTCGAGGGTCTCGATGTAGTCGACGGTGGCGCCCTGCATGTACATCAGGGAGGTGGCGTCGATAAAAACCTTCAGCCCGTCGTACTCAAACACTTTGTCCATGGCGCCGGGGGCGGTTTCAAACTGCATGGTGTAAGAGAATCCGGAGCAGCCTCCACCGACGACTCCGACCCGAAGCCCGGACGGGATCGGATTCTGCTGTGCCATGATCTCTTTGACCTTGGAAATGGCAGTCGGAGTGAGATTCACGGGGTTGGTTTTTTTCACTTCAGGGACGCTGGTTGTGGACATGCTGCTCTCCTCGAAAATTATTATAACAAAGCGCTTTGCAGGGCCGAAAGACCTTCCCCGGCACCCAAAATACACAATCCCCTGATTGGATGCAGCAAAGCCTCCGGCAGTCGCAAAACCCTCAAAAAAGCAAAGTTGCCGGTGGGAGACGGACCTTCGCCGCCCGAACAGGCCTATTTTCCCCAAGGAATCCGCAATTGCCCAGGGCGTGGAATTTTCCCCGCACGCAGCCCCCGGGCGAAGTATAATCTGGCTCCAGTTTGCGTCCCCGCAGGCGCCGGAATGGACGTGCAGTAACTCCGCTACCCGCACTGAACGGCGCTGGGAGATTGCGAGGTGGTATATGCAATCCATCGATTTACTGCTGATAGTTTGGGGAATCGTCACTGCCGCCCTGGTGATTGTGACGATTTATCGCGGCACTCTCAGCTTGCACGAGGATGATCAGCTGTTCCTCGGTGACTCCGAATCTCACCTCGCAAAGGAACAGCAGGAGCTGATAGCGCGGCTAACCAAGCTGACTCCCATCGTGCGTCTGCTGGGAGCCACTTCATGTGGCCTGATTCTGGTGATCGCCGGAATGTGGATCTGGCGCGGGCTGAGCGCGATGTAGTTGCCAAGTCCGACTAGGACCGCTTCTGCCATTCGTCAAAGACCAGGGGATTAGCGCGTTTGACGTTGCCGACTCGCATGCAACGTTCCCCCTGCAAGAATCCAAGCAGTGGAGTCGCGATGATGTCGGCACGCCAGCCCTGCAAAAGCCCCGGCTTCTCTGTCCCGTTCTGCCCGAGATACCAGCGCACGAGTTCCTGCAAGTCTGCCGTTGTGGCCAGCAAAGCGGGATCGACTTCGTGTTCGGCCGCCAGGCCATTGGCCGCCACCGAGAGCAACTTGGCCAGCACGGCAACCTGGGGCGGATCGTCGCGCCGTTCGTCGGAGGGCAGGTCCGGTTCCGGAATCGCCAGCGCCGCCACCACTGCCTTGACGATCTCCAGTTCGGCGCCGCGCAGCAACCTGCGGTCAAGACCTCGAATGGCGAACAGGTCTTCGACGCTAACCGGCGAACGCCGGGCGACCTCCACCAGCATGCTGTCACTCAGCACGCGCGTGGCGGGCTGGTTCATCTGCTGAGCGATGCGGTCACGCCACCGCCAGACCTCGCGCAAAACCGCCAAATGCCTGCGGCCAAGCCGTGCGCTACCCGAGACTCGCCATTTCTCCTGCTCTTCCATGACGTTGTGCGTCAGACGCCGGCATTCGTCATGGATCCACTCCAGGCGATTCATCTGCTCCGCGCGCCGCACCAGGCGCTTGCGCATTTCGATCAGATAGCGAACATCATCGCCCGCATACTTCAATTGCACGGGCGTAAGCGGACGCTTGCGCCAGTCGGTGAAGCTCTCGCCGCCGTGAATCTTTTGTCCCAGGGTGCGCAGCACCAGATTGGTGTGGCTGAGCGGATAACTGTAGCCTACAAGTCCGGCCGCGATTTGCAGGTCGAAAACACGAGTTGGGGCGCGCCCGGCGCCTTTGGCGCAGAAGCGGATTTCCTGCCGCGCCGCTACCGTCACCAGTTCACGGTCGCCCGTCAGCAGCACGCTCCAGAATTCATCCAGGTTGGGGACCGCCAGCGGGTCCAAAATCCAAATGTCTTTTTCGGTGGAAAGCTGAACCAGGCAAAGCGCCGGCTCATACCGACCTTCGGAAATGAACTCCGTGTCGAGCCCGACGATGTCGTAACGGGCAACCTCGGAGATGAGGGTCTGCAACTTGGCGCTGGAATCGACGTAGTGATCGGGCAAGGTCTCCATTGGTGAAACCATTCTAAAGGCTAAGACCGCTCCATTGGAACTACTTCGACGGAACCTGTCGTCAACTTCGTTGCCAGGGAGGGCCGCTGCCGCTCCGCAAGTCCCCTAAAAAGTGAGTGGCTCCAGGATTCAGGTACTCTGTCCTTCCCCGGCGTTCGCAGCCGAGTTGCTGAAGTGCCCGGCTCGACCACGAAAATGCGCTCTGGTAGCTGGTTTCAAGCTTTTTGTGGTGGAACATCCCGCGTTTTAGACATAAGCTATTTGTGGGTGTTTATGGGTAAGCAAGCGTTCGTTTTTGTTGTCGACGATGACCGGCTTCTGGCCGACGCAATCTCCACGGTTCTGCGCAGCGCCGGGTTCCGGGTCAGAACGTTTTACGATGGTCTTCCCGCAATCAACCACGCAATCGAATCGAAGCCGGATGTAATCGTGACCGACTACCGCATGCCGACCAACGGCCTGCGGCTGGCATCCTGGCTGAAAGATTACTGTCCGACCTGCAAGGTGGTGCTGATCTCCGGCGACGTTTCGACCTGCAACCTGGATCAGGTGGATCACGGCTATCGCTTCACCCTGCTGGAAAAGCCAGTCGATTCCGCGACGCTGATCGAAGCTGTGGAGAAGGCCTCTGCGCGGTAGGCTGCGGCAGCCCTACGTGACCGGCCCCGGATTAAACAATGCAGGCGCGTTGTGCAGACCCCACTGGTCCGCCCATGTTTGTTTGCGACCGCTGGCCACTTCGAGAATCAAACGGAAGATCTCCCAGCCGACGTCTTCGATGCTCATGCCGCCGGTCGCAATGCGTCCGGCATCGACGTCAATCAGATCCGGCCATCGCTCGGCCAGAGCGGTGCGCGACGACACTTTAATTACCGGAACGATGGCAAGGCCATAGGGTGTTCCTTCGCCCGTGGTGAAGACGTGCATATTCATGCCGGCGGCGGTTTGCAGGGTACCGCAAATGAAATCGCTGGCCGGGGTGGCCGCAAAGACCAGGCCCTTGCTGCTTACGCGGTCGCCGGGACTTGAGACTGCCATCAGCGCCGTGCTGCCTGCCTTGGCCACCGATCCCAGTGCCTTCTCAACAATGTTTGCCAGTCCGCCTTTTTTGTTTCCGGGCGTGGTATTGGCACTGCGGTCGGCGTCGCCGCGCCGCAAGTAATCGTCATACCAAGCCATCTCCCGGGTGAATGCCCGCGCCACGTCGACACTTGCCGCGCGCCGCGTAACCAGGTGCGCTGCGTCACGAACTTCAGTCACCTCGGAGAACATCACCGTGGCGCCGGCGCGCACCAGCAGGTCCGCCGCAAAACCCACTGCGGGATTGGCCGTCACCCCGGAGAAGGCATCGCTGCCTCCGCACTGCAGTCCTACGCTAAGCTCGGAAGCCGGGCAAGCGGTGCGCGTGCGCCGGTTGAGTCTCTCCAGGCGAATTTCGGCGAAGCGCATGATGGCCGCGATCATGTCTCCGAAGCAGCGATATTGTTCGTCCTGCAGACGCACGACCCAGGGCTCATTCGGCAGAATCGGGAAGGCGTCGCCCGCAAGCACGGAAGGTTGTAGCTTCTCGCATCCCAGGCTCACCGACATCACTTCCCCGCCGAGATTCGGGTTGAGAGCCATGTTGCGCAGCGTGCGAATGGGAACCTGCGCGCCCGGTGCGTTGATTGCCACTCCGCAACCGTAAGGGGTGGTGATGGCAACCACGTCGTCCACTGCGCGAAAGCGCGGCAGGATCTCCGCTTTGATGCGGCGCACGGCGTATTCCAGGGTCGGCGCGGCGCATTGCACGGTGGACATAATGCCGAGGATGTTCTTGGTGCCCACGCTTCCATCGGGATTGCGGTAACCCTGAAAGGTGTAGCCATCCAGAGCGGGTAGCGGCAGCGGCGTGGCAGTCGCCAGCGGCAGTTGATCGAGATCGGGCGCCGAAGGAAGCGTCACGCAGTCTTCACGAATCCAAGCGCCCTGCGGGATTGCGCGGCTGGCGTGGCCAATCACTTCACCATAACGAACGATCGGCTCGCCCTGAGCGAGATTGCACAGGGCGATCTTGTTGGCCTGGGGAATCGATTCCTGAGCGGTAAGCCCGCAGGCAAATTTCGTACCCTGGGATGTTCCCTCTGGATTGGCGATGATGGCAACATTATCCGCGGCATTCAGGCGTACATAAAAGGGTTTCATGGAGTGCGAGTTCCTTAGCTTTCCTTACACATCCAGTGGTTTTGGATTGCTTGAATTGTACTGCCGATGAGAGGTTTTACACAGGTCAAAGACTAAGCCGGAGTGCGGTATGCGCGGGGTGGAATGGGGAACGACTGGTTAAGTGTTGGCTGTCCCTCAGGGATTCGAACCCGATATGCTGACCCAGAGTTCCACCCCGCAGTTATGAAGCTGCATTCAGGTCAGGCTGCGACTGTTGCTGTTCTCTAATCTCGGTGGACACCGTGGGGATTGCAAGCGGAAGTCGCCAATCGCGTGCGAAGCAGCGTCCGCTCCAATCAACACGCCCGTGTAGTTGTGGAATGGCTTACAATCAAGCACGTCCGCACAGCGCACTCGGCTACCGGACGCCCAGCGAGTTCCGAATCGAAGCCGCCGCGCTGGCGTCGTCTCCCCCCACAACGCCAGTCCCTGCTTCGGTTATGTTGTCCAACTCAACCCCGGGACTCTCATTATGCTGGACCAAAAACAGGGGGCAGGTTATTTGCAAGGCCCAAACTGCATTTGCCGGGTTTAGGTTTAGCAGTCGACGGCGGCGATAACCTTTACATCGCGGACAACAATAACTGCAGGATTTTGAATGTCGATTTAGGAGACACAGCTCACCTTTTTTGCCTCAAGCCAAGGGCACGGCTACTGCCAGCCTCCGCCCAAGGCTTGATAAAGCTGGACCAGTGATTGCAGTTCATTCAGTTGCGCTTGGGCAAGCGTAAGCTGATCCGAAAAATAATTCGTTTCGTTGATGAGCACTTCAAGATAATCCGTCGTCCCGGCCTTAAATCGAATCGCGGAAAGCCGCGCTGCATCCTGAGCTGACTCCGTCAGGCGCTCCTCTTGGACGCGAAACTCCCGGTATTTGCGATAGGCAACAAGCGCGTTCGAAACATCGCGAAACGCAGCCTGGATCGTTTGTTGATAGGTTAAGAGCGATTCCTGATGCTGAGCTTCCGCCAGCCGCACATTTGATTTCAGTCTTCCGCCTTGAAAGATAGGTTGGGCAAGCGTCCCGCCAAACTCCATATCTCTGCAGGGCCGGTAAAGAGATTTGCGAGCGCCGTGCTCTCGAATCCGGCCGATCCAGTCAACGAGATCTGTGGAAAATAGGCAGCCTTTGCGACTCCGATCTGGGCGTTCGCAGCAATCAACTTTTCCTCAGCTTCGCGGATATCGGGACGCCGTTCCAACAGCGCTGACGGAAGCCCCGCAGGGACTTCGGGAGGATGCGGCTGTTCCGTCAATTTCAACCCCCTCGGAATTGTGCCCGGATTGTTTCCGAGAAGTATGCTGAGAGTGTTCTCCTGCTGCTCAATCTGCCGTTCGAGATCGGGAACCTGAGCGGCGGCCGCGTAAACCAACTGTTGCGCTTGCCGCACGTCGAGCAGATTGTCAAAGCCGTGTTCTTCCAGCGTGCGGGTCAGTTGCAACGATTCCCTTCGCGACGCCAGGGTCCTTTGCGCTATTTCCAACTGAAGATCAAGGGCGCGAATCTGGAAATACGAGTTCGCGGCGTTGGCTACGAGCGTGGAAGCCACCGCCTGCTGAGCCCAGTGACTAGAGAGCAGCTCGGCCCTGGCCGCTTCGGTCGCTCGACGATATCTGCCCCAGAAGTCGGGAATCCATGAGGCGGAAGCGTTTACCTGCCCAAGCGTAACCTGGTACGAGGGTATCGGCCCAATCGTGGGACTGGCCTGGCTGGTGATGTTGCCGCCGGCATTGACCGACGGAAACTGGTCTGCGCGGGTGATGCCAAGCTGTGCCTGAGCTTGCAGAACTCGCGACGCCGCAATGCGAACATCGAAATTCTTCGCAAGCGCTGTGCGTATCAAGTCCTGCAATACCTTATCCTGGAAGACGCTCCACCATTTCTCATCCGCGATTGAAGACGAATCGTTTTGGGCAGCTTGCTCCTGCGTCAGCCCGCGAAAGGTCGGGGGTATGTCGACAACCGGTCGCTGATATTTTGGTCCAACAGCACAAGCGGAGATACCCATGACAAGCGAACAGACCGTCGCGATGATGAGTGCCGCCAGATGAGTGCAACGAGTTGGAGCAGGCATCATCCTAATCCCCCGCGCTATCCTAATCACAGGTCCACGCAGTTGAGGCCGTTCCGAACGGAAGAACGAATACCGGTCCAGAACCTTCTCCTGAAACTCCTCCATATATAGATAGATGGCCGGTGTAATGAACAGAGTGATGAACTGTGAGACGATCAATCCGCCGATCACGACCAGGCCAAGCGGCCGGCGCGACGCTCCGTCCGCACCGAAGCCCAGAGCGATCGGCAACGCTCCCAGCAGCGCCGCCATCGTCGTCATCATGATCGGGCGAAATCGCTCTATGCTCGCGTCGTGGATCGCCTGATCATCCTTGACGCCGTGCTCAATGCGCTGTTGAGCAAAGTCCACGATCATGATGCCGTTCTTCTTCACGATTCCCATGAGCATGAACATGCCGATGTAAGCATAGAGGGAGGCTTCAGCTCCGAAAAGCCACAGTGTCAGCAACCCTCCCACGAGCGCAACAGGAAGCGATGAGAGCACCGTGAGCGGATGCAGGTAGCTTTCGTAGAGAATCGCCAGGATCACGTACATCACGAAGACCGCCAGCAACATGAGAATCGCCAGGTTGGAAACTGTGTCGCGAAACGTCAGGGCCTCGCCCTGAAGTCCCCCAAGAATTCCGGACGGCAGAATTTGCTTCGCGGCTTTCTCCACGAAGTCTGTCGCCTGTCCAATGGTGTATCCAGGCTTCAGATTGAAGAACAGCGTCACGCTGGCGAACTGGTTGATGTGGTTGACCGCCTGGGGTCCAATCACTGTATGCCAATTGGTGATTGCATTAAGCGGGACTATCCGTTGGCCATCGTCACTCTTGATATAGAGCAGGCCTAGATCGTGCGGCTCGGAGCGTTCGTCGTCCCTCACTTCCAAGATCACCTGGTACTGATCGGTCGATTTCTTGATCAGGTAGGTGTAGTTCTGCGAGTACGCGTTGTGAAGTAGATTGAGAATGCGCGACTCGGAGACGCCGTAGAGCTTTGCCTGATCGCGCAGAATCTCAACCTGCAAGCTCGGCGTAT